>NZ_NFGZ01000019.1 GCF_002159175.1 Flavonifractor sp. An92 | reverse complement strand
CCCCCCGGGGGGGCCCTCACGCCCGCGCCGGGGGTGCGTTCGTTTGCGCCAGTCACGGCGCGGAGAGCGGCTGCGTCATGTTCTGATAGCGCCGCTGCATGGTGCCGTCGTCGTACCAGGTATCCAGGGCCAGCTCCAGGCGGTTGCTGGGCGCCAGTCCGTGGCTGCGCTCCTCCATCCGGAGGAAGGCGGCGGCCGAGAGCCCCATGTCCATGGTCAGGAGGAGCGCCAGCGCGGTGGCGGCCACCCGTCCCCCCTTGGGCGGGAGGTGCTCCAGCCGCTTCAGCAGCCGCGGCACCAGCCAGTAGCCCCACGCCACACCGGCCAGCCCCCAGAAGGCGGCGTACAGCAGGTTGGTGCGGCCGTCCAGGTTGAAGGGGATGTGGGAGTAGTCCCAGAACAGGCGGTGGTAGACCCGCTCCAGAAGCAGGCTGGCCAGGTACTCAAAGCTGCCGCCCAGCACCGCGCCGCTTGCAAACACCGCCCAGCCCCCGTACCGCCGCAGCGGGTAGAGGACCAGGAGCATCAGCACTGCGCCCAGGCCCCAGACGATGCTGACCGCGCCGTAGAGCAGGCTGCTGCGGCTCATAAGGACGCCGGTGCCCAGCCACACGAAAACCATTTCAAACAGGCACCCCAGGAAGGAGCTGCTCAGGAACAGGAAAAACCAGTTCTGCCAGCCCAGGCGGGGCACTCGAAAGGGTCCTTTCGCGGCCACGCGGGAAAATACAAGGACGGTGAAAAAGGCCATCAAAACGAGAAAGGTGGTCATCATTTTCCTACTTTCCGGTCCCGGTACCCGTGGGTCCGAGACACTCTTTTGGTTAAGACCATGGTACCATTGGGGGGCGGAATACTCGGTTGTCCACGCAACCGGACCGGAAAGCGGTGATTAGAAAACCAGGACGCCCGGGGGCGTCCTGGTTTTCAGGCAGAAGCGGACGGTCAGTCCGGGGCTTTTCCTCCGGCATCCGACTTGCGGGACAGGAGGGCCGTGGTCAGGTCGCTGATCCCGTCGGCCAGCAGGGCCGCGCCAAAGACCATGATGACGATCTGAGCGGCGTGGAAGGGATTGATGACCAGCAGGAGTCCCAGGACCAGTGGGATCAGGGAGGAGAGGAGCAGGGGGACAAAGACGGAGTTTCTGGAATGGGTGGCGGCGAGGACCAGGGGGAGTTTCCCCACGCCGTCCACCAGCAGGAGGGAACCCAGCACCAGCGGCAGGAAGGCGAGGATGTCCTGGGGCCAGGCGATGGCAAAGACGGAGAAGGCCAGCGGGAGGACGGTGAGGAAGAGATCTCCGCCGGAGGCCTGTCCGGATTTACGGGCCTGGAGATACCGCCACAGGTGGCTGATGCCGTAGACGGCGGCCCCTCCGGCCAGGGCCCACACAAAGACGGAGCCGCTGAGCCCCGGGAAGAGGAGCAGGGGGATCCCCAGGGCCATGTAGAGCAGCGCGATCCAGACAGAGGCTGTCCGGGACCAGAAGAATTGCAGTGTCATAGTAGTTACCTCCTTGATATCAGAACGAAGTGCAGTCAGGATGGGCGGCCGCTCAGATCAAGCCGTAGCGGCGGAGCAGTTCCTAGATCGTGGTGCCGTCCAGCTTGTCCAGTCCGGCGTGCATGGCCACCTTGAGGGGCAGCGGGAGCTTCATTTCGGTCAGCTTCCGGCCGTCCAGCAGGTAGTGGGCGGCGTTGAGGAGGCTGCGGATGTCGTAGACGGAAGCGTAGACCTCCGGCACGCCCCGCTCCACATCCAGCAGAGTGTAGACGGCCTCCATGGCCGTGCGGACGGAGTATTCGGTGGTGAAAATGGTGTCCCGCTCGGTCTGGGCGAACTGGCCCAGGAAGGCGAAGTTGACGCAGCCCTCGGGCACCACGTTGGGGCGGTCACCGGCCGCGCGGGGCATGAAGAAGGCGGTGACGTAGGGCATCATGCAGGGAACGGTACTGGCGCTCTCCCGGGCCAGCTCCTCAATGAGGTTTTCCGGCACGCCCAGGTGGTACAGCCACTCCATGCAGATCTCGGCGCCGGTACACTCCGCCATGGGCTTGCCCACAAAATCGCCGGGCTCGTCGGGATAGAGGCCGTAGATCCACCCCACCAGCTGCCCCTTGGGCTGCTCTTTGAAATGGGGCTGGCGGTTGAAGGTCCAGCTCATCAGCCAGGCGGAGTCCTTGACGGTGACGATGCCGCCGGTGACTACCTTGCCGGCATAGGGGTCCCGCTGGCAGATGTCCTGGATGTAGGGGGCGATGCGGTCATCCAGCAGGGTGACGGTGGCCGACTCCCACTTGGTGGCCTCGATGTCGGAGCAGAATTTCTCCGGGCGGCCAAAGAGGGGATTCTGGACCGCGATGTGCTTCCACAGGGTCCAGCTGGAGCCCTCGCCATCCTCCACCGTCAGGCGGGGCGGGTGCTCGTTGTCCCCCAGGGCGGAGCCCTCGGTGCAGGAGCCGTTGGTGACGAACACCAGGTCGTGTTCCGTCAGCTCCAGTACCTCCTCCTTCCCATTGCGGAGCAGGACCAGCTGGTGGGCCAGTTTCTTGTCGGGCAGGAAGTGGAAGAGGACGTTGGTCACCTTCACCCCGTACTCGAACCGGACGCCGTGCTCCTTCAGGTAGGCCACCAGGGGAAGGATGAGGGATTCGTACTGGTTGTACTTGGTGAACTTCAGGGCCGACAGGTCGGGCAGCCCGCCGATGTGGTGGAGGAAGCGCTGCAGATACAGCTTCATTTCCAGCGCGGAGTGCCACTTCTCGAAGGCGAACATGGTCTGCCAGTAGAGCCAGAAGTTGGACCGGTAAAAAGACTCGTCCAGCACGTCGTCAATGGTCTTGTCGTAGAGGTCCTCGTCCGGGGTGAAGAAGAGGCGCATGAGCTGCAAGGCCGCCTCGTCACTGAGCTCGAACCGGTTCCCCGTGTTGGCGCTTTCCCCCTGCTGGAGGGTGGCGCGGTTCCTGGAGAAATTGGGGTCGTCCTTGTTCAGCCAGTAGAACTCGTCCAGCACGCTGGCTCCCTCCACCTCCAGGGAGGGAATGGAGCGGTACAGGTCCCACAGGCACTCGTAGTGGCTCTCCATCTCCCGGCCGCCCCGGATGACGAAGCCCAGCTCCTCCATCCGCAGGCCGTCGCAGGCGCCGCCCGGGAGGGCGGCCTCCTCCAGGATGTGGATGTGGTCGCCGGGCATCTGGCCGTCCCGGATCAGAAAGGCGGCGGCGGACAGACTGGCCAGGCCGGAGCCCACCAGCCAGGCGGACTTGAAGTCCACGTCCTTGGGCTTGCGGGGGCGGGCAAATGCTTCGTAATTTCCATTGGTATAGTACATAATCCGTTCTCCTAATCGATATTCCAGCGTTTTGGCTGGTGGTTTGTTCCTTCTGTACCTATCATAGCCCACGGGGCACAAATAGTAGGTTGTCTGTACAACGGGGTGGTATTTCTTTCTTTACAGCAGACCTTCCCATACCTCCCCTCCGTCGGTCCGCTGATAGTCGTGGGAATTGGCCCCTTCGCAGATCGCGTCAAAGGCCCAGTGGGATGCCGGCACATCCGGGAACCTCCGCACGTCGGCGTGCTCGTCCAGGAAGGCCCGGTCGGCCCGGCGGTCCAGCATCCGGTTGAGGATGGAAACGGCCTCTCCCCGGGTCACCAGGCGCTGGGGGGCAAAGCTCCCGTCGGGACAGCCGGAGATCCAGCCGTACTCCGCCGCACCCATGACCGCATCGTAAAACCAGTCCTCCGGTCCCACATCAGGGAAGGCGCAGGCCGCACCGGACGCGGGGCGGGCAAAGCCCATGGCCATGGTCACAAATTCCGCCCGGGTGATAGGCCGGTCGGGCAGGAATTTTCCCTCCCCCACGCCGGCCACCTTCCCCAGCGACGCCAGGGTGTTGACGGCCCGGGCATACCAGGCGTCGGCGGTCACATCGGAAAAGCCCGCCGCGATGGGGACGTCTTTATCCTTCAAGAGAGAGTAAAAGATCTGGGCCGCCTGCGCCCGGGTCATGGGGTCGTCAGGGCCAAAGCGGCCATCGGGATAGCCGAACACATAGGCGTGATGGGACTGAGTTTCCAGCAGGTCCGCCACGCCGGTCTCCTCCGGGGACGGCCCGCTATTCAGGGGGACAAACCGGGCGGAGATGGTGTGGGATGCGGTCACGGGCGCAAAGCGATAGGTGGTCACCGCTCCCACAGACCGGCCGTCCACCAGAACATCCTGGAGCCGGTAGCCCTCCCGGGGCGTGATGGTGAAGCTGGGGGTGTCCCCCTCCATGACCCGGAGTTTCCCGCTGGGGGTCATGCTCCCGCCCGCCGTCGCCTGGGCGGAGATCCAGAACGTGTTTGCCGTACTTCCGCCGCCGGTCCCGGTCTCCCGGTCAAAGGTCCGCAGGACCGTTCCCGTATAATTGCCCTGAAAGCGGATGGTGACCTGTACATTTTCGCCCTGGTCCTCCAGCGTGGTCTCATAGTCTACCCCTTTTTGCAGCACCCAGTCCCCGTGCCGGATGACCAGGTTTTCCGCCTCCTCGCGGCTGCCGATGGGGGGAATGGGCAGCCGGGTGCCGTCATAGGGGGCGACCTCGATCTGGACCGGGATGTGCTCCACCACCTGATAGTCGATCAGGTCCAGCGGCGTGTAGCGGGCCAGATGGGTCTGTGTCCCCACATTACCCACCCGAAGTTCCCCGTCCTCCCAGGAAAACTGGGGTTCCAGGGCAATCTCCGCCAGGAAATCTCCATAGGTGGCGTATTTCACCTCCGGGGGCTGATACTCGGGCACGGCCGGCTCGATGCGGAAGGGGGCCACCGCCTCCAGGCCCTCATACTGGTCAGTCCCCTCCACGGTAGCCCGGACGTACCAGGTGCCCGCCGTGGTGGGCGGCTCCGGCTGAAAAGGCCCCTGGGGCGAGGCGCCATAGGAAAAGACCGCCGTTCCAAAAGTCGGCTGCGCCTGGGGCGTGGCCGGGTTCTCACCATAGGTCCAGTTTTCCAGGTGCAGAGGCACCAGCCATCCATTCTCCCCCGTGACCTCCAGAGCGGCGTCCAGGGTGGCCGCTCCGTCGGTATAGCGGTAGGTAATGCTCTGGTTGGGGGCATCCAGCCGGATGCGGTCCCCCTCCAGGGTCCCGCCGCTGACCGCACTGACCTGGCCCGGGTCCATCCAGGGGACCAGGTCGGTGAGCGAAACTGTATTTTCTCCCTGGGTCAGCGAGACGGGGACCGGGCGCTGGCCGCTCAGGTCGCAGAAGGACACGCTGTCCTGGGGCAGCCGGATGGCCAGCAGGCGGTTGTTCCCGGCGTACACCGTCTCCAGCTTCTCATTGCCGCTGAGATCCAGGGCGGTGAGGTGGTTGTCGGTGCAGTTCAGATAGGTCAGCTCGGTCTGGTGGGACAGGTCCAGCGTCTCGATCCAGGTGTGGTTCCACAAGAGGGTGTCCAGCTTTTCGTTGTGGGACAGGTCCGCATGGGTCAGGTTGCCCCCCAGGACATGGAGGGTGTGCAGATTGGGGTTCCCACTGAGATCCAGCTCCTCCAACGGGCTTCCGCCCCAGACGAAGTAGGTCAGATTGGGTACGCCGTGCAGATCCAGCTGGGAGAGGCCGCTGTCGAAGCAGTGGAGCTGCTCCAGCGCGGGCACGCCGCTCAGCGTCAGTTCGGTCAGTCTGGTATTTTCGTTGCAGGTCAGGGAGGTCAGCGCCGGAAAATCCGCCAGCTCCAGGCTGACCAGATCATTCTCGCTGCAATTCAGCGATTCCAGGGCCGAAAACCACTCCAGGCCGCTCAGATCCTGAATGCCCAGCTTGCGCAGGTCCATTTGGGTAACCGCGTCCCGCTCGGACTGGGACAGGAGCCCGTCCCCGTCCGTATCCCGCTTCTGGACATAGCTCAGAAACGCCGGGTCGGGGAAGGTGCTGCTGTCGACGGGGACGTCCAGCGCCTGGGCGGTTCCGGTCAGGAACATCCCTCCCGTCATTCCCAGCGTCAACACCAGAAAAATGCCTTTTTTCCATACCTTCATAGACAAATTCTCCTTTTCAAATGGCGAACGGTCTGACTGGTCCGCTGAGTGGATTATGGGCCCTGGACGGTGGAAAATCGGTTGTCTGTACAACGAAAATGCCATGTCACACAATTGACAAGCTCCCCGGTTTTGGCTATCGTTATCTTATCTACATCTTGGTTGAAAAGGGGCGAAGCGGATATGATGGACCAGGAAACGATGCTTGCCGTTTTGAAAAAAGGGCTGCTGTTTCGCAACATGGAGGACCGCGAGATCCTGGAGGCGCTGGGGACCATCGCCTCCCACCGCAGGGTCTATCCCAAGCGCACGCTGGTGATGCGGGACGGAGATCCCATGACCCAGGTGGGGGTGATCCTGTCGGGAAATCTCCACTTGTTCCACATTGACGCCAACGGAAACAGCAATCTGATGGAAAATCTGGGCACGGGCGAGGCCATCGGCCTGCTGAACGCCATCGGAGATTACCGGCTGCACATCTCAGCGGAGGCCACCACCGAGACCGAGATCCTCTTTCTCAATGTCAGCCAGCTGCTGCGCCAGCACGTGCTGACCGCCCCGGTCCAGATCCGGTTTTTGCAGAACCTCACCCTGGCGGTGGCCCAGCAGGCCCACCGTCTGACCCGCAAGCTGGAGGACAGCATCCGCCGCTCCACCCGGGAGCGCCTGCAGGACTACCTGTCCGGGGAGTTCCACAAGGCGGGCAGACGCACCTTCTCCATCCCGCTGAACCGGCAGGATATGGCCGACTTCCTCTTTGTGGACCGCAGCGCCATGTCCAACGAGCTGTGCAAAATGCGGGACGAGGGGCTTTTGAAATTCGAGAAGAGCAAATTTGAGCTTCTCATCGAAATGCCCATCACCGAAGAAGAGCGGGACCCCAATCAATAAAAATGCTCCGGAGACGCAATCGGTCTCCGGAGCATTTTTTGATTTGGTTGTTCAAACAACCGTTCCAACCCAGTCCCTCTGGTATGCTGGATACAGTTCAGATGCCGGGCGGAATCCGCCGCGCCGCATCCGAGCCAGTTTGATTTGGAGAGGGGTCGCCTATGGACCGGAACAATCACAGAATGGACACGGTGCTGGACGCCGAGTACCAGCCCTTGGACGCGCAGAACCTGGAACCCGGAAGGAGCCGCAGCATGGAGCTGCTCTCCGCGCTGCTCCTGGCCGTCCTCGGCCTCACCGCGCTGGCCTTTCCCCTGGCCGCCGGCGTGAGTTTCGCCTTCTTCCTGACGGCCGCGCTGTTGCTCTACGGGATCTCCCAGGCCGCTGCCTTCTTTTTGGCCGCAAAAGAGCTCCGCAGCGTCTGGATGCTGGTGAGCGGGGTCCTGAACTATCTGTTGAGCCTGCTGATGTTCTTCAACCCCATCGTCAGCTGGTTTGCCCTGACGACGGTGTGGGGCATCTATTTCCTGGCCGCCGCTGTCACCCTGTTGTTCCGGCACTGGTCGGTCCGGCGCGGAGCCCATTCCCGGGCGTCTTGACGAAGGAGACGATGATGAAAAAACGAGGCTTCCTGTTCTTCCCCCTTCTGGCGCTGAGTGTGGGAACTCTGTCCGGCTATTTCGCCCGCACCGGCCTGGAGACGGTCTATCCGCTGCTGGAAAAATCGCCTCTGACCCCGCCGGGGGCCCTGTTTCCAGTGGTGTGGACGGTGCTGTACCTGCTGATGGGCATCGGCCTCGCCCTGGTACTGCGGCGGGTGGGCACGGAGCACAGGACTGCCTTCGTGCTCTGGTGTGTCCAGCTGGCGCTGAACGCGGCCTGGAGCCTGCTGTTCTTCGGGGCCGGAGCCTATCTGGGCGCGCTGATCTGCCTGTGCCTTCTGTGGGTGTCCATTTTCCTCATGATGATGGTGTTCGACTCGGCCAGCCCCGCCGCCGCCTGGCTGCAGGTGCCCTATTTTCTCTGGGTCAGCTATGCGGGCTACCTCAATCTGGTGATCTGGCGGCTCAATCCCTAAACAATCACGGCCCCGTTGGCGGTACAACCGTATCTCGGACGCCGCCGTGTTATTCTGAATACAGACCACAGGAAAGGTGGATTATCCTATGAACACGACCCTCAATCGCCCCCAGGAGACCGCAGAACGCCTCAACCAGAAGCTCACCGACGCCATGATGGCGGCCCTCAAGACCGTCCGCAGCACCACCTCGCCGGACTCCATGGACGCCAAAGATCTGGCCTACCAGCGCAAGGGCCAGGAGGTCCTGGGGCGGCTCATGTCCCCGCCCATCGGCTTCAGCTGGGAGCCCTTCGTCCTGGACGGGATGCCCATGGCCTGGGTCCGCCCGGAGCGGGGCCACAGTCACAACAACGTGATCCTCTACTGCCACGGCGGCGGATACACCAGCGGAAACCCGGGCTACGCCAGAGTGCTGGCCGCGAAAATGGCCAGCGCGACGGGCTGCGAGGTCCTGGCCTTCCAGTACCGGCTGGCCCCGGAGTTCCCCTATCCGGCCGCGCTGGAGGACGCGCTAAAGGCGTGGGAATCCCTCATGCACCAGGGCTGGGGCGCCAAGAACGTGATCCTGGCCGGGCACTCCGCGGGCGGAAATCTGGCGCTGGAGCTGACCCTCGCCCTGAAGGCGGAGGGGCGGCTCCTCCCCGGACGGCTGGTCCTCTTCTCCCCCTGGACGGATATGACGGCCAGCGGCGAGTCCTACACCCAGCGGGAGGAACTGGACCCCATGCTGACCAACCACTACATCCAGTCGGTGCGCCGCGCCTACGCCCCGGAGACCGATTACAGCCTCCCCCAGTTCTCCCCCCTGTTTGCAGACCTGTCCGGCCTGCCGCCCACCCTGATCCAGGTGGGCGAGCGGGAGATCCTCTACTCCGATTCCAAGGGGCTCCAGCAGGCGCTGATCTCGGCGGAGGTCCCCTGTGTCCTCCAGAGCTGGCCGGACATGTGGCATGTGTTCCAGATGTTCCCCCTCAAGAGCGCGGGAGAGGCCATGACCGCGATGGCGGAATTTCTCCGGCAGCTGGGCTGCTGAATCTGTCCGCAGGCAAAGACAACGGCACGTGCCGAATCAAACGTTTGATTCGGCACGTGCCGTTTGCTGTACGGTTCATGGCTTCCCGCTCACACCGGCTCTTCCTCCAGCCAGCGGCGGAGTGCGTCGTCCGGCGGATAGGGGAGCTTGTCGTTTTCCGGGGTCTGTTTCACAAAGAGCACCCGGGTGCCCGCCCGGGCCTTGGAGGCGTAGGGGGTTTTCGGGGGGATGCTGAGGAAATCCCCCGCCCGCAGGATCAGGTCTTTTCCCTCCTCCGGCAGGCGGATGTGATATTCCCCCTCCAGGACATACACCATGTCCGGCGTGCGGGCGTGGGCGTGGGGCTGGTCGGCGGCAAAGTGGTCGTACCGGCTGATGCCGATCTCCAGGTCGGCGGTGCGGATAAAGTCCAGCTCCTGAGGCAGGCGGAGATTTCCACAGAAATACTGCCGGAAGTGGACCTCCGTGGCCTGCTCCACGTCCTCCCGGCGGAAGAGACAGAGTTCGTGTTCGCTGCGTTCCATAGGCACCTCCTAAAGTTCCAGCTCCCGGCTGTGGGCCAGGATCTGCTCCATGTTGTCTGAAAAGCTCTGATAGAGCTCCGGCTGCTCTTTCCGGAAGATGAGAAAACTCTGCCGCAGGCGGTTGTCGCACTGGCTCTCGTCCAGCACGGTCTGTTCCCGCCGGCCGGGGCGCACCTCCACCGCCGGGCCGTATTCGGTGAAAGAGGGGAGATAGAGATCCACCTTGAGATTGTCCCGGTCCGGGTCGTCAAATTCCGCCTTCAGATAGGCGCAGGGGAGGGCCACCTCGGTGAGGAAACAGCGCAGATCGCACTCCGGATACCGCCAGACCAGATCCCGCAGCGTGTGGATGTTCCGCCCAATAATCCGGTCCAGCGGGCAGTCCTCCATCAGGGTGCGGGGGCGCATTTTATAGCGTGCAGCGTCCTCGGCCGCGTGGGAGTCCGGATCGGTGAGGACGATGCGCACCTCCGTGCCGCCCCGTGAGAGATTGAGGAAAAAGATGTCCCAGTCGCTGTGGGTCTCGGTGGTCACCATCCGCCCGGCCAGAAAGGATGTGCCGGCGTAATTGATGACCACCAGCCGCTTGGCGTTCAGGTACCGCTCTTCCAGCGAGAAGCGGCTCTCGATCTCCCCCTTGGAGGCCATGTGGACATTGGCCGTCCCCCCGGTCCGAAGGGCGGGTCCGCCCTCCACCGGCAGAAGCTCGGTCTGGGCGTAGATGAGCAGGGCGGCCCACAGGTCGTAGGGGTCCCGCTCCCCCCGCTCCGCCTCCCCCTGCCAGCGCTCAAAGACGCCGCAGGCGTCGGGCAGCTCCATCCCGCCGGAGCGCAGGGCCTCAACGCCGGGGCGCACCAGGTCGAGGCAGTTCTCCGGAGCCAGGGCGGAGAAGCGGTCCCCATACCAGCGCTTCAGATGCTCCGCCGCCTTCCGGCGGACGGAGGGCTGGTTCAGCGGGCGGTAGAGCACCTTCTTGCCGCCCCGGAATTCCAGCAGATAGGGGCTCGAGGTGTCCAGCAGGCTCACGCCGTCGTCTTTCTTGCTGAGCTTCACCAGGGCATTGTAGGACAGGTCGTTGAGATACTGATTGCAGGCCTTCTCATCGGCAGAGCGGAGCCGCTCCACCCGATTTGCAAAATCCTCCAGCCAGCCGTACAGTTCCAGACAGTAGGTCCCCCAGGTGCAGGGGCGCCCCAGGCTCTCGGCGATAGCCCCCCGTATGGCATTATTGAGGATGAAAAACAGATTAGCCTGCCGCGATCTTCCCGGCATGTGTCCTTACCTCCGTATCGATTCGTTTTTCCCGGCCAGATACAGCTCCGACTGCATCTCCTGCGTCCCGGCGTCCTGAGTGAGCCGGGTGGTGTGGCCGGAGGTGGTCTTGCCCTGGAAGTCACTGCACAGGGCGCCGCCCTCGGTGTCCAGGAAGCCCAGCCCCAGCCGGGTCTCCTTCTGGGCGGGCGACTGCCGCTCCAACTCCAGCCTTCGGGCCGTCAGGGCCACTTCCGTGATGTTCTGCCAGTCCAGCAGGGTGCGCGTTCCGGACCGCCGGTCCCGGTAGAGCCGGAAGGCATAGCGCACCGCGCCGCTGGAGTCCCCCCGGCGCTCCGCCGGTCCGTCCACGGCGTGGAGGCACAGCAGAGGGTCCACCGGCTGGTCGTAGAGGGCCGGACAGGCCCGACGGCCCAGATTGGCCGAGTAGCACCCGTCCACCAGGGCACGGAAAAAGTCCAGCTCCCGCTCAGCATACGCCGCTTCATTCCGCCACCGGTCCAGTGCGGCACGGTAGTCGCTGCGGAATCGAAGCCCTTCCGCCTCCGCCGCCTTCTGAAGCGCCTGGGCCTGGGTCAGCAGCGCCGCCCGCCCCGGGAGGGAGAGGTGTTCCTCATCCTCCCACAGCGCGTTAATGCGGCTTTGGATCTCCTGGGGCAGGGTCACCGCCGGAGGAGCAGTGCGCCGGGAGACGGTGGTGTCCTGGTGGAAGGTACGGATGAGGGAGGGCCGAAAGACCTCCGAGGCCAGGCGGTAGGCCCCGTACAGCTCCTCCAGCTCCGCCCGGGACGCGTCCGGGAGCTCCGGCGCCACCGAGCGGAAGGGGCGATGCTCCGCGATCCCCCAGCCCACCGCCTGCCGTACCGCCTCCTGCGCCAGCCACGGGGAGGCGGAAAAGCAGAACTTCTCATTCTGGAGACTCTGGAGCAGATACTCCGCTGGGTCCAGAATCGGGTCCTGGCCCTGGGGGGTGAAGGCGGAGAGGGCTGCCACGCCGCTCTGGCAGAGGCTGCGAAAGCCGCTGTGGTGGAGCAGAGAGAGCAGATAGCGGTTGTCCATCACCTGGGGGAGGGTGAAGAGCACCGTGCGGCTGCTGGCGGAGAGCTGGAAGAGGAGAAGCTCCAGGTCCTCCTGGTTGTCCCGCTCGGCTGCGGCAGCGCTGTCAAAGGCGGGACTGTAAATAGGCGTGGCCTCTGCCGGAGGGACTTCTGCCGGACAGGAAACCGCGGGGGCCCGGCGGGTATTCAGAATTTCCTGAATCCGCGTCCGGCGCTCCTCCAGTGCGGGGGTGTGCCCACCGGAGAGGAGCGGTTCTGCCGCCTTTATCGCGGCCTCCGCCGGGTCCAGTGCACAGCGGTTCCGGTCCTCCGCCGGCCAGTCCGGGCAGTCCAGATCCAAAAAGAGCTCCGCCCGGTCCAGCTGCGCCTGGGCCTGGAGAACAGGGGAGAGGGGCGGCGTCCCTTTGCAGGTGCTCTCTAGCAGGATGTTCTCCATACCCGCTGCCTGCTGGGCCAGCGTTTCCGCCTCCGCCAGGACCTCCAGGGCCTCCAGGCGCCGCAGCTGCTGCGCAGTGTTGGAATCCTTCTCCCGGGACCAGCGGAGGAGCAGCTCCCCCTGTTCCAGCCGGTGCCGGGCGCAGAAGAGTGGCAGCCCATCCTTCGGTATCGCGCACAGGGCGGGCGAGAGAGCCCGGTGGTTCTTGCGGTCAGGGGCATAGCCCACATCAGGCAGGCTCAGGGAAAGACGGTCGGCATTTCCCCTTAAAAAGCGCCAGAAGTCCTCTCCGGCGGTGTAGGCCCCTTCCCAGTCCTGGGCCTGGACCAGGCGTTGAAATTCCGCCCGCTGGTCGTAGTAGGCCGCGGCGGCACGGATGTCCTCCTCGCTCAGATCCTTCGGGAAGGTGAACCGCTCCCGGTAAGACCGCTGCGTGGGCTCATGCCGGTCGGCGGCCTGGATGGCCCGCTGGATGACATACTCTAAGGCCTGGTCCAGGTCCTTTATCTCCTCCAGCCGGGTACACTCCGCCGGGTCGATGAGCCAGTCCCGGCAGGCGTCCAGCAGGCAGTGATAAGCCTCCTCCTCGCTGTCGCTCCGGAACTGCCGGACATACGCCCGGACCACCTCATGGAGCCGCTGGGAAAGGTCGAAGCCATCGGGGAGCTGTTGGTTCCCCAGGTGCTCCGCATTGCCGCGCCAATCGGCCAGCCGCGGCCACCAGGCCCGCCCTTTGTTGCCGCTGCTCCAGCGCTGGACGGCGTTGCGGTCGAACAGGTACAGCTCCTCCGCGATGGCCTGGGTACTGTTTCCCGACAGGCCTTGCAGGTAATGGTGGAGGAAGGTGTTGTCCAGCATGTCGCCACCCCCTTTTCCCCGATTATAACACAATTTCCAACCGGAGGCATCTGCTTTCCATCGCTTACCGGATTCTTACCATCCGCTTTCCTAGCTTTTCAAAGGCCGTTCCGGTAAGCTGAATGCAGAAAGTGAAGCACAAGTGAGGGCGACACTTCCCCCTCGATTTTATACAATAAAACCATCCAAAAGAAAGGATGATCCACATGAGAAATCACCGATTTTCCATGCCGGACCGCCCGGAAGAGGTGCGGCGGGTCCGTCCAGGCCGTATCCCGCCCCAGCGTTCCGGGTTCCGAATAAAAGGGGCCCGACGGCGGCTCCGGCCGCGCCGGGAAGGGGGTGAGGACCCGTCCCCGCCCCCTGGCCCCTGATTTCCCCGGACCTATGTGCTTTTGTGAATAGATAGGAGGATTGAACATGAAGTTCCGCAAATTGATGCACCGCTTTGCCCCTGTGCTGCTGGTCCTGACCCTGCTGGTGGGGACCCTCCCCGCCGCTGGCGCCGCCGGCAGCTCTGCCTCCTTCGCCGCCGACCTGGCCCGGCTGGTGGAGGACACCCACGAGCCCTACTTCTTTGGGTCGATGAAGCTGACTTTGGGCTCGAGGAATCTCGAGGTGGACGGCCGTACCATTGCCATGGATGTGGCGCCCATGGTGGAAGTATCCACCAGTCGCGTCCTCTTGCCCATCCGCTACGTAGCCGAACAGGCGGGAGCCAGGGTGGACTTTGACTCTGGCACCCAGACGGTTCTGATCACCACCCCCCAGGGGGAGGAGATCTCCTGCGTGGTGGGCGAGAAGGCTATCCGCCTGGACGGCGTGTCCATCGCCAGCGATACCCCCACCACCGCCTACAACAACCGCACCTATGTGCCCATCCGGCTCGTGAGCGAGACTTTGGGGATGGATGTCCAGTGGGTGCAGGAGAGCCAGAGCATCCTCATCACCGCTCCCTGGCAGACCGCCCGGGTGCTGGTGTGGTCCGACACCCAGCCCGACACTCTGGGCGCGGAGACGGTGCTGCACAACGGCGGCTCCCTGTGGGTGCTCCAGTACGGCAGCCCCACGGAGGCGAAGGAGGCCTGTGAGGCCCTCCAGGCCAGGGGCTACACGGCTTCCGGCGACTTGTACATCCCCCCCGTGGAGGACCTGACCGGCTCCAGCGTCTCCGCCAGCGGCGGCCACAACTCCTGGGGTGTGGACAAATCGGCGTTTAACGAATTCATTGATAACAACGCCGGACAGCTTACCGGCGATGCCCTCGTTGCGGTGGTGGACACCGGTGTGGACGACAGCATTTCGGCGCTGAAAGGCCGGGTGGTCAATGGCCGGGATTTCGTCGACGGCGATTCCGACCCCGACGATGAGCACTACCACGGCACCCATATTGCCAGTACGATTGTGGACTGTGTCGGCGATCTGGATGTGGACATTCTGGCCGTGCGCGTTCTGGATGAGAACGGCGGCGGCTCCACCTCTCAGGTGGTCGCCGGTGTGAGCTACGCCGCGGAGCAGGGCGCGGACGTCATCAACCTGTCCCTGGGCGGCCCCAAGACCAGCTCCACCGTGCTGGACCAGGCCATTGAGCGCGCCGTTGCCAAGGGCACCACAGTGGTGGTCAGCGCGGGCAACGAATCCTCGGACGCCAAGTACTACTGCCCCAGTCATCTCGGGACGGAGCGTGGCGTCATCTGCGTTGGCGCGGTAGACAGCTCCGATAAACAGGCGTATTTTTCTAATTATGGTAATTCGGTGGATATCAAAGCTCCCGGTGTGAACATCAAGGCCTATGTGCCCGGTGGTTCTCTCAAGTCCCTGAACGGCACGTCGATGTCCGCGCCCCATGTCAGTGCCGCATCTGCCGTTTTTTACCTTTTTGATCATGAAATTTCCCCTGCTCAGGTGGAGGACGCCCTGAAACAGTCCGCCCGCAACGGCATCCTAGACCTCAGCAAAGCGGAGCTCCCCGGCGGCTCCACCCCTGTCACCCCTGAACCGGAGAAGAAAGTGGTGGCCTACACCTACTCGGTGGATAAGCTGTCCCTGGCCGAAGGCGAGACCGCCCGGATCACCGTCACCGCCCAGTACAGCGACGGCTCCACCGCCGACGTCACCAGCAAGAGCGGCCTGTATTGTACCGATATCAGTGTGGCCACGGTAGCCTCCGACGGTACCGTCACTGCCAAGCAGGCCGGAAGCACCTACCTCTCCATGGCATCCGCGGCTGGCATCTCCATCCCCGCTCCTGTGCCGGTCACGGTGACCGCCAAGGAGACCCCGGAACAGCCCGAACCTTCCAAGAAAATCGTGGCCTACCGCTGGAGCGCCAGCCGCCTGGAGATGGAGGTGGGCCAGGGTGCGTCCATCGCTCTCTATGCGGTCTATGACGACGGCAGCGAGCAGGATGTCACCCGCAGCTCCAAGCTCTACCTGGCCGATCCCTCCATTGCGGAGGTGGACGGCAACCTGGTTTACGGCCGCAAGGAGGGCAGCACTCTGCTGGTCTTTGCTTTCGCTGGCACCAGCGCAAACATCTCTGTGCCTACCCCCATCCCTGTGGTGGTCTCTGCCGCCCAGCCGGAGCCTCAGCCTGAGACCTATCAGCGGCTCTTCTGGGCCATCAAGCAGGACAACACCAGCGTGGACTCGGCCATCGACTCCCTGAGCCTCTCCAAGGGCCGCAGCGTCCAGATCGCCATTTACGGCGAGACCACCTCCGGCGCGCTGGTGGACCTGACCAGCGAATGTGTGCCCTTCTCCAGCGACGAGAGCGTGGCCACTATTAAAAACGGCAAGCTCACCGCCGTGGGCAGCGGTACCTGCTACCTTTGGCTGGAAAAAATACCCAATGTGGAGCTGGAGCTGCCCCCCCTCCTCCTGCTGGACGTGAAGTAACACCCTCGGGGCGCGGAGATTCTCTCCGCGCCCCCCGTACTCTGAGAAAGGTGGAACGAAGATGAAACGCCTGTGCTCCGCCGTCCTGGCGCTGTGTGTGCTGACTGCCCTCCTGCCCGCGCCCTCCGCCCGGGCCGCGGAGGTGGACACGGAAGTCTATGAGGACCTGGCCGCCCTGGTGGCGGAAAACCAGTCCGACACCGCCGCCCTCTCCTTCACTGTGGGTGAGACGACTATGACCGTCACCGACAACGCCGGGAAGCGCGAGAGTGTGGATATCGACCCGGGCCGGGACACCGCCCCGCTGGTGGTAGCGGAGCGGACGCTCCTGCCCGCCCGGGCGCTGGTGGAGAGCATGGGCGGCGAGATCACGTACGAGGGCGGCAACACTGTCACCATCTATTCCCAGGGCCGCACCGTCCAACTGGAGGCGGGCGACAACACCCTGCTGGTGGACGGCGAGGCCGTAGAGCTGGACGTGGCCCCCTGCTTCCACGAGGAGCGCACCTACCTCCCGGTGCGGGGCATCACGGAGGCCCTGGACTGCCAGGTGGACTGGGACCCTGACACGGAGACCGCTACCGTCGTCTCCACCTATGCGAGCAGACGCCTGCTGGTGATGGGCGCGGAGCGGGACGACCTGGACGCGGTGGACGCGGAGCAGGCCCTGGACCTGGGCGGCGGGCTGTGGGTGCTGTCCTTTGCCGATGAGGCCTCCACTGCCCGGGCCCAGGAGGTCCTGGAGGGACAGGACCTTTTGGTCACCCCGGACGCCCAGACCGAGGCAGTCCTCTCCGGCGGCATTTCCGGCAGTTGGGAGAATCAGCGCACTGGCCTTTCGGACTTTGGAAAGACGCAGGCGGGGAGCCGCCCGGTCACGGTGGCGGTGCTGGACACCGGCATCAATCCGAACCTCTTCCCCGGCCGGGTGCTGGACGGCTTTGACTTCCAGACCGGCCGGGAAGGAGTGAGTGCTGACCCCAGCGGTCATGGCACCTTTGTCGCTTCGCTCATCGCCGCCTACACCCCGGAGTGCGTAACCCTTCTTCCGGTGCGCCTCTTTTCCGCCGACGGTACCCTGGGCCACGCCCAGCTCTCCGTCCTCTCCGCCGGACTGCTCTACGCCGCGGAGGCGGGGGCCGACCTGGCCAACCTGAGCTTCACCCTGGGAGCAAACGACCTCTTTGACGCGGTGGTGGAGGAGGTCACGGCCGGGGGCATGGCGGTGGTGGCCGCCGCCGGAAACAGCAGGACCGACACCGCCCTCTTCTCCCCGGCGCGGTGTGAGGACGCCATCGTAGTGGCCGCCACCGACCAGAATGACCGTCTGGCGGACTTCTCCAACGCCGGAGACAGTGTGGACCTCTGCGCTCCCGGAGTGGGGATCACCGGACAGGCCCCCTCCGGCGGAATGTATACCGACTCGGGCACCAGCTTTTCCGCCCCGCTGGTGGCGGCGGCGGGAGCGGTGCTGCTGACGGCCAATGCGTATATGCCCGCCGCGCTGGAGGAAGAACTGAAAGCTTACGCCACACCGCTCAGCCAGGCAGGCACCGGCGCGGGCGTGCTGGACCTGCGGGAAGCCCAGCCGGAGCCCACCCCCACACCGACGCCCACCCCGTCTCCCACGCCCTCCCCAGAGCCCACGCCCGACCCCGAACCGGAGGAGACGCCCCGGCTGACCTCCTTCCGCTGGTCCCACACTCGGGTGGAGCTCACCGAGGGAAAGCAGACCTCCATCCAACTGCTGGCCCACTACGTCACCCAGGACGGCTCCTATGAGGTGGATGCCACGGCGGAGAGCCGGATCTACTCCACCGACGAGTCGGTGGTCACCGTGGAGCCTGACGGCAGCCTCACCGCCGCGGGAGCGGGCAGCGCCTACTTGGTCTGTTCCCGGGCGTCAGTGAGCGGCATCGCCCTCCCAGAGCCCCTGGCCGTGACGGTGGAGGCCACCCCTGCCGGCGAGACCGAGGTGGAAAAGGTGGCCCTCAGTGCCTCCTCCCTGCTGCTGCGGGTGGACCAACAGACCACCCTCACCGCCGTGGCCTATCCCTATGACGCGGCGGATACCCGTATCACATGGAGTACCAGCAATCCGGAGGTGGCCACGGTGAAAAACGGCACTGTCCACGCATTGGGCGAGGGGGACTGCCTCATCACCGCCTCCGCCAGCAACGGCGTGTCCGCCTCCTGCCGGGTGCGCGTATCCCATGTGAACAATTCGGACTTCGCGCTCTCCATCCGCAGCGGGCCCAGAACGCTCTCCCTGGGCGACGTGGGCAGCTATGAGCTGGAGCTGGACACCCCCCAGATGGACACCCCGCTGGTCCTCTGGTGCGGCATCTATGTGGACGGCGCCTGGCTGGAATACGCCTCCTGCTATGTGGACAGCGGCACCGGGACGGTGCTCCAGCTTCTGGACACCGCCCAGCTGGAGGGGGTGGAGCCGGGCACCTATCTCGCCAGCTTCTCCCTCTTCGAGCCCGACCGCTTCTACACCGGCGCATCGCTGGTGGACTGTGTCTTCCAGCTCCACCTCACCTGAATACACCGGTCGGAGATCTTTGGCCTTTTGTGTCCTCCGCCCCGCCGTACAGTTGCCCTTCCGCTGGAAAACGGGTATAATAGGAATATTAGCTGACCTATTTTTGGAAATACAGGAGCTGATGTTCCGTGCTGGAATACGACATCATTCCCACCACTTCGCCCCGGCGGCTGTGTGGGAACAAGGAGGGGACGCGGTATGGCTAAACACCCCAGGAGCCTGGAACAGCGTTTCCTCATTCAGAGCATCGTCCTCTTTCTGGCCCTGAGCCTGGTGTCCTTCGCCGGGGTAGTGCAGACCGGGCAGAGCGGCTACAACAGCGCCAACCAGATGGGCCGCATCACCGCCGACTATCTCCGGCTCCAGGAGGAGTCCTTTGTGGACGAGTACCGGCAGGTCCTTCTCAGCGCCTCCTACAACGTCCAGACCCTGCTGGACTCCGGCCGCTCCCTGGAGGACGTGCGGGAGTGGCTGACGACTTATTCCGCCGAGTATCCCCAGATGCTCACCTACGACGAGAGCGGGCTCTACGGCTACATCCAGGGCGAGGCCATCTTCAGCAGCGACTGGGTGCCGGAGCCCGACTACGACCCCCGCAGCCGCATCTGGTACACCCAGGCCGTGGAGGCCGGCGGCGAGATCGCCTGCTCGGAGGTGTACAGCGACGCCCGGGACGGCGTGCTCATGATCAGTCTCTCCAAGCTTCTGGACGACGGGGAGAGCGTGCTGGCCATGGACATCCAGGTGGGCAACCTGGAGATCACCTGGCAGGAGGGGAGTGACATCTTCCCCGGCACCGCCACCGTGGTGGACCAGCAGGGCCATGTGATCCTCCACCAGCAGATCGGCCAGGAGCACGCCCCCTGTGAGCTGGACGATTTCACCACCGAGGACTATCTGGAGCTCATGTCCCAGTTCACCGGCACCCGGGGCCAGCTCCGCTGGCGCGGGGCGGAGGACACCTACCTCCACTATTACACCGTGGACGCCAACGGGTGGATGTGCATCGTCACCATCTCTGAAACCGCCATCCGCCACAACGCCACCACCCTCTTCTACATCCAGCTGGTGCTGCAGGGCATTTTCCTGCTGGCGATCCTGTATCTGTCGGTACAGAACTACCTCCGTTTCCGCCGCAGCCAGCGCACCGTCAACTGCTTTGAGGCCCTGGGCCAGACCTATTACTCGGTGGTCCTCATCAGCGCCCACAGCGGCGTATGCGAGATCATCAAGCAGGACCTCATCCCCCGCCGCCGGTGGGAGAACATCCGCTCCTACGAGGGCTTTTTGCAGGCGGTGTTCGAGCACATCGACGACGAGGAGACCCGGGAGGCCTTCCTGGCCCAGTTCTCGCTGGAGCAGTTCCACGCCCTGTCCCAGGGCCAGGTGGAGCGCTGCTATCTGGAATACCTGCGGGACAGCGAGCGGGACCCCCGCTGGGTCAGCGCCGAGGCCTTCGCCGTCAAGGGCACCGGCCAGCAGGAGGAGGTCATCCTGGCTTTCCGCATGATCCACGAGGCCAAGACCGCCGAGCTGGAGCACAACCGCCTGCTGCGGGAATCTCTGGAGAGCGCCCGCAGCGCCGCCCAGGCCAAAAACGACTTCCTCTCCCGCATGAGCCACGACATGCGCACCCCCATGAACGCGGTGCTGGGCTTTACCGACATGGCCCGGCGCAGCCTGGACGACCGGGAAAAGGCCCTGGAGAGCCTGGACAAGGTGACCATGGCCTCCCAGCAGCTGCTCCACCTCATCAACGAGGTGCTGGACACCGCCAAGATCGAGCAGGGCAAGGTGGGCCTGGAGAACGCCCCCACCGATCTGGCGCGCCACGTCACCGGCGTGGCCGACCTCTTCCGGATGCAGGCCCAGATGCAGGGCAAGCAGTTCACCCTGGTCCCCCTGGCCTTCGAGCACCCAGTGGTCCTCACCGACGCCCGGCGGCTGGAGCAGATCCTGAACAATCTGCTCTCCAACGCCCTCAAGTACACCCCCGCCGGCGGGTCCATCACCCTCTTGGTGGAGGAGCAGCCCGGCGACCGCAGCGGCTGGCGCATCTACCGCTACACCGTCACCGACACCGGCATCGGCATGTCGCCGGAGTTTTTGAACAAGCTCTTCCTCCCCTTCGAGCGGGAGGACACCTCCATGACCAATCAGGTCAGCGGCGTGGGCCTGGGTATGGCCATCACCAAGAACCTGGTGCAGCTCATGGGCGGCCAGATCGACGTGGAGAGCGTCCAGGGCCAGGGCTCCCGCTTCACAGTGGTCCTGCCCTGCCAGCTCACCGAGGACCGGGAGAGCACATCCGCCGCCACTGCGTCCTGCGACCTGCACGGGCGGCACTTCCTGCTGGCGGAGGACAATCTCCTGAACCTGGAGATTGCCACCGAGCTGCTGCAGCTGGAGGGGGCCTCCATTACCGCCGCCGCCAACGGGCAGGAGGCGGTGGACGCCTTCCAGTCCAACCCGCCCGGCACCTTTGACGCCATCCTCATGGACATCCAGATGCCGGTGATGGACGGCTATACCGCCGCCCGGACCATCCGGGGCCTGGAGCGGCCCGACGGAGCCACCATCCCCATTCTGGCCATGACGGCCAACGCCTTCGCTGACGACGTCATCGCCGCCCGGGAGGCGGGGATGAACGGCCACATCGCCAAGCCCATCGACCTGGATAAAATCAAAGCCGCCCTGGCGGCTGTGCTCTCCTGATGCGGTCCCGGCCGAGGCCCCCACGCCGGCGGAAGGTTCCTCCGGCGTGGGGGTCTTTGATCCAGCAACCGAAAATCCCTAAAAATTCATTTCAGTTAGCTTAGGATAATGCAAGATCCTTCGAACAGCGGTATAATGGAAAAATATCCAGATCACACCAAGGGGAGGTGCCATCTGATGTTTCTGTCTGATTTTTACCGGGACACCCTCCATGTGACCGATCCCGACCTGCTGGAACAGGTGGTGGGGCTGTCGGAGATCCGTCTCTGCCGCCAGGGGGACATTCTGATCCAGCAGGGAGAGGTGCCCACTTACGTGTTCTTCCTCATGCACGGGACACTCCGTGGGGTCCTGCTGGACATCAACGGCCGGGACATCACCGACTGCATCGTCTACCACAGCGGCGACGCCGCCATGCCGGACAACGACCTTACCCAGCCGGCCTCGGTCACCATGGAGGCCCTGACGGATTGTACACTGGCCTGTATCCCGGTGGAGGAGGCCTTCCGCCTCATCCGGGAGCAGCCGGCCGTGGCGGAACTCTACCAGCAGCTGGTCCTCCGGGCCGCCGGTATGCACCGCGCGCTGAAGATCGCCATCTGTCAGTACTCCGCTGCCCAGCGCTACCAGTGGTTCCTGGAGACCTATCCCGGTCTCATCCACAGGATCAGCCACAAATACATCGCATCCCTGCTGAATATGACCCCGGTGACCTTCAGCAAGATCCGCAAGTCCCTCAAAGAGAGCGAGAGCGTTTAAAAAAACAGAGGACGGCACGTGCCGTCCTCTGTTTTTTAAATGCTCTCGTGGAAGGTGCGCTTGATGACCTCCAGCTGCTGCTCGCGGCTGAGGCGGGAGAAGTTCACCGCGTAGCCGGATACCCGGATGGTCAGGGTGGGGTACTGCTCGGGGTGCTCCATGGCGTCCACCAGCAGCTGCCGGTTCATGACGTTCACGTTCAGGTGGTGGGCTCCCTGGATGAAGTAGCCGTCCAGGATGTGCACCAGGTTGTCCACCCGCTCCTCGTCGGTCTTGCCCAGCGCGGAGGGCACGATGGAGAAGGTGTTGGACACGCCGTCCTGACACACCGCCCGGTAGGGGATCTTGGCCACCGAGTTGAGGGAGGCCAGGGCGCCGTTCTTGTCCCGACCGTGCATGGGGTTGGCGCCGGGGGCGAAGGGCTCCCCGGCCTTGCGACCGTCGGGGGTAGCGCCGGTCTTTTTGCCGTACATCACGTTAGAGGTGATGGTGAGGGCGGAGAGGGTGTGGATGGCGTTGCGGTAGAGGGGGTGCTTCTTGAGCTCCGCCGAGAAATAGGACACCAGCTCCACAGCGATGTCGTCCACCCGGTCGTCGTCGTTGCCGTACTTGGGGAAGTCGCCCTCCACCTCAAAGTCCACGGCGATGCCCTCCTCGTTGCGGATGGGCTTCACTTTTGCGAACTTGATGGCGGAGAGGGAGTCGGCGGCGATGGACAGACCCGCCACGCCGAAGGCGGCCAGCCGCTCCACCAGGGTGTCGTGGAGGGCCATCTGGCTGCTCTCATAGGCGTACTTGTCATGCATGTAGTGGATGATGTTGATGGTGTCCACGTAGAGCTCGGCCACGTAGGCGAGGACCTTTTTGTAGTTGCCCAGCACCTTGGAGTAGTTGAGCACCTCATCCCGGTCCAGCTCGATGTTGGGGACGATGACGCCGCCCTTCTTCTCATCCACGCCGCCGTTGATGGCATACAGCAGGCTCTTGGCCAGGTTGGCCCGGGCCCCGAAGAACTGCATCTGCTTGCCCACCGCCATGGCGGACACACAGCAGGCGATGCAGTAGTCGTCGCCGTACATGGGGCGCATGAGCTCGTCGCTCTCGTACTGGATGGAGTCGGTGTCGATGCTCATCCTGGCGCAGTAGTCCTTGAAACCCTGGGGGAGGTGCTGGCTCCAGAGGACGGTGAGGTTGGGCTCGGGGGCGGTGCCCAGATTGGTGAGGGTGTGGAGGTAGCGGAAAGAGTTTTTGGTCACCAGGGTGCGGCCGTCCACCCCCATGCCGCCGATGGACTCGGTGACCCAGGTGGGGTCGCCGCCGAAGAGCTCGTTGTACTCGGGGGTGCGCAGATGGCGCACCAGACGGAGCTTGATGACGAACTGGTCGATGAGCTCCTGGGCTCCCTGCTCGTCCAGGATGCCCCGCTCCAGGTCCCGCTGGAGGTAGATGTCCAGGAAGGTGGCGGTACGGCCCAGGGAGGTGGCCGCGCCGTTGTTCTCCTTGATGCCCGCCAGATAGGCCATGTACAGATTCTGCACCGCCTCGTGGGCGTTCTCCGCCGGACGGGTGATGTCACAGCCGTACTTGGCGGCCATGGAGGCCATCTCCTTCAAAGCCCGGATCTGCATCTGGACCTCCTCCCGCAGGCGGATGCGCTCGTCGGTCATGGGGCCGTCGATCATGTCCAGGTCTTTTTCCTTCTCCTCAATGAGGAAGTCGGTGCCGTACAGGGGCACCCGGCGGTAGTCGCCCACGATGCGGCCCCGGCCGTAGGCGTCGGGCAGGCCGGTGAGGAGCCCGGCGTGGCGGGCCAGACGGGTGCGCTTGGGGTAGGCGTCGAACACGCCCTCGTTGTGGGTCTTGCGGTAGAGGCGGAAGTGCCGCTCGATCTCCGGGTCCAGCTGGTAGCCGTACTGCTCCAGGGCGGAGGTGGCGTTGCGGATGCCGCCGAAGGGATTGACGATACGCTTGAGGGGCGCGTCGGTCTGGAGGCCCACGATCACTTCATTCTCCTGATCGATGTAGCCGGGGGCGAAGTTGTCGATGCCGCTCACCGCGTGGGTCTCCACGTCGATGATGCCCTTCTTCACCTCTTCGATGATGAGGGCCTGGGCTTTTTCCCACACCGCGGCGGTTTTGGAGGAAATGGGGGCCAGGAAGGAGGCGTCGCCCGTATAGGGGGTATAGTTTTTCTGGATGAAATTGCGGACATTCACCAAATGGCGCCACTCGCCGGTGCGGAACCCGCTCCAGGCGGTGCAATTCACGTCAATACTCATACTCCTGATCTCCTTTCACAGCAGGTCTCGTTCAGTCTCAGGTTCCAGCCCTTCAGGCTGGCGGGGTCCATGGGCTCCACGCCCTCCAGGGGGTAGGGGATACCCAGGGCCGCGTACTTGTGGACCCCCAGGGTGTGGTAGGGCAGCAGCTCTACCCGCTGGATGCGGCGGATGGTCTGCAAGTACCGCTCCAACCCTTCCAGGTGCTCCTCCCCGTCGGTGAGGCCGGGGACCACCACGTGGCGCACCCACAGGGGGATCTCCGCCGCCTGGGCGGCGGCCAGGAAGCGGTCAAAGGCCCCTATGTCCGCCCCGATCACGTTCCGGTAGCCCTCGGGGTCGTAGTGCTTCACGTCCAGCAGGATGAGGTCGGTGTGGGCCAGAATGGCCCCGTACTCCCCCAGACCGGCCCCGGCGGTGTCCAGACAGGTGTGGATGCCCGCCGCCCGGCAGCGCTTCAGGCACTCGGCCAGGAACTCCGGCTGGAGCAGTGGCTCCCCGCCGGAGAAGGTCACCCCGCCGGTCGCGCCGTAGTAGGGCTTGTAGCGGAGCAGCCGGTCCACCAGCTCCGCCGGGGTAACGGTCTGGGCCGGAGCGCCCGGGTCCCAGGTGTCGGGGTTGTGGCAGTACCGGCAGCGCAGCGCGCAGCCCTGCAGAAAGACCACGGTGCGGATGCCCGGCCCGTCCACCAGTCCCATGGACTCCAGGGAGTGGATGCGCCCTGTCGTCATGTGAGGCATACCTCCTTTTTCCAAAAGAAAAGCCGACATTCCGGGCCTTTCTTCGCCCAGACGGTCGGCTTTTCTGTATCATACTCCATGTGGTATGCTCCACATTATCCGTCAGTCATATGATAGGTCTAGTTATATCATGAAGGCTCCGAGCTTGTCAAGGGCCGCCGGGCTGGAAATGGTTTCAACTCCCCGCCTCCACCCGGATGGGGTCCAGCCCGTCTATGAGGTGCCAGGTGCTGCCGTCCGGCATCTGGATCGTGGAGAACGGATCGAACGTGGAAATCCCGTTCAGCTCCTCCAGCTCCTCCGGTTCCCCGTCCCAGGGGGCGTACCAGAGCTCAGTGTGTACCCCGTAATAAAATCCCTTCCAGTAGGGGGAGACGTTACTGACGTTCTCGGACAGCAGCTCCGGCTCTCCGCCCGCCTTCAGCCGCCAGAGGCCCACGCCGCTCTCATAGACCACGGTGGTTCCGTCGGGGCTCACACCCTTGAGGTAGACGTTGGTCCCCGGGTCATCGCACTGGAGGCTGGGCTTGCCATCCCGGAACTGCCAGAGCCCGCCGCCCTGGGTATACCACAGGATCTCCCCGGTGGCGTCGGTCCGCATCTGCTCTGGAAAGACCTCCTCCAGCACCGGCGTAAAGGCCCCCCGCTCCAGGCGGTACACAGTATTCTGGCGTTCCGAGGCAAAATAGCACCGGGTCAGGTCGGCGCAGTTCAGCACGTAGGCGCCGCGGTCCGTGTATATACCGCTGGTCATATTCTGGCCCTGAAGCAGGAAGGTGGGATAGAGTACCCCGTGGAAGCACCAGCTCTCCGTGCCGTCCACCACATAGCTGGCGGATGTGCCCGCCAGGAACAGCTGGTCCCCGGTCCGGTTGGTCCAGACGCTGCCGTAGAAGGAGTCGGTATACCCCACCAGATGGCTGGCCGAGCCGTCCCAGCAGTAGAGGTATCCTCCCATCTCCAGGACGGCGGAGGTGCCGTACGTGACATTGCTGTTGGCGAGGTAATAGACGTAGCGCCCGTCGTCGGAGAGGACCGATACCACGGCGTCCTCCGGCAGAGGCAGTTCCTCCGGTTTTCCGCCCTTCCGCACCAGGTACCAGCCGTCGGTGTTGCGGTCGAAATAGGCCGCCGTTTCCCCCGATGGGGAGACCCACGGCTCGTTCACCGCGTAGCCCTCCGCCGCCAGCTCCGCCGTTCCGTCGGGGAGGGAGATGCGCCAGAGCATGTCCTTGGCCGTGGCATAGTAGAGGGTGCTGCCGTCGGCGGAGGCGGCATAGCCGGTCATGGACCCCTCGGGCAGGTCCAGCTCCACCACGCCGTCGGCGGTGACCACCGCGGTCAGATCGCCGTCGGTGTCCATGGCCAGGCAGGATTCGTCGTTCAGGAATTTCGGAAAGCCGATCAGCCCCGCCTTCGGCCCCGCCAGCAGCTCCCCGTTGTAATAGAAATACTCGCTCCCGGTCTCATCCAGGCTCTCGATTCGGACCAGGGGGGCGGGCCCGGCCTGGAATCCCTCCGCCGGGCGGTCCGCCCCGGCCAGCACGGCCACGGCCACCACCAGCGCGGCCGCACAGCCGCCGCCCAGCAGGAGCCATCCCCGGCGGGACAGCCGGGGGAGGGAAAACCGGCGTTCCGGTACGGCGGGGGCAGCAGCGGGCTCCTCCGCCGGTTTTTCCGCCGACGGGGCGGGCGGCGCGGGCGCCTCCTCTTCTTTGCGTCCGCCCCCCGTCTGAAGGGCCGCGCCGCAGTGGGCGCAAAAGACCTCATCCTCCCGGCACGGGGTGCCGCAGTGTGCGCAGAACATAAAAAGACCTCCTCTCATCCTCCATTGGCTCAGGGGTTCGTGACCTGGATGGGCTCCATCCCCTCGATGACGTGCCAGATGCTGCCGTTTTCCATTTCCACCTGCATCGCGGAGGACATTCCGATGCTCCGGGCGCCCTCCAGTTCCTCCAATTCCTCCGGCTCCCCGTTCCAGGGGGCGTACCAGAGCGCTGTGTCCTCCCGGTAATAAAATCCCTTCCAGTAGGGATAGGCACTGCTGGCGTGCTCTGACAGCAGCTCGGGCTCTCCGCCCGCCCTCAGCCGCCAGAGGCCGGCGTCGTTCTCGCAGACCACGATGTCCCCGTCGGGGCTCACACCCAGGGGGCTGATCATCTCTCCCGCGTCGTCCCACCGGAGGGTGGACCGGCCCTTTCGGAACTGCCAGAGCCCGCCCTCCTGGACATACCACAGGACCTGCCCGGTGGCGTCGGTGAGCATATTCCCGAGCAGCAGATCCTCCTGTACTGGCGTGAGAACGCCCTTCTCCAGGCGGTACAGGGCCTCGCCGCCGCTGGCGACAAAATACCCCTCAGTCAGGTCGGCGCAGTCCAGAACGGTCACGCCGGTCCAGTACCGGTAAAAGCCGGACTGGTTCCCCTGTCCCTGGAGCAGGAAGGTGGGATAGAGCACGTTGGGGTAGGTCCAGCTCTTACTGCCTTCCACCAGACAGGTGGTGGAATCGCCCACCATGAGCAGCTGATCGCCGGTCCGGTTGGTCAGGGGACCGATGGCATCGGTATACCCCACCAGATGGCTGGCCGCGCCGTCCCAGCAGTAGATGGAGGACGTGCTGGGGGTGGTATCGTCCACCGCGCCCACCCCGTAATAGACATAGCGCCCATCATCCGAGAGGGTATATATCACGGCCCCGTCGGGCAGGGGGAGGGTCTCCGGCGCGCCGTTCGCCCGCGCCAGATACCAAAGCCGGGCGTTGCCGTCGTAATAGGCCGCCGTGTCCCCCGACGGGGAGACCCGCAGCTGCTCCACCGAGCAGCCCTCCGCCACCAGCTCCGGCACGCCGCTGGGGAGGGGACAGCGCCACAGCGTCCCGTCTCCCAGGGCGCGGTAGAGGACGCTGCCGTCCGCGGCGGCGTCACCGGTGGTCAAGGTCCCCTCGGGCAGGTCCAGCTCCACCACCCCTTCGGTGGTGACCACCGCGGCGAGCGCGCCGTCGGTGTCCATGGCCAGGCAGGACCGGCCGTCCAGGAAGGTGGAGAGGCCGATCAGCCCCGCCTCCGCTCCCACCACCAGCTCCCCGTCGTAGTAGAAGCACTCGCTCCCCTGCTCCCCTCCAACCCAGGCGCTGAGGAGGGCGGGGGGCCGGGCCCGGAATCCATCCGTCGGGCGGTTCAGCCAGGCAAACGCGGCCAGGGCCACCACCAGCGCTCCGCAGACGCCGCCCAGAAGGAACCGCCCCCGGCGTGAAAGCCGGCGGTGCCGCCCGGCGGGGACGGCGGAGGTCCCCTCTGCCTGCGATGCCACCGCCGGTGCGGGCGGCGCGGTCACCGGCTCCGCCACACGTCCGCCCTCCACCAGGAGAGCCGCGCCGCAGTGGGCGCAAAAGACCTCATCCTCCCGGCATGGGGTCCCGCAGCGGGCACAGAACATGGAAAGACCTCCTCTCGCTTATTCGTACAGGGCGTCGGTGATCTGGATGGGTTCTTTTCCGTCGATGACATGCCAGATGCTGCCGTCCTCCAGCTCCACCTGCATGGGACAGCGGCTGATGTACTGGACGCTCAGAACGTCCTTCAACCCCTCCACGGCCTCCGGGGCCCCGTCCCAGGTGGCGTACCAGAACTGGCTGCCGTCATCGTAATAAAACCCGTTCCAGAAGGCCCAGGCCGACATCCCATCCTCGTTGAGCAATTCCGGGGTGCCCCCCGCTTTCAGCCGCCACAGCCCCGTGTCGCTCTTCCAGACCGCGGTGCTTCCGTCCGGGCTGACCCCCTCCAGTTGGACATTCTCCCCGGGGTCCTCGCACCGGAGGGTGGAGCGTTCCTTCCGGAACTGCCAGAGCTGGTCCTCCCGGACATACCACAGGGACTCCCCGGCGGCATCCAGCAGCGCCTGGTCGACATTCTCCAGCACCGGCGTGAGTACGCCCTCCTCCAGGCGGTTCAGGGCCTCGTTTTCGGTGGCGATGAAGTAGCCCTGGGTCAGATCCTCACAGTCCAGCACAGCGACGCTGTCCCACTGGTAAAAACCGGCGGTGGTGCCCCGGAGATGGAACAGGGACGCGGGATAGAGAAAACCGGGATAGGACCAGTTCCGGGTGCCGTCCACCAGATAGGTCATGGTGTTGCTCAGCAGGAGGAGCTGGCCCCCGGTCCGGTTGCTCAGGGCGCTGAAGCGCTCCGCATGCCCCACCAAATAGCTGGCCGAGCCGTCCCAGCAGCAGACGACAGAACCGCTGGTATCGGCCGAATTCTCCACACTGTAATAGACATACCGCCCGCCGTCCGAGAGGACATGTACCGCGGCATCCTCCGGCAGGGGGAGCTGCTCCGGGCTCCCCTTTTCCCGGAGCAGGTACCAACTATTGGTTTGAAGATCAAAGTAGACCACGGCGTCCCCCGACGGAGAGGAGCACAAGCTGTTCACCGAGCAGCCCTCCACCAACTGCTCCGGCTCGCCGCTGGGGAGGGGACAGCGCCACAGACTTCCGCCCGCCAGGGCGCAGTAAAAGACGCTGCCGTCCGCCGAGGGGGCATTGGCGGTCATGGTCCCCTCGGGGCGGTTCAGCTCCACCAGCCCGTCGGCGGTGACCACCCCCGCCAGAACGCCCTCGCGGTCCATGGCCAGGCAGGACTGGCCGTCCAGGAAGGCGGTGAGACTGCTGATCCCGTCCTCCGGACCCGCCACCAGCTCCCCGTCGTAGTAGAAGCAGTCGCTCCCGTCGCTCGCCATGGACCAGATGCTGAGGAGCGGGGCGGGGCGGACCTGGAACCCGCCCGCCGGGCGGTCCATCCAGGCAAACGCGGCCAGGGCCACCACCAGCGCCGCGCAGACGCTGCCCAACAGGAGCCGTCCCCGGCGGCCCAGCCGGGGGCGCGGGCGGGACGCCCGGCCAGGGGCGGCGGGATCATCCGCAGGTTTTTCCACCGCCGGAGCCGTCGGTGTGGACAACTTCTCCGCCACGCGCCCTCCCTCCACCTGGAGGGCCGCGCCGCAGTGGGCACAAAAGACCTCATTTTCTCCGCAGGGAGCTCCACAGTGGGCACAGAACATGGAAAAACCTCCTCTCAAACGCAAAAAGGAGCGGTACTCTTGTACCGCTCCCATCGGATCGTTTAAGTCTGCGTGGGTTTTTTCTGACGGAAGGGAGGCGGCAGGTAGGCGTCGGTGCCGTCCGGCCCGGCCACATCCCGCATCCGCTCCCGCACTTTGAAAATACAGTCGTCGGCGCTGGCCCTTCCCTGCACCACGTCCTCAGCAAAGGCATGGCAGTTGGGCGCGCCGCAGGAGCCGCAGTGGAGCCCGGGCAGCTTGGCCTCAAAGGCCTCAATGCGCAGGTGCTTGGCCATCGCCTCCGCCCGGTCCGGGTCCAGCCGGAAGGCGGGGCTGTACTGGGGCATGCGGGAGAAGGTGGTGATCTCCCGGTCCAGCTCCTCCGGCTCCGCCGGCCAGGTAAAGGCGGGCAGCTCCTCCATCAGGCGCTGGATGCGCATTTTGGCGATGTACGGGTTCTCCACCGTGAGGCAGCCGCCCACGCAGCCCTGGGTACAGGCGGAGAGCTCGATAAAGTCCACCTCCGGCTGCCGCTCGTCCTCGATCTCCTCCAGCATCTGGATGCAGTTCTCGATGCCGTCCACCGCCACATAGCGCTGGGCGTGGCGGCTGCGGGACTCGCCCCCGGCGATGGCCACTCCCATGCCCAGCTTGCCCGAGGACATGAGGGGCAGGGGGTCCTTGACCTCCTCCATGGGCCGCAGCAGGCGCAGATACAGGTCCTGGATGGCGAAGGCGCCGTCCAGCACCGGCGCGTCCAGTCCCTCGGGGGAGTGGGCCGCGGTGACCTTGGCCGGGCAGGGCACGATGGCAAAGACCCCGATCTCCTCCGGCGGCAGATAGGTCTCGGCACAGGCCTCTTTCCGGGCCAGGGTGGCCGCCAGCTCCATGGGCATGACCAGCGGGTCCAGGTGCTCGATGAGATGGGGGAAGCGGATCCGGATGAGCCGCAGCATGGCCGGGCACTGGGGCGAGATGAGAGGCATGGCCCGGCGGGGGGTGTGCTGCTCCCGCTGGCTCACATACTCCGCCAGGATCTCGGCGGCTTTGGCGGCCTCAAACACCTTGTGGAACCCCAGCTTCAGAAGTCCGCTCAGAATGAGGTCGATGTTCCCCAGATTGCGGAACTGACCATAGAGCGCGGGGTCGGGCACAGCCACGCAGTAGCGGTACTGCTTGAGCTGATCCAGGCTGTCGCTGACCGGCTTGATGGCGCGGTGGGGACAGACCTGGATGCACCGGCCGCAGTCGATGCAGCGGTCGGACAGGATCAGAGCTTTGCCACGGCGGACTCGGATGGCCTCGGTGGGACAATTTTTGATGCAGGTCGTGCAGCCCCGGCAGCGTTTATAATCCAGGACAACAGAGTGCTCCATGGCGGTATCAACTCCCAATCAGGTTCTTAGCTGATCTTCAGCTTCATCGTCACGGTGGTGCCCTTGCCCAGCTCGGTGTCGATGTCCATCTCGTCGGAATAGCGCTTCATGTTGGGCAGGCCCATGCCGGCGCCGAAGCCCAGACTGCGCACCTCAGGCCCGGCGGTGGAGTAGCCCTCCTCCATGGCCTTGGGGATGTCCGGGATGCCGGGGCCGTGGTCCACCATGCGCAGGATGATCTGGTCCATGGTGATCTCCACCTCGGCCTGACCGCCGTTGGCGTGGATGACCATGTTGATCTCACCCTCATACATGCAGATGGACGCCTTGCGGATCACGTCCGAGGGCAGACCCAGCTTCTTCAGGGTCATCTTCATCTTGCTCGACGCCTCACCGGCCTGGATGAAGTCGCCGCCCTCCACGGGATATACCAGTTTGACAGGTTCCATGTCTCAATTCCCCCTAAGTCCGTTGCTATACAACAGCCCGCAGGCCGTATACATCCGTTCCGGCGAGGTCATCACCACGATGCCCCGCTCCGCCGCCATCTCCACGATCTCATCGCCCGGGTGCTTGCCCCGGACAAAGACCACACACTTGATGTCGGTCATCTCGGCGGTGCGGATCACCTGGGGATTGACCATCCCGGTGAGCAGCAGGTTCTGGTCGTGTACATAAGCCAGCACGTCGCTGAGAAAATCGCTGCCGCAGCCCGATACGACCTCTTCCTCCAGGCGTTCGGCGCCGGTGAGCACCGTGGCAGACAGGATCCGTTTTACTTCCGTTAATTGCATCGTGAACCCCCCACTATATCCCGTTTGGCGGAAAGTAAACTTCCTATTCCAGAATACATCGTTATTTTATCATAACGGCTCCCAAGGTGTAAAGGAGTTCTTAGATGTCTCCGATAAAAAGGTCCCGGGGGGTCGGCCCCGGGACCGCGGGATCAGTGTTTGTCCTCCACCAGCATGAGGCAGCCGTCCTTGTCGTACTTCAGCCGCTGGAGCTCCGCGCCGGTGTTGCGGGTGATCTCGTCCATGCGGATGCCCTCGGTGATATTGGCCACGAAGGTGTAGGCCACGCCGTGGCGCTTGGCCCGGCCGGTGCGGCCGATGCGGTGGGTGTAGTTCTCCAGCTCGTCGGGCACGTCGTAGTTAAAGACGGCGTCCACGTCGTCGATGTCCAGGCCGCGGGCGGCCACATCGGTGGCCACCAGCACCCGAAGCTCGCCCTTCTTGAACTTCTCCAGGGTACGCTCGCGCACCCGCTGCTGGATGTCGCCGTGGATGGCCTCGCAGGAGATGCCCCGCATCTTCAGAAGGCCGGCCAGGCGGTCGGTCATGTTCTTGGTGTTGCAGAAGGCGATGGCCCGCTCATACTCCCCGTGGGTGATGAGGGCCACGATGGTGTCCAGCTTCTGCTCCCGGCCGTCCAGGTCGATGCGGTACTGCTGGATGTCGGGCTTGGACTCCTCCACCGGGCGGACGGTGATCTCCACGGGGTCGCGCTGGTACACCCAGGAGATGTCCATCACCTCCCGGCTGATGGTGGCGGAGAACATGCCCAGGTTCTTCCGGTGCTTGATCTGGTCCAGGATGCGGGTCACGTCCCGGATGAAGCCCATGTCCAGCATGCGGTCGGCCTCGTCCAGCACCACCGTCTCCACCTTGTCCAAGCGCACGGTGCGCCGCTTCATGTGGTCCATCAGGCGGCCGGGCGTGGCCACCACGATCTGGGGGTGCTTCTTCAGCTGGGTGATCTGCTTGTTGATGTCCTGACCGCCGTAGAGGCACACCACCCGCACGCCCTCCTTAAAGGCGCACAGGTCCCGCAGCTCGTCCTGGATCTGGATGGCCAGCTCCCGGGTGGGGGCGAGGATGAGCCCCTGCACGTCGCTGCTCTCCGGGTCGATGTGCTCCACCATGGGGATGCCGAAGGCGAAGGTCTTGCCGGTGCCGGTGGGGGCCTTGGCGATGACGTCCTTCCACTCCATAAAATAGGGAATGGACCCGGCCTGGACCGGGGTGGCGTCCACATAGCCCTTCTTCTCGATGGCCTTCATCAGCGCATCCGAGAGGCCCAGCTGGTCGTAGCGGGCCTCGCCGGAGACCTGCTCGCCGTTGATTTCGATCATAGCGTTCGTTCCTTTCTCTTGTGTGTCCGATTCAAGGCCTCCCTCCATCGGAACACAAGTCCCGGAACGCCGTTTTTCCCCGGCGCGGCCTCAAATCCCAGGGGGAATGTCCCCCATTTTGGCGGATTCCACAGTGTGAATCAGTTTATTTTATCATACAGGCGGGTATCATGCAACCAAAGATGCAAGATTTCCGCCGCCCCTTGACAGACGGGGGGAGAGCTTTTATCCTGAGAGGGAAGAATGTCACACCTAAGAGGAGGGTCAAAGATGAAAAAACGAGTGGGTATCCTCACCTCCGGCGGCGACTGCCCGGGCCTCAACGCCACCCTGCGGGGCGTGGCCAAGGCGCTCTACCAGCGCTTCGGCAGCGACGTGGAGATCGTGGGCATCGCCAACGGCTACTACGGCCTCATCCACGGGGACTGGCGGGTCATGGACCCCAGCGAGTTCTCCGGCATCCTGACGGTGGGCGGCACCATCCTGGGCACCCGGCGCACCCCCTTCAAGCTGATGCGGGTGGTGGGAGACGACCAGGTGGACAAGGTCGCCGCCATGAAGAAGCACTATGAGGAGATGAAGCTGGACTGTCTCCTCTGCCTGGGCGGCAACGGCACCCATAAGACCGCCAACCTCCTGTCCGAGGAGGGCCTCAACATCATCGGCCTGCCCAAGACCATCGACAACGACATCTACGGCACCGACGTGACCTTCGGCTTCCACTCGGCGGTGGACATCGCCACCGAGGCCATCGACCGGGTCCACACCACCGCCGGCAGCCACAGCCGCTGCATGGTGGTGGAGCTGATGGGCAACAAGGCCGGCTGGCTCACCCTGTACGCCGGCATCGCCGGCGGCGCCGACATCATCCTCATCCCGGAGTTCCCCTACACCATCGAGAATGTGTGCGCCGCCATTGAGAAGCGGGCCGCCAACGGCAAGACCTTCTCCATCCTGGCGGTGGCCGAGGGCGTGTACGACTCCAAGGAGGCCCGGATGAAGAAGAAGGAGCGTATGGCCAAGCGGGCTGAGGAGGGGTACACCACCGCCACCAACCGCATCGCCCGGCAGATCGAGGAGCTCACCGGCTTCGAGACCCGGGTGTGCGTGCCCGGCCACATGCAGCGGGGCGGCAGCCCCTCCCCCTACGACCGGGTGCTGGCCACCCAGTTCGGCGCCTACGCGGCCAAGATGGTGGAGGACGAGAACTACGGCATCACCATCGCCATGAAGCACAACCACGTGGGGGAAAACAAGCTCAAGGACATCGCGGGCAAGAGCCGCCTGGTCCCGGAGGGACACGGCATGCTGGAGGTGGCCCGCCGCATGGGCATCAGCATCGGATAAGCAAATAGTGAAGGCCCCGCCGCAGAAAAATTTTCTGCGGCGGGGCCTTTTTTCATTCCCCTATTGACAATGATCCTTGTCAATACTATCCTATGAATGACAAAGATAGTTGTCAAATTGACTTGGATACTTGTCATGAAAGGGGAATCGCCATGCCGCTTGGAAACCGACTGAAAGAGCTGCGGGCGGCAAAGGGGCTCAACCAACAGGCCCTGGGGACACTGGTGGGGGCCTCCCGCCAGACCATCAGCCTCATCGAGCGGGGGGACTACAACCCCTCCATCACGCTGGCCCTGCGCATCGCAAAGGTATTTGAAACACCGGTGGACGAGGTCTTTTATCTCACGGAGGAGGAAAAGTCATGAAGAAGGAACGGAGCAATCGCACGATCTACGCCCGCTTTGCCGTCACCATCCTGGTGTGTGCCGCGCTGGGCGGCGTGGCGGGCTATCTGGCCGCCATGGCGGGGAACCACCTGCTGGATACGTCGCTCAATTTCAATGAGGCCCTGGTCTCCCTGGGGCTGTGGTGGTTCGTCCCCGGATATGTCCTGCTGGCGGCGGGCGCTGCCTGTTACCTGGGGGGTAAGGCCCTGCTGCCCAGAGCCGTGGAGGAGGACGACGCCTTCCGGGAGGCCGACCGGCGGCTGTGCCTGTCCCTGATCTTCTCCGGGGCGTCCATGGTGTGGCTGTTCATCGCCCTGGGGATCAGCGGCCAGAAACTCACGGCCTCCCTGGAGAGCGTGCTGCTGATCGTCCTTCTGGTGGTGCAGCTGGTGTGGATCATCGCCCTGCAGGCCCTGACGGTGCAGGCCACCAAGGTCATCCACCCGGAGAAGAAGGGCAATGTGTTCGACAGCAAATTCCAGAAGGACTGGTACCGCAGCTGCGATGAGGCCGAGCAGCAGCAGATCGGCCAGTGCAGCTACTTCTCCTTCCGGGTGATGGGCGCTCTTTTCCCCATCGTCATGCTGGTGCTCTTTATCCTGGCCACCAACGGCATGGTCCCCGCGGCGTGGGTCCTGCTGGTGGGCGGGCTGTGGATGGTACAGGTCATGACCTACCAGTGCATGGCCTACCACCTGGACCATGGAAAAAAGCGCAGATAAAGAACTCGGACCCGCCTCTTTGGCGGGTCCGAGTTGTCGTTGGCCAGGAAGCACAAAAACCCCCGGAACCGTGCGTTTGCACCGTTCCGGGGGTTTTGCATTTACTTGCCCAGATAGGCCTTCTTGATGGCGTCGTTCTTCATGAGCTCCCTGCCCGGGCCGGACAGGGTGATGCGGCCGGTCTCCATGACGTAGGCGAGGTCCGCCGTCTGGAGGGCCATGTTGGCGTTCTGCTCGATGAGGAGGATGGTGACGCCCTGGTGGTTGATCTCCTTAATAATATCGAAGATCCCCTTCACCACCAGCGGGGCCAGGCCCAGGGAGGGCTCATCCATCATCATCAGCTTGGGGCGGGACATGAGGGCCCGGCCCACGGCCAGCATCTGCTGCTCGCCGCCGGAGAGGGTGCCCGCCGCCTGCCAGGAGCGCTCCTTCAGACGGGGGAACAGGTCGTACACCCAGCGGATGTCCTCCTCCAGATCGTCCTTGCGCAGGTACGCGCCGATCTTCAGGTTCTCCAGCACGGTCAGGTCGGGGAACACATGCCGCCCCTCGGGTACCAGGGTGATGCCCTTGGACACGATGCGGTCGGGGGTGTACCCGGTGATGTCCTCGCCCTGGAGGTGGATGCGGCCGTGGGCGGGCTTGACCAGACCAGCGATGGTGCGCAGGGTGGTGGACTTGCCCGCGCCGTTGGCGCCGATGAGGGTGACGATCTTCCGCTCCGGCACCTCCAGGCTGATGCCCTTGACGGCCTCGATGCCGCCGTAGCTTACCTTCAATTCATCAATCTTCAGCATCGTCTGCCACCCCCAAATAGGCCTCAATGACCCGCGGATTGTTCTGCACCTCGTCCGGGGTGCCCTGGGCGATCAACTTGCCGAAGTCCAGGACGTAGATGCGGTCGGAAATCTGCATGACCAGATCCATGTGGTGCTCGATCATCAGCACCGTCAGGTCGTACTCGGTGCGGATCTGCTTGATGAAGTCGGTGAGCTCCTGAGTCTCCTGGGGGTTCATGCCGGCGGCCGGCTCGTCCAGCAGGAGGAGCTTGGGCTCGGTGGCCAGGGCCCGGGCGATCTCCAGGTGGCGCTGCAGGCCGTAGGGCAGGCTCCCCGCCACCTCGTCCTTCAGGTGGGCCAGGTGCTGCTCCTCCAGGAGCTCCATGGCCTCCCGCTGCATCCGCTCCTCCTCCTTCTTGTTGAAGCGGAAGGTGGCGGAAAAGACGTTCTGCTTGGCCCGCATGTGCTTGGCGATGAGGACGTTTTCCAGCACGGTCAGCTTGGAGAAGAGGCGGATGTTCTGGAAGGTGCGGGCGATGCCCAGCTGGGTGATCTTGTCGGGGGTGGGGGCAATGGCGTGGGTGTACTTGCCCTTGTTCTCCCCGGCGTAGAGCTTTTTCATCTTGCCCTGGGGGTAGTTCTCCACCATGGTCTGCTCCAGGAAGGAGACGCGGCCGTTGGTGGGCTGGTACACCCCGGTGATGCAGTTGAAGGCGGTGGTCTTACCGGCGCCGTTGGGGCCGATGAGGGCCACGATCTCCCCCTTGTTGACCTCCAGGGAGAGGTCGTTCACCGCCACCACGCCGCCGAACTGCATGGTGACGTTTTCCAGACGCAGAATGTTCTCGCTCATTTCGCCACCTCCTGTTTCTTGCGGCGCTTGAAGAGGTCGGGCAGCTCCTTATCGCCCATCAGGCCCTGACGGAAGAAGAGGACTACCACCATGATGATGACCGAAAAGACCACCATGCGGAAGCCGGTGCGGAACAGGGGGGACTTGATACCCAGGAATTCGCCCGCATCCAGACCGCGCAGCCACCACTCGCTGGCCGCCACATAGAGGAAGGTGGCGATACAGGAGCCGGAGATGGAGCCGATGCCGCCCAGCACCACGATGAGGAGCAGCTCGTAGGTCATCACCGAAGTGTACACGCGGGCCTGGGCCATGTTGGTGAGCATGGCGAACATGGCGCCGCCCACGCCGGCAAAGAAGGAGGAGATGCAGAAGGAGAGCATCTTGTGCTTGGAGAGGTTGACGCCCATGGCCTCGGCGGCGATCTCATCCTCCCGGATGGACTTGAAGGCCCGGCCGTAGGAGGAGTTGATGAGCAGCACGATGATGCCGATGCACACCATGGAGAGGAGGAAGGGCACGAAGGTGGACAGGTAGAAGGTGTTTCCGCCGCCCAGGTCGATGTTGAAGTCGGAGTAGCCGGGGAAGCTCTTGATCATGTTGGCGCCGTTGGTGATGGGGCCCAGGGCGTCCCACTGGAAGATGGCCCGGATGATCTCGGCAAAGCCCAGGGTGGCGATGGCCAGGTAGTCGCTCTTCAGGCGCAGCACGGGCAGGCCGATGAGCCAGGCGAACAGGGCGGCCACGCACCCGGCCAGGATGAGGGCCACCAGCACGGTGAGGATCAGGGCGATGCCGCCGCCCACGCCGGTGCTGCCGAAGATGCCCTGAAAGACATCGGTGAGGGAGAATTTCACCGCCGTACCGCCGTAGAGGTAGTAGACGGTGGCCTTCTTATCCACCGGCACGGTGAGGATGGCGTAGGTGTAGGCGCCCAGCAGCATGAAGCCGGCCTGGCCCAGAGAGAAGAGGCCGGTGAAGCCGTTGAGCAGGTTCATGGACACCACCACCAGGGCGTATACCGCGCTCTTGCGCAGCACGGTGAAGAGCATCCCGGTAGGGGTGAGGGTGTTCTCCAGAACGACCACCAGGGCCAGCACGGCGACGCAGGCGGCCAGGGCAATGAAAAGCCCTTTTTTGTTTTTCTTCTGCGATAGCATTGTGACAGCCCCCCTTATACTTTGTCGGTGGCCTTCTCACCAAACAGGCCGGTGGGCTTGACCACCAGGATGATGATGAGCAGGGCGAAGCTGAAGGCGTCCACGAAGGTGGTGGCCCCCGCGAAGGGCAGTCCCTTGATGATGTTCTCGCAGATGCCGATGATGAACGCGCCGATCACCGCGCCGGGGATGGAGCCGATGCCGCCGAACACGGCGGCCACGAAGGCCTTCAGGCCGGGCATGGCGCCGGCGGTGGGGGTGATATAGGGATAGTTGGTGAAGTAGAGCATGGAGCCCACCGCCGCCAGGGCGGAGCCGATGATGAAGGTCATGGAGATGACCGAGTTGATCTTGATACCCATGAGCTGGCTGGTCTCAAAATCCTTGGCCACGGCCCGCATGGCCATGCCCACCTTGGTCTTGTTGATGAGCATGACCAGCAGCACCACCAGCGCCAGCACCAGGAAGGGGGTGAGGATGGTCACCCAGGTCACCTGGGACCCGGCCACGGAGACCGACTGGGAGATGAAGGGCAGGGTGGGGTAGTTCATGGGCTGACCGCCAGTGACATAGGTGGCGGTGTTCTGCAGCAGGTAGCTCACGCCGATGGCGGAGATCATGACGCTCATACGGGGTGCGGTGCGCAGGGGCTTGTAGGCCACCCGCTCGATGAGGAAGCCCAGGCCCACCGTGAGGACCAGCACCAGGGGGATGGCCACATAGAGGGGCAGGGAGGCGCTGATGTAGATCATCATCAGGCCGGCCACCATAAACACGTCGCCGTGGGCGAAGTTGATGAGGCGCAGAATGCCGTACACCATGGTGTAGCCCACGGCGATGAGGGCATACTGACCGCCCACCGAGATGCCCGAGAGCAGGAAGGGCAAAAATTTAACAGGGTCCATAGGAGAACCTCCTCCTTACACGACTGGCAGAAGTTTGGCGGGAGGATACAACCCCCCGCCAAACCTCATTCCTTATCTGCGGATTACTGGACGGTCTGGACGGTCTCCAGGTTCCAGGCGCCGTTGTTGTCGGACACCTTGATGTAGGCGGTGTCGCGGATGGCGTCGCCGTTCTCGTCGTCGAAGGCGATGGCGCCGGACACACCCTCATAGGTCACATTCCACAGGGCCTGCTGGATGGCGCCGGGATCGGTGGAACCGGCGGCCTTGATGGCCTCCAGGGCCACATAGTAGGCGTCGTAACCCATGGCGGTCACAGCGGCGATGGTGTCGTCGCCGCCGTTGGCGGTCTTGGCGTCGGCGTTGTTGTTGATGTACTCCTTGATGCCGGTATCGAACTCAGGGGCGCCGCCCTCCTGGTAGAAGGTGGAGACATACAGGGGGACATTGGTGCCGCTGGCGGCCTCCAGGACCTTGTTGTCGTCCAGGGTGTCAGAGCCCAGGATGGGGATCTCCAGACCCAGCGTGGAGGCCTGGGAGATGATCTGAGTGGCGTAGGCGATGGAGACGGGGGTGAAGATGACGTCCACGTTCTCGTTCTTGGCCTTGGTCAGATAGGTGGTGAAGTCGGAGTTGTTGGTGGGATAGGAGTCCTTGATGACGGTGCCGCCGGCGGCGGTGAAGGCCTGCTCAAAGAAGGTGATGAGGCCCTGGTCATACTCGTTGCCCAGCTCGCCCAGGAGGTAAGCCTTCTTGGCGCCGAACTTCTCGGCGGCGAAGTTGGCCAGGACGGTGCCCTGGAAGGGATCCAGGAAGCAGATGCGGAAGTAGTAGTCGTTATCAATGGTCACGTTGGGGTTGGTGCAGGTGACGCCGATGGCGGGGATGCCGGCCTGCTGGAAGGTGGGGCCGGCGGCGATGGACACGCCGGAGCCGTAGGAGCCCAGCACCAGGCTCACGCCGGCGGACACCAGGCTGGAGGCCGCGGTCAGGGCCTTATCGGTGGAGGAGGCGTTGTCGGCGGTGACCAGCTCCACGGTGTAGGTCTCGCCGCCCACCTCCACGGTGGGAGTCTCATAGTTGGCGTACTGCATGCCCAGCATTTCCTTCTTGCCGCCGGAGGCGGAGTCGCCGGTGGAGGGCTCAAACACGCCGATCTTGATGACCTTGTCGCCGCTGCTGCTTCCGCTGCCCGGGTCCGAGCTGGTGCCGCCGCCGCAGGCGGTCAACAGGCTCAGGGAAAGGGCGCCGGAAAGTGCAAGAGCCAGCATCTTGTTCCATTTCATACCTGTTTCCTCCTCATAGTCAAAAAAATCCAATCTGTCTCTCAGTCAAACACAAATGTGTTTATAACACAGATTATACGCCCCGCGTTTTTATTTTGCAACTGTTTCTTCTCCTTCATGCTTTCCGTCTCACAAGTCTTTCCAGGTATTTTATGCTCAATTTTCCGCTTTAGCACACAAAATTGATTTTTTCTATACTTGATTGTACCTGAAATAAATTTGAAATTATTTTTTTAGCAACGGCAGAGCGCGGCCGCTCCCGCCCGCCCAGGATGCATGGACTGGCTGTTTCACTTTCATTTTGTGGAGCGTGCTGACAGCGGCGGACGGATGTGATACCATAGGGCAAAGACAAAAAGGAGGCGGCAGCCATGGAGATCGAGCGAAAATTTCTGGTGAAGCAGCTCCCCGCGGACCTGGAGGCCTGGCCGGTGCGGCGCATCGAGCAGGCCTATCTCTGCACCCGGCCGGTGCTGCGGGTGAGGCGCAGCGGAGAGCGGTACTTTTTTACCTATAAAAGTGAGGGCCTGCTGGCCCGGGAGGAGCATGAATTCCCCCTGGAGGAGGAGGCCTACCGCCACCTGCTCGCCAAGGCCGACGGCGCGGTCATCTCCAAGGACCGCTACTGCATCCCGCTGGGCCCGTACACCATCGAGCTGGACGTGTTCGCACCCCCCTTCGCCCCCCTGGTCCTGGCCGAGGTGGAGTTCCCCAGCGAGGAGGAGGCCGCCGCGTTCCAGCCCCCCGCCTGGTTCGGTAAGGAGGTCACCTGCCGCCCGGAATTCACCAACGCCGCGCTCAGCCGCCTGGGCCGCGCCCCTTCCGATACCTGATATTACCAATATTTTGTGTATTTTAACATGTTTTTTGTCCCTATTGACGGAATTGGACGATTGGTCTAAACTGTAAGGAACGCAGCGGTCCGACCGCAACTGATGAGGAGGAACGATCAATTATGTTGCTGAAGCAAGTGCTGGATCTGTTTGAACTTCTGGATACCCCCAAGGCCAACGGTGAGACCATCAAGGAACTGATGCTGGCCAACGGTGCCGATGAGGTCACCGTGGAGACCGTCACCGGCGAGAAAGGCTCCACCGACTCCATCAAGATCCTGATCAAGGGCAGCAACGGCAAGTCCAGCGGCGGCACCGCCCCCACTCTGGGCATCATCGGCCGCCTGGGCGGGCTGGGCGCCCGTCCCGAGGTCATCGGCTTCGTCTCCGACGGCGACGGCGCGCTGGCCGCTCTGTCCGCCGGTCTGAAGCTGGCCCAGATGCACAAGAACGGCGATGTCCTGGCCGGCGACGTGCTGGTGGCCACCCACATCTGCCCCCACGCCCCCACCCAGGACCACTTCCCCGTGCCCTTCATGGACTCCCCCATCGACATGCAGCTGTGCAACCGCAAGGAAGTGGATGAGCGCATGGACGCCATCCTGTCCATCGACACCACCAAGGGCAACCGGGTCATCAACCTCAACGGCATCGCCATCTCCAACACCATCAAGGAGGGCTACATCCTGGAGGTCAGCAACGACATTATGGACGTCATGACCCGGGTCACTGGCAAGCTGCCCGCCATCTTCCCCTGCGCCCAGCAGGACATCACCCCTTACGGCAATGACCTGCACCACCTGAACAGCATCCTCCAGCCCGCCACCGCCACCAACGCCCCCGTGGTGGGCGTGGCCATCACCACCGAGCAGGCCGTGGCCGGCTGCGCCACCGGCGCCAGCCACCCCGAGGATGTGGAGACCGCCGCCCGCTTCGCGGTGGAGATCGCCAAGGGCTACGGCGAGGGCAAGGTGTCCTTCTACAATGAGAAGGAGTTCGCCCACCTGCTGGAGCTCTACGGCCCCATGAACCGCTTCCAGACCTTCGGCCAGAACTGAGCCGTGGAGCGGCGGAAAATCCTGGCGGCAGTGACCATCGGCCAGGCTCCCCGCACCGACGTCACGGGGGATATCCTCCCCCTCCTGCCGGAGCATGTGGAGCTGCGGGAGTACGGCGCGCTGGATGAGCGGAGCTATGAACAGGTCATGGCCGCCTTCCACCCCCGGCCGGGGGAGCAGGTGCTGGTCTCCCGGATGCGGGACGGCCGTCAGGCCCGTATGACCGAGGGCTACGTGCTGCCCCTGGTCCAGGCTAAGATCCACCAGGCCGAGGAGGAGGGGGCCGACGCGGTGCTGCTGCTGTGCACCGGCGCCTTCCCCCGTTTTGAGCACCGGACTATCCTGCTGGAGCCCCAGTCCATGCTCCACGCGGTGGTCCGCCGCCTGGCCGACGGACGGCGGGTGGGCCTTCTGGTCCCCATGGAGGACCAGATCGAACAGGCCTACCGCTTCTGGGGCGGACACGGCATCGACATCACCGTGGTCCACGCCTCGCCCTACCTGGGCTTTGACGGCGTCCGCGCCGCCGCGGCCCAGTTCCGCGGCCAGGATCTGGCCTTCCTCTGCACCGACTGCATGGGCTATACCGTGGCCATGAAAGAGGCCATCCGGCAGGAGACCGGGCTGCCGGTGATCCTCCCGCGCACCCTGGTCATCCGGGTCCTCAGCGAGCTGCTGGTGTAAAGCGGTTATCCCAGGCGGCGGGGCCTTCCCGCCGCCTGTTTCTCTATTTGATTGTAAGGAGGCAGATCTGATGAGCGAGATCAATCAGGAACTCTTGTCCTTTATCCGACGCAGCCCCAGCTGCTACCACGCGGTGGCCAACCTGGCCGCCGAGCTGACCGCGCACGGCTTCACCGAGCTGAGCGAGGGCGCCGAGTGGAAGCTGGAGAAGGGCGGACGGTACTTCATCCGCCGGAACCTGTCCAGCATCCTGGCCTTCCGGGTGCCGGAGGGCGAGCTGAAGGGGGTGCAGATCGCCGCCTCCCACAGCGACTCCCCCACCTTCAAACTGAAGGAGAACATGGACGTGGTGCGGGACGGCGCCTACACCGAGCTGAACGTGGAGAAGTACGGCGGCATGCTCTGCGCCCCCTGGTTCGACCGGCCCCTGTCGGTGGCCGGCAAGGTGGTGGTGCGCCAGGACGGCCGGATGGAGTCCCGTCTGGTGGACCTGGACCGGGATCTGCTGATGATCCCCAACCTGGCCATCCACATGAACCGGAGCGTCAACGACGGCTACCAGTACAGCATCCAGAAGGACATGCTCCCCCTGCTGGGCGACGAGACCGCCAAGGGCGGGCTGATGCCCCTGGTGGCCCAGGCCGCCGGCGTGGCGGAGGAGGACATTCTGGGCCATGACCTGTTCCTCTACTGCCGCAGCGAGGGCACCGTGTGGGGCCTCAACGGCGAGTACCTCTCCTCCCCCAAGCTGGACGACCTCCAGTGTACCTTTGCCAACCTGAAGGGCTTCCTGGCCGGCGGGCACCCCAACGCCCTGTCGGTGTACGCGGTGTTCGACAACGAGGAAGTGGGCAGCTCCACCAAGCAGGGCGCCGCCTCCACCGTGCTGCTGGACACCCTCACCCGCATCAACGAGTGCCTGGGCCGCAGCCGCCAGGACTACCTGCGCATGCTGGCCAACGGCTTCATGGTCTCGGCGGACAACGCCCACGCCGCCCACCCCAACCATCTGGACAAGGCGGACCTCACCAACCATCCCCACATGAACCAGGGCATCGTCATCAAGTTCAGCGCCAATCAGAAGTACTGCACCGACTCGGTCTCCGCCGCCCTCTTCCGGGAGATCTGCCGCCGGGCCGACGCCCCTACCCAGGTGTTCCACAACCACTCGGACATCCTGGGCGGCAGCACCCTGGGCAACCTCTCCAACGCCCAGGTCTCCCTCAACATGGTGGACATCGGCCTGCCCCAGCTGGCCATGCACTCCCCCTATGAGACGGCGGGCACCCGGGACACCGAGTACCTGGTCCGCGCCATGACGGTGTTCTTCCGCTCCCTGGTCCAGGACGAGGGCCAGGGCTCCTACTCCATTCACAGTGTGACGGATTGAGGTGTGCATATGTACTATTATGTCAATCAGACCCGCTATCCCCACGTCCCCTACCCCACCATGACCGCCATCCCCGCCCTGACCCGGAACGACACCACCGTCCGCTCCGCCGGGTGCGGCCTGTGCTCGGCATCCATGGTGGTGACCAACCTGACCGGGGTGGAGTTCCCCCTCATCGACAGCCTGGAGCTCTCCATGTCGGTGAACGCCAACCATAGCCCCGGCACCGACATGGACCTCTTCGCACCCTATGTGGCCGAGCGCTTCGACCTGGACCTGGAGATGACCGACGACCCGGAGCGCCTGCGCCAGCACCTGCTGCGGGGCGGCATGGCCATCGCCAACGTCACCGGCGACCGGCCGGAGGACGGGTATGTGGGCCTCTTCTCCCACGGCGGCCACTATGTGGCCGTGGTGGCCATTGAGGAGGACGGTGAGCACATCACCGTCCTGGACCCCTCCCAGCTCCCCGACAAGTTCCTGGAGGAGGGACGCCGGGGCAAAGTGGTGGAGAACGGCTACTGCCTCCACACCACCCTGTCCATTCTGGCGGAGGATTGCAAGTTTCGCCCCATGGAGTGCTATCCCGAGGGCGAATTCCGCTCCTGGATGGAGTTTGACGGCCGCACCGTCCACAACCGCTATTACCTCTTCGGAAAAAAGGTAAAATAAGCGACTCTTGTCTGCATTCTTGCATTTAAATTCACCTTTGCGCGTACGCGCATTATTTCGTTTCTTCCTTACTTTTTGTTAATTAAACCCAATTCATGAAACAAAATCAAATTTTCCAAAAAATTCTCTGGGCATTATAGAAGAAATTTTTTGCAAGTTTTGATTCAGACTTGAAAACCACCCCTATATGTAGTATCATACACACATTAAAGTATGAAACGTCCGAGAATTTTTATCCAGCTTTTAAATTTCGCATCTAATAAATATTTAGGGACGGCACGCCATCCCGGATCGGATGAACATGGAACAGGAATTTTATACCCGTGCCCAGGCCATGGCCGAGGACCTGACCGCGTGGCGGCGCCAGCTGCATCGCCATCCGGAGCTGAGCTTCGACCTGCCCATGACCCGGGCCTTTGTGACACAAAAACTGCAGGAATTCGGCCTGGACCCCCAGCCGGTGGGACGGGGCGGCATCACCTGCACCGTGGGACAGGGCGGACCGGTCTTTCTGCTGCGGGGCGACATGGACGCCCTGCCCATGCGGGAGGAGACGGGACTGCCCTTTGCCTCAGACAACGGATGCATGCACGCCTGTGGGCATGACTTCCACACCACCGCGCTGCTGGGTGCGGCCAGACTCCTCAAGGAGCGGGAGGGGGAGCTTCGCGGCACCGTGAAGCTCCTGTTCCAGCCCGCGGAGGAGACCATGGACGGCGCTCAGGACGTCTACGACGCCGGTATCCTGGAGAACCCCCATGTGGACGCCGCCATGGCCCTCCACGTGGTCCAGGCCCCTCTGGGCACCGTGAACTACACCCCCGGCCACGCCTGCGGCTCCAGCGATGTCTTTACCGTGACCGTCCACGGCAAGGGCGGCCACGGCGCCGCCCCCCACCGGAACATCGACCCGGTGAACGTGGCGGCCCACATCATTGTGGCCCTCCAGACCATCAACAGCCGGGAGGTCAACCCCAACGAGATGATCGTCCTCACCGTCTGCGCCGTGCAGGCGGGGAGCGCGGCCAACGTAATGCCCGAATCGGCGGTGCTCCGGGGAACCATCCGCACCATGGACCTGGGCGTCAAGGAGTTCGCCCGGCAGCGCTTTACCGAGATCTGCCAGGGCGTGTGCCAGACCTTCCGGGCCTCCTGCGATGTGGCCTTCTCCGGCCCGGGCATCCCCCCCATGATCAACGATCCGGCTCTGACCGACGAGCTCAACGGCTACACCGAGGCTCTGCTGGGCCCCGGCGTGGTGCGTGAGATCGAGCGCATGACCGGTTCGGAAGATTTCTCCGTTTTCTCTCCCCATGTTCCCTGCGCACTGTACTGGTACGGTACCGGCAGCGCAGAAGAAGGGTATGCTTATGGTGTCCACGACCCGCGGGTGACGTTCAATGAGCGCGCGCTTCCCGGTATGGCGGCTCTCTACGCAAACGCCGCCGCCCGCTGGCTGGAGGCTCACCATCGGTCATAAACAGCAAAGACTATTTAAGAACAGGAGTGGAATGAAGATGAAAAAGATCCTTGCATTGGCTCTGGCCGGGGCACTGTCCCTGAGCCTGCTGGCCGGCTGCGGCGGCGGTAAGGCCACCACCAGCGGCGACCCCCAGCAGGGCGCCACCACCGGCAGCGTCACCCCCGAGAGCGGAACCCTGACCGTCTCCCTCGCCTCCTCTCCCAGCAAGCTGGACCCCATCCACTACACCGGCACCTATGAGGGCCAGATCATCGGCCAGGTCTGCGACCGCCTGATCGAGTACAACGACGCTCTGGACACCTACGTGCCCTCCCTGGCCACCAGCTGGGAGGTCTCCGAGGACGGCCTGACCTATGTCTTCCAGATCCGCCAGGGCGTGAAGTTCCAGAACGGCGAGTACTGCAAGGGCCGTGAGATGACCGCCGAGGACGTGGCCTGGTCTCTGAACCGCTCTGCCCAGTACTCCGACATGGCCCGCCTGTCCATGCTGGACAAGGCCGAGGTCACCGGCGACTGGGAGGTCACCTGTACCCTGAAGAGCGCCAACGCCGCCTTCCTCACCGCCCTGACCGACGCCGGTAACTCCATCGTCGCCCAGGAAGAGGTGGAGGGCTGGGGTGATAACTTCGGCTACAACCTGACCGGCACCGGCGCCTTCGTCATGGAGGACTTCCAGCTGGACGAGCAGGCCGTCCTGGTGGCCAACGAGAACTACTGGATGGGCGTGCCCAACGTGCAGAAGCTGGTCTTCAAGTTCATCTCCGATCCCACCCAGACTGCCAACGCTCTGCTGGCCGGTGAGATCGACCTGGCCACCCAGCTGTCCGGCGAGTCCATCAACACCGTGGACAAGGCCGGCGGCGACATCAGCCTGCAGAAGGTCGAGGCCCTGCAGATCAACTACGTCCGCTTCAACATGCAGAACGGCCCCACCGCCGATCCCCTGGTCCGTCAGGCTCTGATCCAGTCCGTGGATCTGGACGCCGTGCGCAGCGCCCTGTACCAGTACGACGAGGTCAAGGCCGCCGTGCTGCCCCTGCCCTACGGCTCCTGGGGCTATGACGAGTCCCTCGAGTCCCTGGCTCTGCCCTACGACGTGGAGGCCGCCAAGGAGAAGCTGTCCCAGTCCAGCTACCCCAACGGCTTTGAGATGGACATCTATGTCTCCAACACCCAGGAGCGCGTGACCCTGTGCACCCTGCTCCAGGGCTACTGGTCCCAGATCGGCGTGAAGCTGAACATCCACTCCAACGAGTGGGGCACCTTCTCCGACATGGCCGCCTCCGGCAACGCCGACACCTACGCCATGAGCTGGTCTTGGTATCCCGACCCCTACTTCTTCCTGAACAACCTCTTCTCCTCCAGCCAGACCAGCTCCAACGGCAACGGCGCTCTGTACGTCAATGAAGAGGTGGACGAGCTGCTGCAGAAGGCCGTGGAGACCAACGACCAGGAGGAGCGCGCCGGCTACTACAGCGAGGTCATGCGCCACGCCATGGAGGACTACACCGGCATCTACTACGCCGTGCCTTACAACTGCTACGGCATCAACAGCCGCGTGCAGGACTTCACCGCCCGTGCCGACGGTACCCTGCGCTTCATCGTCTCTGACGGCGAGAAGGTCATCCGCAACACCTCCGTTGCCGACTGACCGACCGTCTGACAACCACTGTCACCTATGGGGCGCGCACACGCGCGCCCCATTCGGTTGCCGTTCTGGGCGCGGCCGCGCCCCCGGCAAAGCCATACATCCGTGCTGATCTCTGTTCGCCATATGGTACAATGGGCGATTTCCCTGCGGCTGAAGCCCCCGACTCCCGGAGAGCCGGACGGCCGCACGGCGGGACCGCGGCGTTCGGCTGTATCCACAAGAAGTAAGAAAACTAAGACATGTATTGATATGGCGGTGATGTGAGTGTTAAAAACGATCCTGAAACGCATTGTGCAGTGTATCCCCACGCTGTTCATTGTGGTCACCTTCACGTTCATCCTGACCCGCGCCATCCCGGGCAACCCGGCCCAGACCCTGCTGGGTCCCCAGGCCACGGCCGAGGATATCGCGGCGATGGAGGTCAAGCTGGGCCTGGACCAGCCTAAGTGGAAGCAGTACATCGACTATATGGGCGATGTGCTCCACGGCGATTTCGGCACATCCTACATGTACAACCAGCCGGTGGTGGACCTGATCCTGCAGCGCATCCCCAGCACCCTGCAGATCACCCTCACCTCCCTGATCATCGCGCTGATCGTGGGTGTGGGCATCGGCATGTTCTCTGCCCTGCACCAATACTCAGCCTTTGACTATGTGTTCATGGTGCTGGCCCTCGTCGGCGTGTCCATGCCAATCTTCTGGCTGGGCATGATGCTGGTCAGCTTCTTCTCGGTGAACCTGGGCATCCTACCCGTCATGGGACGCGGAGACATCGCAAACGGCCTGTGGGACGTGATCTCCCACATGATCCTGCCCTGCCTGTGTCTGTGTACCATCCCCATGGCCACCTTCGCCCGGATCACCCGCTCCAGCATGCTGGAGGTTATCGGCAGCGACTCCATCAAGGCCCTGCGGGCCCGCGGCATCAGCGAGCGCAGCGTCATCTTCAAGCACGCCCTGAAGAACGCCCTGCCCCCCATCATCACGGTCCTCGGCCTGCAGCTGGCCAGCTGCTTCACCGGCGCCATCCTCACCGAGAGCATCTTCTCCTGGCCGGGCCTGGGCACCATGATCGTCAACGCCATCAACAACCGGGATTACATGCTCATCCAGGGCATGGTGCTCTTCTTTGCGGTGATCTTCGTGGTGATCAACCTGCTGGTGGATCTGGCCTACATGCTCATCAATCCCAGAGTCAGCTATGAAGGAGGCGGCGCCTGATGAAAAAGAAGAAAAACGCCGAGACCATCACCGATGTGCTCGGCACCGCTTCCAACGAGGAGCTGCTGCGGCGGGAGCGCCGGGCCAACAGCGCCTGGAGCAAGCTCAAGCGCAACAAGACCGCCATGGTGGGTCTGGTCATCGTCAGCATCATGATCTTCATCGCGGTGTTCGCGCCGCTGCTGGCCCCCTATGACCCCACCGCCCTCAACCCCATCGAGGCCTTTGCCCTGCCGGGCGAGAACGGCCACATCCTGGGCTGCGACAACGTGGGCCGCGACCTGCTGTCCCGCATCATCTACGGCTCCCGGGTCTCCCTGCTGGTGGCCTTCGGCGGCACCGTGGTGGCCGGCCTCATCGGCGTGCTGCTGGGCCTGATCGCCGGCTACTTCGGCGGCATCATCGACAGCATCATCATGCGTATCATGGACGGCATGCTGTCCTTCCCCTACATCCTGCTGGCCATGGTGCTGATGACGGTGCTGGGCTCCGGCATCTTCAACGTGATCCTGGCCGTGGGCATCGGCAACATCCCCAGCTTCGCCCGCGTGGTCCGCGGCGAGGTGTACATCGTCAAGAATGAGGAGTACTGCAACGCCGCCAAGGTCATCGGCGTGTCCAGACTCCGCCTGCTCTTCACCCACATCCTGCCCAATACCATCTCTCCCCTGATCGTCTACGCCACCCTGGGCATCGCCGGCGCCATCATCTCCGAGGCCGCCCTGAGCTTCCTGGGCCTGGGCATCAGCGAGCCCACCGCCTCCTGGGGCAGCATCCTCCAGACCGGTAAATTCTGGCTGAACACCAGCCCCCACATCGCCACCTATTCCGGCATCTTCATCCTCATCACCGTGCTGGGCTTCAACCTGCTGGGCGACGGCGTCCGGGACGTGCTGGATCCCAAGATGAAGAAGTAACGGGAGGCATAGCATGAACGATTACAAAGAAAAAGTGCGTCAGCGGGTGGAGGAGATCCTCCCCGAGCTGATCGCCCTCTCGGACACCATCTGGGCCCACCCGGAGTACAATTTTGAGGAGCGCCACGCCTGCGCCGCCATGAGCGAGCAGCTGCGCCGCTTCGGCTTCCAGGTGGAGACCGGCGTGGGCGGCATCGAGACCAGCGTCAAGGGCGTGTACCAGAGCGGCAAGCCCGGCCCCAACATCGGCATCTTCGGCGAGTTCGACGCCGTGCCCGGCATGGGCCACGCCTGCGGCCACAACCTGATGTGCGCCATGGCCGTGGGCGCCGGCGAGGCCCTGCGCAGCGTCATCGACGAGCTGGGCGGCACCGTGACGGTGTTCGGCTGCCCGGCGGAAGAGGGCGGCGGCGGCAAGATCATCATGCTCCAGAACGGCGCCTTTGCCGATCTGGACGTGGCCATGCTCCTCCACTCGGCCAACGACACGGTGGTGCAGGACATCTCCTACTCCAAGACCGATGTGCTGGTCCACTTCTACGGCAAAAAGTCCCACGCGGCCACCTGGCCGGAGGAGGGCGTCAGCGCCCTGACCCCGGTGCTGGAGCTGTTCAACACCATCAACGCCCTGCGTCTGGAGATCGCCGACCGGGGCAAGATCCTGGGCGTCATCCGGGACGGCGGCGAGGAGCCCATCTACATTCCCGACCACTGCTCGGCGGAATTCACCATCCGCTCCTTCTCCATGAAGAACAAGCTGGAGCTGCTGGACCGCTTTTTGAAGATCTGCCAGCACCTGGCCGACATCACCAACACCCGCTTCTCCTACGAGCCCGTGGGCCTGCCCTACGAGGACATCCGCAACAACCCCGTGCTGGAGGAGCTGCTGGAGAAGAACTTTACCGCCCTGGGCGAGACCGTCAAGCCCCGGGAGCGGGCGCTGGGCATCGGCTGCACCGACATGGGCAATGTCACCCACGAGGTGCCGGGCCTGCAGTCCTATGTGCTGGTGGTACCCGAGACCCGGGGCCACACCCCGGAGTTCGAGGCGGCGGTGGGCGGCCCGGCCGGGCACAAGACCATCTCCGTCGGCTCCTGCGCCATGGCCATGACGGCGGTGGACATTCTCACCGATCCGTCGCTGCTGGACCAGATCCGCGCTGCTTTCGCGGAGATGAAGGCCCGGTACGAGGGATAAGGAGGTAGCTATGAGTGAAACTTTGCTGAGAGTCAGCGGACTCAAGACCTATTTCTATACCGCCAGCGGCGTGTCCAAGGCGGTGGACGGCGTCAGCTTTGAGCTCAACCGCGGCGAGGTCCTGGGCATCGTGGGCGAGTCGGGCTCGGGTAAGAGCGTCACCTCCAACTCCCTCATCCGCCTGCTGCCCCCCCGCACCGGGCGCATCGTGGACGGCGAGATCCTCTTTGAGGGCCGCAACATCCTGACCATGAGCCACAAGGAGTTGCTGGAGTTCCGCGGCAAGGAGATCGCCACCATCTTCCAGGACCCCATGACGTCCCTGGACCCGGTCTTCAAGATCGGCAAGCAGATGGTGGAGATGATCTGCGCCCACCAGAAGGTGAGCAAGAAAGAGGCCCGGGAAATGGCCATCCACGCCCTCAAGCGCGTGGGCATCCCGGAGCCGGAGAAGCGCATGGAGGCCTATCCCTACGAGCTCTCCGGCGGCATGTGCCAGCGCGTCATCATCGCCATGGCGGTGTGCTGTAAGCCCAAGTTCATCATCGCCGACGAGCCCACCACCGCGCTGGACGTGACCGTCCAGGCCCAGGTGCTGGACCTTCTGAAGGACCTTCAGAAGGAGATGAACACCTCCATCCTCCTCATCACCCACAACCTGGGCGTGGTGTGGGAGATGTGCGACAAGGTGATGGTCATGTACGCCGGCAACACCGTGGAGAGCGCCGACACCAAGACCCTCTACTCCAACCCCCTGCACCCCTACACCTGGGGCCTGCTGGACTCCATCCCCCGCCTGTCCGACGAGACCAAGGGCGAGCTGCGCACCATCCCCGGTACGCCTCCCGATCTGCGCCTCACCGGCAAGTGCTGTAATTTCTATAACCGCTGCCCCTATGTGACCGATAAATGCTGTGAATCGGTGCCCCCGCTGGTGGAGGTGGAGCCCGGCCATTTCGTGGCCTGCCACCGTCAGAACGGCGAGGAACGTCTGGTGAGAGGAGAGGTGACACATGACGCAGAATGAGACCCGTGAGCCCATCATGAAGATCCGTCACCTGACCAAGGAATTCAAGATCAAGAGCAAAAAGCTGGGCGCCAAGCCCCAGATCCTCCACGCCCTGAGCGATGTGTCCCTGGACGTGTATGAGGGCGAGACCCTGGGCATCATCGGCGAGTCCGGCTGCGGCAAGTCCACCCTGGGCCGCACCATCATCCAGCTCCACAAGGCCACCTCCGGCAGCGTGGAGTACCAGGGCAAGGACCTCTTCACCCTGGCCGGGCCGGAGCGCCAGGCCATGAAGCGGGACATCCAGATGGTGTTCCAGGACCCCTACTCCTCCCTGGACCCCCGCAACACCTGCGAGACCATCATCGCCGAGCCGCTGAAGATCCACCAGATCATCACCGACAAAAAGGAGCGCCAGGACCGGGTCCTCCAGCTCATGCGGGAGGTGGGTCTGGACATCCAGCACATGAACCGCTATCCCCACGAGTTCTCCGGCGGCCAGCGCCAGCGCATCAACGTGGCCCGGGCCCTGTCCCTGAACCCGAAGATCATCATCTGTGACGAGCCGGTCTCCGCGCTGGACGTGTCCATCCAGGCCCAGGTGCTCAACCTCTTCAACCGCCTGCAGCGGGAGCACAACCTGACCTACATCTTCATCTCCCACGATCTGGGCGTCATCAAGCACGTCAGCGACCGCATCGCCATCATGTATCTGGGCCGTGTGGTGGAGCTGTGCGAGGCCTCCCAGATCTACACCAACCCCCTGCACCCCTACACCCAGGCGCTGCTCTCCGCCATCCCGCCGGAGTCTCCCTTCGAGAAGAAGGAGCGCATCGTCCTCAAGGGCGAGATCCCCAGCCCCATCGGCGACCAGGTGGGCTGCCCCCTGGCCGGGCGCTGCCCCCACTGCACCGAGCGCTGCACCAAGGAGATCCCCGAACTGAAAGACACCGGAGACGGCCATCAGGTGGCCTGTTTCCTCTACCATTGATCGTTTGAAAAGAGGTCTTTATCCATGGAACAAGTTTCGCGTGAAATGCTGCACCGCCTCGCCGTGGAGCGGAGCGGGGAGCTGGTCCAGCTGGTCTCCGACCTGATCCGCATCCCCAGCGAGAACCCCACCGGTACCCAGCGGGAGGTCGTGGATTTCGTGGAGAACTATCTGCGCCAGGCCGGGATCGACTATGAAGAGGTGGGCGAAAACCCCGACTTCCCCTGCATCGTGGCCAAGATGGGCACCGACGACGGCTTCAGCGTCATCCTCAACGGCCATCTGGACGTGGTCCCCGCCGGCGACCGCAGCCAGTGGGACTTTGATCCCTTCGCCGGCACCGTCACCGACACGCAGATCCTGGGCCGCGGGACCTCCGACATGAAGGCCGGCGTGGCGGGCCTGCTGTTCGCCATGAAGCTCCTCAAGGAGTCCGGCGCCCCGCTCAAGGGCAACATCCGCCTCCACCTGGTCTCCGACGAGGAGAGCGGCGGCGAGTTCGGCTCCGCCTGGCTGTGCGACCACGGCTACGCCGACGGAGCCAACGCCTGCCTCATCGCCGAGCCCACCTCCGCCAACGACATCGAGATCGGCCAGAAGGGCGGCCTCACCGTCATCCTCAAGGCCACCGGCAAGTCCGCTCACGGCAGCCTGGGCGGCTTCAAGGGCGAGAACGCCATCCTGCGCCTGGCCAAGGTGCTGGAGGAGCTGCCCCGCCTGACCACCATCGAGGGCCACTACAAGCCCAGCCAGCAGCGTGCCCTGCAGAACTCCATCATGCGGGCCCAGACCCTGCTGGACGAGCCCGGCGTGGGCGAGGTCATCCGCCATGTGTCCGCCAACGTGGGCCTCATCCAGGGCGGCACCCGGCCCAACATGGTGCCCGACTACTGCGAGGCCATCGTGGACGTCCGCCTGCCCATCGGCGTGGACCACAAGGAGATCGAGGACATGCTGGCCTCCATCGTCCACGACAGCGGCGTGGAGGGCGTGAGCTACGAGCTGCAGTGGAAGAGCGAGGGCAACTACACCGAGGAGGACGAGGTCATCGTCCAGACCGTCAAGCGCAACGCGGAGGCCATCTGGAAGATGGAGGTCATCCCCGCCTATCAGTGGGCCTCCTCCGACGCCCGGGACTACCGCCGCGTGGGCATCCCCACCATCCAGTACGGCCCGGCCAACACCGCCGGTATCCACTCCTACAACGAAAATGTGGATATCCAGGACGTGGTCAACGCCGGCCAGATCTATGTGCTGTCCCTGTGCGACATGCTGGGCATCCAGTAAACGTTTCCGGAAACAGAACAAGGGCGTACCGCCATGGCGGTACGCCCTTGTTGTTCGTTATCGGACCCGGCTGCCCAGAAACTGCGCCAGCAGGGCCAGCAGCAGGATCAGGGAGGCGATGAGCACGGCATAGGGGTAGATGCGCACCGCCTTCAGTGCGGGCGCGGTCAGATAGGCCAGCACCATGCCCGCCGCGGCCAGGGACTCCAGCGCCAGCACGGCGCGGAAGCCGCCCCGCCGGCGGATGGCCCGCACCAGCAGCACCAGCAGGATCACCGCCAGCACCGCCGCGGCGATCTGGAGCAGGAGCAGCGGCGTGCCGCTGAAGAGGAGCTGGTTGTACTGCCGCTTGCGGAAGGCCACATGGTGGTTGACCCCGGCCTTCCAATAGGCCAGCCGCGCCAACACCCACCCTCCGGCCACCAGAGCGGCCTGGAGGAGGGTGACTACGGCCCAGATTCCATAAAAGACCCGTCGTTTCATGGCTTAGTGGGCGGTGGGGTCGCCGGTCTCGGTGGGCAGACCCGCGTTGGACCAGCCGATCCAGCCGTCGCTGTACAGGGAGGTGTTCTCATAGCCCATCACCCGGGCGTACCACAGGATCTCGGCGGCGCGCCAGCCGGAGCCGCACATGAAGGAGAGGTGGTTGTTCTCCGGGTCGATGAGGCAGCTCTCCCACATGGCGAGGATCTCATCGGCGTTGCGCATGGTCTTGTCGATGTTGCGGTAGTAGCTCACCGAGCTGGAGCTGACCTTGCCGGCATAGCCGAAGAGGGCGCCGGGGATGCGGCCGGCCTTGTCGTGGTAGGAGTAGCCGGTGGTCTCACCGATGAACTCCTGCCAGGTGCGGTTGTCCACCAGGGTGAAGCCAGGCTGGCCCAGCATCTCCTGGACCTCCTCGATGGTGTCGATCCAGTCGGGGTTGGCGGGGGTGTCCACGCCGAAGCTGTCCACGGGCACGGCCTCCACGTTGTCGGTGGCCAGCTCATAGCCCAGGTCGGACCATTCCACCAGGCCGCCGGTCATGACCCGCACGTCCTCCACGCCCATGTACTTCAGGATCACGGCGAAGCGGCAGGCGGCCATGGGCTCGGGACCGGTGACCACGATGTGGTCCTCCGCGGTGATGCCCAGCTTGAGCATCAGGGCCAGGAGGGCGTCGTCGTCGGCCAGCATCCACAGGGTCTCCTCCGGCTCGAACCAGTCGGTGTTCACATGGACCGCGCCGGGCACATGGCCGTCCAGATAGCCGGACTGGTCCACCTCGCCCCAGGCCACGTCAAAGAACTTGTACTCCACGCCGGACTCGAAGGTCTCGGGGGTCTCGCCGTCGATGAGGGCCTTCACGTTCTCGGCGGGGACCAGCAGGGAGTAGTTGGGATAGGACTCCATCTCCAGGCTCTCGTCGTTGGCCCACTCGTTCACGTCGTACAGGGAAAGGTCGGTCACGCCCTGGCTGGCGAAGTAGTCGGCCACCGCCTGGGCGTCGGTGCCGTTGGCGTCATAGACGATCACCTTCTTGGAGCTGTCGATGCCCTTGTCCACCAGGTACTGGGCAAGGACCTGCTCCCGGGTCTCGCCCTCCAGGTTCTCGGTGTCGCTGTAGGTGCTGGTGAGCCAGCGGGCGGAGAAGTCGGTGGCGCCGGGGATGTGGCCGCCGCGGGCCACGCCCTCCAGGGTCCAGCCGATGTAGGCGCTGTTGATGCGGGCGTCCACCACCACGCTGTTCTCATCCTCCAGCGCGGCCTGCACGTCGGCGGTGGTGGCGGTGGCGTAGGTCCCCGCCTCCGCGCTGGGGGTGGCGGTGGGGTCGGCCGAAGGGGCGGCGCTGGGGGCGCTGGTTCCGCCGCAGCCCGCCAGAAGGCCGGTCAGCAGGGCGCCGGCCAGAAGTATGCTGAGCATTCGTTTCATAGGGATCGTTTCCTCCTTCTTTCGGGACAAGATGCGCCGGACCCGCGTAGCCCGGGCGGCCGTT
>NZ_NFGZ01000018.1 GCF_002159175.1 Flavonifractor sp. An92 | reverse complement strand
CTCTTCCACAGGGGCGGGCTCCTCCACGGGGGCAGGCTCCTCGGCGTGAGCGGGCTCTTCGACGGGGACAGGCTCCTCCACGGGGGCGGGCTCCTCCACGGGGACAGGCTCTTCGACGGGAGTGGGCTCCTCCACGGGAGCGGGCTCCTCGACAGGGACGGGCTCCTCAGCAGGGGCAGGTTCCTCCACGGGGGTGGGCTCCTCAGCGGGGACAGGCTCCTCCACAGGGGCAGGCTCCTCCACGGGGGCAGGTTCCTCGACGGGGACAGGCTCTTCGGCGGGAGCAGGTTCCTCAGCGGGGGCAGGTTCTTCCACGGGAGTGGGCTCGTCAGCCGGGGTGGTCAAAAACAGATCGGTGAGGGAGAGGTCCTCGCCCTCGGGGGTAATGATGCGGCCAGGCTCGTCCAGGGGCAGCCAGGAGGGGGCGGTCAGGCCGTGGGAGACCAAGTAGTCCTGCCACTGGGGGATCTCAGCCCGGGTGGGCACCACCGCCCAGACCGGCTCCTCCCGCTCCGGGAAGAAGGTGGAGAGCCGCTCCAGGAAGGCCGCCCGGCGGTCCGCGCCGGGTTCCACCAGGGCCACCACGCGGCAAAAGACCGGCTCGATGCCCTTGGTCTCAAAGCGGATGTAAGTCTCGTAACAGACCCGGTCCTGCCACTGGCACAGGCGGTTGGACTCCCAGTTTTTCAGCCGCTGGTCGTCATAGAGGCATTTTAGAGCGCGGTACACGGCCTCGGGCTGCTTCATCAGCTCCGGCGTGAGGTCATTCTCGTCCGGCGCGCTGGGGATGGGGTGACTGCCGTAGTGCTCCAGGCAGCGCTGCACGCCGGACTTGCGCACGGCGGCCAGCAGCTTGGGAGAGGGGAAGTAGAAAATGCTGCCGTCCGGCGCAGTGGCCTGGGTCACATAGCCCTCACGCACGCTCTGGCGCAGGATCACGTCGGAGAAATCGGGCTGGGCGCGGTGCTCTTCCTCGGTAAAAATCAGGTAGGTGCGCAGTTTATAGTAGAGCTCCCGGAAATCGGGGCGGCGGAACATGTCCTGAAATTTCTTGGTGCTGGGGGGCTCAAAGCGGCGGGGACCGGCGAAGGTGAGGACGCCGTCGGAGCAGGGGGCAGCCACGCCGGGCCAGCCGGGCTCTTCGGCGGGGGCCTCGTCCTCCGCGGGGGCGTCATTTTCGACAGGGGCGGCGGGCTCCTCAGCAGGTGCCTCTTCCACAGGAGCCGTGGGCTCCTCGGCGGGGACTTCGTTCTCCACAGGGGCGGCGGGCTCCTCAGCAGGTGCCTCTTCCACAGGAGCCGTGGGCTCCTCGGCGGGGACTTCGTTCTCCACAGGGGCAGCGGGCTCCTCCACCGGGGCCTCGTCCGCCACGGTGACGGTGGGCTCCGCTTCGGGGGCGGGCGCGAGAATGGCCCCGCTGTAGATACCGGCCACCAGGGGGAAGTCAAAGAGGGTGCCGTACTGCTCCATCAGGGCGCCGATGCGGCCGTAATCCCGGGCGGTGAGCTGCTCCAGCAGCGCGCCGCAGCCGTTGGACCACAGCTCCAGGTCGGAACCGCTGTCCATGGCCTGGCGGAGGGCTTCCTGGCGCTGGGCCAGCAGGGGCTTCAGCGCTCCATCCTCGGTGCTCAGAGCCAGAAAATCCAGGCAGGGCCGCAGCTGCGCCTCCTGCTGCACCAGAGTGCGCTCCTGCTGGTCCAGCAGGTCCTTGAGCTCACCCATGGTATCGGTGCCGTGGCCCAGGGTCTGCTGGGCCCAGGTCAGGAAGGTCTGCTGGGAGAGGGTGAAGCGCCGCAGCTGGTCCGCCAGGTCGTTCACATCCCCCTGGTCCAGCCAGTGCTGCTCCTTCAGGGCCTGTTCCAGGGCGGGGAGTCGCTGGGCGAGAGCGGCGCTGTGGGCGCGCAGGTCCTCCAGATTGGAGAGCATCCCGCGGATGTTGTCCAGTTCTCGTGTCAAGTGATTCACTCCTATCTATATGGAATCCGGTCGAGACGGAACGGGGGAGGAATCTCCCCCTTTTTGAGACATTTTAAGAGATTATGTTAATTATAAAAGGTCTGTCACAGCCCGTCAACCCCGGCGAGGCGGGCGGTTGCCTCCCGCGGGCTTTTTGTGGTACAATAGGGCCCAATAGGGACAAAAGGAGTGGAGAACATGGCGCTGCCGAAGCTGATCGTGATCCTGGGCACCACCGCCTGCGGCAAGAGCGGACTGGGGGTGGAGCTGGCCCGGCATGTGGGGGGCGAGATCGTCTCGGCCGACTCCCGCCAGGTGTACCGGGGCCTGGACCTGGGCACCGGCAAGGTCACCGAGGAGGAGATGGGGGGCGTGCCCCACCATCTGCTGGATGTGGTGGACCCCAACGAGAGCTATTCGGTGGCCCAGTTCCAGCGGGACGCCTACGCCGCCATCGACGACATCCTGGCCCGGGGCAAGGTGCCCCTGCTGGTGGGCGGCACCGGGCTGTACGTCCGCGCCGTGGCCGAGGGCTACACCTTCCGGGACAGCCAGCCCGACCCCGCCCTCCGCGCCGAGCTGGAGGGGAAGAGCGCCGAAGAGCTCTATGCCATCTTCCGGGAGAAAACGGGCCGCACCCTCACCGGCGGGGAGGAGAACAACCGCCACCGCCTGGTGCGCACCCTGGAGAAGGTGCTGGCCGGGGAGGACCTGACCGAGGCCCCCCGGGACCCCCATTACCAGGTCCTCCAGCTGGGTATGACCTACCCCCGGGAGGAGCTGTGCCGCCGCATTGACGAGCGGCTCATCCGCCGCCTGGACGACGGCATGGTGGAGGAGGTGGAGCGCCTGCGGAAGGCGGGGGCCACCGACGCCTTCCTGGAGGGGCTGGGACTGGAGTACCGCTACATCCTCTGGTACCTCACCGGGAAGCTCCCCGACCGGGAGGCCCTCATCGACGAGCTGGGCCGGGCCATCAAGCGCTTTGCCAAGCGGCAGATGGTTTGGTTCAAAAAGGACCGGGACGTCCTGTGGCTGGACACTGCCGGGGATCCCCTGGCCCAGGCGGAGGCGGCGGCCGACGCCTTTTTGCGGGGAGAGTGAGGAGGGAACGGATTTGGCCGATTCCAACATCACCAAGCGGGCTCTGGCCCAGGCGCTCAAGCAGCTCATGGCCCAGCAGCCGCTGGAGAAAATCAGCGTGGGGGAGATCTGCGCCCTGTGCGAGATGAACCGGAAGAGCTTCTACTACCATTTTAAGGACAAGTATGACCTGGTGGAGTGGATCTTCGAGAGCGAGTTCATCGCCCAGATCAAGGACATAGACCCCACCGATCAGTGGACCTTTCTGCGCACTCTGTGCGACTACTTCTATCAGGAGCGCACCTTTTATATCCGGGCGCTGGAGGTCCGGGGACAGAACGCCTTCCGAGACTACTTCCGGGAGTTCTTCTACCACTCGGTGGAGCCCTTTCTGGCCCTGGAGAAGGAGCCCGGCCACCAGGATGAGGTGGCCGCCTTTTACTCCCACTTCATCAGTGACGCGGTGCTCCTGGCCATCATCCGCTGGCTCACCGAGGGCGCCCGGCTCTCGCCGGAGGACTTTGTGCGTCTGATGCGGGAGTCCTCGGAGCTGCTGGTGCGCCATGTGCGGGAGCAGTACATCGATCCGCCCAAAGAGTAAAAAAACACCGGCATAGGCCGGTGTTTTTTTCATATCATCAGAGGGGAGGCAGGCTTTGGATGAGAGGCTCGTCTGCGCTGTCCGGCCCCAGGTGGAGCAAACAGGGGTTGGGCGAGACACAGGCATCGGCGCTGAGGTTGTCCAGCCGGAATTCCGCCGGCATAATGGGCTCCCGGGGGTTGAGCCGGGCGCAGAGCACCGAGCGGTAGACCTGGCGGCAGAGCGGGACGGGACAGCCGGGCCCCGCCACACAGACGGCGGCCAGGCCTCCGTGGGTCCGCAGCTGCTGGGCCCAGCGGCCGGAGCAGATGTCCTCCGCCTCCGCCGGTGTGTCGTACCGGCGGTAGAGGAGGTAGAGACACCCCGCCGCCCGCAGCGCCCCGGCGTCGGCCTGCCAGCCGGGGGCGGCCGTGTCGACCCCCAGAATGAGGTGGTCTGCGGCGCTCCGGGCCAGCGTTTCCACCGGCCAGCGCGGGGGGAGGAAGAGGAAAAACACGCAGTCCCCGGCCTGTCCGGCCAGTTCCACGGCCTGCTCCACCGCGCCGGGGCGGTCCTGGGGGAAGAGGAAGTAGACGCGGATGCCCAACGCCCGCCCCTCGGCCAGACGCCGGGCGCAGACCGGAGCAAAGGAAGGGGCTCCGCTGAGGCAAAGGGTCAGCGACCAGGGGATGTGGCGCTCCAGCTGCGGCTCCAGCGCGCGGATCTGCCGGGCGCCCACCGTCAGCCCGTTCCAGCCCAGATTGATCCCAACGGTCTGGAGCCGGGACGGGTCCACCGTGGTGGCCAGATCCTGGGCCAGACGGTAGTAGGGACAGCCCTTCCGGGCCAGAACGCGCTGTACCTGGGCAAAAAATCGCTGCTGGCCCGGTCCCTGGGCCAGGTCACGGCCCAGATCCACCAGCTTGCGCAGACTGCGCTCGGGGTCGGTGCGGATGCCCCGCAGGCTGCGCTCCACCACGCTCTCCACCAGCCGGCGGCGCAGGGTGTCCTGTTCCATTCGGTCCACGTCCTTTCTGAGCCTTTCAAAACCATAATAAGAAGCGGCTCCGGCGGGGAAAAGGGACAAAATCGAAAAACTGTCCCAAAAGGTAACAATCTGGGAGAATGTCGAAAAATGCCACAAATTTCCCCGGCTGCCCAGTGACGCGGGAGGGGAGCGCTTTTAAAATAGGAGCTGACCTGAGGGAGCGCCCGGCTGGTCCAGCGCCCCGCGCAGGAGAAATGAGGTTGATCGCTATGAATTCCATCGTGGAAAAGGCAAAAAACGCGGCCCTCTCCGCCGCGATCCATCAGGCTCTGGACTATCTGAAAAAGGACCCGGAGACCAATATCCCCAAGCTCATGGATCTGGTGGATAAGCTGGCACCTGACGACTGGTACGAGGCCCAGCGGAGCGCATTCCGCAACGCCATCCGGGAGAAGAACCACTGGTACGAGCTTATCATGAAGGTCTACGCTCTGGACGAGGGGGTACGGGAGACCTTCTTCCGCAACTTTATCCTCAACGCCAGCCTGCTGGGCAGCGCCACCCAGGAGGAGACCGCCCGGCGGGAGAACTGCAACGTGCCCTGGGCCATCCTGCTGGACCCCACCAGCGCCTGCAACATGCACTGCACCGGCTGCTGGGCGGCCGAGTATGGCAACCGCCTGAACCTGACCTTTGAGGAGCTGGACTCCATCGTCACCCAGGGCAAGGCGCTGGGCACCTATATGTACATCTTCACCGGCGGCGAGCCCCTGGTGCGCAAGGCGGACATCCTGAAGCTGTGCGAGAAGCACAACGACTGTGAGTTCCTGTCCTTCACCAACGGCACCCTCATCGATGAGGCATTCTGTCAGGAGATGCTGCGGGTGAAGAACTTCGTCCCCGCCATCAGCCTGGAGGGCTTCGAGGAGGCCAACGACGGCCGCCGGGGCGAGGGCTGTTACCAGAAAGTGACCCACGCCATGGAGTTGCTCAAGGCCCACAAGCTGCCCTTCGGCATCTCCACCTGCTACACCAGCCAGAACTGGAATGATGTGAGCAGCGAGAAGTTCTACGACCAGATCATCGAGGCCGGCGCCCTGTTCATCTGGTTCTTCCACTACATGCCCGTGGGCAACGGCGCGGCCCCGGCGCTTCTCCCCACCCCGGAGCAGCGCACCGAGATGTACCGCCGCATCCGGGCCTTCCGCGGCAGCAAGCCCATCTTCTCCATGGACTTCCAGAACGACGCCGAGTATGTGGGCGGGTGCATCGCCGGCGGCCGCCGCTACCTGCACATCAACGCCCGGGGCGATGTGGAGCCCTGCGTGTTCATCCACTACTCCAACGTGAACATCCGGGAGCACACCCTCCTGGAGGCCCTCAAGAGCCCCATCTTCATGGCCTACCACGACCAGCAGCCCTTCAACGACAACATGCTCCGGCCCTGCCCCATGCTGGAGAACCCGGAGAAGCTCCGCGCCATGGTCAAGGAGACCGGCGCCAAATCCACTGACTACGAGTCGCCGGAGGACGTGGATACCCTCTGTGACCGCACCACCCCCTATGCCGAGCACTGGAAGCCCACCGCCGACGCGCTCTGGAACGGGGAGCACAAGGAATAAGCTCCAAACAAAAAATGCCCCCGGATACCGCGGTATCCGGGGGCATTTGCTCTGCTTACTTCTTCTTGCGGTAGTAGGTGTCCTCCATGGGCAGCTTGGTGCGCAGGATGTGATCCCGGGCGTAGTAAGCGCCCTGCGCCGCCGGAGCGGTGGGGATGGTGGCGATCTCGCCGATACCCTTGGCGCCGTAGGCGAAGGGGAGCAGCTCCTCCTTCTCCACATAGATGGCGTGGATGTCGGGGATCTGGTTGGAGCGCATCAGGCCCAGGGTGCCGTACTTGGCCTGGGGCACGCAGTCCTTCAGGGGGAAGTCCTCGGTGAGGGCATAGCCCAGACCCATCAGCACGCCGCCCTCGATCTGACCCTGGATGGAGGTGGGGTTGACCACCTTGCCGGAGTCGTGGGCCGCGTAGACTTCCTTCACCTTGCCCTCGTCATCCAGGATGACCACGTGGGTGGCGAAGCCGTAGGCCACATGGCTCTTGGGGTTGGGCACGTCGGCACCCAGCTTGTCGGTAGGCTCGAAGAACTCGGCAAAGTACTCCTTGCCCTCCAGCTTGGCGAGGTCCCCGCCCACTTCGTCCATGTCCTTCTTCAGGTCGGCGGCGGCCATGCGCACGGCCTCGCCGGTGATGAGGGTCTGGCGGGAGCCGGAGGTGGTACCGGAGTCGGGGGCCACCTCGGAGTTGGCGCCCATGTTGCGCAGCAGCACCCGAGGCAGACCGGTGGTCTGGGACAGGATCTGCAGGAACACGGTGGCGCAGCCCTGGCCGATGTCGGACGCGGCGGAGTAGAGCTCCACCATGCCCTCGTGGACGGCCAGCTTACAACGGCCCTTGTCGGGCAGGCCCACGCCCACGCCGGCGTTCTTCATGGCGCAGGCGATGCCCGCGTGGTCCTTGTTGGCCTCGTACACGTCCTTGACCGCCAGCAGGGTCTCCTTCAGCGCGGTGGAGCAGTCGGCGATCTGGCCGTTGGGCAGGACCTTACCGGGCTCGATGGCGTTGCGGTAGCGGATCTCCCAGGGGGAGATGCCCACCTTCTCGGCCAGCAGGTTGATGTTGGACTCCAGAGCGAACTCGCTCTGGCACACGCCGAAGCCGCGGAAGGCGCCGGCGGGAGGATTGTTGGTGTAGTAGCCATAACCCCGGATGTCGGTGTTCTGGTAGCAGTAGGGGCCCACGGAGTGGGTGCAGGCGCGCTCCAGCACGGGGCCGCAGAGGGAGGCGTAGGCGCCGGTGTCGAAGTAGATCTCACAGTCGAGGCCGGTGAAAATGCCGTTCTCATCGCAGCCCAGGGTGAAGGTGCCCTCCATGTAGTGGCGCTTGGGGTGAAAGTTGATGGACTCCTGCCGGGTGAGCTTGCACTTGACCGGCTTGTTGACCTTCAGCGCGGCCAGCACCGCCAGGTGCTGCACCGACACGTCCTCCTTGCCGCCGAAGCCGCCGCCCACGAACTTGTTCTCCACCACGATGCGGTCGGGGTCCCAGCCCAGCATGATGGAGATCTCCTTCCGGGTGTCGTAGACGCCCTGGTCGGAGGTGTACACCTTCACGCCGTCCTTGTAGGGGAAGGCCACGGCGCACTCGGGTTCCAGGAAGGCGTGCTCGGTGAAGGGGGTGGTGTAGCTCTGGGTGACCACATACTTGGAGTTGGCCAGGGCGGTCTTGGCGTCGCCGCGGGTCACGTGGCGCTGCTGGCAGAGGTTGCCCTTGGAGTGGACCAGGGGGGCGTTCTCCGCCATGGCCTCGTGGATGTTGCGCACCGGCTCCAGGGGCTCGTAGCTGACCTTGATGACCTTCTTGGCCTTCTCCAGGGTCTTTTCATCCTCGGCCACCACCAGGCAGATGGCGTCGCCTACGCAGCGGGTGATGTCGCCCTTGGCGATGAACACGTCCCAGTCCTGCTGGATGTGGCCCACCTTGTTGTGGGGCACGTCCTCAGCGGTGAGGACGGCCAGCACGCCGGGCATGGCCAGAGCCTTGGAGGCGTCGATGTCCAGCACCTTGGCCCGGGGATACTGGGAGCGGACGGCGGAGGCGTGGACCATGCCGTCCAGGTAGAGGTCGTCGCAGTAGGCGCCGCTGCCCAGGACCTTGCCGCGCACGTCGGTGCGGAAGGCCCGGTCGCCCACGCCGTAGACGTCGCCCTTCTCCAGGTCGGGGTCCAGCTTCTCGTCCCCGCGGAGGATGGCGGCGGTGAGGGCGATGCCCTCGATGATCTTCTTGTAGCCGGTGCAGCGGCAGATGTTGCCCCGGATGGCCTTCTTGATGTCCTCCTCGGAGGGGTTGGGGTTCTGGTCAATGAGGGCCTTGCCGGCCATGACCATGCCGGGGATGCAGAAGCCGCACTGCACCGCGCCCACCTTACCGAAGGCGTAGACAAAGGCCTCCTGCTCCTCGTAGGACAGGCCCTCCACGGTGAGGATGTTCTTGCCCACCGCCTTCTTGGTGGTGAGGACGCAGGACTTCACCGCCTTGCCGTCCACCACGATGGTACAGGTGCCGCAGGCGCCCTCGCTGCACCCGTCCTTCACGGAGAACAGATGCAGGTCGTCACGCAGATAGCGCAGCAGGGGCTTATCCTCTTCGGTGGTGCGGGTGATTCCATTGACGATAAAGGTATAGCTCTCGCTCATCTGTGGTTCCTCTTTCTTATTATGAAAAGTCAGAAACGGTGAAAGTACCGTCGGCGTCCACGATCACGCCCCGGGGGCACTTCACGGCGCACATGCCGCAGGAAATGCAGCGCTCGGGGTCGATGGCCGCGTGGTTATCCACCATGGAGATGGCGTCGGCGGGGCAGTTCTTTTCGCAGATCCGGCAGGCGATGCAGCTCACATCACAGGCCTTGCGGGCCACGGGGCCGGCATCCTGATTGGAGCAGCGGGGCAGGATGGTGGTAGAGGCGTCCACCAGGTGGATGACCTTCCGGGGGCAGACTCCGACGCACACGCCGCAGCCCACGCAGCGCTCCCGGTCCACCACGGCGGCGCCGTGGGGGCCGATGTGGATGGCTTCCAGGGGGCAGGCGTCCACGCAGGTGCCCAGACCCAGGCAGCCCTGGCCGCACTCCAGCAGGCCCTCGGGGAAGGCCTCGGCGGCCCGGCGGCAGTCCAGGCCCAGGGTACTGGCCTCGGTGCGGCGGTTGGCGCGGTCGCCGCCGGTGCAGAACACCACGGCGATCTTTTGAGTGGTAACAGCCATTTGGGTTCGTCCTTTCCTGGGAGCGGCGGCTGGGGCGGCCCCGCTCCCCCGCAATTTCAGGAGGGATGGAACGCCCATGCCCCACGGCACGCGCACAAAGCCTCAGGCACTCAGGCCGAGGCTTTGCGCGGCGCCGCGGGGAGGGCGGGCTAACCGGTCAAATTGATTACTTCAGCAGGTAGGCGTAGTTGGCGTACACGGCGCAGATGAGCTTGCGCAGGTCCTCGTAGAGGCCGCAGTTGGCGTCGTCCACGTTGTACTCCTTGACCTGGCCGCCCAGGCGCACCCGGGTCAGGCCGCCGTCCAGGCGCAGGAAGCCCTCGTTCTCGCTGTTGGCGAAGTCCTCCTCGCTCCAGAACAGGGTGAACTTATCCTTGTAGGGACGGGAGTCGTAGGGGCAGAAGGTGCCGCAGTTGCCGCACTCGTTGCACATGCCGTCCACGTGGATGATCTGGCGCATGCGCTTGCCGGGGACCCAGATGGCCACGTTGGCGCGGTTGGGGCAGACCTCGGTGCAGGTCTCGCAGACGGTGGCGCAGCCCAGGCAGCGGATCTCGGAGCAGTTCTTGCAGTCGTCGCACAGCTCGCCGCGCTTGGCCAGGGGGGCCTGATAGTCGGGGTTGACGTTCTTCTCGACGTACTTGTCCAGCTCGAAGGGCTGGATGGCCATGGCGGCCTTGGTGGCGCCGGCAATGGCCTCGACCACGGTGCCGGGGCCCTTCTGGCCGTCACCGATGACGAACACGTTCTTCACGCTGGACTCCAGGGTGTCGGCATTCACCACGGCCTTGCCGCGGTTGTCCACCTCCAGGCCGTTGGCGGTGTACAGAGCGGTGTCCACCTTCTCGCCCACGGCGGTGATGACGGTGCAGGCGGGGACCTCCACGACCTTGCCGGTGTCCACGGGGGTGCGGCGGCCGGAAGCATCGGGAGCGCCCAGCTCCATCTGGTGGCAGGTGAGGACGCCGTCCTTCACGCCCACGGGGGCGAGCAGCTCACAGAACTCCACGCCGTCCTCCAGAGCCAGCTCCAGCTCCTCCTGGTCGGCGGGCATGTAGCGCTTGGTGCGGCGGTAGACCAGGGAGACCTTCTCCACGCCGGGGATGCGCTTGGCGGCGCGGGCGGCGTCCATAGCGGTGTTGCCGCCGCCGATGACCACCACGTTCTTGCCCAGGTCCAGGCTCTCGGGGGCCTTCTTGGCCTTCTCCAGGAACTCGATGACGTTCATCTCTTCGCCATACTCCAGGCCGGCGCTGCCCTTGTTCCAGGCGCCGGTGGCCAGGATGACGTGGGTGTAGCCCTGATCGAAGAGCTCCTGCACGCTCTTGACCTCGTGGTTCAGCTCCACCTTGGCGCCCATGGCGTTCATCAGCTTCACATCGTTGTCGATGGCGTCGTCGCTGATGCGGAAGGCGGGGATGACGTGGCGCACGATGCCGCCCAGGGAGTCCTTGCGCTCAAAGACGGTGACGTCCACGCCGGAGCGGCCCAGGAAGTAAGCGGCGGACATACCGGCGGGGCCACCGCCGATGACGGCGACCTTCTTGCCAGCCACGGGGGCGGCGGGCTTCAGCTTGGGCAGCAGGGCGTCGAAGCCGCCCTCGGCCGCCTTCAGCTTCTGGGTGCGGATGTAAACGCTCTCATCATAGGCGTTGCGCATGCACTTGTCCTGGCAGCGGTGGGAGCAGATGGTGCCGGTGATGAAGGGCAGGGCGTTGCGGTGGGTGATGATCTCCAGGGCCTCCTCGAACTTGCCGGCGTTGACCCGCATGAGGTAGGCGGGGATGTCCTGGGAAATGGGGCAGCCGTTGCGGCAGGGGGCCTCGAAGCAGTCGATGAGAGGCACCTTCTTGTCCATCTTGCGGCTGGGCAGGGGCTTCATGGGCTTCTGGAAGTGGGCGTCGGTGACGAACTCCTTCACCAGGGCCTCCATCTTGCCGGTGTCCACGCCGGTCCAGGCGGCGCTGCCGCAGTCCATCAGCAGCTCGCCGATCTGGCTCATGCGCTGATAGCCGCCGGGCTTGAGCATGTTGGTGGCCATGGTGATGGGCCAGATGCCGGCGTCAAAGAGCTTGCCGATGGAGTGGTAGTCGGCGCCGCCGGAGTAGGAGATGCGCAGCTTGCCGTCGAACTCCTTGGTGAGCATCCCGGCCAGGGACAGGGACAGGGGATACAGGGAGCGGCCGGACATGTACATCTCCTCGCTGGGGAGCTCCCCGGCCTTCACGTCCACGGGGAAGGTGTTGGTGATCTTCACGCCGAACTCCAGGCCGCGCTCGGCGGTCAGCTTCAGCAGACGGTTGAACATGGGGATGGCGTCGGCCCACTGCAGGTCCTCCACGAAGTGGTGGTCGTCAAAGGCGATGTAGTCGAAGCCCAGGCCGTCCAGGGTCTTGCGGGCAAACTCATAGCCCAGCAGGGTGGGGTTGCACTTGATGTAGGTGTTCAGGCCCTTCTCGGTGATGAGGTAGGTGGCGATGCGCTCGATCTCATCGGGGGGGCAGCCGTGGAGGGTGGACTCGGTGATGGAGTCGGACACCTTGGGGGAGATGGCCTTGACATAGGCCTCGTCCACGTTCTGGAAGCGGTCCAGGTTGGCCAGCGCCCAGTCCATGCACTCCTTCCAGACCTCGGTCTGGGAGGCGTCCTTCATTCCCTCGATGTACTTGCCCACCTTCTCGCTCTTGATGCCGGCGAGATCGTAGCCCACGCTCATGTTGAACACGAAGCCGTCGGGATCGCCCAGGCCCAGCTCCTTGGCCAGCAGCTTACAGGCGAACCACGCCTTCACGTACTCGGCAAAGGCCTGGGGCACGTACAGCTCGGTGGACCACTCGCAGTTGTAGCACTCGTCGGCAGCGGTGATGCAGGGCTTGTTCACGCACTTGGAGAGCTCGTCGCCGTCCATGACCTGAACGGTCTTGACCTCGAAGAAGCGGCTGCCGGCGGCGTAAGCGGCCACGATGTTCTGGGCCAGCTGGGTGTGGGGGCCGGCGGCGGGGCCGTAGGGGGACTCGATCTTCTCCTTGAAAATGGGCAGGGCCTGGCCGTTGGTGTGCTTGACCAGCTTGGACACGCCGAAGATGGAACCCTGGTTATGATACTCGCTCAGGATCCAGTTCATCAGATGGGAGAACGGCATGGGGCGCATGATATCGCTCATAAGAATTACCTCCTGTATTACGTTCACTCAGATAGCGGAAAAATTGGGGCTTGGGGCTGAAAAAGGGGGAATGGGGAGCGGCCTTTCCGGCCGCTCCGCCGGATCTCGTTCTTAGTAAGTGCAGTGGTTGAGCTCACCCCAGAGCTTCTTGGACTGCTCCATGCACCAGGCGTTGATCTTGGCCCCACCCGGCTTACGCCGTGCGGGGACCCCGATCCTTGATCTGCGCGGGGCGAATGAATCGCCCCGGCATCAAGGTTTTGCCCGAGGGCAAAACGCTTGGTGAGGACAAGCTCAATGGGCGTTGTCTCTTAGTAAGTGCAGTGGTTGAGCTCACCCCAGAGCTTCTTGGACTGCTCCATGCACCAGGCATTGATCTTGTCCTCATCGATGCCGACGAACTCGCGGTCCTTGTAGAGGACCTTGCCGTTGATGATGGTGGTGCGGCAGTTCTTGCCCATCATGCCGAAGAGCATGTGGCCGTCGATGTTGGCGTCGGAGAAGGGGGTGAAGGGCTTGTAGTCCATGACGATCACGTCGGCGGCAGCGCCCTCGGCCAGGATGCCCAGAGGCTTCTTGAAGTAGCGGGAGCAGATCTTGGCGTTGTTCTGGAACAGCATGCCAGTGGCCTCGCACCAGCCCACGTTGGGCTGACAGACGTTGTGGCGCTGCATGGGCAGCAGGACCTTCAGGCTCTCCAGCATGTCGTGGGTGTAGGCGTCGGTGCCCAGGCCGATGAGGATGCCCCGGTTGTACAGCTGCAGCACGGGGGAGCAGCCCACGGCGTTGCCCATGTTGGACTCGGGGTTGTGGCAGACCATGGTGTTGGTCTCCTTGATGATGTCCATCTCGGCGGGGGAGACGTGGATGCAGTGGCCCAGCATGGTCTTCTCGCCCAGGATGCCGTTGTACAGCAGGCGGTTGATGGGACGGCAGCCGTAGTTCTGCAGGGAGTCGTACACGTCGTTCATGCCCTCGGCCACGTGGATGTGGAAGCCGGTCATGCCGTCGTTGGCCTCGACCATCTTCTCAAAGGTCTTGTCGGAGATGGTGAACAGGGCGTGGCCGCCGAACATGGCCTTGATCATGTCGTCGTCCTGCTCCTTGACCCACTTGGCGAAGTCGGCGTTCTCCTGGATGGCCTGGTCGCACTTCTCCATGCCGTCGCGCTCGGAGACCTCGTAGCAGAGGTTGGCGCGCATGCCCAGCTCCTTGCACACGTCCTTGATGGCGAAGAGGGAGCCGGGGATCTCACAGAAGGAGGCGTGGTGGTCGAAGATGGTGGTCACGCCGTCCCGGATGCAGTCCAGGATGGTGGCGTAGGCGCAGGCCTTGGTGCCGTCCAGGGTCAGGTGGCGGTCGATGTACCACCACTGGCCGTCCAGAACCTCAAAGAAGTTGGTGGGGTTGAAGCCGTTGATGGAAAGGCCGCGGGCCAGACCGGAATAGATGTGGGTGTGGACGTTGATGAGACCGGGCATGATGACGCCGCCCTTGGCGTCCACAAATTCTGCGTCGGGATACTTGGCCTTCAGCTCGGCATAACCGCCGATCTCCTTGACGACTTCGCCGTCGATGACGACAGCGCCGTCCTCCAGATAGGGGAGGGCGGGATTGCGGGTGATGAGCTTACCATTTCCAACGAGCAGCATGGTGGTTGTCCTCCTTCTTTTTATGGTTTGGCATACGTCCGGTGTCCATGGCGCAAAAAAAGGACCCCATCCTTCCGACGAGCGTCCCTTCAAAAGCGCGGCCACGGCCGCAACAAATGGGTAATAGACGTTCATCCAGCCCGTGCGCGAGAGCACTCCGTTGCAGCCACAACCATATACATTTATTTTTGGTGGATTTGCACAGTCAAACCCTCTTTTGTGAGGAAAGTATAACATAGTTTACCGGAAAAAGCAACCCTTTTTTAGAGTGCCAAAAAAATTTTTAGCAGGAACATTTTCCTTGTAATTGTTCACATTTGTGGTACAATGATAGGTACGAATGGAATGGAAAGACGACACACAGGAGCAGGAGGCCGGAGTATGTTCGACGCATCGACACTTCACTTTTTATTTCGATTGGCGAAGGGACTCAGCAAACAGTTCGGACCGAACTGCGAGGTGGTGGTCCACGACCTGATCTCCAACGACCCCGACAGCTCCATCGTGGCCATTGAGAACGGCCATGTCACCGGGCGCAAGGTGGGGGATGGCCCCTCCCACGTGGTGTTGGAGGCCCTGAGCAGCGACCGCAGCAAGCTGGAGGACCACATCTGTTACCTGACCCGCACCCGGGACGGAAAGATCCTGAAGTCCAGCACCTTCTACATCCGAGACGATGACGGGGACGCCGTGGGCATCTTCGGCATCAACTACGACATCACCCTCATGCTGGCCATGGAGACCAGCCTGAAGCAGTTCACCTCCACCGAGCAGGAGACCCAGGAGCCGGAGGCCATCTCCCGGAACGTCAGCGACCTGCTGGACGAGCTCATCGAGCAGAGCGTCAAGGTGGTGGGCAAGCCGGTGGCCCTGATGAACAAGGATGACAAGGTCAAGGCCATCCAGTTCCTCAACAACACGGGCGCCTTCCTCATCACCAAGAGCGGCGACAAGGTCTGCAAGTTCTTCGGTATTTCCAAGTACACGCTGTACAGCTACATCGACGAGGCCAAGGAGATCAAGTAAGCCCGGGAAACACCATAGGAAAAAGCCGGTGAAGCCGGCTTTTTTTGCGCAGAAATTCCCTTGTGTGGCCGGGCGGAACATGATACACTAAAACGTACTGTGCGCACGGGAAGGTGCGCCATTTTGGAAGAAAAGGAGCGGAGCCCCCGATGGAACACGTGGATGGAATCCTCTTTGACCTGGACGGCACCCTCTGGGACGCGGTGGCGGGCATCTGCACGGCCTGGAACCGGGGCCTGGAGAAGTGCGGCGTGCCCCTGCACTTTGCTGAGGAGGAGATCCGGGGCTGCATGGGGATGCTCCTGGAGGACATCGCCGCCAAGCTCATGCCGGACCTGACGCCGGAGCGGCGGAGCGAGGTCATGGCGGTGTGCGCGGCCGAGCAGGCCGACTACCTGGCCAGACACGGCGGCACCCTCTACGACGGGGTGGAGGACACCCTGAAAAAGCTGGCGGCGCGCTGCCCCCTCTTCATCGTCAGCAACTGCCAGAGCGGCTACATCGAGGGCTTTCTGGCGGTCACCGGCCTGGGGCAGTATTTCACCGACTTCACCTGCCCCGGGGAGACCGGTAAGCCCAAGGGGGAGAACATCGCCCTGCTGGTGGAGCGCCACCGCCTGAAGCTTCCGGTCTATGTGGGGGACACCCAGGGGGATTGCAACGCCGCCTCCTCCGCCGGGGTGCCCTTCCTCCACGCGGCCTATGGCTTCGGGACCATCGACCATGACGTGCCCTTTGTGGAGCGGTTCACCGACCTCCCCACGGCGGTGGACCGGATGGGGCCCTTGTGACCGGGGCGTCATGGAAGGCACTTTGACCCATCGTTTCACATCGCTTAGGAGGTATTACCTTGTCCAAATATGAAGCTGAGATCAACCGCCGCCGGACGTTCGCCATCATCTCCCACCCCGACGCCGGCAAGACCACTCTGACCGAAAAGTTCCTCCTCTACGGAGGGGCCATCGCCCAGGCCGGCCAGGTCAAGGGCAAGAAGAACACCCGGGCCGCCACCTCCGACTGGATGGAGATCGAGAAGCAGCGCGGCATTTCCGTCACCTCCTCGGTCATGCAGTTCCAGTACGAGGGCTACTGCATCAACATCCTGGACACTCCGGGCCACCAGGACTTTTCCGAGGACACCTACCGCACCCTCATGGCCGCCGACAGCGCCGTCATGGTCATCGACGCCGCCAAGGGCGTGGAGGCCCAGACCCGCAAGCTCTTCAAGGTCTGCGCCATGCGGGACATCCCCATCTTTACCTTTGTCAACAAGATGGACCGGGAGGCCCGGGACTCCTTCGAGCTCCTGGAGGAGCTGGAAAAGGAGCTGGGCATCGAGACCTACCCGGTGAACTGGCCCATCGGCTGCGGCAAGGATTTTAAGGGCGTCTATGACCGCGGCAGCCAGAAGATCATCCACTTCACCTCCAACGGCGGCGCCAAGGCCGCCACCGCCACCGAGGTGGAGCTGGGCGACCCCAACCTGGACGGGCTCATCGGCGCGGACCTCCACCAGCAGCTGGTGGACGAGATCGAACTGCTGGACGGCGCCGCCGCCGAGTTCGACCTGGACCGGGTGCGCCACGGCAAGCTCTCTCCCGTGTTCTTTGGCTCCGCCCTCACCAACTTCGGCGTGGAGCCCTTCCTGGAGCACTTCCTCCAGATGACCACCGCCCCTCTGCCCCGGAAGGCCGGGGACGAGATCATCGACTCCATGGACGACAACTTCTCCGCCTTCGTCTTTAAGATCCAGGCCAACATGAACAAGGCCCACCGGGACCGCATCGCCTTCATGCGGGTGGTCTCCGGCAAGTTCGAGGCGGACAAGGAGGTCTATCACGTCCAGGGCGGCAAGAAGCTGCGCCTGTCCCGGCCCCAGCAGCTCATGGCCGCCGAGCGGGAAATCATCGAGGAGGCCTACGCCGGCGACATCATCGGCGTCTTTGACCCCGGTATCTTCTCCATCGGCGACACTCTCTGCACCGCCGCCAAGAAGTTCAAATTCGATCCCATCCCCACCTTCGCCCCCGAGCACTTCAAGCGGGTGCGCTCCCTGGACACCATGAAGCGCAAGCAGTTCCTGAAGGGCATGGAGCAGATCGCCCAAGAGGGCGCCATCCAGATCTTCAAGACCCCTTACTCCGGCATGGAGGAGGTCATCGTGGGCGTGGTGGGCACCCTCCAGTTCGACGTGCTGGAGTACCGCCTGAAAAACGAGTACAACGTGGACCTCTACATGGAGGGCCTGCCCTATGAGTACCTGCGCTGGATCGTCCGGGAGGACGAGGACGCCGAGCCGCTGAAGGAGGAGGACCTGATCCTGGGCACCGACACCAAGCTGGTGGAGGACTACAAGGGGAACCAGCTCCTGCTCTTCGGGTCCCAGTGGGCCATCCAGTGGGTGGAGGACCGGAACAAGGACCTCAAGCTGGCCGAGTTCGGCGGCGCCCGGTTCTAATTTCTATCCTATTTCAATCAAAAGGGTCGTTGCGGAAGGGTTTCCTTCTGCAGCGGCCCTGCTTTTTTCCGGGCAGCCCGGAGTGTTTGCCCTCGCCGGGCGGGCCGCTTGCTCAGCGGGAGCACCGCTTTCTTTGCAAAGAAAGCGGTGGGAAAGAAAGCCCAGAGGGGGGATACCCCCCTCTGGACTCCCCCAAAGCGCATCCCGGTCTTCATTCTTCTGCGGCGGTATTTCCTTAGCCTGGCGTGGCCAATTCCAGGCTTTCCGCCTATCCGGAAAGCGTTGTACCCCGGCAATATGGGCGGCCCCCTTAAAAGGCCGCCCTTTTGGAGGGGAGTGGAGAGGGGAACGAGAAGTTCCCCTCTCCTTCTTTTCTTTCCCCCATTTCTTTTCGAGAAAAGAAATGGGGCTCCCGCCGAGCAGGCGGCCCGCGCGGCGAGCGCACCCCCGGGAGGTTCCCAGGGAAAGACTGTCCCACAAAAAAACAGGAGCACCCCGATTTGGGATGCTCCTGTCTCACATTCTGGATCAGTCGGCCAGAGCGGCGGTGATGATGGCCATGGAGTAGACCTCCTGGGCGTTGCAGCCGCGGGAGAGGTCGTTGATAGGGGCGTTCAGGCCCAGCAGGATGGGGCCGTAGGCGTCGAAGTTACCCAGACGCTGGGCAATCTTGTAGCCGATGTTGCCCGCGTTGATGTCGGGGAAGATAAAGGTGTTGGCGTGGCCGGCCACGGGAGAGTTGGGGCACTTGGTGCGGGCCACGTTGGGGGACACGGCGGCGTCAAACTGGATCTCGCCTTCCACGGGGAGCTCGGGCATGGCGGCCCGGATCTTGGCGGTGGCGTTGCGCATCTTGTCCACGTCCTCACCGGCGCCGGAGCCCAGGGTGGAGTAGGACAGCATGGCGACCTGGGGATCCACGCCGAAGATCTTGCCGCAGCGGGCGGACTCGATGGCGATCTCCACCAGCTCGTCCTCGGTGGGCTTGATGTTGATGGCGCAGTCGCCCATGACCAGCACCTCGTTGCCGCCGGTGGCGGAAGGACGGACCATGATGAAGCAGGAGGACACGATCTTGTTGCCCGGCTTGGTCTTGATGAGCTGCAGGGCAGGACGGACGGTGTCGGCGGTGGAGTAGGTGGCGCCGCCCAGCAGAGCGTCGGCCTCGCCCATCTTCACCAGCATGGTGCCGAAGTAGTTGCCGCGCTTCAGGTAGTCGCGGACCTGCTCCTCGGTCATCTTGCCCTTGCGCAGCTCCACCATCTTCTGCACCATCTCCTCCATGCGGGGATAGGTGGCGGGATCGATGATCTCGGCGCCGCGGATGTTGAAGCCGGCCTCTTCGGCGGCGGCCTTCACCTCATCCACGTTGCCCACCAGAATGGGAGTCAGCCAGGTTCCGGCCAGCAGGCGGGCGCTGGCCTCCAGGATGCGGGGGTCGGTACCCTCAGTAAAGACGATCTTCTTGGGAGACTGCTTCAGCTTTGCAATCAATTTACCGAACATAGGAAAAACCCCTTTTCTAATCGCGGTATGGTTATTGGTATGCTCATTATACACCAGTTCATAGAATAACTACAATCCTTAATTCAAAAAATTCGGTCAATTTATTGATTTACTTTTTGTATTCATCAAGCTATACTATACACGCTGTTTTTCGCGACCCCTCCGCCCGGGAGTGGGCCGTCCTTTTATCTACATTTCGTCATGAGGTGTTGTCGATATGCATTCCGATTTCTCCCGCTGCCTCTCCCTGCTCCGGCAGGAAAAGGGGATCTCCCAGCGCGCCGCGGCCAAGGATCTGGGCATCAGCCAGGCGCTCCTCTCGCACTATGAAAACGGCGTTCGGGAACCGGGTCTGGCGTTCGTCACCCGTGCCTGCGACTACTACAACGTCTCCGCCGATTTCCTGCTGGGCCGGACGCTGACCAAGGACGGCTCCACCATCGTCTCGCCGGAGGAGCTGTACGACTACTCCACCGAGAAGGACAACGTTCTCCACGGCAGCATCGTGGCCACGCTGAACAAGAAGCTGCTGGTCAACTCCATCAGCGTCCTCTTTGACCTTCTGGGCAAGACCGAGTGCAAGGGGGCCATCAAGGGGGCGGCGGATTACCTGAGCACCGCCATCTACACCCTCTTCCGACACCTCTACCGGGCCGACGGCACCCAGAACGAGGACTTCTTCGACGTGCCCCCCACGGCCTTCGCCACCGGCGTGGCTCAGGCGGACATGGTCTGCTCCCGCTGCTCCTATGTGGAGGCCCTGGAGGACCACCGCCGGGAGAAGGGCTCCTTCCCCGCCATGAACCACGACGCGCTGATGGAGAACTACCCCGGCGCGTACCAGTCCCTCCTGCAGATTGTCCACAACACCGGCGTGCGTGTGTCCAACTGCATCGAGTTCCACAAGGGCAACAAGTAAGCCCTGCCCCCATCCAACCCTGACGGAGGTGTTTTGATTGTCTGACCAGTCCAAGATTCGGAATTTCAGTATCATCGCCCACATTGACCACGGCAAATCCACCCTGTCCGACCGGCTCATCGAGAAGTGCAACGCCGTCTCCCAGCGGGAGATGGAGTCCCAGCTTCTGGACAACATGGACCTGGAGCGGGAGCGCGGCATCACCATCAAGGCCCGGGCGGTAAAGCTCAATTACAAGGCCCAGGATGGGGAGGAGTACGAGCTCAACCTCATCGACACCCCGGGCCACGTGGACTTCAACTACGAGGTCTCCCGCTCTCTGGCCGCCTGTGAGGGCGCGGTGCTGGTGGTGGACGCCGCCCAGGGCATCGAGGCCCAGACGCTGGCCAACACCTATCTGGCCCTGGAGCACGACCTGGAGATCCGCCCGGTGGTGAACAAGATCGACCTGCCCGCCGCCGACCCCCAGAAGGTCAAGCACGAGATCGAGGACGTCATCGGCCTGCCCGCCATGGACGCCCCCGAGATCTCCGCCAAGGTGGGCCTGAACATCGACGCGGTGCTGGAGGATATCGTCCAGAACATCCCCGCCCCCACCGGCGACCCCAAGGCCCCCCTGAAGGCCCTCATCTTCGACAGCCAGTACGACGCCTACCGGGGCGTCATCGTCTACTTCCGCGTGATGGAGGGCACCATCCGCACCGGCATGAAGGTGCGCATGATGGCCTCCGGCGCCGAGTACGAGGTCATTGAGTGCGGCTACCTGCGCCCCCTGGGCCTGGAGCCCACCCAGTCCCTCTCCGCCGGTGAGGTCGGCTACTTCACCGCCTCCATCAAGAATGTGAAGGACACCCGGGTGGGCGATACCATCACCGGCGTGGAGGCGCCCGCCGCCGAGCCCCTGCCCGGCTACCGCCCCGCCCAGGCCATGGTCTACTGCGGCGTGTACACCGAGGACGGCAGCAAATACCCCGACCTGCGGGACGCGCTGGAGAAGCTCCAGCTCAACGACGCGTCTCTGTCCTTTGAGCCCGAGTCCTCTGCAGCCCTGGGCTTTGGCTTCCGCTGCGGCTTTCTGGGCATGCTCCACATGGAGATCATCCAGGAGCGGCTGGAGCGGGAGTTCGACCTGGACCTGGTGACCACCCTCCCGTCGGTCATCTATGAGATCACCAAGACCGACGGCACTGTGGTCCACGTGGACAACCCCCACAACTACCCCGACCCCGCCGTCATCGAGGAGGCCCGGGAGCCCTTTGCGAAGGTCTCCATCATCGCGCCCCCCGACTATGTGGGCAATATCATGCCCATGTGCCAGGACCGCCGGGGCGAGTTCAAGGACATGCAGTATCTGGACACCAATCTGGTGGAGATCCACTACTCCATGCCTCTCAACGAGATCATCTACGACTTCTTTGACGCCCTGAAGGCCAACACCAAGGGCTACGCCTCCCTGGACTACGAGGTGGAGGGCTACCGGCCCAGCGAACTGGTGAAGGTGGACATGCTCCTCAACGGCGAGCAGGTGGATGCTCTGTCCTTCATCGCCCACAAGGAGAAGGCCTACAAGCGGGCCCGCCGCATCTGCGAGAAGCTGAAGGAGAACATCCCCCGCCAGCTCTTCGAGGTGCCGGTGCAGGCCGCCATCGGCGGCAAGGTCATCGCCCGCGAGACCGTCAAGGCGGTGCGCAAGGACGTGCTGGCTAAGTGTTACGGCGGTGACATCACCCGAAAGAAGAAGCTGCTGGAGAAGCAGAAGGAGGGCAAGAAGAAGATGCGCTCCCTGGGTTCCGTGCAGCTGCCCACCGAGGCGTTTATGGCTGTCCTCAAGCTGGACGAAGAGTAACAAGTGTTTTGTTCCGGGCAGCCCGGAACTGTTGCCCTCGCCGGGCGGGCGTCCTGCCCGGACAGGGCCCGATTTCTTTTCGCGAAAAGAAACCGGGGAAAGAAAAGGCGGAGAGGGGAACTTCTCGTTCCCCTCTCCACTCCCCTCCAAAAGGGCGGCCTTTTATGGGGCCGCCCCGAGCAGCGGGGTACAACGCTATCCGGATAGGCGGAAAGCCCGGAATTGGCCACGCCAGGCTGAGGAAATACAGCCGCAGAAGAATGAAAGCCGGGATGCGCTTTGGGGGAGTCCAGAGGGGGGTATCCCCCCTCTGGGCTTTCTTTCCCACCGCTTTCTTTGCAAAGAAAGCGGTGCTCCCGCCGAGCAGGCGGCCCGCGCGGCGAGCGCACCCCCGGGAGGTTCCCAAAAAACAGATCGACCCCCGACAGGAAATTCCTGCCGGGGGCTTTTTGCTGTCACAAACCAAGTCCGGTCTGCGTTATAAAAGGTGAAACCAGGTTTCAAACGAGAGGAAAGGAAGTGGTCTTATGGATGCCCAAGCGCTGGACGCCGCCTTCACGGCGGGGGAGGAGGACGCCCTCGCCCAGGTCATCGACCGCTACGGCCAGCCGCTGCTGCGCTACTGCCACCACATCCTGTGCGACTACCACGAGGCCCAGGACGCGGTGCAGATCACCTTCTGCAAGGCCTACACCCACCGCCGCCGCTTCCAGTCGGGCACCAACCTGTCCGCCTGGCTCTACCGCCTGGCCTACACCACCTGCGTGGACCTGCTGCGGCGGCGCAAAAAACAGCTCTTTGTCCCACCCGCCGCCCCGGCGGAGGACCCGGATTACATCGGCCCGGAGCTGCGGAAAGCCCTTCTCGCCCTGACGGCGGAGGAGCGGGCCCTGATTTTTGGCCGGGTGATGGAGGAGCGCAGCTACGAGGAGCTCTCCCAGATGCTGGGCAAGAGCGAGGCTACCTTACGCAAACGTTATGAGCGGGCCCGGGGCAAGCTGGCCCGCCTGCTCACCGAACAGGAGGGATCTTTATGAAACGAACCCCCGAGGAGGAGCGCATTTATCAGGCGCTCTCCGCCGTAGAAACACCCGAAGCCCCTCTGGAGGAGGGGGTCCGCGCCCGGCTGGAGCGCCGGGAGCGGCACAACCGGCCCTATTTCCGCATGGCCGTGGCGGCGGCCTGCCTGGTGGTCATGCTGGGCGCGGTGGTGGGGGCTGCCGGGCTCAGCGACGCCTGGCGGTACTTCTTCCCCGGCGTGCCGGAAAACGCCGTCACCGAGCTGAATGTCTCCCAGACCCATGGGGACTACACCCTCACCGTGGAGGACGCGGTGGCCGATGACGCCGGCCTGATGCTCCTCCTGTCCCTCACCCGGACCGACGGGGCGGAGATCGACCCGGACCTGCGCATGTATTTCGGCGACATGAGGCTGGAGAGCACCCTGAGCCTGGACGGGAAACAGGTCCTCACCACCAGCGGCGGCTACGGCATGGGCGGCAGGAGGCTGTCCGGCGACGGCAAGACCCTATATTTTGTGGAGGATCAGTCGATTCACGATGTGGATTCCCTGGCTGGCCGAACCCTCACCTATGAAGTGCCCGCGCTGGGCAAGTGGTATGAGGTAGAGACGGCCACCCTGTCTCTGGAGACGCTGGCGGAGCGGGAGATCCCCACCTATGCCCGTGATCCAGAGGCCGATCCTCCCACCCGGATGGGCCGCCTCCTGGCGGAACAGGACTGTGACCTGCCCATCCCCGCCGTGGAGGGCTTTTCCGGCGCAGCGGTGCGGGGCGCCCTGATGACCGAAGACGGCCTGTCCATCGCGGTGGAGAGCATCCATGGGGTGCGGGACCTGACCGACTGCATCGGCGTGGAAGCCGGCGCGCTCATCGACACCCGAACGGGGGCGCGCTATGAGGCGGTCAGCAGCACCACGGCCTATCTCCCCGACGGGACCGAGGTCTGGGTCACGTCGTTCCGGGATTGCCCCCTGACGGCGGAGGACCTGCCCTGGCTGGAGCTGGAGGCGGAGTATCAGATCGCCCAGCTGGTCACCACGGAGCCCTTTGAGCTGTCCTTCCAGGTGGACACCAGCGCCGCAGTTACCCTTCCCCTGGAGCCCATCCAGGCGGAGGGCAAGACCCTCCTGCTGCGGGAGCTGCGCCTCTCGGCCCGGGAGATCGCCCTGGAGCTGGAGTTGGATGAGGCCTACGACGCCTCGCTGAGGGTGCCCCTCACCATCACCCTGACTGACGGCACCGTGCTGGAGCCCTGGAACTATGGCGGCCACCAGAGCGAGGACGCCTGTACACTGGAATACACCCTTCTCACCGAGGACGGCGCGCCCTGTCTCCTGGACACCAGCCAGGTGGCCTCGGTGACCATTGGGGACGTGACCTTCGACCTGCCGTAACCATTGGAATCCTTTTCAAAGAAACGAGGAGCGCCCCCCGGATTTGGGGGGCGCTCCTCATGCTGCAAGAAGGAGGAAACCAAATTTACTTGGTGGTGATGTTCAGCGCGCCGTCAGCCACAGCGGTGACACCCAGCAGGGTCTGCACCGCGTCGGCGGACAGGTAGTAGTTGCCGGCGGCCAGGGCGGCGTCGGCCTCCACAGCGGAGCCGTCCACCTGAGCGGTGAGGGTGGCTGCGGCGGCGTCGCTGCCGGTGTAGGCGGTCAGAGCGGAGCCGGTGTAGGCGGTGCCGGTGGTGATGACCACCTGGCCGTCCCAGCCCACCTCGAACTGAGCGTCGGTGCCGGCCAGAGCCACGGCCAGATCACGCAGGCCGTAGTAGGTCACATCGCCCACGGTGACAGTGGCGACGGCCTTGGGGGCGCCGTCCACCAGGACGGAGGCGTTCTCCTTGGCCTGAGCGACCAGGGCGTCATAGTCGGCCAGGTTGTAGCTCTCAGCGTAGGGGGTGTCCAGCAGACCGGCGTTGATGTAGCCGATGAGCTCAGCGCGGCGGGGATCATCCTCGTTCAGGTCCACGCCCACGATCTTCCAGTTGTTGTCCACGGTGGGGGCCACAGGGGAGTGCTCGGCGAAGTAGGCCACGATCATGTCGCGGATGGAGTTGGAGGACTCCCACTCCTTGGTGCCGGAGATCAGGTTCTGGCCCTTCAGGGCGGAGGAGTAGCGGTAGTTGTTCACAGCCAGGGTGAGGGTCTGGTCGTCCTGCAGGGGCTCGCCCTTGAACATGACGTTCTTGATGCGCTGGCCCTTGGGCTGGGACAGGTCGATCTCGTAGTCCACGCCAGCGAACATGTCATAGAGGTAGTCGGGGTACTCGGGGTCGAAGGAGATGTTGATGTCGCCCTCCTCCCACTGGTTGTAGCACTCAGCGGACCACTCCATGTAGGCCTTCAGCTCGGCGCCGGTGACCTCCACGCGGTAGAGGGTGTTGTCGAACTTGTAGATGTCGAAGATGTTGCCGTAGTTGATGTCGCCCGCGGGCAGATCGCTGGTGTTCTTGAAGAGAGCGGCGGCGGAGACGTCGGCGCCGGAATTTTCAAGCTGGATCTGGTTGATGAGGTCCATAACGGCGGTGTCCATCAGACGGCCGGCGGGAATGCCCTTGATCTCATCCTCGGGCTGGAACTTGGCGGTGGTGGTGCCCAGCGGGGGCAGGGGCTCGCCGCTCTCGTCGGTGCCGCCGGCGATGTAGTCGATGGTCTTCTGATGGGCCTCAGCCACCAGGGGGATCTCCCGGATCTCCTGGCTGGGGGTCACGTCGGTCATGTCCACGATCTCCACCGTGGCGTCGACCACGTTGTTGTCCTTGTCCAGGGTCAGATCGAAGCGGGCGATGTCACGGCCGCCGTTGCGCACGCCGCCGATGACGGTGTTGCCCTGCTTGTCGTTGACCACCACGTGGTTGTGGGCCACCTGGAGCACGTCGATCTCGGGGTTGTCGTCCAGGATCTTCTGAGCGGAATCAGAGCCGCCCTCCTCGTCGAACTCGGCGTACATGCCCATGTGGGCGGAGACCACGATCACGTCGGCCTGATCGCCGATCTCGTCGATGGCCTTGCCCACGGCCTCGTTGGCGGCCTCAAAGGTGGCCTCCTCGATGCCCTCCTTGCCGCCGTCCCAGATGGGCACGTCGGGGGTGACGACGCCGATGATGGCCACATTCACGCCGTCCTTCTCCACGATGGTCCAGCCGGCGCCGGTGACGTAGTTGCCCTCAGCGTCGGTGACATTGGCGGCCAGCACGGGGAAGTCGGCCTGGCCCAGGATGGTCTGCATGGTGGAGATGCCCCAGTTGAACTCGTGGTTGCCCAGAGTCATGGCGTCATAGCCCATGTAGTTCATGGCGGTGATGACGGGATGGGCCTCCTCGGGGGTCTTGTTGTACAGGTCGTCGGTCATGATGGTGCCCTGGATGTCATCACCGGCGTCGATGAGGATGGTGTTGGGGTTTTCCGCGCGCACCTGCTGGATGTAGGTGTACAGGCGGGCCATACCGTTGTTGGTGGTCTCGGTGTTGTCCTCGTAGGAGTAGCCCCAGATATTGCCGTGCATATCCGAGGTACCCAGGATGGTGATGTGCTTCTCACCGGTCTCAGCGGCCAGAGCGGCGGGGACCAGAGAGACCAGCATGGCGGCGGTCATCACGCCGGCCAGCAGGGTACGCAGGTTCTTCCGTTTCATTCCATTCACTCCTTTTCGTTGTGCGGAGAGGGGAGACAGAGTGTCTCCCCAAGGTGTACTCAATAGAATACCACAGAATGACGAAAAAGTATAGAAAAAACCGATAAAAATAAAATGTTTTTTACAAAAATGATACACGGGACCCAGAAGTTAGGAGCGCTGTCACACTCTGGTCAGTTCCCCTCATAGAGGACTTTCACCGCGTCGGAGATGCGGCAGATGGCAGGGAGGACGGACTCCACGCCGTAGTGCCGGTTCTCCATAAAGGCGTGGTAGGAGCCGTAGATGCAGTAGCTGAGCATGATGTTCTTGTCCCGGTCGTCCCGCCACTGGGGATATTTCTCATACAAACTCTGGCGGATGCTGTGGTCGATGCGCTGGACCAGATGGGGGCGCTGTTCGCCGGAAAAGACCACGTCGATGCGGTCCTTCTGGGCGAGGTAGGCGCAGGTCAGCTCCCGGATGGCCTGAGAGGGCTGGAAGATGAGGTTTTCCGGATTCTCGATGCGGTCGATGACCGAGGAGACGATCTCCTGCTCCACGGTGTCCGACAGGTGGTAGATGTCGTGGAAGTGGAGGTAGAAGGTGGCCTTGTTGATCTCGGCCCGGGCGGCCAGATCCTTGATGGTGATGCGCTCCAGGGGTTTTTGGGCGCGCAGCTCCAGAAAAGCGGCCGTGATGTGGCGGCGGGTACGGGCAACACGCAGGTCCATGGTAAGCTCCTTTCTCAACCAATCTCTAAAATAATCGTATATTTGCCGCAGGGCGAAAACTGACGGTGGGAGAAGAAATTTGAGAACTTATAATATATCATATACGAGACGGATAAACGACGCAAGTTGATTTTTCGAGAGGCGATGAAGCGCATGGATCTGTATGGCTTTTACACCGGGAGCTGTTTCGACGCCTACACCTTTTTGGGCGCCCGGCTGACGGGGGAGGGGGCGGTGTTCCGCACCTTCGCCCCGGCGGCCCGGAAGGTGTCCCTCATCGGGGCGTTCCGGAACTGGGAGGAGATCCCCATGGAGCGGGAGTGGGACGGGAATTTCTGGTCCTGCACCGTGCCGGAGGCCCGGGCGGGCATGGGCTACAAATTCCGCATCTACCAGGGGGACGGCAAGGTGCTGGACCACTGCGACCCCTATGGGTACTGGATGGAGCTGCGGCCCCACACCGCCTCCATCCTGTGGGACGTGGACGGGTACGAATTCCACGATGAGGACTGGATGGCCCACCGTAGAGCGGGGCTGGACCGGCCGGTGAACCTCTACGAGCTCCACGCCGGGGCCTGGCAGAAGCCGGGGCCGGGACCGGCGGACTGGTACGACTATGAGGACCTGGCCCGGCGGCTCATCCCCTATTTGCAGGAGAACGGCTACACCCACGTGGAGCTGATGCCCCTGAGCGAGCACCCCAGCGACTCCTCCTGGGGCTATCAGAACACCGGGTTCTTCAGCCCCACCTCCCGCTATGGGACCCCGGATCAGCTCAAGGCCTTCGTGGACTGGTGCCACCAGGGGGGCATCGGGGTGGTGCTGGACTTCGTGCCGGTCCACTTCGCCGTGGACGACTACGCCCTGTGGAACTACGACGGCACCGCCCTCTATGAGTACCCCCACCGGGATGTGGGGGTGAGCGAGTGGGGGAGCTGCAACTTCATGCACTCCCGGGGCGAGGTGCGCAGCTTTTTGCAGTCGGCCGCCCACTTCTGGCTGGAGAAATACCACTTCGACGGCCTGCGGATGGATGCGGTGCGCAACCTCATCTACTGGCAGGGGGACCCGGCCCGGGGGGAGAACGCCGGGGGCATCTCCTTCCTGCGGGAGATGAACCGGGGCCTGCGGGAGCGCCACCCCGACGTGTTCCTGGCCGCCGAGGACTCCTCCGCCCACGGCGGCGTCACCGCCCCGCCGGAGATGGGAGGCATGGGCTTCCACTACAAGTGGGACATGGGCTGGATGAACGACACCCTGGCCTATTTCGCCCTCCCGCCGGAGGAGCGGGGGAAGCACCGGGGGAAGCTCACCTTCTCCATGCACTACTTCTCCGACGAGCGGTATCTGCTGCCCCTCTCCCACGACGAAGTGGTCCACGGCAAGGGCTCCATGCTGCAAAAGATGCCGGGGACGGAGGGGGAGAAGCTGGACCAGCTGCGGGCCCTCTACCTCTACATGTACACTCACCCGGGGAAAAAGCTGGATTTCATGGGCAACGACCTGGCCCAGCCCCACGAGTGGGGGGAGGACCGGGCGCTGGAGTGGGCCATACTGGAGGACCCGCATCACGGGGCCTACCACCGCTTCCGCCGGGATCTGAACTTGGTTTACCGGAGCTGGGAGCCCCTGTGGGGCTGGGACTACCGGCCGGAGGGGTTTTCCTGGGCGGAGACCGATCCGGACCGGGAGGACGTGTTTGCCTTCTGGCGGAAGGGGGAGACGGGGGCCATGCTGGCCCTGTGCCGCTTCTCCGCTGGGGAGGAGGTCCCCTGCACCATCCCCCTGCCGGAGGGAAGCGCCGGACTGGAGCTGGTCATCGCCAGCGACTGGGACTTTTACGGCGGGGCCACGCCCTCGGAGGAGCGGGTGTTCCCGGCCAAAGACGGCGCCGTGACGGTGACGCTGCCCCCCTGCGCCGCTCGGTGCTACCGACTGCTCAAAGAGTAAAAAAAGGCCGCGCTCTCACTGGAGAGCGCGGCCTTTTTTGGATTTAAAAGGGCTCACAGCAGCGCGGAGAGCTGCTGGGCCAGAACCGCCACCAGGGGCAGCGTCACCACCGACAGCAGGGTGGACAGGCTCACCAGCTGCGCGGCGGCGGCGGTGTCCTGCCCGAAGCGCTGGGCAAACATGGAGGTGAGGCCGGCAGAGGGGGCGCCGGACAGGATGACCATGGTGCAGTAGAGCAGCGGGTCCAGATGAAAGGGCAGAAGGACCAGCGCGGTGAACAGCGGCATGGCCACCAGGCGGATGGCGGAGGCCAGGAAGAGTTTTCCCTGACGCAGGATGGCGGCCAGGTCCACCGAAGCCATCTGGGCTCCGATGACCACCATGGCCAGCGGGGTGTTCAGATCGGCCAGAAAGCCCACGGCGGTCTGAACGCTGCCGGGCAGGCGGGTCCCGGTCAGCAGAAAGGGCAGGCCCAGGACCAGGGACACGGTGCCCGGATTGATGAGGGCGCTGCGGGGGGAGAGGGCGCGCTTGCCGCCCATGACCAGCACGCCGTGGATCCAGGAGTAGACGTTAAAGACCACCAGCGTGATGACCGCGTAGATCAGCGCTTGACTGCCCAGGACCGCCTCGGCCAGGGGCAGGCCCATGAAGCCCACGTTGCCGTAGACACAGCCGAAGCGGAGGGAGGTCTGGGTGGGGCCGTCCACCCGGCGGAAAAAGGGGAGGACCGCCGCGCTGAAGCAGAGGTAGAGGGCCAGAGTGAGGACCAGCGCCTCGCCCAGGCGGGGGAGCAGGGAGGGGTCCACGTCAGCCTGCATGGTCTCCAGCACCACGCAGGGGGCCACGATGTACAGCAGCAGGAAAGTGAACTGGGAGATCGCCTCCCCGCCCACCTTCCCCAGGCGGCCCAGAACGAAGCCCACTCCCATCAGCAGAAAAAGCGTGATGACCTGGGCGAGTACAGTGAGAAAATAGTCCAGCATAGGGTTTGTAACACTTCCTGTTGTATGCGCGTGGGAAAATCAGCGCTGGTATTCGAATTCCAGGTTGTAGAGGGACACGGTATCGCCGTCCTGGACGCCCATCTCCTCCAGCCGGTCGTAGAGGCCGGACTGCCGGAGCATCTTGTCGAACCAGCTGCGGGACTCGAAGTCGCCGAAGTTGGTGTTGGCCATGAGCCGCTGGAGCCAGGGGCCCTCCACGATCCAGGTGTCATCCTCGTGGCGAATGTCCAGGGGGGCGCTGGTGTCGATCTGGGCGGGACGCTCCACATAGGTGGGCTCGTACACGGTGATGGGGGGCAGGTGCTCCAGCTCCCGGGCGGCGGAGAGCATCAGCTCCCGGGTGCCCTGGTGGGCAGCGGCGGAGATCTCATAGAAGGGCATGCCCAGGGCCTCCACGTGGGCCTTGAGGGCCTCCAGCGCGGTGCGGTCGGCGGCGATGTCCACCTTGTTGCCCGCCACGATCATGCGGCGGGAGGCCAGCGCGGGGGAGTACTCCTTCAGCTCGGCCTGGATGGCCTCGAAGTCCTCCACGGGGTCCCGGCCCTCGCAGCCCGACACGTCCACCACATGGATCAGGAGGCGGCAGCGGTCGATGTGCCGCAGGAAGTCGTGGCCCAGACCGGCGCCCTCGCTGGCGCCCCCGATGATGCCGGGGATGTCGGCCAGGACGAAGGACACGCCCTCGTCCACATACACCACGCCCAGGTTGGGGAAAAGGGTGGTGAAGTGGTAGTTGGCGATCTTGGGCTGGGCCTTGGACACCACGCTCAGCAGGGTGGACTTGCCCACGTTGGGGAAGCCCACCAGGCCCACGTCGGCCAGCAGCTTCAGCTCCAGGATGACCTCCCGAGTGCGGCCGGGCAGACCGGCCTTGGCGAAGCTGGGCACCTGGCGGGTGGGGGTGGCGAAGTGCTTGTTGCCCCAGCCGCCGTTGCCGCCCCGGCAGAGGACGTAGGGCTCGTCGCCGGACATGTCGCAGATGATCTCATTGGTCTCGGCGTCGCGGACCACGGTGCCCAGGGGGACCTTGATGACGCAGTCGGCGCCGTCCTTGCCGGTGCAGCGCTTGCCTGAGCCGTCCATGCCGTTGCCGGCGGTGTACTTGCGCTTGTAGCGGAAGTCCATCAGGGTGGACATGTGCCGGTCCACCATCAGGATCACGTCGCCGCCCCGGCCGCCGTCGCCGCCGTCGGGCCCGCCGGCGGCCACGTACTTCTCCCGGTGGAAGGCCACCGCGCCGTTGCCGCCGTCCCCCGAGCGGACGGTGATCTTGGCCGTGTCGATGAATTGTGCCATAAAAACCTCCTTTGTGCAGGCGAAAGGAGTGGCGGTGGAGACCATGTCTCCATCGCCACCTTATTTTGTCCCATATTGCGTATGTTACCACAAATATATCATGTTTTTTCCCCTGTGACAAGAGAAAAACTGCCACATTCCGGCCTTCCGGGACCCCGCCTTTCCGGCGTTCCCGCTAGGGCTGCTCCGGGGGCTGGTCGGAGCACAGGGGGAGGGAGATGACGAAGCTGGTGAAGCGGCCGTTGGACTCGGCCCGGATGGTGCCGCCGTGGCGCTCCACGATCTCCTTGGCGATGGCCAGGCCCAGGCCCGCCCCGCCGGTGCGGGAGGAGCGGGCGGTGTCCAGGCGGTAGAACTTTTCGAAGATGTGGGCCAGCTCCCCCTCGGGGATCTCCAGGCCCTCGTTGGAGATGACCACCTCGGCCCGGTCGCCCTCCCGCTGGGCGGAGACGTGGACCACGCCGCCGGCGGTGCTGTAATGGTAGGCGTTCCGGAGGACGTTGTCGAACACCCGGGCCAGCTTGTCCGGGTCCCCCTGCACCATCAGATGGGGCTCCAGCCGCGTCTCACAGGTCAGGTCCCGCTCGGCGAAGATGGGGTAAAACTCGTCGGAGAGCTGCTCCAGCAGCACGGTGAGCTGGATGGGTACCATCCCCGCCGGGATGCGGTCCAGGTCCATGCGGGTGATGTCGAAGAATTCCCCCAGCAGCTCCTCCAGCCGCCGGGCCTTGTCCAGGGCCACGCCGGTGAATTTGGTGCGCTGCTCTTCGGTGAGATTGGGCTCGTCGTGGAGGAGGGTCAGGTACCCCACCACCGAGGTGAGAGGGGTCTTGAGGTCGTGGGCCAGGAAGGCGGTCAGGTCCCGCTGCCGCCGCTCGTTCTCCTTGGCCAGGGCCTCCTTGGCCAGCAGCTGCCGCCGGATCACGTTCAGATCCTGCTCCAGGGGCTGGAGCTCCTTGGGGAGGCGGATCTCCTCCACGGCGGTGTCGGTGAGGGAGTGGGTGGCCCAGCGGATCTCCTCCAGCCAGGTGGTGAAGCGCCCGATGGCCACGTAGAAGGCCAGGATCATCAGCACCACCAGACCCAGGATGATGAACTCCACCTTGTTGGCCCGGATGTACTGGCCATAGGCCTGCTCGGCCGTCTCGGTGCTCTGGCCGAAGAGGTGGGTGGCCACCCACACGAAGAGGCGGGGGATGGGGTCCTGGAGCACCCCGTCCACCACCACCTCCAGCAGGAACAGGGCCAGCGCGCAGGCCACCAGGGCCCCGATGACCACCAGCAGGAGCATCTTGAGCTTCAGGCGGGTATAGCGTTTTTCGTACATGTGGGGACCTCCTCCCGGCGGGAACGTCTGAGTTCCATTATAGAGCTGCCCGCTCCGCCTGGCAAGGCCGGCGGGAGGCGCATAACCGCGTTATGTGAGGGAAAGTCCCGCCTTTCAGCACCTGCGGGCCTTTACTTCTCACTTTCCAATGTGATACAATAGCACTCAGTCAATGGAAAAGGAGGGACGGAGATGGAGGAAATTCAGGAGTTGCGCCAGCGGCTGAGCGAGCAGCGTCCGGTGGAGTGGGAGTCCTTCCCCGACATCGGGCTGTATATGGATCAGATCATCTCTTATATGCCCCGTCAGCTCATCCACTATGGGGAGGGGGACCTGCTCACCTCCGCCATGGTCAACAACTACATCAAGGACGGGCTCCTGCCCCGGGCGGAGGGAAAGCGGTACTCCCGCATCCATCTGGCCTATCTCACCGCCATCTGCGTGCTCAAGCAGGTGCTCTCCGTGAAGGAGGCCAAGCGCCTCATCGCCACGGGCACCAAGCGCAAGCGGGACACCGCGGAGCTGTACGCCTATTTCTGCCGGCAGCTGTCCGACGCCCTCACCGAGACGGCCCAGAGCCTGCCGGAGGACTGCGAGAAGGAGGACCTGCCCCGTCTGGCGCTGAACCTGGCCCTGCGCAGCTACGCCGACCGTCTGGCCTGCCAGCGCATTCTGGACATCCTGGCCGAGCAGGACCCCGGGGAAAAGCAGCCCCGCAAGCGCGAGAAAAACAACTGATCTGTCAGGAGGGATTTTCCCATGAGCGAATATGTCATTCTCACCGATTCTTCGGCGGACCTCACCGACGCCCTGGTCAAGGAGCTGGAGCTGGAGGTGCTCCCCCTCACCTTTACCATGGAGGGGAAGAACTACCACGACTACCCGGACCGCCGGGAGATGCCGGTGAAGGACCTGTACGCCGCCCTGCGGGGGGGCAAGCTGGTCACCACCTCGGCGGTGAATGTGTCCGAGTACACCGAGATGCTGGAGCCCCTGCTCCAGGCGGGCAAGGACGTGCTGGTCCTGGCCTTCTCCTCGGGCCTGTCCACCACCTATAACTCCTCCCGCCTGGCGGTGGAGGAGCTGCGGGAGAAGTACCCCGAGCGCAAACTCTACACCGTGGACACCCTCTGCGCCTCCCTGGGCCAGGGCCTGCTGGTGTGGTACGCCGCCCGGATGCGCCAGGCGGGCAAGACCATCGAGGAGGTCCGGGACTGGACCGAGGCCAACAAGCTCAACCTCTGCCACTGGTTCACCGTGGACGACCTCCACTTCCTCAAGCGGGGCGGCCGTATCTCGGCGGCCACCGCCGTGGTGGGCACCATGCTCCAGATCAAGCCGGTGCTCCACGTGGACAATGAGGGACACCTCATCAACATGGCCAAGGCCCGGGGCCGCAAGGCCTCTCTGACCGCTCTGGTGGACCATATGGCGGAGACCGCCATCGACCCGGAGCACCAGACCATCTTCATCAGCCACGGCGACTGCATCGAGGACGCCGAGTTCGTGGCCGGCGAGGTGTCCCGCCGCTTCGGCATCCCCCGGGAGAAGATCATCCTCAACGAGGTGGGCCCCGTCATCGGCGCCCACTCCGGCCCGGGCACCCTGGCCCTCTTCTTCGTGGGAAAGGAGCGGTAAGATGGAAGACCTGAAGTGGCTGGAGGTGGCGGTGGAGACCACCGCCGCCGACCTGGAAAACGTGGCCGCCCGGCTGACCATGAACGGCGTCAACGGCCTGGTGCTGGAGGAGGAGGGGGAGTTCCTCCGCTTCCTGGAGGAGAACCGGCAGTACTGGGACTATGTGGACGACGAGCTTCTGGAGCGGATGAAGGGCGTGAGCCGGGTGAAGTTCTACGTCACCGACGACGCCGACGGCCGCGCCCAGCTGGAACAGTGGATGCGCGGCATCGACCTCCCTTACACCACGGCGGTGCTGGGGGAGAACGACTGGGCCCACTCCTGGCAGAAGTACTATAAGCCCATGGAGATCGGCAAGCGCCTCTACATCGTTCCCGAGTGGGAGAAGGACACCACCCCCGTGCCCGAGGGGCGCACCGCCCTCTATCTGAACCCCGGCCTCACCTTCGGCACCGGCTCCCACGCCTCCACCCAGCTGTGTCTGGCGGGGGTGGAGGAGCACACCACCCCCGGCTGCCGGGTGCTGGATCTGGGCTGCGGCAGCGGCATCCTCTCCATCGCCGCCCTGCGCCTGGGCGCGGCGGAGGCCGTGGCCGTGGACATCGACCCCAAGGCCGTGGGCGTGGCCTATGAAAACGCCGCCATGAACGACATCGGCAAGGACCGCTACCGGGTCCTGGCCGGGGACGTGCTCTCCGACCGGAAGCTGGTGGACGAGCTGGCGGAAAAACCCTATGAGCTGGTGCTGGCCAACATCGTGGCCGACGTCATCATCCCCCTCTCCCGGGAGGTCCGCCGCTTCCTGACCCCCGGCGGAGTGTTCCTCTGCTCCGGCATCATCGACACCCGGGCCGAGGAGGTCGTGGCCGCCCTTCAGCGCAACGGCCTCACCCTCATCGGACGCTGGGAGCGCAAGGGCTGGGTGGCCCTGGCAGCCCGTTAAACAGCAGCAGCGCGCGCCGCGGACACGCGGCGCGCGCTTTGTCTTTCCAGAAAGGAAACCTTGCGCTTTCCTGGAAATAGTGATACAATTTTTTGATAAATTCTCTGGAACAAACGGAAGCGGAGGAACACACTTGAAGCGAGAGACGACACAGATCAGCGGGGAGCAGATCGCCCTCCAGATGGACTACTGCATGAAGGTCCACGCCATGAATGCGGCCATGGACCACACCCCCCTGGCCATGGTGGACACCTACGGCTGTCAGCAGAACGAGGCCGACTCCGAGCGCCTGCGGGGCTATTTGAGCGAGATGGGCTACGGCTTCACCGACGACGAGCACCAGGCCGACCTGGTGCTGGTGAACACCTGCGCCATCCGGGAGCACGCCGAGCAGCGGGTGCTGGGCAACGTGGGCGCCCTCACCCACACCAAGCGGGCCAACCCCAACCAGATCATCTGCCTGTGCGGCTGCATGGCCCAGGAGGAGCACGTGGCGAAAAAGGTGAAGGAGTCCTACCGGCAGGTGGACATCCTCTTCGGGCCCCACGCCCTGTGGCGCTTCCCGGAGCTGCTGTGGCGCTTCCGGGCCACCGGCAAGCGGGTCTTTGAGAACACCGACGAGGCCGGCTCCATCGCCGAGGGCATCCCCGTGGTGCGCCAGGGCACCGTGAAGGCCTGGGTGTCCATCATGTACGGGTGCAACAACTTCTGCACCTACTGCATCGTGCCTTACGTCCGGGGCCGGGAGCGCAGCCGCAAGCCGGAGGTCATCCTGGAGGAGATCCGGGGTCTGGTGGCCGACGGCTACAAGGACATCACCCTTCTGGGCCAGAACGTGAATTCCTACGGCAAGGACCTGGACGAGAAGGTGGACTTCGCCGACCTCCTGAAAGCCGCTTCGGAGATCCCCGGGGAGTTCCTGCTGCGCTTCATGACCAGCCACCCCAAGGACGCCTCCCAGAAGCTCTTCGACACCATGGCGTCCTCCCCGAAAATTGCGCCCTGCTTCCACCTGCCCTTCCAGGCGGGCAACGACCGGGTGCTGAAGGCCATGAACCGGGTGTACGACCGGGCGGGGTACCTGGACAAGGTCCGCCGCCTGCGGGAGGCCATTCCCGACGTAGTGATTACTTCCGACGTCATCGTGGGCTTCCCCGGCGAGACGGCGGAGGAGTTCGAGGACACCATGACCCTCATTGAGGAGGTGCGCTTCGACGCCCTCTTTACCTTCATCTACTCGCCCCGGGTGGGCACTCCCGCCGCCTCTATGCCGGACCCCATGTCCCGGGAGGAGAAGCTGAAGGAGTTCCAGCGCCTGGTGGAGCGGCAGGACCAGATTTCGGAGGAGAAGCACGCAGCCTACATCGGCAAGACCGTCCGCTGTTTGGTGGACGGGAAGGACGAGAAGGGCCTCACCGCCCGCACTCCCGGCAACCGGCTGGTCCACCTGGAGGGGGACGAGAAGCTCATCGGGCAGTTTGTGAACGTGGCTATCACCGGGGCCAACAAGTGGTCCCTATTCGGCGAGCTGGCCTAAGGCCCCCAGCCGGGCCCCCACGGACAGGGCGGCGCGGATGAGGGATTCCTCCTCCGCGCAGGCCGTCAGGAAAAGGTGGCCCTCGAAATCCTCCAGGTGCCGCAGGGCCTCCGGGTCCAGATGGTCCTGGAGCCAGGAGAAGTGCCAGTCCCGATAAGCACGGTTCTGCTCATACTCCGGGTCGGAGAGGAAGCGGGGCGCCTGCTCCCGAACGTAGGCGCTGAGGTATTCCAGTAAGTCGGACATGGCGGCACCTCCTAGACAACAGCTCCGTTTGGAGATATTATAATCATATCAGCTCCGAATGGAGCTGTCAAGAGGAAGCACAGGATGAGTGTTTTATCAGAGCGCTTGAAAGAATTGCGGCTGGCCAATCAGAAGAAGCAGGACGAACTTGCCGAACTTCTGGACCTGTCGTACAGCGCCTATAAACGGTATGAATATGGCGAGCGGGAGCCCACCGCCTCCACCATCGTGCGCATGGCCCGCTACTTTAACGTCAGCAGCGACTACCTGCTGGGCCTCCGGGACGAGCCGTAAGACCCGGCCCCGCCGGGGGTGTGCTCGCCGCACGGGCGTCCTGCGCGGACAGCGCCCGATTTCTTTTCGCGGAAAAGAAACCGGGGAAAGAAAAGGCGGAGAGGGGAACTTCTCGTTCCCCTCTCCACTCCCCTCCAAAAGGGCGGCCTTTTGGGGGGCCGCCCCATATTGGCAGGGTACAACGCTTTCCGGATAGGCGGAAAGCCTGGAATTGGCCACGCCAGGGTAATGAAATCCCTCCGCAGCCGGATGGAGGCCGGGGAGCGTTTTGGGGGAGTCCAGAGGGGGGTATCCCCCCTCTGGGCTTTCTTTCCCACCGCTTTCTTTGCAAAGAAAGCGGTGCCCTGTCCGGGCAGGACGCCCGCCCGGCGAGGGCAACCCCACCGGGCTTCCGGTCAGGACAAAGAATGAGAGAAAAGGAGTCAGACACCATGCCAGCAGACACCACGCCCATGATGCGCCAGTACATCGCCATGAAGGAAGCCCACCCGGACTGCATCCTCTTTTTCCGGCTGGGGGATTTTTATGAGATGTTCAACGAGGACGCCAAGCTGGTGTCCAAGGAGCTGGAGCTGACCCTGACCAGCCGGGACCGGGGCAAGCCAGAGGAGGAGCGCACCCCCATGTGCGGCGTGCCCTACCACTCCGCCGACGCCTATATCGCCCGGCTCATCTCCCGGGGGTACAAGGTGGCCATCTGCGAGCAGATGGAGGACCCCGCCACCGCCAAGGGCCTGGTGGACCGGGACATCATCCGCATCGTCACCCCGGGTACCGTGATCGCCTCCTCCATGCTGGACGAGGGGAGAAACAACTTTATCTGTTCCATCTATGAGGACGGGGACGGCACCGGCCTGTGCCTGTGCGACATCTCCACCGGCGAGATCTCCGCCGCCGCCTTCCACGGCCCGGACGCCGCCGAGCACCTCCAGAACGAGCTGGGGCGCTTCTCCCCCCGGGAGGCCCTGCTGTCCGCGGGCGCCTATGAGGACGGCGCGCTGGTGTCCTTCCTGCGGGACCGGCTGGAGTGCCGGTGCGAGAACGGCGGGGAGGACCGCTTTGACGCGGAAGCCGCCCTGGAGACCGTCCACCGCCAGTTCACCGGCGAGAACGCCCCCACCGGCGGGGAGGACGGCCACGCCCTCCGGGCGGTGGGGGGCCTTCTGGCCTACCTCTACGAGACCCAAAAGACCGACCTCTCCCACCTCTCCACCCTGCGGTGGTTCACCTCCGGGCAGTACATGGAGCTGGACCTCACCGCCCGGCGGAACCTGGAGCTTACCGAGACTCTGCGGAGCAAAGAGAAGAAAGGGAGCCTCCTCTGGGTGCTGGACAAGACCCGCACGGCCATGGGCCGCCGCCTCATCCGCACCTGGATGGAGCGGCCCCTCCTGTCCCCGGCGGCCATCGAGCGGCGGCTGGGGGCGGTGGAGGCCCTGGTGGGGGCCTCCATCCGGCGGGACGAGCTGATTTTGCTCCTGCGGGAGATCACCGACCTGGAGCGCCTCATCGGGCGCATCGTCTACGGCACCGCCGGCGGCCGGGACCTGGTGGCCCTGGGGACCGGCCTGGGCAAGCTCCCCGCCCTGCGGGAGGCGCTGGACGGGCTGGACAGCCCCCTCCTGCGTACCCTCCAGGGGGAACTGGACGACCTGGCCGACCTGCGGGACCTCATCGTCCGGGGCATCGTGGACGAGCCCCCCTTCTCCGTGCGGGAGGGCGGCTTCATCCGGGACGGCTACGACCCGGAGGTGGACCGCCTGCGGGGCATCCTCAACGGCGGCAAGGACATGGTGGCCGCCATCGAGGCCCGGGAGAAGGAAAAAACCGGCATCAAGAGCCTGAAAGTGGGCTATAACAAGGTCTTTGGCTACTACATCGAGGTGTCCAAGACCTATTACGACCAGGTGCCCGCGGACTACATCCGCAAGCAGACCCTGGTCAACTGCGAGCGCTACATCACCCAGGAGCTGAAGGACCTGGAGCACGAGATCCTCACCGCCCAGGACCGCATCACCTCTCTGGAATATGAGCTCTTCTGCTCCATCCGGGAGGAGGCCGCCGCCAAGGTGGGAGAGATCCAGCGCTCCGCCGCCGCTGTGGCCCAGGTGGACGTGCTCACCTCCTTCGCCGCCGTGGCCGCCGAGAACGGCTACTGCCGCCCGGAGGTGGATCTGTCCGACACGGTGGAGATCACCGAGGGCCGTCACCCGGTGGTGGAGAAGATGCTGAAAGGGAGCCTCTTTGTCCCCAACGACGCCCACCTGGACGGCGGGGAGCACACCGTGGCCATCATCACCGGCCCCAATATGGCCGGTAAGTCCACCTACATGCGCCAGGTGGCCCTCATCGTCCTCATGGCCCAGATGGGTTCCTTTGTCCCGGCGAAATACGCCCACATCGGCGTGGTGGACCGGGTGTTCACCCGCATCGGCGCCAGCGACGACCTGTCCGCCGGACAGTCCACCTTCATGGTGGAGATGACGGAAGTGGCCGAGCTTCTGAAAAACGCCACCCGGAAGAGCCTCCTCATCCTGGACGAGATCGGCCGGGGCACCTCCACCTACGACGGCATGGCCATCGCCCGGGCGGTGCTGGAGTACTGCGCCGATAAGAAGAAGCTGGGGGCCAAGACCCTCTTTGCCACCCACTACCACGAGCTCACCGCCCTGGAGGGGGTCATCCCCGGGGTGGAGAACTACAACATCGCCGCCAAAAAGAAGAAGGATGACGTCCTCTTCCTGCGCAAGATCGTCCGGGGCGGGGCGGACCAGAGCTACGGCATCGAGGTGGCCAAGCTGGCCGGGGTGCCGGACAAGGTCATCAAGCGGGCCCGGGCCATCCTGCAGGAGCTGGAGGAGGGGAGCGCCCCCGCCGCCGCGCCCGCCGCGGCCGCCCCTGCCGCCGACGCCGGGCAGATGAGCCTGGGCGACCTGGGGGCGATCCAGGCGGCGGAGCGCCTGCGCCGGGTGGACGTGAACACCCTCACCCCCATCGAAGCCATGAATCTGGTCTACGAGCTCAAGCAAATGCTCTAAAACGAGCCCGCACCGTCTCCAAAGGAGGAAGTGCCTATGTACCCGCGCCGTATCTGGCAGGCGCCGCTGACCACGGCGGAGCTCATCCGCGCCGCCGTGCTGTGTGTGGTCTACTTTTTCATTTTTCCCCTGGCCATGGGCTGGGTGCAGACCGCCGCGGGGGCGGAGCTCCCCGTGGCGGAGGCCAGCGTGGTGTACTACCTCATCGCCGTGCTGCTGGTGTTTCTGCTGTTCTGGGGCTTCCTGCACCGGGATTTTCTCCGGCTCCTGGACCGCCTGCCGGAGAATCTGACCGCCTTCGCCGCCGCGCTCGTGGGCTGGGTGGTGCTGGACTTTCTGGTCCGCCTCATCCCCCTGCCGGTGACCGACCCCAATGAGATGACCTACCGCCTGGAGTACCTCCTGTCCCCGACGGCTACGGTGGTCATCGTGGTGGTGCTCATGCCGGTGGTGGAGGAGATGCTCTTCCGGGGCTTCTTCTACGGCGGCACCCGGCGGTATAGCCGCGCCCTGGCCTGGGTGCTGTCGGTGGTGCCCTTCGCGCTGTACAGCGTGTGGCAGTTCGCCTTCTCCTACGGCATGGTGGACCTGCGGTATCTCCTGCTGGCGGTGCGGTATCTGCCCGCCGGTCTGGCCCTGACCTGGTGCTACGACCAGGGCGGCTCGGTGTGGGCCGCCATCTTCCTCCACATGGCCGTCAACGGCCTGACCCTGTTTCGTATCCTGTCCTGACGGACGTTAGAAAGACGGTGACCCTATGCCTCACATTCAGACCCTGGACGCCCATCTGGCCGACCTGATCGCCGCCGGCGAGGTGGTGGAGCGCCCCGCCTCGGTGGCCAAGGAGCTGCTGGAAAACGCCATTGACGCCGGAGCCTCCGCCGTGACGGTGGAGATCCAGAACGGCGGTATGACCCTCATCCGGGTCACGGACAACGGCTGCGGCATCGCCCCCGAGGAGGTGGAGACCGCCTTCCTCCGCCACGCCACCAGCAAGATCCGCACCGAGTATGACCTGGAGGCCATCGGCACCCTGGGCTTCCGGGGGGAGGCTCTGGCCGCCATCGCGGCGGTGTCCCGGGTGGACCTGCTGACCCGCCTGCCCGACCGGCCCATGGGAGTGTCTCTGGAGCTGGAGGGGGGCGTGGTGGTCTCCAAGGAGGAGGCCGGGTGCCCGGCGGGCACCACCATGGTGGTGCGGGACCTCTTTTACAACACCCCGGCCCGGCTGAAATTCATGAAGAAGGACAGCGCCGAGGGCGCGGCGGTCTACGCCGCCGTGCAGCGGGAGGCCCTCTCCCACCCGGAGGTCAGCGTAAAATTCCTCCGGGACGGCAAGCAGGAGATGCACACCCCCGGGGACGGCTCCCTGGAGAGCGCGGTGTACGCCGTTTTAGGGCGGGAGACCGCGCTGGGCCTGCTGCCGGTGTCCGGCTCCGGCGAGGAGATGAAGGTCACCGGCTTCACCTCCCGGCCCACCTGCTGCCGGGGCAGCCGGGGGGGACAGCACTTCTTCGTCAACGGCCGCTATGTGAAATCCCGTACCATGATGGCCGCCCTGGAGGAGGCCTACGCCAACCAGAAGATGGTGGGCAAGTTCCCCGCCTGCGTCCTCCACCTGACCACCAAGCTCAACGCCGTGGACGTGAACGTCCACCCCACCAAGCAGGAGGTCAAGTTCGGCAGCGACAAGCGGGTCTTTGATACCGTCTACTACGCCGTCCGCTCCGCCCTGGAGGGGGACCGGCAGCGCCCGGCGGCGGTGCTGGAGAAGCCGAAAGCCCACGACACCGTCACCCCCAACCAGACCGCCTTCCGCACCATGACGGCGGAGCAGTACCGCGCTATGGCGGAGACGGAGACGAAACCCGCCGCCAAAAAGCAGCCTGTTCGGCCCGGCTTGTCCGCCCTGGAGCGGCTGGGGCGGGCGCCGCTCCGGGACTTCACCGTCCCCCGGACGGCGGAGCGCCCGGCGAACATTCAGACGCCCCCGGTGCCCCCTCCGGCGGTGTCCCGCCCGGCAGAGCGGGTGGAGAAGTCCATCTCCCAGCCGGTACGGACCGAAGTGCGTGTCCCTGTGCGGACCGAGCCGGTCCGTCCGCCGGAACAAGCTGCCCCTGTGCCGGAACCCAAGCCCCAGACGATGCCGGAGCCGGAGCCTGTGCCGGTCCCCGTGTCGGAACCCGACCCCACCCCCGAGCCGGAGCCCTGGCGCGTGGCCGGAGAGGTCTTTGACACCTACATCATCGTGGAGCAGGGGGACAAGGTCCTCCTCATCGACAAGCACGCTGCCCACGAGCGGATGAATTTCGACAAGCTCAAGGCCGAGGGGTACACCCCCATGTGCCAGATGCTGCTCACCCCGGTGATCTTCACCCCCACCGCCGAGGAGGGAGCCATTCTGCTGGAGAACCTGCCCCTGCTGGGGCGCTTCGGCTTTGAGGTGGAGGACTTCGGGGGCGGCAGCCTCATCGTCCGCCAGTGCCCGGACTACCTGGACACCGGGGACATCCAGCCCACCCTCACCTCCCTGGCCGGGGAGCTGCTCACCACCGGCCGGGCCGACCCGGCGGCGGCCCGGGACGCCCTGATGCACACCATGGCCTGCAAGGCGGCCATCAAGGGGGGCCAGAAGAACGGCCCCCAGGAGCTGGAAAAAGTGGCCGGAGCCGTGATGCGGGGCGAGGTGAAATACTGCCCCCACGGCCGCCCGGTGGCCATCGAGCTGAAGCGCAAGGAGCTGGAAAAGCAGTTCAAGCGGGCCTGAGGGGCAAAAAATTTCCCCGGCTCGACCGATTTCACGGGCATAAATGGAAATTATTGGTTAGCATAGAGCCATCCCTGGGCCGGACACGTGCCGGCCTTAGAAAGAAAAGGAGTGCAGCTCTATGCAAAAGATCAACAACCTTCAGGACCTCTTCCTGCTCCGCGCCCGGAGCACCCGCGCCAATGTGACGGTATTTCTGGTGAACGGATACCAGATCCGGGGCCAGATCACCGGCTTTGACGCCTTCGTGGTGGTGGTACACAGCGAGAGCAAGCAGCAGGTCATATACAAGCACGCCATCTCCACCATCGTGCCCGAGCGGGCCATCTCCCTGGACAGCGGACGTTCCGCCGGGGAGGACGCCGGGCGCTAGCCGGTGGAGGGGCGGCGGAGGCCCCAGGCGGGCGGAGGAATGCGAATGAAGCAAGGCGAGGTTCTCAACCGGGTGATGATGCTGGTGCTCTTCGGGGCGGTGCTCCTCTATCTGGGAGTCACGGTCTGGAAGGGGCTCACCGATCCCTACACGCTGGCCACCTGTTACGCCACTACGGTGGAGGAGACCATGGAGGTCACCGGCTTTCTGGTGCGGGAGGAGCAGGTCATCCAGGGCGGCGGCGCCGCCGTGGTGGAGCAGCTCTACAACGAGGGGGAGAAGGTGGCCAGCGGCGCCACCGTGGCCCTGCTGTACTCCAGCGCCGACGCCGCCCAGCGTCAGGCCCAGCTCCAGACCCTGGAGGAGGAGCGGACACAGCTTCAGTACGCCCTCACCGCCACCAATACCGTCAGCGACAACGCGCGGCTCAACGAGGACATCATCGACGCCATCGTGGACCTGCGCTCCTCCGCCGCCAACGGCGACCTGACCCGGCTGGAGGACCAGACCCTGGAGCTGCGCAGCCTCATCTACCAGCGCTCCAGCGCCTATGAGGGCGGCGACACCGCCGCGCTGCAGAGCCAGCTGGACAGCGTCAACGCCCAGATCTCCGCCCTCACCACCCAGGCGGGGGCGGACACCACCCGGGTGACGGTGAGCCAGCCGGGCACCTTCTCTGGCCTGGTGGACGGCTATGAGTCCATCCTCACCCCGGAGGCGGTGGAGGCCATGACCCCCGCCCAGCTCAAGGCCGTGGGCACCCAGACCGTCACCGCCCAGAGCGGCGCAGTGGGCAAGCTCATCACCGACGCCACCTGGCGCTTTGCCTGCGTCCTCACCGAGGAGGAGGCCAACCGCCTCACCGAGGGCAAGAGTGTGGAAGTGCGCTTCTCCCGGGACTGGTCCGGCGAGGTGGACATGAAGGTGGAGCGCGTGGGCGCGCCGGTGGACGGCGAATGCGTGGTGATCTTCTCCACCGACCGCTTCCTGTCGGAGACCACCCTGCTGCGCCGCCAGACGGTGGAGCTGGTCTTTAGTTCCCAGGAGGGCCTGCGGGTCCCCAGCGGCGCCATCCGCACCCTGGAGCAGACCGTCACCGATGAGGACGGAAACGAGAGTACCGTGCAGACCGTGGGCGTCTACGCTGTGGTGGGCATGCAGTATGAGTTCAAGCCCGTGGAGATCCTGGCCCGCCGGGACGACTACTGTGTGGTCGCGCCGGTGGAGGATTCCTCCTCGGCCAAGACCATCCTCCGCGCCGGGGACCAGGTGGTCATCGCCGGCGACGAGATCTTCGACGGTATGGTCGTAGACTAGAAGCAGACAGAGAGAGGTGCGTATCATGTCTTTGGCAGAGAACATCCAGAAGGTGCGGGAGAACATCGCCCAGGCCGCCCGTGAGGTGGGCCGGGACCCCGGAGAAATCACCCTGGTGGCGGCCACGAAGGTCCAGACCTCGGACACCATCCGGGAAGCCATCGCCGCCGGCATCACGGTGTGCGGTGAGAACCGGGTGCAGGAGATGACCGCCCACCTGGGCGACGACGCCTATGCCGGCGCCGCCCTCCACTTCATCGGCCATTTGCAGACCAACAAGGTGAAGTTCGTGGTGGGCAAGGTGGACCTCATCGAGTCGGTGGGGTCGGAGCACCTGCTGGAGGCCATTGAGCGCCAGGCGGAAAAGATCGGCGTGGTGCAGGATATCCTGCTGGAGGTCAACGTGGGCGGCGAGGAAAGCAAGAGCGGCGTGGCCCCCGAGGACCTGTTTGCCCTGGCCCAGAAGGCCGCTGTGCTTCCGCATGTGCGCCTGCGGGGGCTCATGGCCATCCCGCCCGCTGCCCATGCGCCGGGGGAGAATCGCCCCTTTTTTGCCGAGATGAAACAGCTTTTTGTTGACATAAAGGGGAAAATGGACGATAATAGTTCTGCTATGGATTCTCTCTCCATGGGTATGAGCGGCGATTATATGGACGCCGTCCGGGAAGGCGCCACGCTGGTCCGGGTGGGTACAGCGCTCTTCGGCCCCCGGCCGCCCATGGGAGCGCCTCACTAAGCGGTATCCCTGGGCCGGCGGCCCGTCGGAAATAAATCAGGAGGAACGGTTTTTTATGGGACTTATGGATGAACTCAAGCGCCTGGCCCGTCCTTATGAGGACGAAGAGGATATGGACGATTACGAAGACGACTTCGAAGACAGCCGCAGCAGCCGCCGCGACGACTACAACGACCGCAAGAGCCCGGCCAAGAAGGAGCCCGCCTCCTTCAACATGGAGCCGGAGCGCCGCAGCAACAAGGTGGTCAACATCCACACCACCACTCAGCTGCAGGTGGTGCTGGTGAAGCCCGACCGCTTCGAGAACGCCGCCGAGATCGCCGACCACCTGCGGGAGAAGCGCACCGTGGTGCTCAACCTGGAGCAGACCAACAAGGACATTGCCCGGCGCCTGCTGGACTTCCTCTCCGGCGTGGCCTACGCCAACGAGGGCAAGATCAAGAAGGTGGCCATCTCCACCTACATCATCACCCCCTACAACGTGGATATCTTGGGGGATCTCATCGACGAACTGGAGAACAACGGGCTCTACTTCTAAGCGCTCCAGTTTGAAACAAAAGACCGGGCGGAACGCACGGGAGAGAAACGGGGTTTTGACTTATGATGACTCCTCAGGAAGTCTCCGAGCACGCCTTTGCCAAGGCGTCCTTCGGCGGCTACAATATGGCCATGGTGGACGAATTCCTGGATTTGCTCACCGAGGATTATACCGCGCTCTATAAGGAAAACGCTGTCCTGAAGAGCAAGATGAAGGTGCTGGTGGACAAGGTGGAGGAGTACCGCTCCACTGAGGACGCCATGCGCAAGGCCCTGCTCACCGCCCAGCGGATGGCCGACGAGATGGTGGCTGAGGCCGAGCAGAAGCGCAACACCATGCTCCAGACGGTGGACGCCGAGGTCCGCACCCGCCGCAACCAGCTCGTCCAGGAGGTGGCCAACGAGGAGGGCCGGCTGGAGGCCGCCCGCAAGGCCACGGCCGCCTATGTGGCCAAGCTCAAGGAGCTCTACCAGCACGAGATGGACTATCTCCGCAGCCTGGACCAGTTCACCGCCCCCGTGGCGGCGGAGGAGCCGGTCCAGACCGCCCAGCCGGAGCAGCCCGCCCCCAAGGCGGAGGAGCCCGATCTCACCGCCGACACCATCACCATCGAGGTGCCGGTGGAGGACAAGTCGGACGGCGGGCTCTATGCCGAGCTCATGGAGCTGAACATGAACCCCGCTGAGGGCGAGCGCCACAAGCGCCCCTCCCGCCAGCCCATCGAGCGCCCGGAGGCCGAGGAGCCTGCGGAGGAGGAGGACGACACCGCCCCCACCAAGCGCATCGACTTTTCCAACCTCCAGTTCGGCCGGGACTACGAAATCAAGTGAGCCCCCTTGACAGGAGCGGGGAAAACGGATAAGATAGTAGCGTTTTCAATATCCAAACGCGCAGAAGAGGACCAGTAGCGCCGCGTTTGCTGCCCAGAGAGCCGCCGTTTGGTGTAAGGCGGAGAGCAGCGCGGCGGGAAGATCGCCTTGGAGCGGCCCGCTGAACCAAACAGTAAGCGGGGACGGGCAGCGGCCGTTATCCCGCCTCCGTGCGTCTGCACGGGCTGAGTGGCCGCCCCCGGCGGCAAAAAGAGTGGTACCGCAGAGGACTAGAAGCGCCTTTGTCTCTTGTTTGACAGGAGACAAAGGCGTTTTTTCGTATCGAAAGGAGACGCGATGGAAGAGAATCTGGACTGGGAGGAGCCCCTTACCCTGGAGGATGTGGCCGATCTGCCCCGGTATCAGGCGGAGAGCTTTTCCGACGCCCCGGAGCTGATCCAGTGGGTGCGGAAGGAGGAGCCCTTTGTGCTGAGCGTGGAGGACATGCCCAGCGAGATCTCCCGGCGTATCGTGGATTTCCTGTGCGGCGCAGTCTTTCTGGCCGGGGGGAGGATCCGCAGACTCACCATGGACCACTTTCTGATCACCCCGCCGGAGGATTGATCCGGCCCCTGAGATTCATCAATTCTTATGTTTGGAGGAACAACCCATGGACTACAACCAGACTGTCCACCTGCCCCAGACCGACTTCCCCATGCGGGCAGGTCTGCCCAAGCGTGAGCCGGACATGCTCAAGGAGATGTACGACCACGACCTGTACAACAAGATGGTCAAGCGCAACGAGGGCAAGCCCACCTTCGTGCTGCACGACGGCCCTCCCTACGCCAACGGCAACATCCACATCGGCACCGCCCTCAATAAGATCCTCAAGGACATCATCGTCAAAGAGAAGAACATGACGGGCTTCTGCGCCCCCTACGTCCCCGGCTGGGACACCCACGGCCTGCCCATCGAGTCCGCCGTCCTGAAGGACAAGAACGTGAAGCGGGAGGAGATGACCACCGCTCAGTTCCGCACCAAGTGCCGGGAGTATGCCGAGAGCTACATCGCCAAGATGACCGGCCAGTTCCAGCGCCTGGGCGTCCTGGGCGAGTGGGACAACCCCTATATCACCCTGCTGCCCGAGTTTGAGGCCAAGCAGATCGAGGTCTTTGGCAAGATGGCCGAGAAGGGCCTCATCTACAAGGGCATGAAGCCGGTCTACTGGTGCCCCCACGACCAGACCGCTCTGGCCGAGGCCGAGATCGAGTACGCCGACGACCCCTGTACCACCATCTTCGTCAAATTCCCCGTCCGGGACGACAAGGGCAAGCTGGGCCAGTACGCCGACCTCTCCAAGGTCTACTTCGTGATCTGGACCACCACCCCCTGGACCATCCCCGGCAACTTCGCCATCTGCCTGAACGCCGACTTCGACTATGTGCTCCTCCAGGTGCCCTCCGGCGACGTGTACGTCCTGGCCAAGGACCTGGCCGAGAGCGTCTGCAAGGCCGCCCACATCGACTTTGAGGCCTGCAAGGTGCTGGCCGAGCTGAAGGGTTCTGAGTTCGAGCTGATGACCGCCAAGCACCCCCTCTTCGACCGGGAGAGCGTCATCCTCAACGGCGAGCACGTTACCCTGGACGCCGGCTCCGGCTGCGTCCACACCGCCCCCGGCTTCGGCGCCGAGGACTTCCAGATCTGCCAGCAGTACGACAAGGCGGGCCTGACCCACATCGGCGTGCCCGTGCCCGTCAACGCCAAGGGCGTCATGACTGACGAGCGCTACAACGGCCAGTTCTACGCCAAGGGCAACGACATGGTGGTGGAGGACCTGGAGAAGGAGGGCTTCCTGGTCGCAAAGGAGCAGATCACCCACTCCTACCCCCACTGCTGGCGCTGCAAGCACCCCATCATCTACCGCGCCACCGAGCAGTGGTTCTGCTCCGTGGAGGCCATCAAGGACGCCGCCGTCAAGTCCTGTGACGAGATCCAGTGGCATCCCGGCTGGGGCAAGGAGCGCATGATCTCCATGATCTCCGAGCGCAACGACTGGTGCATCTCCCGTCAGCGCGTGTGGGGCGTGCCCATTCCCATCTTCTACTGCGAGGACTGCGGCGCCGATATCGTGACCCCCGAGACCATCGCCCATGTGGCTGAGCTCTTCCGGGAGCACGGCTCCAACGTGTGGTTCGACCGTGAGGCCAAGGACCTGCTGCCCCAGGGCTTCGTGTGCCCCAAGTGCGGCAAGACCCACTTCACCAAGGAGACCGACATCATGGACGTGTGGTTCGACTCCGGCTCCACCTGGGCCGCTGTCGCCGCTGAGCGTCCCTACCTGAAGTATCCCGCCGACCTCTATCTGGAGGGCGGCGACCAGTACCGCGGCTGGTTCCAGTCCTCCATGCTGACCTCCATCGCCGTCAACGGCGTGGCACCCTACAAGCAGATCGCCACCCACGGCTGGACCGTGGACGGCGAGGGCAAGGCCATGCACAAGTCCCTGGGCAACGCTGTGGCCCCCGATGAGGTCATCAAGGACTACGGCGCCGACATGCTGCGCCTGTGGGTGGCCTCCGCCGACTACACCCAGGACATGCGCATCTCCAAGGACATCATGAAGCAGCTGTCCCAGGCCTACCTGAAGATCCGCAACACCGCCCGCTACATGCTGGGCAACCTCTGCGACTTCAACCCCGACACCGACGCCGTGGCCCTGGAGAACCTGATGGAGCTGGACCGCTACGCCCTCCACGCCCTCAACGAGCTGGTGAAGAACGTCCGCGCCGCCTATGACCGCTACGAGTTCCACGGGGTGTACCGCGCCGTGTACAACTTCTGCGTCATCGACATGTCCAACTTCTATCTGGACATCATCAAGGACCGGCTGTACTGCGGCGCCGAGGCCGAGCGCCGCTCCGCCCAGACCGCCCTGTACCACATCCTGGATGGCATGACCCGCCTCATCGCCCCCATCCTGGCCTTCACCTCCGACGAGATCTGGCACGCCATGAAGCATGCCGCCGGCGTGGACGCCGAGAGCGTCCTGCTGAACGACATGCCCTCCGACAACGCTGCCTACGCCCTGGGCGAGGACGCGAAGGCCCGCTGGGAGAAGCTTATCTCCCTGCGCGACGCGGTGAACAAGGCTCTGGAGAACGCCCGCAACGCCGGCGTGTTCAAGAAGGCCCAGGACACCGAGGTCACCGTGTCTGTGTCCGCCGAGGACGCCGCCTTCCTGGAGGGCGTGGACCTGGCCAGCCTGTGCATCGTGTCCAAGGTCACCGTCACCACCAACGCGGTGGAAGGGGAGAAGAACGAGGATGCCCTCATCCCCTGCACCATCGCCGTGAAGCTGTCCGAGGCGCCCAAGTGCCCCCGCTGCTGGAACCACTGCGATTCCATTGGTACCGAGGGCCACCACGCCGAGCTGTGCGACCGCTGCGCCGCTGTGGTGGGGCAGTAACCCTATAACACCAAAGAGAGGATGCCGGAGACGGCGTCCTCTCTTTTTGCGTGTATTTCCTGGGTAGCCCGGGGGATTCGCCCTCGCCGGGCGGGCCGCTTACCCAGCGGGGGCCCGATTTCTTTTCGCGGAAAAGAAACCGGGGAAAGAAAAGGCGGAGAGGGGAACTTCTCGTTCCCCTCTCCACTCCCCTCCAAAAGGGCGGCCTTTTCGGGGGCCGCCCCATATTGGCAGGGTACAACGCTTTCCGGATAGGCGGAAAGCCCGGAATTGGCCACGCCATGCCTTGGAAACACCGCCGCAGCGGAATGAAAGCCGGGATGCGCTTTGGGGGAGTCCAGAGGGGGGTATCCCCCCTCTGGGCTTTCTTTCTCACCGCTTTCTTTGCAAAGAAAGCGGTGCTCCCGCCGAGCAGGCGGCCCGTGCGGCGAGCACATCCATCCGAGGCCCGCGGAAAAGGAAACCCCCGCGGTCCTGCCGGAAACCGCGGGGGTCGTTTCTTATTTGCTTACTGGCGCAAATTCCGCCCGGCACAGATTGGCCAGATCGGCGGGGGAGAGCTCCACCTGGGCGCCGATCTTTCCGGCGCTGACTACCATGGTCTCCAGGTCCCGGGCGCTCTCGTCCAGCACCGTCTTGAACTGCTTTTTCATCCCCAGGGGGGAGCACCCGCCGTGGACGTATCCGGTCAGGGGCAGGAGCTCCGCCTGCCGGATCATCTCGATGGACTTCTCGCCCACCGCCTTGGCGGCGGCCTTCAGGTCCAGCTCCCCGGTGACGGGGATGACGAACACATAATATTGCTTGCCTGCGCCCCGGGTCACCAGGGTCTTGAACACCCGCTCCGGGGGCAGATCAATGAGAGCCGCCACGCTGCGGCCGTCCACCGCGCCGTCGGGACAGGCGTAGTAGTGGCGGGTGAAGGCCACCTTCTTCTGGCCCAGCAGGCGCATCACGTTGGTTTTTTCCTGTGCCATGGTACATCGCTTCCTTGCTTTTTTGCCCAAAAAGGGCTATCCTGTTTGACGGAACTACCTTACCACAGAACTGGAGTGATTTCAATGGACTTCCGTCCTTACGTTCCCGCCCTGAGAGACTACGCCCGCCTCCTGCTGGGGGCCGACAGCCCCAGCGGCTACACCCGCCATGTGATCGACCTGGCGGAGGGCCTGGCCCATTCGATGAACTACGAGACCCGCCGCAGCCGCAAGGGCAACCTCACTATCCTGGTGCCCGGCCGCGACAGCAGCCGCACCGTGGGCGTGTGTGCCCATGTGGACACCCTGGGCCTGATGGTCCGCTCCATCACCGCCAAGGGCGAACTGCTCTTCCGCAAGATCGGCGGGCCGGTCCTTCCCAGCCTGGACGGCGAATACTGCACCATCTACACCCGGGACGGCCGCTCTTACAGCGGCACCGTCCTCTCCCTCTCCCCGGCGGCCCACGTCTTTGACGACGCCTCCACCCGGGCCCGGGATGTGGAGAATATGTACGTCCGCCTGGACGAGAAGGTGTTCACCGCCGAGGATGTGCGGGCCCTGGGCATCGAGGTGGGGGACTACATCTGCTACGACGCCAAGACCAAGTTCACCCGCAGCGGCTTCCTGAAGTCCCGCTTCATCGACGACAAGGGGAGCGCCGCCGTGCTCCTCACCCTGCTGCGCTGGGCCGCTGAGCAGAAGAAGCGCCCGGCTTACAATGTGGAGATCACCTTGACCGTCTACGAGGAGCAGGGCCACGGCGGAGCCACCTTCTCCCCGGAGCTCAGCGAGCTGCTGGCGGTGGACATGGGCTGCGTGGGGGCCGACCTCAACTGCGACGAGTACCACGTCTCCATCTGTGCCGCCGACAGCGCCGGTCCCTTCGACTACGACATGGTGACCCGCCTCTCCAAGCTGGCCAAGGAGAACGACATCCCCGCCGTGCTGGACGTGTACCCCCACTACTCCTCCGATGCGGCGGTGGCCTGGAAGGCCGGCCTGGATGTGCCCGCCGCCCTCATTGGTCCCGGCGTCCAGGCCTCTCACGGCATGGAGCGTACCCATCAGGACGCCCTGCTGGGCACCCTGGCGCTGGTGGAGCGGTATCTGGACTTCCAGTAAGTTCAGCCCTCCTTGACGCGCCGGGTGATCTCCCCTAAGGCCTCACCGGCTTCCATCTCAAAGCCCCGGCTGCGGGCCAGGTCGCTGAGGGACAGCATCCCCACCACCTTGCTGCCCTCCACCACCGGCAGCCGCCGCACCTGGGCCGCCGCCATCACCCGGGCGGCCTCCTGCACGTCGGCGCCGGGGGAGACCCAGGCGCAGTTGCGGGTCATGATGTCCCCCACCGGGAGCCGCTCCGGATTTTCACCCGGGGCCAGACAGCGGAGCACCAGATCCCGGTCGGTGACCACGCCCCGCAGCCGCCCGTCGTTCTGACACACTGGCAGCACCCCCAGGTCGTACCGGGACAGGAGCCGGGCGGCCAGCGCCGCGCTCTCCATGGGGGTGATGGTGACAATGGGGGAGGTCATCAGGTCTTTTACCAGCATCGCAAAACGCCGCCCTTTCCGTGTGGATACCTGAGTATCCCCGGAAGGGGCGGCGTTTATTCTAGTTTTTGGAAGTTTGGAGGGCCAGATTGCGCCGGATCACCGCCGGGCCCCGCCAGGCAAAGGCCCGATCGCCGTAGCGCTCCTTGAACTGCCGGTTGGTGACGCCCTCCACCATGTCCTCGGTCAGGTTCTCCACCAGATCGTCCCGGAAGGTGGATACCCCGGTGGCTTTTGGGTGTGCGTTGTAGGGGCACACTTTCTGGCACAGGTCGCACCCCCAGGCCAGAGGGTGGGACGCCAGAAGGGCTTCCTGCTCCGGGGGCAGCTCCCCCTTTTTCTGGGTCAGGTGGGAGAGGCAGCGCTCCGGGTCAAAAGTTTCCCCACGCAGTGCCCCGCCGGGGCAAACCTTTTGGCACTTCCCACAGCGGATACAGGGGGGACTGGGGGCGCGGTCAGGGGGAGGGGCCGGGTGGTCGGTGAGGATGGTGCCCAGAAAGACCCAGGAGCCGTAGGGCGGCACGATCACCAGTCCGTGCTCCCCCCGCAGGCCGATGCCCGCGGCCCAGGCGGCCTCCCGCTCCGGCAGGGGGGAGTTGTCCACACCGGGCACAAAGCGGTACGCCGGGTATTTCTCGTGGAGGACCTCACAGATGGGATTTAAAAGGTCCCCTAAAACCAGGTGGTAGTCCTTCCCCCGGGCGTAGAGGGAGAGGTTTCCCGGCGCGTCCCCGGCGTAGTAGGGGACAGCGCACACCAGCACACACTGCGCCCCGGGGCAGAGGGCCTCCGCCTTCTCCCGGGCATTTTCATCCATGTGGGGCGTAAGCGTTTCGTAAGAGGTCCACCCCCAGTCCGCCGCCCCACCGGCGGCAAAGAGGGAGTCCAGCAAGGCCCGGTTCACTGCCGCTTGTCGTACTCGGCCAGGGCCTTCTGGGCCAGCAGGCCGTCGGGGACGCAGGGCTCGGGGCCGTTCTTGCGCTTCTGCTCCATCTCACAGCCCTTGCCCGCCAGCACCACCACCGCCGGGGTGTGACACTCCAGCACCGCCCGGAACACCGCCTCGGGGCGGTCGGGGATGACGGTGCCCACCTTGCCGTAGTGGTCCAGATAGCCCTGAATGTCGGCGCAGATGTCCACCACTTCCTCGGGGCCGGGGTCGTCCTCGGTGAGGAGGATGCGGTCGGCCCAGGCTCCGGCGGCGTTGCCCATACCCTCCCGGCGGTCTAGGCCCTTGCCGCCGGTGCAGCCGAAGAGGACGGTGAGCTCCCGTCCCGGGTACTCCGCCCGGGCGGAGCGGAGGAGGGCCTCCAGACTCATGCCGTTGTGGGCGTAGTCCACAATGACCGACACCTCTCCGTTGGCGGAGGTATAGTGCTCCATGCGGCCGGGGACGGCGGCTCTGGCGAGACAGTCGGCCACAATGTCGCCGGGGATTCCGTAGAGCTCCGCCACGCCCACGGCGGCCAGGGCGTTCTCCAGGTTGAAGAGCCCCGGCATGCCTAGCACCATGTCCCGCTCATAGGAGGGGGTGCGCAGGTGGAAGGCGGTGGTGCTCCCCACCTTGTGTACGTTGGTGGCGTAGACAGTGGCGGAGGGGTCTTTCTGGGAGAAGGTCACTACCTGGGCGCAGGATGCGGAAGCGGCGTCGTGGACCTCCCGGGCGTGGTCGCAGTCCAGGTTGATGCAGGCGGTGCGGGCCTGGCGGAAGATGAGCAGTTTCGAGGCGAAGTAATCCGCCCAGTCGGGGTGCTCGTTGGGGGAGATGTGGTCCTCCCCGATGTTGAGGAATACGGCGCAGGAAAGGTCCACCCCGATGACCCGGCCGTACTTGAGGGCCTGGCTGGAGCACTCCATGGTGACATAGTCCGCACCGGAGGAGCGGGCGTGGAAGAGGTGGCGCTGGAGGTCCAGGGGCTCGGGGGTGGTGAGCTTGGCGGGGCGGCGCTCCACGCCGTCGTCGGTGACGATGGTGGACAAAATGGCGCTCTCGCGGTGGCCCTGAGTGGCCAGCCAGGCGTCCAGGATGGATTTGATATAGTAGGCGGCGGTGGTCTTGCCCTTGGTGCCGGTGATGCCGGTGATGGTCAGCCCGCCCGAGGGGTGGCCGTAGGCCAGGTCGGCCAGCAGGCCCATGGCGGCACGGATGTCGGTGACCCGGATGCAGGGGGCGGCGCCCCCCTCGGGGTAAACCTGCTCGCTCACATAGGCGAAGGCCCCCCGCTCCAGAGCCTGGGCCAGGTACTGGCCCTTGAACGCCTTGCCCTTGCAGAGAAAGAGGGTGCCGGGGACCACCTTCTGGGAGTCGCAGGACACCAGAGCCACCGGCTGGGCCAGATTGGCCTTCAGCGGGGTCTGGTTGGCCAGCAGGCCGTGCTTGATGAGGAGCTGATAGTAGTCGCCCAGGGGGAGAATGGGTCGTTCCATGGCGGATACCTCCTGAAAGAGTGGAAAAACCGGGACGCGGTGCGCCCCGGCTTGCGTTCAGTCGATCTTGTAGCCCACGCCCCAGACGGTCTTGATGAAGCGGGGGTTGCGGGACGGCTCCCCCATCTTCTCCCGCAGGCGGCGGATGTGGACCATGACGGTGTTGTTGCGGTCCAGGTATTTCTCCTTCCAAACGCTCTCAAAGAGGCGCTCGGCGGAGATGACCTGCCCCCGGTTCTCGCACAGCATCCACAGGATGTCGAACTCGATGGGGGTGAGGACCAGCGGCTGGTCGTAGAGCCAGCACTCGTGGGTGGCCCGGTTGATGACCAGGCCGTTGATGTCGAGGACGTCCCCGGAGCCCCGGTCCACCTCGTTGTAGCGGGTGTAGCGGCGCAGCTGGGCCTTCACCCGGGCCACCAGCTCCAGCGGGTTAAAGGGCTTGGTCATGTAGTCGTCGGCCCCGATGGTGAGGCCGGTGATCTTGTCGGTGTCCTCGGCCTTGGCGGTGAGCATGAGGACGGGGAAGTGGTGCTCCTTGCGGATCTCGCCGCAGAGGGTGAAGCCGGAGATGTCGGGGAGCATCACGTCCAGAATGGCCAGGTCCAGGGGCTGGCGCTTCACCAGCTCCAGGGCCTCGGTGCCGCTGCCGCAGGTGTGGACGGTGAAGCCCTCGCTCTGGAGGTAGACCTCCACCAGGTCGGCGATCTCCGGCTCGTCGTCCACCACCAGGATATGGGCGTCCATGGGGGGCCTCCTTTCTCAGACCATGCGCAGGGGGTAGCCGCAGGCGGTGATGCACTGCCGGGCCAGCACGTCCATGGCGTCCAGGTAGTACCCGGGCAGGCCGTGGTAGCTGCGGTAGACGCTCAGCTCAGTGCAGCCCAGAATGGCCCCGTCACACCCCAGGTCCCGGCGGAGACAGCGGTCGATGACGGCGAACTTCTCCCGGGAGCCGGTCTCGCCCCGCTTGATCTCGTCGTAGATGATGGACATGACCAGCTTCTGCACCTCCGCAGGGAGGGCGGGGCAGGCGAGGCCCAGGGCCTCGCACTCCCGCTGGTACACGCCGGTCTGGACGGTGCCGTCGGTGGCCAGGATGCCCACCCGGCGGCAGCCGCTCTGGGCCATGACGGCGGCGGTCTCCCGCACCATATGGATGAGGCGCAGTGACTTCAGTTCGCTCTGGAGCCGGTCGGCGAAGTAGTGGGAGGTGTTGCAGGGGATGCCCAGGATGGTGCACCCGGCGTTCTCCAGGAGCTTCGCGCCGGCCAGAAGCCGCTGATAGCAGGCCTCAGCCCCCTCGCCGCCGCCCAGAATGGCGGCGGTGCGGTCGGGCATCTGGGTGTCGCTCCAGATGAGGGTGGGCACGTGGTCCTGGTCCCGGGCGGCGTCGGTCATGTCCAGGATGCGCTGGTAGAAGATCTGGGTGGCCTGGGGGCCCATGCCGCCCAGAATACCAAGGCGTTGTTCCGTCATTTCGCCTTCTCCATGGAGCTGGCGTAGCGCTGCTTGTAGCGCCACTGGTCCTTGATGATGCGCAGCTTGTGGATGAGGTTGTGGTCGGCCTTGTAGAAGAGGGGATTCACCACGGCGCCGGACTGCTCCAGGGACTTCATCTCCTGGCGGTAGCGCTTGTTCACATAGTCGTAGGCCACGCTCTTGGGGATGACCCACCACATGTGGCGGTTCTTGGTGACGGTGAGGGGGCAGGACTTGCCCTCGATGCGGTCCTCCACCAGGTACTTGGCCAGGTTGTAGCCCGCGCCGGTGACGTAGTAGTTGCTGCGGCCCTGGCGGGTGTTGATCTCAAAGACCTTGAACTTGCCGTCCCGCTGGTCGTACTTCACGTCGAAGTTGGAGAAGCCGGTGTAGCCGATGTCGTCCAGGAAGCGGCGCAGCTGCTCGCACAGCTCCGGCTCGGGCTCGGTGATGATGACGGCGTGGTTGCCGATGCCGTGGCGGGTGTGCTCCTCCAGCAGCACGTGGCCCACGCACATCAGGCGCACCTTGCCGTCGGCGCCGGAGTAGTTGGTCACCACCCGCATGAAGCTGTCGTCGCCGGGGATGAAGTCCTGGATGATGAGGGAGTCCTCATAGCCGTGCTCGTAGATCTCGTCCAGCACCCGGTCCACCTCCTCCCGGGTCTGGAGGACGTAGGCCTTCTTCTGGGTGTCGAAGGGGTGGTCCCAGTAGGTGGCACTCTCGGCGGGCTTCACCACGAAGGGGCCGTCGAAGGGGAGGGTGAAGTCGTGGCCCATGCCCTTCTTGTAGACGAAGGTGGCGGGGTGGTCGATACCGTACTTGTCACACAGCTCGTAGAACTTCTCCTTGTGGATGAGAGTCTCCATGAGGGAGAGGTCAATATAGGGCGCGATGACGTTTTCGGGGAAGTTGGGCAGGTTGCAGGCGATGGAGGTCAGGTAGTTGTCGCCGCAGCCCAGGAGGATCACCTTGCGGTCGGCAAACTCAGCGGCCACCTTCTTCACATTGGCCAGCACCACCTCGGGCTCGTCGTTGTGCTCACACACCCGGTAGTCGATGATATCACTGCCGAAGCACGGGCCGGAGGGGTACATGCCATAGGCCACGGTCTTGACGCCGTAGGCCTCGTGAAAGGCCCGGGCCATGCTGTATACGTTGATGTCGGCCCCCAGGAGCAGGGGCACAAAGCGGTTTTCCATTGTAAACGCCTCCATGGCAATTTGAAGTGGCTCCCCAACGGGGAGTCCAACGGCGCGGCGGGGTCGTTAGCCCGCCGCGCGCTTGACCTGGTAGACCCCCTGGATCTGCCCCAGCTTGTTGATGACCGAGGTGAGCTCGGCCTGGTCCTTGACCTCCAGCACGATGGACACGGCGGCGTAGCCGTCGGGCATGGAGCGGGCGGAGAGGCTGGTGGTCTTGACCTTCACCACCGAGAGGGCCATGGCGATGTCCAGGGTGAGGCCGTCCCGGTCCTTGGCGGAGATGGAGAGAGAAGTTTTGTAGGCGGTGGGCTGGTCGCCGTCGGTGACCCAGGACACCTTGACCCAGCGTCCGGCCTCCTCGGGCTTGCGCTTCTCAGGGGCGCAGTTGGGGCAGTCGGCCCGGTGGACCGACACGCCGAAGCCCCGGGTGATGAAGCCCACGATGGGGTCGCCGGGGACGGGGGTACAGCACTTGGCGAATTTCACGAGGCAGTTGTCCAGCCCCTCCACCACGATGCCGGAGTCGGAGTGGCGGGGGACCTTGGGGGC
>NZ_NFGZ01000017.1 GCF_002159175.1 Flavonifractor sp. An92 | reverse complement strand
GGCTTTCCGCCTATCCGGAAAGCGTTGTACCCTGGCAATATGGGCGGCCCCATAAAAGGCCGCCCTTTTGGAGGGGAGTGGAGAGGGGAACGAGAAGTTCCCCTCTCCGCCTTTTCTTTCACCGGTTTCTTTTCGAGAAAAGAAATCGGGCGTTGTCCGCGCAGGACGCCCGTCCGGCGAGGACAATCACCCCCACCGTTCCGGTGGTCTCTACAAAAATCCAGACACAAAAGCGCCGCAGTCCCAGTGGACTGCGGCGCTTTGTTCTGTCCAAGGAAAGGTCTTTACTTCTTGGCGCTGTCGGTCTTGGGCAGGATGAGGTTCAGGAAGATGGCCATGATGGCGGTGACCACGACGGGGGAGGAGCCGAACACCATGGTGACCCACTGGGGGAAGCCGGCCAGACAGCCCTGGACCTGGCTGATGCCCACGCCCATGGCCACGGACAGGCCCACCACGGTACGGGCGCGCATGTCGAACTTCTCGGAGGTGATCATGCTGACGCCGGTCATGGTGATCATGGCGAACACGGACACGGTGGCGCCGCCGATGACGCTCTGGGGGATGGTGGTCAGGACGGAGGAGATCTTGGGCACGAAGCCAGCCACGGCCAGCACGATGGCGGCAAAGGCGAACACCGCGCGGTTGATGACCCGGTTGACGGTGACGATACCCACGTTCTGGCTGTAGGAGGCGGTAGGCAGGCCGCCGAAGAGGGCGCCCACCACGCTCATAACGCCCTGGCCGATGATGCCGCCCCGCAGCTCCTTGTCGGTGGGCATGCGGTCCATGCCGCCGATGGTGGTGGAGCTCAGGTCGCCGATGGTCTGCACGGCGTTGACCATGTACACGATGGCCAGGGAGACGATGGCGCTGGGCTGGAACTCAATGGGGAAGTGCATAGGCATGGGCACCTGGAACACGCCCGCCTGGCCCACGGCGCTGAAGTCCACCAGGCCCAGGGGGATGGAGATGATGTAGCCCACGATCATGCCCCACAGGATAGCGCCCAGCTTGAGCACGCCCTTGGTGAAGTTATTGAGGAAGAGCACCACCAGGAAGGTGATGATGGCCACCGCCCAGCTCTTGGGGGAGGCGTAGTCCGGCTTGCCCACGCCGCCGGCCATGTACTTGATGGCGGTGGGATACAGGGACAGGCCGATGGTGAAGATCACGGTGCCGGTAACCAGAGGCGGGAACAGGACACGGATCTGCTTGACGAAAATGCCGAACAGAATGGCGACGATGCCGCCCACGATTTCGGCGCCCAGAATTGCCGGGAGGCCGAACTCACCGCCGATGGCCTGAAGGGTCGGCACATAGGCGAAGCTGATGCCCATGATGACGGGCAGGCGGGAACCCACCGGGCCGATGGGGAAGAGCTGCAGGAGGGTCGCCACAGCCGTCACCAGCAGGGAGACCTGGATCAGCAGAGTCTGATCTGCGCCGGTGATGCCGCAGGTGCCCGCGATCATAATGGCCGGCGTAACGATACCGACCACCGCGGCCACCACGTGCTGCAGACCTAGGGGAATGGTCTGGCCCAGCGGAGGTACGCCTTCGTACTGGAAGACGGACACGCTCTTGGTTTGGGACGCGTTTTTCATCGATGCCACCTCACAAACTTTTTTCTGACAAAAATAATTTTTATTGCCATTAAAAAATATACCCTTCCGCCCCCCAAGATTCAAGACAAAACTGACCAGTTCAGTCCCAAAATTCGAGCGAAGATTTTGTGAGAATTACCAAAAATATTCATTAGCGGATGGATATAGCCTTGGTTTTGTGCGGGGGATGGAGCAGCGCGGAGGCCCGGGCGGTCTCCCGCCCGGGCCTGAAAGGTGCACGGATTTGCCCTGCCCGGGCAATGTTTACTTACTGATGGATCTTGGTACCGGTCTTGCCGGCCACGCCGTCCTTGGCCTTCTCCAGCAGGGTGATGAGAGCGGTGCGGCCCGGCTTGGACTGGGCGAACTGCAGCGCAGCCTGCACCTTGGGCAGCATGGAGCCGGGGGCGAACTCGCCGTCAGCGATGTACTTCTCGGCCTCAGCGGGAGTCAGCTCGTCCAGCCACTTCACGTCGGGCTTGCCGAAGTGGATGGCCACCTTCTCCACGGCGGTCAGGATGATGAGGCAGTCGGCGTCCAGCTGCTGAGCCATGACGCAGGAGGCGAAGTCCTTGTCCACCACGGCCGCGGCGCCCTTCAGGTGATGGCCCTCGGTCTTGAACACGGGGATGCCGCCGCCGCCGCAGGCCACGACCACGTGACCGGCGTCCGCCAGAGCCTTCACGGTCTCGATCTCAGCGATCTCCTGGGGCTTGGGGGAAGCCACCACACGGCGATAGCCGCGGCCGGCGTCCTCCACCACCTGGTAGCCGCGCTCGGCCACCATCTTGTCAGCCTCTTCCTTGGTCATGAAGGAGCCGATGGGCTTGGTGGGGTTCTTGAAGGCGGGGTCCTCGGGATCCACGATGACCTGGGTCAGCACGGTGGCCACACCCTTGTTGATGCCGCGGTCCAGCAGTTCCTCACGCAGGGCGTTCTGCAGATCGTAACCGATGTAGCCCTGGCTCATGGCCACGCACACGGACAGGGGGCAGGGGATGTACTTCTCGGGGTTGGAGCGGGTCAGCTCGGTCATGGCGGCCTGGATCATGCCCACCTGGGGACCGTTGCCGTGGGCAACGATGACCTCGTGGCCCTCCTCGATCAGATCGGCGATGGCCTTGGAGGTCTGCTTCACGGCCACCATCTGCTCCGGCAGGTTGTTGCCCAGCGCGTTGCCGCCCAGGGCGATGACGATTTTCTTACCCATACGTTTCGCACCTCTCTATTCAAAAATATAATATCGTTTATCGAAAAGTTCTTCAGAAAAAGATGGAACCCGGGCGGCGGCAGGGGTGCTGCCGCCGCCCGGGCCGTTCCACTTCCAAAGGAACTATCAGCAGGCGTGATGGACGGAGGCGAAACCGTTCACGCCGGCCAATCTAGCGGGTGTTCAGCCGGTCTCCAGCTTACTTCTGGAACCAACGGGCGATGCCGCGCTCCTCCAGGGCCTTCAGAGTGGCCTGGGGATCCTTCACCTTGGCCAGGAAGATCATGGCGGCGATGATGTAGGGCTTGAAGGAGGCCTCCTTGTACAGGGGGTCACGATAGCGGTCGAACACGGAAGCCTCGACCTCGCCGTCCACGCAGGAGACATCGTTGATGTCGGCGGGCAGGCAGTGCATGTACAGAGCCTTGCCGTCGCGGGTGGTCTTCATCAGCTCCTCGGTGCAGCACCAATCCTTGTGGTTGGCGTTCTGAGCCAGCAGCTCCTTCTCCAGAGCCTTGATGCCGTCGGTGTCGCCCTCAGCGTACAGGTTGGTGCGCTTCTCCATGGCGGCGAAGGGAGCCCAGCTCTTGGGATACACGATGTCGGCATCCTTGAAGGCCTCGGCCATGTTGTGAGTCTTGGTGAAGGTACCGCCGGACTTCTCGGCGTTCTTCTTGGCGACCTCCTCGACCTCGGGCATGACCTCGTATCCCTCGGGGTGAGCCAGGACGACGTCCATGCCGAAGCGGCTCATCAGGCCGATGATGCCCTGGGGCACGGACAGAGGCTTGCCGTAGGAGGGGCTGTAAGCCCAGGTCATGGCGATCTTCTTGCCCTTCAGGTTCTCCACGCCGCCGAACTCATGGATGATGTGCAGCATGTCGGCCATGGCCTGAGTGGGGTGGTCGATGTCGCACTGCAGGTTGACCAGGGTGGGCTTCTGCTCCAGAACGCCGTCCTTGTTGCCCTGGGTCACGGCGTCCATGAACTCGTGCATGTAGGTGTTGCCCTTGCCGATGTACATGTCGTCGCGGATGCCGATGACGTCGGCCATGAAGGAAACCATGTTCGCGGTCTCGCGGACGGTCTCGCCGTGAGCGATCTGGCTCTTGCCCTCGTCCAGGTCCTGGACCTCCAGGCCCAGCAGGTTACAGGCGGAGGCGAAGGAGAAGCGGGTACGGGTGGAGTTGTCGCGGAACAGGGAGATGCCCAGGCCGGACTCGAAGATCTTGGTGGAGATGTTGTTCTCACGCATGTAGCGCAGAGCGTCGGCCACGGTGAAGACGGCCTCGATCTCGTCGTCGGTCTTCTCCCAGGTCAGGAAGAAGTCGCCCTCGTACATCTCCTTGAAGTTCAGCTTGTTGAGCTTGTCGATATAGGCCTGCAGTTTGGCGTCCATAGTCATGATCTCCTTTATATCAGATTTGAATTCCATTCGGTTTGGGGGTGCGCCCTCTCCGCTCCGCAGAGCGGAGAGAGCGCGATGGAAAGGGGGTTACTTACTTAATGTCGTTGTTGGTCTTGCCGGCGCGGAACTGGGTCACGTCAGCGGTCTTGTTCTCCTCCTTGTACAGGCCGGGCACGGCGGCGTACAGGGCGGCGCAGGACACCAGGTCCTTCTTCCAGGTGATCTCGTTGGGGGCGTGAGCCTGAGACTCAGCGCCGGGGCCGAAGCCCACGCAGGGGATGCCGTAACGGCCCTGGATGGCAACGCCGTTGGTGGAGAAGGTCCACTTGTCGATCAGAGGACGGTGACGCAGGTGCATGGCGCCGTCGGGCCCGATGCGCTCCTCGCCGAACAGGGCGTGGTGGGCGTCGGCCAGAGCCTGAACGTGAGCGGCGTTTTCCTTGTTGATCCAGGTGGGGAAGTAGGCCTCGGTCTCATAGACCTCGCCGGTCCAGGAGGGACGGTCGTACATGTACATGGAGACCTTCACGTCGTCGCCGTACTGCTTGACGTGGGGCAGCTGACGGATCTCCTCCAGGCAGGAATCCCAGGTCTCGCCGGCGGTCATGCGGCGGTCGATGGAGATGGAGCAGGAGTCAGCCACAGCGCAGCGGCTGGGGGAGGTGTAGAAGATCTGGGAGGTGGTGCAGGTGCCGCGGCCCAGGAAGCGGGCATCCTCGTAGTGCTCGGGGTTGTACTTGGGGTTGAGCATCTTCACGAGGCCCTTGATCTCGGTGGAGTCGGCGTCGTCGTTCTCGTTCAGGGCGCGGACATCCTGGAGAATGTCGGCCATCTTGTAGATGGCGTTATCGCCGCGCTCGGGGGCGGAGCCGTGGCAGGACACGCCCTTCACGTCCACGCGGATCTCCATACGGCCGCGGTGGCCGCGATAGATGCCGCCGTCGGTGGGCTCGGTGGAGACCACGAACTCGACCTGCTCCTTCTTGATGCCCTTGGCGGGGAAGAACTTGTTGACGATGTACTGCCAGCACATGCCGTCGCAGTCCTCTTCCTGCACGGAGCCGACGACCATGATCTTGTAGCCCTCGGGGATCAGGCCCAGGTCCTTCATGATCTTGGCGCCGTAGGTGGCGGAAGCCATGCCGCCCTCCTGGTCGGAACCGCCGCGGCCGTAGATGACCTCGTCATCCTCGTAGCCCTTGTAGGGGTCGTGCTCCCAGTTGTTGATGTTGCCGATGCCGACGGTGTCGATGTGGGAGTCGAAAGCGATGATCTTGTCGCCCTTGCCCATCCAGCCGATGATGTTGCCCAGGCCGTCGACCTCAACCTCGTCATAGCCCAGCTTCTCCATCTCAGCCTTGATGCAGGCGACGACTTCCTTCTCCTCGCAGCTCTCGCTGGGATGGGAGATCATGTCGCGCAGGAAGCGGGTCATGTCAGCCTTATAACCTTCGGCAGCAGCTTTGATCTTTTCGAAATCCATTGCTGATTCCTCCATTTTATCTGTTATTTTTTTGCGGATGCCTTCCGCAGTGTTTTAGCTCTTGGACTCGACGTGGCCCATGGGGGTGGTGTCGGTGCACACCTCGCCGTCCCACACGATGCGGCGGTACTTCTCGGGGTCGGTGTCGCCCTCGGTGGAGATCATGAGCACCTGGCTGAAGCGGTCCAGGCCCAGGTAGTCACGCAGCTCCTTGTACTGTTCGTCGTGCATGATGGCGTCCAGGCAGCCCATGCCCACAGCGCCGGACTCGCCGGAGATGACCACGGGGTCGCCGTGCACGGGGTTGGCCAGCATGCGCATACCCTTGGCGGAGACCCAGTCGGGGCAGGAGGTGAAGGCGGCGGAGTGGTTGCGCAGGATGTCCCAGCCGATGATGTTGGGCTCGCCGCAGGCCAGGCCAGCCATGATGGTGGTCAGGTCGCCGGTGACGATGCGGGGATCGCCGTCCTTGGCCACAGCACCCTTATACAGGCAGTCGGCAGCGGCGGTCTCCATGATGACGACCTTGGGAGGATCGTTGGGGAAGAGGTTGGCGAAGTAGCCCTGCACCGCGCCGGCCAGGGAGCCCACGCCGGCCTGGACGAAGATGTGGGTGGGGCGGTTCACGCCGATCTGGCGCAGCTGCTCGGCGGCCTCGCTGGCCATGGTGCCGTAGCCCTGCATGATCCAGGAGGGGATGTCCTCGTAGCCCTCCCAGGCGGTGTCCTGGACGATGACGCCGTTCTCGCAGGCGTCCGCCTCGGCGGCGGCCATACGCACGCAATCGTCGTAGTTGACCTCCTCGATGGTGACGGTGGCGCCCTCCTTGGCGATGTTGTCGAAGCGGCTCTTGACGCTGCCCTTGGGCATGTGGACAACGGCCTTCTGGCCCAGCTTCTTGGCAGCCCAGGCCACGCCGCGGCCGTGGTTGCCGTCGGTGGCGGTGAAGAAGGTGGCCTGACCAAACTCGTCCTTCAGCTGCTGGCTGGTCAGGTAGTCATAGGTCATCTCGCTGACGTCCTTGCCGGTCTTCTGGGCGATGTAGCGGGCCATGGCGAAGGAGCCGCCCAGCACCTTGAACGCGTTCAGACCGAAGCGGTAGGACTCATTCTTCACATACACGCCGGCCACGCCCATGTAATTGGCCATACCCTTCAGGTTGTCCAGGGGAGTGATGGAATACTGGGGGAAGCTGCGGTGGAAAGCGCGGGCCTTGGCCACGTTCTCCAGAGACATCACGTCGAGCCACTTGTCGTCGCTCTTGGGCAGCTCATTGCGTACCCATTTGATCTGTTCCATCTCCATTTTACTTCTCGCCTCCGTAAAAATTTAAGAGATCCTTTTTGCGGGCCTGTCCGCCCGCTCGCTGAGACCATCATACCATACTGAAATGAGAAGTCAAGACGAAATCTAAAAATTTTTTATTGTCACTAAAATAGTTTTTTAGTTTTGTCTATTTTGACCACTCTTAATTTCGGTTGCGACCTATTTCTTGTATTGAAGCCCTAAAGGTTCGCCGAAAAACGCCCCTTTTTCTCCCCGGACCCGCCGGGGCGGCGGCATGGAAAAAGGGCGCGCCGCGGCATGCGGCGCGCCCTTGGAGCGGGGCTCTGTTTCAGTTGAAAAAGACCAGAACGGTGTTCTCCACCGCCTGCCAGTCCACCGCCTGGATCAGGACCATATAAAAGACGGTCCCGCCGAAAATGGACAGGAGATTGTTGTGTCTCCACAGGTGGAGGACCACCACCAGCACCACCGCCAGCAGGGGCGGCAGCCAGCTCTCCAGCCCGGCGAAGGACACCCCCCGCAGGCAGTAGACGATGAGCATGGCGATGATGGCCGGAGGCAGCACCCGGCCCAGGTAGAGCACCAGCTTGGGGGGATGGCTTCCCCGGTCGAAGAGTAGGAAGGGGAGCGCGCGGGTCAGAAAGGTCACCACCGCCATCACCGCGATGGAGACCACCGCCTGCATGGGGGTCAACATACCGCATCCTCCTCTCCGTCCGTCTGGGGCGCCTGGGTCCCCTTGTCATCCAGCCGCTCCCGCAGCAGGAGCAGCGCCACCACGATGATGGCCAGGGCGGGGAGGAGCATGTTCTCCGCCCCCACCAGCAGCAGGCTCATCAGCGTGGCCACGGCCCCCAGCACCGCCGGCAGATGGGAGCGGTAGGTCTCCCACTGCTCCACGGCGATGACCACGAAGAGGGCCGTCATGGCAAAATCAATGCCGGTGGTGTCGATGGGGATCACCGCCCCCGCCACCGCGCCGATCACCGAGCCCAGGATCCAGTAGGACTGGTCCAGCAGGGCGATGGCAAAGTAGAAATTCCGGGGATTCACCCCTACCGGGGCCTGGGCCGAGCTGAGCAGGGCATAGGTCTCGTCGGTGAGGGAGAAGATCATGTAGAGCTTCCGGATGCCCATACCCCGGAACTTCTCCAGCATGGACAGGCCGTAGACCAGATGGCGGAAATTGATGATGAGGGTCATCAGCGCCACCGTACCCAGGGTGGCGCCGGTGCTCAGCAGGCTCACGCCCAGGTACTGGCCCGACCCGGCGTAGATGGACAGGCTCATAAAAAACGCCCAGATGAAATTGTACCCCACGGCCTGGAGCATAAAGCCGAAGGCCATGCCGATGGCCAGATACCCCATCAGCACCGGGACGGTCACCGGAAAGGCCGCGGACAGAGCTTTTCGGTCCATGATCGTATCCCTTCTCACACGAAATAGGATGGCCCGCCGGGTACCGGCCCGGCGGAATGATTTGCAAGGATTTTCAAGAGAATGAATAAACAGCCGTTTCTTGCGGAGATGCTCCCCCGATTGCAGCGGTTTTTTCCCATTTCTTCCCCTTGCGCATTGGATCCATTGTAATAAATTTTCGTCCGGATTGCAAGAGCTCCCGGGGGCGTATCCCGCCCTTTTGTTTACAAAATGACGTTGTTTTTTTCTCCCGTTCTTGTATAATGTATAATACTGTCTGCCAGGGGCATCCATCCCCCGGCGAGGATCTACCACCCACTCAGGAGGCCGGAAACACCATGAGATCCCTGCTGTATATCTACAACCCCCACGCCGGAAAGGGCAAAGCCCTCCACTGGCTGTCCCAGGCCCTGGACGCCTTCACCAAGGCGGGCTGGCTGGTGACGGCCTACCCCACCCAGGGCCGGGCCGACGCCACCCGGGCCGCGGAGGAGCTGGGCGGGCGCTTTGACCGGGTGGTGTGCTGCGGCGGAGACGGCACCCTCCATGAGGTGATCACCGGCCTGATGGCCCTGCCGGAGCGGCCTGCTGTGGGTTATCTCCCCACCGGCACCACCAACGACTTTTCCCGCAACCTCCACCTGCCCCGCAGTGTGGCCGGGAAAACCGAGACGGCCGCCGGAGGCGTGCCCCGGGCGGTGGACATCGGCCGATTCAACCAGGACTACTTCGTCTATGTGGCCGCCTTCGGCGCCTTCACCGACGTGGCCTACGACACCCCGCAGTCCTTTAAAAACATGTTCGGCCACCTGGCCTATGTGCTGGAGGGGGCGGCCCGGCTGGCCTCCCTGCCCCACTACCGGCTGCGGGTGGAGCACGACAACGGCGTGGAAGAGGGGGAGTTCCTCTACGGCATGGTGAGCAACACCGTGTCGGTGGGCGGCTTCCGGGGTATGCCGGAGCGGGAAGTCAAGCTGGACGACGGGCTCTTTGAGGTGGTGCTCATCCGCCAGCCCCAGAACGCCGCCCAGCTCCAGAGCCTTCTGACCACCCTGGTCCAGCCCGCCAATGCCGCCTCCGCGGGCGGGACGGTTACCTCCTTCCACACCAGCCATCTCACCGTCACCTGCGCGGAGGAGATGCCCTGGACCCTGGACGGGGAGTTCGGCGGGGCCCACAAGGTGGCGGAGATCGAGAATCTGCCCCGGGCTCTGGATATCGTATATAGAAAATAAAAGAGAGAGGTTTTATTGATGGAAGAGATCATTCTGCTCAAGCTGGGGGAGCTGGTCCTGAAGGGCCTGAACCGCCATACCTTTGAGGATAAGCTCATCGCCAACGCCCAGCGCCTCCTGCGCCCCTGCGGCCGCTTCCGGGTGTACTCCAAGCAGTCCATCCTCTATGTGGAACCCATGGACCAGAGCTGCGACCTGGACGGCGCGTGGGAGGCCATGAAGCGCCTGTTCGGCGTGGTGGGCCTGTCCCGCGCCCTGGCCTGCCCCAAGGACAAGGACGCCATGGTGGAGGCCGCCTGCTCCTACCTGGGCGATAAGCTTTCCGCCGCCAAAACCTTCAAGGTGGAGTCCAAGCGGGCCGACAAGACCTTCCCCATGACCTCCATCCAGCTGTCCCAGTATGTGGGCGGCGAGCTGGACGAGCGCTACCCCGACCTGAAGGTGGACGTGCACCACCCGGAGCTCACCGTCTATCTGGAGGTGCGGGAGAACGCCGCCTACGTCCACGCCGACCCGGAGCCCGGCGCCGGCGGTCTGCCCGTGGGGGTCAACGGCCGGGCCGTGAGCCTGCTGTCCGGCGGCATCGACTCCCCGGTGGCCTCCTGGATGATGGCCAAGCGGGGCCTGGCCCTGGACATGGTCCACTTCTTCTCCTACCCCTACACCTCCGAGGAGGCCAAGCAGAAGGTGCTGGACCTGGCCAAGCTCCTCACCCCCTGGTGCGGGCGGCTCATCGTCCATGTGGTGCCCTTCACCGCCATCCAGGAAGAGCTGCGCCGCAAGTGTCCCGAGGAGCTCTTTACCATCCTCATGCGCCGCTTCATGATGCGCATTGCCGAGAAGGTGGCCCTGCGCATCAAGGCCGGGGCCATCGTCACCGGCGAGAGCCTGGGCCAGGTGGCCAGCCAGACCATGGAGGCCATGAAGCTCACCGGCGGGGCCTGCTCGCTGCCGGTGCTGCGCCCGGTGGTGGGCATGGACAAGGAGGAGATCGTCACCATCGCCCGGAAGATCAACACCTTCGAGACCTCCATCCTGCCCTATGAGGACTGCTGCACCGTCTTTACCCCCCGCCACCCCCGCCTGCGCCCCCTGCCCGGCGAGGTGGAGGCCGCCGAGGCCGTGCTGAACATCGACGCCATGGTGAAGGCCGCCGTGGACGGCATCGAGCGCATCAAGATCGAGCCTTAAGTCACCCGCTCGAATTTGTAACCGTTTTTGTTACTTTTCGTGTTACTTTGGCTGGATTTCTTCCTATTTTTCTTAAGAACTTATCCTATTTGTATTGCTTTTGCCGTATGTCCCTTTTATAATGTCCCCTGGAGCGCCGCGGAGACCTCTCCGCGGCGTTTTCATCTCTTCTGAGAGGATTTGAATGAGAGAGAGGGATATCCATGAAACACACCAATTTCCGCAGAGGACTGGCCGGGCTTCTGGCCGCCCTCACCCTGGTGCAGGGCTGTGCCCTCACCGCGCTGGCCGCCGAGGTGGAAACCACCCAGGTGACCGAGCAGGCCGTCGCGCCGTCTGACATCCAGCTCCAGAGCGCTGAAAATGTCGTGATCCCCGCCGGTGCGAACGAGGCCACCGTGAAGCAGGCCCTGTTTGACGCTCTGGTCGTCAACCCTGAGGGCATTGACCCCCAGAGCCTGGAATGGGAGTATGAGCGTGAAGGCTGGACGAAGAAAGTCGGAGTTACGGTCTGGGGCAATGAAATGTTTGGCCCCCTTCACAGCTTTACCGAGGACTATAAAGAAGTTTTTAATTATACCTATACCTATCCGGCTTTGACAGAGGCAGCTAATGGCGACTATCAGGTCCGCCTGGCCAATGATCCTGAAACTGTCGTCACCCTGACCAAGGCCGCCAAGCTGTCCTCCAGCATCACCCTGAACCAGGGCTGCTCTGTGGCTCTGCCCTACAACAAGGATACCTCCGTCAACTATGATGCCCTGCGTGAGAACATCTTCGCTGCTGCGGTGGCCTCCACCACCCCCGAGCTGACCGTGGACGACGTGAACATTGAGTACTACGCCGAAGCCAAGTCCGGCTCCCTGGGTAGCCTTGGAAAAGCGTGGATGCCTCTGGAGGGCGGAAAAAACGCCGGGCTGACTTACCCCGGTATGACCGTGGGTGAAAACCAGAAGATCCGCATTTCTTATGCGGAAAACAATAGTTACTATGGTGTCTCTAAGGAGACCACTGTCAACGTCATTGACAATCGCATCCAGAGTAATGTGGTCCTCAAAGAGGGCGCGTCCTTCACCTACAACATGGACGCCGACGTCATGGAGCAGGCCATCCTGGACAATGTCATCGACTGGGACGCCTCCACCCTGCCCGACAAGGGCACCCTGACCGCCGACAACTTCGTCATCGAGTACTACGCCGAAGCCGTCCTCTTTGACGGCGGCATCGATTCCGGTATCAACGAATGGGTTCCCATCGAGGGCAAGAGCTACGACACCGGCAACATCAACTGGGCCACCTACCCCCAGATGGGCGCGGGCGAGAACCAGCAGATCCGCATCTCCTTCAAGGGCAGCGCCGATTACAAGCCCTGCGGCGAGGTGGAGGGCACCGTCACCGTCAACAAGGCCAAGGTTTCCGTGAAGGTCAACTCCACCAACGTCTACACTGATGAGGACCTGCCCGCCGACTTCATCACCACCGATCCCGCTGACGAGTTTGACATCTACACCATCTACGCCGGTGTCACCAGCAACGTGACCACCGCGCTGTATCTGGACCTGCCCGAGCGCTACGCTGACAGTGCCTTCCTGGATCTCATCGACGGTGCGCTGGAGCTGGCGGGCCAGAAGACTCTGACCCAGATGATGCAGGAAGGCGTCACCGTGGGCGAGCTGCGGGAGCTCTTCAGCACCCAGGCTCTGCTGGACCTGCTGGACACGCTGAACATCGACACCGGCACCTTCGGCAAGATCCTGGAGACCATCAACAACCTGCCCGGCATCGCCGACAGCGTTCGCGTGGCCTTCGGCGAGCCCACCAACCGCGCGGGCCTCTACACCGTGGCCGCCGTCACCGACAACCAGAACTATGAGACCGGCGTGGGCATCGGCTTCCTGCTGGTGAAGATGCATCTCTCCGGCTCCCAGCTCACCTGGAACAAAGAGATTCCGAACGGCAAGCTTACTGCCGAGCAGGCCAAGACCTTCGACTTCAAGGCCACCCTCAGCTATAACGGCGATGTGACCGTGGACCAGAGCAGTGTCCACTACCTGTACTCCGGCTTCACCAGCAAGTGGCGCGTCTACTCCTCCACCACCACGCCTCCCACTGAGCCCGGCAGCTATGTGGTCACCGTCTGCATCCTGGGCGGCAACTACATGGCCGCGCCCATCACCCGCTCCTTTACCATCACCAAGTAATTTGCCTTGACGCACAGGGCCCCCGGTATTACACTCCATACCGGGGGCCCTTTTTGCCCCCATCCAAGCTGTGAGGAGGTCTTTTGCCATGTCACACACCGCTGAACTCATCGCCGTCGGCACCGAGCTGCTGCTGGGCAACATCGCCAACACCGATGCGCAGATGCTCTCCCAGGGGCTCTCCGCCCTGGGTATCAACGTCTATTACCACACCGTGGTGGGGGATAACCCGGAGCGGCTCCGCGCCGCCGTGGAGCTGGCCAAGTCCCGGGCCGACCTCATCCTCACCACCGGCGGGCTGGGGCCCACCTGCGACGACCTGACCAAAAACGTGCTGGCTGCCTGCTTCGGCAAGGAGTTGGTCTACAACCAGGAGGCCGAGGAGCGCTGCCGGGCCTTTTTCCAGAAAATCGGGCGGGAAATGACCACCAACAACCGCCAGCAGTTCTATATGCCCGAGGGGGCCACTGTGTTCCAAAACGACTGGGGCACTGCCCCGGGCTGCGGCTTTGAGGCCGACGGCGTCCATATCATCATGCTCCCCGGCCCGCCCCGGGAGTGCAAGGCCATGTTCACCTACCGGGCTGTGCCCTATCTCCAGTCCCTGTCCGAGGGGACCATCGTGTCCCGGACGCTGAAACTCTTTGGTATCGGGGAGTCGGGGATGGAATCCCTCCTGCGGGAAAAAATGAATGCCATGACCAATCCCACCCTGGCCCCCTACGCCAAGGAGGGGGAGTGCGAGCTGCGCATCACCGCCAAGGCGGAGAATGAGGACGCCGCCCGGGCTCTCATCGCCCCGGTGGAGAAGGAGCTGCGGGAGCTGTTTGGGGACAAAATTTACGGCGCCGACATCCCCTCTCTGGAGGCGGCGGTGCTGGCGCTGCTGAAGGAAAAAGGCCTCACCCTGGGCTCCGCCGAGAGCTGCACCGGCGGACTGATCGCCAAGCGGATGACCGACCTGTCCGGGGCTTCCGCCGTGTTCCGTGGCGGCGTGGTGAGTTACGCCACCGAGGTGAAGCACACCGTGCTGGGCGTGCCGGAGGACCTGCTGGAGCAGTACGGCGCGGTGTCCGAGCCGGTGGCCCGGGCCATGGCCGAGGGGGCCCGGCGGGTGCTGGGCAGCGATCTGGCCGTGTCGGTCACCGGCGTGGCCGGGCCTGACCCCGACGACCGGGGCAACCCGGTGGGACTGGTGTATGTAGGCATTGCCACCCCCGAGGGCACCCACGTCCGGGAGCTCCACGCCGGGAACGGCCGGGAGCGGGTACGCACTGCCGCCGCCCACAACGCCTTTGACCTGGTACGGCGGTACTGCGCCGGGCTGGAGCTGTAACATCCCCGGTCAGACCGGAGGGATGTGCGCTCGCCGCGCGGGCGTCCTACGCGGACAGCGCCCGATTTCTTTTCGCGAAAAGAAACCGGGGAAAGAAAAGGCAGAGAGGGGAACTTCTCGTTCCCCTCTCCACTCCCCTCCAAAAGGGCGGCCTTTTCAGGGAGCCGCCCCATATTGGCAGGGTACAACGCTTTCCGGATAGGCGGAAAGCCTGGAATTGGCCACGCCAGAGTAAGGAAATCCCTCCGCAGCCGGATGGAGGCCGGGATGCGCTTTGGGGGAGTCCAGAGGGGGGTATCCCCCCTCTGGGCTTTCTTTCCCACCGCTTTCTTTGCAAAGAAAGCGGTACTCCCGCCGAGTAGGCGGCCCGCCCGGCGAGGGCAAATCCTCCGGATTGTCCGGATAAAACAAAACGTCTCGTATTCTCAGTGCAAGAGAATACAGGACGTTTTTTGTTTTAGCAGATCCAGCCGCTGCCCAGGACGGAATCCCCGTCGTAGAACACCGCCAGCTGGCCCGGCGTAGGGGCCCGGGCGGGGGTGAGCATCTGGATCTCCACTCCCTGTTCCGTGGGGTGGAGGACCGCCTCCGTCTCGTTCTTGGAGTGCCGCAGGCGCACGGTGCACCGCCGGGGGGCGGTGAGCCCGGGCAGGGCGATCCAGTTGAGGTCGGTGCAGCAAGCCCGGTCGGCGTGGAGGTCGGTGCCGTCGGAGAGGACCACCTGATTGGTCTCCGGCCGGATGGCCGAGACGAAGTACCGATGGGGCCCCGACACCCCCAGGCCCCGCCGCTGGCCCAGGGTATAGTGGTGGATGCCCTTGTGGCGGCCCATCACGTTCCCCTCCCGGTCCACAAAGTCACCGGGAGGCGGCGTGCCGCCCCGCTTGTCCAGCCAGGCGGCGTAGTCCCCGTCGGGGATGAAGCAGATCTCCATGGAGTCCGGCTTCTCCGCCACCGGGATGCCCCAGCTCTTGGCCAGGGCCCGCACCTCGGATTTCTCCAGGTCCCCCAGGGGGAACACGGTGCGGCGCAAAATCTCCTGGGGCAGACGGGCCAGCATATAGGACTGGTCGTTGGCCGGGCGGCCTTTCAGCAGCAGAGCCCGGCCGTCGGGGCCCACGCCCCGGCGGGCATAGTGCCCGGTGGCCACATAGGGCGCGCCGATGCGGTCGGCCAGCGCCAGCAGGGCAGGGAATTTCACGGTGGGATTGCACCGGGCACAGGGCAGGGGGGTACGCCCGGCCAGATAGTCGGCGGCGAAGGGGCCGCAGACCTGCTGCTCCAGGGCGTCCCGGATGTCCGCCGTCTCAAAGGGGAGGCCCAGCTCCGCCGCCACCGCGGCGGCGTCCTCGCCGCCCCCCAGGCCGATGTCCAGCCACAGGCAGGTCACGTCGTACTCCTCCCGCAGCCGCCGGGCCGCCACCGCGGAGTCCACCCCGCCGGAGAGGCCCAATACCAGCTTGTCTCTCATTCATTCCCTCCTGTCAGGTAAGTTATCCACAACTTCCACCGGTTTTCCACCGTCTCAGGGCTTGCGGAGGTGGACCCGCTTCAGTTTCGGGTAGGCCCGGCCCAGCAGGCCCAGCGGGAAGGCCCCGCCGTGGCCGGGATAGACCATCCGCGCGCCGCTGTCCAGCATGGTCTCCCAGGAGGCGCGGTACTCCTCCGCATCCTCCATCCAGTTGGCGGCGTAGTTGCTGGACAGCGGTCCGGCCATGGCCGCGTCGCCGCAGAAGAGGGAGCCGTCCTCGGTGAGGAGGGACATGGAGTCGGCGGTGTGGCCGGGGGTGTCCAGGAAGGTGACCCCCAGGCTGGACTCCAGGTCCCGGCGGCGGGCCCCCTCCAGGGGGATGCAGCGGTTTTCCAGCTCCCGGGGGAGGGGCGGGAAGGTCTGTTTGCCCCGTCCGGCCAGAGAAAGCGCCCGGCGGGCCAGCACCGAGTGGTAGTTGGGGCAGCCGCCGATGTCCGGGTTCTTGCCGCCCCGCAGCCGCTCCAGCGCCAGGGGGTGGAGGAGCACCCGGGCCCGGGTGCCCCGGAGGACTTCATTCAAAAAGCCCGCATGGTCGTCGTGGGCGTGGGTGAGGAACACCCACTGCAATTCGTTGGGGTCGATCTTCTTCCGGCTCAGCTGCCGGAAGAATGCCTCGCCGCCCCCCTCGTATCCGGTGTCCACCAGGAGATACCCGGCCAGGGTGGGGAAGAGGTAGTTGTTCACCATCAGGGTGCCCAGATTCATGGGTCGCATATGCGTTTCCTTTCTAATCAGTCGCCCAGAGCCACCATCAGCACCGCCACGTCGGCGGGGCTGACGCCGGAGATGCGGCTGGCCTGGCCCAAATTCAACGGTCGGATGGTTTGCAGTTTCTGACGGGCCTCCAGACGCAGGCCGGTCATGTTGGCGTAGTCCAGGTCCGGCGGCAGAGGCCGGCCCTCCAGCCGGCGCATCTCCTCCACCTGCCGGAGCTGCTTTTCGATATAGCCCTGGTATTTCACGGCGATCTCCACCGCCTCGGCCTCCGCTTGGGAAAGCGCCGGGCGCTGGGGGTCAAAGGGGGCCAGATCCGCGTAACTCACCCGGGGCCGCCGGAGAAGGTCCGCCAGCCGGGCCCCGTTGGGCACCGGCGGCTCCCCCCGCTGCTCCAGGAGGGCATTCAGCTCCGGGGAGGGAGCTGCGCCGGTGTGCTCCAGGCGCTTGCGCTCCTTCTCCACTGCGGCGTACTTGTCCAGCACCTTGCGGTACCGCTCGTCGCTGACCAGGCCTACCATGTGCCCCACCGGGCACAGGCGCTGGTCAGCGTTGTCCTGCCGGTGGAGGAGGCGGTACTCGGTGCGGGAGGTCATCATGCGGTAGGGCTCGTTGGTGCCCTTAGTGACAAGGTCGTCGATGAGGACGCCGATATACCCCTGGTCCCGGCCGATGACCATGGGCGGGCGGCCCAAAATTTTCAGCGCCGCGTTCACCCCGGCCACGAAGCCCTGCACCGCCGCCTCCTCGTACCCGGAGGAGCCGTTGAACTGCCCCGCGCCGTAGAGGCCGGGCACGCTCTTGCACTCCAGAGTGGGGAGGAGGGCGGTGGGGTCGATACAGTCGTACTCGATGGCGTAGGCCGCACGGGTCATCTCAGCGTGCTCCAGGCCGGGGATGGTGTGGAGCATAGCCACCTGCACGTCCTCCGGGAGGGAGGAGGAGAAGCCCTGGATGTAGAGCTCCTCGGTGTCCAGGCCCATGGGCTCGATGAAGAGCTGATGGCGCTCTTTGTCGGCAAAGCGGACCACCTTGTCCTCGATGGAGGGGCAGTAGCGGGGGCCCACTCCCTCAATGACCCCGGAAAAGAGGGGAGAGCGGTCCAGATTGGCCCGGATGATGTCGTGGGTGCGCTGGTTGGTATAAGTGAGATGGCACACCGCCTGATTTTTCGGGGGCTCCGCCGTCTCAAAGGAGAAGGGCACCGGGGTCTCATCCCCCTCCTGAAGCTCCATTTTGGAAAAGTCCACGCTGCGGGCGTTGACCCGGGGGGGCGTGCCGGTCTTGAAGCGGCGGATGGGGAGGCCCAGCTTCTTTAAACTCTCGGTGAGAGGGAGGGCCGCCATGAGCCCGTCGGGCCCTGAGTCCCGGGTGACCTCGCCCACGATGATGCGGCCCCCCAGGTGGGTGCCGGTGGCGATGACCGCCGCCTTTACCTCATAGATGGCGCCGGTGGCGGTGCGCACGGCGGACACCGCGCCGTCCTTGGTGAGTACGTCGGTGACTTCGCCCTGCTTCACCCACAGGTTCTCCTGCTTCTCCAGGGTGTGCTTCATGATCTTCTGGTACTCCCGCCGGTCCGCCTGGGCCCGCAGGGACCAGACCGCCGGGCCCTTGCCCTTGTTGAGCACCCGGTACTGGATGCAGGCCTTGTCCGCCGCCCGGGCCATCTCGCCGCCCAGGGCGTCCAGCTCCCGGACCAGGTGGCCCTTGCCGGTGCCGCCAATGGCCGGGTTACAGGGCATGTTGCCCACCGCGTCCAGGTTCACCGTGAAGCAGAGGGTCCGCAGCCCCAGCCGCGCCGCGGCCAAGGCGGCCTCGATTCCCGCGTGGCCCGCGCCGATGACGGCGATGTCGTATTGTCCCGCGTTGTAGTCCATGGTCATTCCTCGCTCTTAGGATGGGTCTGTTTCGCACTATTATAGCAAAACCGAGGACAAATGAAAAGAGAGGAGCCCGGTAGGGTTCCTCTTCTTCTGGCTCCGGCAAAGGCCGGTGGCGTTGCCCTCGCCGGGCGGGCCGCCTGCTCGGCGGGAGCACCGCTTTCTTTGCAAAGAAAGCGGTGGGAAAGAAAGCCCAGAGGGGGGATACCCCCCTCTGGGCTCCCCCAAAGCGCATCCCGGCTTTCATTCTGCTGCGGTGGTATTTCCTTAGCATGGCGCGGCCAATTCCAGGCTTTCCGCCTATCCGGAAAGCGTTGTACCCTGGCAATATGGGCGGACCCCGAAAAGGCCGCCCTTTTGGAGGGGAGTGGAGAGGGGAACGAGAAGTTCCCCTCTCCGCCTTTTCTTTCCCCGGTTTCTTTTCCGCGAAAAGAAATCGGGCGCTGTCCGCGCAGGACGCCCGTCCGGCGAGGACAAACACCCCCAGGCTACGCCTGGGCCCGGGACAGCTTGGCATACGCCCCGTTCTTGGCCAGCAGCTCCTCATGGGTGCCCTCCTCGGCGATGCCGCTGCCGTCGATGACCACGATGCGGCTGGCGGAGCGGATGGTGGAGAGCCGGTGGGCGATGATGAGAGTGGTGCGGCCCACGGCCAGGGCGTCCAGGGCCGACTGGATGTGGGCCTCGGTGACGCTGTCCAGGGCGGAAGTGGCCTCATCCAGAATGAGGATGGGGGGATTTTTCAAAAAGATGCGGGCGATGGAGATACGCTGCTTCTGTCCGCCGGAGAGCATGACGCCCCGCTCGCCCACCTGGGTCTGGAAGCCCTGGGGCATGGCGGCGATGTCGTCATAAATCTCCGCCTTGCGGGCGGCGTCAATGATCTCGGCCTCGGTGGCGTCGGGCCGGCCATAGCGGATGTTATCGTAGATGGTGCCGGCGAAGAGGAACACGTCCTGCTGGACCATGCCGATGTGGGCGCGCAGATCGTGCTGCTTGAGCTCCCGCACGTCCTGACCGTCTACCAGCACCCGGCCCTCGGTGACGTCGTAGAACCGGGGGATGAGCTGGCAGAGGGTGGACTTGCCGCCGCCGGAGGGGCCCACCACCGCCACCGTCTCGCCGGGGCGGATGTGGAGGGACAGGTGCTCCAGCACCGGCTCGGCGGAGCGCTCATACCGGAAGGTCACGTTTTCCAGGGAAATATCTCCCTCCACATGGGTGAGGGGCCGGGCGTCGGGGGCGTCCTGGATCTCCGGCTCCAGGCGCATGAGCTCCACGAAGCGTTTGAAGCCCGCCATACCCTGCATGAACTGCTCCACGAAGGCGGAGAGCTTGCGGATGGGGGTAATGAAAGTGGTGATATAGAGGGCGAAGGTGGTGAGGTCGATGAAGTCCATCTTCCCCTGCATGATGAGGAAGCCGCCGAAGGCGATGACCAGCACCGAGAGGATGCCCATAAAGAACTCCATCCCCGCCTGGTAGAAGGCCATGATGCGGTAGTAGCCCCGCTTGGCGCCCCGGAACTGGTCGTTGGCGGCGTCAAATTTGGCACTCTCCGCCGCCTCGTTGGCGAAGGCCTTGGCGGTGCGCATGCCGGAGAGGGAGGACTCCACCTCGCCGTTGATGCCGGCCAGCTTGGCCTTGACCTCAGTGGAGGCCTTCATCATCTTCTTGCGGGTGAGGGCGGTGTAGAGAATGAAGAGGGGGATCACGGCGAACACCACCAGGGCCAGCTGCCACTGGATGGTGAGGAGGATGCAGAAGGCGCCCAGCAGGGTCACCGCCGAGATGAAGAGGTCCTCCGGGCCGTGGTGGGCCAGCTCCGTGATCTCGAAGAGGTCGCCGGTGACCCGGCTCATGAGCTGGCCGGTGCGGTTCTTGTCATAAAAGGAGAAGGACAGGTCCTGCATGTGGGAGAAAAGGTCCCGGCGGATATCGGCCTCCATCCGCACGCCCAGCAGGTGACCCCAGTAGGTGACGATGTAGTAAAAGACGCTTTTCAGCACATAGGCCGCGCCCAGGGCCGCCATGAGGGCGAAGAAGGCCGTAAAGGCCTGCCCGGGCAGCAGGGTCTGCATGGAGTAGCGGGACAGCACCGGGAAGAGGAGGTCCACAATGCAGATGAGCAGCGCGCACACCATATCCAGGGCGAAGAGCTTCCAGTGGGGCTTATAGTAGGAGGCAAAAATGCGCAGATAACCCCGGTTATCGTGTTTCCAATTCATAGTTTCTTCCTTTCTCTCGGTTCATCGGCGGAAATAGGGACTCTCCCGGTACTGGATGGCCTCGGCCAAGTGGGGCACCTCGATGTGCTCCGCCCCGTCCAAATCAGCGATGGTGCGGGCCACCCGCAAAATGCGGTCGTAGCTCCGGGCGGTGAGGCCCAGGCGCTGGAAGGCCCCCTCCATCACGGCGCGGCAATTCTGGTCCAGGGCGCAGTAGGCCTGGAGCTCTTTGGGCCCCATGTGGGCATTGCACTCCGGGCCGTCGGGGCCGAAGCGCTTGGTCTGGATGGCCCGGGCCCCCTCCACCCGCTTGCGGATGTCGGCGGAGGACTCCCCGGCGCTTTTGCGGGCAAGTTCCTCAAACTCCAGGGCCGGGACCTCCACATAGAGGTCAATGCGGTCCAGCAGAGGGCCGGAGAGCTTGCCCAGATAGCGCTTGATCTCCCCCTCGGAGCAGCGGCACCGCCCCGACGGGTGGCCGTACCAGCCGCATTTGCAGGGGTTCATGGCGCACACCAGCATGAAGCGGGCGGGGAACTCCTCGCTGGCCGCCGCCCGGGCGATCTGGACCTTGCCCTCCTCCAGGGGCTGGCGGAGAGATTCCAGAACGTCCTTGTGGAATTCCGGCAGCTCATCCAGGAACAGCACCCCGTTGTGGGCCAGGGAGATCTCCCCGGGCTTCGGGATGGGGCTCCCGCCGCCGGACAGGCCGGTGGACGAGATGCTGTGGTGAGGGGCACGGAAGGGCCGGGCCTCCACCATGGGGTGCTCCCGGCTGGTGAGGCCCATCACCGAGTGGATCTCGGTGCTCTCCAGGGCCTCCCGCTCGCTAAGGGCGGGGAGGATGGAGGGGAGACGCTTGGCCAGCATGGACTTGCCCGACCCCGGCGGGCCGATCATGGCCAGATTGTGGCCTCCCGCCGCGGCGATCTCCAGGGCCCGCTTGGCCTGGTCCTGGCCCTTCACGTCGGCAAAGTCGGGGAGAGACATACTTCCCTCCGGCGGCGTCCAGGCCGTGGCGGGGGCGAGGGGCTTCTCCCCCCGCAGGTGGGCGGCCAGCTCCTCCAGGTCGTGTACCCCGTATACCGTCAGGCCCCCGGCCAGGGTGGCCTCGGCGGCGGAGTCGGCCGGTACATATAAGGTAGTGATGCCCGCCCGGCGGGCCGCCAGGGCCATGGGCAGCATGCCCCGCACCGGACGCAGCCCCCCGGCCAGGGAGAGCTCCCCCACAAAGGCGGCGTCCGGCTCCGGGGGCGGCAGCTGCCCCCCGGCGGCCAGGATGCCCACCAGCATGGGCAGGTCGTACACCGTCCCCTCCTTCCGCCGGTCAGCGGGGGCCAGGTTCACCGTGATCCGGGACACCGGGAAGGTAAAGCCCCCGTTCTTCACCGCCGAGCGCACCCGGTTCCGTGCCTCCTTCACCGCCGCGTCGGGCAGGCCCACCACGTCGAAGGCCGGCAGGCCGTTGGAGAGGTCACACTCGGCCCGCACCTCGTATCCGGTGACCCCGTGGAGCCCCAGACTGCGCACCTGACAGAACATCGCCCATCCTCCTTTTCCCAGCGCCAGACTGGCCGGTCTTGATTCTCTATCATACTGCATCTTCACCTCTATTGCAATCAGAACCGTCAGTTCAGATATTTTAAATGCTTCTCCCAAATTTTAATCAAGATTTTTTTATCGGAAATTTGCACAGACGATTTACAAAAAGAAAGGTTGGTGTTAGAATAAAAACGCTGCTGAAAGGAAAACCACACAAGGAGGAATCGTTTCATGGCTCGTAAGCTGAAAACGATGGACGGCAATACAGCGGCCGCCCATGTATCCTACGCGTTCACCGAGGTGGCGGGCATCTACCCCATCACCCCCTCCAGCCCCATGGCCGACAACGTGGACCAGTGGGCTGCCGCTGGCCGCAAGAACATCTTCGGCACCACCGTCAAGGTCATCGAGATGCAGTCTGAGGCCGGTGCTTCCGGTACCGTCCACGGCTCTCTGGCCGCCGGTGCTCTGACCACCACCTACACCGCCTCTCAGGGCCTGCTGCTGATGATCCCCAACATGTACAAGATCGCCGGCGAGCTGCTGCCCTGCGTGTTCCACGTCTCCGCCCGTACCGTCGCCAGCCACGCGCTGAACATCTTCGGCGACCACTCCGACGTCATGGCCTGCCGCCAGACCGGCTTTGCCATGCTGGCTGAGGGTAACGTGCAGGAGGTCATGGACCTGGGCGCCGTGGCCCACCTGGCCACCATCAAGTCCCGCGTGCCCTTCATCAACTTCTTCGACGGCTTCCGGACCTCCCACGAGATCCAGAAGATCGCCATCTGGGACAACGAGGACCTGGCCGACATGGTCGACATGGACGCCGTCGAGGCCTTCCGCAAGCGCGCCCTGAATCCTGAGCGCCCCGTCATGCGCGGCTCTCACGAGAACGGCGACGTGTTCTTCCAGCACCGCGAGGCCTGCAACAAGTACTATGACGCTGTCCCCGGCATCGTCGAGGAGTACATGGGCAAGGTCAACGAGAAGCTGGGCACCAACTATCAGCTCTTCAACTACTATGGCGCCGAGGATGCCGACCGCATCATCATCGCCATGGGCTCCATCTGCGACGTGGCTGAGGAAGTCATCGACTACCTGAACGCCCACGGCCAGAAGGTGGGCCTGGTGAAGGTCCGCCTGTACCGCCCCTTCCGCGCCGACAAGCTGATCTCCGCCATCCCCGCCTCCGTGAAGAAGATCGCCGTTCTGGACCGGACCAAGGAGCCCGGCGCTCAGGGCGAGCCTCTGTACATGGACGTGGTGACCGCTCTGGCCAACGCCGGCATGGACGACATCACCGTCATCGGCGGCCGCTACGGCCTGGGCTCCAAGGACACTCCCCCCAGCAGCGTGTTCGCTGTCTATGAGGAGCTGGAGAAGGCCGAGGCCAAGCGTCAGTTCACCATCGGCATCGTGGACGACGTGACCAACCTGTCCCTGGCTGAGCACGAGTGCCCCAACACCGCTGCCGAGGGCACCATCGAGTGCAAGTTCTGGGGTCTGGGCGGCGACGGTACCGTCGGCGCCAACAAGAACTCCATCAAGATCATCGGCGACCACACCGACAAGTACGTCCAGGCCTACTTCCAGTATGACTCCAAGAAGACCGGCGGCGTGACTGTCTCCCACCTGCGCTTCGGCGACAAGCCCATCAAGAGCCCCTACTACATCAACAAGGCCGACTTCGTCGCCTGCCACAACCCCTCCTACATCATCAAGGGCTTCCCCATGGTCCGCGACGTGAAGGACGGCGGTACCTTCCTCATCAACTGCCAGTGGAGCGATGAGGAGCTGGACAAGCACATGCCCGCCGTGGCCAAGCGCTACATCGCCGAGCACAATGTCCAGGTCTACACCATCGACGCCATCGACCTGGCCGCCAAGATCGGCATGGGCAAGCGTACCAACACCATCCTCCAGTCCGCCTTCTTCGCCCTGGCCAAGGTGATGCCCGAGGCTGAGGCCATCCAGTACATGAAGGACGCCGCCACCCACTCCTACCTGAAGAAGGGCCAGGACGTGGTCGACATGAACCACAAGGCCATCGAGGCCGGCGCCACCGCCTTCAAGAAGTTCGAGGTTCCCGCCTCCTGGGCCACCGCCGAGGACAACACCGCCGCTCCCGAGCTGGCCGGTCGTCCCGCCACTGTCAAGATGGTCAAGGAGCTGCTGGTGCCCATCAACAAGATGGACGGCGACTCCCTGCCTGTCTCCGCCTTCGAGGATCACGTGGACGGCACCTTCGAGCAGGGCGCTTCCGCTTACGAGAAGCGCGGCGTGGCCGTTATGGTCCCCACCTGGGATTCCGCCAAGTGTATCCAGTGTAACCAGTGCTCCTATGTCTGCCCCCACGCCACCATCCGTCCCTACGCTCTGACCGAGGCCGAGGCCGCTGAGGCTCCCGAGTGCTCCAAGATCGTGGACATCAAGGCCGGCAAGGGCAAGGGCACTTACAAGTTCGCCATCGCTGTGTCTCCTCTGGATTGTATGGGCTGCGGCGTCTGCGCCAAGGTCTGCCCCGTGAAGGCCCTCACCATGGTGCCTCAGGAGCAGGAGTCCGAGCAGCAGAAGGTCTTCGACTACATGGTCGAGAAGGTCGCCCCCAAGGCCGACATGGAGGGCACTGCCAACCTGAAGGAGTCCCAGTTCAAGCAGCCCCTGCTGGAGTTCTCCGGCTCCTGCGCCGGCTGTGCTGAGACCGCCTATGCCCGCCTGATCACCCAGGTCTGCGGCGAGCGCATGTACGTCTCCAACGCCACCGGCTGTTCCTCCATCTGGGGCGGCCCCGCTGCTACCTCTCCCTACACCGTCAACAAGTGCGGCCAGGGTCCCGCTTGGGCCAACTCCCTGTTCGAGGATAACGCCGAGCACGGCCTGGGCCTGTATCTGGGCCAGAAGGCCATCCGTGACCGCCTGATCACCAAGCTGGAGGCCATGAACGCCGCGGAGAACACTCCCGCCGACGCCAAGGCCGCCATCCAGGCCTTCCTGGACACCAAGGAGGACGGCACCGCCAACGGCGAGGCCACCAAGGCCCTCATCGCTGTCCTGGAGAAGGGCGCCGAGGCCGGCTGCGCGGACTGCAAGGAGGTCCTGGCTGAGAAGGAGTACCTCTCCAAGAAGGCCGTGTGGATCTTCGGCGGCGACGGCTGGGCCTACGACATCGGTTACGGCGGCCTGGATCACGTCATCGCCTCCGGCGAGGATGTGAACATCTTCGTGTTCGACACCGAGGTGTACTCCAACACCGGCGGTCAGGCCTCCAAGGCCTCCAACATCGGCCAGGTGGCTCAGTTTGCCGCTGCCGGTAAGCGCGTGGCCAAGAAGTCCCTGTCCGAGATCGCCATGCAGTACGGCTACGTCTACGTGGCTCAGGTGGCCATGGGCGCCAACCCCGCTCAGACCCTGAAGGCCATCAACGAGGCTGTCAACTATCACGGTCCCTCCCTGGTCATCGGCTATGCTCCCTGTGAGATGCACTCCATCAAGGGCGGCATGACCAACTGCCAGGCCGAGATGAAGAAGGCTGTCGAGTGCGGCTACTGGAACCTGTTCCGGTTCAACCCCGCTCTGAAGGCCGAGGGCAAGAACCCCTTCACCCTGGACTCCAAGGCCCCCGCTGGCGGCTATCAGGAGTTCCTGATGAACGAGGCCCGCTACTCCTCCCTGACCCGGTCCTTCCCCGAGGTCGCCAAGGAGCTCTTCGCTCAGAACGAGGAGGCTGCCAAGGAGCGCTACGAGCATCTGACCAAGCTCGTCGAGCTCTACAAGTAAGCCATACCACCATGCACCCCGTGCCCCCACGGCACGGGGTGCATTTTTTCCACCGAAAGGAGTTGTTTTGTGGATATGAATACCTCGGAAGCCATCCGCGCCCGCCGCTCCATCCGCAAGTACCAGCCCGGCGCCCCCATCCCCGCCAAGCATGTGCAGCAGCTGCTGGAGGCCGCCATGCTGGCCCCCAGCGCGGTGAACAGCCGCCCCTGGGAGTTCGTGGTGGTGGAGAGCTCCGCCGTCAAGGAGCAGCTCATGGCCGCCCACCCCTACACCGGCATGCTGAAAACCGCGTCCCTGGCCATCGTGGTCTGCGGCCGCCCCGACCTGCAGGAGGGGAAGTGCGGCCCCTTCTGGCCCCAGGACTGCGGCGCAGCCATTGAAAACCTGCTCCTCCAGGCGGTGGAGCTGGGCTACGGCACCTGCTGGTGCGGCTGCTACCCCGCCATGGAGCGGGTGGAGGCCCTCCAGAAGATCCTGGACGTCACCAGCGTTCCCCTGGCCATCGTGGCCGTGGGCGTCCCCGACGAACAGCCCGCGCCCCGGGGTTTTTACGACCCCAGCCGGGTGAAATACCTCTAAGAGACGGCAAACCGGCCGGGAGCAGAGCTCCCGGCCGGTTTTTTAACTCAGATTTCAAATAGGTAGTGGTCATAGGCGTTGATGACCCGGGTCTCGCCCAGCATGCTCTCCCGGTGGAGGCGGTGGCCGTAGTTCAGGTGAACATGGCCGTGGAGGGCCACCGCCGGGTGGAAGCGGTCCACCAGGCGGTTAAAGACCAGGAACCCCTCGTGGGCCAGGTCCTTGGTGTCGCAAATCCCGTGGGGCGGGGCGTGGGTCACCAGAATGTCAAAGCCCCGCATGAGGCGCAGGGAGGTGTACAGCTTGAGCACCCGCAGGTTCATCTGGGCCTGAGTGTACTGGTGGGGGCCGTTGTGGTAGCGCATGGAGCCGCCCAGCCCCAGGATGCGCACCCCCTGGAAGTTGTACACCTGGTCCTCGATGCACACGCAGCCCTGGGGCGGCCTTTTTTCATAGCGGCCGTCGTGGTTGCCGTGGACGTAGAGCACCGGGGCGTGGGACAGGGTCACCAGGAAGGACAGGTAGTCCGGATTCAGGTCCCCGCAGGAGAGGATCAGGTCCACCCCCTCCACCTTGTCGGGGGTGAAGTAGTCCCACAGATAGGGGGACTCGTAGTCGGAAATGGCCAGGATCTTCACGGCGTCTCCTCCCGGTTCACACCCTGGAGGCGCACCAGCATCTGGGCCTTGGGGGTCAGTTCGTCCATCTCCGGCAGGCGGCCCTCCACATTGGAGGCCAGCCAGTTCATGGTGAGGATCTCCTCCGCGGACAGGGAGTCCCGCCCACGGTGCACCACCTGGCCGTCCTGCCGCCGCAGCGTCCCCGAGAAGGGGAGAAGGCGGTAGGAGCCCAGGGCCTCCCGCAGCAGCTCCATGAGCTGGAGGGTGCTGTCCGGCAGGGTGCGGGAGCAGATCACGTCCACCACGCCCTGATTCATGCCCCACCAGTAGTTGGTGGCTCTGCTGCCGTGGACATCGCTCTTCCAGCGGCCGTCCAGGATGCGGGACATGAGCTTTTTATACACCTCGCCCCAGCGGCACAGGGTAATGGCCCGGTTGTGGGGGGCGTAGTCCGGGGCCACCAGGCGGTCGCTGGCCAGGATGCCGTACTCGTCATTGGTGAGCATGCTCAGGTTGTCGATATAGGACACCCCCGCCGCCGTCAGGCGCTCCATATGGCCGCCCTGGGCCAGCTGGGACCACTCCAGATAGACGGTGGCCCGGGTGTTCACCATCTGTACCCCCCGGGCGAAGGCGTTGATGGAGGCGATGGTGCCGTAGGTGGGGTAGTCGGCCACATAGCCCACCTTGCCCCCCGGGGCCAGGGTGCCCGCCAGGGCGCCCTTCAAAAACTCCGCCTCGTACATGCGGGGGTAGTAGGTGCGGATGGAGGGGTGGGCGATGTTCAGCGAGCAGTTGAGGATCTTGACCTCCGGATGGGCCACCGCCGCCTTCACGCTGGCGGCGATCATGGCCGGGGTGGTGGTGAAGATCACGTCCGCCCCCTGGGCGATGGCGTCCTCCATGGCCTGGGTGACAGCGGCGTCGCCCACCAGGTCCTCATACACCAGGGTGCGCACCTGGCCGTCCATGGACAGCTCCATGGCCCGGCGGCCCATCTCGTGGGCGTGGACCCAGCCGGACACCCGGGCGTCTCCCCCGTGGAGGAAGGCCGCGCACACCGGGCCGGGGCTGCTCATGTGGATGAGGGGGCGCTTGGCCTCGGTGTCCAGCAGGAGGATCACCCCCGCCTGGTCCAGACGGTTCTCGATCTCGGCGCGGATGGACTCCAGCTCCCGGCTGATATCGGCGGGCAGCTTGTGGATGGAGTCCTGGTAGCCGAAGATGTGGAGAAAGACCAGCAGGCCCTCGGGCACCGCGTCGGGGTTGCCCCCCTTGCCCAGGAAGGCGTCCTGGAAGGTGTAGAAGAAGGAGCGGAAGGTGTAGATCTGCTCGGCGCTCCAGGAGGCGTTGTCCGGGTAGTCCAGAAGCTTGCACAGCTCCGCGTACTCCCCGGGGCGGCGGAAGGGCAGGTAGTTGATGCCGGTCAGGCGGTAGAACTGGAGGAATTCATAATAGGCCACCACCTCCGGGTCGTCGGAGGGGTCGGGGATCAGGCGGGTCACCACGCCGGGGATGCTCACCGCGCCGAAGAATTTCAGCACGCTCACCCGCTTATGGCCCTCCACCACGTAGTAGCGGTGGAGATACTCGATCGCCTTGATGGGGTCCCGGATGCCCTCGCTCAGGTGGGCGTCGCACAGATCCACCCACTTGGTGGAAAACTCGCTGCGGGTCTCGATCAGGGGGTAAAACGAGGGGGAAAAGGACAGCCGGCGGTTATCCGACTGGGTGCCCACGATGGCGTGGGCCGGGATGTCCACCACCCCCAGAAACTCCCGCCGGGTGCAGCGCTCGCACTCCTCCGGCATGACCTGAAGATAGGGGTCCTTCCCCTGGGATTGGTAAAGCTTGGCATCCTTCTGTCCCAGGCGCAGGGCCTGGTGATAGGTCTCTAATGGCATAGGTTCTCTCCCTTCTATGGCATGCGCGGGCCCTACTTGCCCACGCAGAAACGTGCAAAAATGCGCCCGGTCACGTCCTCCCGCAGATTGCGACCGGTGAGCTCTCCCAGAGCCCCCATGGCCCCCTCCACGTCCACCAGGACGGCGTCCGGGGTCATGCCCATATCCAGGCTCTCCCGGGCGGAGCGCACCGCGGAGAGGGCTCTGCCGGCGGCCTCGGCCTGCCGGGCGTTGGTGAGCAGCTCGCCCCGCTCCTGGTCGGCCCCGGCAGGGAAGCAGGCGGCGATGGCCGCCTCCAGCTCGGAAAGCCCCGCGCCGGTGCGGCTGCTGAGGAGGACGGCGTGCTCCTCCTCCGGGGGAGGGGGGACGCTGCCGGGCAGGTCAGCCTTGGTGTACACCCGGATGACGTGGGGCACCGCCGACGCCAGATCCAGAATATCGGCGTCCTCCGGGCCCAGCGGCGCGGTGGAGTCCAGCAGAACCAGGGCCAGCTCCGCCCCCTCCAGGGCGCGGCGGCTGCGCTCCACACCCAGGCGCTCCACCGCGTCGCCGGTCTCCCGGATGCCCGCCGTGTCGATGAGCCGGAGGAGCCGCCCGCCCAGGGTGCATTTCTCCTCCACGGTGTCCCGGGTGGTGCCGGGGATGTCGGTGACGATGGCCCGCTCATAGCCCAGGAGGGCGTTCAGAAGAGAGGACTTGCCCGCGTTGGGCCGCCCCACGATGGCGCAGGGGATGCCCTCCACCAGGAGCTTGCCCCGCTGGTAGCTCTCCAGCAGGGAGCAGAGGTCCCGCTCCGCGCCGGAGAGGGCCTCGTCCAGGGTGCGGGCGCTGAAGGGGTCGATGTCCTCATCGGGGTAGTCCAGCACCGCATGAAAGTGGGCGCTCACATCCACCAGCGCGTCGTACACCGCCCCCACCTTCCGGCTCAGGGCGCCGGCCAGCTGGCCTCCAGCACAGCGGGCGGCCGCCTGGGTTTCGGCGTCGATGAGGTCGGCCACGGCCTCGGCCTGCATCAGGTCCAGCTTGCCCTTGAGGAAGGCCCGGCGGGTGAATTCTCCCGGTCCGGCCTGCCGCACGCCCTGGGCAAAGAGGGACTCCAGCCCCAGGGCCAGCACCGCCGGGGAGCCGTGGCACTGCAGTTCCGCCGTGTCCTCGCCGGTGTAGCTGTGGGGGGCGCGGGACACGGTGGCCAGCACCTGGTCCACCGGCCGGCCCTCCCGGTCCAGCAGCCAGCCCAGCACCAGGCGGCGGTCCTCACACTCGGCCAGGGGCGTTCCGCCCATGGGCCGGAACACCGCCCCCGCCGCACGGATGGCCTCCGGCCCCGACAGACGCAGGATTCCCACCGCGCAGCGCACGCCGCCGGTGGCCACCGCCGCTATGGTATCTCGCATGGCACACACCTCATCTTTCCGCCGCGCCCGGGCGGCCCCTGTGAATGTGTCTATTGTATCATGCCCGCTTTCCCGGGACAAGGCCGCACCAAATGGGGAAGGGGGGCGCTTTTTGGACATTCTGCCGTTTCTTTTGGCTCATAAAAATTTTATGTTAACTAAGCTAGGTGGTTTTTCCACCGGACTTGTCCACATTCGATGTGGATAACTCGGTGGACAATGTGGAAAAGCCTGCGGCGCAAGGGCTTCTTTTCCACCACACCTCATCCAGAAGCTGGAAGGGCATGACGCCGAACCTGTCAAAACCGGATTATTTCACCGAAAACCTGTCAGTTTAATAATCTGTCTCTAGCTACTTGACATCTGACTTTGAGCACGGTACAATAACTTAAACGGTGGTCCACCTCTGGACTGCCCCGCCTGGAATCCCCGTCCGAAGGCCGTCCAAGCCCTGTCTGACGGCGTTGGGGGACCCCTCCGGGCACCTGCGCAAGATACCCGGGGCGATCCCCCGCGGATGGCCCCGACCACTTTCAAAACCAGTCCCCCGATGTGGGCGCGAAGAAACAAGGAGGCCGGATCTATGAGTATGGAAAAGAGCTATTTTGACCGAATCGCCGAATATGGACAGCTTATCGTGATCTCTGGTCCCAATGGTGTGGGTAAGAATACCGTTATTCGCCAGTATCTCCAGGAGCACCCCAACGCCCGCGAGTCCATCTCCGTCACCACCCGTGAGCCCCGCCCCGGCGAGGAGGAGGGGAAGGACTACTTCTTCATCTCCCTGAAGGAGTTCGATCAGCTGGTCCGCTCCAACGCCCTGTTGGAGTTCGTCTACTCCAAGAACATCGGTCACGGCACCCCCAAGCAGGCGGTGGAGAACAACCGCAAGGAGGGCCACAACGTCATCCTGAACGTGGACGTCATGGGCGCCATGAAGGTCCGCGCCCTCTGCCCCGACGCCACCCTCATCTTCATCGTGCCCCCCTCCTGGGAGGAGCTGGAGAAGCGCGTCCGCGCCTCCACCAAGCTGACCGATGAGCAGATCAAGGACTATCTGGAGTGCGCCCAGGAGGACATCCTCTGCGCCGGCCAGTACGACTATATCCTCATCAACGACGAGGTCAACAAGACCGTCCGCCGCCTGGATCAGATCATCCACGGCAACCGGTACAGCCGCAACAGCATGAAGGCTTTCCTGGAGAGCTACATCGAGAGCGAGCTGAAGCCCCAGTCCGACTTCGCCAACGAGATCCTGTCCATGTAAGATACCGATCCAAACGCCGCCGCGGCTATGCCGCGGCGGCGTTTTCGTCTCTCATACCCCGGCGCCTTTCCTCATATACATGCTTGTGTATCTGCAAAGGTCAGGGGAGTTGTTGCCATGTGAAGGGAAACATCGAAGAGCGGGCCACTCAGGTGGCCCTGTACCTCATCGAAGAGCGGACCACCGTCCGCGCCGCCGCCCAGATCTTCGGGATCTCCAAATCTACCGTACACAAGGACCTCAGCGAGCGGCTGCCCGGGTTCAACCGGCCCCTCTACTTACAGGTCAAGGCGGTGCTGGATGAAAACAAGGCGGAGCGGCATATCCGGGGCGGTCTGGCCACCCGCAAAAAATACCGGGGCGCGTAAGCGCCCCGGACGTCAAAAACGGGCCTCCCGGCAGCATCCGGGAGGCCCGCGCTCTCGTTCCTTTTACATCCAGCTCCACACCGCCAGCAGCAGACCGCCCGCCACCGCGATGAGGGCCGCCGTGGCCACCCCGTCCAGCAGCAGCATCAGGCGCTCCCGCCGGGTGACCGGTGCGGGGGCAGGGGAGAGCTCCTCCTCGGGCTCTTCCTCCACCGCCTGCTGCTTTTCCAGCCGGCGGCGGTACTCCTCCAGGTCCAGCACTTTTCCACCGCCGGCCGGGGTCTTGGGGACTTCGGCCCGGTGCTCCAACCGCGTCTCATAGAGCACACCGCCGCCGCTGGCCTGCTCCTCGGCCCGGGGCACACAGCGATACCGTGCTTTCAGCGTCACATACCTTGTCTCCATACGGCTCCCTCCCTGCTCTCCCGGCGCGCGGTGCAGTTGCTTCTACTAGAAAGGACGCTCCGGAGGGCCTTTTTGTTCCCGGATTTGAAAAAGAACTTTTGTTCGAGTATTAGTATACAACAGATGTTCGAGTATTGCAAGCCCTTTTTCCACCGAAACCGGCCCGGAAGGTGGAAAAAAAGAGCGGGACCCGTATGGGTCCCGCTCTTGGTACACAAACCTGTGTTTAGCGGTGCTCGCCGCGGCTGTAAGCCACCACGGTGCGGCGGTTGGGCTCGGTGCCGATGGAGTAGGTGGTCACATCGGGGTACTCCTGCAGCGCGGTGTGGATCACATGGCGCTCGTAGGCGTTCATGGGCTCCAGGGTGACGTTGCGGCGGTACTTGACCACCTTGCCGGCCACCTTGTTGGCCAGGCGCACCAGGGACTCCTCCCGCTTGGCGCGGTAGTGCTCGGCGTCCACGTGGATGCGCACCCGCTTGGTCAGGCCCCGGTTCACCGCGTACACGGTGAGCTGCTGGATGGCGTCCAGAGTCTCGCCCCGGCGGCCGATGAGGGCGCCCAGGTGCTCGCCCACCAGCTCCACCTGGTAGCTGCCCCGCTCGTCCACGGTGATGCGGGGGGTAGCGGCGGCGCCCATGTGCTCCAGCAGGCCGGTGAGGAATTCGTTGATCCGGCCGACCACCGCGTCATCGGCGGCGGGGGCGGCGGCGGGAACAACCTCCGCCTCGGGCTCGTCGGGGACCTCGTAGGTCACCTTCACCTTGGCGGGGCAGCTGCCGATGCCCAGGAAGCCGGACTTGGCCCGCTCCAGGATCTCCACCGACACGTCGTCCCGGTCCAGGCCCAGCTGGATCAGCGCGGCCTCGATGGCGGCCTCCTCATTCTTTCCGGTGGTCTCGATCCATTTCAGCATGACTGATCACTCCTTCTCGCTCTCTTCCGGAGCGGCAGCCTCAGGCGCGGAAGTTTCCACAGTGGGCTCCGTCTCGGTGGAAACCGGCTGGACCTTGCCCTCCGGCTTCACAGTATCCTGGTTTTCCACCGGGGCACTGTCCGCGGTGGATTCTTTCTTCTTGCCGAAGAGGCCCTCCTTCTCCTTGGGCTGCTCCTCGGCCTTCTTGGCGTTGTCCCAATCCCGGTCGGGATCGTGGTAGGGGGTGGGGCCGTCGGGGCTGAAGCGGTTGGGGTCATAGGCGCGGCCGCGGGCGTAGGACCGCATGCCCACACCGCTGACCGCGATCACCGCGGAGTCGCCCTTGGAGTCCTTCTCCATGGCGCTGAGCAGCTCCTTCTTCTTCTTGCCCTTGGCGTTCTTCAGCTCTTCGGCCTTGCGGGCGCGCTCCTCGGCCAGCTGGCGCTTGCGCTCCTTTTCCTCTTCCTTCTCCTGCAGCTCCCGCTCGGCAGCCCGGGCGGCGGCCTCCTCATAGTCCTTCTTCAGCATCTTGCCGCTGATGAACTCGGTGCCCATGGAAAGGACGTTCTGGATGATCCAGTAGAGACACAGAGCGGCAGGCATGGTGAAGCCGATCCACAGGGAGATCAGGGGGGTGATGATGAGCATGCTGCGCATGGTGGCGTTGGTGTTCTCAGAGGCCTTCTGGTTCACCGCGTTGGTCTTCTGAGAGATCAGGGAGAAGATCACGCTGGAACCGGCGGAGATCACCGGCAGCAGGAACAGGGCGAAGCCGCCCTCGACGGTCCAGAAGGCCGCCTGGGGGATGCGGGAGAGGTCGAAGATGCCCAGGAAATCGAAGTTGATGGCGAACATCTTGGCCCCTTCGCCGGCCACGGCCTGGACGGCGGCCAGGTTGTCGTTGTTGATAAAGGAGGCCAGGTACAGCTGATTGTAGCCGTTATCCACGAAGGCGGCGCCCGCCTCCTTGATGAAGCCGGCGTCAAAGGCGGCCTGTCCCCAGTTCACCGCGTCGGCGATGGCGGGGAGGGCGTCCCGGCTCACGTTCATCAGATAGTAGAGGGGCTCGCGGATGATGGAGTACAGGGGGATCAGGATGAGCAGGGGCAGGAAGGACCAGAGGCAGCCGCTCATGGGGTTGATCTTCTCCCGCTCGTAGAGCTTCTGCACTTCCTGGTTGTAGCGCTCCTTGTCCTTGCCGTACTGCTTCTGGAGCTGCTGCATCTTGCCCGAGACCATGTTCATCTGGATCATGCCCTTCTTGCCCTTGAGCTGGAAGGGGAAGAGGATGGCCTTGACCACGATGGCGAACAGGATGAGGGCCAGGCCGTAGCTGCCCGTCAGGTTATAAAAGGCGTTGAGGATCCAGATAAAAGGGGTCAGTATGAGTTTGTAAAAATCCATTGACTTGCCTCCAAAGTGTTTCGTGTGAACTTACGCACGTTTCACGGGAAACACTTCAGGGCACAGGGTCATATTCAATGCTCTTCTGGCGGTGGAAGGGGTGACATTTCAGGATGCGGCGCAGGGCCAGCCAGCCGCCTTTCAGGGCTCCGTACTTCTCCACCGCCTCCAGCGCATAGGCCGAGCAGGTGGGGATGAAACGGCAGCAGGGAGGGAACGCGGGGGAGATATACCGCCGGTAAAAGCGGATGAGCCACAGCAGCAGCCCCTTCATCCCTGTTCCTCCAGCAGACCCAGCTTGGACAGGCATTTCAGAAGATTGCGCTCCAGCTCGCCGTAGCGCACAAAAGAGGCCCGCACCCGGGCCACCACAACGATGTCATAGCCCAAACGCAGCGCCCCTTCGTGGAGGCGGTAGGCCTCCCGGATGCGCCGGCGGGTCCGGTTGCGGATCACCGCCTTGCCCAGCTTGGTTCCCACCGTCAGGCCCAGGCGGTTGTGGTCCAGGCCGTTTTTCCGGCAATAGACCGCCACACAGGGCGAAACCGCCGACTTTCCCTTGCTGTAAAGCCGGCGGAACACGTGGTTTTGTTTGATGGAGACGGTATGCTTCACGGTGCCACTTCCTCGCTGTGCCCTTCCAGTTTGCCGTATGCTTCGCAGGGGCGGTGGGATGAACTCCCCCGCCCCTTCTTTATGACGCTATGCCCTTGTCTCCCGGAATGGGGGGCCGTCCGCTCTTAGTGAGAGAGACGGGCGCGGCCCTTGGCACGGCGGCGAGCCAGCACCTTGCGGCCATTGGCGGTCGCCATACGCTTGCGGAAGCCATGCACTTTGGAGCGCTGGCGCTTCTTGGGCTGATAGGTACGAACCATTTCCGGTACACCTCCTGTACAGATTCTGACAGGTTTTCACCTGCCCGCCACAACGGCCGGTGGACCGGCCGCGGTCGTCAAAAAAGGAAAATCGCTTTACACCCAACTGAGCATGGTGCAATCTGTATTATATCCTATGGTGAAAAGCTCTGTCAACCACATTTTTGCTCTTTTTTTCGCCATCCCGACGGGAAGTTTTCCACATCCGGCCCCATATCTTGTGGATATCCGCCACCGGCACACAAAGCAATTCTTTTTTATAATGTGTCCGGTGGAAAACTCGTTGCTTCGGCCGCGTTTCTTTGGTATAATACTATGTCAACATCTATTCTGGGAGCGTATGCCCGCTGGGCCTCGCGCTCCCGTTCTCAAGGGGTGGTCTCACACATGAACCTACCAGCCGACGTCTGGGCCAAAGTACTCTCCCTCATGGAGGCGGACATGACCGCCACCACCATCAATACCTGGTTCGACGACGCCGAGGCCGTCTCGCTGGACGCCAACCGCTTCGTCCTCCACACCCCCTCCAATTTCAAGCGGGACATCATCGTCTCCCGCTATGTGCCCGCCATCCAGAAGGCACTTTATGAGCTGTTTTCCGCCGAGTTCGACGTGCTGGTGCTGGGAGAAGGGGAGCTGCAGCAGTTCTCCGCCCCCGCCCGCCCCGTGGTGGACGGCTCCTTCCTGCCGGGCACCGAGGAGTACACCTTCGAGCGCTTCGTGGTGGGCTCCTCCAATAAATTTGCCCACGCCGCCGCCCTGGCCGTGGCCGAAAACCCCGCCCACTCCTATAACCCCCTGTTCATCTACGGCGAGTCGGGCCTGGGCAAGACCCACCTCCTCTACGCCATCGCCCACCGCATCCACTTCAACCATCCGGACTACCGGGTCATCTACCTGAAGGGCGACACCTTTACCAATGAGCTCATTCAGGCCATCCGGGAGGGCCGGAACGAGGAATTCCGGGAAAAATATCGCTCCGCCGACGTGTTCCTCATGGACGACGTGCAGTTCATCGCCGGGCGGGAGTCCACCCAGGAGGAAATGTTCCACACCTTCAACACCCTCTACGAGGCGGGCCGCCAGATCGTGTTCACCGCCGACCGCCCGCCGAAGGAGATGCTGCGGCTGGACGACCGGCTGCGCACCCGGTTCGAGTGGGGCCTCCCCGTGGACATCCAGCCCCCCGACTACGAGACCCGGGTGGCCATCATCAAAAACAAGGCCATCCGCCGGGGCATGAACCTGCCGGAGCCGGTGCTCCAGTACATCGCGGACAACATCACCTCCAACGTGCGCCAGATCGAGGGCACGGTCAATAAGATCCTGGCCTTCCAGGAGCTGATGGGGGAGAGCGTGGATGTGGACACCGTCATCCGCGCCGTCCAGGACATGTGCAAGGACAAGGCGGAATTTTTGCCCTCCCCGGACGTCATCATCGAAGAGGTGTGCAAATTCTATAACATCGACAACGACGCCCTCCGAGGGCAGGGCCGCACCAAGGACACCGCCCTGGCCCGGCAGATCGCCATGTACCAGATCCGCCGCATGACCAATCTGTCCCTGAAGGAGATCGGCAAGGAATTCGACAACCGGGACCATACCACCGTCATGCACTCCATCGACCGTGTGGAAAAACTGATGAAGACCAACCCCGAAATCTCGGAGATCATCAAGGACCTGAACGCCAACATCAACGCCCGCTACGACAACTAAGCCCCTCCTTCCACCAAAACCGCCCCGGCGGTGGAAGCAAATTTTGGCCCCGCGGCGCGCACTTCCACATTTCCACGGGATTTTGTGGGAAAGTGGAAAAGCGGCGGTGGAAAACTGCCCTTTTTGCCGCAGCCGCCGGAACCCCCGTGGAAAACCACGAAAAAAGTCCACAAGGGCTGTGGACGGGCAAATCCAGTCGCACCAACGGGTTTGTCCACTTTTCCACATTTTTTTCCCCTACGGCTACTGCTACGAACTTTTATCCTCTCCTCTTCTCCCGTCGGAGGCCTGGAGCATCATCACGGAGGCTATACTATGATCAAATTCTCCTGCGAAAAAGCCCTACTGCAAGCCGCCATTTCCACCACCTCTCGCGCAGTGTCTGTAAAGAGCTCCATTCCAGCTCTGGAAGGCATCCTGCTGGAAGCCGGCGACCAGCTGCGGCTCACCGGCTACAATCTGGAAACCGGCATCCGCACCACCATCCCCGCCGACATCCAGTCCACCGGTACCTTAGTGTTGGGCGCGCGGCTGTTCGGCGAAATCATCCGCAAGCTGCCCGACGACATCGTCATCTTCACCGCCGAACACTACATGGTCAACATCAAGTGCGGCATGAGCGAGTTCAACATCCTGGGCACCGACCCCGAGGAATTTCCAGAACTTCCCACCGTGGAATACCAGAATTCCTTCACGATTCAGCAAAATAAGCTGAAATCCATGATTTCTCAGACCATTTTCGCCGTCAGCGACAATGAGAGCCGTCCCATCCACACCGGCTCCCTCTTTGAAGTCACCAGTCAGGACCTCACTATGGTAGCGGTGGACGGCTACCGCCTGGCCCTGCGGCGGGAGGCCATCGAGCAGCAGGAGGGCAGCGAGACCTTCTCCTTCGTGGTCCCCGGCGCCGCCCTCTCGGAAGTGGAGAAGATCTGTGCGCCCACGGAGGACACTGCTTCGGTGACCCAGGGCGCCCGGCATGTCATGTTCAAGGTGGGCGACACCATCCTCATCTCCCGGCGGCTGGAGGGCGAGTTCCTCGCCTACCGCCAGGCCATTCCCCGCAACAATTCCATACAGGTTCTGGGAGATACCCACGCGCTCCTGTCCTCCATCGAGCGTGTGTCCCTCATCATCAGCGACAAACTGAAAAGCCCGCTTCACTGCGTTTTTGAGGATAATTTGCTGAAAATCAGCACGAAAACCGCCATTGGCGACGCTTATGACCAGTGCCCGGTGGAGGGCAGCGGCAACGGCCTGGAGATCGGCTTCAACAACCGCTATCTGATGGAGGCGCTGAAGGCCGCCCCCGCCGAGCGGGTGCGGCTGGAGCTGACCACCAGCGTGTCCCCCTGCGTCATCCTGCCCGCCGAGGGGGATGAAAACTTTCTGTATATGGTCCTCCCGGTCCGCCTGAAGGCCGGCGAGTGAGTGGAAGGCCGCGGGCATGCATAAGTATGCATCGCCCGCGGCGGAAAAGGAGCTTGCACATGCAAAACAAGGAGATCAAGATCAGCACCGAGTTCATCAAGCTGGAGGCATTTCTGAAGTTCGCCGGGGCGGTGTCCACCGGCGGCGAGGCCAAGAACCTCATCCAGGACAGCCTGGTGAAGGTCAACGGCGAGGTCTGCACCATGCGGGGCAAGAAGCTCCGCCCTGGCGACACCGTGGAGCTGGGCGGCCAGGGTCTGACGGTGGTATGAGGGTCGACTGGCTGGAGCTGGAGGGGTTTCGCAATTACGAGACCCTCCGGGCCGCCTTCGCCCCCGGGGTGAACGTGCTGTACGGGGAGAACGCCCAGGGCAAGACCAATCTGCTGGAGGCGGTGGGCTACCTGGCCGGCGCCCGGAGCCACCGGGCCCGGATGGACCGGGAGCTCATCGCCTTTGACCGGGACCGGGCCACCGTCCGGGCCGGGCTGGAGAGCCGGGGGCGGGAGTTCCAGGTGGAGGCCCAGCTTTTCCGGGGCCAGCGGCGGCGGCTCACCTCCAACGGGGTGCGCCTGAAAACCGCCGGGGAGCTGAACCAGATCCTGCGCACCGTCCTCTTCTGCCCGGAAGATCTGATGCTCATCCGGGCGGGGAGCGGGGAGCGGCGGCGCTTTCTGGACGACTCCCTGTGCCAATTAAAACCCCGGTACGCAGCCGCCCTCCAGGAGTACCACCGGCTCTACGAGCACAAGCGGCGCATTTTACGGGACTGGGAGGACAAGCCCTCCCTGCTGGAGCTGCTGCCCGACTTCAACGACCGGATGGCCCGCTGCGGGGCCATCCTCATCCACTACCGGGCCTTCTATATTGAGAAGCTGGCCCGGCGGGCCGCGGCCATCCACGCCGACTTCTCCGGCGGGCGGGAGGAGATGGGGCTTTCTTACCAGACCGTGAGCAACATCTCAGACCCCCGGAAGCCCAGCCAGGAGCTCTATCCCCTCCTGCTGGAGCACCAGGAGGCCCACCGCCGGGCCGAGCTGGAGAGCCGCCAGTGCCTCTCGGGGCCCCACAAGGACGACCTCATCGTCACCATCGACGGTCGGGGGGCCAAGCAGTTCGCCTCCCAGGGCCAGACCCGCACGGCGGCCCTGTCTCTGAAACTGGCCGAGCGGGAGCTCCACTATGACGATCTGGGGGAGTGGCCGGTGCTGCTGCTGGACGACGTGCTCTCCGAGCTGGACAAGCGCCGGCGGGACTTTGTGCTGCGGCGCATCAACGGCGGCCAGGTGTTCATCACCTGCTGCCAGGAGGACGGGCTGGACGGTCTGGGGGAGGGGAGCACCTTCCATATCCGGGCCGGAAAGCTGGTGGAATCACGATGATCCTGTTGTTTCTGGCGCTCATCCCCGTGGGGCTGGGGGCGGCGCTGCAATATCTGGTCTGCCGCCTCACCATGCGCCGGACCGGGCCCCACTGGAAGCTCCTGCGGCTGCTGCGGGCCCTGCCCGCCGTGCTGACCCTCGCCCTCTGCGCGGGCGTGGTCTGGAACCGCCTGCGGCTCTGGCAGAGCGAGACGGTGTCCCCCCTGACGCAGCTGCTCTTCATTCCCGGCGTGCCGGGGGCGTGCGTGCTGCTGGGCCTTGCCCTGGGGGGCTGGCTCTTCCGGCGGCGCTGGGCGCCCCGGGTCTTTCGGGAGAAGTAGGAGGAATGCCATGTATCTGCACTTAGGCCAGTCGGTGGTGGTGCCCTTCCGGGACGTCATCGGCATCTTTGATCTGGACAACACCACCTCCTCCCACCGCACCCGGGCCTTTCTGGAGCGGGCCGAGCGGGAGGGGGAGCTGGTGGACGTGTCCATGGACGTGCCCAAGTCCTTCGTGCTCTGCCAGTCGGAGCTGGGGACCATGGTGTATCTGTCCCAGCTCTCCCCGGCCACCCTGCTGCGCCGGGCGGAGAACAACCAGTTTGAATAGAGGAACACACGCGGCTGCGTGTGGCGCGTGGGAACGGACAAGGACCCGCACCCAGGCGCCAGACGCAGCGCGAATCGGAACATGCGGAGGTAGTTATGTCTGACTTGCATGAAGAGAATGAACTGAGATCCACGCAGGTGGAACACGAGTACACCGGCTCGGAGATCCAGGTCCTGGAGGGCCTGGAGGCGGTGCGCAAGCGCCCCGGCATGTATATCGGCTCCACCAGCGAATCGGGCCTGCACCACCTGGTCTATGAGATCGTGGACAACGCCATCGACGAGGCGCTGGCGGGCTATTGTACCGACATCACCGTCACCATCAACCCGGGCAACACCATCACCGTCACCGACAACGGCCGTGGTATCCCCGTGGACATCCAGCCCCAGACCGGACGGCCCGCCCTGGAGGTGGTGTATACCATCCTGCACGCCGGCGGTAAGTTCGGCGGCGGCGGCTACAAGGTCTCCGGCGGCCTCCACGGCGTGGGCGCCAGCGTCGTGAACGCCCTCTCCGAGTGGCTGGAGGTCCAGGTCCACAAGAACGGCAAGATCTATGAGATGAAGTTCGCCCGGGGCCACATCACCCAGGAAATGACCATCATCGGCGAGACCCCCTGCACCGGCACCACCGTCACCTTCAAACCCGACCCCGAGATGTTCGACACCCTGGAGTTCAACTACGACACCCTCCACACCCGCATGCGGGAGGAGGCCTTCCTGAACGCCGGCCTTCGCATCCGCACTGTGGACCTGCGCCCCGGCCAGGAGCAGGAGCACGACATGTGCTACGAGGGCGGCATCCGGGAGTTCGTGGAGTTTATCAACAAGAACAAGACCCCCCTCCACGACGGGGTCATCTACATGTCCGGCAGCCGGGAGGACTCCATGGCCGAGGTGGCCATGCAGTACAACGACGGCTACCAGGAGGTCATGGTCTCCTTCGCCAACAACGTGCACACCCCCGAGGGCGGCATGCACGAGGAGGGCTTCCGCCGGGCCCTCACGAATACCCTCAACGCCTACGGCAAGAAGATCGGCCTTCTGAAGAACGACGACAAGGTCTCCGGCGAGGACTGCCGGGAGGGCCTGACCTGCGTCATTTCGGTGAAGCTGACCGAGGCCCAGTTCGAGGGCCAGACCAAGGCCAAGCTGGGCAACGCCGAGATCCGCACCATGGTCAACGCCATGGTCTCCGACAAGCTGGAGGAGTTCCTGGAGGAAAACCCCGCCGTGGGCCGCGCCATCGTGGAGAAGGCCATGACCGCCTCCCGCGCCCGGGAGGCCGCCCGCCGCGCCCGCGAGAACATCCGCCGGAAAAACGCCCTGGATGGCGCCACCCTCCCCGGAAAGCTGGCCGACTGCTACGAGCGGGACGCCGCCCTCACCGAAATTTACATCGTCGAGGGCGATTCCGCCGGCGGCTCTGCCAAGCAGGGCCGTGACTCCCGCTTCCAGGCCATCCTCCCCCTGTGGGGCAAGATGCTCAACGTGGAGAAGGCCCGGGCCGACAAGGTCTACGGCAACGACAAGCTCACCCCTGTCATCACCGCCCTGGGCGCCGGCATCGGGGACGACTTCGACCTGGAGAAGCTGCGCTACCATAAAGTGATTATCATGGCCGATGCCGATGTGGACGGCGCCCATATCCGCACCCTGCTGCTGACCTTCTTCTTCCGCTTCATGCGGCCCCTCATCGAGAAGGGGTATGTCTACGCCGCCGTGCCGCCTCTCTTTAAGCTTACCCGGGGCAAGCAGGTGCGCCTGGCCTTTGACGAGAAGGAGCGCGACGCCATCTCCGCCGAGCTGCGGGGCGACAACCCCAACGCCAAGGTGGACATCTCCCGCTTCAAGGGCCTGGGCGAGATGGACCCCCACGAGCTGTGGGAGACCACCATGGACCCCCGTACCCGCACCCTCAAGCGCATCACCATGGCCGACGCGGTGAAGGCCGACGAGATCTTCACCCTCCTCATGGGCGAGAAGGTGGAGCCCCGTCGGGAGTATATCGAGCAGAACGCCGGCCGGGCCATGAATCTGGACTACTAAGGAGGGAATGGAAATGGCAAAGAATGAGAAGGAAGTGCAGGACATTTCCTTTCCCGATCAGAAGATCGTGGAGATCAATCTGGAGCATGAGATGCAGGACGCGTACATCGAGTACGCCATGTCGGTCATCGTGGGCCGCGCCCTGCCCGACGTGCGGGACGGTTTAAAGCCGGTCCACCGCCGCATCCTCTACTCCATGTACGAGAGCGGCCTCACCAGCGACAAGCCCTTCAAGAAGTCGGCCACCTGCGTGGGCGACGTGCTGGGTAAGTACCACCCCCACGGCGACCAGTCCGTCTACGACGCCCTGGTCCGCCTGGCCCAGGACTTCTCCATGCGCTACCCGCTGGTGGACGGCCACGGCAACTTCGGCTCGGTGGACGGCGATCCCCCGGCCGCCTACCGTTACACCGAGGCCCGCATGGCCAAGATCGCCAACGAGATGCTGCGGGACATCGAGAAGAACACCGTGGACTGGGACCCCAACTTCGACGAGTCCATGCAGGAGCCCCGGGTGCTCCCCTCCCGGTTCCCCAACCTCCTGGTCAACGGCTCCTCCGGCATCGCCGTGGGCATGACCACCAACATCCCGCCCCACAACCTGCGGGAGGTCATTGACGCCACCATCTGCGTGCTGGACAACCCCGAGGCCGACCTGGACGACCTGATGGAGCACATCAAGGGCCCCGATTTCCCCACCAAGGGCATCATCATGGGCCGCTCCGGCATCCGGGCCGCCTACGCCACCGGCAAGGGCCACATCCGGGTCCGCGCCCGCACCGAGTTTGAGGAGTTCGGCAACAACCGCACCCGCATCATCGTGACGGAGCTGCCCTACCAGGTCAACAAGTCCCGCCTGGTGGAGAACATCGCCGAGCAGGTCCACGACAAGCGCCTGGAGGGCATCTCCGGCCTGCGGGACGAGTCCGACGGTAAGAAGGGCATGCGCATCGTCATCGAGCTGAAGAAGGACGCCAACCCCCAGGTGGTGCTGAACCGGCTCTTTGCCCAGACCCAGATGCAGACCACCTTCGGCATCGTCATGCTGGCGCTGGTCAACAACCAGAAGCAGCCCAAGATCCTCTCCCTGCGGCAGATCCTGGACGAGTATATCGCCTTCCAGGAGGAGGTCCTGACCCGCCGGACCATCTTCGACCGCAAGAAGGCCGAGGAGCGCGCCCATCTGCTGAAGGGCCTGCTGATCGCCCAGGATAACATCGACGAGGTCATCCGCATCATCCGCTCCCGGTACGACGACGCCAAGGAGAAGCTGATGGAGCGCTTCGGTCTGGACGAGGTCCAGTCCCAGGCCATCCTGGACATGCAGCTCAAGCGCCTCCAGGGCCTGGAGAAGGAGAAGCTGGAAAACGAGTACGCCGAGCTCATGAAGAAGATCGAGTACTACAACGAGCTCCTCTCCAACGAGGCCATGCTCCGGGGCGTCCTCAAGGACGAGCTCACCGAGATCCGGGACAAGTACGGCGACGACCGCAAGACCGAGATCGGCTTTGTGGAGGACGACCTGGACATCGAGGACCTCATCGAGGAGGAGGAGTGCGTCTTTACCCTCACCGCCGGCGGCTATATCAAGCGCCTGCCCGCCTCCACCTACCGGGCCCAGCGCCGGGGCGGCAAGGGCATCACCGCCATGGCCACCAAGGAGGAGGACTACGTGGAGACGGTGTTCACCGCGTCCACCCATGACTTCATCCTCTTCTTCACCAACAAGGGCCGGGTCCACCGGAAGAAGGGCTATCAGATCCCCGAGGCCGGGCGTACCGCCAAGGGCACCAATATCGTCAACGTCCTGCCCGTGGAGAGCGACGAGAAGGTCACCGCCATGATCCACCTGCGGGAGTTCCCTGAGGACCGCTACCTGGTCATGGTCACCCGCAACGGTACCGTGAAGCGTATCCAGCTCTCCTCCATCAACACCGCCCGCAAGGCCGGTATCCGCTGCATCACCCTGGACGAGGGCGACGAGCTCATCGCCGTCCGGGAGACCGACGGCGAGCAGGCCATCCTCATCGTCACCCACGAGGGCATGGCCATCTGCTTCAAGGAGACCGACGTGCGCTGCATGGGCCGCGACGCCTACGGCGTGCGGGGCATCAAGCTGCGGGACGGCGACTACGTGGTGGGCGCCGCCCGGGCCAAGCGGGAGCACCAGGTGCTCATGATCACCGAGAACGGCTACGGCAAGCGCACCGACATGGACGAGTATATCCGCGCCGACGGCCCCCAGAACCGGGGCGGCTATGGCCTGAAGGGCTACCAGGTCACCGACAAGACCGGCCCCGTGGCCGGCGTGAAGGTGGTCAACGACGACGACGACATCCTCATCATCTCCGACGACGGTATCATCATCCGCACCCACGCCGCCGGCATCAACATCTACTCCCGCACCGCCCAGGGCGTGAAGGTCATGAACCTGAGCGAGGGCGTGAAGGTCATCTCCATCGCCCGCACCGACCACGAGGAGGAAGAGGAGGCCGTGGAGAACGCCGCCGAGACTCCCGCTGTGGAGGGCGAGAGCGCCGCTGAGGCCAACGAGGCCGCCCCGGAGCAGGGTGAGTAAGGGCCGATGAAAGAGGTCACCATCTACACCGACGGGGCCTGCTCGGGCAACCCCGGCCCCGGCGGCTGGGGGGCCATCCTCCAGTACGGGCCCCACAAAAAGGAGCTCTCCGGCGGCGAGGCCCACACCACCAACAACCGCATGGAGCTCACCGGGGTCATCACCGCGCTGAAGGCGCTCAAGGAGCCCTGTGTGGTGGAGCTGTACTCCGACTCCAAGTATGTCATTGACGCCCTCCAGAAGGGCTGGGCCAAGGGCTGGCGGGCCCGGGGCTGGATCAAGTCCGACAAAAAGCCCGCCCTCAACCCGGATCTGTGGGAGGTGCTGCTGGACCTGTGCGAGTATCACACGGTCCACCTCCACTGGGTCAAGGGCCACGCCGACAACCCGTATAACAACCGCTGCGACGAGCTGGCCGTGGCGGAGAGTAAGAAGTTCCGGTAAGTCCGGCAACATCAGGAGCGAAAGTCCAGAGGGGGGATACCCCTCTGGACCCTCCAAAAACGTACCACGGCAGAAAATAGGGCGGCCCCCAGCGGGCCGCCTGTTTCTTTACGGTGAGATCTCGGGAATGGGAGCGTGATAAGATGGATGGGAAAGAGAAAAAAAACTTGAAGCTGGGCGAACTCCGCCCCGACCCCGACGGACGGGTGGTCATCCCGGAGGGGGTGACGGAGCTGGAACCGATGGCCTTTGCCCTGCAAGGCTTTCTGACTCAGGTCGATTTTCCGCAAAGCCTGCGGAAAATTGGAGAAAAAGCCTTTGTCTGCTGTACAGAGCTGACTCATTTGGAGTTTCCGCACGGCCTGAGGGAGATCGGTCCGGATGCCTTCCAGTGCTGCTTTCGCCTGACCGAGGTCCACATCCCGGCAAGCGTGGAGAAAATCGGACGGGATGCCTTTGGAAGCTGCGGCAGATTGATTCGGGTGCAACATCCGGAGGAATCAGAGGCCACAGAAGAGGCGGTTGAGGGCGACACGGCTCTGACCATCCACGCCCCGGCGGGCTCCTGTGCCCAGCGGTGGGCGGAAAAACATGGGATCCCCTTTGAAGCGGAAGAAGAGAAGGAGAACCGGCCCTGTCTCACCACACCGGAGCCGGAGGAGGACCACGTGCTGGTCATCCCGGAAGGGGTGCTGGAGGTGGAGGAGATGGCCTTTGCCGAGCGCACCGACCTGACCGGCGTGGTCTTTCCCAACAGCCTGCGGAAGATCGGCCGTGGAGCGTTCTATGGCTGCATGGGCCTGACCCAGGTATCCCTGCCCCAGGGCGTGACCCAGGTGGGGGACTCCGCCTTTGCCGCCTGTACCGGGCTGACCGGCGTGACCCTGCCGGAGAGCCTGCGGGAGCTGGGCAGCGGGGCCTTGGCCAACTGCACCAGCCTTACCCGCATCGCCCTGCCGGAGGGACTGGAGCAGCTGGGCGCCTTTGCCTTCCTGGGCTGCGCCGCCCTGCGGGAAGTTACCCTGCCGGAAGGGCTGCGGGAGATCCGGGAGGAGACCTTTTCGGGCTGCGTGTCCCTCCGGCGGTTCCACCTTCCGGCGCTCCTGCGGGACATCGGCAAGCGGGCTTTTGAAAACTGCGCGGCCCTGACGGTGGCGGATTTTCCCGCGGGGCTGGAGCGGGTGGGGGCCCACGCCTTTCGGGGCTGTACCGGCCTGCTGGCGGCCTCCCTGCCGGCGGGGCTCACCGAGCTGGGGGACTGGGCCTTTTTCGGCTGTACCGGGTTGAGCGCCCTGCGCCTGCCGGATGGGCTCACCGAGCTGGGCGAGGAGGTCTTTCACGGCTGCACCGGCCTGATGGAGGTGCGCTTCCCGGCGGGACTGAAGGTCATCCGGGAGTACGCCTTGGAGGGCTGCACCGACCTGCGCTCGGTGGAGCTCCCGGAGGGGCTCACCGAGCTGCGGAGTTTTGCCTTTTCCGGCTGTACCGGCCTGCGGGAGGTGACCCTCCCCGGGAGCGTGGAGCGCATCGCCCCGTCGGCCTTCCTGAAGTGTGAGCAGGTCACCCTCCGCGCCCCGGCGGGGTCTTACGCACAGACCTTCGCGGAGCAGGAGGGCCTGGCCTTCCGCTCCCTGTAAAAAAAGAGCAGACCGACCTGGTCTGCTCTTTTTTTCTGAACGTGAAGAAAAATCCCCCGCCCCAATCGTATTGCAGGTGAAAGCGCTTTGAAACCAGAGCAAAGGAAGTGAGCAACACGGGAGCCACATGGAGCCGCGCGGAGGCTGAGCGGCTGGTCAACACCTATTCCGACCTCATCCTCCGCCTGAGTTATACCTATCTGAAAAGCACCGAGGACGCCAAGGACATCTGCCAGACGGTCTTTCTGAAGCTGCTGGAGAAGCCCCGGCAGTTTGACTCCCCGGAGCACGAGCGGGCCTTTCTCATCCGCTCGGCCATCAACACCTGCAAGGACGTGCTGAAAAGTCACTGGCACAGGACCACCGTGGACCTGGACGCGGCGGGACAGGTGCCCGCCCCCCAGGCCGAGGAGGGGAGCCTACTGGCGGCGATGGAGCTGCTGCCGCCCAAGTACCGCACCGTCCTCTATCTCTACTACTACGAGGGCTACAACGCCCGGGAGATCGCCGAACTACTGGGCGAGCGTCCCGCCACCGTGTCCACCCGGCTGAGCCGGGGCCGTGCCCAACTGCGTACACTGCTGGAAAGTGAGGGATTTGTATGTTGAAATCCTACCGTGAGTCCATGAATGACCTGCGTTTTACCCGGGAAGAGAAGAACTCCATGGTGGACGGCCTGATGGCGGCCATGGAATCCCCCAAGCCGAAGCACAAGGTCCTTCCCCTGCGCCGTATGGTGGCGGTGGGGGCCGCGGCGGCGCTGGTGCTGGCCCTGGGGGTGGGCGCGGCGGCCACCGGCGTTCTGAAGAGCGCGGGCGAGGCCTTTGCCGGGGTGTTCGGCGGCGCCCCCGCCCAGACTGAGATCATCGACCGCATCGGCTACCCCGTGGGGGCCTCCGACACCGTGGACGGCATCACCATCACCGCTGATGCCATCCTGGGCGACACGTACAGCTACGCCATCGTCTACACCATCGCCCGCACGGACGGGGAGCCTCTGGCCGAGGGCATCGCCCCCAATGAGCTGGGCTATCTCCCCATGACCTTTGAGGAGGCCGACTCGGATGTGGGCCACATGGGCGGAATGCACGGCACCTCCTACTTCTACGACGCCGACCCCGCCGACAACGCCGTGCAGTATGTGGAGCTGCGCACCGCTGACGGCCCCCTCCAGCCCGGCACCGCCAAGGTCACGCTGCAGGGTCTGTGTGTGTTCCCGGACGGCGACTACTCCAACAAGCAGACCCTGGTGTCCGGCAAGTGGAGCTTCAAGTTCCAGTTCGCCTTTGAAGATTCCAGCATCCAGCTCCCGGCGGGCCAGACCGTCAATTTGGACGGTGTGGAGGCCACGCTGGACCGGGTGGAGCTCTCCCCGCTGTCCTTCCTGGTGGAGTATACCGTCCCCGACACCAGAGCCAGCGACGAGGTCTGGAGCAACGACCATTTCCAAACTGTGCCCATTTCCCTCACCATGAAGGACGGCAGCACGGTGGATCTCTCCAACGCCGGCGGCTCGGTACGCCCCCAGGACCAGGTGATCGTGTGCCAGAGAAGCGACATTTTCGAAGCCATCCTCTCGCTGGATGAGGTGGCGAGCATCACCATCGGGGACCTCACCCTCCCCGTGAACCCGTAACACAAAAAGCCCCCGCCGGGACGAACCTCGTCCCGGCGGGGGCTCTTTTTCCATCAACCCCGGAGCACCAGCCCTAAAAAGCGGGCGAGCTCCGCGGCCTGCCAGCGGTCCACGATGGCCCCCCGCAGCTCGGGGGCGCCGTCCGAGAGGACCAGCCCGTCCAGACGGCAGGAGGTGAGGTCGATCCCGTTCAGCGGGGTGCGGAAGAGCTGGGCGGCGGTGAGATCGCAGTCGGAAAAGGCCACGTCCTTGAGCTGCCCGGCGGTGAGGGTACAGCGGCTCAGGTCGCACCCCTTCCAAAGGGTTTGCCGGGCCCGCAGGGCGGCGAAGCCGGACCCGGCCAGACGGCAGCCGGTGAAGGACACCGCGCGGAGGGAGGAACGGGCGAACTGGGCCCCCAGGGCCCGGCAATCCTCCAGGGCACAGCGGTACCAGCCGCACTCCTCCCAGCGGGAGCCTGACAGATCACAGCCGGTGAAACGCACATCGGTGAGGTCCGCGCCGGTGAAGTCGCACTCCAGCAGGGTGCAGCCCTTGAGCCACAGCCCGGAGAGGGTGGCCCCCCGGGCGTCCAGCCCCGAAAGGTCGCACCCCTCCCAGCAGCCGCTGAGGACTTCTTCCCGGTCCAGAAGCCGCTCCAGTGCCTGAGGCTCCTGTTCCCAGGTCTGGGCCGGGATGTGGGGCGGTTCCAACTTCATCGGTTCGCCTTCTTTCGACGGTGCCGGAGCACCAGCACCACCACCACGGCGGCGATCACCAGTACCGGAACGGCCAGGAACTGGAAGAAGGCCAGGGTGTAGGTGGTGATGCCCAGAGCGGAGGTAATGCGGTCAGAGAGGGAGAGCTCCGGCGCGGAGTAGAGGGTGAAGGACAGGTCCTCCGCCGGGAGCCCCTCGCTGTGGGCGGCGTAGGAGCCGTCGGGTTGTTCCTCCAGAGGAAGGGAGGAGGAAATCACATAGGGATAGCCGCTCTCCGCGGCGTCTACGGTGAGGTCCAGGGTGCCGAAGGAGGCCCAGTGCTGGGCGGGGGAGAGGAGATAGGTGAAGGTGTGCTGCCAGTCGGCCGTGCCCTCCCGGACGCCGTCACTGCGGGTGTTGTAGGCCACCGCTACCTCCACCGTCTCATGGGCGGGGAAGGCCACCGTGTAGAGGAACTGGAGGGGGATGTCGGAGTAGTCATAGTTCTCCGGCCAGTCGGCCATGACCACCGGGAGATTGGCCCATTCCTTCTCCAGCTGGTGGTATTTGTAGGCCGTGAGAGCGTCCAGATGGTCGGTATAGCGGCCCTCATAGCGCTTATCCAGATAGGCGCGGAAGTGCTGGGCAAAGGGCAGTTCTTCCGTCTCCACGGTGTACTCACCGGTGACGGTGTAGTCCAGGTTTCCGTCCAGGGCATACACCCACACGGTGGCCCCGGTGCTGGTGCCCAGGGTGGAGGTGCCGTCCACCTCGCCGGAATAGGAACGGATGCCGTCATAGGTCACCCACAGGAACCCGGTGGGAGAGAGCAGCGTCAGGTCGTTGTCGGCATCCTCCGGCGGCTCGGCCAGAGTGAAGGTGTAGAGGGTACCGGTCTGGTTGGGGTCAAAGGTTTCGGGGACATAGTCGGGGGAGACGCCGTCCCACACCAGCTGGAAGGGGATCTGTTTGCCGTCCGCGGTGACAGACACGGCGTCGGGGTCGAAGTCGTGGATGGATTCCTCCAGGGAGAAGGCCATCTGGACCGGCTGAGCCTCCGCTGTGGGGTTCTCCATCTGGTAAATGGCCTCCACACGGGCGTGCAGGGAGTAGTGGATATTCTCGGTGATGCGGAAGGACAGGTCCTCGTGGGTGACGGAGATGGGGCAGTTTTCCTCCACCGCCAGTACCTCCGAGCCGGGGGAGCCGTCCCAGCGGGTGGGGGCGGAGTTGGCGCTGGCCGGCTGGAGCAGAGCCGGCAGCAGGGCGGACAGGGTGAGCAGGCAAGAGACAGCGCGTTTCATGGGTACCTCCTTTCCCGGTGGGGGTGGTTTGTTGAGGAATCTCGGACGAAGCAGGCCGGGACAATCAGGAAAACCGGGAGACCACCCAGAGCAGGACGAGCAGGCAGGCCGCGACCAGTGAGACAATATCGGCCACTTTGTTCTTTTTTTTCTTACTGGCGCGGTATTGTTCCTCCGCCAGAATGAGCAGGCAGAGTATGGCTACCACGGTCTGAAAGGGGTCAAAGGTGTGGGTCACCACTTGGTAAATCAGCATGAGCGCCACCAGCACAACGAACAGCAGAACGGTAATCCAGCCTCGCTTCACAGAGATCCCACCTTTCCTCTGGTTCTGTTTAGATGATACCATGAAAGGGGCAAAAAGGTCACCACAAAAGGGTGACAAAGTAAAAAAGGCAGCCTGAAGGCTGCCGAAGGGGTATGCCCTCGCCGGGCGGGCGTCCTGCGCGGACAGCGCCCCATTTCTTTTCGCGAAAAGAAATGGGGGAAAGAAAAGGCGGAGAGGGGAACTTCTCGTTCCCCTCTCCACTCCCCTCCAAGTGGGCGGCCTTCGGCCACCTGTCTTATGCCAGGGTACAACGCTTTCCGGATAGGCGGAAAGCCCGGAATTGGCCACGCCGCACTTTGGAAATACCGCCGCAGAAGAATGAAAGCCGGGGAGCGTTTTGGGGGAGTCCAGAGGGGGGTATCCCCCCTCTGGGCTTTCTTTCCTACCGCTTTCTTTGCAAAGAAAGCGGTGCTCCCGCCGAGCAGGCGGCCTGTGCGGCGAGCACAAAAAGTCTTAGTAAGCGATATGCTCGGCAATATAGGCCTTGACCTGGTCGATGGGGATGCGGACCTGCTCCATGGTGTCGCGGTCGCGGATGGTGACGCAGTGGTCGGCCTCCTCGGTGTCGCTGCCCACGGTCTGGAAGTCCACGGTGATGCAGTAGGGGGTGCCGATCTCGTCCTGGCGGCGGTAGCGCTTGCCGATGGAGCCGGCCTCGTCGTAGTCCACCATGAAGTCCTTGGAGAGCTCCTCCACCAGCTTCTGGGCGGGCTCGGAGAGCTTCTTGGACAGGGGCAGCACGGCGCACTTGAAGGGAGCCAGAGCGGGGTGCAGGCGCAGCACGGTGCGGACATCGTTCTTCTCGGCGTCCACGACCTCCTCGTCGTAGGCGTCCACCAGGAAGGCCAGGGTCACGCGGTCGGCGCCCAGGGAGGGCTCGATGACGAAGGGGATATAGTGCTCGTTCTTCTCCTGGTCAAAGTAGGTCATGTCCTTGCCGGAGGTGGTCTGGTGGGCATTCAGGTCGAAATTGGTCCGGGAAGCCACGCCCCACAGCTCGCCCCAGCCGAAGGGGAACACAAACTCGAAGTCGGTGGTGGCGTTGGAGTAGTGGGAGAGCTCCTCGGGGTCGTGGTCGCGCAGGCGGAGGTTCTCCTCCTTCATGCCCAGGCCCAGCAGCCACTGCTTGCAGAAGTCCTTCCAGTAGGCGAACCAATCCAGCTCGGTGCCGGGCTGGCAGAAGAACTCCAGCTCCATCTGCTCGAACTCGCGGGTACGGAAGGTGAAGTTGCCCGGGGTGATCTCGTTGCGGAAGGACTTACCCACCTGGCACACGCCGAAGGGCAGCTTCCGACGGGTGGTCCGCTGCACGTTCTGGAAGTTGACGAAAATGCCCTGGGCAGTCTCGGGACGCAGATACACGGTGTTTTTGGCGTCCTCGGTGACGCCCTGGAAGGTCTTGAACATCAGGTTGAACTGACGGATGTCGGTCCAGTTGTGGGCGCCGCAGGAGGGGCAGGCGATCTGGTGCTCTTCCACGAAGGCCTTCATCTCGGCCTGGCTCATGGCGTCCACGCTGTGGCCCAGGTCGAAGTTGTTCTCCTTGCACCAGTCCTCGATGACCTTGTCGGCGCGGAAGCGCTCCTTACACTCCTTACAGTCCATCAGAGGATCGGAGAAGCCGCCCACGTGGCCGGAGGCCACCCACACCTGGGGATTCATCAGGATGGCGGCGTCCAGGCCCACATTGTACTTGTTCTCCTGGACGAACTTCTTCCACCAGGCCTTCTTGACGTTGTTCTTCAGCTCCACGCCCAGAGGGCCGTAATCCCAGGTGTTGGCCAGGCCGCCGTAGATCTCACTGCCAGCGAAGATGAAGCCGCGGCCTTTGCACAGGGCAACGATCTGTTCCATGGTCTTGTCGGTGTTTTTCATTCTGATCAAACTCCTTCGCTTGATTTTTTACGGGGCAGGGGGGTGGAATCCACAGATGAAAAAACGCCCTGAGCCGCAATGGCTCAGGGCGAACAAAGTCCGTGTTTCCACCTGAATTCGAAGCGCCGGGGCGCTCCGCTCTCAAACCCGGTAACGGCGGGGACCGGTGGGGCATTGCCTCCCCACGGCTCGCGGGCGCCTTCCGCACGGCCCTTCGGAAGCCTCGCACCAGACGGCTTCTCTCTCAGGCCGGGACCATGCGTACTCCTCCCGGTCAATACCTTTGGCTGATTTGTACCGTATTCTATCACCTTTTCCCCCGCCCGTCAAGGCAAAAAGACGAACCCTTTCTATTTTTCCCAAAAGCGGCAGGATGCGACAAGGGTTTCAGCTTAACAGCATCTCCGCGTCCTCCAGGGTGAGGGAGGGCTGGAGGGCCAGGTCGATGGCGTAGCCCACCACCTTGGAGAGGTCCGCCACTCGCTGGTCGATGTCCCGGGGGGTGACCACCACGTCGGCTCCCGCGCCGCGGAGGACGGCGGGGTCGGGGGTCTCGCCGTCCCCGCCCAGCAGGTCCAGGGCCAGGGTGGCCCCGTCCACCACGGTGGGCACCCCCACGGCGATGACCGGCACCCCCAGAGTATGCCGGTCCAGGGCTTTTCGGTGATTGCCCACGCCGGAGCCGGGGACGATGCCGGTGTCGGAGAGCTGGACGGTGGTACACACCCGGCTCAGACTGCGGGAGGCCAGGGCATCCACGGCGATGATGGCGGCGGGATTCAGCCGCCCGGCCACCGCCTGGGCCAGCTCCCCGCTCTCCATGCCGGTGGTGCCCAGCACCCCCGCCGCCAGCGCCGCCACCGGGCGGAGGTGCCCGAAGTGCTCCGGCACCTGCTCCACCAGATGGCGGGTGACCAGGGTGTGGTCGGTGGTTGTTGGGCCCACCGCGTCGGGGGTGATGGCCCGATTGCCCAGCCCCACCACCAGCACCGGCGCGTCAGGAGGGAGGTCCTTCAAGAGGGCGGAGAGCTCCCCGGCCACCGCCTCTACCGAGCGGGAAAAGGCACCATCCGCCCGGTTTTTGAGGTCGGTGAGGTCTAACGTGACATAGTGCCCCACCGGCTTGCCGAGGGCACGGGCCCCCGCCTCGTCCAGAATGTCCACCCGGGTCACCGGACAGCCGTTTTTCTCCTCCTCCCGGGCTTTTACCCCCGGCAGAGCGGTCTCCGCACCGGCGGATTCCTTCCAGAGGGCGTGGGCCTCGTCGGCCAGATCGGTCCTGCGCATCAGTTTCATAGACGGCCTCCCATCCTCTCCGCGCCCGAAAACCTGCCGCAGCAGGGAGGGGCGGAGAAAAAATTCCACAAAATCAAAAATAACAGTTGCATTTTTCCCACTTCACTGCTAAAATATAAAAATGCATGGGTGACCGTGCAAATCGTCATCGGAGGAGGTGTTTGGTTTGCCGAATATTAAGTCTGCTAAGAAGCGTGTCCTGGTCAACAAGAACAAGGCCATGCAGAACAAGATTGCGAAGTCCGCGCTGAAGACCGACATCAAGAAGTTTGAGGCCGCGGTGGTCGAAGGCAACCGCAGCGAGGCCGATCGCGCTTACAAGGTGGCCGTCAAGGCTGTCGATAAGGCTGTGGGTCATGGTCTGCTGCATCGCAACAATGCTGCTCGCAAGAAGAGCGCTATGACCGTGAAGCTGAACAAGCTGGCCTGATTTTTAGGATATGGTCAAAGAGAAGAACCGCCTGCATTGCAGGCGGTTTTTTACGTATCGGCGGAACTTTGCCGGGATGATTCGGGAGAGACAGCGGGAGCTGTCCCTCTTTTTTGATTGCCTTCGTCCCCAAAATGGGGGATAATAGAACAATCAAAGGGAGAAGGGAGAGAGAAGATGAAGCGGTTCCTACTCTGGCCGCCGGTGCGGTTCGTGGCCGACCTGGTGGAGATCTACTTCGAAAAGCGGGTGTCCCGCTCCGCCGCCGAGCTGGCCTATTTCCTCATCCTCAGCTTCTTCCCCCTCCTCATCTGCGTCAACTACTTCATCGGTCAGCTGGACCTGGACCCCAACACCCTGGTGGACGCGGTGTCTCCGGTGTTCCCCCGGGAGAGCCTGGGCATCCTCACCGACTACCTGAACTACATCGGCCACAATCAGTCCAGAGCCCTGCTCATCGGCGGCCTGGGCATGACGGTGTACTCCGCGTCGGCGGCCTTCCGGGCGCTGATGAACATCATGGAGGACATCTATGACCGGAAGAGCTACCGGGGCGTGCGGCAGATCCTGGCCAGCGTCATTTTCTCCGTTTTGCTGCTGCTGACCATCTACCTCTCCATGGTGGTGGTCCTCACCGGCGAGTGGCTGATGACCGTGGCGTCCCGGTTCCGCTGGATGGCGGTGCTGGAGCTTTTGCTGAACTGGCAGTGGATGCGCTTTTTTACCCTGTTCAGCCTGGTGCTCCTCTTCATCCTGCTGGTCTACCGCATGGCCGCCCCCCGGGGCAAGCCCCGCCCGCCGGTGTTCAGCGGGGCCCTGCTGGCCTCGGCGGCTCTGGTGGGGGCCTCGGCCCTCTTCTCCTGGTTCATCGGCATGTCCTCCCGGTACTCCCTAGTGTACGGGTCCCTGGCCTCGGTCATCATTCTGCTGGTGTGGCTCTACCTGTGCGGCAACATCATCATCCTGGGCAATGTCTTTAACTGCGTGTGGTACACCCGGAAGAAGCGCCGCTACCTCCAGCGGATGAAGTGGGAGCGGGAGTAGCGGTCAGCCGTCCACCTTCTTGATGGGGCGGCAGGGGTTGCCCACCGCCACCACACCGTCGGGGATGTCGTGGACCACCACGCTGCCCGCGCCGATGACCACATTATTGCCGATGGTCACGCCGGGCAGCACCACCACGTTGCCGCCGAACCACACATCATTACCCACGGTGATGGGCTTGGCGTACTCCAGGGCGGCATTGCGGGTGGGGGCGTCCAAAGGGTGTCCGGCGGCGTAGAAGCCGCAGTTGGGGGCGATGAACACGTGGTCGCCAAAGGTCACCGGGGCGCAGTCCAGGATGACCAGGTTGTGATTGGCATAGAAATCCTCGCCCACGGTGATGTTGGTCCCGTAGTCGCACCAGAAGGTGGGCTCGATATGGAAGCGCTCTCCGGTCTTGCCTAAAATCTGGCGCAGGAGGGCGGTGCGTGCCTCTTTCTGGTCGGGGGGGAGCTGGTTGAGGGCGTGGCACAGCCGCTTACAGTGCGCCCGCCGCTCCGGCAGGTCCTCCAGCTCGGCGTTGTAGAGCTGGCCGGACACCATCTTATCCCATTCAGACATGTAAATACCTCCTTGTTCAAAAAACGTCCCGCCGGAATTCCGGCGGGACGTTTCGTTTACTCCGATTTGGGGGCGGCGGGGGCTCCGCCCTCCCCCTTGGGCTTGCCGCGGTAGCGGCGATAGCGGCGGCGGGGCCGCTTCTCGCCCTCCCCCTCGCCGCTCTGGGCTTGCTGGCCCTGGGGCTGAGGCGCGGGGGCGCCCTCCTTGGCCGGAGCGGCCTGGGGGGCCTTCTCCGGGCGGGGCTTGGGCGGCCGGGGCGGCCGGTCCTTGGCCCTCTCGCTCTTGCGGGGGGCGGGAGCCTTGGGCTGGGCCTCGGCGGCATTGTCGCCGCCGGCGGGGGCCGCAGGTGCGCCTCCCTCACCGGAGCTCTTCCGGCTCCGGGAGCGGCGGCGGCGGGAGCGGCGCTCCCCCTCACCCTCGCTCGGGGCGGAGTGGCCCTCCTCGGCCAGGGTCAGGTTGGCCAGGGCGGCGGAGAGCCGGTCCTCCTCGGTCTCCACAGGGGCCACCTCCCGGCGCAGCTTGGCCAGCTCCTCCGGGGGAGGGGGCGTATAGTCCTCGGGGCGCTTGCCCTTGCCGTTGCGCACCACGCGGATCTCGCAGTTCTGGTAGCACTTGGGGGTCTCCGGCTGGTCGTCCAGGCGCACGGTGACCATCTCCCGCAGGAGGTTCACCTGGGAGATGTTGCCCACGCCGTCGGGGGTCTCCACGAAGGAGTCGTTCTTGGGCATGCGCTTCACCGCGTCCTCATAGGCCTCCTGCTCGTACTTGAGGCAGCACATCAGCCGCCCGCAGGTGCCGGAGATCTTGGTGGGGTTAAGGGACAGGTTCTGGGTCTTGGCCATCTTGATGGACACGGGCTGGAACTCGTCCATGAAGCGGGAGCAGCAGAAGGGCATACCGCAGATGCCCAGGCCGCCCAGCATCTTGGCCTCGTCCCGGACGCCGATCTGCCGCAGCTCGATACGGGTGTGGAACACGCCGGCCAGATCCTTCACCAGGGCGCGGAAGTCCACCCGGCCGTCGGAGGTGAAGAAGAAGAGGATCTTGTTGCCGTCGAAGTTGTACTCCACCTCCACCAGCTTCATGTCCAGGCCGTGCTCCAGGATCTTCTCCTGGCAGATGCGGAAAGCCCGGGCCTCCTTCTCGTGGTTGCGGCGGACAGTCTCCAGGTCCTTCTCGGTGGCGATGCGCACCAGGGGGCGCAGGGGCTGCACCACCGCGTCGTCCTCCACCATGGTATTGGCCTGGACACATTCGCCGTACTCCACGCCCCGGGAGGTCTCAATGATGACCCCCTGGCCCACCTGGACGGCGGTACCCTGGGGGTCGAAGTAGTATTCTTTGCCTCCGCTCTTGAAGCGAACGCCGATGATCTCGGTCATAGGGGATTACCTCATCTTGTCTTGTGGGTTTTGGGGTTCCCTCCCGGCCCGGGGGCGGAGAGGTCGGCCAGCGCGGCGCAGAGCCAACCGGCCAGATGCCCGCCGCCGATATAGAAGCCGCAGGCCTCCCGCAGGCGGCGGAAGAGGTCCATGGCCTGCAAAAGGGCGGCGGGGGAGAGGGCGGCGGCCAGACGGTGGGCCTCCTCCCGGCGCTGGGGGTCGGAGTCGTCGTCCACGCCGGAGGCGCACACCAGCGCGTCCCGGCACAGCAGGGCGCACTCGTCCATCAGGGCGGCCAGCGCGTCCCGATCCCAGGTTTTTTTATCGTTTTCCAGGGCCACGCAGGCCTCAAAGAGGGCCAGCTCGTCCCGCCGGGCCACCGCGTCCAGCAGGGAGAGGGCGGTGTTGCGGCGGGGGTCCTCCCCACCGGAGGTGCCCTCCAGCTCGGCCACGGCGCGGCCCAGCAGCCCCTCGCAGCGGCGAGCGGCCTGGCGCACCCGGGCGCCGTCCTGGTCGGGGTAGCGCTCCAGCAGGTACGCCTCCGCCTCCGCCGGTGTGACGGGGGAGAGGGTGAGCACCTCGCAGCGGGAGCGCACCGTGGGCAGGAGCGCCGCGGCGTTATCGGTCAGGAAGAGGAAGGCGGCGTAGGGCGGCCCCTCCTCCAGCAGCTTGAGCAGCGCGTTCTGGGCGCTGTCGTTCAGGTTCTGGGCCTCCTCCAGGAGGTAGACCTTGCGCCCGGCCTCGTTGGGCCGGATGTACGCGTCGGCGCGGAGGGCGCGGATCTGGGCCACGTTGATGTCCCGCTCTCCGTCCCACACCCGCACCACGTCGGGGTGGATGCCGCCAAAGACCTTCCGGCAGCCGGAGCAGCGGCCGCAGGGCAGGTCGCCCGCCCGGGCGGAGCAGACCAGGGCGGCGGACAGCACCCGGGCTAGGGTGTGCTTGCCCACGCCGGGAGGCCCGGCCAGGATGTAGGCATGGCCCAGGCCGCGGCGCTGGACCTCCTGGTCCAGCTGCCGCTTCAGCGGGGCGTTCCCCGCCAGGGCACGCAGGTCCATCACACGCGCTCGAAGCGCTCGATGTCCACCACGAAGATGGTGGCGCCGCCCACGATGACCTCCACGGGCATGGAGGGATAGTAGCCGTAGCTCATCTCAGTGGTGGTGGGGATCATCTGCTTGCGGGAGTGGGACTGCTCTTTGATGATGTCGATGACGGTCTGGACCTTCTCCTCGTCCACGCCCACCAGGATGGTCACGTTACCGGCCATCAGGAAGCCGCCGGTGGTGGCCAGCTTGGTGGAAGAGAAGCCGTTCTTGGTGAGGGATTGGGTCACCGCGTTGGCGTCGTCGTGGTTGATGATCGCAAGAATCAGTTTCATTGTAAAATCCCTCCTCAGAGTGATACACGATGTGAGAATGACACAACACACGTTGAAAGGCAGACAACTTCCATGCCTTTCTCCATATTATAACCTATTTGTTTCAAATATGCGATAGTTTTTTTCGTCACGCGCTCTCCCGGGGCGATGACGGGCACGCCGGGGGGATAGGGGGCCACCTGGGCGGCGGCCACGCGGCCCTCGGCCCGGCCCACCGGGAGGGTCTCCACGGCGGCGAAGCGGGCGGTGCGGGGGGAACATGCCTGCTCCGGCC
>NZ_NFGZ01000016.1 GCF_002159175.1 Flavonifractor sp. An92 | reverse complement strand
CGCGCCGCCCCGGCCCGTCCGCGTCCAGGAGCCGGTGAGCGGGGGACAGACCCGCACGCTGGAGCTGCTGCTGGAGCAGAATCAGCTCCTGTCCGACCTGCTGGGGGCGAGACCGGCGCTCAGGGCGGCGGCCAGGAGCAGGGCGAGCCATTTCTGACGTTTCATCATCAAACAGTCCTTTCTTTTCTGATTGAGAATCGTATCTCTTTCCTCGAATTATACGAAATGCGATCATTTGAGACGGCCCCGATCCCGGGGACCGCCGGGCTTGACCTTACTTTACACAGCGCGGTGGAAAAAGTCAAGGCCGCGGGGCGCTGCATAGGATGGGGCAGCGTTTGAGAAAGGAGGTGTCCCATGAACAGTTACCTTCCCTGCGGTGGAAAAAGCCGCGCCGGGTCGGACGCTGTGCGGGAGCCCATGCACCGCTATACATATCCCATCGCGCCGCCCCGGCCCGTCCGCGTCCAGGAGCCGGTGAGCGGGGGACAGACCCGCACGCTGGAGCTGCTGCTGGAGCAGAATCAGCTCCTGTCCGACCTGCTGGGGGCGGTGAACTCCCTGACGGCGGCGGTGCTGGCCCTCCAGTGCCGGCCGGAAAATCTTACAGACAGATAAAATTTTCTTTTTGGCTTGCCCCATGGCCGGTTTTCCGTTATACTATTCTCTGCTATTTGTTGACATAACCGCAAAAAATGACAGACAGAAAGGGGCACAGGCTCCATGGGGAAACGAGTCCAACGGCGGCGGAGCTCTCCGCTGCGCCGGGTGGGAAAAGTGCTGTATGGTCTGCTGGTGGTGCTCTCGGCCATCATCGTGGTCCTGTACGTCTTTTTTATTGTGTTGAAGAAAGAACCCACCATGGCCCCGGCGCCCACAGCCCCGGCGATGGGCAGCGCCTCTCCGGAGAGCAGCGGCGAGCCGGTGACGGTGAACGGCCTGACCCGGAAGGATAAGACCTACACCATCCTCCTGGTCTGTCCCGACGCCACCAGCGGCAACGCCGACTCCATCATGGTGGCCATGTACGACACGGTGAATCAGGAGGCCGGCCTGGTCTCCATCCCCCGCGACACCCTGGTGGCGGGCGAGTATGAGAATGGCGGCCACTTCTATAAGATCAATTCCGCCTACCACAACGGCATCGACGGGCTCAAGAGCCAGGTCTCCGACCTGCTGGGCATCCCCATCGACTACTATGTGGCCATCGAGGTGGAGACCTTCCCCAAGCTGGTGGACATGGTGGGGGGCGTGGACTTTGAGATCCCGGTCTATATGGACTACGACGACCCTACCCAGGACCTGCACATCCACTTCCAGCAGGGTATGACCCACCTGGACGGCCAGGAGGCCATGGAGGTCTGCCGCTTCCGCCACAACAACGCGGGCAAGACCCAGGTGGCCTACTCCGACGTGGAGCGCACCCAGACCCAGCAGAAGATCCTCACCCTCATTGCCCAGAAGGCCCTCTCTCAGCCCGACAACATCCCGGGCTATATCAACCTGATCGCCGAGAGCGTGGAGACCGATCTCCAGCTGGGCGAGATGCTGTGGTTTGCCGAGGCGGCGCTGAAGTTTGACCTGACCAACGACCTGTCCACTGCCACCCTCCCCGGAGACGGAAACGTGACCTACAAGGGCTGGACCTACTGCTATGAGCTCTATCCGGAAGAGGTGCTGGACATTGTCAACACCATGCTCAACCCCTATACCACCGAGATGACCCTGGATCACATGAACATTGTCCAGAAGTAAGCGATACGCCGCCGGAGTGATGAAAACTCCGGCGGCGTTTTCTTATGCCAGCAGATCGGGGCCGGGCAGGTCCATCTGCCGCTTCCGGGCGGCCGAGCGGGAGAGCTTCTGGCTGAGCTGGGCGGCGTCGCCGCCGGCCAGCACCTCCCGGTAGGCGGTGAGGGACTCCAAAAGCCGGTCCACCGACTCCACCAGGGCGGGACGGTTCATGGAGAAGAGCTCGGTCCACAGCCCCACGTCCAGAGCGGCCACCCGGGTGCAGCCCCGGAAGGAGGAGCCCTCGAATCCCCGGCAGGTGAAGAGCATGGGGTCGTCGCAGACGCTGACGGCGATCACATGCATGAGCTGGCTGGTGTAGGCGATCATGGCGTCGTGCTCCTCCGCCGTGGTGCGGTACACGTCCCGGCAGCCGATGTGGGCGGCCAGGCGCTCCATCAGGGCGATGTGCTCCGCCGTGCTGGTCTCCTGGGGGACCAGGATCAGGTGGCTCCCCTGAAACATCTCGGCAAAGGCGTGCTCGATGCCGGAGAACTCGGTGCCCGCCATGGGGTGGCAGCCGATGAAGTCCACCGTGTCGGGGAGTACCTCCGCCGCCTCCAGGATGGAAGTCTTGACGCCGCACACGTCGGTGACCAGACACCCGGGCTGGAACTGGCCCCGGTACCGGGCCAGAAAGTCCACGATGCCCCGGGGGTGGAGGGCCAGCATCACCACATCGGCCCCGGGGAGGACGGAGGCGGCGTCCTCGGTGACGAAGTCGGCCACGCCGTGCTCGGAGGCGAAGCGCAGGGTGGGCTGGGACACGTCCACGCCCACGATTTCAAAGTCCTCAAAGCCCTTCAAGGCCAGGGCCATGGAGCCGCCAATGAGGCCCAGACCCACGATAACCAGATGTTTTTTCATAGCAATAACCTCCTGAGAAGCGGAAAGGTATTAGTCATTTGCAAATGGTGATTCCATCAACACGACTTTTTTGTTTCCGGCATCAAGCGTCACATTTACGCCGATGGGAACGGTCAGCATAGGATGGGTGTGGCAGCAATCAAAATCGGCCAAAATAGGAAGCTTGGTATCTCCTAACACTTCCAGGAGAATTTCATAAGGCGCTTTTCCAGTTCCGTTGTCATCAAACTTCTCGTGTTTTCCCAAGATAATGCCGCCGGCCCGCTCAAAAACACCGGCAAGTTTTAACAGGGAAAAGGAGCGCTCCACCGTACAGGCATCTTTCAGGGAATCTTCAAGCAGCAGAATATCCCCGGACTGGATTTGCGGCATATACTCCGTTCCAAAAAAACCTTCCATTGTGTTCAGGTTGCCGCCGATGAGCCGTCCACGGCAAAGACCGGGTGAGACGCAGATCCAGTCGTTTTCATTTGGCTTTTTTGATCGATCCTGTTCGCTCCAATTGAGAAACTCGTCGGTCCAAACTGCTGGCATTTCATAAGAATATGGCAGCGAAAGAGTGCCTCTCATCATCCGATGGAAGGACTCAAACGTCCAGTCCACAAAGGGAGGCAGTTCCCCAAACGAAGATGCGACGGCCGGTCCATAAAATGTGACCAGTCCTGTTTTTGCATAAACAGCAAGCAGGAGTGCCGTTGTATCCGAGTACCCGATGATGATTTTCGGGTGCTGTTTCAAATAGTCATAGTCGATATATGGCAGGATCGAGTTTGTATTATTGCCGCCGATGGCCGCCATTAAGATTGGAACATCCTCACGATACAAAAGCTGATTGAATTCGTCTGCCCGTTCCCGTATCGTTCCGGAACGATACGCCTCTTGTTTTCCGTAGAGCGACCCGTTTATGACCTGAAACCCCTTGGATTCCAGATATTGAACGCCCCGTTCATAGCGGATCGGAACGGTTGCGGAAACAGGAGACGAGGCGGAAAATACGCCGATTCGGGCATTCCCTTTGATTTGCTTCGGTTTCATATGTCACCCCTCCGATGCATTGTTTGTCAGTTTGTGTGCTCCATACGCAGTTGGACCCGCTCACACCTCCCGGCCCACACAGCGGGCCACCGGGTCCAGAGCGGACATGAGGGACTGGAACTGCTCCGGCGTCAGGGACTGGGCGCCGTCGCACAGGGCGTTTTTCGGGTCGTTGTGGACCTCGATGATGAGGCCGTCGGCCCCGGCGGCCACCGCCGCCATGGACATGCGCTCCACCATCCAGGCCTTGCCGCAGGCGTGGGAGGGGTCCACCACCACCGGCAGGTGGGAGAGCTGCTTCACCGCCAGCACTGCCGACAGGTCCAGGGTGTTGCGGGTGTAGGTCTCGAAGGTGCGGATGCCCCGCTCGCAGAGGATGACGTTGGGGTTGCCGCCGGCCATGATGTACTCGGCGGACATGAGCCACTCCTCGATGGTGGAGGAGAGCCCCCGCTTGAGGAGGATGGGCTTGGTGGTGCGCTTGCCCAGCTTTTTGAGGAGGTCGAAGTTCTGCATGTTCCGGGCCCCCACCTGGATCACGTCCACGCACTCTTCGAAGAGCTCAATGTACTCGGTGCCCATGATCTCGGTGACGATGGGCAGGCCCGTGGCCTCCTTGGCCTTCTGGAGGAGGTTGAGGCCCTCGCACTCCAGGCCCTGGAAGGCGTAGGGGGAGGTGCGGGGCTTGAAGGCCCCGCCCCGCAGGGCGGCGGCGCCGCTCTCCTGGACCGCCTGGGCCACCTGAGTGATCTGACTTTCACTCTCCACCGAGCAGGGCCCGGCGATGACCGCCAGGCGCTTGCCGCCGATGGTGCGGCCGTTGCACAGGGGGAGCACCGTGTCATCGGGGTGGTACTTGCGGTTGGCCTTCTTGTAGGGCTCGGTGACCCGCATGACCTTCTCCACGCCGGGCAGCTGCTCCAGCAGCTCCTGGTCGATCTGGGCGGCGTTGCCCTCGGCGCCCAGGACGGTGGTCTCGGTGCCGCGGGAGATGTTGACCTGAACGCCCCCGGCCTTCATGGCCTGGATGGCCTCCTGGAGCTGTTCGGGGGTGAAGTGGGGTTTCATAATGACGACCATAGCGTTCTCATCCTTTCTCAAGAAAAACAAAAGCCGCGGCGGCCCATCTGGGCTGCCGCGGCGGTGTGCTTCCACCCTTGGAAGGTGTGCTCCGTCCGATGTGACAGGCCGGTTATGGGCATGAAAACAGACCGCTGCCATAATAGTAGCGGTAGCTCTCATACGCATAGCCGAACCGACGGATCATAGCCGTACCTCCTGGGGAAATCGTTATCTGCACTTTAGCACTTTTTGCTGATAAAGTCAAGAGCCTGGGCAAAAAAATCTCCCCCCGGCCCGAAGGCCGGAGGGAGGAGGAACTTAGTCCAGTTCCAGAGCGCCGGTGTAGAGCTGGTAGTAGGTGCCCTTGAGGGCCAGCAGCTCGTCGTGGCTGCCCCGCTCGATGATGCGGCCGTGGTCCAGCACCATGATGGCGTCGGAGTTCTTGACCGTGGAGAGGCGGTGGGCGATGACGAACACGGTGCGTCCGGTCATCAGCGCGTCCATGCCCCGCTGCACGATGGCCTCGGTGCGGGTGTCGATGGAGGAGGTGGCCTCGTCCAGGATCATCACCGGGGGATCGGCCACCGCCGCACGGGCAATGGCCAGCAGCTGCCGCTGGCCCTGGGAGAGGCTGGCGCCGTTGCCCGAGAGGGGGGTGTCATAGCCCTGGGGCAGGCGGGTGATGAAGTCGTGGGCGCCGGCCAACTGGGCTGCGGCGATGCACTCCTCATCGCAGGCGTCCAGACGGCCGTAGCGGATGTTGTCCATGACGGTGCCGGTGAAGAGGTTGGTGTCCTGGAGCACCACGCCCAGACTGCGGCGGAGGTCGGCCTTGCGGATGTTGCGGATGTCGATGCCGTCGTAGAGGATGGTGCCGCTCTGGATGTCATAGAAGCGGTTGATGAGGTTGGTGATGGTGGTCTTGCCCGCGCCGGTGGAGCCCACGAAGGCCACCTTCTGGCCGGGCTTGGCGTAGAGGGACACGTCGTGGAGGACGGTCTTTTCGGGCACATAGCCGAAGTCCACGTCCTTCAGCCGCACATCGCCGGTGAGGCGGGTGTAGGTGAAGCCGCCGTTTTCACCGGGCTGCTTCCAGGCCCACATGTTGGTGACCTGCTCGCACTCCTCCAGGGAGCCGTCGGCCGTCTCCTTCACGTTGACCAGAGTGACATAGCCCTCGTCCTCCTCGGCCTGCTCGTCGATGAGGGCGAAGATGCGCCGGGTACCGGCCAGACCCATGATGACCGCGTTGAGCTGGTTGGACACCTGGCCGATGTTGCTGGCGAACTGCTTGGTCATGTTGAGGAAGGGCACGGCGATGCTGATGCTGAAGGCCATGCCGGAGATGCTGACATTGGGGGCGCCGCTGATGAGGAGCACGCCGCTCACCAGGGCCACCACTACATAGAGGACGTTGCCGATGTTCATGAGGATGGGCATGAGCATGTTGGCGTAGCGGTTGGCCTTCTCAGCGTCGGAGAAGAGGGCGTCATTGATGGCGTCAAAGCCCTCCTTGGAGGCCTCCTCGTGGCAGAAGACCTTGATGACCTTCTGGCCGTTCATCATCTCTTCGATGTAGCCCTCGGTGCGGGCCAGGGCCTGCTGCTGGCGGATGAAGTACTTGGCGGAGCCGCCGCCCACCTTGCGCACCACCAGGGTCATGAGCACCACGCCCAGCATCACCACCAGGGTGAGCCAGAGGCTGTAATAGACCATGATGCCGAACACGGTCAGCACCATCACAGTGGACAGGAGCAGCTGGGGAAAGCTCTGGGACACCATCTGGCGGAGGGTGTCGATGTCGTTGGTGTAGTAGCTCATCACGTCGCCGTGATTGTGGGTGTCAAAGTAGCGGATGGGCAGGTCCTGCATGCCGTTGAACATCTTTTCACGGAGCTTGGCCAGGGAGCCCTGGGTGATGATGGCCATCATCTGGTTGAAGGTGAAGCAGGCGATGAGGCTCAGGATGTAAAAGACGGCCAGCAGCAGCACCAGCTCGGTGATCTGACCGGACACCGCGGCCCAGTCGCCGCTCTGCCAGCTCACTTCCACGGCGGCGATGACGTTCTGCATAAAGATGGAGGGGAGGGAGCTGACCACGGCATTGAAGATGATGCACACCACAACTACCGGCATCATCACGGGATAGAACTGGAAGAGCATCCGGATCAGGCGGCCCAGCACGCCGGCGGTGCCAGGCTGGTTGGGTTTCTTATTCCTGGACATCGTCGTCACCTGCCTTGTTCTGAGAAGTATAGACCTCGCGGTAGATCTCGCTGCTGTGCAGGAGCTCCTCGTGGGTGCCAATGGCGCTCACCGCGCCGCCGTCCATGACGATGATCCGGTCGGCGTCCTGCACCGAGGCGATGCGCTGGGCGATGATGAGCTTGGTGGTCTCCGGAATGAACTGCCGGAAGGCCTGCCGGATGAGGGCGTCGGTGCGGGTATCCACGGCGGAGGTGGAGTCGTCCAGAATGAGGATCTTGGGCTTTTTCAGCAGGGCCCGGGCGATACACAGGCGCTGCTTCTGGCCGCCGGAGACGTTGGAGCCGCCCTGCTCGATGTAGGTGTCATACCCGGCGGGGAACTGGCGGATGAACTCGTCGGCCTGAGCCAGACGGCAGGCCTCCTCCATCTCCGCGTCGGTGGCGTCGGGGTTGCCCCAGCGCAGGTTCTCCTTGATGGTGCCGGAGAAGAGGACGTTTTTCTGGAGGACCACGGCCACCTGGTTGCGCAGCACCTCCAGGTCGTAGGCCCGCACGTCCACACCGCCCACCTTCACGGTGCCCTCGGTGGCGTCGTACAGGCGGGAGATGAGCTGGATAAGGGTGGACTTGGAGGAGCCGGTGCCGCCGATGACGCCGATGACCTCGCCCGAGCGGATGTGCAGGTTCACGTTGGAGAGGGACATCCGGCTGGCGGTCTTGGAGTACTTGAAGCTCACGTTGTCAAAGTCGATGGAGCCGTCGCGGACCTCCATAATGGGGTGCTCGGGGTTGTGGAGGGAGCTCTCCTCGCTGAGGACCTCCACGATACGCTGAGCCGACTCGGTGGCCATGGTGATCATGACGAACACCATGGAGAGCATCATCAGGCTCATGAGGATCTGGAAGCTGTAGGTGATCATCGCGGACATCTGGCCCACGTCCAGATCCAGGCCCCGGGAGGTGATGACCGTATAGGAGCCGTAGGACATGACGAACACCATGACGGTGTAGATGCAGAACAGCATCAGCGGGGCGTTGAAGGCCAGGATGCGCTCGGCCTTGGTGAAGTCGGCCTGCACGTCCTCGGCGGCCACGCTGAACTTCTTCTTCTCATAGTCCTCCCGGACGTAGGACTTCACCACCCGCATGCCCTTGATGTTCTCCTGGACGGAGTTGTTGAGGGCGTCGTACTTCTTAAAGACCTTGCGGAACAGGGGCATGGCCCGGCTGATGACCATGACCAGGCCAAAGACCAGGATGGGGATGACCAGCAGGAAAATAAAGGCCAGCCGGCCGCCCATATAGAAGGCCATGCAGAAGGCAAAAATGAGCATGAGGGGGCAGCGGATGGCGGTGCGCACCAGCATCATGTAGGCGTTCTGCACGTTGGTCACGTCGGTGGTCAGACGGGTGACCAGACTGGAGACCGAGAATTTGTCGATGTTTTCGAAGGAGTAGTCCTGGATCTTGTAGAACATATCCTTGCGCAGATTGCGGGCAAAGCCGCAGCTGGCGGTGGCGCAGGCGGAGCCCGCCAGAGCGCCGAAGGTCAGCGACAGGGCGGCCATCACCACCAGGATCAGTCCATACTTCAGGATGACGTCCATGGAGCAGCCGGCCTTGATCTGATTGACCAGATTGGCGATCAGGAAGGGGATGATACACTCCATCACCACCTCACCGGAGACCAGCACAGGCGCGAGCAGCGAAGGTTTTTTATACTCGCGGATGCTTTTGGCCAGTACTTTTAACATAATACCTCCCTTGCTGGACCGGGCGTTTTCCGCCCGGGTGCCGCGCTTGACGGCGCGCGGCGGCCGATGTGCCATGTCCGCGCAGGCGGCGCGGACGGGAATAGGGGACATTGCGGACCGTCAATGGTCCAGATTTTCCGACATTTTTGCGGCGATCTTCAAAAAGCGTTGGATGTCCTCCGGCGGGATGTCCCGCAGAAGCTGGCCCTCGATCTCCCGGATGCAGTCCCGCACCTGGGCGTCGATCTCGGCGGCCCGGGGGGTGGGGATGAGGCTTTTGAGCCGGGCGTCGCACTCCACGCTCTCCCGGGTGAGCAGCCCGTCCCGCTCCAGCAGCTGCAGGATGCCGGTGGTGGTGGAACGGCTGAGCTCAAAGGCGCTCTCCACATCCCGCTGATAGACCGGGCCCTCCTGGGCGTGGATCAGGATGTAGTGGAGCACCCGGCTCTGTACGCCGGTGATGCCCAGATCCGCCAGAGTGGCGTTGAGCCGCTTCTTTACCTTGTGGGACAGCCGGTTGATCCATGCGCCGCAGTCGTTTTGCAGCTGGATGTTGACCACCTCTCTCTTTTTTATTGTTAGGAAGCGAACAGTATGGTACCGCACTTTTTTTTCTTTGTCAAGAGTTCCGGGCGGGCACTTGACAAATTCCCCCGGAATTCTTTATAGTAAAGAATGGATTCTTTGCCGCACTACATTGAGAAAAGTCAGGTGAACCGAATGAAAACTCCCTTCCTCACCCGGGAGCAGGCCGAGGACATCGCCCGGCGCTACCCCACGCCCTTCTACATCTACGACGAGGCGGGCATCCGGGCCAACGCCCGGCGGCTGAAGGCCGCCTTTGCCTGGAACCCCGGTTTCAAGGAATACTTTGCCGTGAAGGCCACTCCCACGCCTGCTATCCTGAAGCTGCTGAAGGAGGAGGGCTGCGGTGTGGACTGCTCCTCCCTGGTGGAGCTGATGATGTCCGACCGCTGCGGCTTCTCAGGAGGGGAGATCATGTTCTCCTCTAACGAGACCCCGGCGGAGGAGTTTGAGCTGGCCGCCAAGCTGGGGGCCACCATCAACCTGGACGACCTCACCCATGTGAACTTTTTGAAGGATACACTGGGTTATATTCCGAAAAAAATCTCCTGCCGGTATAATCCGGGCGGCACCTTTACCCTGGGCGAGAGCAAAGAGGGCTTCCAGGTCATGGACAACCCTGGCGAGGCCAAGTACGGCCTCACCCGGCCCCAGATGACCGAGGCCTTCCGCCGCCTGAAGGAGCTGGGGGCGGAGGAGTTCGGCATCCACGCCTTCCTGGCCTCCAACACCATCTCCAACGACTACTACCCCGCCCTGGCCCGCATCCTCTTCCAGACCGCCGTGGAGCTCCAGCAGGAGACTGGCTGCCACATCACCTTCATCAACCTCTCCGGCGGCGTGGGCGTGCCCTACCGCCCCGAGCAGCCGGAAAACGACATCGCCGTCATCGGCGAGGGAGTGCGCAAGGCTTATGAGGAGATCCTGGTGCCCGCGGGCATGGGGGATGTGTCCCTCTGCACCGAGCTGGGCCGCTTCATGCTGGCCCCCTACGGACACTTGGTCACCCGGGCCGTCCACGAGAAGCACACCTATAAGGAGTATATCGGCGTGGACGCCTGCGCCTCCAACCTGATGCGCCCGGCCATTTATGGGGCCTACCACCACATCACCGTCCTGGGCAAGGAGAACGCCCCCTGCGACCACAAGTACGACGTGGTGGGCGCCCTGTGCGAGAACAGCGACAAGTTCGCCATCGACCGCATGCTTCCCAAGATCGATATCGGAGACCTGCTGGTCATCCACGACACCGGCGCCCACGGCCACGCCATGGGCTATCAGTACAACGGCCGCCTGCGTTCGGCGGAGCTGCTGCTGAAGGAGGACGGCTCCGTGGAGCTCATCCGCCGGGCCGAGACCCCCGACGATTATTTCGCCACCGTGGTGTGGTAAACACAAAAAAGGCCCGGCGTACCGCTTGCGGTACGCCGGGCCTTTTGCTTATTGGCTGTTCTCCACGGTCTGGGTCAGGTTGCGGCGGTGCCGGGCGCCGTGGGTACACTGGGCCAGGATGCGGGGGAGGGCCCGCAGGAAGAGGATAGTGGTCATGGTGGCGGCCACCAGGTCGGCGATGGGCTCGGAGTAGAAGGTGGCCTCCGCCCCGAAGAAGTAGGGGAGGAGCAGCAGGGCGGCCAGGAACACCGTCTTGCGGAACAGGGAGCAGAACAGCGCCTGCCGCACGTGGCCCAGGGCGGTGGTCTCATCCACCAGGGGGTACTGGATGGCCAGTGGGATGATCATGCAGGTGAACATTTTGATGTACTTCACCGAGCGGGCCATGATCTCGGCGTCACTGCTGAACAGGCGCACGAACAGCGGGGAGATGGTGTAGGTCACCACCATCATCAGCGCGCAGAAGGCGAGGCACAGCCCCACGATGGATTTGAGGGCCACTTTGATGCGCTCCGGCTGGCCCGCGCCGAAGTTGAAGCTGATGACCGGCTGGGTGCCCAGGGTCATGCCGCCCATGGGCATGGTGATGAGGAGCAGATAGCTCTGCACGATGGTGGCGCAGGTCACCAGGGTGTCGCCCAGCTCGGCCCCGCCGTAGCGCTGGAGCACAGTGTTGAGGACGATGAGCAGCACGCTGTCGGTGGCGATGATGAGGAAGGGGGACAGGCCGAAGGCCAGCACCCGGCGCATCACCGGCCAGGAGAAGAACCCCCAGCCCAGGCGCACCGGCACCCGGCGGCTGAGGAGCATGGTCAGCACGAACACACAGGATGCCATCTGGCTCAGCACCGTGGCCACCGCCGCGCCGGCCACGCCCATGTCCAGCAGGAAGATGAACACCGGGTCCAGCACGATGTTCAGCACCGCGCCCAGCATCACCGTGGCCATACCCAGCCCGGAGAAGCCCTGGCAGATGAGGAAGTTGTTCATGCCGGTGGCCATGAGGGCGAAGAAGGTGCCCGCGGTGTAGATGGTCATATAGGTGTTGGCGTAGGGGAAGGTGGCCGGGCTGGCGCCGAACCACATGAGCAGGTGGTCCTTGGCCAGCAGGAAGCTGACCGTCAGCACCAGGGACAGCACCAGCAGCATGGCAAAGCAGTTATTCAGAATCTGCTTGGCCTTGGCCATCCGGCCCTCGCCCATGCGCATGGCCATGATGGGGCTGCCGCCCAGTCCCACCAGGGAGGCGAAGGAGCTCAGCAGCGTCACGATGGGGCCGCACACGCCCACACCCGCCAGGGCCAGCCCTCCGATGTCCGGGATGTTGCCGATGTAAATGCGGTCCACGATGCTGTACAGCACGCTCACCAGCTGGGCCAGCATGGTGGGGATGGCCAGGCGGAGCACCAGGGGAAAGACCGGGTCCCGGCCCAGATCATTGGTCCGTTTCATACTCTCTCTCCTTACATAGACCCAAGATTGCACCCAGTAGTATAATGCTTTTCCGCCCGGGAGTAAACAGGAAGTTTTGCGGCTCTGCGAAATTAGCACTCTTGAATCGAGAGTGCTAACATTTACAATTCAGACATATTACGTTCATGATTTATTCATAATTGAGCCCTATACTAAAGGCAACAAACGGGGGATGAGAAACAGAGGCCCCGACCGGAGACCCCGGCCTGAGCCACCTGTCAGCAGTCGATAAGGCTGAGTGCCAGAACTGTTCTCACCCAAATTCAACCGCCAAAAAGGAGTTTTGACTTATGTTTGGTATGCTTCCCTTTGAAAATCGCAACGACAATTTCTTCGACACCTTCGATAACTTCCAGCGCAAGTTCTTCTCGGACAGCGGCGCCAACCTCCCCGCCTTCCGCACCGACATCCGGGACGCCGGCGACCGCTTTGTCTTAGAATCCGAGCTGCCCGGCTTCAAGAAGGAGGACATCCACCTGGACCTGAAGGACGGCATCCTGACCATCCACGCCGAGCATCAGGAGAGCGACGAGGAGAAGAACAGCAAGGGCGAGTACATCCGCCGCGAGCGCCGTTACGGCAGCTTCTCCCGCAGCTTTGATGTGACGGGCATCGATGAGAACGGCATCACCGCCTCCTACAAGGACGGCATCCTGGAGCTGAACCTGCCCAAGGCCCGCCCCGTGGTGCCCGAGGCCCGCAAGATCGCCATCGAGTAAACCAGGTACGGGGAGCCGGTCAGTCCTTGCTGGCCGGCTCCTTTTCATGACTTTTCAATTTTTCCGCTCCGAAAGGATGTGAATCGCGTTATGAACGCTCAGAAATATACCCAGAAATCCCTGGAGGCCGTCCAGGCGGCCCAGAGCCTGGCCACCGAGTACGGCAACCAGCAGATCGAGCAGCCCCATCTGCTCCTGGCCCTCCTGACCGCCGAGGGCGGCCTGGTGCCCCAGCTCCTGGAGAACATGGGCCTCACCGTGCCCTCCCTCACCGCCGCCGCCAAGGCCGAGGTGGAGAAGCTGCCCCGGGTCTCCGGCTCCGGTCGGGAGCAGGGCAAGATCTATGTGGCCCAGGACGTGGACCAAGCTTTCAACGCCGCCGAGTCCATCGCCGCGTCCATGAAGGACGAGTATGTCTCGGTGGAGCACCTGCTGCTGGCCCTGGTGGAGCACCCCAACCGGGCCCTCAAGGAGCTCTTCCGCACCTATAATATTACCAAGGAGGGTGTTCTGCAGGCCCTCTCCAAGGTCCGCGGCAACCAGCGCGTCACCTCGGACAACCCCGAGGAGACCTATGACGCCCTGAAGAAGTACGGCACCGACCTGGTGGAGCGGGCCCGCCAGAACAAGCTGGACCCGGTCATCGGCCGGGATGACGAGATCCGTAACGTCATCCGCATCCTGAGCCGAAAGAGCAAGAACAACCCCGTCCTCATCGGCGAGCCCGGCGTCGGCAAGACCGCCATCGCCGAGGGCCTGGCCCAGCGGATCGTGAAGGGCGATGTGCCCGGATCCCTGAAGGACAAGACCATTTTCGCCCTGGATATGGGCGCGCTGATCGCCGGCGCCAAGTACCGCGGCGAGTTCGAGGAGCGGCTGAAGGCCGTCCTGAACGAGGTCAAGAAGTCCGAGGGCCGCATCATCCTCTTCATCGACGAGCTGCACACCATCGTGGGCGCCGGCAAGACCGAGGGCTCCATGGACGCGGGAAACCTCCTGAAGCCTATGCTGGCCCGGGGCGAGCTGCACTGCATCGGCGCCACTACCCTCAACGAGTACCGCCAGTACATCGAGAAGGACGCCGCCCTGGAGCGCCGGTTCCAGACCGTCATGGTCAACGAGCCCACCGTGGAGGACACCATCGCCATCCTCCGCGGCCTGAAGGAGCGCTATGAGGTGTTCCACGGCGTAAAGATCCAGGACGGCGCCATCATCGCCGCCGCCACCCTCTCCAACCGCTACATCACCGACCGCTTCCTCCCGGATAAGGCCATCGACCTCATCGATGAGGCCTGTGCCATGATCCGCACCGAGATCGACTCCATGCCCACCGAGCTGGATGTCATCCAGCGTAAGATCATCCAGCACGAGATCGAGGAGGCCGCCCTCAAGAAGGAGGACGACGCCCTGTCCCGTGAGCATCTGGCTGAAATCCAGAAGGAACTGGCCGAGATGCGGGACGAGTTCAACGCCAAGAAGGCCCAGTGGGAGAACGAGAAGAACGCCATCGGCAAGGTCCAGAAGCTGCGCGAGGACCTGGAAGCCGCCAATGCCCAGCTGGAGAAGGCCCAGCGGGAGTACGACCTGAACAAGGCCGCCGAGCTCCAGTACGGCAAGATCCCCGAGTTGCGCCGCCAGCTGGAGGCCGAGGAGGCCATTGCCCAGCAGGGCAAGGAGGCCTCGCTGCTGCGGGATAAGGTCACCGAAGAGGAGATCGCCCGCATCATTGAGCGCTGGACCGGCATCCCCGTGGCCAAGCTGATGGAGGGCGAGCGGGAGAAGCTGCTGCACCTGGAGGACATCCTCCACCAGCGGGTGGTGGGCCAGGACGAGGCCGTGCGCCTGGTGTCCGAGTCCATCCTGAGAAGCCGCGCCGGTATCGCCGACCCCAACCGGCCCATCGGCTCCTTCCTGTTCCTGGGCCCCACCGGCGTGGGCAAGACCGAGCTGGCCAAGACCCTGGCCGAGGCCCTGTTCGACAGCGAGAAGAACATGGTGCGTATCGACATGAGCGAGTACATGGAGAAGTTCTCCGTGTCCCGCCTGATCGGAGCGCCTCCCGGATACGTGGGCTATGAGGAGGGCGGCCAGCTCACCGAGGCCGTGAGAAGAAAACCCTACTCCGTCATCCTCTTCGATGAGGTGGAGAAGGCCCATCCCGACGTCTTTAACGTCCTCCTGCAGGTGCTGGACGATGGCCGCATCACCGACAGCCAGGGCCGCACCGTGGACTTCAAGAACACCATCATCATCCTGACCTCCAACCTGGGTTCCCAGTTCCTGCTGGACGGCATCGATGCCGACGGCGAGATCAGCGAGAATGCCCGCAACCAGGTGAGCGACCTGCTGAAGCACTCCTTCCGCCCCGAGTTCCTGAACCGTCTGGACGAGATCGTGTTCTACAAGCCCCTGACCAAGGACAACATCACTCACATCATCGACCTGATGGTGGGCGAGATCAACCAGCGCCTGGGCGACAAGCAGCTCTCCTGCGTCCTCACCCCGGCGGCCAAGCAGTTCATCATCGACGAGGCCTACGACCCCATCTATGGCGCCCGGCCCCTGCGCCGGTACCTGCAGCACACCGTGGAGACCCTCATCAGCCGCAAGATCATCGGCGACGAGGTCCAGCCCGGCGACACCCTCACGGTGGACGTCCGGGACGGCGCGCTGGTGGTGGACAGCAAGACCGTCCTCACCGGCGAGATCGTGGAGTAAACCGTTTTACGATCCCCGGTCCCAAAATGGGACCGGGGATTTCTTACTTTTTTATAAAATCTAACGATTCTGTTTGACAATCACATGACTGTATGATACAATCAAATCACCCTAAAGAGAGGAGGCGGCGTACATGCCACACACACTACCAGGTACCACCATTCCGGTGGACCCGGGGCAACCGGACGCGGCGGAGACTGTGTTGAAGCCCCTCTTCCTGGCAGGGGGGTTGATGCTGTCCCAGGTGGCACAGCTCACCGGGCTCGAGCCCTATACGGTCCAAAATTGGGTGCGGCGCGGCTTCGTCTCTCCGCCGGTGCGGAAGCGTTACAGCCGCCGGCAGTTCTGCCGCATCGCCACCATCAACCTGCTGAAAGACTGCCTGCAACTGGATAAGATCTGCTGCCTGCTCAGCTATGTCAACGGCGACCTGGACGACGAGAGCGATGACCTCATCGACGACGAACAGCTCTACGGCTATGTCTCCGCTCTGACGCTCCGGATGGAACAGGGGGTCCTCCCCACCCAGTCCGAGCTGGACGCATGGTGCGCGCAGGCCCTGGAGCCCTATGAGGAGGTGATCCCCGGCGCCAAGGCCCGCGTGGAGCAGGTGCTGCGGATCATCCTGACGGCCTGGTTCTCCTGCGTGCTGAAACGCCGGGCCGAGACTCTCATCACAGAATTGGACACCAACGAGGGAAAGGAGGTCTAACATGGCCCTCTGGTGGCAATCCCTGACGACCCTGGAGCACGTGCTCCTCTATGTGGCCGTACCGGCCACGCTCCTGCTGCTGGTCCAGACCATTTTGCTCCTGCTGGGCGGGGGCGGTCCGGGCGCCGATCTGGACGGGGACGGTATCCCCGACGGGGCGGCGGATCTGGACGGAGATGGGTTCCCCGATGGCTGGATCGACGTGGACGGTGACGGCATTCCCGACGCGCCGGACACGACCGGAGCCCCGCTGCAGATTTTTACCCTGCGGGGCGTGGTGGCCTTCTTCGCCCTCTTCGGCTGGGGGAGCCTGTGGCTCTGCCAGTTCCTCCCCGCCTGGCTGGCCCTCTTCCTGGGGATACAGATCGGCGTGGCGGGCATGGTGGGCATGGCCCTCCTGGTCCGGGCGGCCCTCAACCTCCAGACCGACGGCACCCTCCGCCTGCGGGGGGCCATCGGCCAGACGGGCAGCGTCTATCTCACCATCCCGCCAGTCCGCTCGGGCCGGGGCAAGGTGACGGTGCTGGTCCAGGACCAGCTCCGGGAATTTGAAGCGGAGACGGAAAGCTCCGCCGCCCTCCCCACCGGCAGCACCGTATTGGTCACCGGTCTGGACGGCGCGGTGCTTCTGGTAGAACCGACCACAAACGATTGAACGAAAGAGAGGTAAGCTATGTTCGACAACATCTTTGGAATGGTCCTCACCTGTGTCATCGTACTCATCGTATTCTCTCTGCTGCTCTTCCTCATCAAGCGCTATAAGAAGTGCCCCTCCGACAAGGTCATGGTCATCTACGGTAAGGTGGGCAGCAACAAGGACGGCTCGGCCCGTTCGGCCAAGTGTATCCACGGCGGCGCGGCCTTCGTCTGGCCCGTGATCCAGTCCTATGAGTTCCTGGATCTGACCCCCCTGTCCATCTCGGTGGACCTGGAGAACGCCCTGTCCCGCCAGAACATCCGCATCAACGTACCCAGCCGCTTCACTGTGGGTATCTCCACTGAGCCCGGCGTCATGCAGAATGCCGCCGAGCGCCTGCTGGGCCTGAAGCTCCAGGAGATCCAGGAGCTGGCCAAGGATATCATCTTCGGTCAGCTGCGTCTGGTCATCGCCACCATGGACATCGAGGAGATCAACACCGACCGCGACAAGTTCCTGGAGGCGGTCTCCCGCAACGTGGAGGGCGAGCTGAAGAAGATCGGCCTGCGCCTCATCAACGTCAACGTCACCGACATCTCCGACGAGTCCGGCTATATCGACGCCCTCGGTAAGGAGGCCGCTGCCAAGGCCATCAACGACGCCAAGAAGAACGTGGCCGAGAAGGACCGCGACGGCTCCATCGGTGAGGCCAACGCCCGCAAGGACCAGCGCGTCCAGGTGGCCCAGGCCGACGCCATGGCCATCCAGGGTGAGAACAACGCCAAGGTGGAAGTGGCCATGTCCAACGCCCAGCGCCGGGAGAAGGAGGCCGAGGCCACCCGCATCGCCACCGCTGCCGAGAAGATCGCCGCCGCTCAGGCCCTGGAGGAGGCCTACGCCGCCGAGCAGAAGGCCGAGGCCGCCCGTGCCGCCCGTGAGAAGGCCACCCAGGAGGCCGACATCATCGTCAAGACCGAGATCGAGAAGCGCAAGAAGGAGCTGGAGGCCGAGGCCGAGGCTGAGCAGATCCGCCGCAAGGCCAAAGGTGAGGCCGACGCTATCCTGGCCAAGATGCAGGCCGAGGCCCAGGGCGCCCAGGAGATCCTGCTGAAGCAGGCCGACGGTCTGCGCCAGGTGGTGGCCGCCGCCGGCGGCGACGCCGACAGCGCCGTGCGCCTGATGCTGGCCGACAAGATGGAGGAGCTCATGCGCATCCAGGTGGACGCCGTGAAGAACATCAAGATCGACAAGGTCACCGTCTGGGACGGCGGCGAGAACAAGGACGGCAAGACCGCCACCGCCAACTTTGTCTCCGGCATGATGAAGAGCATCCCCCCCATGAGCGAGATGTTCGACATGGCCGGCATGGAGCTGCCCTCCTATCTGGGCACGCGGAAGGAGGCCGAGGCCCCCGCGGCTCCGGCTCCGGCCGCTGAGACTCCCGCCCCCGCCCCCGAAGCATAAACCATAAGAGATAAGAGAGGCCGGACCCCACAGCGGGGTCCGGCCTCTTGTTTTATTTCTGAAAACGCTCCAGCAGGGCGGCCTCCCACCGGTCGCCGTACTTGAGGGCCACCAGGAACAGCACCAGCCCCACCGCCCCGATGAGCACCATGGTCCAGATGGGGATGGAGATCACCGATCCGCCCAGAGCACAGGCCACCAGCAGGCCCCAGGGCCGGGTGAGGGTCACCAAAACCAGAAAGCGCAGGGGCGGGATGTCGGTGAGCCCCGCCAGGATGCAGATGAGGTCGTCGGGGAAGAAGGGGAAGAGGAACACCAGGGCCAGGAACACATCCCGCTTGCGCCGGATGATCTCCAGGTAGCGCTCGCTGACCCGCTGGCTCACGAAGCGGTCGGCGAAGGAGCGCCCCAGCGCCTGGGCCAGCAGAAAGACGATCATGGAGCCCAAAATCACCGCCCCGGCGGTGAGCAGGAAGGAGAGCCCCGCCCCGAACAGCAGGCCTCCCGCCATGGCGGTCAGGTTGCTGGGGATGGGGGCCAGGATCACCGAGGCCAGCTGGATGAGAAAATAGAGGAGGTGGGAGTAGGGGGCGAAGTTCTGGATATAGGTCCGCATCCCCTCCAGGGAAGTGATGGCGAAAAAGCCGGTCCGCCACAGAAAATACCCGCCGCCGCCCAGCAGAACCAGGGTGAGCAGCAGCGTCAGCGGCCAGGAATAGCGTTTCATGGGTCAGCGCTCCGTTTCTCTGTATGATGTACCAGCTTAGCACGAAGCGGTGGGGAATTCTATGGAGATTTCATTAAGGTTTTGTGACGGAGCAGAAAAAACGGGCGTGGACCGGAACGGTCCACGCCCAGACGGATCAAGAAGGCAGGGTGTTGTATCGCAACGGTCCGCAGGGGACCGAATACAGCTGCATCGGATTGGGATCCAAAAAGAAAATCCACACCGTTGTGGCTGTCACAAGCTCACAGGTGTGGAACCATTCAAACGACTCTCTTTTCCGAAACCGGATCAGCGCTCGCTGTAAATGACGTCTTCCTCACTGCCAAAAATGAGCTCGTCCACATCGCTGCCATAGGCGCCGCGGAACTTGGTCAGAATCATATCTCTCATCTCCTTTCTCATTCAAACTGGGATTATTATACCGCGTTTTTGGTAAAAGTGCAAGGGCGAAGCATAGGAAGTTTGTGAACTTTTTGTAAAAACGATGTATAAAAAGACGCTCCGCCTGGATAAGGCGGAGCGCGGGAAGGTCAGCGGACGGCGTCCAGATGGCGGTAGACGGTGCAATACATGGTCAGCACGCAGGCCAGGCCCCCCACCACGTTGGAGATGGGCTCGGCCAGGAACACGCCGTTCACCCCCAGGCCGAACAGGGGCAGGAGGACGGTCAGCGGGGCCACAATGAAGGCCTTGCGCAGCAGGGAGAAGAACACCGCGCTGCGGGACCGGCCCAGGGCCACGAACACCGACTGGCCGATGAACTGGAAGGACATGAAGGCGAAGGTGGCGAAGTAGATGCGGAAGGCGGGCACGCCGTCGGCCAGGAGCAGCGGGTCGTCGTTGAAGATGCGGATCAGGAAGCCCGGAACCGCCAGGGTGACCACCCAAACGACGATGGAGTAGACCATGGTCACGGCGGCGGTGAAGCGCACTCCCTGGCGCACCCGCTCGGGCCGGCCGGCGCCGTAGTTGAAGCTCAGCACCGGCTGACAGCCCTGGGTGATGCCCTGGATGGGCATGGAGATGACCTCCCGGATGGAGTTGATGACCGTCATCACGCCCACATAGAGGTCGCCGCCGTAGATCTTCAGCGTGGCATTGCACAGCACCTGCACCAGACTGTTGGTGAGGGACATGGCAAAGCCCGAGGAGCCCAGCCCCAGGATGCGCCCCACCCGGGTTCGCTGGAGGCGCAGGTCAGAGAGGCGCAGGCGCAGCTCGGTGCGCTTGCCGGTGAGGAAGAGGAGCACCCACGCCGCCGAGCAGCCCTGGGAGAGCACGGTGGCCAGGGCGGCACCCTTCACTCCCATGCCCAGCAGAAAAATAAAGACCGGGTCCAGCACGATGTTCACCACCGCGCCCAGCGCCACCGTCCCCATGCCCACCCGGCCGAAGCCCTGGGCGTTGATAAAGGGATTCATACCCAGACCGATCATCACGAAGAGGGTACCCAGCAGATAGATGGTCAGGTAGTCGTTGGCGTAGGGGTAGGTCACATCGCTGGCCCCGAAGAGGTAGAGGATGGGACGCCGGAACAGGAGACACAGCACCGTGAGGGCTGTGCCGAAGAGGAGGAGCAGCGTGAAGGAATTGCCCATCACTTTCTGAGCCTCTTCGCGGTCGCCCCGGCCCCGGTGGATGGAGCACAGCGGGCCGCCTCCGCTGCCGCAGAGATTGGCAAAGCCGATGAGGATGGAGATGATGGGCAGACACAGCCCCAGGCCCGTCAGAGCCAGCCGCCCCTCCCCGGGGATGCGCCCGATGTACATGCGGTCCACGATGTTATAGAGGATATTGATGAGCTGGGCCGCCGTCATGGGCAGGGCCAGACTGAGAATGTTGCGGGGTATGCTGCCCTGTGAGAAATCGTGCTGTTCTTCGTGCATAAAAACCCTCCCGCCCCTTGCAAATCCCAGGGGAATGGAATATAGTGTGTTCGGGAACACCGGCGAAGGGCTGGGTTTCCGGACGAATGACCACTTATAACATAATAGTATAGTACGAACCAACACCGACTGCAAGAAAGAAGGGTTTTTATGACTTCCATACGGGAGCGGGCCCAGGCCCTGGCGCCCGAGCTTCAGAGCATCAAGAATGATATCCACCTTCACCCGGAGCTGAGCTTCCAGGAGGTGCGCACCACCAAGATCATCCAGGACCAGCTGCTGGCCATGGGCCTGCATCTGGTGGACCTGGGGATGGAAACCGGCGCGGTGGCCGTCCTCTTCGGCGGCCAGGAGGGCCCCACCGTGGCCCTGCGGGCCGACATCGACGCCATTGAGCAGCAGGAGCCCGCCGACAACGGCGTGGTATCCGAGGAGCCGGGCAAGATGCACGCCTGCGGCCACGATTTCCATACCACCTGCCTGCTGGGCGCGGCCAAGATCCTGAGCGAGCGGAAGGAGGAGGTCGCGGGCAACGTGGTCTTTGTGTTCCAGCCCGCTGAGGAGATCACCCAGGGCGCCCAGGCCATGCTGGACCATGGGCTGTGGGACAAGCTGCCGGTGCCCAAGCCGGAGCGGATCTTTGCCCTCCACACCCGGCCGGAGCTGCCGGTGGGGGACATCGCCGCCATGGAGGGCCCGGTGATGGCAGGCAAGAGCCACTTCACCATCACCCTCCACGGCAAGTCCGGCCACGGCGGCTCCCCCCACAAGTGTACCGACGTCATCGTGGCCGCCGCCGGGGTGGTGAACGCCCTCCAGACCGTGGTGAGCCGCAACACCGACCCGCTGGAGAGCGTGGTGTGCTCGGTGCTGTCCATCCACGCCGGGACCCCGGACAACTTCGTGCCCGACGTCCTCACCATGACCGGGAGCATCCGGGCCCACGGCGCCCAGGCCCACCGCCACGCCGAGCAGCGCTTGGAGGAGCTGACGGTGGGGGTGGCAAACGCCTACGGCTGCACCGCCCAGGTGGAATTCCACCCCGGTGTCCCCGCCACGGTGAACTCCCCGGAGATGACCAGGATCGCCCGCCGCTCCGCCGCCGCGGTGGTGGGGGAGGACCACGTGGTGTCTCCCAACCCGGACATGGGCTCGGAGGACTTCGCGGTCTTTGGCCAGGAGGTGCCCGCCTTTTTCTACTGGCTGGGCACCGGCTTCCCCGGCCAGCACAACCCCTGCTGGCACAACGAACACTTCCGCACCGATGACGAGGCCATCCCCCTGGGCGCGGCGCTGCTGGCGCAGTCCGCTCTGGAGGGGTTGAAGGGCTGAGAGAAAGGAAAGACTGCATGAGTGAGACCACCCAGACCGTCCGCCGGTTCGGCAAGCTGAAGCGGCGGGCGATCCTGGTGCTGATCCTGATCGCCGTGGTGGCCGGCGCCTTCTTCCTGGGAGGCGTCATGGCCGGACGGAACAGCCAGCCCCAGATCACCAGCTCCCTGCTGGGTCAGCGCCTGAGCGCCATCCAGGAGCTGGCCACCCAGGAGTACCACTACACCAATATGGGACGATTCCAGAACCAATTGGATTTTTACGGCTGGAAGGTGCCCTTCACCACCAAGAGCTTCATCGTGGCCTATGACGGGGTCATCAAGGCGGGCGTAGACCTGTCGGAGCTCCAGGTGGAGGTCAGCGGCAAGACCATCTCCGTCACCCTGCCGGAGGGGAAGATCCTCTCCCACGACATCGACGAGGAGAGCATTGAGGTCTTTGACGAGACCAAGAACATCTTCAACCCCATCCAGATCGAGGACTACACCGGCTTCACCGCCGACCAGAAGGCCTCCATGGAGGAGCGGGCCATCAGCGAGGGCCTGCTCACCGCCGCCTCGGAGCGGGCCCGCACCGTGGTGGAGGAGTTTATCACCGCCCTCCCCGGGGCGGAGGATTACACCATCCGGGTATCCTGAACCAAGTACAGAAAGGAAGCGATTTTTATGCCTACCCCCCACATCGAAGCGGAAAACGGCGCCTACGCCAAGACCGTCCTCATGCCCGGCGATCCCCTCCGGGCCAAGTTCATCGCGGAAACCTTCCTCACCGACGCCGTTCAGGTCAACGGCGTGCGGGGGATGCTGGGCTTTACCGGCAAGTATAAGGGCGTGCCGGTCTCGGTGCAGGGCAGCGGCATGGGCTGCCCCTCCATGGGCATCTACTCCTATGAGCTCTTCCACTTCTACGGCGTGGAGAACATCATCCGCATCGGCACCACCGGCTCCATCCAGGAGGACCTCCATCTGGGCGACCTGGTGATCGCCCTGGGCGCCTGCTCCAACTCCAACTACGCTGCCCAGTACCAGCTCCCCGGCACCTTCGCCCCCATCGCCTCTTTCCCCCTGGTGAAGGAGGCCGAGGCCATCGCCCGGGAGAAGGGCTACCCCGTGGTGGTGGGCAACGTGGGCTCCAATGATACCTTCTACGACGACATCTCCCCGGTGGAGGCGTGGCGGAAGATGGGCGTGCTGGCCCTGGAGATGGAGAGCCTGGCCCTCTACTGCAACGCCGCTCGGTGCGGCAAGCGGGCCATGACCCTCCTCACCGTGTCCGACGAGATCCTCACCAATAAGGCCACCACCCCCCAGGAGCGGCAGACCGCCTTCACCGCCATGATGGAGGTGGCGCTGGAGACCGCCACCCGGCTGTAAGGAGCTTCCATGCTGCTGATCCAGAATGTGAAGCTGCCGGTGGGGGCGGGAGAACCGGAGCTGCGCCGCCGCTGCGCCAAAGTGCTGGGCGTACCGGCGGAGGCTGTGGGGGGACTGCGGCTCATCCGGCAGTCCATCGACGCCCGGAAGAAAAATGACGTCCACCTGGTCTGCTCGGTGCAGGTCGCCGTGGACAAAGAGGACAAGGTCCTCGCCCGCTGTAAGTCCAAACAGGTGAGCAAGGTGGAGCGGAAGGTCTACCGCTTCCCACCGGTGCTCCGGACCTCCAAGCAGAGGCCGGTGGTGGTGGGCATGGGCCCCGCCGGGCTCTTCGCCGCCCTGTATCTGGCCCGAGCGGGGGTCCCCTCCATCGTGTTGGAGCGGGGCCGCCCCGTGGAGCAGCGGGCGGAGGACGTGGAGCGCTTCTGGCGGGAGGGGAAACTCTCGCCCCTCTCCAACGTACAGTTCGGCGAGGGCGGCGCGGGCACCTTTTCCGACGGAAAGCTCACCACCGGCACCCACGACAGCCGTATTTCCACCGTTTTGGACACCTTGGTGGAATTCGGCGCTCCCGCCGACGTGGCCTGGAGCCACAAGCCCCACATCGGCACCGACATTTTGCGCACCGTGGTGAAGAACATCCGCCTGGAACTTCTCCGGCTGGGCTGCGAGGTGCGCTTTGAGAGCCGTCTTACCGGGATTCAGACGGAGAACGGAAGGGTGACTTCCGTCACCGTGGAGCACGATGGGGAGCGCTACGAGCTGCCCTGTGACGCCCTGGTGCTGGCCCCCGGCCACTCCGCCCGGGACACCTTCGCGCTCCTGCACGACATGGGCCTCCCCCTGGAGCAGAAGAATTTCGCCATCGGGGTACGCATCGAGCAGAAGCAGTCCGCCATCAGTGCCGCCCAGTTCGGCGACTACTGGAAGGACCTGCCCCCGGCAGATTATAAGCTGTCCTGTCACCTGCCCTCGGGCCGCAGCGCCTTCACCTTCTGCGTCTGCCCCGGCGGGCAGGTGGTGGCCGCCGCCTCGGAGGAGGGGGGCGTGGTCACCAACGGCATGAGCTGCCGCGCCCGGGACGGGGAGAACATCAACGGCGGCTTCCTGGTGGGCGTGGGCCCGGAGGATTTCCCGGGCGACGACCCCCTGGCCGGGGTGCGCTTCCAGGAGCAGTGGGAGAAGGCCGCCTGGGAGCTGGGCGGGCGGTCCTACGCCGCCCCCGCCCAAAAAGTGGGAGATTTCCTGGCCGGAAAAGCCTCTGCTGGACCGGGAGCGGTCCAGCCCACCTACCGGCCCGGGGTCACCTGGACCGACCTCACGCAATGCCTGCCCGACTATGTCACCGACACCCTGCGGGAGGCGTTGCCCATTTTTGACCGGAAGGTCCACGGCTTTGCCCACCCGGATGCCGTTCTCACCGGCGTGGAGACCCGCTCGTCCTCGCCGGTGCGCATCCTGCGGGGGGAGGATTTTCAGTGTCCTGCCCTGGAAGGCCTGTACCCCTGCGGCGAGGGGGCGGGCTATGCCGGAGGTATCATGTCCGCCGCGGTGGACGGCGTGCGCATCGCCGAGGCGGTGGCCACGCGGGGCTGATCACTTGCTCTGGGCAAAGTCATAGGCGTCCCGTACCCAGCCCATCAACTCCTCATCCAGCTGCTCCGGCCGGTCGATGACCACATGGTGGGTCCAGCGGTTGGGGTAGGGCTCCACCGCCACGGCAATGCGGGGGGAGTCCAGCCGGAAGGCCAGGCCGAAGGTCACCAGCAGACAGTGCTCCGGCCAGCTCCTTTTCCGGCGCACCGGGATGGAGGCGGCGGCGAAGAGGTGACGGCCGTAAAAGCTGATCTGGCTCTTCTGCACCTTGACGGAGGCGTCGGGGACGGCGTCGCACAGACGCTGGAACAAGGCCTCGTAGAGGGCTGCCTCCTGGGGCTTCTGGTCAAAGTAGCGCAGCACATCGGCCTCGTAATAGTCCGGCAGTTGCATGAGGAGGACTCCTTTCCACAGAATTCAGATAAGAAAAGTATATCGGTCCCGTGTTTGCTTGTAAAGAGCAGACGGGCCTGGACAGCCGCCTCTGTGGATTTACGGGGGCGGCTGCTTTCTTTGAATTGACAATGTCGATATTCGAGATTATAATACAGACAGAAAGAATATCGATATTCGACAAAGGAGGCGGGACCACATGCCGCGCATGAAGTTCCAGACCCTCACCGAGCAGATGTACTACATCCTCCTGTGCCTGAGCAGGGAGTGCTGCGGTATGGACATCATGGACCGGGTCCCCGCTATGACGGGCGGGCGGGTGCAGGTGGGCTCGGGTACCTTGTACCATCTGCTGGAGGAATTTCTGGAGGCCGGGATGATCCGGGAGACCAAGGCGGAGGGGAGGCGGCGCAGCTACATTCTCACCGACCAGGGCCGGGACCGGCTCCACGCCGAGTACCGGCGCATCTGCGCCCAGGCCGAGGACTACCGACGGATGTTTGGAGAGGAGGCCCTCACATGAAAAACCACAAGCGCGATTTCATCCCCTTTTCCTTCTACGACCGCACCGGCATGGCCGCCCACCTGGAGAAGCGGGCGGCGGAGGGCTGGCTGCTGGACAAGGTGACCCCCTTCGGCTGGCATTACCGCCGCATCGAGCCCGCCAAGCTCCACTTCACGGTGACCTATGACCACCGCCTCTCGGAATTCGCCCCCGGCCCCACCGAGGAGGAGCAGACCTATCAGGACTTCTGTGCCCACGGCGGCTGGCACTTTGCGGCGGCCGCGGGAAAGATGTACTTCTTTTACAGCGCCGAGGAGGACCCGCTGCCCATCGAGACCGACCCGGCCCTGGAGCTCAAACAGATGGCTCGGGCCACCCGGATCATGGTGGTGCTGCTGTGGGTGTGGCTCCTTCTGGGCTTCTGGATGGGCGGCTCCTTCTGCTGGTCGCTGGTGAACCGGCCGGTGGACCTGCTGTCCAATAGCCTGAACCTTTTCACCGGCCTTGCGTGGCTGGGCCTGTTTGTGTACAGCGCAGCGGACCTGTGGACCTACTACCGCTGGCGTTACCGGGCCCGGAAGGCGGCGGCCCTGGGGGAGTTCGTCCCCACCAGGGGCCACCATAAGCTGCTGCTGGGTGTGGCGGCCCTGGTGGTGCTCGGCCTTCTCTACTGGCTGTTGACCGAGCGGTGCTCCGGCATGCAGGCGCTAATGGCGGCGCAGGTGGGGATCATCGCCGTCCTGATGCTGGCGGTCCAGGGGACAAAAAACTTCCTGAAACGCCGGGGCGCCCCCACCGAGGTCAACCGCGTGGTGACCCTGGGGGTGGACGTGCTGCTGGCCCTGGCGCTGTGGGGCGTGCTGACCGCCATGCTGTTGTCCGGGGTGCGCAGCGGGGCCTTTTCCAGCGAGAGCGGGGTTGAGCCGCCTCTCCAGATGCAGGCGCTCACCGGCGAGGAGGGGAAGTATGTCACCAACACCAGACTGGAGGAGACGGTGTTTCTCTCCAAGCTGGAGGTGAGCCAGTACGTCCGCTGGCAGGAGGGGGAGATCCTGCCCGGACTGGAATACACCCTGGTGGAGGTGAAATGCCCGCCCTTCTACGATCTGTGCCTGGACGAGATGTTAAAGGAGTACCAGGACTGGAGCTTTGATGAGCCGGAATTCCGCTATGTGTATGAGCCCTGCGACCCCGCGCCCTGGGGCGCGGAGAAAGCCTATCAGCTCACCCTGGGCGGGGAGGCGCGGGACTGCTACCTCCTGTGCTGGCCGGACCGGCTGGTGTCCCTGAAGCTGGACTTCACCCCCACGGCGGAGCAGATGGCCCTGGCGGGGGAGCGGCTGCAGGCGGGATAAAATTTTTCAAAAATCGGAAAAAAGCCTTGACATACCCGCAGATTCCTATATAATAATATAGCTTGCGTTTGCAGGCTGAATCCTTGCTCCCGCCTGAGAGCGGGGGCCATATGTCCATAAGGAGGTGCAACAAAATGGCAAAGCTGAATGCAAACTATGAGGCCGTCTACATCCTCGATCCCACCCTGACCGAGGAGGCCACCGCCGCCCTGGTGGAGAAGTTCAAGACTCTGGTGGAGAACAACGGCACGCTGGCCGAGGTTGACGAGTGGGGCAAGCGTCACATGGCCTACCCCATCAACGACTACACCGAGGGCTACTACGTTCTGATGACCTTTAGCTCCGCTCCCGCCTTCCCCCAGGAGCTGGACCGTATCCTGCGGATCACCGACGGCGTGATGCGCTCCCTCATCATCTGCAAGGACGAGCAGTAAGGGGGCAGCGAAATGCTGAATCGGATCATCCTCATGGGGCGCCTGACCCGGGACCCGGAGCTCCGGCACACCCAGACGGGGACCCCCGTGGCCTCTTTCTCCCTGGCCGTGGACCGGGACTTCAAGGACAAGTCCACCGGCGAGAAGAGCACGGATTTTATCGACATCGTCGCCTGGCGCAGCACGGCGGAGTTCGTCTCCCGCTACTTCACCAAGGGCCGCATGGCCGTGGTGGAGGGCCGGCTGCAGCTGCGTGACTGGACCGACCGGGACGGCAACAAGCGCCGTGCCGCTGAGGTCGTGGCGGATAATGTGTACTTCGGCGACTCCAAGCGGGACGCCGAGAGCGCCGGCGGCTATGCCCCGGCGGGCGCCTACGGCGGCTATTCCGCCCCGTCCGCGCCGGCGGCTCCTGCCGCCCCCGCCTACTCCGCCCCCATGGGCGGCGACCAGTTCGCCGACCTGTCCGACGATGACGGAGAGCTGCCCTTCTGATCTCAGAAGGCGCAGCAGACAATGTGTTTTTGCCGCCCTGCGCGGCTGGGCGCGTAAGCGCCATTTCCACTCCCCGGACCTCTCCCGGTCCGGAGGAAGTATCGTGAAAGGAGAACTGTACCATGGCTATGGATAGAGAGCGTCCCCGCGGCCGCAAGCGCCGCAAGGTTTGTACCTTCTGCGTGGACAAGGTGGAGCACATCGACTACAAGGACGCGGCCAAGCTGCGCCGTTTCCTGTCTGAGCGTTCCAAGATCCTGCCCCGCCGCACCACCGGCACCTGCGCCATGCATCAGCGCCAGCTGACCGAGGCCATCAAGCGTGCCCGTCAGATCGCCCTGCTGCCCTTCGTGACCGACTGATTCGGTGTGTGTTTTTTCAGAGGACCGGCCTTTGGCCGGTCCTCTTTTTTCATTTCAACTTGTTTCTTCTGCGAAATTTGGCCACACTATATAACATGAGTCCACGGCAAAACGGCCTTCCGGCTCAGAGAAAGAATGAAAGTGAGGCCAAAGGCATGGCGAGAAGAAAGATCGAACCCAACATTTCCTATGACGACCAGCGGGGCTGTTACTATGTCTACATGGACTACGGCACCGACGCCAGCGGCGCGCGCATCCGCCGCTACAAGACCTTTCCCAACCTGCAGGCGGCCCGGAAGGCCCTGCGGGAATTCCACGCGGAGCGGGCGGTGAATCAGGATGTGACCCCCCAGAAGCTGACGCTGGAGGAGTGGCTGAGCTACTGGATGAAGGGGGTGATCGGGCCCAACCGGGCGGTGACCACCCTGTACGGCTACCAGAAGATCATCGAGAACCACCTGGGTCCCGCTCTGGGGGATGTGCCCATCCAGAAGCTGACCCCCCGGCACCTCCAGGAGTACTACACCATGCTGCTGCGGGACAAGGGGCTCTCCCCCAACACGGTGCGGCGGCACCACGACCTGCTCTCCGCCGCCCTCCACGCGGCGGTGCGCCACGACATCCTCCTGCGCAGCCCCACCGAGCGGGTGGAGCCCCCTCGCACCGTCCAGACCGAGATCGGCTACTACGGCCCCTCGGAGCTCAAAGAGCTCTACTTCCTGGTGCAGGACACCTGGCTGGAGGTCATCGTCAAGCTGGCCGGGTCCCTGGGCCTGCGGCGGGAGGAGATCTGCGGCCTGCGGTGGGACTGCGTGGACTTCCAGCAGCGCAAGATCCACATCTGCCAGGCCCGCACCGCCGCCGGCGCGGTCATCGTGGAGAAGGAGACCAAGACCCGTGCCTCCACCCGTGCCCTCTACATGACCGACGACGTGTACTTCCTCCTCAAGCGGGAGCGGGCCCGGCAGGCCGAAAACCGCCTGCGGCTGGGGGCAGAGTGGGTGGACACCGGCCTGGTGGCGGTGGACCGGCGGGGGAAGCCCTACTCGCCCAACGCCGTGTCCCTGGCCTTCACCCGCTTCATCCGCAAAAACCACCTGCCCAAGCTGACCCTCCACGGTCTGCGCCACACCTTCGCCACTGTGGCCTCGGCCCAGGGGGCGCCCCTCTTCGACATCGGTCGGGCCCTGGGCCACTCCACCCCCTCCACCACCGGGCGCATCTACACCCACCTGCTGGACCACACCCACGCCAGCACCCTGGGTCTGGTGGCCGACGCGTTGAAGTGACCCTTTACACCGCCGGGAAAAGCGGATACAATGAAGGCTGATTGACGGAAAGGGGGAGGCTTCTTGAAACGGACCTGGAAACTCTATTGGACGCTCTTCACCGCCACCTTTCTCCTCAGCGCCTTCACCTTCGGGGGCGGCTACGTCATCGTGCCGCTGATGAAGGGGCGCTTTGTGGACGATCTGGGCTGGCTGGAGGAGGGGGAGATGCTGGACCTCACCGCCATTGCCCAGTCGGCCCCCGGCCCCATCGCGGTCAACGCCGCCATCCTGGTGGGCTACCGGGTGGGCGGACCGCTGGGGGCGGCCCTCTCCATCCTGGGCACCGTGCTGCCCCCCTTTCTCATCCTCTCCGCCATCTCCCTGTGCTACGCCGCCTTCCGCGCCAACACCATCGTGGCCGCCGCGCTGAAGGGCATGGAGGCGGGGGTCTCCGCCGTCATCGCCAGCGTGGTGGTGGATATGGCGGGGGATGTGCTGCGCAAGCGGGAGTGGCTCAGTACCGCCATTCTGGTGGGCTCCTTCGGGGTGAGCCTGCTCTTTGAGGACCTGAATGTGGCCTGGATCTTGTTTGTGTGTGCCCTGCTGGGCATCCTGGCCGCCTTCTGGAAGAAGCGGAAGGAGGGAGAGGGATGACGCTCTATCTGGAGCTCTTCTGGAGCTTTTTCCAGATCGGCCTGTTCAGCTTCGGCGGCGGGTACGCCGCCCTCCCTCTCATTCAGGCCCAGGTGGTGGACGTGCACCACTGGCTGTCCCTCTCGGAACTCACCGACCTCGTCACCATCTCCCAGATGACCCCCGGGCCCATCGCCATCAACGCCGCCACCTTTGTGGGCATCCAGCTGGGGGGACCGCTGGGGGCGGTGGTGTGTACCCTGGGGTGCGTGCTGCCCTCCTGCATCGTAGTGTCCCTGCTGGCCTGGGTCTACTTCCGCTGGCGGGAGCTCACCGCCCTGCGGGGGGCCCTCAACGGCCTGCGGCCCGCCATCGTGGCCCTCATCGCCGGGGCCGGGCTCTCTCTCCTCATCCACGCCCTGTGGGGAGAGGAGGGCTTCCGGGCCGTGCCGCCGGACCTTCCGGCGCTGGGGCTCTTTGTGGTGGCCTTTGTGGTGCTGCGCAAGTGGAAGCCCGACCCGGTGTTCGTCATGCTGGGCTGCGGCGTGGTCGGCGTGGCGCTGAAGCTCCTGTTTCCCGGATAAAAAAATCCGCCCTGGACCAACCAGGGCGGATTTTTTGCAGATCAGGGGAAACCTTACTTGGAGACGATCTCGGCGGTGTCGCGGGCGATCATGAGCTCCTCGTTGGTGGGGATGAGCAGGACCTTGACCTGGGAGTCGGCGGCGGAGATGACGGTCTCCTTGCCGCGGACCTTGTTGGCCTCGGCGTCCATCTTCACGCCCATGAACTCCAGGCCGGAGGCGATGGCCAGGCGCTGGTCGGCGGAGTTCTCGCCCACGCCGGCGGTGAACACGATGGCGTCCACACCGCCCATGGCGGCGGCGTAAGCGCCGATGAGCTTCTTCACGCCGTAGTTGAAGGCGTCCACAGCCAGGCCGGCGCGGTCGTTGCCCTTCTCGGCGGCCTCGCTCAGGTCACGGAAGTCGGAGGACACGCCGGAAATGCCCAGCACGCCGGACTTCTTGTTGAGGACGTTGAGCATCTCCTTGATGTCCATGTTGTACTTGTTCATCAGGTACTCCAGGATGCCGGCGTCCAGATCGCCGGAGCGGGTGCCCATGGGCAGACCGGCCAGGGGGGTGAAGCCCATGGAGGTGTCCACGCTCTTGCCGCCGTCCACGGCGGTGACGGAGGAGCCGTTGCCCAGGTGGCAGGTGATGATCTTCAGATCCTCGATGTTCTTGCCCAGCATGGCGGCGGCGCGGCCGGAGACATACTTGTGGGAGGTGCCGTGGAAGCCGTAGCGGCGGACCTTGTCCTTCTCGTAGTACTCATAGGGCAGAGCGTAGATGTAGCTCTTGGCGGGCATGGTCTGATGGAAGGCGGTGTCGAACACGGCCACCATGGGCACGCCGGGCATGACCTTCTGGCAGGCGCGGATGCCGGTCAGGTTGGCGGGGTTGTGCAGGGGGGCCAGGGGGATGCAGTCCTCGATGGCCTTCATCACCTCGTCGGTGATGAGGACGGACTTGTTGAAGGCCTCGCCGCCGTGGACCACGCGGTGACCCACCGCGTCGATCTCGCTCATGGAGGCGATGACACCGTGCTCCTTGGACAGCAGGGCGTCGATGACGGACTGGATGGCCTCGGCATGGGTGGGCATGGGGATCTCGAACTCATGCTTCGCGCCGGTGGCGGGGATCTTGTGGGTGAGGCGGCCGTCGATGCCGATGCGCTCACACAGACCCTGGGCCAGCACCTCTTCCGTGCTGGGATCCAGCAGCTGATACTTCAGAGAAGAGCTGCCCGCGTTGATAACAAGAACCTTCATGACACATAACGCTCCTTTGTTTGGTTTTCCCTGTCTTGCGGACAGGGATACGGCGTAGTAAACTAAAACCGTAAGGCTACTTTTATTGTAGCTTATTCCGCGGCAAAGGACAACCGGAATTTTTGGAGCGGCGGCACTTTTTTCGACTTGGGAGGAACTGACATGGCAGGAACCGGCATCGTAGCCGAATATAACCCCTTTCACACCGGGCACCGGTGGCACATCGCCGAGACCCGGCGGCAGCTGGGCGCGGAGAGCGCCATTGTGTGCGCCATGAGCGGACACTGGGTCCAGCGGGGGGACTGTGCCGTCACCGACAAGTGGAAGCGGGCGGCCTGGGCGGTGGAAGCCGGGGCCGACCTGGTGCTGGAGCTCCCCACCGTATGGGCCTGCGCGTCGGCGGAGACCTTTGCCCGGGGGGCCGTGGAGGTGCTGGCCGGGACGGGGGTGGTGGACACCCTTTCCTTCGGCAGCGAGTGCGCCGACCTCTCCGCCCTGCGGGCGAGTGCGGCGGTGCTGGAAGAGCCGGAGTACCATGCCCGGGTGAAGGAGCTCTCCGCCCAGGGATTGCCCTTCCCGGTGGCCCGGCAGCGGGCGGCGGAGGAGCGGCTGGGCGGGCCCTCGGTGCTGGACAAGCCCAATGCCAACCTGGCGGTGGAGTATCTGAGGGCCATCCCGTCCCACTGGAAGGCCCTGGCGGTGCAGCGGCAGGGCGTGGACCACGACGGCGGCGCGGCGGGTGGCTTCGCCTCGGCCTCCCACCTGCGGGAGCTGCTGCGGGCCGGAAACGGGGGAGAGGCGGAGCCCTATCTATGTACCCCCTGGGCGGGGGAGATTGCGGATTTCCGGCGGTGCGGCGCGGTCCTGCTGGACCGGGTGCGCACCATGGGGGAGGACGACTGGGCCGCCCTCCCCGACGGCGGGAGCGCCGAGGGGCTCCCCGCCCGGCTGGTCCGCTGCGGGCGGCAGGCCCGCTCGGCGGAGGAGTTCCTCGCCCTGGCCAAGACGAAGCGCTTCCCCCTGGCCCGGCTGCGGCGGCTGCTCACCTGGGCCTATCTGGGCCTCACCGCCGCCGACCGGCCGGAGCATGTCCCCTATCTGCGGGTGCTGGCCTTCAGCGAGCGGGGGAGAACCCTTCTGGGGGAGATGAAGGAAAAGGCAACGCTTCCCGTCCTCACCAAGCCCGCCCACGCCCGGGACCTCCCGGAGGAGGGCAGGCGGCTCTTTGAACTGGAGAGCCGCTGCACCGACCGCTTCGGGCTGTGCTTGGGGGAGGTGCCGCCCTGCGGGGTGGAGTGGACGCGCAGCCCGGTGTACGTCAGGCGCAAAAGCGGTGATTGCCGATGATGGTGATGAGAGGACGGCTCCAGATCCAGGCGCTGGTGGCGGTGGTGGGGTTGAAGTAGTAGATGGCCCCGCCGCTGGGGTCCACGCCGTTGAGGGCGTCCTGGGCGGCCCGCACCGCCGAGTCGGCTACCGGCTCGTTGAACTGCCCGTCCACCATGCAGGTGAAGGCCCCCGGTTGGTAGACCACGCCGGAGATGGTGGAGGGGAAGGAGGGGTGCTCCACCCGGTTGAGGATCACCGCCCCCACCGCCACCTGGCCGCTGTACGGCTCGCCCCGGGCTTCAGCGGAGATGACCCGGGCCAGCAGGTCCACCTCACTGGAGGACACCGAGCTGCTCCCGCCCCCGTCGGTGGGCATGCCCAGGGCCTTCAGGGTGGCCGGGCCCACGATGCCGTCCACGGTGAGGCCGTTGGTCTTTTGAAAATACTTCACCGCCTCGGTGGTGGCGCTGCCGTAGATGCCGTCCACCGCGCCGTCGTAGTAGCCCCAGTTCTTCAGCTTGGTCTGGATGGTGCGCACCGCCGTGCCGGTGGAGCCCTGGCGGAAGGTGGCCGCCTGGGCGGCGGTCTGGAACAGGGTGATGATGAGGATGTTGGCCAGAAACAGGAGCAGAAGCCCCACAATGAGCCGTTTACGGTCCTTACACACGGTGTGTTTCCTCCTTGCCCGGCACAGCGCCGGGCCACGCGATTTGTGATGTAGTGTACGGAGCGGGAAGGGCGGATATGCGCCGGACACGGGGCACAAATTTTTCCTCCCCGGTATGACCGCGGACCGCCGGGGCCATACTGGAGAGGAAAGGAAGTGTGTACCATGGTCAAAGGAATCTCCCGCCGGGTCATCCTGGTCAAGTCTCCCGACCCCCGGCTCTTTGAGGAGGCCATTTTCATCGTCCGGGAGGAGGCCCTCAGCGGCGGCGGCGTCAACGCCGACCAGGTCCTCCAGGAGGCCCAGAAGGTGGCCCGGGGCTACACCCGCCGCACCGCGCCGCTGGAGCGGGCGCTGCAAAAGGGTCGGGGTGTGCTGTGGGCCCTGGCGGGGGCCCTGCTGGCCACGGCGGGCTGGGCGGCCTGGCTCTGGCTGTGAATACGCTCCGCACTTGCGGGCGGAGGCGAAAGGTATTATAATAGTCTCTGTGAGACCGCGCCCCAGGGCGCGGTCCATCCCCGCCGGAAGGGCGGGGCATCTTCGGAAAACGAGGTGAGGGGCATGAACCGCGAGGAGGCCCTGGAATTTCTGGATCGGACCGCCCGGGGCATCGCGGAGATGTTCGGCTCCTCCTGCGAGACGCTGGTCCACGACATGGGGGACCCCAAGCACCCCATCCTGTCCATCTACAACGGCCACGTGTCCGGGCGCTCGGTGGGCTCCACCATGGACATCCTGGGCACCGCCAAGGAGCTGGACGCCACGGCTCTGGTCACCGATTTCGTCAATCTGGCCGCCACCACCCCCAGCGGGCGGCAGATCAAGAGCAGTACCTTCCACCTCATCGGGGACGGGTACAACCTGGCGCTGGGCATCAACTTCGACTATACCTCTCTGGCGTACGCCAACCGCACCCTGGTGGACCTGATGAACGCCGAGGCCGACCTCCAGAGCGCCATGTGGCAGGGGGGCGACGGCCGCCTGGCCGACATCTTCGACGAGTGTCTGGCCGCCGTGGGCAAGCCGGTCAGCGAGCTGAACAAGAAGGACCGCATGAAGGTGATCGCCCTGCTGGACCAGAAAAACGCCTTTTCCTTCCGCAAATCCGTGCCCTTCGTCTCCCGTCGGCTCCAGGTTTCCCGGTATACGGTGTATAAATACCTGGGCGAGCTGGCCGAGAACAGCGGCGAGCCGGGGGCGGAACCTTAGACAGCAAGAAAAAGGAGCAATTGCCATGTATCAGGAGAAGATCAACGCTTATTTCGATACCCCCGAGGCCCGGGAGACGCTGGTGAAGGCCATCGCCCGTCTGGTGAAGATCAACAGCGTCCGGGGCGAGGCCCAGCCGGGCAAGCCCTTCGGTGAGGGCCCCGCCGCCGCGCTGGCCGAGGGCCTGGCCCTGGCCGGGGAGTGGGGCTTCCAGACCGAGAACGTGGAGAATTATGTGGGCACCGCCGACCTCAACGACAAGGAGACCCGCCTGCACATCCTGGGCCACCTGGACGTGGTGGGCGAGGGCAAGGGCTGGGACACCGACCCCTACACCTGCGTGGAGAAGGACGGCATGCTCTACGGTCGGGGCGTGTCCGACGACAAGGGCCCCGTGGTCTGCGCCCTCATGGCCATGAAGGCCGTGAAGGACCTGGGCCTGCCTGTGAATGCCAACGTGAAGCTGGTCATGGGCACCGACGAGGAGAGCGGCTCCAGCGACATCGCCTACTACTACTCCAAGCACCCCTATGCCCCCTACTCCTTCACTCCCGACGCCGACTTCCCGGTCATCAACATCGAGAAGGGCCACTATCACCCCGACTTCGGCAAGACCTGGGCGGCCGAGACCGTCCTGCCCCGGGTCACCGAGCTCACCGGCGGCTTCCGCTTCAACGTGGTGCCCCCCGAGGCCCAGTGTGTGGTGGCCGGCCTGACCGCCGCCGACGTGAAGCCCCACGCCGACGCCGTCACCAACCAGACCCGCACCCCTTTCACCCTCACCGAGGAGAAGGACGGCGTGCACATCCACTGCGCCGGCAAGAACGCTCACGCGGCCAGCCCCGACGACGGCATCAACGCCATCTGCGCCCTGCTGACCCTGCTGGCCCGTCTGCCCCTGGCCGACTGTGAGAGCACCCGCGCCCTCCAGGCCCTCCATACCCTCTTCCCCTTCGGGGACACCCGGGGCGCGGCCCTGGGCATCGCCCAGTCCGACGAGGAGAGCGGCCCCCTCACCCTGAACTTCGCCCTTCTCACCGTCACCGACACCGGCTTCACCGGCAAGTTCGACGTGCGCTTCCCCCTGTGCGCCAACGAGGACAACTGCAAGAAGGCCTGTGAGGCCAGCTTTGCCCACTACGGCATCGCCGTCACCGGGGACGAGAACATGACCACCGTCCACTGCGTGCCCTCCGACTCCCCCCTGGTGCAGACCCTGCTGCGCTGCTACGAGACCTACACCGGCACCACCAACGCCAAGCCTCTGGCCATCGGCGGCGGCACCTACGTCCACGACATCCCCGGCGGCGTGGCCTGCGGCTGCCAGTTCCCCGGCTTCGACCCCAAGATGCACGCCCCCAATGAGCAGGCCAGCATTGATCTGCTGCTCACCTCCTGCAAGATCTTCACCCAGGCCATCGTGGAGCTGTGCCAGTAATCCAGATTCCGATGGGAGCGCCCCGCGGCCGCGGCGCGCTCCCTTTTTCTCCGGCGGCTTGCAAAGAGGACCGGATTTCTATATAATCTAATCTAGGTATTCAGTGTTACGATACCGCATTTGAGCGGTATGCGAAAGCGAGGAATGTTGTTTGCAAACAGAGCGTCTGTCCTTTGATACCATCGACCAGCAGCAGGCCGTGTTCGGGGCCCAGGATGACTTCGCCAAGATGATCGAGAAGGCCCTGGAGGTCCGCATCGGGCTGCGGGACTACGATGTGGACGTGCGGGGCGAGTCGGAGGAGAATGTGCGCCTGGCCACCGAGGTGCTGCGCTCCCTGCTGCAGTTCTACCGCCGGGGCGAGCCCCTCACTGAGAGCGTGGTGGCCCGGCTCATCGACGAGGCCCGGGAGGGCAGCCTGGAGGAGACCTTCTCCGCCATGGACAGCATCGTCACCATCACCCAGAAGGGCGCCCCCATCAAGTGCAAGACTCTGGGCCAGAAGAACTACATCAAGGCCCTCCAGGAGAACACCGTCACCCTGTGCATCGGCCCCGCCGGCACCGGCAAGACCTATCTGGCCGTGGCCCAGGCCGCCAAGGAGCTGAAAAACGGCGACATCGAGCGTATCATCATGAGCCGCCCCGCCATCGAGGCCGGTGAGGAGCGCCTGGGCTTCCTGCCCGGCGACCTGGCCCAGAAGGTGGACCCCTATCTGCGGCCTCTGTATGACGCCCTCCACGACATTTTCGGCGCCGAGAAGGCCGAAAAGCTCCGGGAGCGGGGCACCATCGAGATCGCCCCCCTGGCCTATATGCGCGGACGTACCCTCAACCACGCCCGTGTCATCATCGACGAGAGCCAGAACGCCTCTCTGCCCACCCTGAAGATGGCCCTCACCCGTCTGGGCGAGGGGTCCAAGATGGTCCTCACCGGCGACGTGACCCAGATCGACCTGCCCCGCTCGGTGGACTCCGGTCTGGAGCGGTGCGCCGAGATCTTGGGCGGCATCGAGGGCATCTCGGTGGTCCGGCTTAACAATCGGGACGTGGTGCGGAACAAAATCGTCCGTGACATCGTCAAAGCCTTTGAGAAGGATGAGGCCAAGCGGCAGGCCGCCAAACCGGCCAAGCCCGATAAAGAGAAACCCCGTCCGACAGAAGCGCCCCGGCGCAAACGCTAAGGGTTCCCCACGAGCCCGGCCTGTGGTCTCACAGGCCGGGCTCGTTTTCCCCTGAGAGGGGGAAGGAGCACCAGCCCGCCCGGGCCGGGCGCACGCTCCCCGGGGGGAGGAGGAGCACCGGGCCCTCCGGCGTGAGGTAGAACCGCCCCGCCCGCAGGGCCCGGCCCAGACCGGCGCGCCAGCGGGGGAGGACCTCCTCCGGCGTCCGGTCGGCCAGCTCCTCCAGCTGGCGGGCCACCCGGCGGCGCACCTGAGCCCGCCAGCCCTTCCGTTGGGGGAGCACGTCGGCCAGAGTGAGCGGGCGGCCGTCCTTCCGGCTCCACACGTCGTACCGGCGGCAGACCCGGCGGGGGCCGTCCCCCTCCTCCACCGCCTCCCAGCACAGGCTCAGGACCTGCTCGTCGGCGTGGGTGACCGACCAGGTGAAGGCGGCCTTCCAGGGCGTGAAGGGCCGGGCGGCGGCCAGAGCGGCCTCCTCACCCTCACAGGCGCGGCGATAGAGCGGCCCGGTCCAGTGGGCCATCCAGTTCTTGCACAGGGCCTGATAGTAGCGCTCCACCCGCCGGACGGGGACGCCCTCCCCGGGCAGGTGAGGGCGGGACATGGACAGCTCCAGCACCGGACGCCCCTCCCGGTCAAGGGTGCGGTCGTCGTGCAGGGCCTGGATCAGCAGGGGCTCAGCGGACATGACGGGACCTCCTTTTAGGGATTTGTTCCAGACTATGCCGCCGGAGACCGGGGGGTGCTTTGGTAAAATTTTAAGAAATTGTGTTTACTTTGACGATTCACTTTGGTAAAATAAGAAACAGAGCGTAAACCAAGTCTGTACGCTGTGTATGGACAGCAGCAGCACGAAAGCGGGAGGTAACCGTTTTGGCAAGAAATCGAAAGCAGGCCCAGAGCGACCGGCTCTATGAGACCATCCTGACCCTGAAGGATCTGGACGAGTGCAAGAAATTTTTTTCCGACCTGTGTACGGTGGCCGAGCTGAAGGCCATGGAGCAGCGCTTTGAGGTGGCTCTCCTCCTCAGTGACGGCATGATCTACAATGACATCTTGGAGCGCACCGGAGCCAGCAGCGCCACCATCAGCCGGGTCAACCGCTCCCTGCAATATGGGGCGGACGGCTATCAGACCGTGCTCCCCCGCGTCAAGGAGAAGATGAGGGCCAATGGGGAGCTATGAGTTTCTGGCCGGGTGCTATGACGAGCTGACCACCGACGTGGGCTACCGCCAGTGGGCCGACTATCTGGAAAAGCACTTCCACCGCACAAAGCTCCCGGTCCATACGGTCCTGGACCTGGCCTGCGGCACCGGCAGCCTTACCTGGGAGCTGGCCCGGCGGGGCTATGAGATGATCGGCGTGGACCGGTCGGAGGAGATGCTGGCCGCCGCCCAGGAGAAGGGGATGGAGGAGCAGGTGGACATCCCGCCCCTCTTCCTCCACCAGCCCATGGAGAAGCTGGACCTCTACGGCACCATCGACGCCTGCGTCTGTTGCCTGGACAGCGTCAACTATGTCACCCGCCCCGCCCTGCTGGAGCGGGCCTTTGAGCGGGTCCACCTCTTCCTCATGTCCGGCGGCGTGTTCATCTTCGACATCAATACCCCGGAAAAGCTCCGGCGCCTGGACGGGCAGGTCTTTCTGGACGAGACCGAGGACGCCTACTGCGTCTGGCGGGCGGAGTTCTCCCAGCGCCGGAACATCTGCACCTACGCCATGGACATCTTCCAGCTCACCGACAGCGGCCTGTGGGAGCGGGGGGAGGAGCTCCACGAGGAGTATGCCTACACACCTGAGCAGCTGGAGGACATGCTCCGCCGGGCGGGATTTACTCACATCAAGCGGTACGGCGAGCGGGTGTTCCGCGCCCCCAAGGAGGGGGAGGACCGCATTTTCTTTGTAGCACGAAAGGACGAATAAACCATGTCAGATCAGATCGTACGGGTGCTGGCCAAGGACGCGCCCATCAAGGCCAGCGCCATTTCCGCCAAAGACCTGGTGGAGCGGGCCCGGCAGATCCACAAGACCCTGCCGGTGGCCACCGCCGCCCTTGGCCGGGCTCTGCTGGGCTGCTCCATGCTGGGCAACCAGCTCAAGGAGGACAACGGCTCCGTCACCCTGCGGGTGAACGGCGGCGGCCCCCTGGGGTCCATCACCGCCGTCTCCGACAGCGCCGGCAACGTCCGGGGCTATGTGCAGAACGGGGACGTGGAGCTCATGGAGAAGCACCCCGGCAAGCTGGACGTGGGCCGGGCTGTGGGCACCGACGGCACCCTCACCGTCATCAAGGACATCGGCCTCAAGGAGCCCTATGTGGGCCAGGTGGAGCTCCTGTCCGGCGAGATCGCCGATGACCTGGCCTCCTACCTGGTGGAGAGCGAGCAGATCCCCTCGGCCTGCGCCCTGGGCGTGCTGGTGGACACCGACCAGAGCGTGATGTGCGCCGGCGGTTACCTCATCCAGCTGCTGCCCGGCGCCAGCGAGGAGGTCATCTCCAAGCTGGAGCAGCGGGTAGTCGAGATGGGCGCGGTGACCAAGGCCCTTCAGGAGGGGCTCACCGCCCTGGACCTGGTGAAGCGGGTGCTGTGCGACTTCGAGCTGGAGATCGTGGAGGAGTCGCCGGTGGAGTACCGCTGCTATTGCTCCAAGGACCGGGTGACCCGGGCCCTCATCAGCATGGGCAAGAAGGACCTGGGCGAGCTCATCGAGGATCAGGGCGAGGCCGAGCTGACCTGCCAGTTCTGTGACAAGGTGTATCACTACTCCAAGGAGGAGCTGGAGGACCTTTTGGCCCGGATGTAACGCACACGGGCCGCCGGAAAAAACTCGTCCGGCGGCCCGAAAAAAACTTCAAGAAAGAACTTGACTTTGGCCCCAGGCTTTGGTATAATACATTTCGCCGTGTGAGACACGACAGCGTGTGAAGAGCAGGAAGGTCTGACGAAGGCGAACAGGGGAGCATAGCTCAGCTGGGAGAGCGCATGCCTTACAAGCATGATGTCACAGGTTCGAGCCCTGTTGTTCCCACCATATCATATGGCGCGGTAGTTCAGTTGGTTAGAACGCCGGCCTGTCACGCCGGAGGTCGAGGGTTCAAGTCCCTTCCGCGTCGCCATATGCCTCTGTAGCTCAGTTGGTAGAGCAGGGGACTGAAAATCCCCGTGTCGCTGGTTCGATTCCGGCCGGAGGCACCAAATTCCCGGTGAGATACCGTGGGTATCTCACCGGGGCCCCAAGTGGGTACTGCGTATGCAGGTGTAGCTCATCTGGTAGAGCGCCACCTTGCCAAGGTGGAGGTAGCGAGTTCGAGCCTCGTCACCTGCTCCAAACAAATGAGGATGGGATGGCTTCCCGTCCTCCATATGGCGCCATAGCCAAGCGGTAAGGCAGAGCTCTGCAAAAGCTTTATTCCCCAGTTCGATTCTGGGTGGCGCCTCCAAATGAACGAGGTCCGCTTTTCGAACATTTTTATCGAAAAGCGGACCTCTCATTTTCGGAAAGCCTTGATACACAAGGCTTTCCTCTTTTTATGCTTTAGTTAGAGTTTTTCAAAAATCGCAAAATGCAGAAGTATTATTTTTGCGCTGTGTCGCTATTTGAACAGTCGTTTTCAATAGTACCGGCATAATACTTTTCTTCGAAAGCCTGTGGCGTCTGATATTTTAGCGTTTGGTGAGGACGAACCTCATTGTAGTATCGAACAAATTGCTCAACACTCTTGCAAAAACTTCGTTCTGAGGTATACTCTCTGCGGTATGCCTCTTCTTTTTTGAATGTGGCAAAAAAGGATTCAGCAACTGCATTGTCGTGAGGGCGGCCAGTGGCGGAAAAGGACTGTTTGACACCGTACTTTTGAAGAAGTTTTGTGAAAGCAGCAGATGTGTACTGCGTTCCACGATCACTATGGAATGTCAGATTTCTGGGTTTGCCGCGCTCCTGATAAGCATTTCGAAACGTGGTAGTAACTAAGTTTGTACTGGCATTACGCGATACTTTGTAGCCCACAATCTTTCGGGAATAGAGATCCAAAATCATACAGAAATATACCCAATAGTTGTTGACTTTAAAGTAAGTAATATCACTGACCCATATTTGGTTTGGATGCTCTGCAGTAAACTCTCTTTCGAGTAAATTGCGTTTTGCATATTGTTGCCGCTTTTTGTACTGCTTTTTTGCATCTGTACGGATACTTCGAAGATTCAACTCCTGCATGATTGCGGAGACTCGTTTCACACTGACCCGCACTCCATTTTGTGCTAAAACAGTTCTGATTTTCTCGGCACCAAATCGCTGCTGATTATCATCAAAAATCTGCTGCACTTTTAGCATCAGTTCTTGCTGCTCCTTTTCTCGTTTACTCCGGTCTGCACGACGGAAGATGTGATTATAGAAGGTCCCGCGTGCAACATCCAATGCTTCACACAACTCATAGACACTGTATGGATTGTTCTCTTGTTTGTAGATCCCTTCCAATGTGACTAACTTTTCCTGAAGTGGTACGCGGCTGAGGTAACCAGATGCTTTGATGATCTCCATTTCGTGCTCCAACTTTGTTAAGCGTCTTGTGACAGCATCAAACTCTGCTGGAGTATAGGTACGGTTAGGTGTTTGGATAGAACAGTACTGCTTGCGCCATTGGTAGATCGTGCTTTGTGAAACGCCTAATTCCTGACTCAGTATTTTGATTGATACCCCCTTTTCGTAGCGTTGAATGGTTTTCTTTTTGAATTCTGCTGAGTATTTGGTTGACATACCTTCATCTCCTTTTTGGTGATGAAAATATTTTACTGCACATTCCATATTTACGCTGCATTACTGCAATGAACAGTATCATTAACTCTACTGATATTTATAAAATAATGGGAAGAATTTATCAGCATGATACTTGGAAAGTTATTTTAGGCTTATGATAATTTGTCTTTTTGTGGAGATCCTTATGTTATCTGCGTATAATAGTTTAGAGAAGTCTCTATCCAAAAGGAAAAATAATTTAAAATATTATTGTAGTCTTTGAGAAAATATGCCAAATAGTAATTGCAGTCTGTTTGAATTTGGAGTAAAATATAATTATAGAAAAGAGAGAAAGAGTGTTTGCTTTGGCTAAGTGCTCGTATGATGCGTGCCAGTTGCCAGATAATAATTATCGGTTTATTTGGCAGGGCATCTATGTCATTGTAGGAATATTCGTGTTGCTCAGCAACCCGCAAAATTTTACATATTTCCAGACAATGCTTTTTATTGCTCCAGTATTGATTGATATTGTGTGTTCTGGTCCTACTAATAAAGTTGCTCGCATAGTCCGTTGGGTAATCGGATCAGTTGATGTCATAATAATGATTATCTGTTTTTTGGGACTTGGAGGAATAGTAACTCAAGACTCAAACAGTTATTTTATTGTTGAATCAATGATGTTATTTGGCGGGTTTAAAATCTCAAAAGTCCTAATTGCAATACTTCTTATTGTAAATCTTCTGATTCCGGTCGCGTATTATACGTGTTCTCCATGCAAACAGTCTGCAAGAATTAAAGCCGCTGTTGTTAATGGTCGGGAGGTAAAGCAGTGAGTTGGATAATAGTTATACTTGGGATAATAGCATCTGTTTATATTGGTACAGTAATTGGTATTTATTCTTTGTGCGTAGAAACGCCTCAGTTGTGTAAAGCAAAAAAATATGTAGTTTATATTCCAGGATTTACAGTTCTCTGTATAATTTGTGGTCTTCTTAGCGGAGATAGAGAGGATAGACAGATTATAAGAAGATTTCTTTGCACTCCTCATAAATGTATTATTGTTCTTGGCTTTTTTGCGGGAGTAATTGCTGAAGAGAAGGTCAAACAGCCCAAGAAAAGGCCACAAAAAAAAGTAGTATTTGATGGTGTAGCAAATCAGTTACAAAATATTTTTCGGGATGTTAGACCATTTTATTATTAATGAAGTTCATCCTCACTGTATGGAACATGAATATTAAAAGGTAACTGAACCGTGGCATCTATAGTTTACGGACAAGACAAAAAACAACCACACCATTCGGTGTGGTTGTTTTTTTAGAATCCTGGGATCTTTCAAATGCTCGGGGCAAATGAATTGCCCCACCGTGTGGGGCCCCAGGTTCCGGACATTATATATAAAAACTGGCCCGGCATCCCTGTGGACGCCAGGCCAGTGCTGTTTTTTCGTTAGAGAAGATGAAAATTTCTTTTGCCTACTTTTCTTTATAAAGAAAAGTAGGTTATACGCGCTTCCACACCGCGCCGCCGGGCACGTCGGTGAGCTCGATGCCCATGCCCTTGAGCTGGTCGCGGATGGCGTCGGCCTCGGCCCAGTTCTTGGCCTTCTTGGCCTCGTAGCGGCGGAGGACCAGCTCGTCGATGGCGCTGTCGCCCTCGCCGGTGATGGTGTAGCCGCCGGCGCTCTCGGTCTTGGCCTGGGCGGCGGCCTGCTTGCGCAGCTCCTCCGCCTTCTTGAGCAGGTCCAGGCTCAGCACCTGGTCGAAGTCAGCCAGGATAGCCAGGCGGGTGGCGTCGTTGGTCTTGGCCTTCAGCGCGTCGTAGAGCGCGGTGACGCCCATAGAGGTGTTCAGGTCGTTGCCCACCTGGTCCAGGAACTTCTGGCGGTACTCGGCCACCACGGCCTCGTCCACCTCGCCGTCCTCCGGCTTCAGGGCGGCCACGCGCTTGAGGAGCTTGTTGTAGGTGACCTTGGCGTTGTCCAGGTTCTCCCAGGAGAACACCAGACCCTTGCGGTAGTGGCTCTGGAGGCAGAAGAGGCGGTAGACCAGGGGATCGTAGCCCTTTTCCTCCAGCAGGGAGACCGTCAGGAACTCGCCCTTGGACTTGCTCATCTTGCCGGAGTTGGTGTTCAGGTGGTGGACATGGAACCACTGGGGGCACCAGGGATGGCCCAGGAAGCTCTCGCTCTGGGCGATCTCGTTGGTGTGGTGAGGGAAGGCGTTGTCGATGCCGCCGCAGTGGAGGTCCAGATACTCGCCGTTGTACTTCATGGAGATGCCGGAGCACTCAATGTGCCACCCGGGATAGCCCACGCCCCAGGGGGAGTCCCATTTGAGGGCCTGGTCCTCAAACTTGCTCTTGGTGAACCACAGGACGAAGTCGGCCTTGTTGCGCTTGTTCTGGTCCTCCTCCACGCTGTCCCGGACGCCCACGGCCAGGTCCTCCTCGTCGTGGTCGTTAAAGACGTAGTAGCGATCCAGCTTGGAGGTGTCAAAGTACACGTTGCCGCCCGCCAGATAGGCGTAGCCCTTGTCCAGGAGGGTGGAGACGATCTGGATATACTCGTCGATGCAGCCGGTAGCGGGCTGGACCACGTCGGGACGCTTGATGTTCAGCTTCTCGCAGTCGGAGAAGAAGGCGTCGGTGTAGTACTGGGCGATCTCCATGACGGTCTTGTGCTCCCGCTTGGCGCCCTTGAGCATCTTGTCCTCGCCGGTGTCGGCGTCGCTGGCCAGGTGGCCCACGTCGGTGATGTTCATGACCCGGTTCACATCATAGCCGGAGTAGCGCAGGAACTTCTCCAGCACGTCCTCCATGATGTAGGAGCGCAGGTTTCCGATGTGGGCGAAGTGGTACACGGTGGGGCCGCAGGTGTACATCTCCACATGGCCGGGGGTGTGGGTCTGGAATTCGTCCTTGCGGCGGGTGAGAGAGTTGTAAAGTTTCATGTTCCATATCCTTTCTCGCTCCTGGGAGCGTTATGCGTTGCTTCTGCGGGACTCCTCGTCCATCAGCTTTTCCAAAAACTCCAGCCGGGAGGAGAGGGCCTGCAATTCCTTCTGGACGGGGTCGGTGACGTGGATCTGGTCCACGGTAGTGGCATAGTCCACCTTTTCGCCGGCGATGCGCACCACCCGGGCGGGCACGCCCACGGCGGTGGCGTTGGGGGGGATCTCCTTCAGCACCACCGCGTTGGCGGCGATGCGGGCGCCGTCCCCCACCTTGAAGGGGCCCAGCACCTTGGCGCCGGTGGACACCATCACGTTGTTCCCCAGGGTGGGGTGGCGCTTGCCTTGGTCCTTGCCGGTGCCGCCCAGGGTGACGCCGTGGTAGATGAGGCAGTCGTCGCCCACCTCAGCGGTCTCGCCGATGACGATGCCCATACCGTGGTCGATGACGAAGCGGCGGCCGATCTTGGCGCCGGGGTGGATCTCGATGCCGGTCCAGAAGCGGCTCCACTGGGAGACCAGCCGGGCCAGGAATTTCAGATTGTGACAGTAGAGGAAATGGGCGATGCGGTGGTAGATGGTGGCGTGTACGCCGGGGTAGAGCAGGAAGATCTCCAGCTTGCTCCGGGCCGCCGGGTCGCGGGCCTGATAGGCCGCCAAAGTCTCGCCTAAACGAGTCATGGAATTGCTCCCCTCCCTCAGAAAAATAAAAACGCCCCTTATGCCCCAAAGGCACAAGAGGCGGCTTTTCAGTCGCGGTCCCACTCTTGCATTCACTCACAGCCGGTCCAGCAACCGGCCCGGCCGGTAACGGCGGCCTGCCGGGGGCCATTACGCCCCGCGCTCCCGGGCGCACTTCACATCCTCCGCCGTAGGCGCGCTTTCAGCCTGAACACGCCCTCTCTGTCCGTCCGGGTGAGATGCTACTTTTCCCGTTCCTCACGCTCTCATTGACCATTATATTACCATGCCCTCTCCGGGGTGTCAAGTGCTTCCAGGGGCTTGTCAGACTGGGGAGTTTCCGGTACAGTATAGAAAAAGGCCCAGAAGGGGCCGAACATACAGGAGGCAAACCATGATTTTTCTTTGTTATCCCAAGTGCAGCACCTGCAAGAAGGCCCAGGCCTGGCTGGACGACCACGGAATTTCCTACGACCTGCGGGACATCAAGGAGCAGAATCCCTCTCTGGAGGAGCTGAAGGAGTGGCACGGCCGCAGCGGTCTGCCCCTCAAGCGCTTTTTCAACACCAGCGGCCTGCAGTACCGCGCCCTGGAGCTGAAGGACAAGCTGCCCGGCATGAGCGAGGAGGAGCGGTTCGCGCTCCTGGCCACCGACGGGATGCTGGTCAAGCGCCCCATGCTGATCGCCGACGGCTTCGTGCTGGTGGGCTTCAAGGCCGCCGATTGGGCCGCCGCGCTGGGTGTGGAGGAGTAAAGCGGACACTCACTTCCGGGAGGCCCGGAGAGTTTGCGCTCGCCGCGCGGGCGTCCTGCGCGGACAGCGCCCCATTTCTTTTTGCGAAAAGAAATGGGGGAAAGAAAAAGCGGAGAGGGGAACTTCTCGTTCCCCTCTCCACTCCCCTCCAAAAGGGCGGCCTTTTTAGGGGCCGCCCAAATTGCCGGGGTACAACAGCTGATTCATAGGCACCGGGCCTGATTTTTGTTCCGCCGGGGTAAGGAAATCCCTCCGCAGTGGAAGATAAGCCGGGGTGCGCCTTGGGGGAGTGCAGAGGGGGGTATCCCACCTCTGCGCTTTCTTTCCCACCGCTTTCTTTGCAAAGAAAGCGGTGCTCCCGCCGAGCAGGCGGCCTGTGCGGCGAGCACAGGTCCAGCTTCTTACTTCTGCAACGCCGCGTCGCAGTAGGCGCAGCACTCCACGCCGCCGTTCATCTTGGTCAGCGGGGGCAGGTAGTGGTCGGTCTGGGTGATGCACCGGGGGTTGGAGCACACGGGCGTGGTGCCGATCTCCACCGGATCGGGCTTCATGCGGGGCTGGTTGGCCAGGTCCGAGAGGATGGCCATACGGGAGAACATGCCGTACCGGGCCTGCTGGAAGTAGGCCGCACGGGGATCATCGTCCACGTCCAGGGCGATCTCGTCCACGCGGGGCAGGGGGTGCATGACCAGCATGTTCTTGCGGGCCCGTTCCAGCTTGCGGCGGGTGAGGACATAGATGCCCTTGTTGCGCTCGTACTCCAGGGGGTCCACGAAGCGCTCACGCTGGATACGGGTCATGTAGAGCACGTCCAGCTGGGGAATGACGTTCTCCAGACCGGTGACCTCCACGCTCCACAGGCCCTTCTCCTTCATAAAGGAGCGGATATAGTCGGGCACCGCCAGCTCACGGGGGGAGATGAGGTAGAACTTGACGTTGTCGAACTTGGCCAGAGCCTTGATGAGGGAGTGGACGGTGCGGCCGTTCTTCAGGTCGCCGCACAGGCCGATGGAAATGCCGTCCACGCCGCCCAGCATCCGGGTGATGGTGGTCAGGTCGGTGGTGGTCTGGGTGGGGTGCATGTGGCCGCCGTCACCGGCGTTGATCACCGGCACGTCGGAGTAGAGAGAGGCGGCCTTGGCGGCGCCCTCGCGGGGGTTACGCATGATGACCACATCGGCATAGCCGGAGACCATCTTGATGGTGTCCTTCAGACACTCGCCCTTGGCCACCGAGGAGGAGTTGGGGTCGGCAAAGCCGAACACCGTGCCGCCTACCCGCAGCATGGCGGTCTGGAAAGAAAAGTTCGTACGGGTAGAGGGCTCAAAAAACAGGGTGGAGGCCACGCGTCCCTTGCACGCGTCCATAAAATCGGCGGGGTGGTCAATAATAGCACTGGTACGCTGATACAGTGCTTCCCACTCCGCCCGAGACAGATCTCCAAAATCGATCAGATGCCGCATGCCCATCTTCTCCATTCCTTGTGATATTTTTTTCAAATTATCTTACCACATTTCCTGGGCGGCGACAAGGACAACTTCTTATCTTTTATGGGTTCTTTTTGCCAAATCTGCCCCGCAGTCCCGGCGTACCTTCGGGCAGGGTAGACAGAGGCCCTCAGACCCGGCGCAATTCCTCCAGCGCCTCGTCCAGCTTCCGGCGGGGGAGCCAGGCCGACGCGGCGGCCAGAAGCTGCTCCAGCGTGACGGTGCGGGCGGCTCCGGTCATGGGGTGGCGCAGGGCGGCGGGAAAGCGCTTTTGCAGCACCGCGCGGGAGCGGGGGTCGTCCAGCAGTTCCCCCACGGTGATCTTGCCGTTTTTCAGATTCAAAACGATCGCCTCCATTTGGTCAGGATAGACCAGTGTATGCGGTCCCGCAGCCGGATTTGACGGCGGCAGGCCGGGGGCGGTATAATGGAGAAAATTTTTCTGTATTTAAGGAGGGACCGGTATGCTTCAGACCTTCCGGGGGCACGCGCCGATGCTGCACCCCGACGCCCGGGCGGCGGAGAGCGCCGTGCTGGTGGGCGCGGTGACGGTGGAGGAGAAGGCCAATATCTGGTACGGCGCCGTGCTGCGGGGCGACTGCTCCACCATCCGGATTGGGGCGGGCTCCAACATCCAGGACAACGCCGTGCTCCACTGCGACGAGGGCTTTCCCCTGGACGTGGGGAGTGATGTGACCGTGGGCCACGCCGCCGTGCTCCACGGCTGCACCGTGGGAGACGGCACCACCGTGGGCATGGGGGCCATTCTGCTCAACGGCTGCGTGATCGGAAAAAACTGCCTCATCGCCGCTGGAGCCCTGGTGACCCAGAACGCCGTCATCCCCGACGGCAGCCTGGTCATGGGCTCCCCGGCCAAGGTGAAGCGCCCGCTGACCCCGGAGGAGCTGGAGGGCCTGCGCCACGGGGCGGAGGAATATCGGGCCCTGGCGGAAGAATTGTTGCCCCGGGCGGGGAAGTAGGTATATTCCCCGGTGGGAGGGGACATACTGGGACTATCACCGGAAAAGGAGGACTGTTCCCATGAACATGAATCAGAACCCCAACCACAGCATCAAGTGCTCGGTCACCAACTGCTCCCACCACTGCGCCCAGGACTACTGCACCCTGAACGAGATCAAGGTGGGCTGCTGCGAGAGCAACACCAAGTCCTGCGCCGGCACCCAGTGCGCTTCCTTCCAGCTGGGCGCCAGCGGCTGCAAGAACTGACCGCAATCGGCTGAAAACACGCGCCGCGGCTTATGCCGCGGCGCGTGTTTTTTGTATTTTGGCGGTACGGATGAATACGGCCTGTTTCGCCGGAAAATCGCCCTGTCCGCCGGGCGAATGTGGGCGAGAAAAGGGGAAGAAACACAGGATTTGGTGGTTGGTATCTGGGTGCACGCAAGATGTGGAAAAGTCGGTGGACAATGTGGATAAGTGGAAAACCGGACGGTGCCAAGGCACCGTTCGGTTTTGATTACCATCTGTTTTCAAGTTTTACGCGCTCAGGACTTCAGAGCCACCGAGTGCTTGCCGTAAAAGACGGCCATGGTGTTGTTGTGCCAGTCGGAGGGATTGGCGGTGATGTCCCCAAGATAGAGGAGCGCCGGTCGGTGTTCCAGGGGTTCAAAGCGGGGATCGGTGACCTCCGGGTCCAGCAGAGCGGGGATGCGCGCGTCCCGCTCTTGGGCGTAGGCCACGGCGGAGCCGTCGGCGAGGGCGGCGGAGCAGCGCACTGCGGTGAGCTCCGGCCAGTAGTGGGGCAGCCACCCCAGCAGGACCACCGCCAGCAGAGCCAGCCAGGCCGCCTTGATCCGCGCCGGGGCCCGTCCGGCGGGAAGGTGGTCCTTCACCCAGGGCAGTACCGCCCGGCGGACCCAGCCCAGCCAGTAAAATTCGTTGATCAGGATGAGCCAGTAGTGGGAGAAGTAGATGATGTTGCGCAGCCGCTCCGGCCCGGGGATGGACTCGGCGTAGAAGTGGGGGGTGTTCTGGGCGGCGAAGAGGAGGAAGGTGAAGAGTGTGAAGAGGACCGGCAGGGGGAAACGGCGCTCCCGCAGCCCGGTGAGCTTCCACAGCAGGGGGATGAGGGCCAGGAAGCACACCAGCGTCAGCCAGTTGGGCCAGTCCAGACAGTCCTCCCAGGCCTGGGCGATGGACGCGCCGATGGCCTCGAAGGGGGGCATACCGGTCTCATAGCCCTGGCGGACCTGATTGCCGGGGGCCAGGATGCTGACCGCGAAGGGGACGGCCAGCGCCAGAAAGAGGGCCAGCGCCGGGCACAGCCGCTCCCGCCGGAGGAAGAGGGCATAGCACAGGGTGAGCCCCGCCAGCAGGGTCGCCAGAAGGGCGGAGACATAGTTGCTCCCGCCCAGAAAGATCCCCAAAAGCACGCCCGGGAGCCAGATCCCCACCCGGCCGGGGCGCTCCTCCAGCAGCAGGCGGACCAGACAGTCCACATACAGAAGGAACATTCCATAAGTGAAGGTGTAGTAGACCGCCCCGTTCCACCAGAAAAAGCTGTGGAGGGGGGCTTTCAGGCACTGGATGGAGGGGAGCAGCAGCGCCGTGGCCACCACCAGACCCTGCCGCCCCGTCCCGCCGGCCAGACGGCGGCAGAGGGTGTGGGACAGGCGCAGGGTGCCCCCCACCAGGGACAGGAGCATCACCACCGGCGTGAGCCAGTAGGCCTGCTCGGACCAGATGCAGGGGGTGAGGGACATGAGGGCCAGGGCGGAAAAGGTGCCCTGCCAGGAGTCATAGTACCCGGTGGCGGTGTGCCAGATGGCCCGGAGGAAGCCGCGGCCGTTCTGGAGGGCCTGATGGGTGAAGATACCGTAGCCGTAGTCGTCGGCGGCGGCCCGGGCGTAGCGGCCCAGGGAGAGGATGGGGATGAGGGACAGCAGCAGCAGCGCCGCCAGCAGCCACGGCCACCAGCGGCGGAGTTTTTCGCGCATGATGGGAGCCTCCTTGTGAGAAGCGCCGTATGCAAACCGGGGATGCACGGAGCTTAAAAAAATTAGCAAGATTTAATGCTATTGTAGCAGAAACATGGTATACTTTTCAAGTTGCGAGAGAAAGGAGCGCGATACCCATGAAGCATTTCAAAGCAGTCCTGACGGGGGCGGCGCTGCTGGCCGTCCTGACCGTGCCTGCTGCCGCGGCGGGTCACTACCCCGACCTGAACCAGGCCCACTGGGCCTTTGACGACATGGACCGGGCCAGCAACCTGGGCATTCTCTCCGGCCTGCCGGACGGGCGGATGGACCCCAGCGGCACCCTGACCTGGGGCCAGTACCTGACCATGCTGGGCCGTACCTTCTACCGCGCGGACTACGAGGCCGCCCCGGCGGGGGAGAACTGGGACCACCGGGGCTACTACGCGGCGCTGGACACCGGCCTTCTGCGGGAGGACGATGTGCTCCCGGTGAGCCTGGACACCCTGAGCGCGCCCATCAACCGCCAGGAGGCCGCCGAGCTCCTCTACCGCCTCATGCCCGAGGATGCCGACAGCAGCAGCTCCGGCAGCGGCTGGTGGTGGGGCTGGGAAGAGCGGGACGCCCAGAAGGATCTGAGCGACTGGGACTCCATCCCCGAGGCCTATCAGGACGCGGTGGAAGCCCTCTATGAGGCCCGCATCATCAACGGAACCAGCGACGGCACCTTTGCCGGAGAAAAGACCCTGGCCCGGGCCGACGGCACCGTGCTGCTGATGGGGCTGCTGGAGACGGTGGACAACCAGCACTACGGTGAGGAAGTGACCGTCCTCGTCCACCCGGTGGACACCAACGGCGCCGCCATCCAGCCCGCCTACACCGCCACGGTGCATGTGGGGGACCGCTACACCGCGCTGGAGGACCCCTACGGCTATGATTTCAGCGACGACTATATGTATTCCTTCAGCACCGTCTCCACCGAGGTGACCGTGTGCTACCGCAAGCTCACCGCGGCCGAGCTGGCCATGGAGGATGCCGAGCGGAAACTGGGCAGCGGCGAGATGACCATCGAGGAGTTCTACGCCCAGGATTTCTGGCTGAAATTCCAGGGCGAGAACAGCCGGAAGTATCAGCTTCTCTTCGGTGACACCTCCATCCGCCGTTTCCCCGACCAGGCCACCGCCCAGGCCAACATGACCACTGTCACTGTGCCGGTGTGGAAGCTCTCGGGCGGCAAGAAGGTCTCCTCCACCATGAGCTTCTCCGTCCACGCCGCCATCGCTGAGGACGTGAAGGCCATCTTTACCGAGATCTACAACGACCCCGAGCAGTTCCCCATCCATGATCTGGGCGGCTACTCCTGGCGGGACGACACCGCCACCGGCGAGCACAACTGCGGCACCGCCATCGACATCAATTCCAATGAGAACTACCAGGTCCGGGACGGACAGGCCTTGGCGGGTTCCCTCTGGCAGCCGGGCGTGAACCCCTACTCCATCACCCCCGGCGGCTCGGTGGTGCGGATCTTTGCCGAGCACGGCTGGAGCTGGGGCGGCGACGCCTGGGCCTATGACAGCGACGCCTCCAGCGGCTACCACGACTACATGCACTTCTCCTACATGGGGATGTAAGTTCACAACCTTCCGGCGGGCCGGCCCCCAATTGGGGCCGGTCCGTTTTTGTTGGAACCGGGCGGGCCCCTGCGGCATAGAACGGAGATACAGACCGCCACTGGAAAGAGTGCACAGAATCCGAGCCGGAGCGGCCTGATTTTTTAGATATAATTTCAAGGCGAATTGGTGGAAAAACAGGGGGATCCTGGAGATTTCGCCTTGATTTTAGCGCATTAAATTGATATAATACGTATCAACCTCCATGGACGTCTGTCCGGGAGGAGAGAACGGGGCAGATCTGCCCAGCCGATGAAAGGGGTATCCAAATGGAAAACCAACGCATTTTCAATTTTTCCGCCGGCCCCTCCATGCTTCCGCTGGAGGTGCTCACCCGTGCCGGGGCCGAAATCACCAACTATGGCGGTTCCGGTATGTCCGTCATGGAGATGAGTCACCGTTCAAAGGCGTTCGACCGCATCTTCCAGGACACCAAGGCCAAGCTGCGCACCCTGCTGCAGGTGCCCGACAGCCATGAGATCCTGTTCCTCCAGGGCGGCGCGTCCACCCAGTTCTCCATGGTGCCGCTGAACCTGATGGGCCGCACCGGGAAGGCCGACTACGCCGTGACCGGCAACTTCGCCAAGATCGCCGCCAAGGAGGCCGGAAAGTACGGCACGGTCCATCTGGCCGCCGACACCTCCGACTGCAACCACACCCGTATCCCCGGCCAGGGGGAGCTGAAGCTGGACCGGGAGGCCTCCTATTTCTACTACTGCGCCAACAACACCATCTTCGGCACCGAGTGGAAGTACGTCCCCGAGACCGGTGACGTGCCCCTGGTGTGCGATATGTCCTCCGATATCCTCTCCCAGCCGGTGGACGTGAGCAAGTACGGCATCATCTTCGCCGGAGCCCAGAAGAACATGGCCCCCGCTGGACTCACCGTGGTCCTCATCCGGAAGGACCTGGCGGGTCAGGAGATGCCCATCACCCCGCTGATGCTCTCCTACGACACCATGATCAAGAAGGACTCCATGTACAACACGCCCCCCTGCTGGTGCATCTACATGCTGGGCCTGGTGCTGGACTGGGTCCAGGAGCAGGGCGGCCTCGCCGGCATGGTGGAGCTCAAAAAGACCCGCGCCGGTATGCTCTACGACGTGCTGGATGATTCCAGGATGTTCCACTGCCCGGTGGAGAAGGAGGCCCGCTCCGACATGAATGTGGTCTTCCGCACCGGCAGCGACGAGCTGGACGCCGCCTTCGTGAAGGCCAGCACCGAGGCCGGGTTCTCCAACCTGAAGGGCCACCGGCTGGTGGGCGGCATGCGCGCGTCCATCTACAACGCCATGCCCGTGGAGGGCGTGGAGAAGCTGTGCGACTTCATCCGCGCCTTTGAGCGCAGCCACTGAGAGGGAGGAACCGCGACATGTATAACATTCAGACGATGAATCAGATCGACCCCGCCGGTGTGGAAGTGCTCACCGACGCGGGCTTTCAGGTGAGCGCTGAGGTGACCGATCCCGACGGCATTCTGGTCCGCTCGGCCTCCCTCCACGAGATGGAGTTCAACCCCTCCCTCCGGGCCATCGCCCGGGCGGGCGCGGGCACCAACAACATCCCCCTGGACCGCTGCGCCCAGGCGGGCATCGTGGTCTTTAACAGCCCCGGCGCCAACGCCAACGCCGTGAAGGAGCTGACCCTGGCCGCCCTGCTGATGGCCTCCCGCGATCTGGTGGGGGGCGCGGCCTGGGTGCGGGAGCAGTTCCAGGCCGGAGCCGACCTCTCCGCCGTGGTGGAGAAGGGCAAGGCGGCCTTCGTCGGGCCGGAGATCACGGGCAAGACCCTGGGCGTGGTGGGCCTGGGCGCCATCGGCGTGCTGGTGGCCAACGCGGCCCTGTCCCTGGGCATGGAGGTCTACGGCTACGACCCCTATCTGTCGGTGCAGACCGCCCTGCGGCTGGACCGGCATGTCCACTGCGTGCAGGACTGCGACGAGCTGTGGCGCCGGGCCGACTATGTGACCCTCCACCTGCCCTATATGGACGCCACCAAGCACACCGTCAACGAGCGGGTGCTGGAGCTGTGCAAGCCCGGCATGCGCCTGGTGAACCTGGCCCGGGGCGGCCTGGTGGATGACACGGCCATGATCGCCGCCCTCCAGAGCGGCAAGGTGGCCCGTTACGTCACCGACTTCCCCAACAACCAGATCGTCCAGGCCCCCAATGTGGTGGCCCTGCCCCATCTGGGGGCCTCCACCCCGGAGAGCGAGCGCAACTGCGCCGTTATGGCCGCCAAGGAGCTGCGGGAGTACCTGGAAAACGGCAACATCCAGAACTCGGTGAACTTCCCCAACGTCTCCATGGAGCGGGGGGGCCTGCCCCGGGTGTGCGCGCTGCACCGCAACATCCCCAACATGCTCCTCAAGTTGACCACCGTCCTGTCCGGGGCGGGGTTCAACATCGAGCACATGACCAACAAGGCCCGGGGCGAATACGCCTACACCATGGTGGACCTGAACGCCCCCGTGCAGGAGGACAGCCTGAACGCCCTGCGGGCGGTGGAGGGCGTGTTCCGCGTCCGCCTCATCCAGGGCCGCTGAGACATCCGAATCTTTTCGAGAACGCCGGTTGGAACTTCCAGCTGGCGTTCCTTCTATTTCCATAGCTTTTTTTGGACCTTTTTGGTACAATGGGCGGCAATTGAACGAGAAAGGCAGGAACACAACCATGCGAATACGAACCCGGGGCGCGGCTGCGCTCCTGATGCTGGCGCTGCTGGCCGCACTCTTGCCCATCCGCCCGGATGCGGCCGGGCGCTCCTTCCGGGTGGTGGGCTACTACCCCTACTGGGAGCCGAACAAGGTGGACCGGATCCAGTACGACGTCCTCACCCACATCAACTACGCCTTTGCCATCCCCACCAAGGACGGAGGGCTGCTCCCCCTGGAGGGGCAGAGCCTGGCCCGGCGCATCCTAAAAGAGGCCCACGCCAATGGCGTGCAGGTGCTCCTGGCGGTGGGCGGCTGGAGCTACCAGAATATCCCCCTCAACGACACCTTCATTTCTGCCACCGCCACGGCGGAGAAGCGGACCCGCTTTGTGAAGGCCATCGTGGCCATGTGCGAGGAGTACGGCTTTGACGGAGTGGACATGGACTGGGAGTACCCCCGGATCTCTGACGGTACATACCGGCAGTACGAGGCCTTCATGCTGGAGCTGGCCGACGCCCTCCACAGCCGGGGGCTGCTCCTGACTGCGGCGGTCCCCGCCGGGGTATCCCCCCAGGGCACCCCCTACCGGGACAGCATGGGCCAGACCGACGCGGTGCTGAACGCGGTGGACTGGATCAACGTCATGGCCTACGAGGGCGGGAACGGCGCTCAGCACTCCACCTACGACTTCGCCGTCTATGCCGCCGAGTACTGGACCGGACAGCGGGGCCTCCACGGGGACAAGGTGGTGCTGGGCGTGCCCTTCTACGGCCGGGACCGGTATGTGCCCTACGGGGACCTGCTGGCGGCGGTGCCCAATGCCTGGGAGCGGGACAGCGTGACCTACCAGGGCAGCACAGTTTGGTATAACGGCATCCCTACCATCACCGCCAAGACCAATTACGCCCTGGAGAAGCTGGGGGGCGTGATGATCTGGGAGCTGAGCCAGGACACGACAAACCGGCCGTACAGCCTCCTGAGCGCCATTGGCCGCACCGTGGCGGCGCAGCGGCCCTTCACCGACATCCCCGCCGGGAGCTGGTACGAGGCGGAGGTGTACGCCGCCTATGACGCCGGGCTCATGCAGGGGGTGGGGGGCACGTCCTTTGCCCCCCAGCGCATCCTGACCCTGTGGGAGGGAGTGGCCCTGGCCGCCCGGGTCCACCGCATCCACGCCGCCGGGAGCGACGACCTGAAGGCGGGGTCGCCGTGGTATCAAACTTATGTCAACTATGCGCTGGAGCACGGCATCCTGGATGTTGCTCCCACAGCCGCCCAGGGAAGCGCGGTGCTGACCCGGGGCGGGTTTGCTGCGCTCCTGGCCCGGGCGTTGCCGGAAGAGGCGCTGGAGTCGGTCAACGACGTGAAATCCATCCCCGATGTGCCCACAACGCACCCCCAGGCGGAGGCCATTTACCGCCTGGTCCGGGCGGGCGTGATGGTGGGCACCGACCCCTCCGGCACCTTCCGGCCGGAAAACTCCCTCACCCGGGCCGAGGCCGCCGCCGTGGTGCTGCGCATGACCGATCCCCAGCGCCGGGTGGTGCTGGAAGTGGAAAAGTAACAAAAAAGTACCTCTCTGGTCCTGGAAAGCGTTAACTTAACATAATAGTGACATAATTGCAATTGGTGTTTGACAACCTGGAAACAATGTGTTACAATTTGGTTACAGTTTTTAATCCGATTTTCAGGAGGTACGCAATGGCAGGCGAAAAATTACCGCTGGTCTACAAGGGACATCCCCTGCGCAGAAAAGACAACCTCATCTATTACGGCAGCATGGCCGATAAGTATATCATCATGATCCAGGTGATGAGCACCCGCAAGGTCAAGGATCTGGATGTGGCCAATAAGGTCCTGGTCCAGCTCCAGCTCACCGATCCCGACCTGAAGAGCCGGGACCGCGTGGTCAAGAAGAGCGAAAAGGACAGCCTCTACGCCGCCATGGACGTGGCGGCCGTCTGGCTGGATCGGGCTCTGGCCGGCAAGTAAGGCCAGACCCCACGGATACACGTAAGAAAACGCCAACGGCCGCTGTCGGGGCGGCCCTGACTCAAGAATGGGAGGTCACATACCAATGAGAAGTTCCAAGGCCCTGCGCATGCTGCTCCTCACCGCCGCCGTCTCCGGACTGTGTATGGCCAGCGCCGCCGCCGCCAGCATCGGTGTCGGCACCGTTGATACCAGCGCTCTGCGTCTGCGGGAGTCGGCCAGCACCGATTCCACCATCCTGGCCACCGTTTCCGAGGGTGAGAACGTCATCGTTCTGGCCGACGCCGGCAACAACTGGTACAAGGTAGACTATCAGTCGGTGGAGGGCTACATGTCCGGTGAGTATCTGACCGTCGCCACTCAGGGCGATGCCGCCATCGGCTATGGTCAGGTCAGCGCCGGCGGTTCGACTCTGAACATGCGCAGCGGCCCGGGCACCGGTTACGCCAAGGTCGCCACTCTGGCGGACGGCGCCACCTTCCAGATCACCGGCGTGTACGGCAGCTGGTACAAGATCTCCTACAACGGCCAGACCGGCTATGTCAGCAGCGAGTATGTGGACACCGTCAAGTCTATGACCTCCCGCGGCGATTCCACCACCACCACTTCCAGCTCCAGCATCGGGGAGCAGATCGTGGCCTATGCCAAGCAGTTCCTGGGCACCCCCTATGTCTACGGCGGCAACGGCCCCAACTGCTTTGACTGCTCCGGCTTCACCAAGTATGTGTACGCCCACTTCGGCGTGACCCTGAACCGCACCGCCACCGACCAGCTGGCCAACGGCACCGCCGTCTCCAAGAGCCAGCTGCAGCCCGGCGACCTGGTGTTCTTCCGCGCCAACACCACCAAGCCGGTGTCCCACGTGGGCATCTACATTGGCGGCGGCCAGTTCATCCACGCCTCCACCAATACATATTCCGTGCAGATCGACAACCTGGACTCCGGCTATTACAGCCGCGTCTATGTCTACGGCCGTCACATCATGTGATCCCATCCCATAACCCGACAAAAAAACCGGGCTGTTCTCGAAGGAGAACAGCCCGGTTTTTTTCTTGCCCCGGCGCCGCCCAAAAAGAAACAATCTGGTGACAAAACCAAAATGGGGATTGTGCGGTCCTCCAATCTGTTGTAGAATTGGACCGTTAACATAATAAGGAGGCGATACTCCATGAAAAAAATCCTTCTCCGCCGACTGAGCGCGGCGGTTCTGGCTGTTACGATGCTCGCCCTGCCCGCCCAGGCTCTGACGGTGGAACAGGCCGGGGAGCTGCTGGAGCAGTATTACATCGATCCGGTGTCTCCGGAGGTGCTCAATCAGACCACCATTGAGGCCATGCTGGAGGCGCTGGGCGACCCCTACACCCAGTATTTCACCGCCGAAGAATACGCGGAATTCCTGGCCTCCATGGAGGACGGCAACATCGTGGGCATCGGCATCACCGGCACCGCCTGCGAGGAGGGCCTTCGGATCAGCGTGATCCTGGAGGACTCCCCGGCCCAGGCCGCGGGGCTCCAGGCGGGAGACATCCTGACCCAGGTGGACGGCCACAAGGTGGCCGGGGAGGCGCTGGAGACCGTCACCGGCTGGATCCAGGGCGAGGAGGGCACCCAGGTGACTGTGCGCTATCTCCGGGACGGCGCGGAGCATGAGCTGACCCTGACCCGGGCGGCCATCGTCATCCCCGCCACCACCACCGACCTGCTGGACGGCCACATCGGCTACATCACCTGCACCACCTTCGGCAGCGACACCGCCGGACATATGGAGGAGGGCATCACCACCTACGGCAGCCAGGTGGACCACTGGATCGTGGACCTGCGGGGCAACGGCGGCGGTCTCACCCAGGCGGCGGTGGACAGCGTGGGCCTCTTCGCCGGAGCGGGCACCGTGGGATACCTGCGGGACGGACAGGGCAAGTACTACGCCTTCGCCAGTGAGGGCGGGGCCAAGACCATCGAGCCGGTGATCGTCCTCTCCGACCCCTACACCGCCAGCTCCTCGGAGCTCTTTTCCAAGGCGGTGGGAGATCTGGGCTGCGGTATCGTCATCGGTGAACGCACCTACGGCAAGGGTGTGGCCCAGACCCTGATGGACGAGACCAATTTCCCCGACCTCTTCCCCGACGGCAGCGCCATGAAGATCACCACCTACCGCTTCTTCTCCAACAAGGGCGCCACCAACGACGTGGTGGGCGTGATCCCCGACCTGCTGGTCCCCGCCGGGCTGGCCGATGACGTGGCCTATCTGCTCTCGGCCAGCAGCCCCACCTCGGACACCACCGGGTATTACCGGGTGGATCTGGAGTGGCGCTGGTACATCGACAAGGATCTGGCCTCCCAGCCGGAGTGGGCCGACGCCATGGCGGCCCTGCTGGAGGCCCTGCCCCCCACCACCAAGGTGTGGGAGGGCACCGGCGGCTCCAGCGGCTGGCAGAGCACCAGCGTGGAGAAGATCACCCAGGACACCGGCGTCACGGTGACCGACCGCTCCTTCACCGACACGGAGGACAGCCCCTACGCCCAGGCCATCGATCTGCTGGCCACCTATGACATCCTCTCCGGCACCGGCAACGGGGCCTTTGAGCCCGAGGGCGCCCTGACCCGGGCCCAGCTCTGTGCTCTGCTGGCCCAGGCCCTCAACTGCACCGTCCCCAGCGGGGAGAGCGCCTTCTCCGACGTGTCCATGGACAGCTGGTACGGCCCCGCCGTCAACGCCCTGGCCAAGATGGGACTGGTGTCCGGCGTGGGCGACGGCACCTTCCGCCCTGACGACCCGGTGAACCACGAGCAGTTCATCTCCATTCTGGGGCGGCTGGCCCAGTATCTGAACATCAATTTCTATGAGGACGCCAAGGCCATGCCGGCTGACGCCACCAAGGTGGTGTCCCTGCTGGACTACTCCGCCTGGGCCCGGGACGAGGTGTGGCTGCTGGCCCTGAGCCAGCAGGGGTACTTTGGCAACACCATCAGCCTCCTGTGGGACGACCTGGAGAACATCGAGCCCCAGGGGACCACCACCCGGGAGGAGGCCGCGGCCCTGCTCTATCAGGTGCTGGTCTACACCGACGTATTCCCCGTCTGAAAAAATAAAAAAATTTTTTTAAAATCCCTGCGATAAAATCGACCCCTCCTTCGTTATCTGGGTGAAAGGACAAAAAAGACCCGGCAGCACGCCGGGATGTCAACTCAGAAAGGATGGATCGAGATGAAATACAATTGGAATTGGAAGCGTACCCTGATGGCGGTTGGTCTGGTGGGCACTCTGGTGGTGGGCGTTGCCGCTGCCGACGCGGTGCGGCGCAACGTCACCGCGGAGATCCGCCCCGACATCACCGTGAAGGTCAACGGCGATGAGCAGAACCTGAAGGACGGCAACGGCAACGCCGTCTACCCCATCATCTACAACGGCTCCACCTACCTGCCCATTCGGGCGGTGGGCCAGCTGGCCGGCATGACGGTGGACTGGGACGACGACACCCAGACCGTCATCCTCAACGACGACGGCAGCAGCACCTCCGGCGGTACCTCCACCGGTACCTACATCGGCAAGGAGCGGGCCAAGGAGATCGCCCTGGACCACGCGGGCCTGAGCTACTCCAACGTCACCTTCTTCCGGGTGGAGCTGGACTGGGATGACGGCAAGCCCGAGTACGAGGTGGAGTTCTACTCCGGCAACAAGGAGTACGACTACGACATCGACGCCTACACCGGCACCATCCGCAGCGTGGACTACGACGTGGAGAACTACACCATCCCCAGCAGCTCCACCAAGGACATCGGCGCGGAGGCCGCCAAGTCCGCCGCCCTCAAGCACGCCGGCGTCAGCGCCTCCAACGCCACCTTCGTGAAGGTGGAGCGGGACTGGGACGACGGCCGCCTGGTGTACGAGGTGGAGTTCTACTCCGGCAACAAGGAGTACGACTACGAGATCGCCGCCGACGACGGCACCGTCCTGGACTACGACTACGACGCAGAGCACTACGCGCCCTCTTCCTCCACCGGTACTGCCATGAGCGTGGACGAGGCCAAGGCCATCGCCCTCAAGCACGCCGGCGTCAGCGCCTCCAGCGCCACCTTCCAGAAGGCGGAGCTGGACCGCGATGACGGCCGCCTGGAGTATGAGCTGGAGTTCCGCAGCGGCGGCGTGGAGTACGAGTACAAGCTGGACGCGGTGAACGGTACCATCCTGGAGGCGGAGCGGGATCACGACTGAGATTGAATCCGTCGGCTCTTTCTGCTATACTGAACCCGTGTGCAACCGGCGCGGGGGCGGCGATGCCGCCCC
>NZ_NFGZ01000015.1 GCF_002159175.1 Flavonifractor sp. An92 | reverse complement strand
CCAGGCGCACCTCGCCCCGCACCACGGTGATGGTCTCCTCCTCGGTGCGGAAGAGGCACCCGTACCCGGCGAAGGCCCGCACCACCCGGTCGGCCCGCTCGGCCCGGTCATCGGGGGTGATGGTGCGCTCCTCGTCGCTGGGCTCCGGCCAGTACTCCCCACCGCTCTGGGGGGTGGCCCCCGCCCACAGCCGGTCGAAGTCGGCCACACAGGCCTTCACCAGCTTGGGGGCCAGGGCGCGGATGGTGTCCGTCATGGTCATGAGGTCGTCCCGACGGGTCACCGGGAAGGTCTCCTGGAGGAGGATATCCCCGGCGTCCAGGTCGTACACCACTTTATGGAGGGTGATCCCGCTCTCGGTGAGGCCCTTCAGGATGGTGCAGGGCATGGGCCAGGGCCCCCGGCCCACCGGCAGCAGGGCCGGGTGGACGTTGACGCACCGCAGAGAGGTGTCCGCCGGGATGCGGTAGATGTACCCGGCGGAAAAAAGGGCCTCGCAACCGGCGGCGGCCAGCGCTTCCAGGTCATCCCGGGTGATGCGCCGGTCGGTCCAGGGGATGTTCCGCGCCTCGGCAAAGGCCACCACCTGGCGGTTGAACTCGTATTCATTGTCGGTGGGGTAGGTGAACACCTTCATCACGGTGCACCCCGCCTCTTCCAGCGCCTCCAGGCAGGGATAGAGCAGGTCAAAGCCCGCATAGGCGATCTTCATACCGCGCCCCCCTTACAGCAGGATGAGCCCATAGCGGCCGCGCATCTCCTCCAGGAAATCGTCGTCCAGCTCCTCGGTGCCGTCCCAGAAGGCCCGGCCCTGGAAGGCCCGCAGGGCCCCCTCCAGCAGCTCCGGCACGTCGGTGGACAGGCACAGGGCGTCCTTGATGACATACTGGTGCTCGGCAAAGAGGAGCAGGTCGTCCTCCTCCATGATCTCGATCTTCAGGGCCCCCTGGGGGGACTCCTCCTCGGCCTCCAGGATGTCCTCCATCAGGTCGGAGCTGCACTCGATGCCCTCGCCCACGTCCACGTCGGGGGTGATGAAGCGGGCCTCGGTCTCGCTGGCGCAGGGGATCACGTCGGGGTCGTGCTCCACCGGCGGGAAGGCGGAAAAGTCCACCTGATCCACCGCCTTGCGCAGGGCGGCCAGATGCTCCGGCCCCGCGCCGCAGCAGCCGCCGAACACCCGCACTCCAGCCTCGGCCAGGGCGGGCACAAAGCCGGCCAGCTCCTCCGGCGAGACGGGGTAGACCGCCTTGCCGCCCTCCATCCGGGGCAGTCCGGCGCTGGGCTTGGCCAGCAGCGGAATGGTGGCGTAGGGGGTCAGGCGGCGCAGCTGTTCCAGCACCACCTGGGGGCCCTCCCCGCAGTTGAGGCCGAAGGCGGAGGCCCCCATGCCCTGCATGACGATGAGGGCGGCCAGCACGTCGGTGCCCGAGGAGGTCCTCCCCTCGTCGTCGCAGGTGAAGGACACCAGCACCGGCTTATCCGACACGCTCCGCACCGCCAGCATGGCGGCCCGGGCCTCGGGCATGGACACCGCGGTCTCTACCACGAACAGATCCACTCCCGCCAGCTCCAGGGCCATGGCCTGCTCGGTGTACACCGCCACCAGCATTTCAAAGGAGAAATCCCCAAAGGGCGGGATGGACCGGCCGGTGGGTCCCAGATCCCCGGCCACCAGCGCCTTCCCCTCCACCGCCTGCCGGGAGAGCTCCACCAGGCGGGCGTTGTACTCCGCCACCTTGCCCGAGATGCCCTGCTCCTCCAGCCGGGCGGCGTTTGCCCCGAAGGTGGGCGCCAGCACCACGTTGGCGCCGGCCTCCACATAGGCCCGCTGGAGCTCCTGGAGCACCTGGGGGTGCTCCAGCACCCAGCGCTCGGTACACGCCCCCGCCGGCATGCCCCGGCGCAGCAGCTCGCTGCCCGTGGCGCCGTCCAGCAACAGGGACAATGGGATGTTGTCCATGGATGGTATTCCTCCTTAATTCAATCAGACCTGCCGTTTCGCAGTCCATTCAGCAGACATTATATACAACTCTCCCCTAAAATGCAAGGGAAAGCCGGAGGTATGGGGGACGGGAAAAGGGGGTACAATCCAGGTACTACATAAGAAAGTGCGGGTGATCTCCATGATCGCAAACCGAACCCTCCGCCGCTGTCAGGCCGTCCTGGCCCTGGTGCTGGTGGCCCTGTCCGCCCTGCTGGGGGCCTGCCTGGACCGGGAGCAGGGCGACCTGGCCGACCAACTCCTGCGGCTGCACGTACTGGCCAACTCCGACTCCGAGGCCGACCAGGCCCTGAAGCTCCAGGTCCGGGACGCGGTGCTGGAGGAGGCCCGGGCCCTGCTGCCCGAGACGGCCACCCGGGACGAGGCCATTGCCATCCTGTCCGATGCCCTGCCGGAGCTGGCCCAGGCCGGGGCCGACGCCGTGGCCGCGGCGGGCTACACCTACCCGGTGACCGCCTCTCTGGAGGAAAGCGCCTGGTTCCCCACCAAGGACTACGGGGAAATTTCCCTCCCCACCGGCTCCTACACCGCCCTGCGCCTGGTCATCGGCGAGGGGGCCGGGCAGAACTGGTGGTGCGTGGTCTTTCCGCCCCTCTGCCTGGGCGCGGTGAGCGAACCGGCCTCCTCGGCGGTGCTGGACGGCCTGGACGCCGCCCAGGCCGCTCTCGTCACCGGGGAGAGCCAGGAGTATGTCCTGAAATTCAAGCTCATGGAGGTGGTGGAGGGCATCCGCCGCCGCTGGGAAGGCGCCTGATCGATTTTTTCTTTTCTGGAAGAAAACTGGTCGATATAGCTTTCTGCACAGGTTTTCGAGGACTTTTGCCCCGCTATTTATAAAAATTGAATGCGGTTTCTGTCGAAAGTTTAACCAGTTTATTAACAATTTCTTAATTACTTTGAAAAGGACTTGTAATCTTTTCGGAAGGTGTTATCATATCTCATCGGAACGAATAGTATCGCAAGACATACGGGGAGCCCCCGCCCGGGCGGCCGCCCCACAGATGATGAGGTATGGATATGCTACGCTTTGTCACTTATTTCAATCTCACGATCGCGGTGGTCCTGACCCTGGCCTATTTCTATCAGCTGGTCTACCTGTGCATCGGTCTGGTCCGGCGCAAGTGGGGCAAGGCTGCCCCCCAGGCCAAGGTCCAGCACCGCTACGCCGCCGTCATCTCGGCGCGCAACGAGGAAAACGTCATCGGAGAGCTGATCCGCTGTCTGAAGGATCAGAATTACCCCAGTGAACTGCTGGACGTGTACGTCGTGGCCGACAACTGCACCGACAACACCGCCCATGTGGCCAAGGCCGCCGGCGCTTTTGTCTATCAGCGCTTCAACAAGTCCCAGGTGGGCAAGGGCTACGCCCTGGACTACCTCTTCCGCCGCCTCCACACCGAGGGACGGGACGTGTACGACGGCTACTTCATCTTTGACGCGGACAATCACGTGGACCCCAACTTCGTCAAAGAGATGAACAACACCTTTGACTCCGGCAAGTACGCCGCCATCACCTGCTACCGCAACTCCAAGAACTTTGGTGAAAACTGGATCTCCGCCGGCTACGGCCTGTGGTTCCTGCGGGAGGCCCGGTTCCTCAACTCCCCCCGCATGGCGCTGGGCACCAGCTGCCACGTCTCCGGCACCGGCTTCCTGATCTCCGCCGACATCATCCGTGAGAACGGCGGCTGGCCCTATCACCTGCTGACCGAGGACATCGAGTTCTCCGTCAACACCGCCATCCAGGGCCGCACCATTGGCTACTGCGAGAAGGCCGTCATCTACGACGAGCAGCCCGTCACCTTCCGCCAGTCCTGGGATCAGCGGCTGCGCTGGTCCAAGGGCTTCTACCAGGTGGACTTCAAGTACGGCGTGGAGCTGATTCGGGGCTGCTTCAAGGGCGGACGTCGGGGCTTCTCCTGCTATGACATGCTCATGACCGTGGCCCCCGGCATGTTCCTCACCCTGCTGGGTATCCTCTTCAACGCCATCATCCTGCTGGCCTGCCTGGGTGAGCCGGCCTACATCGCCAATCAGGTCATCGACACCACCGTGGAGTTCATCGGCATGGCCGTGGTCAACTTCTACCTGTGCCTGTTCCTCTTCGGCGTGGCCACCACCCTCACCGAGTGGAAGCAGATCCACGTTGCTCCCCTCCAGAAGGTGGCCTACATGTTCTCCTTCCCCATCTTCATGTTCACCTACATCCCCATCTCCATCGCCGCGCTGGTGAAGAAGGTGGAGTGGAAGCCCATCTATCACGGCAACCGCCGTCAGCTGAGCACCCAGAAGTAAATCAGAAAGCCCCCGGCTTCTCACCAGGAAGCCGGGGGCTTTTTTTGTGCTTAGAAGGGCGGCGGGCCCTGCTCGATGGCGTCCCGCTCGAACTCCAGCTCGTCGGGCACCGGCTCCGAGAGGGGCGGCGCGCCGGTGGGCATGTTCTGGCGGTACTGCATCTCCTGCCACTGGGCCTTGGTGATGAGGACCTGCCGGGGCTTGGAGCCCTCGAAGGGACCTACCACGCCCTTTTCCTCCATCTGGTCCACCAGACGGGCGGCCCGGGCGTAGCCCAGCTTCAGGCGGCGCTGGAGCATGGAGACGCTGGCCATGCCGGTCTCCACCACCACCTCGATGGCGTTGGGGAGGAGCTCGTCGTAGTCGTCGCCCCCCGCCTCTCCGGCGGAGTCGCTTCCGCCCTTGCTGCCCTTGTCCTTGGCGGCGGCGTTCTGCTCGATCTCGTGGAGGACCTCCTCGTCGTAGTCGGCGGTGCCGCTGCGCTTGACGAAGTCCACCACGTCGGACACCTCGTCGTCCGAGATGAAACAGCCCTGCACCCGCTGGGGCTTTCCGGAGCCCAGGGGGAAGTAGAGCATGTCGCCCCGGCCCACCAGCTTCTCCGCGCCGGTGGTGTCCAGGATGATGCGGGAGTCCAGGGAGGACTGCACCGCGAAGGCGATACGGGAGGGGATGTTGGCCTTCATGAGGCCGGTGATCACGTCAGCGGAGGGCCGCTGGGTGGCGATGATGAGGTGCATACCGGCGGCGCGGCCCATCTGGGCCACCCGGCAGATGGATTCCTCCACCTCCTTGGCGGCCACCAGCATCAGGTCGGCCAGCTCGTCGATGACCACCACCACCGAGGGCATCTTCTTCATCCCCTCGGTGCGCCCGGCCAGGTTGTTGTAGGCCTTCAGATCCCGGACGTTCACCTCGGCAAAGGTCCGGTAGCGCTTCATCATCTCGGTGACCGCCCACTGGAGGGCGCCGGCGGCCTTCTTGGGGTCGGTGACCACCGGGATGAGCAGGTGGGGAATGCCGTTGTAGATGCCCAGCTCCACCATCTTGGGGTCCACCATGATGAGGCGGACCTCCTCCGGGGTGGCCTTGTAGAGGAGGGAGATGATGAGGGAGTTGGTACACACCGACTTACCGGAGCCGGTGGTACCGGCGATGAGCAAGTGGGGCAGCTTTCCGATGTCGCACACCACGCAGTGGTTGGTGATGTCCTTGCCCACGGCGAAGGACACCTTGGAGGGGCTTTCCCGGAACTCCTTGGAGTCGATGACATCCCGGATGCCCACCGGAGCCACCAGCTTGTTGGGCACCTCGATGCCCACCATGGAGATCTTGTCCGGGATGGGGGCGATGCGCACGCCGGTGGCGCCCAGAGCCAGGGCGATGTCGTCGGTGAGGTTGGTGAGCTTGTTCATCCGCACGCCCTGGGCCAGCTCCAGCTCATACCGGGTCACCGAGGGACCGCGGACGATGTCCACGATGTTGGCGTCGATGCCGAAGGAGTGGATGGCGTCGGCCAGGCGGATCTGGTTGGTCTGGAGCTCCCCGGCCATGTCAGTGGCCGACACGGCGCTGCTCCGGCGGAGGAGGTCGATGGGGGGATACTGGTACTGCTCCCCCTCCCCGCTCTCCAGGCTGCTGCGGATGTCCCGGTCCAGCTCCTGGGCGATCTGTGCCCGCTCCTCCTCCTTGCTCTTGGCGGGGGCGGGGCGGGGCACCGCGGGCTCCCGCTCGATCTCCGGGATCACCGGCTCGGGGGCGGGCTCCCGGACGATCTCCATCCCGGCGGGCACTGCCCGCTCCTTCCCCTTCAGCAGCTTCTCAAAGGGCAGGTCCAGCTCGGCCTCCGCCGGGGTCTCCTCCTCCGGCTCGGGGGGCAGGGGCGGCTGCTCCTCTTCCGGCTCCTCCTCGGGCAGGGTCATCGGCTCCGGCTTAGCCATCGGCGGCAGGTGGGGCTCCACCGGCACGGGTTTCTCCTCCGGCTCCGGCTGGGCCGTAGCTTGAGCGCCGGCCAGCACCTGGTCGGGGGTGGGCACCCCGGGATTGCGGTCAAAGAAGCCGCTCTTTTTCTGGAAAATACCGCTGAACCGGTTCTCCTTCGGCGGGGCGGGCTCGGCCCCGGGCCCGTCGTCCACCGGAATGTCGATGGCGCTGCGCCGGGTGGCGGCCGGACGGGCCTGGGGAGCGGGCGCGTGGGGCTTTTCCTTGACGCGGCGGGGCCGCTCGGGAATCTCTTCCTCGTAGGCCGGGCGGCTGCGCAGGTAGTCAATGATGTCCACCAGCGTGATGTTCAGCGCCCCCATCAGCAGCACCGCCGTGGTGAGGACAAAGAGGATGCCCGCGCCGATCTTGCTGAACACGGTGGAAAAGGCCATGGCCAGCAAGCCGCTGAGGGCGCCGCCGCTCTGCATGGCCTCGCCCTGGGCCCAGAGGGTGGGCAGCAGCTTCATGTCCCAGGGCAGGGACGACTTGACCAAAATCAGGTGGAAGAAGGCGCCCAGCACCACCGGCAGCAGCATGGTACACCACATCCGCGCCCGCACCGGGCGGCCCCGGTGGAAGGTGAGGATGGCGCTCCCCCCCAGCAGAGCCGGGGGCAGCAGGTAGAAGCCGTAGCCAATGAGGCCCCGGGCCAGGCCGCAGAAGAAGTCAATGAACAGCGCCTGGACATGGAAATAGCCCAGGGCCGCGAAAATGGCCAGCAGCAAACAGATCAGGGCTCCCACGCCCCGCCGGATGGGCTTGGGAGGCGGAGTGCTTTTCTTTCTGCGGGCGCCGGAGGAGCTGCTCCGTCCGCCGCTGCGCTTGGTGGAGGTTGCGGTCCGCTTGCCGCCGCTGGTTTTCTTACGTGCTGTGGACATGCAGTTCATCCTTTCCGAAGAAGGGAGGCGTGGCTGGGCCACGCCTCTTCTCTCTCATTTGAAATGTCAATGGCCTCCGGCCGCTCAGCTGAAGAGCGGCACCACCAGGCCCGCGATGAGGGACCCCAGGCCCACCACCCAGCAGTAGTAGGCGAACATGCCGAACTTGCCCTTGTCGGAGAGCATATTCACCAGCCGGATGGCAAAGTAGCCCACCACGCCGGAGACCACCACGCCCACCGCGTACTTGGGGATGAGAGCGGGGTCCACGCTGCCGCCCAGGGCGTCGGCCAGCTCCAGGATGGTGGCGCCCAGCACGGCGGGGAGGGACATGAGGAAGGAGAACCGCACGGCGAACTTCCGGTCAAAGCCCCGCATCATGCCCGCGGAGATGGTGATACCGGAGCGGGAGATGCCGGGGATGGTGCCGATGGCCTGGGCCACGCCCACCAGGATGGCGTCCAGCACCGTGGCGTTCTTGGCGCTCTTCCGTCCCCGGGCCAGGCGGTCGGAGAAAAAGAGCAGACAGCCGGTGACCATCAAGGCGATGGACACGGCGATGTTGTTGTAGAACACCGACTCCATCAGCTTATTCACCGGCAGGATGAGAAACAGGGGCAGGGTGGCCACCACGATGAGCATGACCAGCCGGCGGGCCAGGGGAGGCGGCGCGCTGTCGCCCTTCTCCGGCTTCACCAGGGCCTTGACGCCCCGGAAGAACTCCTGGATCATCTCCAGCAGATCCCGCCAGTAGTAGACGCACACTGCCACCAGGGTGCCGAAGTGCAGCAGCACACTGAAGAGCTTTTGGGTCTCCTCATAGTTCTCCATGTGGAAGAAGGTCTGGAACAAAAGCAGATGGCCCGAACTGGAGATGGGCAGAAATTCTGCGATTCCCTGGACGATGCCCAAAAAAATCGCCTGTAAGTAACTCAAATGGATCCCCTCCGTTTATCAATGGGATGGCTCCGCCAAGCGTGCGGGCAGCTATCTCTAGTATAATAGCATACCCGCTCACATATTTCCATGTTTTTTCCTCAGATTATGTCAATTCCGTACGCGGAGCCCACAACAGACCGCGCCGGCGTCCCATAAACAGGACGCCGGCGCGCGGTATATTGCCTCAGCCCCGCTTGTTGGGGCGGGCGTTCTTCTTTGCCTTGGGTTTGGCCCAGCCGGCCTTGCGCTTGGAGTGGGACTCGTTGTGCTCACCCCGCAGGCCCGCCTGCTTGAGGCGGGGCTTGCCGTCCTTCTTCTCCCGGCGCTCCTCCGGCTTGCCCTTGCGGGGCTGGGAGGGACTCCCAGGCGCGCCGGGCATGGGCCGGAGCAGGCACTCCTTCCCGTAGCCGATCAGGTCCTCTCTCCCCGCCTTGCGCAGGGCCTCCAGCACCAGGGGGCGCTTGTCGGGGCGCTTCCACTGCATGAGGGCCCGCTGCATGGCCTTGTCGTGGGGGTCGGTGGGGACGTACACCGGCTCCATGGTGCGGGGGTCGATGCCAGTGTAGTACATGCAGGTGGACAGGGTGCCCGGCGTGGGGTAGAAGTCCTGGACCTGCTCGGGCTGGCGGCCGGTCTTATTGAGCCACTCGGCCAGCTTCACCGCGTCCTGGAGGGTACAGCCCGGGTGGGAGGACATGAGGTAGGGAACCACATACTGCTCCTTGCCGTACTTCTGGTTCAGGCGGTCGTACTTCTGCTTGAACTTCTCATAGACCTGGATGTGGGGCTTGCCCATGTAGTCCAGCACCCCGTTGGCGCAGTGCTCCGGGGCCACCTTCAGCTGGCCGGAGACGTGGTACTTGGCCAGCTCCGCAAAGAACTCCCCGTTCTTGTCCTCCAGCATGTAGTCGAAGCGGATACCCGAGCGGATGAAGATCTTCTTGATGCCCGGGATGGCCCGCAGCTCCCGCAGCAGCTTCAGATAGTCGCTGTGGTCGGCGTCCAGGTTGGGACAGGGGGTGGGGGCCAGGCACGCCCGGTTCTTGCACAGGCCGTGCTTGAGCTGCTTCTCACAGGAGGGGTGGCGGAAGTTGGCGGTGGGGCCGCCCACATCGTGGATGTACCCCTTGAAGCCGGGGTGCTTGGTCAGCATCTCCACCTCCCGGATGACGCTCTCGTGGCTGCGGGAGGTGATCATCCGGCCCTGGTGGAAGGCCAGGGAGCAGAAATTGCACGCGCCGAAGCAGCCCCGGTTGTGGGCCACCGAGAAGCGCACTTCCTCAATGGCCGGCACGCCCCCCATGGAGTCGTACATGGGATGGGGCTCCCGGACGTAGGGGAGCTCCGCCACCTCGTCCAGCTCGGCGGTATTGAGGGGCATGGCGGGGGGATTGGCGATCACATAGCGATCCCCGTGGCGCTGCACGATGGCCCGGCCCCGGATGGGGTCGTGCTCGTCGTACTCCACCTTGTTGGCCAGGGCGTAGGCCCGCTTGTCCCGGGAGACCTGCTCAAAGGAGGCCACCTCCACGCTGGGATAGGCGCATTCCTCCGGGCTCTCGGCCAGGAAGCAGGTGCCCTTCACGTCGGTGATGGAGGAGATGGGCTCCTTTTTGGAGAGCCGCTTTGCGATCTCCCGGGTGGCCCGCTCGCCCATGCCGTAGGTCAGCAAATCCGCCTGACTGTCCACCAGGATGGAGCGGCGGACCTTGTCCTCCCAGTAGTCGTAGTGGGCGTACCGCCGCAGGGAGGCCTCCAGGCCGCCGATGATGAGGGGGATGTCCCCAAAAGCCTCCCGCACCCGGTTGGAGTAGACGATGGTGGCCCGGTCGGGGCGCAGCCCCGCCTTGTTGCCGGGGGAGTAGGCGTCGTCGTGGCGGCGCTTCTTGGCGGCGGTGTAGTGGGCCACCATGGAGTCGATGTTGCCCGCCGAGAGCATGACACCCAGGCGGGGCCGGCCCATGGCGGCGAAGGCATCGGCGCTGTGCCAGTCGGGCTGGGCCAGCACGGCCACCCGATAGCCCTCCGCCTCCAGCACCCGGGAGATGATGGCCGGGCCAAAGGTGGGATGGTCTACGTAGGCGTCACCGGTGATGATGAGAAAATCATACCAGTACCAGCCCCGCTCCACCATCTCTTCTTTCGATACGGGTAAAAACTGATTCATAGCTACCTCACAGGTGGGCTATCTCTTCCCAGCTGCGGGGCTGATAGCCGATGTATTTTTCCAATTGGTCCAGAGGGCCCCGGTGGCCGGACTGACTGCCGGTGACGCGGAAGCCGTGGCGGTCGTAGAAGCGCCGGGCCTTCTCGTTCTCCGGCGCGCACAGAAGGCGCAGCCGGTCCCGGCCCAGGGGGCGCAGCACCGACACCGCCTGTCCCAGCAGCTGGGGGCCCAGACCCTTGCCCCGGAACTGGGGCGCCAGGGCCAGGAAGCGGATGTGTCCCACCTTCTCCCCGCAGCCCTGCTCCGGGTCCAGCTCCACCACGCCGGCGGGTTCCTCCCCCAGCATGGCCACGCTGACCCCGTGGGGGTGGCGCTCCGCCACCCGCCGGGCCTCCTCAAAGAAGGCGGCGGGGTCGTAATCCGGCTCCGCGCCGTAGAGCCCCTCCCAGGTCTCCCGGTGGAGGGCCTCGTAAAACGCCCGGTCGCCGGCGGTCAGAGGCCGGTACCAAAAAACCAGATCCCCCGTCGCACTGTTCTGGCCCTTCCACCACTGCTGCCAGGCCAGGGTGGAGATCTCGTCGGTGAGATGGGAGTTGTCGTTGCGGAACACCATCCGGGGCACGCCGTGTTCCACCTGAAGGCACATGACGCCGGTGTTGTCGCAGTGGCCCAGGGACTTCATCTCCGGAGTGGGGACGTGGAGGACCTCCGCCGCCAGACAGCGGATGATGTCCCCGTGGCAGAACACCGCCACGGTCTGGTCGGGGTGCTGGGCGGCGATGTCCAGCATCGCGCCCAGGATGCGCGCCCCGGCCTCCGGGCGGGACTCGCCCCCCTCGTTCTTCCAGCTGGGGTCGCAGGCGCTGTACCGGATATACGCCTCCCGGTCGAAGCGGGCGGCCTCCCCCCAGGTGCGGTCCTCCCAGGTGCCCATGGAGATCTCTCGCAGGTCGGGGCGGGTGTGGAGCTCCAGGCCGTGGGTCTCATAGACAGCCCGGGCGGTGGTCATGGTGCGGAAGAGGTCGCTGGAGTACACCGCGTCGATGGGCACATCCCGGAAGCGCGCCGCCAGCGCGGCGATCTGCCGGTATCCCTTCTCGGTGATGAGGGAGTTGTACCAGCCGTGGATGCGGCGGTAGAGGTTGCCCTCGGCCTCGGCGTGGCGGATGATGTACAGGGTGGTCATGGCATTCTCTCTCTTCCTGTCAGATGCGGTACGCATCCAGCGCGTCGTGGACCACGTTTTCAAAGCTGCCCGCCGCGCCCCAGTCGAAGCGGAAGAGGCCCTCTCCCCCGCCGCCGCTGATGCAGTGGACCCGGGTCTGCCCGGTCAAGTCGTCCAGAATGACGGTGAGGGTCAGGCGGTTGCCCGCCCGGTAGTAGTGCTTCTCATACACCGCCACCACGCAGGTGCCCCCCTGGGGATGGGAGACCTCGTAGTGGTCGATGAGCTCGCCGGTGATGCTGTCGGTGACGGCCTCGTGGACCTTCTCCCCGCAGCTGCGCAGGTCCAGGGAGACAAAATAGCTTCCGTCCAAGGGGGAACCCTCCTTTTTGTTCTAATTTACCAGGGCTTCACGCCGCCGGTGAGCTGGGACACGGCGGAGAGGCCCTGCCGGGCGGCAATCTTCTCCAGGCCGTCCCGCACCGTCAGCGGCGCATAGGGGTCGGCAAAGAGGGCGGTGCCCACCGCCACGGCGGTGGCGCCAGCCAGCATCATCTGGGCCGCGTCCTCGCCCTTGGAAATGCCGCCCATGCCCAGCACGGGGATCTTCACGGCGTTGGAGACCTCCCACACCATCCGCACCGCCACGGGCAGCACGGCGGGGCCGGAGAGGCCGCCGGTGTTCATCTTCAGGATGGGGCGGCGGGTGTTGATGTCAATGCGCATGCCCCGCAGGGTGTTGATGAGGCTCACCGCGTCGGCGCCGGCCCCCTCCACCGCCTTGGCGATCTCGGTGATGTCGGTGACGTTGGGGGAGAGCTTCACCATGACGGGGACCTTGCCCGCGTGGGCCTTGGCCACCTCGGTGACCTCGGCGGCCAGCTCGGGCCGGGTGCCGTAGGCCAGACCGCCCGCCTTCACGTTGGGGCAGGAGATGTTGACCTCGATCATGTCCACACCGGCCTCAGAGAGCTTTTCACACATGATGCCGTACTCCTCGGGGCTGTTGCCCGAGATGTTGGCGATCACTTTCACGTCGTACTGCCGCAGGAAGGGCAGCTCCGTCTCGATAAAGGCGTCCACGCCGGGGTTCTGAAGGCCCACCGAGTTGAGGATGCCCATGGGGGTCTCGGCGATGCGGGGGCCGGGGTTGCCCTCCCGGCGGTGGAGGGTGAGGCCCTTGGCGCAGATGCCGCCCAGCTCCGAGAGGTCATAGAACTGTCCGTACTCCCGGCCGAAGCCGAAGGTGCCGGAGGCCACCACCACGGGGTTCTTCATGGTCATCCCGGCCAGGGTGACGGACATATCCACCGGGGGCAGGTTCTCCTCCGGCGCGGCGGGACGGACCGAGCGGTCCGGCTTCTCGTCCCGGATGGGGCGCAGAATCAGCTTACACATCCCAGTCCACCTCCTTGGAATCAAACACCGGGCCGTCCTTGCAGGCGTGCTTGCGGGTGCCGTCCTTCATGTCGCACACGCACACCAGGCAGGCGCCCACGCCGCAGCCCATCCGCTCCTCCATGGACACCAGGCAGGGCACGCCGAACTCGTCGGCCACCTTGGCCACGTTGCGCAGCATGGGGGTGGGGCCGCAGGCCAGCACGGCGTCATAGTTCTTGTCCTCGGTCAGCTCCTGGCGGACCAGGGCGTCCACAAAGCCGTGGTAGCCCATGGAGCCGTCGTCGGTGGCCAGGAGCACCTTGGCACAGTCGGCCTGGAACTCGTCCACCAGAATGGCCTTGTCCTTGGAGCGGTAGCCCAGCACGGCGGTGGACTTGCCGCCGTTCGTCCGGGCGCAGCCCAGCATGGGAGGCACGCCGATGCCGCCGCCCACCAGGAGGTACCGGCCCTTGGGCTTCACGGGGAAGCCATTGCCCAGAAGGCCCATCACGTCCAGGGTGTCGCCCACCTGGCGCTCGGAGAGCCACTCGGTGCCCTCGCCCCGGACCTCAAAGACCAGGGTCAGGCGGTCGCCCTGCTCATTCTCCTCGCAGGAGCACACCGAGATGGGGCGGCGGAGGAGGAGGCCCTCGCCGCACTTCACATGGACGAACTGGCCGGGGTTGCGGAAGCTCTCCCCCACCATGTCGCCCACCTCCAGGACCAACTGCACCGCGTCGTGGTTCAGCCACTCCTTGGAGAGGATCTTACACTTGCGTTCCACCTTCATGGCCGCTCCTCCTTATTCCATGTCCAGGAAGCGGCAGATGTCGTCCCGCATGGCGATGGCGGCGTTGCGGGCGGCCTCCTGGTAGTCCTCGCCGTTCTTGCCGGTCTTCTGCCAGGCGCAGATGATGCCGCGGGAGGAGTTGACGATGGCGCCCTTGCCGCCCTGGTGGAAGGCGTGGCGCACGTCCTCAGCGGTGCCGCCCTGGGCGCCGTAGCCGGGCACCAGCAGGAAGGTGTGGGGCATCTTGGCCCGGATCTCCTCCAGCTCCTTGGGGTGGGTGGCGCCGGTGACCGCGCCCACGCGGGTGTAGCCGTAGTTGCCCTTGGTCTCCGCGCCCCACTTCTCGATGAGGTCGGCCATCAGGCCGTAGACGGTGCTGCCCTCCCCGGCGGGGACGTTCTGCAGCTCGCCGGAGCCGGGGTTGGAGGTCTTGACCAGCACGAAGCAGGTCTTGTCCTCGGCCACGCAGGTCTTGAGGAAGGGATTCACGCTGTCGGAGCCCATGTAGCCGTTGAGGGTGACGCAGTCGGCGTCAAAGACCTTGAAGGAGTTGCCCTCCACGGCGGTGGAGCCCAGCCAGCCGTCGGCGTAGGCAGAGGCGGTGGAGCCGATGTCGCCGCGCTTGATGTCGGCAATGACGTAGAGGCCCTTCTCCTTGGCGTAGCGGATGGTGCGCTCCATGACCTCCATGCCGCGCCAGCCCAGGCGCTCATAGTAGGCGCTCTGGGGCTTCACAGCGGGGACGATGTCGCACAGGGCGTCGATGAGGCCCTTGTTGAAGGCGAAGATGGCCTCGGCGGCCCCCTGGAGGGTCTCGCCGTACTGGGCATAGGCCTCCTTGCGGAGGAACTCGGGCACATACTCGGGCTTGGGGTCCAGGCCGGCCACGGTGGGGTTCTTGACCTTCAGGATCTTATCTTGCAGTACATCAAACGACATGTTGAAAACCTTCCTTTTCTCTATTCTCGATGCGGTCTTATGTCAGGGCGCTCAGGTCCGGTCCTGATAGACGATGCGCCCGTCCACGATGGTGTATTTCACCTTGCCCTTCAGCTTCATACCGGCGAAGGGGGTGTTGCGGCCCTTGGAGGCGAACTGCTCCGGGTCCACCGTCCACTCCTCGTCGGGGTCGAAGAGGACGATGTCGGCCTCGCCGCCGATGGCCAGGCGGCCCTTGTTGATGCGCAGGATGCAGGCCGGGTTGAGGGTCATCTTGCGGATGATGTCCGAGAGCTGCATGTGCTTGCCGTGGTACAGATAGGTCAGGGTCACCGCCAGGGCGGTCTCCAGTCCCACCATGCCGCTGGGGGCCTCGGTGAGGGGCCGGGCCTTCTCCTCGGCGGAGTGGGGGGCGTGGTCGGTGGCGATGGCGTCGATGGTGCCGTCCTTCAGGCCCTCGATGATGGCCTCCACGTCCTTCTTGGTGCGCAGGGGCGGGTTCACCCGGGCCATGCTCCCCTTCTCGGGCACGATGTCCTCGGTGAGGGAGAAGTACTGGGGGCAGGTCTCACAGGTGATGTGGACGCCCTTCTTCTTATAGCGGCGCACCAGGGCCACCGCCTTGGCGGTGGAGATGTGGCAGATGTGGACCGCCGCGCCGGTCTCCTCGGCCAGCATGGCGTCCCGGGCCACCATGATCTCCTCGGCGATGGCGGGCCGGCCGGGCAGGCGCAGCTGCCGGGAGACCCGGCCCTCGTTCACCGCGTAGTTTTTCACCATGTCGGCGTCCTCACAGTGGGAGAGGACGGTCAGGTCGTGCCGGTGGCCCAGGATGAGGGCGTCGCGCATCAGGTTGGCGTTCTGCACCGGCATCCCGTCGTCGGAGAGGGCCACCACCCCCGCCTCCTTCAGGGCCTCGAAGTCGGTCAGCTCCTCGCCCCGCTCGCCCACGCTCACCGAGCCGATGGGCCACACGTTCACGCCGCAGGCTCCGGCGGCCTTGCTCTTGACGTAGGCGATCTGCTCAGGGCAGTCCACCGCCGGACGGGTGTTGGGCATGCAGGCGATGGAGGTAAAGCCGCCCCGGGCTGCCGCCAGGGTACCGGTCTCGATGGTCTCCTTGTACTCCAGGCCCGGGTCGCGCAGATGGACGTGCATGTCCACCAGGCCGGCGCACATCACCAGCCCGGTGGCGTCCAGCACCTGGGCCTCGTCGTCCTGGAGGTTGCTGCCCAGGACCGCCACACGGCCGTCCTCCACCAAAATGTCCATTACGCCGCCAATGCCGCTGACCGGGTCGATGAAACGGCCCTGCCGAATCAGCAATTTCACGGGATCACTCCTTTCTGGTCGCGTTCCTTTCTATTCCAAATCATTCCAGTTATCGTCCATAGAAAAAGGGACCGGCTGACGCTCCGCCCCCTTGCCCCGGACCGCCGCTGTGCGCTGTGCCAGGCGGCACGGCACCTGTGTATCCGGTGATATGCGTATATGTGTCGAACAAGCCGCAATGCGGTTGATTCAGCCCACATCATTATAGCTTGAATCTCAGTATTTAGCAACGCATTTTTCTGTCATTCCGGGAAGAATAGGACCAGATCACGAAAGGAGGTCCCAAATATGAATCAGCATCCCTTTCTGGGCGGCATGGGCCTTGGCATGATGGCAGGCGTCATGCTCACCTCGGCCGCCATGTCCAACCGCCGCCAGCTCAAGCGCAAGGCCAAGAAGGCCGGACGCATGGTCAGCGATCTGGCCAGCGACTTCACCGACAGCATGGGCTTCTGAGGAAAAAGAAAAGGACCGGGCCCCTCGGGGTCCGGTCATTACATACTGCCAGGAGCAGTCGGTGATCAAATTAAGCAAAGAACGCGTGGGCGCCGATGGTAGCCACACAGGTGCGGTTCCGGCTGGCCCAGCTGTTGGGGGAAACGCGGGGGTTGACGAAGTAGAGGCTGTTGCCCACGGTGTTGGCCCCGTCCAGGCACAGCTTGGCGGCGATGACGCTCTGGGTGCTGGGGGTGTTGTAGATGGAGCCGTTGCTCACGGGGCTGAACTGATTGGCCTGGAAGATGACGCCCTTGATGGTGTTGGGGAACTGGGAGCTGGCCACCCGGTTGAGGATGACGTTGCCCACGGCGATCTTGCCGTCCAGGGACTGATTGCCGCTCTCGGCATAGATGATGCGGGAGAGCCAGTAGACCGAGTCGCTGTTGTAGTAGCTGTCACCCGAGGCGATGGGGCCGCTGGCCGACTGGAACACCGCGCACTGGTTGATGCTGTCCCAGCCCACGGTGGCGCCCAGGGCCTTGGCCAGGGTCTGCGCCGGGACCAGGATGCTGCCGTTCTCCGACTTCACGCCGTCGGCCACGTAGAGGTAGCGGCCGTTGGCCACGATATACTGGGCTCCCACCGGCACGCACAGGGTGAGGCCATTGGCCCGGGCCACGGACTGGCCGTTCTCCCAGGACACGGTGGCGTCGGGGTACATGGCCAGGACCACCGGCCAATAGGACACGTAGGTATTCTGGTTGATCACCTTTGCCACGGCGGTGGACAGCTCTTTGCCGTTCACCACAACGCCGCAACTGCTCTCGGCGGCGGCTGCATGGGTGCTCATGGCCACAAAGAGGGCCAGGGCCAGCACCAGGCAGGACACTCGCTTCTGCATATGAGGATACCTCCTGTTACGTTTCTGTTTTCAATCTGTTACTTTATTTTCATCAGATTGTAACCGTATTGTAATTTATTTGGAGGCAGATTGCAACCCCTAATTTTGTCGGAGTCCGCAAACCCTTGCGGCGCAACGATTTCGATTTTCCATTTCTGGGCCCGCTCCCCTTCTGTATTTCCTGTTACTTCCAAATCGGTAACAATCCATTACATTTTGTTACCCGCAGTTTTTCCCTCCAACAGCCCCGCAGAAAAAATTTGGTGAATTTTTAAATTTCCTCTTGACGAATCTAAAAAACCTGCTATAATAACATCTGTTGCTGACAGCAACGAACAATTCCATACGGAGACGTATCGAAGTGGTCATAACGAGCACGATTGGAAATCGTGTAGTCCGCAAGGGCTCGAGGGTTCGAATCCCTCCGTCTCCGCCAGAGAGCGGCTTGTGAAAACAAGCCGCTCATTTTTCTTTTTCCCCAACGCCTTCATTTCCAGAAAAACGAAAATCCCCCCTGCATCCTTGGGATGCAGGGGGGATTTTTTACACTCGGGGCCCCCGCCCGGACGTGCCGGGCGGGGAAATACCGATTGCTTAGTCGAAGATGGTCTGATCCTCGACGGGAGTCTGGAAGGCGCTCAGGGCCTTCTCGACCAGCTTGTAGCGCAGCTCGAACTCCTCCTCGTGAGTGAGGGCGGGGTTGCCCAGAGGATGGGGGATCGCGATGGTGGGCACGATACGGTTGGCGCCCACGGTCATGGAAATGGGGGTGACGGTGCACATGTGAACCACAGTGACACCGGCGCGCTCGATCTCTTTAACCATCGTTGCACCGCAACGAGTGCAGGTGCCTCACGTAGAGGTCAGGATAGCGGCCTTGATGCCGGCATCCCGCAGCTCCTTACCGATGGCCTCGCCGAACTTCTTGGCGCTGGCAACAGCGGTGCCGTTACCGACGGTGGTGAAGAAGTAGGGGTAGATACCGCCGATCTTGCCTTCCTTCTCCATCTTACGCAGCACGTCCACAGGCAGGACGCGGTCGGGATCCTCGTTGGCGTAGACCGGATCGTAGCCGCCGTGGGCGGTCTCATGGTCAGCAGCGGTCAGATCCTCGAACTCGCTGATGTTGTAGCGGCCGAACTTGGAGGCGGAGGAGGACTCGATGTGATCGGGGTTGCCCTTGGGCACGATACCGCCGGAGGTCACCAGAGCGATGGTGGTGTGAGCCAGATCAGTGATAGCAGCACCGGGAGCCACGCGGTCGAAGGAAGGCATGGGGAACTCGGTGGTGTAGGGCTTGCCGGCCAGCTTGTTCAGCAGCATCTTCACGGCACGGGTGGAGCCGCGCTCAGCCTCGAAGAAGTTGACGCGCAGGCCGTTGGGCATGTAGCCCTCCTCAGCGGAAGCGCCGATCTTCTCGCCCTTGGCCAGCTTCAGGGCCAGGGAAGCCATCTTGGGGGCAGCGTCACGCATGCCGGCGGCGCTGTTCTTGGTGGCGACGATGTAGACCTTGGTCTTGAACATGTCGGCGCCGGGGTTCTCCTCGTACATACCGGTGACGACGGGCAGCTTCAGCTCGTCCTTCACGGCAGCAGCCACGGTGCCGCAGGCCACGCCGTAACGGCCGGCGTTGAAGGCAGGACCGCAGATGACCACGTCGGGCTTGGCAGCGGAGATCATGTCCAGCACGGTCTTCTTGGCCACATCCAGGTTCTCGTTGAAGTAGGAGTCACCGCAGATCACGGTGCCCACGATCTCAGCCTCACCCTTGAACGCGGCGTTCAGGGCCAGGCCGGGGCCCACAGCGCCCTCCCGATACTCGGGGGCGTAGTCGGCCTTCTCCTCGCCGCCGATCTGGGCGAAGAACTGGTTGATATAATGAACAACTCTCAGACTCATTACCGTTCCCCTCCTTTACTTAGCGGGCGCTGAGCTTGTTGAAGCCCATCTCATTGGTAGCGCCGGTGATGACCTGCAGCTCGGCATCGATGCTGCCGTCAGCGTTCAGAGAGCCGTCGTGACCGCCGGCGATGATGTCAGCAGCCTCGATGTGGCCGATCACCTTGTCCATCTTGGGCAGGTGGATGACCATGTTGGCGTTGCCGCCGGTGACCACCGCGTCGGCGGAGGGATCGGCGTCAGCCAGGGACTGGGAAGCGCCGTCCTGACCGGCGTACTCGTCGGTGATGATGACGGTCTTGATGCCAGCGGCCTCCAGCTTCTTGCAGTTCATGATCAGGTCGGTGTCGGGGTTACCGAAGCCCTCCTGGCTCACCAGGGCGCCGTCCAGCTCCAGGAACTTGGCCAGCTTGGTGGACCAGTCGGAGGAGCGCTCCTTGTCGGCCAGATACACGTTCTCGTTGGTGATGATGACACCGACGAAGTTCAGGGTCTTGCCGTGCTGCTCCAGCAGGTCGTGGATGACGGGGTTGTTCAGGTGATGATAAGTGGTGTTCTTATCGCAGGCGGACACGCAGTTGCCGCTCAGGATGGCGCCGTCCATGGTCTCGGTGGGGTTGATGATGGTGGGCATGGAGCGCTTCATATCAACGCCGTAGACATAGGTGTCGTGGAGCAGGCCCTGGCTCTGGAGCATCAGGACATAGCCCACGCGGGGCAGGTTGGGGTACTTCTCCTTGCCGCTCATGACGCCGTCGGTCTCATAGACCTTGGTCTCGTCAGGAGTCAGGTTGCGGGCCAGCTCGCCCAGGTAGGTGGCAGCCTTCAGGCCGGCCATCCGGATGGCGTGCTCGTGCTGATGCTGCTTGATGCCCTCCTTGGGCTCGCAGATCATGACCAGGTTGTTCAGCTTGGAGAAGGGGGTGTACTCGGCGCCGGGGCCGGTCATGTCGATGATGCCCTCCTGGAAGCCCACCACCTTACCGGTGGTGACCACGGCGCAGCCCTTCAGGACGTGGGTCTTGCCGCTGCCCACGGTGGTGACCTTGGAGATCATGCCGGGGAACACGCCGCCAGGGCCCTCCACCTTGACGCGGGGCTCGATGACGTCCTTAACGGGGATGATGCGCACGGACTCACCGGGATGAACCACCTCAAAGTTGACCGAGGCCAGGTCCTCGTCCTCCAGGAGCAGAGCGCGCAGCTCCTCCACGTTCACGTAGAGGGTGCCGTTCTCCACCTTGGAGCAGTCGCCGAGCTTAATGTCGCTGATGTGAATTTCGCCAAGTTCCAGCCGCATAAGTTCTCACTCTCCTTGTTTTATTTGCGGGGCAATCGCCCCGTCAATGAGCCGATAATCGATCTCCGCAAAGTCCTCCCGCATTTTGGGAGGAGCGTCCTCGCCGCGCTGGAAGCGGGGCTTGAACTGCTCAAGCATCCCCAGCGCTCCTTCGATGAGTTCCAGCGAATCCATGTCCACCATCCCGGTCTCCTCGGTGAGGGCCACCGAGCGGAAGGGGGTCTCATTGGGCTTGACGCTGCCAGCGAGAGGGTGAGTCAGCAGCTTGTGCCCCTTGTGGACCAGGTCGCGCACTGTCTTCAGTACCTCGACATGTCCACCGTCCACGAACTGGAGGGGACACCGGGACTCATAGGCCGCGCGGACCTTTTCGTTGTTCGTCACCAAAAGCACGTCGGTTCGCTCCTTTGCAGACAAAAACAGAGTACGGGTCACTATACATCATGCGAAATGTATCTGCCCCGTACTCTGTAATGAACCTGAGAGTTTCCCCCCGTGCAGGGGGTTGCACCTTCGGTGCCATGCTTGCGCATGGACTTTTCAGAGCTCTGTCCGGCTACGGTACGGTTACCTGAGAAATTCCAGCTCCACTCGGCAATCATGAAGCCTTTATACCTTCGGTGTCCGGCACGTTTTCACGCCCGAATCTCTCCCGCAGCTTTCATCCAGTATATTTGTTTTTTCGATGGTTGTATTATAGCATATCGGCTTTTTGAATACAAGCCCCTAAAATTTTTAAGCCACGATTATTTAATTTTACCTCATTTTTCTATACTATTTGGTTTAAATGGTGTGAAAAAAATTACATACGTCCAAATCGTGGTTCGGGACCTTCCGCCAGTCGAATTCGCCCGCCAGCTCCGCCGGAGAGACCGGTTCCGGCCGGTCCAGAAGCCCCGCCATGGCCGCCAGTTTTCCGGTCAGCTCCCAGGGGGTGTAGCGCTCCCGCAGGGCCCCCAGATCCAGGTCTCCGTCCCGCTTGGAGAGCCTTCTTCCGTCCCCCGCCACCAGCAGGGGCACATGGTAGAATTCCGGCGCGGGCAGCCCCAGAAGCCGGTAGAGCCACAGCTGCCGGGGGGTGGAGGAGAGGAGATCCGCACCCCGCACCACCTGGGTGATCTCCATATCCCCGTCGTCGGCCACCACAGCCAGCTGATAGGCATAGACCCCGTCGGAACGGCGGACGATAAAGTCCCCGCAGTCGGTGTCCAGCCGTTCGCTATAAGGCCCCAGGTGTCCGTCTATAAAAGACATTGGTTCCTCCGATACCTGAACCCGCCAGGCCGGGCGGCGGGTGCGCGCCAGCTCCTCCCGCTCCGCCGGAGAGAGGGTGCGGCACCGCCCGCTGTATACCGCCTGCCCGTCCCCCCGGTGGGGCGCGGAGGCGGCCAGCCGCTCGGCCCGGGTGCAGTAGCAGGGATAGACCAGCCCCTGCTCCTCCAGGCGGCGGAAGCAGGACGCGTAATACGCCGTCCGCTCACTCTGGCGGTAGGGGCCGTGGGGTCCCCCCTTCTGATACCCCTCGTCCCAGTCCAGTCCCAGCCACCTTAAATCGTCGGCCAGCACCTGGGCGTACTCCTCCCGACAGCGGTCCGGGTCCAGGTCCTCCATCCGCAGCACCATGGTCCCCCCCGCCGCGCGCACCGACAGCCAGGCCAGCAGTGCCGTAAACAGATTCCCCAGGTGCATCCGCCCGCTGGGACTGGGGGCAAAGCGCCCCCGGAGTGTCCGCTCCATCCGCTCCCGCTCCTTTCTTCTCGCAGTTGTCTGTCTAGTATATCATAATTTTCGTTACCCCGCTTTCTTTTTTCCCGCCTTGCAACTTCCGTCGGATTATCGTATAATAGTACCAAATTCAAACTGCATCGTACCGCACTCCGAGCAAAGATGCCTAAGGGCTCCGGCCTATGGCACCGCGCCGCCGGGTGGGATGGGAAACCGCCCCGCCTTCCTGCCTTGAAAAGGAGTCGCTTCCCCGGGGACCTTCTGTCCCCGCTTTTTCCGTACTCGGGAGCGCCGCCTGACATGGGCGGCGCTTTTTTTGCGTGGAGCGCAGAGCAGAAGGAGGACCTTATGAAGCTCATCGATACCACCCAGGCCGTGGGACATGTGCTCTGCCACGACCTGACCCAGATCATCCCCGGCGTCACCAAGGATGCCCGCTTCCGCAAGGGCCACATCGTCACCGAGGAGGACATCCCTGTTCTCCTCTCCATGGGCAAGGACCACCTCTATGTGTGGGAGAAAACCGAGGGCATGCTCCACGAGGACGAGGCCGCCCAGCGCCTGCGTGCCCTGGCGGAGAACGAGCACATGACCGCCACCGCCGTGAAGGAGGGCAAGATCGAGCTGAAGGCCGCCATCCACGGTCTCTTCCGGGTGGATGTGGAGCGGCTCTTCGCCGTCAACAGCCTGGACGAGATCATGATCGCCACCCGCCACACCAACTCGGTGGTCCACCCCGGGGACAAGCTGGCCGGGATGCGGGTGATTCCCCTGGTGGTGGCCGAGGAGAAGGTCCGGGCCGCCGAGCAGGCCGCAGGCGACAAGCCGCTCCTGGAGCTTCTCCCCTTCGTGCGCAAGACTGCCGCCATCGTCACCACCGGCAGCGAGGTCTTTTACGGCCGCATCCAGGACAAGTTCACCCCCGTCATCTGTGCCAAGCTGGAGGCGCTGGGGGTGGAGGTCCGCTCCCAGGTGAAGGTCCCCGACGACCGGGAGCAGATCATCTCCGCCATCCAGGCCGCCCACGAGAGCGGCGTGGACCTGATCCTCTGCACCGGCGGCATGAGCGTGGACCCCGACGACCAGACCCCCGGCGCCATCAAGGCCGCCGGCGTGGAGGTCATCAGCTACGGCGCTCCCGTCCTGCCCGGGGCCATGTTCCTGCTGGGCCACTTCCCCGACGGCACGCCGGTGATGGGCCTCCCCGGCTGCGTCATGTACGCCAAGGCCACCATCTTCGACCTCATTCTCCCCCGGGTGCTGTGCAACGTGCCGGTGACCAAGGCGGACCTGGCCCGGCTGGGCCATGGTGGCCTGTGCCTGGGTTGTGAGCAGTGCCACTACCCCATCTGCCCCTTCGGCAAGGAGGAATGACGTATGCGCACCCGCATCGAGCTGGAGGAGGCGGTGGACCTCATCACTTCCTCCCTCTCCCTACTGGGGGAGGAGACCTTGCCCCGGATGGACGCCTTAGGCCGCACCCTGGCCCGGGACGTCCGCGCCCCCATGGATCAGCCCCCCTTTGACCGCTCCCCCCTGGACGGCTACGCCCTGCGCTCGGCCGACCTGGCGGGGGCCAGCCGGGAGCACCCGGTGGTGCTGCCGGTGGTGGAGACGGTGTACGCCGGGATGGTGCCCTCCCGCCCCCTGGCGGCGGGGGAGGCCATGCGCATCATGACCGGGGCCATGCTGCCCGAGGGGTGCGACTGCGTGCTCCAGCACGAGCGCACCGACAACGGAATGGAGCAGGTGTCCATCTATGAATCCCTCGCCCCCCACGCCAACTACTGCGACCGAGGTGAAGATTATAAGGAGGGGACGGTCCTCCTCTCCGCCGGAACGCGCCTGGATGCCGCCGCCATCGGCGTGCTGGCCAGCGCGGGCATCGGGGAGGTCTCCGTGTGCCGCCGCCCGGTGGTGGGGGTCCTCTCCACCGGGGACGAGGTGGTCCCCCCCGAGACCCACCCCCTCCCCGCCGGGAAGATCTACGGCTCCAATCAGGACCTGATCGCCGCCCGGCTGAAGGAGCTGGGGATCTCCCAGCTCCGCTGCGTCCTCTCCCCCGACGAGCCCCAGGCGGTGGCGGACACCATCGCCGCTCTGCTGGAGGAGTGCGATCTGGTGCTCACCACCGGCGGTGTGTCCGCCGGGGACAAGGATATCTTCCACCAGGCCCTCCCCCTCCTGGGGGTGGAGCGGGTGTTCTGGAAGGTAAATCTGAAGCCCGGTACCCCCGCCATGTACTCCCTGAAGAACGGGAAGCCCATCCTCTCCCTCTCCGGGAACCCCTTCGCCGCCGCCGCCACCTTTGAGCTGCTGGCCCGGCCGCTCCTCGCCGCCCTCACCGGGGAGGAACACTTTGCCCTCCTCCCCCTCTCCGCCGTGACGGAGGACGGCTTCCCCAAGAAGAGCCCCGGCCGCCGCTTCCTGCGGGGGGTGTACCGCCGGGGCAAAGTGGCCCTGACTGGTAAGAACTCCTCGGGGCTCCTCTCCTCCCTGGTGGGCTGCAACTGTCTGGTCGATATCCCCGCCGGCTCTCCCCCGGTGGAGCCGGGCCAAACCGTCCAAATTCTGCTTCTCTGATCGCTCAGGAGGTTTTTCCCATGGAACCGAAATTCAATCACTTCGACGACGAAGGCAACGCCATCATGGTGGATGTCTCCGCCAAAGCCCCCACCCACCGCCTGGCGGTGGCCCAGGGGAAGATCAAGGTCTCCCCGGCGGTGCTGGACGCCATCACCGGCCACACCGCCGCCAAGGGCGATGTGCTGGGCGTGGCCCGGGTGGCCGGCATTATGGCCACCAAGCGCACCTCGGAACTCATTCCCCTGTGCCACCCGCTGGCCCTGGCCCACTGCTCGGTGGACTTCACCATCCTCCCCGAGGAGTGCGCCGTGCTGGCCGAGTGTACCGCCAAGCTGGACGCCAAGACCGGCGTGGAGATGGAGGCCCTCACCGGCGTATCGGTGGCCCTCCTCACCATCTACGACATGTGCAAAGCGGTGGACAAGCGGATGGAGATCTCCGACATCCACCTTATTTATAAGGAAGGCGGCAAGTCCGGCACCTTCCGCAACGACGGCCGTCCCGGCCCCGCCGTGGTGGCGGTGAGCGGCGTGAAGAACTCCGGCAAGACCACCCTCATCGCCGCCATGCTCCCCCACCTCACCGCCGCCGGGCTGAAGGTGGCCACCGTCAAGCACGACGGGCACACCTTCCTCTCCGACCCCATTGGCACCGACACCGGCCGCCACATGGAGGCCGGGGCCTGGGGCACCGCCATCTTCGACAGTGAGAAATATAAGGTGGTCCGCCGGGGTCAGGTGGACGAGCAGGACCTCATCGCCCATTTCCCCGACGCCGATCTGGTGCTGCTGGAGGGCTTCAAGCACTCCGCCTGGCCCAAGCTGGAGCTGGTGCGCAAGGGCAACTCGGACGCCTCGGTGTGCGAAGCGTCCACCCTGCTGGCCCTGGTCACCGACCTGGACCTGACCGTGGAGGGGGTCCCCTCCATCCCCTTTGACGGGGAGCGGGCCGCCCAGGTCGTGCTGGACTACTTGGGACGGGAGGGACGGCTGTGATCGACGGACAAGGCCGCAGCATCGACTATCTGCGCATCTCAGTCACCGACCGGTGCAACCTGCGCTGTGTCTACTGTATGCCCCCGGAGGGAGTGGAGTGGATGCCCCACGACGATATGCTCTCCTACGAGGAGATCATCCGGCTGTGTACCCTCTTCGCCCGCCGGGGCATCCGCAAGGTCCGCCTCACCGGCGGCGAGCCTCTGGCCCGGAAGGGACTGGCCCAGCTGGTGGCGGGCATCAAGGCCATCGACGGCATCGAGAGCATCGCCATGACCACCAACGGCATCGCGCTGGCCGACCAGCTCCCCGACCTGCTGGCGGCGGGGCTGACGGCGGTGAACGTGAGCCTGGACACCCTGGACCGGGCGCAGTACGCCGCCATCACCCGGCGGGACAAGCTGCCCCAAGCCCTGGAGGGTCTCTACGCCGCTCTGGATGCGCCCGGCCTGCGGGTCAAGCTCAACTGCGTCCCCATGGGAGACAACGACGAGCAGCTGGTCCCCCTGGCCGCCCTGGCCCGGGACCACGACCTGGCGGTGCGGTACATCGAGCTCATGCCCATCGGACTGGGCGGCGACCTCCCCGGCCGCACCGAGGAGCAGGTCCGCGCCAAGCTGGAAGAAGCTTTCGGACCCATGGCCCCCTGCGATGACTCCCTGGGGGCCGGACCGGGGCACTACTTTACCGTCCCCGGGTTTGTGGGAAAGATCGGCTTCATCAGCGCCATGACCCACCAGTTCTGCCACCAGTGCAACCGGGTGCGCCTCACCGCCACCGGCTTTCTGAAAACCTGCCTCCAATATGAGACGGGGGTGGACCTGCGCGCTCTGCTGCGGAGCGGCGCCGGGGACGAGGCCATCGACCAGGCCATCGCCGCCGCCATCCTGCAAAAGCCCCTGCGCCACCACTTCTGTGACGCCGCTGGGCAGCGGGAGGACGAGCGCCGCAACATGAACCAGATTGGGGGATAAACCGAAATTTCCCTCTTATTTTTTGATTACGAGGTGTTATCCATGAGCAAGGTAATCGCTGTCTGTATCAGCGAAAAGAAGGGGACCCAGAAGCATCCGGTGGATGTGGCCCATGTGGTGGAGGACTGGGGCATCCAGAACGACGCCCACGCGGGCAAGTGGCACCGGCAGGTCTCCCTCCTCTCCCACGACAAGATCGAGGCCTTCCGGGCCCGGGGTGCGGAGGTCACCGACGGTGCCTTTGGCGAAAACATCATCGTGGACGGCATCGACTTTGCCACCCTCCCCATCGGCACCAAGTTCTACTGCAACGACGTGGTGCTGGAGCTGACCCAGATCGGCAAGGAGTGCCACAACGGCTGCGAGATTTTCAAAAAGATGGGCGAGTGCATCATGCCCAAGCAGGGCGTGTTCACCAAAGTTCTCCACGGCGGCGACATCCGCCCCGGGGACGAGTTCCGGATGGAGCTTCCCTTCCGGGCCGCCGTCATCACGGTGAGCGACTCCGGCGCGGCGGGCAAGCGTGCTGACCTGAGCGGCCCCACCATCTGCGCGATTTTGAAGGATGCCGGCTACCCCGTGGTCCACACCGCCCTCCTCCCCGACGAGCGGGAGGAGCTGGCCGGGGAGCTGCGGCGCATCGCCGACGAGGGCGTGGCCGACCTGGTGCTCACCACCGGCGGCACCGGCTTCTCTCCCCGGGACTGGACCCCCGAGGCCACCAAGGACGTCATCGACCGGGAAGTGCCCGGCATCCCTGAGGCCATGCGGGCCCTCTCTCTCCAGATCACCCCCCGGGCCATGCTCACCCGCTCGGCGGCGGGCATCCGCAAGGGCACCCTCATCGTCAACCTCCCCGGCAGCCCCAAGGCGGTGCGGGAGTGCCTGGAGTACATCCTGCCCCCCCTGTGCCACGGACTGGACATTTTAAAGGGCACCGGCGGCAACTGCGCCCGGTAAATCGGTCCCTCTCCGGTGCTGTACCGGTTTATGGGAAATTTGCTCGGAGGAGGTGAGCCTTTCATCCCCCGCGTCCCAAAAACTTCGAGTCCGTCCGCCTAAAGCCCTTTGGGCCACGGCGGCGGACCAACGGGTCGGTCCGGAAACAGGCCGGCCTACCGATTTTGTAAAGGAGTTTTCCACATGAAAAAGTTTCTGTCTCTGGCCCTGGCTCTGGCTCTGGGCGTAAGCCTCACCGCCTGCGGCGGCACCGCCACGCAGCCCTCCCAGGAGCCATCTTCCGATCCCTCCCAGGCCGTCCCTTCCGAGAACACCGAAAACGTGGAAGTGATCGTCTTTGCCGCGGCCTCCATGGAGGCCACCCTCACCGAGATCGCCGACCTCTACAAAGAGGTTGCCCCCAATGTGACCCTCACCTTTACCTTCGACTCTTCGGGCACCCTCAAGACCCAGATCGAGGAGGGCGCGCCCTGTGATATCTTCATTTCCGCCGCCCAGAAGCAGATGAACCAGCTGGACAGCGCCGACACCACCGGCACCAATGAGGGGCTGGACTTTGTCTACTCCGACACCCGCATCGACCTGGTGGAAAACAAGGTGGTTCTGGCCGTCCCCGACGACAATCCCAAGGACATCCAGTCCTTCCAGGACCTCGCCACCGACAAGCTCTCCCTGCTGTGCCTGGGCAATGACGACGTGCCCGTGGGCGCCTATTCCCTGCAGATCCTGGACACCCTGGGCATCGACATCGCCGGTCTGGAAGCGGACGGCAAGGTGACCTACGCCTCCAACGTCTCCGAGGTGGCCAACCAGGTCAAGGAGGGCGCCGTGGACTGCGGCATCATCTACGCCACCGACGCCTACACCTATGAGCTGAACGTGGTGGACCAGGCCACCGCCGACATGTGCGACCAGGTCATCTACCCCGCCGCCGTCATGAAGAGCGGCACCCCCGAGGCCAAGGACGCCGCCCAGGCCTTCCTGGATTACCTCCACACCGATGCCGACGCCGTGGCCGTGCTGGAGGGCGTGGGCTTCACCGTTCTGGGCTGATATGACGCCCTCCCCACTGCTTTCCGAAAGGGGGCGGTCCCTTGGATTGGTACCCGCTCTATAACTCCCTGCGCATCGCCGCCATCTCTACCGTCCTCATCTTCTTCCTGGGCATTCTGTGCGCCTACTATGTGGCAAAGCTGCCCCGGCTCCTGAAGGGCGTGCTGGACGTGGTGCTCACCCTCCCGCTGGTCCTCCCCCCCACGGTGGTGGGCTACTTCCTGCTGCGGCTGCTGGGCCCCAAGCGGGTGGTGGGGCTGTGGTTTTTGAACACCTTTGACGTGCGGCTCACCATGGTGTGGTACTCGGCCATCTTCGCCTCGGCGGTGGTGGCCTTCCCCCTCATGTACCGCACCGCACGGGGGGCCTTCGAGTCCTTCGACGAGACCCTGGCCCAGGCCGCCCAGACTCTGGGCCTCTCCAACACCTGGATTTTTTGGCGGGTGCGGATGCCCTACTGCCGCCAGGGCATTTTGGCGGGGACGGTGCTGGCCTTTGCCCGGGCTCTGGGCGAGTACGGCGCTACCGCCATGATCGCCGGGTACACCCCCGGCAAGACCGCCACCATCTCCACCACCGTCTACCAGCTCTGGCGCACCGGCGACGACGCCACCGCCATGAAGTGGGTGCTGGTGAATCTGGCCATCTCGGCGGTGGTGCTGCTGACCGTGAACATGATGGAGCGGCGGGACCGCTCCGCCCGGTCGGCCCGGAAGGGGGTGGCTTCGTGAGCCTTGTGGTGGACATCCAGAAGGATTTCGGCTCCTTCCACTTGAATGTGTCCTTTGAGAGCGACCAGGGCGTGATGGGCCTGCTGGGGGCCTCGGGCTGCGGCAAGTCCATGACCCTTCGGTGCATCGCCGGCATCGTAAAGCCGGACAAAGGCCACATCGAGCTTAATGGCCGCACCCTCTTCGACGCGAAAAAGCGCATCGACCTGCCGCCCCAGCAGCGGAAGGTGGGCTTTCTCTTCCAGAACTACGCCCTCTTCCCCAACCTGACGGTGGAGCAGAACATTCTGGCCGGCATGTGCCGTGAGAAAGACAAGACGGTCAAACAGCAGCGGCTCAAGGAGCTGGTGGAGCGCTTCTACCTCACCGGGCTGGAGCGCCGCCGCCCGGCCCAGCTCTCCGGCGGGCAGCAGCAGCGGGTGGCCCTGGCCCGTATCCTGGCCGGGGACCCGGAGGCGCTGCTGCTGGACGAGCCCTTCTCCGCCCTGGACAGCTACCTGCGCTGGCAGCTGGAGCTGGACCTGATGGACGTACTGGAGCGCTTTCAGAAGCCGGTGGTGCTGGTCACCCACAGCCGGGACGAGGTGGTGCGCCTGTGCCGGAATGTGTGCGTCCTGGACCAGGGCCGCTCCGACCCGCCCCACAGCGTCCAGGCCCTCTTCGACGCCCCGGCCACCGTGGCGGCCTGCCTGCTCTCGGGCTGCAAGAACCTCTCCCTGGCCAAGCCAACCCCTGACGGGCGGGTGGAGGCCCTGGACTGGGGCGTTACCCTCACCTGCGCCCGACCTCTGCCGGAGGGCCTCACCCACGTGGGCGTCCGGGCCCACTTCCTCCGCCCGGTGGCGGAGCCGGGGGAGAACGTGATCCCCTGCCGGGTGGTGCGGGTAATCGACAACCTCTTCTCCAACATCGTCATGCTCGCCACTCCCGGCGGGAGCGAGGGCCAGTCCCTCCTCCGTCTGGAGCTGGACAAGGAGCGCTGGGAAGCCCTGGGGTCCCCCAGAGAGCTGCTGCTCCGGGTGGAGCCCCACGACCTGCTCCTGCTGACCTCGTAACGAAAAACCGCGCGTCTCCATTTTGGGAGACGCGCGGTTTTTTCCACCACCGGGGCATTCCCGGTGGAAAGAGCGCTTTACTTCTGGGCCGGACGGTTGTAGGACTCGAAGGCCTCCACCACTTCCCGCTCCGGCGCGGGGGTGAGGAGGGAGACCACCACAATGGCCAGGGTGGCGCAGAGAAAGGCGGGCAGCAGCTCGTAGATGTCCCAGATGCCGCCCATGGGCCGGACCAGGAACTTCCACACGAAGATCATCACGCCGCCCACCACCAGGCCGGCCATGATGCCCTGACGGTTGCTCCGCTTCCAGAACAGGGCGCACAGCATGGCGGGGCCGAAGGTGGCGCCGAAGCCCGCCCAGGCAAAGGAGACGATCTGGAACACGTTGCTCTCCGGGTCGGCGGCCAGGAAGATGGCGATGACCGCGATGACGATGACGGTGAGACGGGCCACCAGCATGTTCTGCTTGGCGGTGAGCTTGATGCCGAAGATGTTCTGCACGATGTTCTCCGAGAAGGCGGAGGAGGCGGCCAGCAGCTGGGAGTCGGCGGTGGACATGGTGGCCGCCAGGATGCCGGCCAGGATGCAGCCGGCCACGATGGCGGGGAAGATGCCGTAGCTGGACAGGAGGTCGGCCAGGCGCACGATGACGGTCTCGGTGGCGCTGCCCTCCAGGAAGGGGATGCGGCCCACCGAGGACACCGCGTGGCCCACGATGCCGATGAACACCGCCACAGCCATGGAGATGACCACCCACACGGCGGCGATGCGGCGGGAGATTTTCAGCTCCTCCTCATTGCGGATGGCCATGAAGCGGACCAGGATGTGGGGCATGCCGAAGTAGCCCAGGCCCCAGGCCATCATGGACACGATGCGGATGATGCCGTAGGGCTCGGCGCTGCCCGTGGAGACGTTGAAGGTCTGGGTGAAGCTGAGGTAGCCGGGCAGGGACCGGGCGTGGTCCAGCACCACCTCCATGCCGCCGGCCTGCACCACGCCGAACACCACGATGATGGTCAGGGCGATGGTCATGATGACCGACTGAATGAGGTCCATGGTGGCCACGGCGGAGAAGCCGCCCACCGAGGTATAGCTGATGATGACGATGGCGCCCACCACCACGGCGGCCATGTAGTCCCAGCCGAAGAGGCTGTGGAAGAGCTTGCCGATGGCGGCCAGGCCCGAGGCTACATAGGGCACGAAGAAGATGAGGATGATGAGGGCAGAGATGCACATGATCACCGGCTTCTTCTCCCCGTAGCGCTTGGAGATGAAGCTGGGGATGGTGATGGCGTCCAGCTGCACGCTGTACCGGCGCAGCCGCCGGGCCACCAGCAGGAAGTTCAGATAGGTGCCGAAGGCCAGGCCGATGGCGGTCCAGCTGGCGTCGGCCACGCCGCTGAGGTAGGCAAGGCCGGGGATACCCATCAGGAGGTAGCTGCTCATATCCGAGGCCTCGGCGCTCATGGCGGTCACCAGGGGTCCCATCCCCCGGCCCCCCAGGTAGAAGCCCTCGGAGCTCTTTTTGGAACGGCGGCCGATCATCACGCCGGTGAAGATCACCATGCAGAGGTAGACGATGATGGTGGCCATGATGCAAAACTGGGAACTGGTCATTGGTCCTCTCCTTACTGACGGCGCGGGCCGTCCATACTACACACACACTTTGGGGAAACCGGCCCCGAGGACGCAGTATGGGCATTATAGCACAATACGGAGCGGAACAAAATAGAGAACAGAGTACAGAATAAATTCTGTACTCTGTTCCAATAAAATCGCCACTATCGCTTGCTATTACTTGATTATCAGGCTGTACTTCTTTTAAAAAAGCCTTTTGTACGATTCTACAAAGTTTTTCCTGTGCTCCGGAATCCCTGGAAAAACATCGGCATCATGGTCTCGCCGTACCGGCGCAGGGAGTAGTCTCCGCTGGAGAGGCACCAGTCGTAGATGAGGGCCCGCTCGCACAGGGCGTAGACCCGCACCATCTCGTTGACGGTCACATCGCCGCGCAGCTCTCCCCGCTGCTGGCCCTGGAGGACGATCTGCCGCAGGAGCTTATAATAGGTGCGGTTGTGGTCCAGCAGATGCTTGTCCCCCCGGGTGATGAGCTGGGAGGAGTAGAGCCGGGCCAGCAGGTCCAGGGAGATGGAGTTCTCGATCATGGCGAAGAGCTCCCGGTTGAGGTACATGAGCTGCTCGAAGCGGTCCATGTCCGGGTCGATGGTCTCCATGAGCTGTTCGTACTTCTGGTCGAAGAGGAAGGACACCGTAGAGAGCAGCGCGTCCTTTCCCTCAAAATAGTGGTAGAAGGAACCCCGGGAGGTGCCCGATGCCTCGATGATCTCCTCCACGGTGGTGTCGTCGTAGCCCTGCTGATAAAAGAGCTGCCAGGCCGCCTCGATGATGCGGCCGCGGGTATTGCGCTTCTGCTTTGCCATATGCTTCTCCCTCCCGTGGATCTGCAAAAGGCCCCGGAGAGCCGCGGCGCGGCCCGCCCGGGGCATATAGTGGTCGGTTTAACGGCGGCGACGGCGGCCGGAATACCGGCCCCGACGGCTTCCCCCGCCCCGGCGGGAAGAGCCGTAGCGGCTGCGGCCCCGGCCCAGCAGGAGCCCCCGCAGCACCAGCACCACAATGAGGACCGCCAGCACGATGAGGACGATCTTCACCCACAGCTGGTCAAAGAACTTCTGGATGCGGTCCACACGGTACAGAAGCTCCGACCGCTCCACGCTGGCCGTGGCCACCAGATCCAGCTGGCCGTACTCCTTGCCGTTGTAGCTCATGGTGACGGTGCCCAGCTTCTGTCCCTGCTCTACCGGGGCCTCCACCTCGGCGGGCAGCTCCACCTTCCGCTCAAAGGCGGCGGGGTCGATGTCGTTGGGCAGGGTGGCCTCCAGAGAGCCGGAGGGCTGCACGGTGACGTAGTTGGCGCCCTTGGAGAGGGTAACGGCCACCTCGGGGAAGTCGCTCACCGTCTCGTCCAGGATGGTCTGGCGGGAGAAGTCGTTGAAGCCGATCTCCAGCAGGCGTGTACTCTCAGCGAACTGGAGGCGGTTGGTGGAACCGTCCGGGTTCTTGGGGTTCTCCGCGCCCAGGACCACGGCGATCAGGTTCCGGTCATTCTTGGTGGCCGAGGAGGCCAGGCAGTAGCCCGCCTCGGGGGTGGAGCCGGTCTTGATGCCGGTGGCGTAACGGTACCAGTAGCCGGTGATGCGCCAGGTGGAAACCAGGGCGTTGGTCTCGTGGAGCTCCCGGGCCTCGCTCATATTGGTGGCGGGCACGGTGTGGCCCACCGAGGAGACGATGGTGCGGAAGGTGGGGTGCTTCATGGCCTCGTGGCACATGAGGTAGATGTCATAGGCGGTGGTGTAGTGATCGGGGTCGTGGTAGCCATGGGTGTTGGCGAAATGGGTGTCCTCCATACCCAGCTCGGCGGCCCGCTGGTTCATCAGGTCCACAAAGGTGGCCACGTCCCCGCACAGGAACTGGGCCAGGGCGTTACAGGCCTCGTTGGCGGAGGCGGTGAGGGCGCAGTACAGCAGGTCCTCCAGACTCAGCTGCTCCCCCTCCTTCAGGCCCACGCCGGAGCCGCCTTCGCCGATGCCCAGGTTCACCTGGTTGCCCACCGTGACGATGTCGGTGAGGGCCGCCTCGCCCCGGTCCACGGCCTCGATGACCAGCATGGTGGTCATGACCTTGGTGATGGAGGCGGGGTAGTTCTGCTCGTGGGCGTTCTGCTCGTAGAGGATCTCGCCGTAGTCGTCATCCACCAGGATGGCGGCCTTGGCCTGGACCTGGATGGAGTCCAGAATGGCGCTGCCGCTCCCCTCCGCCGCCAGAGCGGCGGTGGGCATCAGGAGCCCGGCGAGCAGCGTGAACAAGAGTAGGGCGGACAGGAAACGGTTTTTTTTCATAGGAAACTCCTCACTGCTGTGTTATAATAACAGAATCGGGGCGTCTGTCCCTCCGCGGCAAATCGTGGGGGAAAGAGTCGCTCCCGGCCAGATTATGTAGACACATTATAGCAAAGAAACGCCCCGGGCGCAACGGAATGGGGAGGGAAAAAGATGAAGATTTCCCGGTTGGAGGGGGCGGCCCTCCTCCTGACCGCCATGGCGGTGGCATTCACCGCCGGTTGGATGCTCCGGGGCATGGGCGACGCCCCGCCCATCCGGGTGGAGACCCAGGCCATCCTCACGCAGGAGGAGAAGACCCTGGCCCAGCCCACGGCGGAGCCCTCTGCCGCTCCCACCTCCTCGCCCTCGCCCACCGCGGAGCCTGAGGATGCGGAAAGCGGAAACGCGGAGAGCAGCGGCAAGGTCCAGCCCGGCGAGAAAATTGATCTCAACACCGCCACCGCCGAAGAATTGCAGCGCCTGCCCGGCATCGGTCCCGCCCGGGCCCAGGCCATCGTAGCGGACCGGGAGGCCAACGGCCCCTTCCGCATCCCGGAGGATCTGACCCGGGTGGACGGCATCGGCGAGGGCATTTTGCAGGGACTGATCGACTACGTCACCGTAGAGTAGCACAGCGAAGGGAGCATTTATGAAAATACTGGTGGTAGATGACGAAAAGGTGCTGGTCAAAGGCATCAAATTCAACCTGGAGAGCGAGGGCTACCAGGTGGACGCCGCCTACGACGGCGAGGCCGCCGTGGAGCTGGCCCGCAGCGGGGCCTACGACCTCATCATTCTGGACCTGATGATGCCCAAGATCGACGGGCTCCAGGCCTGTATGCGCATCCGGGAGTTCTCCAACGTGCCCATCATCATCCTCACCGCCCGCAGCGAGGACACCGATAAGATCATCGGCTTTGAGTGCGGCGCCGACGACTACATCACCAAGCCCTTCAACATTCTGGAGCTGAAGGCCCGGGTGCGGGCCCTGCTGCGCCGGGCAGGCATGGCCGCCCAGAAGGAGAAGTCCGGGCGGCTGACCATCGGCCACATCACCCTGGACCCCGACGAGCGCTCGGCCTGGCGGGACGGGGTGCCGGTGGACCTGACCGCCAAGGAATTTGACCTGATGGAGCTGCTGATGCGCAACCCCGGCCGGGTGTACAACCGGGAAAACCTCCTCAATGTGGTGTGGGGTTATGAGTACGCCGGCGACTACCGCACGGTGGACGTCCACATCCGCCGCCTGCGGGAGAAGCTGGAGCTGGACCCCGCCCGCCCCGCCTATCTGCTGACCAAGTGGGGCGTGGGCTACTATCTGAAAAATGCCTGAACCCGGGAGGTGACGTCCCATGGCCCACGCGCCGCACCGGCGCGGAGTGTCCGTGCGGCACTCCTTGCAGACCAAATTCATCCTCAGCTATGGCCTGCTGATTCTGGGGCTGGTGCTCTTTCTGAACACCTACCCCATCATCATCTCGCAGGACATGGTCTTTCAGTCCAAAAAGGACTCCCTCTGGCGGCAGGCCGACATCATCACCTCCACTCTGGCGGGGAGCGAGCCCCTCACCGCCGAGGGTGTGGAGGCCACTCTCACCAAGCTGGGCGTCACCGGCGTGGACCGGCTGATGGTCACCGGCCCGGACGGGCTGGTACTCTACGACACCAGCGAGGTGGACAACGCCCGGGGAAAATACGCCCTCTTGCGGGAGGTGGTCACCGCCCTGGACGGCAAAGACGTGTTCCGCTCGGAATACCGGGAGCAGAGCTTCCGCAGCCGGGCCGCCGCCCCCATCCTCTACCGCGGCATGACCCAGGGGGCGGTCTATCTCTATGAGTGCGATGAGGAGCAGGCCCAGCTGCTGATGGACTTTCAGGAGAACCTGATGCGCATCTCCGTCATCGTCTGCGTGGCGGCGCTGCTGTTCAGCGTGCTCCTCTCCAAGGCCCTGACCCGCCGGGTGGGCGTCCTCCTCCAGGGCATCCGCACCGTGCGGGAGGGCGAGTACAGCTACCGGGTGAGCATGGGGGGCGGGGATGAGCTGACCCGCCTGGCCGATGAGTTCAACGAGCTCACCGGCCGGCTCCAGACCACCGAGGAGGTCCGCCGCCGCTTCGTCTCCGACGCCTCCCACGAGCTCAAGACCCCCCTGGCCTCCATCCGGCTGCTCAGCGACTCCATCCTCCACAGCGAGCACATGGACAGCGAGACCACCCGGGAATTCGTGACCGACATCGGCAACGAGGCCGAGCGGCTCACCCGCATCACCGAAAAACTCCTCACCCTCACCCGGCTGGACACCGCCCCTCCGGTGGAACTCACCCCGGTGGATGTGAAGGCGGTGGTGCTCCGCGCCCAGCGGATGCTCCTCCCCCTGGCCCAGAAAAGTGAGGTCACCTTCCAGATGGACCTGGGCAACGGCTGCGTGGTGCTGGCCACCGAGGACGACCTGTCCCAGATCGCCTTCAACCTGATGGAAAACGCCGTCAAATACAACCTACCCGGCGGGACGGTGATGGTCAGCCTCTTCCGCCGCCGGGGCCGCACCCAGGAGCAGGGGGACCTGGTGGTCCTGAAGGTGGAGGACACCGGCGTAGGTATCCCCGAGGCGGACCTGCCCAAGATCTTCGACCGCTTCTACCGGGTGGACAAGGCCCGCTCCCGGGCCGCCGGCGGCACCGGACTGGGCCTGTCCATCGTCCGGGACACCGCCAAGCAGCACGGCGGCACCGTGGAGGTCCGCCGCCGCACCCCGGAGGGGACCTGCTTCGAGGTCACCTTCCCCTGCTGGAAGGAGGAACAGCCATGAGACGCCTGCTGCCTCTGCTCACCGCGCTGTCCCTGCTGTGCGCCTGCACCGGGACCGACACCCCCTCCGCCACTCCGGCCGAGGGGAGCTACCTGCTCTACTATCTGGCCCAGGACGGCTCTCCCTCCGCTCTGGATTCGGAGTCCTGGACCCCTGTTGCCGGGGAGGAGGACCTGCCCCGGGCGGCGGTGGAGGCCCTGCTGGATGGCCCGGATACGGAGGGGCTCACCACGCCCTTCCCCGCTGGGACCGAGCTGCGCAGCCTCACGCTGGAGGACGGCGTGCTCTCCCTGCACCTCTCCGAGCAGTATGACGGCCTGTCCGGCATCTCTCTCACCCTGGCCAACGCCTGCTTCACCCTGACGCTGTGCCAGCTGGAGGGCGTGGACGCCCTGTCCATCACCGTGGAGGGCATCGAGAACGAGAGCCTCCCCCGCACCCTCTACACCCCGGACCAGCTGCTGCTCCAGGGCAGCGAGGAGGAGCTGGTGGAGATGACCGCCGCCCTCCGCTTCCCCCGCAGCACCGGCGAGGGCCTGGGGGTGGAGTACCGCCCCCTCCACCTCACCGGCGAGGCCTCCCTGAGCCGTGCCCTGCTGGAGGCGCTGCTGGAGGGCCCCACCTATGAGAGCCTCTCCCCCGTCCTGCCCCAGGGCACCGAGCTGCGGGGCGTCACGGTGGAGGACGGCGTGTGCTATGTGGACTTCTCCCAGGCCTTCCGGGACGGCCTTCCCGAGGATGAACAGGCCCTGCGCCTGCTGGTGTACTCGGTGGTCAACACCATGGCGGGGAACATGGACTCCATCCGCGCGGTCCAGCTTCTGGCGGAGGGCCAGCCCCTCCCCGCCCGCGGCGGCGTGGAGCTGGACGGCCCCCTGGACCCCGACCCGGCTCTGGAAAAGAGTTGACAAGTTTCACACATCATCGTAGTATAGTAACCAAATGCCCCGGCGCCCCGGAGCTCTCCCCGCGCCGAAGAGAAAGGAATGTCCGCTATGTCTCACAATCCCGGCACTCAGTGCCTCCACGCAGGCTACCGCCCCGCCAACGGCGAGCCCCGCAACATCCCCATCATCCAGTCCACCACCTTCCGCTACGAGACCAGCGAGGCTATGGGCAAACTCTTCGACCTGGAGGCCTCCGGATATTTCTATACCCGCCTCCAGAACCCCACCTCTGACTCGGTGGCCGCCAAGATCTGCGCCCTGGAGGGCGGCTCTGCCGCCATGCTGACCTCCTCCGGTCAGGCGGCCAACTTCTTCGCCGTCTTTAACATCGCCTCCTGCGGCGACCACGTGGTGGCCTGCTCCGCCATCTACGGCGGCACCTACAACCTCTTCGCCGTGACCATGAAGCGCATGGGCATCGACTTCACCTTCGTGGAGCCCGACTGCACCCCCGAGGAGCTGGAGGCCGCCTTCCGGCCCAACACCAAGGCCGTCTTTGGCGAGACCATCTCCAACCCCTCCCTGGCGGTGCTGGACTTTGAGAAGTTCTCCAAGGCCGCCCACGCCCACGGCGTGCCCCTCATCGTGGACAACACCTTCGCCACCCCCATCAACTGCCGCCCCTTTGAGCACGGGGCCGACATCGTGACCCACTCCACCACCAAGTACATGGACGGCCACGCCAACCAGGTGGGCGGCGCCATCGTGGACAGCGGCAAGTTCGACTGGTTCGCCCACGCTGACAAGTTCCCCGGCCTCACCACCCCCGACGGGAGCTACCACGGCATCACCTACGCCGAGAAGTTCGGCCTGGAGGGCGCCTACATCACCAAGGCCACCGCTCAGCTCATGCGGGACTTCGGCGCCTGCTCCGCCCCCATGAACGCGTACCTGCTGAACGTGGGTCTGGAGACCCTCCACCTGCGGATGCCCCGCCACTGTGAGAACGCCCTGGCCGTGGCCCAGTTCCTCCAGAACCACGAGAAGGTGGCCTGGGTGCGCTACCCCAGCCTGCCCGGCGACCCCTACTATGAGCTGGCCCAGAAGTACCTGCCCAACGGCTCCTGCGGCGTGGTCTCCTTCGGCGTGAAGGGCGGGCGCAAGGCCGCCGAGACCTTCATGGCCGGGCTGGAGCTGGCCTCTATCGCCACCCACGTGGCTGATGCCAAGACCTGCGTCCTCCACCCCGCCTCCGCCACCCACCGTCAGATGAACGACCAGGAGCTGATGGCCGCCGGGGTCTCCCCCGATCTGGTCCGCTTCTCCGTGGGCATCGAGGACATCCACGACATCCAGGCCGACCTGGAAAAGGCTCTGGAGCGGGTGTAACTTCAGAAAGCAAAATGAGGCCGGGACCCGATGGGTCCCGGCCTCATATTTTTTTATACCTCCATGATGACGGGGAGGATCATGGGATTGCGCTTGGTCTTTTTGTAGAGGAAGTTGGACAGGTCGTTCTTCATCTCGGCCTTGATGGCGGCCCAGTCGGTGCAGTGCTCCTGCTGGCAGCTCTCCAGGGCGTTGACCGCCACCCGGCGCAGCTCCTCCATGAGCCCCTCGGACTCCTTCACATAGACGAAGCCGCGGGTGATGATGTCGGGGCCGGAGACCACGCTGCCGTCCTCGCTGGACATGGACACCACCGCCACGATCATGCCGTCCTCGGCCAGGTGCTTGCGGTCCCGCAGCACCACGCTGCCCACGTCGCCCACGCCGTAGCCGTCCACGAACACCTTTCCGGCGGGAACGGTGCCGTTGATCTTGGCGGAGTTCTGGGTCAGCTCGATGACCTTGCCGATGTCGCTGATGAGGATGCGCCGGGGGTCCATGCCCACCTCCTGGGCCAGCTTGGCGTGGGTCTTGAGCATCCGCTGCTCGCCGTGGACGGGGATAAAGAACTTGGGCCGGACCAGGGCGTGGATGATCTTCAGCTCCTCCTGGCAGGCGTGGCCGGAGACGTGGAGGGGCCCGCTGCGCTCGTTGATGACCTCGGCATCCTTGCGGAAGAGCTCGTTGATGACGTTGCCGATGGCGTGCTCGTTGCCGGGGATGGCGGAGGCCGACAGGATCACCCGGTCGCCGGCCCGGATCTCCACCTGCTTGTGGGTGTTGAAGGCCATGCGGGTGAGGGCGGACATGGTCTCGCCCTGGCTGCCGGTGGTGATGATGCACACCTTGTTGTCAGGCAGGCTCTTGATGTGGTTCACATCCACCAGCACGCCGTCGGGGATCTTCATATAGCCCAGCTCCACCGACACCTTCATGGCGTTCTCCATGCTCCGACCGGTGACGGCCACCTTGCGGCCGTACTTGGCGGCCACCGAGATGACCTGCTGGATGCGGTCCACGTTGGAGGCGAAGGTGGTGACGATGATGCGGTTGTCGCAGCCCCGGAACAGGGCGTCGAAGGAGGCGCCCACGCTGCGCTCACTCTTGGTGAAGCCGGGGCGCTCCACGTTGGTGGAGTCGGCCAGCAGGGCCAGCACGCCCTTCTTGCCCAGCTCGCCCAGCCGGGCCAGGTCAGTCATGCCGCCCTGGATGGGAGTGGGGTCGATCTTGAAGTCGCCGGTGTGGACCACGGTGCCGATGGGGGTCTTGATGGCGAAAGCCACCGCGTCGGCGATGGAGTGGTTCACATGGATGAACTCCACCGAGAATTTGCCCAGCTTCACCACCTCTCCGGCCTCGCAGGTGATGAGCTTGGTCTTGTCCAGGAGGCGGTGCTCCTCCAGCTTCAGCTTCACCAGGCCGGCGGTCATGCGGGTGGCGTAGATGGGCACGTTGACGCTGCGCAGCAGATAGGGGATGGAGCCGATGTGGTCCTCGTGTCCGTGGGTGAGGAAGATGCCCCGGATCTTGTCCTTGTTCTTGATGAGGTAGGTGAAGTCGGGGATGACCACGTCGATGCCGTACATATCGTCGTCGGGGAAGCCCATGCCCACGTCCACGACGATGATGTCGCCGCCGTACTCATAGACGGTGAGATTCTTGCCGATCTCATTGAGGCCGCCCAGAGAAATGATTTTCAGTTTTTCAGCCATGAAGTCAGTTAACACTCCTTTGATCTGTGATGATTTCTGTGTTGATGGGCCGTGTGTCAGGCCCTTGTTCCTGTGGATCACGCCGCGGCGCCCTGCGCAGGGCATACCAAAAGACGGGCGGACGCTCCCGCTCTTTCCGGCCCTGCCTCGCCGGAAAAAGGTAGAACGCATCCGTCCGGATACGCCGGATCAAACTGTCGGTTCCGCCGGACGCCCTGTGCCGCATGCACCGCGTGTACGGGGAGAAGGTCCGCAGGGCCGCCGCGCTCCAAACAGCGCGGAGACCATGCGGAAAAGAAGCGCAGAACGCTCTGCGCGGACAGGCCATCCTCGCCTGCCAGTAAAAAGCATTGTATCATACTTCCCGGAAAATGTACAAGCTAAATTTTCCGCGCCCCTGTTTCCATCCTATCCCTGTATCCCCCTTCTCATGCATCCGGGCGGCTTTTTTCTGTGCGGAAGGGAAAAAATGTGGTACAATGTTGCAAATGCCCCGCCCGCCGGGCGGAGAGACAGGAGCGTGAGCAAATGGAAGAGCTGCGGCCGGGCCGGTACCGCCATTTCAAGGGCAAGGAATACCAGCTGCTGGGGGTGGCCCGCCACTCGGAGACCGAGGAAGAACTGGTGGTCTACCGCCCGCTGTACGGCGAGGGCGGCCTCTGGGTACGCCCCGCGGCCATGTGGAGCGAGTGGGTGGAGCGGGACGGCTACGCCGGGCCCCGCTTTGCCTGGATCGAGGGACAACAGGAGGACTGACATGAACATCCAGATCTTTGGAAAATCCAAGTGTTTTGATACGAAGAAGGCCCAGCGCTATTTCAAGGAGCGTGGGATCAAATTCCAGTCGGTGGATCTGCTGAAATACGGCATCAGCCGGGGGGAGCTGACCAGCGTGAAGAACGCGGTGGGCCTCTCCGCCCTGGTGGACGAGAAGAACCCCGACGCGGCGCTGATCCAGTACCTGGCCTACGACGCCGACAAGCTGGAGAAGCTGCTGGAGGACCCCCGGCTGCTGCGCACCCCCATCGTGCGCAACGGCAAGCAGGCCACGGTGGGCTACTGCCCCGACGTGTGGAAAACCTGGAACTGACCCAAAAGACGGGACCTGTCCGCGGACAGGTCCCGTCTTTTTACCAGGTGTGGTGGGTGGGGGCCGGGAGGCTCTGGATGTTTTCAATGGCGATGCCGTGCGCCTCGGCGGCGGCCCGGGCCGCGTCCAGGTCGGCCACATCCTCCAGCCGGAGGGACACCCCGCAGCACACGCTGCACTCCCGGGGCGTGGGGGCCAGGGTACAGCGCACCCCCTGGGCCTTCATCACCTCGTAGAGGCGCATGGCCTCGGTGTGGTTGGGAAAGAGGACATAGCCCAACAGTTTTTCCGCCATCACTCGCCCAGCAGCTCCAGGAAGGCGCCGATGCGGGTGCGCAGCTGGCCGGCGTCGGTGTCGGTGTAGTCAGTCTCCAGGCCCAGCACGGGGATGCCCTTCTCCCGCAGGGCGCGCTCCACGCTGTACCCCTCGGTGTCGTAGAGGGAGCAGAACTTCAGGTTCACGTCGATGACACCGTCGGCGTGGTACTCCTCCACCAGGCGGAGAATGTCGTCGATGCGGGCGGTGTTGGGGGTGAAGCAGGCGCAGTTGATGCCCATGTACCGCTCGGCCAGGGCCTGGATCTGGCCGTCCAGGGTGGTCTGGGACTCGTCCACCAGGCGCTCGAAGTAGCGGGTGCCGGTACACATCTCCTCGGCCACCACCGCGCCGCCGCTGGTCTCGATGATATGGTGGAGCTTCCAGTTGGGCACGGCCAGCGGGGTGCCGGTGAGGAGAATGCGCTTGGTGCCCGCCGGGAATACCGACACGCCGTCCTTCACCCGCTGATCCAGCTCGTCGCAGAGCTTGTTGGTCATTTGGGTGAAGCGGGCGGGGTCGTCGTAGAAGGCGATCTGGGAGATGACCAGGGCATCCTTGCCGCTGATGGGCAGCTTCTCGTTCTTGCGCAGGTCATAGAGGCGGGCGAGGGCCCGGCGCTTGTCGTTGATGAGCTTGATGGAAGCGGCCAGCTTCTCCGGGGTGACGGTGTTGCCGGTGACCTCCTCCACCTTGTCCTTGAAGGCGGCGATCTCCTCGGCCCAGGCCTTCACGTCCTTGGCCCGCTTCATCTGGGGGAGCTGCATGACGTAGGTGGGCACGTCCTCGCCCAGGATCTCCCAGGCCTTCTTCTTGCCGTCACAGGTGGTCTCACCGATGTAGATGTCCGCGATGCGGAAGAAGGGACAGGTCCGGTCCAGCCGGGCGCCCACGCTGGCCTTGATGAGGGGGCAGGTGTTGGCGGGCAGCACCTTCTCGCCGCCGGGGACCCAGAACTGGGACCCGCCGCACAGACCCGTGGCGATGCCGTCGGCGGCAAAGACGATCTCGTCGGGCACATAGACGCAGAAGGTGCCGAACACCTTGCCGCCCTTCTTCTGGTGCTCGATGAGCTCGGCGGGCCGGACGCCGTGGATCTCGGCGATGACGAAATTGTAGTAATCCATGGCCTCGGGGCGGTTTTCCTGGGAGAGATACACCTCGCCGAACAGGCCCGGGAGCACTTCGCACAGCTGGTCATGGACCTCCAGATTCATGCCCAGGGACTTCCACATCTCATGGTAATCAGCCATTGCGGGACACTTCCTTTCTCCAAGTGGGAGGGGGCTTCCTCCATCTGCTTCCATCTTACCACGCCCGCCCCGTTCTGACCAATTCCGACTGTTTATATTATCTATGTTCTTTATTGATAACTCAAATAGTAACTTTCTCTTGCTTTACCTCGGTAATCTAGGTATAATATACCTAGGAAGCCGAGGCATCTTTGGAAAGGAGGTCCGTCATGAAACAGAGCAACAATCTCCTCGCGGGCAGCACCACCCTGCTGGTGCTCTCCCTGCTGGCCCCCGGGGATAAGTACGGCTATGAAATGATCGCCGCCCTGGAGGAAAAGAGCGATCACACCTTTACCTTAAAGGAGGGCACCCTCTACCCCATTCTCCACAGCCTGGAGAAGGAGGGAGCGGTGAGCGCCTACGAGAAAGAGGCCCCCAGCGGCCGGAAGCGGAAGTATTACGCCATCACTCCCCGGGGCCGTCGGCTGCTGGAGGAGAAGCGGAGCGAGTGGCAGTCCTTCAGCAAGCTGGTCAACGCCATCGTGGCCGAGGGGGAAGGTCTGCTCTCCCCCGTCTAAAGGAGAAGGCTATGACCATCCCCGACTACTGCGCGGCGGTGTGCCGCTTCGTCCGCTTTTCCCCCGACCACGCCGCCATTACGGCGGAGCTCACCGCTCACCTGGAGGACGCCGTGGGGGCCCGGGAGAGCCGGGGCGTCCCCCACGAACAGGCAGTGGTCCAGGCGGTGGACGCCATGGGCGACCCGGCGGAGGTGGGCAAGGCCCTGGACGCCCTACACAGCCCCCTGCTGGGCTGGGTGCAGATCTGGGTCCGGCGGGTGCTGGTGCTCTGCGCCGTGCTGATGCTGCTCCCCGCCCTCACCGGGCTCTGGACGCTGTCCAAAACCTTCGTCCCCCAGGAACATCCCGCCCAGTGGCAAAGTACCCAGACCGGTGAGGCCCTCCCCGGCCTCCCCATCCGAAATGCGGCAAAGCACAGCGGCTACACCCTTTCCCTTTGGGACGGGGTACGGGACGGAGACACGGTGGCCCTGCTGGTGCGGCTGGAGCACTTCTCGCCCTGGCTGCGCTCCCCAAGTGAGTGGGCCTTTCAGTCCCTCACCGTCACCGACAACGTGGGGAGCACGTACATCAACTGGGCCACGGCCCAGGAGGCGCATCTGGAGGAATTCCAGGTCTACGCCTCCTCCAACGGGCGCTATGACACCTTTTTTTCCACTTACTTTACCCTGACGGTGTACAACGTGCCGCCGGAGGCCGATATTCTGACCTTCACACTGGCGCAAAGCGGGGAGCCGTTTTCCTTCTCTCTCCCCCTGAACGGAGGCGACGGCCATGCGTAAATTCTTCCGCAAACAACGCACCCAGGGCCAGAAGCTGCGGCGGGATCTCCTACTGCTCCTGCTGCTGGCCGTGCTGGGCTGGGTGCTGCTGGACTTCCCCTGCTTCACCCGGAATCAGGCCTTTTCCGCCCTGGAGGACCGCAATTTCTACGGAAATGGCCAGGTGCTCCGCACGCTGGAGGGGAATTACGGCCATCAGTACCGCATCACCCGCGCGGGGGACTGCTATGCCTGGGAGCAGGTCTGGCCGGTGCTCTTCTCCCGTATCCTGTGGCAGCCGGGGCAGATGGAGGTCATTTCCGACGACCCGGAGGCTCCCCTGGTCGCCCTGCCCGTAGACCCGGATTTTCTCCCCGGGGTGGTGGCGGTGGTGAGCCATGATGCCTCCATTGTAACCGTAGAGGTCACATATCCCGCTCTCTGCCGCCCCGGCGGGCCCGAGGGCTGGCAGAAGGTGACGATTTCCTCCGCCGACTGCGTGAACAACTGCCTCCTCCTCCGGGCACCGGAGGAGGAGGCCGCCCAGCTGGACCATCAGGCCATGGACGCACTCTCCCTCACCGGCTATGACGCCGCCGGGGCGGTGGTTTGGCGCTCTCCCCAGCCCGACTGGTCTCTGTACGGATGGAATTGAGGTGAAAGCCATGGCGCTCTTTGTACTGGAACGATACTGCGACGCGGTGTGCGCCCACATCCGCTCCAAGGCGGGGCGGCGGGAGACCTACCGGGAGCTGCGGGACCACCTGGACGACCACGTCCAGGCCCTCACCGACCGGGGCATCCCACTGGACGTGGCCCGGGAGCGGGCGGTGGCCGCCATGGGTGACCCGGCGGAGGTTGGTAAGGCCCTGGACAAGCTCTACCCCTACTGTCCCCCGGCCCTCCCCGCCGCCTGCACGGTGCTGACGGTGGCGGTGCTGCTGGCCGCCTGGAGTTTTCAGATGCGGGACGAACGGTTATCCGAGCGCTTTCTGTGGCCGGATTACCGTTCTCCCAGCCAAGGGGAGGTCCTTCTGTCCACCGGCACCGCCCGGGGCGGCGGGAAGCTGGGCCCCTACACCTTCACCCCCGCCGGGACGGCGGAGCTGGTGGAGCGGCCCGACGCCGTCCGGGAGGACGGCACGCCCCTGGCCCAGCTGCGGGTGCCCCTCACCATCACCTGGGCCCAGCCCTGGCTGGATGAGCCGGAGTTGTACGACAACGCCCCCTTCGCCGTGGAGGGCGATCCGGAGGCCTACGGCTACTGGAGCACCGACACCCTCACCCCCCTGTCCGCCACCGGCGAGCTACTCTTTACCGTAGCGGAGGATGTTCAGAGCGATACCCTTCTCATCCACGATCAGACCGGCAACACCCTCCGTATTTCCGTCATTCTGCCCCGGGAGGTGACGCCATGAACTACCGCCTGCGTGTCCTGAAAGCCTGGGGCCCCGCCGTCCTCTCCGCCCTGCTGCTGGTATTTTCCCTCTTTCTCCTGTGGGCGGTGACGGACTTCCCCCTCCCGCGGGAAGCTACCCTCCGCCGCCTGGAGGACCAGGCCCTCCTCCCCCACGGGACCACTCTGGCCTCCGGCACGGTGGAGCTGGAGCCCTTCGCTGAGAAAACGCCCCGCTTCACCTGGACCCTCCGTGGGGACGGGGAACAGACCTGGGTGCTGCTCACCGAAGCCTTCAGCCCTCTGAGCCGCCCCTATCCCAGCTACGGCTATCGCTCGGTCCAGGCCAAATCCACCCCCTTCTGGGGAGAACTGCTGGAACTCCAGTCGTTTTCCGTCTTTTCCTCCATCTCCGACGGGGCTCCGGAGACCGACTGGGCCACCCAGTTCTGCCTCCTGGCCTACACTGATGACCCGGCGGTTGCCCGGGTGGAGGCCTGGGCGGGCTGGCAGGAGGAGCCGGGAAAGCTCGACGGTCTGGCCGCCGGGACCCTGACCCCGGCGGAGGACGGTGAGGGCATCTGGACCGGAATCCTCACCCAGAACCCCAGCCCCAGCGGCTCCCTGGTGTGGCGGGTGCGGGCCTATGACGCGGCCGGAAATCTGCTCTATGAGGACTGCTCCAACCCCGAGCGCTTTGTTTCACTTCCTTAAAAAAGAAAATCCCACCCCGGGAGGCAAGCCGCCTTCCGGGGTGGGATTTTTTTACATGCTGTTTGAAATCAGCCGGGGAGCCGCTCCACCATGGCTCCGATGTAGTCGCTGTCGATGACCTTGAACCGGTCCTCGGGGGGATAGAGGGCGCCGCCGTAGTAGATGGCCCGGTTGTTGGCCACGGAGGTGTCCATCTGGGTCCGGTGGGCGGCCAGGTGGATCTGGTCACAGCCGGTCTCCGCGATGATGCGGTCCATGTTGCGGGCGGTGATGCCCGCGCCGGGGAGGATCTGGATGCGGCCGGCGGCGTACTCGATCATGTCGCGCACGGTCTGGGTGCCCTGGGACACATCGGGCTCCTGGCCGCTGGTGAGCACGCGGGTGATCTTCAGCTCGATCAGGGCGTCCAGCACGCTCTTCCAGTCGGGTACCACGTCGATGGCACGGTGGAACACGGTCTCCTTGCCGGCCTCCTGCGCCATTTCGGCCAGGATGCGGGTGCGCTCCAGGTCCAGGGTGCCGTCCTGATGGAGGAAACCAAAGACCAGACCGTCCGAACCGTTGGCCAGCAGCTGCTTGGCATCCTCGAGGGCGGTGGCAAACTCCGCCTCCGTGTAGCAGAAGCCGCCCTCACGGGGCCGGACCATGGTCATGATCTTCATGCCGGTCTCCCGCTTGGCCACTACCAGCTCGCCGATCGTAGGTGTGAGACCGCCGTGAAAGAGGTTGCTGTTGAGTTCGACGCGATGCGCGCCGGCCTTGTGGGCTTGGATGACGTCGTCCGCGCTTCCGCAGCAGACTTCCAAAATCACGCTACTCATTTTTTCATCACCTTAATAATTTAGTTTCCTTGGGTAACTTTATTATAATATTTTTTGTGCTATATGTCAATAAATACTTGCATTTTAGAAAAAGATTGAGTATAATATAAAACGAAGTGCACAAGCACCACCCTTTATTTATTATCTTTACTTAAAAAAGTGCCAGGAGGGAGCGTCTGTGGTCTCGGGAAAAAAGGTGGATCGTACCTTGATGCACCAAAATAATACCCGATTGGTCCTGTCCGCTATCCGCCAGGCCGGTGAGATGTCCCGGGCCCAGGCCGCGGAGGCCACGGGTATGAGCATCGTCACCGTGGGGCGCATCGTGGATGAGCTGATGGCCCTGGGCATCCTCCGGGAGCAGGAAAAGGAGAGCGGCATCCAGGTGGGCCGTCCCCCCCGGGTCCTCTCTCTGGAGCACAGCCAGCTGCTGTGTGCCAGCGCCTTCCTGGGCCGGGGCGAGCTGTTTCTGGGCGTGGTAGACCCGCGGGGCTGCCTGCTGGACCAGGAGCACCACGCTTTCCCCGATTCGGAGGAGTTCCTCCCCCCCGCCGTCCTGCCCTGGATGGCGGAGCGCCTGGAGCGCTTTCTCGCCCGCCACGCGTGGGAGAACATCCGCTCCACCGTGGGCGTGGTGGTCCCCGGCATCGTGGACATCGACCAGGGCGTGCTTCAGTTCTCGGCCAACCTCCGCTGGCGGGACGTACCGGTGGTCTCTTATTTAAAGGAGCGCATGCCCCAGTACCACTTCCTGCTGGAGAACGACACCAAGGCCATGGCCCTGGCCGAGCAGAATTTCGGTGAGTGCGCCGGCTGCCGCAACATGGTGGCCCTGAGCATCGGCGACGGTATCGGCGCGGCCATGATCCTCAACGGCGAGATCTACCGGGGCGTGAACAATATGGCCGGCGAGATCGGCCACATCATCCTCAACCCCGCCGGCAAGATCTGTGAGTGCGGCAAGGTGGGCTGCCTTCAGACCCACCTCTCCCAGCGCACCATCCTGGCCGAGGCCCGCAGCGTCTACCCCGGCATCACACTGGCCGGGCTCTTTGACTACTTCCAACGGGGCGACCCCTTCTCGGTGGCCCTGATCGGACAGGTGGTGGAGTACACCTCCATCGCCATCAACCTTCTGGCCAACACCTATGCGCCGGAGGTGGTCCTCCTCTGTGGGAGCATGCTGCGGCAGAACCCCATCTTCGCCACTCTGGTGGAGCGCAGCTACCGCAGCAAGATCAATGAATACATGAAAGATACCTTCCAGCTCCGGTTCGAGCACTTCGGCGTGACCGGCCACCTGATGGGCGGCAGCGCCCTGGCCCTGCGCCAGGTGCTGGAGCAGCTGTGCGCCTCGCGCACCTGATGAGCATAATCGAGAAACTGGTCAAAGGCGACCCATGAGATGAGGTGATAAGCATCCCGGTCCCCCGAGCGCCAGGGTGGGAACGTCCCGCGCTGGCATACGTCCCCAAGAACGACTGAAAGTGAGGTAACTGAAATGATGAAGAAACGTATTCCTGCCCTGATGCTGGCTGCTGCCATCGCCTTCTCCGCCGCTGGCTGCTCCGGCGGCAACCAGCCCTCCGAGAGCTCCACCGCTCCCTCCGGCGAGCCCTCCACCAGCTCCGCCACCGCGCCCGACAACGATCTGGTCGTGGCCTTCAACACTGACATCCAGAGCATGGACCCCCACAACACCACCGACACCCTCTCCATCACCGTCAGCCGCACCATGTACGAGTCTCTGGTGACCTTTGACGAGAACCAGGAGGTCGTGCCCCTGCTGGCTGAGAGCTACACCGCCGAGGACGACAACCTGACCTACACCTTCAAGCTGCGCCAGGGCGTCAAGTTCCACGACGGCACCGACTTCAACGCCGACGCGGTCATCGCCAACTACGAGCGCTGCCTGGCCGACACCACCCTGCGCCAGAACAGCCGCGTGGCCAAGTGGGAGTCCTGCACCAAGGTGGACGACTACACCGTGGCCATCAAGCTGAAGGAGCCCAACTCCTCCTTCATCAACCAGTTCACCCAGTTCCAGATCGTCAGCCCCAAGGCTCTGGAGGAGGGTCTGGACCTGAACAAGAACGCCGCCGGTACCGGCCAGTACACCTTCAAGGAGCACACCGAGGGCGATCACGTCACCGTGGTTCCCTTCGCTGACTACTGGGGCACCAAGGCCACTGTGGACAGCCTGACCTTCCGCGCCGTGCCCGAGGACGGCAGCCGCGTGGCCATGCTGCAGACCGGTGAGGCCGACTACATCTACCCCATGCCCACCGTGCAGGCCGCTCAGGTGGATGGCACCGATAACATCACCGTGGGCGCTGTCGCCTCCAACATCATGCGCTATGTGACCCTGAACACCAACCTGCCCGAGCTCTCCGACAAGCGGGTGCGTCAGGCCATGAACTACGCCATCGACAAGCAGGCCTATGCCGCCGTGGTGTTCAGCGGCTACTGTGAGGAGGTCCTGTCCTGCTATCCCTCCACCGTGTCCTACTACTCCGAGCAGACTCCCTACACCTATGACCTGGAGAAGGCCAAGTCCCTGATGGAGGAGGCCGGCTACGGCGACGGCTTCACCCTGACCCTGTGGGGCGACAACATCTCCGCCGAGCAGACCGGCATGCAGTTCGTCCAGCAGCAGCTGGCCCAGATCGGCATCGATGTGGAAGTCCTGCCCATGGAGCCCAGCACCCTGAGCGACATGATCTATGTCGATGAGGACGAGGCCGAGATCAACATGTGGTACGTGAACTGGTCCGCCAGCTCCTTCGACGCCGACGGCTCCATGCGTTCCATCCTGCACAGCGACATGGTGCCCCCCAAGAGCGCCAACACCGCCTACTTCCGCAACACCGAGTTCGACTCCCTGCTGGATCAGGCCATCAAGACCAGCGATCCTGAGCAGCTGACCGACCTGTACGCGCAGGCTCAGGCCATCGTGTGGGACGAGGCTCCCTGGCTCTTCCTGGGCAACGACGAGCTGGTCTACGGTGCCAAGAGCTATGTCAGCGGCATCACCCTCAACCCCGACGGCTCCGTGGATGTGACCAACGCCGCCCTGGCTCAGTAAGCGATCCCGATCCTGTCCACTTCGCTCATGTGATTTTGGCTTAGGCCGCAGATGAGGTCTGGCGGCGGCTGTGCTGCTGCCAGACCTCTCTTTCTATATCAACTGCAAAGGAGGCAACGCATTTGGGCCGCTACTTTGTCAAGCGGGTGCTCAGCACGATCCCCCTGCTGCTGGTCATCTCGATTTTGATTTTTGCCTTTATCCACCTGATCCCCGGCGACCCCGTTCGTAAAATGCTCCCCAAAGAGGCCACTCAGGAGGAGTACGAACAGCTGAAGGAGGAGCTGGGCTTCAACGATCCCCTGCCGGTTCAGTACATCAACTATATGAAGGGCATCTTCCACGGTGACTTCGGCGAGTCCTACAAGAACGGTCTGCCCATCAGCGAGATCTTCCCCGCCCGTCTGAAGGCCACCCTGACCCTGACGCTGTGGGCCATCCTGTGGTCGGTGGTCCTGGGTACCCTCATCGGCATTGTATCCGCCGTCAAACGAGGGAAATTCCTGGACTACGCCGGCATGGTCATCGCCACGTCGGGTATTTCGGTGCCCTCCTTCTGGCTGGGCCTCATGCTCATCCAGATCTTCTCGGTCAAACTGGGCTGGCTCCCCACCGGACAGCTGGACAGCTGGAAGGGCTACATCCTGCCCGCCATCACCATGGGCTGCTCTATCATGGGTACCCTGGCCCGCTACTCCCGCTCCTCCATGCTGGAGACCATGCAGGAGGACTATGTCCGCACCGCCCGCGCCAAGGGCCAGCGGGAGTCCCTGGTGGTCCTGCGCCACGCCTTCCGCAACTCCCTGGTGCAGGTGGTCACCGTGGTGGGCCTGCAGATCGGCGGCCTGCTGGCCGGCTCCGTGCTGGTGGAGACCGTGTTCTCCATCCCGGGCCTGGGCCGTCTGATGGTGGACTCCATCAACTTCCGTGACTACAAGGTCATCCAGGCCCTGCTCATGTTCTTCGCTGTGGAGTACATCGTCATCAACCTGATCGTGGATCTGCTTTATGGCGTCCTGAACCCCAAGATCCGCTACGACTAAAGGAAAGGAGGCCGTCTGTATGTCTGAAAATACCCATTCCGTTACCCCCAACCCCAACGAATTCATGGACGACCCCGTGCTCCAGAATCGCAGCCGGACCCGGGAGTTCTTCAAGAAATTCTTCCAGCGCAAGACCGCCGTGGTGGCCGGATGCTTCATCCTGTTCCTCATCATCATCGCCATCATCGGTCCCTCCATCGCCCCCTACGACCCCTCGGCCTATGACTACTCCGCCATCCGCTCCGGCCCCAGCGCCCAGCACATCATGGGCACCGACGAGTTCGGCCGCGACGTGTTCAGCCGCCTGCTGGCCGGCGCCCGGCTGTCCCTGGGCTCCGCCCTGGCCGCCGTCGTCGTGGGCGCCGCGCTGGGCACCATCCTGGGCATCCTGGCCGGCTACTACGGCGGCATTCTGGAGGCCCTCGTGATGCGCAGCAGTGACGTCCTGTTCGCCATGCCCGACATCCTGCTGTGTATCGCCATCGTGGCCATCATCGGCCCCGGCCTCATCAACGTCATCATCGCCGTGACGGTATTCACCATACCGTCCTTCGCCCGAATCATGCGCAGTGCCACCCTCTCCGTCAAGGGGAGCCTCTACGTGGAAGTGGCCCGCTCTCTGGGCTGCCCGGACCGCCGCATCCTCATCAAGCACATCTTCCCCGGCACCGTGCAGTCCATGATCGTCAACTTCACCATGCGCATCGGTTCGGCCATCCTGGCCGCCTCCTCCCTGAGCTTCCTGGGCTTCGGTGCCGACGTGTCGGCTCCGGAGTGGGGCGCCATGCTGTCTTCGGGCCGTAACTACATCGGCGTGGCCGACCACCTGATCCTGTTCCCCGGCCTGATCATTTTCCTCACCGTGCTGGCCTTCAACCTCTTCGGCGACGGCCTGCGCGACACCCTGGACCCCAAGGTCAAGTAAGGAGGCGGACGGAATGACTGAGCAAGTATTGCTGGATGTGCGCAACCTGCGCACCGAATTTAAAACCGGCAGGAAGCAGAGCGTCACCGCCGTCAACGGCGTCAGCTTTCAGGTCCGCTCCGGCGAGATCGTGGGCCTGGTGGGCGAGTCCGGCTGCGGTAAGTCCGTGACGAGCCTGTCCATCATGCAGCTCTTCCGCAACACCAACGGCCGCGTCACCGACGGCCAGGTGCTCCTGAAGGGCAAGGACCTGCTGAAGTGCTCCGAAAAGGAGATGCGGGCCATCCGGGGCAAGGAGATCTCCATGATCTTCCAGGAGCCCATGAGCTCCCTGAACCCCTCCATGCGCATCGACGCCCAGCTCATCGAGGCCATCCGGCTCCACACCGACCTGGATAAGAAGGCCGCCCGGGAGCACGCGCTGGACATGCTGGGCCGGGTGGGCATCGCCAACCCCGCCATGGTGCTGCGCAGCTTCCCCCACCAGCTCTCCGGCGGCATGAGCCAGCGCGTGATGATCGCCATGGCCATGTGCTGTGACCCCACCGTCCTCATCGCCGACGAGCCCACCACCGCTCTGGACGTGACCATCCAGGCCCAGATCCTCCAGCTCATGCGGAAGATCAAGGAGGAGAACGACACCGGTATCCTCCTCATCACCCACGACCTGGGCGTGGTGGCCGAGATGTGCAGCCGGGTCATCGTCATGTACGCCGGTCGCATCGTGGAGGAGGCCCCCGTGGAGGAGCTCTTCGCCTGCCCCAAGCACCCCTACACCCAGGGCCTCATCGCCTCGGTCCCCAAGCTGGGCTCCGGCGTGACCAGCCTGCCCTCCATCCCCGGCAGCGTGCCCGACCTGTCCCTCATGCCCGAGGGCTGCAAGTTCGCGCCCCGCTGCTCCAAGGCCTGTGAGCGCTGCCACAAGGCGGAGCCCGCCCTCTTCGATCTGGGCGGCGACCGCAAGAGCCGCTGCTGGCTCCACGAGGCCGAGCAGGTCAAGACTGATAACAAGGAGGCGACCGGCGCATGACTCCCCTGCTCTCTGTGAAAAATGTGACCAAGACCTTCCCGGCCGGCAAGGGCATGAAGGCCTCCAAGGCCCGGGTCCACGCGGTCAACAACATCTCCTTCGACATCTACCCCGGCGAGACCTTCTCCGTGGTGGGCGAGTCCGGCTGTGGTAAGTCCACCACCGGCCGCCTGGTGGACCACCTGCTGGTCCCCGACTCCGGCGAGATCTGGTTCAACGGCCAGGACATCTCCAAGCTCACCGAGAAGGAGATGCGCCCCCTGCGCAAGGACATCCAGATGATCTTCCAGGACCCCAACGGCTCCCTGAACCCCCGCATGCGGGTGGAGGATCTGGTGGCCGAGCCCCTGCTGGTCCACACCAACCTGAGCGCCGCCGAGCGGCTGAAGGTGGCCCATGAGCTCCTCCAGATCGTCGGTCTGGGCGCCAAGCACGCCCGCCGCTACCCCCACGAGTTCTCCGGCGGCCAGCGCCAGCGCATCGGCATCGCCCGGGCCCTGACCGTGCGGCCCAAGCTCATCATCGCCGACGAGCCCGTGTCCGCTCTGGACGTGTCCATCCAGGCCCAGGTGCTCAACCTGATGCAGAAGCTGCAGCAGGACTACGACCTGACCTACCTCTTCATCTCCCACGACCTGAGCGTGGTGGAGATGATCTCCGACCGGATCGCCGTCATGTACCTGGGCTCCATCGTGGAGCTGGCCCCCAAGAAGGAGCTCTACGGCAACCCCAAGCATCCCTACACCAAGGCGCTGCTCTCCGCCGTGCCCATCCCCGACCCCACGGCCAACCGGGACCACGAGCTGCTCCAGGGCGACATCCCCAGCACCATCAATCTGCCTGTGGGCTGCCCCTTCCAGACCCGCTGCCCCCGCTGCACCGAGGCGTGCCGGCAGAAGCCCATCGAGCCCAAGGACCTGGGAGGCGGCCACATCGTCTCCTGCATCCACATCGACGACTGAGGAGACGTTCCCATGGCCTATACCTTTGACCGCGCGGCCTACGAGCGCCGCACCGCCTGGTACACCCAGGCCCGCTTCGGCCTGTTCCTCCACTGGGGGCTGTACGCCATCCCCGCCCGGGGCGAGTGGGTGCGCAGCTATGAAAACATTCCCAGCGAAGCCTACGACCCCTACGCCCAGGAGTTCAATCCCCGGGACTGCGACATGCACACCTGGATGGAGGCCGCGCGGGACGCCGGCATGAAATATGCCGTCCTCACCGCCAAGCACCACGACGGTTTCTGTCTCTACGACAGCACCTACACCGACTTCAAGTCCACCAACACCCCCGCCGGGCGGGATTTTGTACGGGAGTTCCTGGACGCCGCCCGGGACTGCGGGCTGCGGGCGGGCCTGTACTTCTCCCTCATCGACTGGCGGCACCACGACTTCCCCCACTACGGCGACCGGTACCACCCCATGCGGGATAACCCCGCCTACGGGAACGAGAACCGGAACTTCGACCGCTATCTGGAGTACCTGCACAACCAGGTCCGGGAGCTGTGTACCAACTACGGCAAGCTGGACCTTCTCTGGTTCGACTTCTCCTACGACCACCTGCGGGGCGAGGCCTGGAAGGCCACCGAGCTCATGGAGATGGTCCGCTCCCTCCAGCCCGATGTCATTATCGACAACCGCCTGGAGGTGAGCGGCGAGGGCTTCGGCTCTCTGGCCGCCTGCCAGCCCACCCCCTTCCACGGCGATTTCGTGAGCCCCGAGCAGATCATCCCGCCCCGGGGCCTGGTGGACGCCGAGGGCAAGCCCCTGGTGTGGGAGTGCAACTGCACCATGAACAACCACTGGGGCTACTGCGCCACCGACCACTTCTACAAGCCCGCCCCCATGCTCATCAAGAAGCTGGTGGAGTGCGTCTCCAAGGGCGGCAACCTGCTCCTCAACGTGGGTCCCGACGCCGAGGGGCGCTTCCCCAAGGAGTCCCTGGCCATTCTGAAGGAGATCGGCGCGTGGATGAAGGACAACGGGGAGAGCATCTACGGCTGCGGCCCTGCGGGCATCGAAAAGCCCGACTTCGGCCGGGTCACCCGGAAGGGCAACTCCCTCTACTTCCACCTCTTTGAGAACACCATCGGCCCCGTGCCCCTCTTCGGGGTGGACAAGGAGCGCATCGCCTGCATCCGCCGGGTGGCCGACGGCAGCGAGGTGCCCCTCTCCACCAGCTGGGTCCACAGCGACTACCCGGACCTGGCCTTTGCCGATCTGGGTCCCGACCCGGTGCTGCCCGACCCCACCGACACGGTGCTGGAAGTCCGGCTGAAACCCTAAACAAACAAGCCCCCTCAGCCTCAGGCTGAGGGGGCTTGTTATTTGTTTTCACAGGTAACTCAAGAACAGTTTTAAAAGCATGTAGCAGGCCGCGCCCACCGACAAGAGCCCCACCAGAAGGCGCAGGAGCTTCAGATTGACTCGTCCGGAGAGCTTGGCGCCCAGCAGCACGCCGGCACCGTGGGCCAGGACGCTCCCCACCGCCAGGGGGACCAGATTGTCCAGGGTCGCGTGGGACAGGTACCCCACACAGGCGGGCAGGGCAATGGCCGCCGAGTCCAGCAGGCTCACCCCTACCGCCACGCGCAGGTCCACTCCCAGCACCGCCAGCAGCGGCACCACCAGCACCGGGCCGCCTGCGCCGGTGAGGGAGCAGATGGCGGCGGTGACCAGTCCCAGCAGCACCAGGACCACGGGATTGTGGAGCGCACCGCCGGAGGCGGTGTTCTGCTCTGCCTTCTCCTTTTTCAGCAGCACCGACAGGCCGGACAGGAGCACCACGGCGTAGAGCAGCACCTTGGCCGCGTCCACGGGGATGAGGAGGTTCAGCTTCACCCCCAGCAGCGCCCCGGCCAGACTGCCCAGGCACAGGGGGAGGCCCAGCTTCCAGTCCAGATTTCCGCTGCGGTGGTAGGACCAGGTCCCCAGAATGCCGGAGGTGAGGAAGGAGAGGAAGCTCAGGGCCAGAGCGTCGGTGACCGGCATGCCCAGAAAGCCGCTGAAGGTGATGGGCAGCAGGAAGCCCGCGATGCCCGAGATCCCGATGAGGGTGCCAACCACCAGGTTGGCCAGAACAACAATCCAAAGCAAGGCCAGACCTCCGCTCATCCCTGGGGGAAGAGCTGGCGGTGGACCTCCTGAGCCCGGGCCAGCACGGCCTGCTCATCCAGGGTCAGCACCTTCCGGTCCCGCATGAGGAAGCGCCCCTGGACCATGGAGTCGGCCACGTCGCCTGCGTTCACCGTCTCCAGCAGGGTGTTGGGCAGGTCGGAGGTGGGCAGGATGTGGGGCTGCTCCAGGTCGATGGAGATGAGATCGGCCAGATACCCCGCCTTCACCGCACCCAGGCGGCCCTCATACCCCAGCGCCGCCGCGCCGCCCGCCGTGGCCATGCGCAGGATGGTGCGGGCAGGCATGACCACCGGGTTGGCATAGGGCACGCCCACATGGGCGTTCATCACCGAGCGGAAGATCTTCATTTCGTTCCACAGGGACAGCCCGCCGTGGGCGGCGCCGTCGGTGCCCAGGCCCACGCTGGCCCCCCGCTGGAGGAGCCGCGGGGTGTAGGGCACCCCCTTGCCACAGTTGGAGAAGGGACAGTGGACCACCTTCACCCCACGCTGGGCCAGCAGGTCGATCTCGTCGTCGTTGAGGAGGATGCTGTGGGCGGCCAGAAAGTTGGGCCCCAGCACCCCAAGGTGGTCCAGGTACTCCACCGGGCGCAGGCGGTGGCGTTCCAGGCTGGCGTTGACCTCGTTGGGGTACTCGCTCACATGGGCGTGGATACCGGTGCCCCGCGCCCGGGCCCGCTCGCAGACCCGGAGGGTCAGGTCCTCCGTGCAGGACAGGAAGGAGCGCAGGGAGTAGAACACCGAGATGCGCCCCTCACCCGCCCCGTGGAAGCGGCCAAAGAGGTCGTCGTTCTGCTCGATGCAGGCCTGAGTGGAGTGCTTCATGGTGGGGGGCGCGTCCCCCGCGTCCACGGTGGAGCAGGTCAGGGCGGCCCGCAGACCGGCGCGCTCCACCACCCCGGCCACCCGGTCCATGAAGCGCCCGCCCGCATCGGCAAAGGCGGTGGTGCCCGACTTGATGAGCTCCAGACAAGCCAGCTCCGCCTCCACCTCCACCGCCTCGGCGGTGAGACCGCTCTCGAAGGGCAGCATGATGCGGGTCCAGATCATGGGCAGCTGGTCCAGAATGCGCCCCCGCAGGAGCTGCTGACAGGTGTGGATGTGGCCGTCCACCAGGCCGGGGAGGAAGAGCTTCCCCCGGCCGTCCACCACCTCGGCCGCCGCGCCGGGCAGGGGCGTGGGCCCCACCGCCGCGATGGTCTTGCCCTGGATGGCGATGTCCTGGTGGAAGTCCACCTCCATGTGCTCGTTCAGTACCGCACAGTTGCGGATCAAAAAGTCGTACATCTTCCGTCCCTCCCTAGATGTTTCCGGTCAGCTTCAGCGCCAGCTGGGCCACGCAGGCCGAGCCCACGAAGGTGGCGGTCATCACCAGAATGCTGATGAGGATCATCTGCCAGCCCTGCTTCACAAAGCGCTTGATCTCGGTGCCCACCGAGATGCCGGCGAAGGCGCCCACGATGGTGAGGGGCGCGGCAAAGTTGATTTGTTCCACCGCCTCCACCACAAAGGTGGATACCGGCGAGATGGGAGAGGCCAGCAGCATCCCCAGCAGGGAGCAGTAGGCCACCACCGGCAGCTTCAGGGGGATCACCCGGGTACACACCACCGCCACAAAGGCGATGGCCAGCATGATGAGGACCCCGGGCAGGGAATCCAGGGCGTTCACCCCGTAGCCCACCCAGTTGGCCAGCAGGATGCCCACGCCCACCAGGGGCAGAAGCATCAACCATTCCCGATAACGGATCGCCATGTGTTATTCCTCCTTTGCGGCGGCGCGCTCCTGCTCCAGCTCCTCCGCCGCCCGGCGGCCGGCCTTGGTGATGCGCCCGATGCGGGGCTCCAGGAACGCGTAGAGTTTATTGGACAGGGGCAGGGCGATGAAGAGGCCCACATAGATGCCCAAAATGCTGGTCAGGGCGGCGCTGGCCCCGGCAAAGGCCAGGATCTGCTCCGACTGGGCCGGATAGATGGAGGCCAGACTGGCCGAAGCGGCAGCCATCATAATGGCCGCGCCCACGCCGGAGGCCATGGCCAGCGCGTAGGGGTGCCACAGACCGGTGGAGGCGCACACTGAGGCCATGAGGCCGAAGTAGATGGTGCCGATGAGGCCGCCCACGATGTACACCGACAGGCTCCCCCGGGACTCGGCGGAGTCAGCGCCGTACACGTCGCTGATGAGGGCCAGGTTGACCTCCCGGTTGAGGGAGTGGCACGCGCCGATGGCCTCCCGCTTCATGCCCAGGAAAATGGCGATGGGGAGCACCAGGAAAATGGGGGTCAGGTTGCCCAGCTCCCGCAGGAAGAGGGCGGGACCGGCGGAAAAGACGGTCATGATGTCTTTGCCCGCCGTGATGCCCAGCTTGGCGATAAAGGGGCCGATGCCCACCAGCACCAGACCGGAGGCCGCCTTGACCTCCTTGGCGCTGAAAAATTTTAAGGCCTCAGGGCCCAGGGCCACGCCGAACACCAGGGCGTAGACGATGGGGAAAATGATGAGGGCGCCCACCCCCAGGGAGATTTCCTTTTTGCCGATCAGGTCGGCCACCGCTACCAGGGCCAGCGCGCCCAGGTAGACCTTCCACTCACTGCGCAGCCGCTGGGCGATGGTGTCGTAGGCATAGCGGGGCGCCTGCTTCTCCGTTCGTTTCACGGTATCACCTCTCCAAAAAATAGTGGTCTGGGGGTCCCTCCGCCCTAAAGTGTAGCGGAAAAGCCCCCCGGACCAACAGGACAGGTGACTGTTTTCAAAACCAAAAAATTCTGCTATAATTTGGCCATCTTATACAAGGTGTTTTCAAGATAAATCTGGAGGGGATTTCCGTGACACATCAGGAGGTCTTGGAGCGCTTTCCGATCCTGAAGCCCTGGTTTGCCGGGCTCCCGGAGGAGCTCCACGGGGTCTATACCCTGCGGGAGCTGCCCGAGCGCTATCTCATCCACCAGAAGGACAGCCCCCTGGACCGGGTGGGCGTGCTGTGCGAGGGCGGGCTGCGGGTCATCAACGAATTTGCCAGCGGCAACGCCATCATGATCGAGCACACCGGCCCGGTGGATTTTATTGGGGACGTCACCGTTCTGGCCGGGCGGCCCCGGGTGTCGGTGACCATCGAGACCCGCCTGCCCAGCACAGTGCTCTTCTTCACCCGGGCGGACTTTGAGTTCTGGATGGAGCGGGACCCCCATCTGGTCCGCGAAATGGCCCGGAAGGTGGCCGACAAGCTCTACCAGTCCTCCTACGGCCGGGGCAAGGAGCTCTTTTACAGCTCGCCCCGGCGGCTCATGGAGTACCTCCTTCGGGAGACAGCGGGGGCGGCGGGCTCGGTGCGGCTCCCCGCCACCCGGCAGCAGATGGCCGAGGAGCTGGGCATGAGCCTCAAAACGGTGGACCGCACCGTGGTCAAGCTGCGGGAGCAGGGGCTCCTCACCGTGGAGCGGGGCAAGCTCTGTCTCTCCCCGGAGCAGCGGGCGCGGATGACCCAGGCCCTGAGCGAGGAGCCCGCCCCCTCCAGCGGCTTTGGGCGGCGGTGACCGTTCCCCAACAGACAAAAACACCCCCCGGAGCCCTGAGGCTCCGGGGGGTGTTTTATCGGATGGTCATTCGTCGCCGTAGGTATGGGCCAGCACCTGGGACAGGGCTACCTTGCGGCAGCGCTCGCAGAGCGTCTCCGTCTCCTGGCCCGCCTTCTTCGCGGCCAGAGCCAGCTCCTCCGCCGTACCCAGCACCGCGCCGCACTTGGCACAGCGCACCAGTGCAAAGGTTTTGCCCCAAATGGTGCGGGTGGTCGCCGTCTCGGTCAGCTCAATGGCCCCGGTGGGACACACGCTGGCGCAGGACCCGCAGCCCACACACACCGGGCTCTCATCGTGGTAGGGGGTGGCGACCTCCTTGGTGACGCCCCGGTTGACGGTGGAGATGGCCCCCACGCTCAGCTCGGAGCAGGCCCGGGCGCACAGGCCGCACAGGATGCACTTTCCTGGCTCCACGTTGGGCAGCCGCTCCAGAGCGGGCGCGCCGTAATGGGCGCACATCTGGGCGATGAGCTCGCTGTCCGGGGCCCGCTTGTGGAGCAGAGACAGGATCATCCCCCGCTGGCGGCGGACCTTGTCGCTGTCGGTGTAGACGGTACACTCCCGCTCCACCGGGTACACACAGGAGACCACGATCTTGGGCCCCCGGCCCTCGTCCACCTCCACGATACACACCCGGCAGCAGCCCTGCCCGGGCAGCGCCTCGTGGTGGCAGAGGGTGGGGATGTAGAACCCGTTGCGCCGGGCCACCTGGAGGAGGAATTCCCCCTTCTCACAGGTACAGACTTTTCCGTCGATGGTAATGTTCATCCCGCCACCTTGCCTTTCGTGACCACGGCCCCGAACTTACAGGCCTCCCGGCAGGAGCCGCAGGCGATGCACCGGGCAGGGTCGATGACATGGGGCTGCTTCCGCTCGCCGGACACCGCTCCGGCGGGACAGGCCCGGCCGCAGGCGCCGCAGCCCACGCACTTCTCCGCGTCAATGGCGAAGCTGGTGAGGGCGGCGCACACCCCGGCGGGACAGCGGTGCTCCAGGATGTGGGCCTCATACTCCTGCCGGAAGTATTTCAGGGTGGTGAGGACCGGGTTGGGGGCCGACTTGCCCAGGGCGCACAGGGAGCTGTCGGCCAGGGTGTGGCACAGCTCCTCCAGCAGGTCCAGGTCGCTGAGCTGCCCCCGGCCCTCGCAGATGTCGGTGAGGATCTGGAGCATGTGCCTTAACCCCTCCCGGCAGGGGGTACACTTGCCGCAGGACTCCTCGGAGAGGAACTTGATGTAGTACCGGGCCACCTCCACCATGCAGCTGCGGTCGTCCATGACGATCATGCCGCCGGAGCCCATCATGGCCCCCCGGCTCTTGAGGGTGTCGAAGTCCACCGGCAGATCCAGCAGCTCCGCCGGGATGCACCCGCCGGAGGGGCCGCCGGTCTGGACGGCCTTAAAGGGCCGGTCCCCCTGCACGCCGCCGCCGATGTCGTAGATCAGGTGCCGCAGGGTCACCCCCATGGGCACCTCCACCAGGCCGGTGCGCTTGACCTTGCCCACCAGGGCGAACACCTTGGTGCCTTTGGAGCCCTCGGTGCCCATCCGGGCGAAGGCGTCGCCGCCGTGGAGGAGGATCACCGGCACATTGGCCAGGGTCTCCACGTTGTTGAGGACGGTGGGCTGGTCCCACAGACCCCGCTGCACCGAGCGGATGTACTTGGCCCGGGGCTCGCCCACCCGGCCCTCCACCGAGGCCATGAGGGCGGTGGACTCGCCGCAGACGAACGCGCCGCCGCCTCTGACCACAGAGAGTTTTAATTTCTTGTCCGATCCCAGGATGTGATCGCCCAGCGCGCCGTAGGCCTCGGCCTCGGCGATGGCGGCGCGGACGTTCTTCACCGCCAGGGCGTACTCGTCCCGGATGTAGAGGAAGCCCTCCTCCGCGCCGATGGCCAGGGCGCAGATGGCCATGCCCTCCAGCACCGAATGGGGGTCGCCCTCCAGGATGGAGCGGTCCATGAACGCGCCGGGGTCGCCCTCGTCGCCGTTGCAGGCCACATATTTGGGGAATTTGTCATACCCGGCGGCGGTGCGCCACTTCCGCCCGGTGGGGAAGCCGGCTCCGCCACGGCCCCGCAGGCCCGAGCGGTCCATCTCGTCCAGGATCTCTTCCGGGGTCATGGTGAGGGCCTTGCGCAGGGCCTGGTAGCCCCCGTGGGCCACGTAGTCCTCCACGCTGGTGGGGGAGATGGCGCCGATGTTGCGCAGGGCGATCTTGTGCTGGGGGGCGTAGAAGGGGTTTTCCCGCTGACTGCGCACCCGCTGGCCCTGGTCGTTCTTGTAGAGGAGGCGGTCCACCGTCTCCCCGCCCAGGACGGTCTTTTCCTCGATCTCGGGGACGTCCTTCACCTGGACCTTGTAGTAGGTGATGTCGTCCGGGTCGATCTTCACCAGGGGGCCGTTCTCGCAGAAGCCGTTGCAGCCGGTCTCCTTTACCAGCCACTCCACGGCGTGATCCGAGCCCTCCAGCAGGCGGTGGAACTCGGCGGCCACCTTGGCGCTGCCGTTGGCCAGGCAGCCGGTGCCGCAGCACACCAGGACGGTCTTACTCATGAGGGCGTCACCTCCTGATATTGGGCCAGGATGCCGGGGAGCTTCTCCAGCGTCACTTTTCCGTAATAGGTGTCGTCAATGACCATCACCGGGGCCAGGGCGCAGGAGCCCAGGCAGTTGACCAGCTCCAGGGAGAAGAGCCCGTCGGGGGAGGTCTCCCCCGCGCCGATGCCCAGCAGGCGCTTCACCCCGTCCACCAGGGCGGTGGAGCCCCGGATGTGGCAGGCCGTGCCGTCGCACAGCTTGATGATGTGCTTGCCCTTGGGCTGGAGGCTCAGGGCCTTGTAGAAGGTGGCCATGGCGTACAGGGAGGACAGGGGACAGCCCAGGTACTCCGCCAGGGCCTCCATCCCCACCCGGGGAATGTAGTTGAACTGATGCTGCATGTCCTGGAGCATGGCCAGGCTGTACCGCTGCTCCGGGGGATAGCGATTCAAAATGGTCTGGATTTCCTCCATGGAGAGATCCATATGGGCTTCACCGCCTTTTCAGAGGGTAACGGGGCGGCGGAGGGCGTTTAACCCCCCGCCACCACCGGAAAGATCTGCACCGTATCGCTGTCTTTGAGGGGCGTGTCCAGGCCGGAGAGGAATTCCACCCGGCGGCCGTTGACCATCACGATGACTCGCTCCCCCAGCTCGTCCCCGGCGGGGGAGAAGAACTCGGCCCGGAATTTTGACCCAAAGCGCCCGCACAGCTCCTCCCCCAGCGCCCGCACCGTGGGGGCGGGGGGACAGGTGAGCTCCTTGGTCCCGGCAAAGTCCTTCTCCCGCAGGTAGGCGAAAAATTTCACCGTCATGGGCTTATTTCAGATGTAGCTCGGCCAGCTTCTCCGCCGTGGGGATGCCCTCGGCGTCCCAGCCACGGGCGGCGTAGTACTCGGCCAGCATGGTGTAGAGGTCGTTGACCTTGCCCTCGGCCGGGCCGCTGGGCAGCTTCTCCCGCAGCAGACGCGGGGGCAGGGTGTCCTTCTCCACCCCGGCGGCGATGTTGAACTGCTTCTCCAGGTTCCAGATCCGCTCGCCCTTCAGGAGGATCTCCTCGTCGCTCTCGTCGCTGCCCACCGCCTCCCGGTACTGGGCGGCCACTTCGGGAAGGCCGATGCCGAAGGTGGTAAAGAGGCAGATGCCGGTGGCGTCCACCAGGGCGGTGAGGTCCTGGAAGGTTTTCAGGAGGCTTGCCTTGCCCTCGGTGACCAGGGGATCGGTTTTCACGGGGATACCCAGCACCTCGGGGGAGATCATGTAGCCCCGGACGTGGCAGCCGCCCCGGTTGGAGGTGGCGTACTCCAGGCCGATGCCCTGGATGGCACGGCCGTCGTAGGCGGGCATCTCCTGCTTTTTCACCGACATGGACAGTTCGGGGTGACCGTACTTCTCCGCCATGCGGTAGGAGCCCAGGCCCATCACCTTGCCGAAGCCCTCGCCCTTGCAGGTCATCTCCACGGCCTTCACCATGGCGGCCGCATCGCCGAAGCGCAGGGGGAAGCCGATGTCCTCCTCGGGGATGGCGCCCATCTCATAGAGCTCCATGGCGCAGGCCACGGTGGCGCCCATGGTGATGGGGTCGATGCCGTACTGGTTGCACATGAAGTTGGCGTCGCACACGGCGGCCAGATCGCTGACGCCGCAGTCGGCGCCGAAGGACCAGCCGGCCTCATACTCGGGGCCCTCGCCCTTGGACTTGAAGGGGCCGTCCTTGATCTCCACCGCCCGGCCGCAGCCGATGGAGCAGCCGAAGCAGCCCTTGTTGCGCAGCAGGTACTTGGCGGCCAGGGTCTCGCCGGAGATGTCGTCGGCCAGGTCGAACACCGAGCCGTCCCGGCCGTTGTTGAGGGGCAGGCCGCCGGAGGCGTTGACGATGTTCACCAGGATCTGGGTGCCGTAGGCGGACAGGCCCGCGCCGGTGACGGGGTGGGCCTTCAGGGTGGCCCGGGCGTCCATACAGGCCTTGAAGAAGGCCTCGGGGCGGGCCACGGTCACCGAGCCGGTGCCCCGGACGGCAATGGCCTTGAGCTTCTTGGAGCCCATCACCGCGCCGATGCCGCCGCGGCCGGCGGCCCGGTGCTTGTCGTTCATGATACCGGCGAAGAGACAGCCGTTCTCGCCGGTGGGGGCGATGCAGGCGATGCGGAACTCGTCGCCCAGCTCCTCCCGGAGGGCGTCGGTGGTGTCATACACGTCCTTGCCCCACAGGTGGGAGGCGTCCCGCAGCTCCACCACGCCGTCGTTGATGTAGAGATAGACCGGCTTCTCGGACACGTCCTCGAAGATGATGCCGTCGTATCCGGCGTACTTCAGCTCCGGGCCGAAGTGGCCGCCGGAGTTGGCCGCGCCGATGGTGCCGGTGAGGGGGGCCTTGGCCACCGCGTTGTACCGCCCGGAGGAGGTGGCGCAGGTGCCGGTGAGGGGGCCGGTCATGAAAATGAGCTTGTTGTCCGGGCCCAGGGGGTCGCACTTGGGGTCGCACTCATCGCAGTAGTACTTGGTGCCCAGGCCCCGGGCGCCCACGTACTCGTCGGCGTTCTTGCGGTTCAGGGGCTCCTTCACGATGGAGCCCTTTTTCAGGTTCACCCGCAGGATGGTCCCAACATATCCGTTTCCCATGGCTCAACCCTCCGTTCCCATGGCCGCCACGATCTTGTCGGCGGTCAGCTTCTTCCGCACGTCCCGGGCGTCCGGGTCCTCAAAGGCCAGGGCCCCGCCGGGGCAGTATTTCACACACTTGGGGTCTCCGCCGCACAGGTCGCACTTGAATACCTTCTTCACGATGGTGGAGTAGGACATGTTGCCCAGGGGGCAGGCGCTGCGGCACATCTTGCAGCCGATGCACTTGTCGTAGTTGATGACACAGGCCCCGTTCTCATCCCGGTGGATGGCCTTCACGGGGCAGACCTTCATACAGCTGGCGTCCTCACACTGCTGGCAGACCACCGGCACGGCCAGGGTGGCCGCCTCGTACTCCAGCACGGTGATGTTGGCCAGGCGGGGGTTGAACTGCTCATAGTGCCCGAACGAGCACACCAGCTCGCAGGTGCGGCAGCCGATGCACTTCTCCGGCTTGACGACCAATTGCCTCATAGCTTGCCTCAAATCCCGCGCTGCGGGACTCGAGTGCCACCTCCTTTTTGTTATACTGGCTATTTTCTATTTTCAGTTTAATAAAAACGCCCGGCACTGTAAAGGAGACCCGCCGGTTTCCATATTGCTTTTCTATATAAAAGGCCTTATAATGGAAAAAACAGGGGGCGTATATTTGGCGAAAAAGCCCAAGGAATCCCCGGAGGCGCCGGGCCCCATCCCCTGTTTTCCCGCTGGGGCGGAGCTCTCCGGCGGACAGTCGATATAGCCATAGGTTATAAGCAGGAGGCCGCTATGAACATCCCCCAGATCCGCTATTTCGTCACCGCCGCCCAGCTGCAGAACCTCTCCAAGGCGGCCGACTCCCTCCATCTGAGCCAGCCCTCCCTGTCCAAGAGCATCTCCAAGCTGGAGGAGGAGCTGGGCACGCCCCTCTTCGAGCGGCGGGGGAAGCGAGTGGTCCTCAACGAGGCGGGGGAGCGCTTCCTCACCAGCGCCCGGGCCATGCTGCGCACATTAGACGACACCCTGCTGGACCTGAGCGAGCTCTCCGCCGGGGACGCGGCGCGGCTGACCGTGGGCCTCTTCGAGTCGGACCACCTGCTCTCCGACTGTCTGGTGTCCTTCGCCCGGACCTGCCCCCAGGTGAACTACGACCTGCGCTGCGGCATCGAGGGGGAGGAACTGCCCGACATCAACCGCTACGACATGCTCCTCTACCCCGACGAGAACCGCTACCGCAAGTTCCGGGGGGTCTTTCTCCGGGATGAGCCCTATTTTCTGGCGGTGAACGCCGCCCACCCCCTGGCCGACCGCCCGGCGGTGCTGCCCCAGGAGCTGAGCGGAGAGTCCTTCGTCTTTCTCAACCGGGACAAGACCTACATCGAGGAGCCCTACTACCTCTGCACGGGGCTCAACCTTCGCCTGCGGGTGCGCTGTCTCACCGACGACCGGGAGCAGCACCGGCAGCTCATCGCCGCCGGGCTGGCCCTGGGCTTCGTGCCCGAGGGGTGCGCCGGGCGCTACCGGGCCGACCGGCACATCCGGCTGGTGCGCATCTCCAACGCTAAATTCAGCCGCCGGATGATGGTCTGCTTCAAGCGCACCAAGCACCTCACCGCCCTGGGGCGGACCTTCCGCTCCTTCGTGCTGGACTACTTCGCGCTCCCCGACCCGGAGAAACCGGCGAGCGGGAGCACCTGATATTCCTGCTCCAGGGTGTCGCCGGTGAGGAGCTTGCCCCACAGGGTGCTCTCCCGGCCGCACAGGAGCTTCACCGCCTCGGCGGCCTGGAGGGCGGCGCACAGGGCGGGGACGAAGGAGAGGGTGCTCTTGTCCCGGACGGCCTCCCGCCCGGGGGGATAGAGCCCCGCCAGCAGCCCCTCTCCCGGCGGGGCCACCGCCACCTGGATGTACCAGCCCTGGATGGCCCCGTGGACCAGGGGGATGCCCAGCTCCCCGCAGGCCCGCTCCAGCACCCGGCGGCTCGCGCCGCTGTCCAGGGCGTCCAGAGCCAGGTCGTGACCGGCCAGCAGTTCGTGGGCATTTTCCGCTGTAAGGAAGGTGTTCACCGGGCGCACCTCCACGCCAGGGTTCACTTCCCGGGCCCGGGCGGCGGCGGCCTCCGCCTTGGAGGAACCCAGATTCTCCGCCGTGCTCAAAAGCTGGCGGTTTAAGTTGCTCACTTCGAACACGTCCCCGTCCACCGCCGTGATGTGCCCCACCCCCAGGCGGACTAGATGTTCCAGCAGAAAGCCCCCCAGGCCGCCGCACCCGGCCAGAAAGACCCGCTTTTCCCCCAACAGGCGGCACTCGGCCTCGCTGAGTGTCCCCAGATTGCGCTGATACCGCGCCTCCATGGCGCATCCCTCCCATCGGTTTGGTTATCACCATTTTAGCGGAGGGGCTTCCGTCCCACAAGCCCCTCCCCACAGGAGATGAGGAACATGCTCACCGTCAAGACCCCCGACGAGGTGCTGGACCTGATCCAGACCGCCTTCACGACGTTAAACCGCCCGGCCGAGACCGTCCCGCTGGACGCCGCCCTGGGCCGGGTGCTGGCCGCCGACATCCGGGCGGCCGAGTTCGTCCCCGGCTTTGACCGCTCCACGGTGGACGGCTACGCCCTCCGCTCCGCCGACACCTTCGGCTGCTCCGACGCCCTCCCCGCCCTCCTCACCCGGGTGGGCGAGGTGCTCATGGGGGAGGCACCCCCGGGGAGCGTAGGGCCGGGAGAGTGCATGGCCATCCCCACCGGCGGGGCGCTCCCCCCCGGGGCGGATGGTGTGCAGATGGTGGAGTACAGCGAGGACTACGGTGACGGTACCGTCGGCATCCTCAAGAGCGTGGCCCCGGGCAACAACCTCATCTTTAAAGGTGACGATGTGAAGCCGGGGGACCTGGTCCTCCCCGCCGCCCGGCGGCTCCAGCCCCAGGATATCGGGGCCCTGGCCGCCCTGGGGGTGACGGAGGTCCCGGTGCGGCCTCAGGTACGGGTGGGGGTCCTCTCCACCGGAGACGAGATCGTGCCGCCAGAGCAGGTCCCCGGCTCCGGCCAGGTCCGGGATGTGAACGCCCCCCTGGTGGGGGCGGTGCTCACCCAGGCGGGGGCCCGGGTGACCCAGTACGGCATTTTCCCCGATGATGAGCCCACCCTTCGCGCCGGCGTGGCCAAAGCTCTGGTGGAAAACGACCTGGTGGTCCTCTCGGGCGGCAGCTCCGTGGGGGCCAAGGACGCCGCCGTGACGGTGCTCTCCTCCTTCGGGGAGCTCCTGTTCCACGGCATCGCCATGAAGCCGGGCAAACCCACCCTGCTGGCTAAGTCTGGGGAAAAGCCCCTGATGGGTCTCCCCGGCCACCCGGTAGCCGCCCTCTTCTCCACCCATCTCTTCGTCTGTCCCCTGCTGGCCCGATTGGAGGGGAGGACCCTCCGCCGCCGTGCCTTGAAGGCCGTCCTCACCGAGACGGTGGGGGCCAACCACGGCCGGGCCCAGTACAACGGGGTCTTTCTGAGCGAGGAAAACGGGACCCTGCTGGCCCGCCCCGTCCGGGGCAAGTCGGGGCTCATCACCACCCTGGCAGGGGCGGACGGCTACTTCTGTATCCCCCGGGACTGCGAGGGCTTTTCTGCCGGGACCGAGATCTCGGTCATCACCTTTACCGCGGAATAGGAGGAACATCGCCATGGCCTTTACCTATCTCACCAACATGCCCCTGGAGCAGGCGCTAAACCAATACCCCGCCTTCCTGCGCCAGCGGGGCTTTGCTCCCCGGACGGAGACCATCCCGGTCCCCCAGGCCCGGGGGCGGATCACCGCTCAGGCGGTCTACGCCCACATCTGTGCCCCCCACTACCCGGCCTGCGCCATGGACGGCATCGCCGTCACCGCCCGGGACACCTTCGGGGCCAGCGACACCACCCCAGTGCGGTTATCCACCGAAGCCTACACGGTGGTGGATACCGGTGACCCCCTCCCCGACGGGCGGGACGCCGTGGTGATGATCGAGGATGTCGTGTGGGAGGGGGATACCGCCGTCCTCCACGACGCCGCGGCCCCCTGGCAGCACGTCCGCCAGATCGGCGAGGACATCTGCGCCGGAGAGATGATCCTCCCCGGCCACACCGCCATCACCCCCGCCGCCATCGGCTCCATGATCGCCGGGGGCGTGCTGGAAGTAACGGTTTTTGCCCGCCCGGTGGTGGGCATCATCCCCACCGGGGACGAGGTGGTGCCCCCCACCGCCGACCCCAAACCCGGCGACGTGCTGGAATTCAACTCCTCCATCTTCTCCGCCATGCTGGAGGAGTGGGGAGCGGCGCCCCGCACCTTCCCCATCGTGAAGGACGTGAAGGCGGACATCCGCGCCGCCGTGGAGGAGGCCGCCGGGCAGTGCGACATGGTGATCCTCAACGCCGGGTCGTCGGCGGGGCGGGAGGACTACTCCGCCGCCGTCATCCGGGAGGTGGGCGAGGTGTTCTGCCACGGCCTGGCCATCAAGCCCGGCAAGCCCGCCATCCTGGGCTGCAAAGGCAAGGTGCCCATCCTGGGCGTGCCGGGCTATCCCGTTTCGGGCATCCTGGTCATCCAGCAGCTTTTGAAGCCGCTGGTGGAGGAGTTCACCGGCCTCAGACAACCCAAGGCACCCACGGTGGAGGCCACCCTGGCCCGCAGCGTGGTATCCGGCCTCAAGTACCAGGAGTACGTCCGGGTGCGCATGGGCCGGGTGGGAGAGAAGCTGGTGGCCTCTCCCCTGGCCCGCGGGAGCGGCGTGGTGTCCTCCTTCATGAAGGCCGACGGCATTCTGGAGATCCCCCAGGGCACCGAGGGCCACGAGGCGGGCGAAAAAGTCCAGGTCCGGCTCCTCCGCCCCGCGGAGGAACTGGAGCGCACCCTGGTGGTCATCGGCAGCCACGACCCCCTGCTGGATGAGGTGTCCGACCTGATGCACAGCGCCGATCCCACCGTCTTTATGAGCTCCACCCACGTGGGCTCCATGGGGGGGATCATGGCCATCCGCCGGGGCGAGACCCACGCGGCGGGCTGTCACCTCCTGAACGAGGCCGACGGCACCTACAACACCGCCTATCTCGAAAAGTATTTTCCCAACGGCGGGGTGTACCAGGTGGAGTGCGTGGGCCGCACCCAGGGCCTGATGGTGGCCCCCGGCAATCCCCTGGGGCTCCAGGGCTTCCGGGACATCGCCCGGCCGGGCCTGCGGTATGTGAACCGGCAGAAGGGCTCGGGCACCCGCATCCTGGCCGACTACCTGTGCAAGCAGGAACAGGTGGACCCGTCCCAGGTCTACGGCTACGACCGGGAGGAGTTCACCCACACCTCGGTGGCCGCCCAGATCGCCTCGGGCACCGCTGACGCGGGCATGGGCATCTGGTCCGCCGCCCGGCTCTATGGGCTGGACTTCCTGCCGGTATGCGTGGAGCAGTACGACCTTCTCATCCCCGACTACGCCTGGGACACCCCCATGGTCCAGCGCCTTCTGGAGACGCTGGCCTCGCCGGAGTTCCGCGCCCGTCTGGAGGCCCTGGGGGGCTACACCCTGGACCGGCCCGGCCAGGTCCGGCGGCATTTTTAAGGCATGGAGCGCTACGACGTTCTGGTGTTGGGGGGCGGGGTGCTGGGGTGCTTCGCCGCCCGGCACCTCACCCGCTGGGGATTTCACACCGCTCTGCTGGAAGGGCGGGAGGATTTATGCACCGGCACCACCCGGGCCAACACCGCCATTGTCTATACCGGCTGCGACACCCCGCCGGGCACCTTGAAAACCCGGCTCTGTGTGGAAGCCAACCGGACCTTTGACGACCTCTGTGCCCAGCTGGGGGTGCCCTTTGCCCGCCCCGGCTCCCTGATGGTGAGCTGCGGCCCCCGGGCCCAACGAGTGCTGGAGCGCAAGCTCCGACAGGGACAGGAAAACGGCGTGCCGGGGCTGCGCCTCCTCTCCGGGGCGGAGGCCCGGGCCATGGAGCCGGGGCTGACGGAGGAAGTCACCGGGGCCCTCTATGCCCCCGGCACCGGCACCGTGAACCCCTGGGAGCTGGGGCTGGCCGCCGGGGAAAACGCCGCCGCCAACGGCTGTACCATAATTTTGAATGCCCAAGTGACCGCCCTTTTCTCCGACGGGCCGGACTGGGGGGCGGAGACCGCCCGTGGAACCTTCCGGGCCCGGGCGGTGGTGAACTGCTGCGGGCTATACGCCGACCAGGTGCAGGAGCTAGTGGCGGAACCCTCGGTACGCATCTTCCCCGGCAAGGCAGAGTATCTTGTGCTGGACGACACGGTGGACCACGCGCCTCGTCACATTCTCTTCCACGAGCCGGAGGAAAAGGGCAAGGGCCTCACCGTCGTCCCCACCGTGGAGGGGAAACTGCTGCTGGGTCCCTCAGAGGGGCCAGGCGCGGACAAAGACGACTGGTCCACCACCGCCCGGGGCCTGGACTTTCTCCGCACCTGGACCGCCCGGGTGCTCCCCGAGCTGGACCTCTCGCAAACCATCCGCTCCTTCGGGGCCATCCGCCCCAATCCCTTCTATGTCTATCCGGAGGGGGAAACCTGGGTGCGTGAGGAGAAGAGCATCCACAACTTCACCATCCAGAATCCCCGGCCCCGCTTCTGGAGTTTTTTAGGTATCAAGACCCCCGGCCTCACCTGCGCCGACGGTCTGGGCCGCTATGTGGCCGGACTGGTGGCGGAGGAGCTGGGGCGCAAGGAGCCAAATCCCGCCTTTGACCCGGTGCGCACGCCGCCGGTGCGGGTGAAGGAATTGTCCTTTGAGGCCCGGGCCGCCCTCATCCGACAGAATCCCGCCTATGGGAAAATTTTGTGCCGCTGCGGGGAGATCACCGAGGGGGAGGTGCTGGACGCCATCGCCCGGGGCGCCGTCACCCTGGACGGCGTGAAGCGGCGGGCGGGCACCGGCCTGGGCCGGTGTCAGGGCTCAGTGTGCGCCGGGAAGGTGATGGCCCTCCTTTCCCGGGAGTTAAAGGTCCCGGTGGAAAATCTGCGCCGGGACGGCCCGGGGACGAACTGGCTGGGAGGGAACGACCGTGGAACACTGTGACGTGCTGGTGGTGGGGGGCGGCGCGGCCGGGATGGCCGCCGCCTGTGCCGCGGCAAACTGCGGGGCCACCGTGGTCCTGGCCGAGCGGGAGGACGCTTTGGGGGGCGTACTCCCCCAGTGCCTCCACCACGGCTTTGGCCTGGTCCAGTTCGGGGCAGATCTGACCGGCGCGGAGTATGCCCGGCGGGTGGTGGCGGAACTGGCCGATACCCCGGTGCGGATTCTCGCCGGCACCACCGTCCTCTCCGTCCACCCGGACCACTCCGCCCTGCTCTCCGGGGCAAAAACCGGACTCTTTCGCCTGACTTTCCGGCAGCTGGTGCTGGCCTCCGGGTGCCGGGAGACCCCCGTCGGAGCCCTGCCGGTGGTGGGCACCCGCCCGGCGGGGATCTTCACCGCCGGGGAGGCCCAGCGCCTGGTGAACCTGGAGGGCCGCCGGGTGGGGAACACCATCGTCATCCTGGGCGGCGGGGACATCGGGCTGGTGATGGCCCAACAGCTCACCCGCAACGGCTGCCGGGTGGCGGCGGTGGTGGAGCAGCGTGCCTTCTGCGGCGGCCAGCCCCGACACCAGAAGGCCTGTTTTGAGCAGTTGGGCATCCCCCTTCTCCTCCGCGCCACGGTCACCGAGGTCCACGGCCGGGGCCGGGTGTCCGCCGTAACGGTGCGCCACCTGGACACCGGCGCGGAAGAAATTCTGCCCTGTGACACCCTTCTCACCGCCGTGGGGCTTGTCCCGGAGCGGGAGCTCCTACGCCCCCTGGGCACGCCGCTGCCGGGCTGGGTCCACCTGTGTGGCAACTGCGAACACGTCCACCGCATCGTGGACACTGTCACCGCCCAGGGGGAGGCGGCGGGCCACACCGCTGCGCTTCAGATCGGTCAGACTTTCAACGCTCAGTCTGAGCTGTGAGCCGAATATTTTAGAAAAACTGTTTGACACTTCCGTTGGAAAGAGCTACCATAAGCTTGATCCCCTGCCTGATGGCGGGGAACCTTGGAGAACGGAGATGAACGGAAGATGAAAAAGTCCCTTGCCCTGCTGCTGTCCCTGTCCCTGCTGGTCCTGCCCTTGACCGGATGTGGTGGCGGTCAGACCGCCGCGTCCCCTACTCCCTCCGCCCCCTCTGCCCCGTCGGAGACGCCGGAGCAGAGCGAAGCCCCCGCCGTGGACCTCACCATCCTCTATGAGGCCGACGACGACATGATCAATAACTACTCCCTCCTGGCGGTGAATCCCGATGCTCCCTTTGTGGATGCCGACGGCAACGCCGTTTCGGACGTGTATGTGAACACCGAGGGCGCCGCCGCCCTCATCAACTGGATGCTCTCCGAAGAGGGAGAGCAGGCCGCCGCCGACTACGGGTACGCCGACTACGGCGAGTACCTCTTCTACCTGAAGGACGACGCCCCGGTCTCCACCGCTGAGATCCCCCAGGCCACCGAGGAGACCAAGGTCATCCGCATGTCCACCACTACCTCGGTGAACGACTCGGGCCTGCTGGGCTATCTGCTGCCCCTCTTTGAGGAGAAGTACGGCTACACCGTGGAGGTGACCTCCGCCGGCACCGGCAAGGCCATCGCCAACGCCCAGAGCGGCAATGCCGACCTGCTGCTGGTCCACTCCAAGAGCCAGGAGGAGGAGTTTGTGGCCGCCGGGTTCTCCTATGTGCTGCCTGGCTTTGAGAGCGAGCGGCTGACCTACATGTACAACTACTTCGTCCTCTGCGGCCCCTCCGCCGACCCCGCCGGGGTGAAGGACGCCACCTCCGTGAAGGACGCTTTCGCCGCCATCGCCGAGGGCGAGTATCCCTTCGTCTCCCGTGGCGACAAATCGGGCACCCACACCAAGGAGGTCTCCCTCTGGCCGGAGGAACTGGGCATCACCGACGAGGCTGAGTCGGTGGAGGCCTACACCGACTGGTACACCTACTCCAACGCCGGCATGGGGGTGTGCCTCACCATGGCCGAGGAGACGGGGAGCTACATTCTCTCCGACAAGGCCACCTTCCTCACCTTCCAGTCCAACCGGGGCGTGATGGAGTAAGCACAAAAGCCAGCGAGAGCCTGCCGGGAATCATTCGGCAGGCTCTCTTTGAAGAAAGGAGGACGTCCCCATGCAGACCGCGCTCCGGGAGGCGGTGGCCCTCCTGCTGTCAGGGGACCGGCAGCTTGGGATCATCCTGGCTACGACGCTGCGCATGGTGCTGGCCTCGTCCCTGCTGGCTCTGGTCCTGGGCGGGCCCCTGGGCGTGCTGCTGGGCGGCTACTCCGGGCGGTGGAAGGGGGTCCTGGTGGTGCTCAACCGCACCCTGATGGGCCTTCCGCCGGTGGTGGTGGGCCTCATCTGCTACATGCTCTTTTCCGGGGTGGGCCCCCTGCGGCATCTGCGCCTTCTCTACACAGTGCGCGGCATGGTCATCGCCCAGGTGGTCCTTCTCACCCCCCTCATCGCCGGGAGCCTGGAGTCCCATGTGTCCTCGGTGGCACCCGACATCCGGGAGACCGCCCTGGGCCTGGGATTGAGCCGGGGCCGTACCCTGCTGCTCCTGCTGGGAGAGAGCCAGTACCAGCTCCTGTCAGCCTATCTGCTGGGCCTGGGCCGGGCCTTTGCAGAGGTGGGGGCGGTGTCCATGGTGGGGGGCGCCATCGCCTATAAAACCAATGTGATGACTACCGCCATCATGAACTACACCAATATGGGGTCCTTCACCACCGCGCTGGCCCTGGGCATCATCCTGCTGGGGGTGTCTCTGGTGCTCAACGCCGGGGTGGCCCTGCTGCATGGGAGGCTGAAGAGATGAAGCTGCCCGCCCTTTCCAAGACCTACGCCGGGCGGAAGGTGCTGGACCTGCCGGAGCTCACCCTCACCGACGGGGCGGTCCACGCGGTGATCGGGGCCAACGGCTGCGGGAAGTCCACCTTTGCCCGCATCCTGGCCGGGGTCATCCCCGCTGACGCCGGGAAGCTCCCTCCGCTGGGGGCCGGGTACATGCCCCAGCGGAGCTACCCCTTCCACATGAAGGTGCTGCGCAGCCTCCGCCTCACGGGGGCGGGGCGGGAGGCGGCCCGGGCACAGCTGGAGGCCTTCGGTCTAATCCACCTGGAAAAGCAGAGCGCCGGGCGGCTCTCCGGCGGGGAGACCGCCCGCCTGGCCCTGGCCCGGCTGCTGCTGCGGGACTACCCCCTCCTCATTCTGGACGAGCCCACGGCGGCCATGGACGTGACCGCCACCCTCCTGGCCGAGGAGCGCATCCTGGAGTACCGCTCCCGCACCGGCTGCACCGTGGTGCTGGTGACACACTCCCTCACCCAGGCCCGGCGCATGGCGGACGAGGTGCTCTTTCTCCGGGAGGGCCGTCTGGAGGAGCGGGGCAGCGCCCGAGAGGTGCTGTCACACCCCCGCAGCCCGGAGACCCGGGCCTTTCTGGATTTTTACACGCTGTAAAAAAGAGCCGTGGAACGCAGATATGCTGCGCTCCACGGCTCTTTTGTTCCGTTTAGATGAGGTCCACAGCGGCCATCATCACCGCCATCTCCTGGACGGTGACGGTAGCCTGGGGCTGGAGGGTCTCACCGGTGAAGAGACCGGCGGCCACTGCCCACTGCACCGACTCCTTGGCCCAGGCGCTGACCTGGTCCTTGTCGGAGAAGGCGCCCAGGCTCTCCTTGCCGGAGGCATTCTCCAGCTCGAAGGCGGCGGCGTAGCGGGCCAGGATGCAGGCGGCCTGCTCCCGGGTGATCTGGTCGGCGGCGCCCACGGTGCCGTCGCCATAGCCGCTGACCAGGCCCTTGCCCACGGCCCACTCCACATAGGGCATGGCGGGGTCGTCATTGGTCAGGTCGGTGAAGGAGGAGGCGGTATACTTGGACACATTGATGTCCCGGCACTGGCCCATCAAGGTGAGGAGCTGGCCGCGGGTCACTGGCTCAGCGGCGCCCAGTTCGGTCTCGGAGACGGGGGTGAGGAAGCCCTTCTCCACCAGGGCCATCACCGCGCCGGCGGCGTCGGCGGACACGTCGGTGTAGGGGCACTCCACGGCGGGCTGCTCCGGGGTCTCAGTAGGCTGCTCGGGGGTCTCGGTGGGCTCCTCCGGGGTGGTGGCGCCGTCGGCCACGGTGAAGGAGAACACGATGTCCTGGCCCAGGGTCTTGTCGGGGTTGTTGGCCTGGATCCCGGCGCCAAAGACCAGCACGTAGCTGCCCTCCTCCAGGGCGGGGACGGAGAGGGTGATGCCGTCGGCCTTGCTGCCGCTGACATAGGTGGGGGTGCAGAGGGTCTCGCCCTCGTAGCTGGCCTTCACGGCGATGAGGGGCAGGCTCTTCTCCTGGAAGAGCTCGGCGTCGTAGTTGTTCATCCCGGCGGAGAGCTGGAAGGTGAAGGTCAGCTCCTCCCCGGCGGGGAGGGCCCCGTCGATGGTGTTGCGGTAGACGCCTTCGGTGCTCTCCACCGTCACGGCGGCGGGGGTGGTGAGCTTCAGGGTCTGGCCGGCAGTGCCCTGGAAGTCGTAGCCGGAGGCGGAGACCGCCACCGTCAGCGACAGCGTCAGGGCGGCTGCGGACAGCAGGCTCACCAGGGTGGTACGGATGCGTTTCATATTCATTCTACTCCTTTCACTCCCGGGTCTTTGGCCCGTGGGTTGACAAAGATCAGCGGCCCAGCTTCCGGGTCAGGAAGAGCAGGCCGGCCCCCAGGACCACCACCACTCCGATCACCGCAGCCATCACGGGGAGAGGAACGCCGATCTCAGACTCCTCGTCCGGCGCGGCGGTGGGCTCCGGGGATTCCGTGGGCGAGACGGAGGGGGTGGTCGATTCCTCCGGCGCCGCGCTCACCTCCGGGGTGGGGGTAGGTTCCGGCGTAGCAGAGGGCGTGGGCTCTGGCGTGGAGGTGACCTCCGGTTCCGGGGTGGCCATGGCCGCCGCCGGGGTGGGGG
>NZ_NFGZ01000014.1 GCF_002159175.1 Flavonifractor sp. An92 | reverse complement strand
CCATCACCCCCACCACGCCGGTCCAGACGGCCGACACGGAGGCCTCCCCTTCCCCCTCGCCGGAGGCTGCGCCCACCACCTCGCCCGCGGCGAAGTTTGACTACAGCCAGCCCGCCCCCGAGACCGCGGCCGTGGATATGAGCTACTTCTCCGACGCCCTCTTCATCGGCGACTCCCGCACCGAGGGCCTGCAGCTGTACAGCGGCATTGAGGGCGCCACTTTCTTCTGCTACAAGGGCATCACCATCTTCGACGTGATGAAGGACGATCCCAAGAAGCTCATCGACATCGACGGCACGTCCTACTCCATTGTGGACGCCCTGACCCACGAGAGCGGGAAGTTCAAAAAGGTGTACATCTCCCTGGGCATCAACGAGCTGGGCTACTACGATGACCAGGGCTTCCACGACAAGTTCGCCGCCCTCATCGACCATATCCGGGCCACCCAGCCCGACGCCATCATCTACCTGCAGAACCAGGTGCCGGTGAACCCCACCCTTTGCGCCAAGAACTGGCCCTCGTATGTGAACAACGACAAGGTGGCGGTGTACAACAGCATCTTCTCCCAGCTGGCGGTGGAAAAGGAAGTGGTCCTGGTGGACGTAGCCACCGCCCTCAGCACCCCCGAGGGCATCCTGGCCCAGGAGAACACCGTGGACGGCGTCCACTTCACCAAGAGCTGGTATCAGGAATGGCTGTCCTACCTGATGTGCCACACCGTAGACCCCGATACATTAAGTTGAATCGATAAGGAGAAATCACTATGCGTAATCTGATGGTCCGTCTTTTGGTTCCGGCCCTGCTGCTGGGCGCCCTGCTGACCGCCTGCGGCGGCGGCGGAGAGAGCGCCGCCAAGCCCTACGATCCCGCCTCCACCGCCAAGGCCCTGCTGGACTCCTCCGCCTTCTCTGAGCCGCTGGAAGCCATGAAGCTGGATCTGGTGTGCGGTCCCCTCTATGACATCGACGCCGCCAACGTCACCGACAGCGCGGTGTACACCTCCCTCACCGCCGGCGCCGAGGAGATCGCGGTCCTCACACTGAAGGACGAGGACACCGCCAAGACCGCCCTGGAGGCCCTCAAGACCCGGGTCAGCGATCAGACCGAGGCCCTGAAGGACTACCAGCCCGAAGAGGTGGCCAAGCTGGACAAGGCCATCGTGGAGCAGAAGGGCAATTCCGTGCTCCTGGTGGTGGCGGCCGACGCCGACGCCGCCCAGGAAGTGCTGAACGGACTGGATTCATAATCTTTCATATTTATGTGCCGGTAAAAATTTTTACCGGCACTTTTTTTGCGTGGAATTTTTCTTGTTTCCTTCCCTCCGCTCCCCCTTTTTCGTCATTTCGCCATAGTTTGCTCCCTTTTTATGCCCGATTTCTTCCATCAAATTCAGCTAAAATCAGGAGTTTACATGATATTCCTCGATTTCTATTGCTTTTTTTCGTATAAATGGTATAATTCCATTTAGCTGAACGCTTTGTAGGAGGAATGACACATGGCCAACGCGCATAAATACGTCTATCTATTCTCCGAGGGCAACGGCTCCATGCGGGAGCTGCTGGGCGGCAAGGGCGCCAACCTGGCGGAGATGACCAATCTGGGCATGCCGGTGCCTCAGGGCTTCACCGTGACCACCGAGGCCTGCACCCAGTACTATAATGACGGCCGGCAGATCAACGACGACATCCAGGCGCAGATCTATGAGTATCTGGGCAAGATGGAGGAGATCTGCGGCAAGAAGTTTGCCGATCCCGAGAATCCTCTGCTGGTCTCCGTCCGCTCCGGCGCCCGGGCCTCCATGCCCGGCATGATGGACACCATCCTCAACCTGGGCCTCAATGATACCGTGGTGGAGGGCCTGGCCAAGTTCACCGACAACCCCCGCTTCGCCTACGACTCCTACCGCCGCTTCATCCAGATGTTCTCCGACGTGGTGATGGAGCTGACCAAGAAGCGCTTTGAGGAGATCATCGACGAGGTGAAGGCCGAGAAGGGCGTCACCCAGGACATCGACCTGGACACCGACGACATGAAGCGTCTGGTGGTCCTCTTTAAGGAGTTCTATAAGAAGGAAAAGGGCGAGGACTTCCCCCAGGACCCCAAGGTCCAGCTCATGGAGGCCGTGAAGGCCGTGTTCCGCTCCTGGGACAACCCCCGCGCCAACGTCTATCGCCGCATGAACGAGATCCCCTACGACTGGGGCACTGCCGTCAACGTGCAGTCCATGGTCTTTGGTAACTCCGGCAGCAACTCCGGCACCGGCGTTGCCTTCACCCGCAACCCCGCCACCGGCGAGAAGGCCCTCTTCGGCGAGTACCTCATCAACGCCCAGGGCGAGGACGTGGTGGCCGGCGTGCGCACCCCCTCCCCCATCAGCAAGCTCCACGAGGAGATGCCCGAGGTGTACGACCAGTTCGCCGCCATCGCCAACCGCCTGGAGCAGCACTACAAGGACATGCAGGACATGGAGTTCACCATCGAGAATGGCAAGCTCTACATGCTCCAGACCCGTAACGGCAAGCGCACCGCCGCCGCCGCCCTGAAGGTGGCCGTGGACCTGGTGGACGAGGGCATGATCGACGAGCAGACCGCCGTCTGCCGCGTGGAGCCCAAGCAGCTGGACTCCCTGCTGCACCCCCAGTTCGACCCCGAGGCCCTGAAGAAGGCCGCCGTCATCGGCAAGGGCCTGGCCGCCTCTCCCGGCGCCGCCTGCGGCCGGGTGGTCTTTACCGCCGAGGACGCCAAGGAGTGGCATGACCGGGGCGAGAAGGTGATCCTGGTCCGGCTGGAGACCTCCCCCGAGGACATCGAGGGCATGCAGGTCGCCCAGGGCATCCTGACCGTCCGGGGCGGCATGACCTCTCACGCCGCCGTGGTGGCCCGCGGCATGGGCACCTGCTGCGTGTCCGGCTGCGGCGAGATCGTGGTGGATTACGACGCCAAGCAGTTCACTCTGGGCGGCAACACCTACCACGAGGGCGACTGGATCAGCCTCAACGGCTCCACCGGCAACATCTACGGTGAGGCCATCCCCACCGTGCCCGCCGATCCCGGCTCCGGCTACTTCGGCCGCCTGATGGGCTGGGCCGACAAGTACCGCCAGCTCAAGGTCTACACCAACGCCGACACCCCCCGCGACGCCGCCCAGGGCCGCGCCTTCGGCGCCCAGGGCATCGGCCTGTGCCGCACCGAGCATATGTTCTTCGAGGGCGAGCGCATCAAGGCCATGCGGGAGATGATCGTCTCCGATAACACCGAGGACCGCAAGAAGGCCCTGGCCAAGATCCTGCCCTATCAGCAGGGCGACTTTGAGGGCATCTACGAGGCCATGGAGGGCCTGCCCGTGGTCATCCGCTTCCTGGATCCCCCGCTCCACGAGTTCCTGCCCACCAAGGAGGAGGACATCGCGGAGATCGCCCAGGAGATGGGCCTGACCGTGGAGAAGCTCCACAACGTCATCTCCTCCCTCCACGAGTTCAACCCCATGATGGGTCACCGCGGCTGCCGTCTGGCCGTCTCCTACCCGGAGATCGCCGAGATGCAGACCACCGCTGTCATCAACGCCGCCATCAACGTGCAGAAGAAGCACCCCGACTGGACCATGGTCCCCGAGATCATGATCCCCCTGGTGGGCGAGGTCAAGGAGCTGAAGTTCGTCAAGGACGTGGTGGTCAAGACCGCCGACGCGCTCATCGCCGCCTCCGGCCTGGACATGAAGTATGAGGTCGGCACCATGATCGAGATCCCCCGCGCCGCCCTCACCGCCGACGAGATCGCCAAGGAGGCCCAGTTCTTCTCCTTCGGCACCAACGACCTGACTCAGATGACCTTCGGCTTCTCCCGCGACGACGCCGGTAAGTTCCTCAACGCCTACTATGAGCACAAGATCTATGAGTCCGATCCCTTCGCCCATCTGGACCAGAACGGCGTGGGCCGCCTGGTGAAGATGGCCGCCAAGCTGGGCCGTGAGGCCCGCCCCGACATCCATCTGGGCATCTGCGGCGAGCACGGCGGCGACCCCACCAGCGTGGAGTTCTGCCACGGCGCTGGCCTGGACTATGTGTCCTGCTCCCCCTACCGCGTGCCCATCGCCCGCCTCGCCGCCGCGCAGGCTGCCATCAAAAATCCGAGGAAATAAGATTTTCGGATTGTCTATAATTTAATATATAGTGCCCTCTCAACCCGAAAAGTTGGGAGGGCACTATTTCTACTCACGGTGAGGAAGCCGGGTTGCTTTTGTTTTTTTGCAAGAATATAATAATTCTTGAAATCAGCTCAGAATTTGATTTCTATCAGGGGGAGGATTTTTTATGCCGTATGTGGTATTTGATTCTGGTATTGATTTTGGTTCTCGTTATTTGACTCCTGAAATCGCGTATTTTTTGGGCGGTATTTGTGCTGCCAACGAAAAAGTCACCGTAGACAATGACGTATATTGGGTTGCACCTGTACGCTATAATTATGGCTATGCGACACATGTTGAAATCGAAGAACATTTTGATAATGTTCGGCAGCTCTCCATGCCGATGGGTGGACAAACCTTAATGAGTGAGAATATTCATGGGACAAACTTAGATTCTGGGAAATTTCGTTTGCCTGGTTTTGGTAGTTTTTTCCGAGCTACTACACTTACAAATATTTCTGATCTGTTTACGGGGTTGAGACCTGCACTCGAAGCATCCGAAACCGAGGTGCAGCACGCCTTTATTCTTGGCGCATTCGACGGAAGAGGATCTATCGACATCGATAGGAGCAAGTATACCATTCGTTACATTGTGTTGGATTGCCCTCTGCCGGAAATAGGGGACTTCCTCGCGCATATTCTGGATGTTTGTGATTTTGAGTATAATTATAATACCGCTCGTGACCGTGTGGAAGGAGGAGAACCGCGAAAAGCGCAGCTAAGAATCAAAGATGATCAGAAATATATGCGCGAGATTGGATTCATCTCGTCCAAACGATTTAATCTGATTCTGGATGCGTATACGCATACCTTCGCAACCACTAATGTGGTTAATGGCCCATCGCTTCATGGGCAAAAATTGCTTCACGTGAGGTAAGATTATGGCACAAAATATTATATACTATGGTCCTCCGGGCACCGGAAAAACATATTTGCTACAATCCATGCTTAATGATTACACTGATTTTGACATTACGGACGCGCAAATTATCAGTGCTTACACAAGAAACAGCAAGGAGTGGCTGCTGATTGCCTTAATTATCCTCCAGAATAAAGGAAAGATGCAGGCCACAGATATCCAAGCAAAAGTAGATTCTCTGGTTCTGAGAACTCCTGTTAGGGTTTCCTCTGTGCTTGAAAAACATCAGATTTCACCATCCCCCATACACGCTCTCCGTGAAAATCCTCGCATTTTCTTTGAGGTTTCATTGGGAACAGGGTGGTATGTTGATCGAATTCGCTTATTGAAACATGATCCGCACTTTTTTGAAACATATCTGAGCACGTCAGACGTTGATAAAAGATATTCCTTTGTGACCTTCCACCAATCCTTTTCTTATGAGGATTTTATTGAGGGAATTCGTCCGACTTATGATGCAGCTACACACACGATTGACTATTCCCCAAAACCGGGAATCTTTAAATTAATTTGCGAAAAGGCTATCAATCATCCCGAAAAAGAATACGCGATTTTTATTGATGAAATCAATCGCGGAAATATTGCCGAAATTTTTGGTGAGCTTATTAGCTTGATTGAAGTCGATAAACGAAAAGGTGAAGCAAGCGAGTTGTCTGCTGAGTTGCCCTATTCTAAAGAGAGATTTGTAGTTCCAAATAACCTTAATATTTTAGGCACAATGAATTCAGCGGATAAATCAATAGCTAATATCGATATCGCTCTACGCCGGCGTTTCTCTTTCGTGCCGATGGCTCCTGACTCAAATATCATCCTGCGAGAATTGGAAATTGCAGGAATTGACGCACACAATGTAGATGGTATCGATCTTATTGCCCTCTTTGAAACAATTAATAAACGCATTGAAATATTGCTCGATGCCAATCATTTGATTGGACATGCCTACTTTATGAGTGTCCGCACAAAAGAGGATATTGCCATAATCTTAGCACAGAAGATCATTCCCCTACTGGAAGAATACTTCTATGATGATCTGCAAAAAATTCAATTAATTTTTAATGACTTGGACAGCGATGGAAATCTAAAGCCAACCGCAATTTATCAAAACTCAACGCTATCTGTGGATACGCTGTTTCCCTTCACTGGAGAATATTTATTGGATGACAAAAAGAGATTCTTTACAAGATCTCCAATTGATGATAACGCTTTGAGACAGATTTATGAGGGAATCACACCATGACGGTCTCAATAACTGAGTATGAGCGCCTATCCGTAAGGAATACCAGAGACCTTTCTAGGAAGCAAATATCCAAAGATGATGCAGTTTGTTTACAGTCATTAATCGTCGATGATGTTCCTATTTTCAAATGGGGGAATCGCTGTCTCATTGCCCAGCATTGGGTTGGTGTTATTGATTTGCCAGAATTTTCTGTTGAAATTTTACCTAAAATCGCAGGAATGCATTCTCCTGACGAATTAAGGAAAATTTTGACCAGAATGCTCTTAATCGCACATCAAGCCAATTCCAGCAAAAAGTTTCGTGGTTCGATTGCGCCTCAAAAAGATTCCTTGGTTGAGATAATAATCGATATTTTTCTTTTATCGCTGGAAACGTATCTCGATCACGGTTTATTGAGATCGTATCAAAAGGTAGAGAACAATCTACAAGCAGTAAAAGGAAAAATAGTAATTAGCAAACAGATTAATCGCAATCTTCTAACCCCCACAAGATTTGTCTGTAAATATTCTAAGTATATTTCTGACAATCCCTTAAATCGATTTTTCAAAGCCTGCTTGTGGGAAATGAAAAAGCGAAGCCGAGATTCCGCCAATATTAAGCGTATAAATCAGTTTCTTTCTCTGTTTGATGAGATTCTACCAGTTTCCCCTAAACAGGCGTTAGTTTACCGAATTTCATTCAATTCCACAAACGCTATTGCCGAAGATGCATACCGGTATGGAAGTCTTTTCCTTCAAAATCGGTTGGCTACTTTAAATGCAGGAACTGTCCCAGTAAATGCTATGTTGTTTGATATGAACGATCTCTACGAGTTGTTCATTTACAAAGCTTGCCGTAATATTTGGGGACACCATGTTTTTTACCAAAAAACCGGCAGCCATTTATTGCGCAATTCCGGAACAGGGAAAAAATTTATTAATCTTAGGCCAGATATTACAATATTTGACTCCTCTACGAAAACCATTATTGACACAAAATGGAAACTGCCAACCAAATTTGTTAAAGAGAGTGACATATATCAAATGAACGCTTATGCCACTGCAATTCCTGATGTTGATCGCGTTTTTTTGATGTACCCTCACACAGAAAACGACACACAGTTTGTAGGCGATTTTTCTTTTGTCTCAAATACTGGGGCGCTATGTCCTCTTCTCATACGGACTGTAGATTTGTCTAAGTGTTTAAATTGGAAAGACTTCTTGGCTCACATTAAATCAATCGTAAGATGAAAAAGGTCAGCACCCCTTTGTAGGTGCTGACCTTTTTTATTTACGCATATCTTCAAGAATTGCTTGAGCAACCGCAGCAGCGAGCATAGGTGGCACTGCGTTTCCTACTTGTTTCATTTGAGAAGTTTTTGAACCATAGAAATGAAAAGTATCAGGGAAAGACTGAATACGTGCAGCTTCGCGTACAGTTATGGCACGATTCAAATAAGGGTGGGTAAAACACCCAGACGATGGTGTATCAAATCGGGTGGTAATTGTCACCGAGATATCATCTTGTTTCATTCGGGTCCAAGTACCACTGTAAATGGATTTTGTCAAATGCTCTTTAGGCAAGCATTCTTTTCCGCAATTAGGAGGAATTAAGCGAAGTCTTTCAAGTGCGATCTCAGAATGTTTGGTTGCTTTATGGTTAAATAACAACTCACTTCCCTGTCGCATTTTTCTTTGATAATCTGACTCTGGAGAGGTTATATATTCTTGGATTTCTTCGCCTTCTCCGGATTCAAGATATGCCAAATCACTAATGGCATCCCAAATTGTGGTTCGCCTTTCTATTACCTTTGGAAGTTCAACCGGATCTCCTTCGGTATGTTTTCCGATAATAAATGCCCTGTTCCTGTTTTGCGGAACTCCAAAATCTGCGGCACACAGGACTGCTGCGTTTGTTTTGTACCCTAAAGCAGCAAACATACTCTCAATTTCTTTTTTAAAATAGCCATTTTCTGTTGTGAGCAAATTTGGCACGTTCTCCATCACGAAATACCGAGGCTGTACATTTGCAACAACATTGACAAAGTATTTAAATAAAAAGTTTCGAGGATCATTGATGGTTTTTCTTTGCCCTTTTTGGGAGAATCCTTGGCAAGGTGGTCCACCAACTACTAAATCGGTCACACCTCGATAAGGAGCAAATGTTTTTTCAATGGGGAGCTTAGTGATATCCTCGACGATCATGTTAGGATTTTTTCGGTTTTTAATATAAGCTTCGGCAATAGATGGATCATATTCATTTGCTAAAACGACTTCAAATCCTTTGGATTCAAACCCCAATGAAAGTCCGCCCACACCTGCAAATAAATCAATCATTTTCATAGTGTTTCGCAAACCACGCTTTCTAATCTGCTTTTGCTAATGTTGTAATATTCTTCGTTTATCTCAGATCCGATAAATTTGCGTCCCATTTTCACAGCAGCCACACCAGTGCTCCCACTGCCCATAAAAGGGTCGAACACAATATCTGAGGGATTTGAAAGCAATTCTATCATTTTTTCAAGAAGAGCCACAGGTTTTTGGGTTGGATGTTTCCCAAAACTACGCTCCCCAGCAGGAGTAACGGAGGTTTCAAAAAAATCATGGACAGCCTTTCCGTTATTGTTAAATACTCCTGTATGTTTTTTATATACAAAGTAAATCCATGCTTCCGTGGAGTTAATAAAATGCAGGTTCATATTGCGGGGCATTGGATTCAGTTTATGCCAGATTCCAGTTGTTTTATAATAAAACCCATGCTTTGTTGCAAGTTTAATTATGGTTTCTACCTTGATGATAGACATAAATACAATGACAGAGCCGCCATTTTTTATTACTCGCGATGCCTCTGAGAAAAAGTTGTCCATCGACACCTCCCACTCATTGAAATCCAGATCATCCCACCCGGCAGCACCAAAAAAATTGTCGCGCATTTGCTTCAAGTTTGTAGCACGCTCTTTCATAAACTTCCCTAAATTATAGGGAGGGTCCGTCAGGATCAGATCGACAGAGTCGCTATCCATACGGCTCATAGCTTTAATACAATCTTCATTAAATACCAAGTATGGCTTATTCATCATGACTCTCCTCACGCACTTTTTTAAACTCCATGATGTCTGCAATATTACAATCTAAAGCCATACAAATTTTTTCAAGAGTATCGCTACGAATGGTTTCGTTATGACTCAACTTGGCCATAGTTGCAGAACTGATGCCGGTCAGTCTCTGGAGGTCCTTTTTCTTCAGATCTTTATCAATCAATAATTTCCATAATTTCTTATAGCTTATAGGCACAGGATCCCCTCCTCTCTGGCTCGGATACTTTTATAAGTATATCATATCTTTTTTACAAGTAAATATTTTCTTTGCGATTCTAAAATTATCATTTAATATTATAAAGAACTCACAAAAGGCGCCCGAAAAAACAGGCGCCTTTTGTTGCTGCATATAAAAGTGATTATCGGTCAAGTTCACGGTCGATTGCGCGGTTCACAAAAGCATTAATACTCTCTCCATTTTGCGCGGCTTTCTCTGCAATAATCGCTTTTTTCCCTTTTGGAACAGCAATATTGATTCGATCATATGCCTTTTCATTATACCGGTTGTTGGCTTTAATCCTAGCCTCGCTGTTTTTCTTTTCGGCCATGTTCCCGCCCCATTTCTCTTTTGTTGCTCCCATTATATCGGCAAAAAATACACTTAACAAGTACAATTGTACAGTTTATCAAAAGAATACACTTAAACAGTGTATATTGTGCCAATAGAATGTACTTAAACAGTGTAGTATGATAATAGCGATAAAAGAGAAAAGGAGAATCAGATCCATGAAAAAGATCCCTATTCACAACGCGATCAATGATGTGAATCTCTGGTATGGCATAGCAGACAGTCATGATACGTTCCCTTATATGCTCTGTGAACTCTGCGACGATTCTATCAGCAGTATGGTCGCGAATCAAACCGAACAGCGAGAGATCGCCATCACTTTGCAGGAGTGTGCAGCTGAGAACGGGCAAGGAGATATCTACGTTCGCGTAGAAGATACCGGCGCTGGTATCAAAAATCTGGATGCCTGTATGACATACGCCTCTTCGGCTGGCGCGGAAACACCGCTTAATCGCTACGGCGTAGCACTCAAAAAGATATTAGCCACATTCGACCCAGAGAACGCGCACTGGGCACTTTTTACCCGCACCCAAGAAGAAGTATCCAATGGGACATATCGCCGTGTACACGCTCCCTATCGCACGTCAGGGATGGCCGCAGATATCTGTGATATACAAGAAGATCCCTGGCCGGGGAGATTCGACGCCTCAGGGACCTATGTCAGCTTTCCTTGCAGCAGAGCTTTGTTCAACACCTCGGGGAAGGGTTATCCCGGCCATGATATCTCCTTTATCACTCTTGTGCAGTGTATCAGAGAAGAACTTGCTGTTATCTACGCGCCCTATCTTCGGGCAGGATTCATGATCAATATCCATATCCATACAGCAGAGGGAAAACGTCGCTCTTACCGTGTGCGGGCATTGGAACCTGTATGGCATTCTACGCAGACACCGGATCAAGGTTCCTGCATCCTTGACCTCGGGGCTGGACCAGTCCGTGTTCGATATCACTTCGGAGAGATCGATAATCATCCTAGTACCGCCCGATATTTTCGGAAGAGTTTTTCAAATGCTGGGGTCATGGTATATGAAAATGGACGTATGATCGAACATCACATTTTCTCTGCGATTTGGGGCAAAGACCATCCCCAGCATAACGGTTTTCTTGCAGTGATCGAGCTGGATGTATCAGATGGCGGTACAAATGATGCGCTTCCACCGCCTGTGCCGACCAAAGACAAATTATTCTATGGAGACTATCGTCTGGCAGCTTTGTATGATTGGATTCGTAACCATTGCCCAAGGCCAGCCACTTACAAAAGCTCAACACAGACCAAGCGAGAGGTATTGCTCTGCGAAAGACTAGCCAAGAGATTTAGAGAGAAATATGGACCACAAGCCACGGTCCTTACCCAGATGCCCGTGTACAACTTTATCGAAAAATCTCCACCATTGATTGATATCTATCTTTTTACTGGCTCTCAGCTTATCCTCTTTGAGTGTAAACTCCATGTCAGCCAAGAAAAAGATGTTTTTCAACTTATCATGTATCATACCGGTGCCATACATGATGGCCTACGCCCCGACAAACTGGTACTGCTGGCTGAGCGACACTCCCATGGCACAGTGCAACTGGCCGACTACCTCAACACCTGCAAGGATACGAATGGAGAAAACTATCATATCGAATTGAAACGCTGGAAGGATTATGGCCTATAAATCTGGGAACTTGCTGCGGTATTAGTCCCCATCGACGAGCCAGCGTTCAAAATCTTCGAGGGTGATTTTTCCGGCGGCGCATTCATCGCGCTTTTGGCGGGCTTCCTTAGACCACTCTTTGAACAACTCTTTACTCAGTTTGCCAGCGGACATACGGGAATGGAGCGTCTTATAGGCTCGATTGAACACCTTTTCAGCCGGACTATCCTTACGCTTTTCACGAAAAGTCATGGCTGGTGCGATCTGGCGGCACGTCTTTCCCGTTTCATCTACCATTCTATCGCAGTATTTTACGTTACTGCGTCCTGTGGCAACAAAATACTTCTGACAATTCTCGCAACGCTTGAAAAGGATGTTCTCTTTTAGATACTGGAAGAACAAGAAGTTTCCAATATCCTCAGGCATCCTTGGATGAAGGACCTCGGCCATTTTATAGCTCATCGGTTCCCCCTCTTTATATGGCCTTGCCGGAACGGGTTCTCCACTTACATCCCTATATAAAAGCGTATCCAGCGGGAAGTTTTCAATGTAGCGTTCAGTGGCAGAAGCTCCGTTTTTGGATGTTTCTTCAAAACAAACGCCCACTATATCCTTCACTCGCTCACGAAGCCGCTGATAAGAACGCCCTATTTCACAAAAATAATCTATGGGATAGGGCGTTCCATCCGGTCTGCACATTTTGCTCTTGTAAGCAGTCACGATTTCCTGAACAAGGTAGAAATAGAAAAATTGGCTCTGAGCTGCTTGCAACAGGAGATAGAGTGGGACCCAACGAGCAACATCGTTCGGAGCTTCCAATATCTGTTTTACATGACTATCCGATTCCAGCAGCGCCCCGACGATTCGTTCATAGTCTGGGTCATACAGAAAATCGATCATGCTCTGTCCAAGTTCAAACACCCCGACCTCGAAGGGGGTACCCTTCTCTTTATCGCTCAGACAGGCTACAAAAAAGATCTCGTCATGTTCCTGCGTGTATAATCCCATCGACAGCTTATCGGGATAACGCCCAAAAAACTCTATGATATCGTTATGTAAAGACATAACAGGCCCTCCTTGCGGGTCGTTAAGGAAAATTACGATTTATTATTCGCAATTTTCTTGACTTTTGAAATTTTTGATTTTAAAATAGCAATAGGAAATCTTGCGATTATTGTAACGCGATTTTCCTAAAAGTTCAAGTGAAGGAGTGACAAAATGGGAACGAATCGAATCATAGACCCCGGTATCGTCCGCGGTCAGCAATGGAAAGAAGCCCCCGACGTGCTGACTGCTGCACAGCTCGTGCCGCTTTTGCATATCAGCCAAAGCAGCATATATGGGCTGATGAATGTCCCGGGATTTCCGACGTTAAAAGTCAAAGGTCGGAAATTCGTCTATAAAGACGCGCTACTGCAATGGCTAAACAGTTATCAGACTGGGGGTGCCGAAGATGATTGATAACTCTGGCACCCCATGGAACAAAAATGCGGCTGTTCCGGATCCCGCTGTTGGCGCAGCGAGGGAACAGCCGCTTAGCCCTAGCCCTCATGACAGAACCAGGTCCTCATCTACTATACCATCATGGACCCACGAATTCAATTATGAAGCACCTGTGCCCTTGGATTCGATCGATGGAAAGACCCTCATGAGTATGGAGATCCCGCCGCTATGTTATTGCATAGAACCGATCCTGCCCCATGGTCTATTCGTATTGGCTGGGCCACCTAAGGCAGGAAAATCATGGCTCGTACAGCAGATATCTTATGCAGTAGCTACGGGATATGGTCTATGGGAATTTCCTTCGGTAAAAGGCGACGTGCTTTATATGGCGTTGGAAGATACATATGCACGGCTGCAATCTCGATTTGAACATTACGGCTCGATAGATGGGATGGAGCATATTCATTTCGTGCTGCGCTCTAAGACGATCAACGATGGACTGATACAGCAGATCTGTGAGTTCATCGCTGCACATTCAGAGACTCAGCTCGTTGTCATAGATACGATGCAGCATATCCGTAGCAATGTCAATGACAAGAATATGTACGCTGCCGATTATGAAACCATGAATCGATTTCGGGAAATCATAGAACGATATCGCGTCACCATCATCCTTGTGACCCATACCCGCAAAATGGAAGATAACGATCCTGTCAATATGATCACAGGAAGTACCGGTATTTCTGGCGGCTCCGATGGGATGTGGGTGTTGCTGCGGGAGAAGCGAACTGAAAATAGCGCCACGTTGACGATATCCAATCGTGATACACCCTCTTTCGAGTTTTCCCTCACATTTGACGACACCTTTTGCTATTGGTTAAAAAATGAGCGGCAGGCTCCTGCCCTGCGGCAAGAGGACCACCTGATCTCTGCGCTTCTCGCTCTTCTGGCTGAGAACCAACACTGGCAAGGTACCTCTTCAAAATTGTTAGAAGAGCTTGCCGCATTTTCTCCCGAACTTCAAATGACCCCGGCCACACTCTCCAAAAAGCTGCGCAGCATAGGCCCTTCTCTTCACCAGCAGCACGGGATAATATTTAATTCCGGGTATAGCGGTAAAGAGAAGATCATCAAGCTGGATATCGTGATACCAGCTTGAACCGTCGACACCAACGGTGTTGTCGACGGTATGGATAGTTGGGCAAAGCAATGCACCGCCGACGGCGAATACCGACGGTCACCGCCGACGGTGGCGACGGTGTCCAACTATCATGACCAACGGTAACACCGACGGTGTCGTTGGTAGCTGACCGCAGTCAGCAGCCCCAGAGGGTGCAGGGAAACTTCCCTGCCATACTACTTATGCAATAAGTATAGTATGTTACACTTTGCCCGTAATCGCTGGCCCCCGTTCTCATTTCATGCAAAGTGCGCCTTCCGCAGCCTTGGCCGCGATAGGGCAAAGTGTCATACCTCCGCAGTAAAGGAGAGTGAACACGAATGGGAGAAAATTATGCTATCCTTCGTTTTGAAAAAATGAAGCGTGGCAGTGGTATCCATGGTATCGAAGCACACCATGAACGTCTCAAAAAGACCTATACCAGCAATCCAACAATAGATATAGACCGCATAAAAGATGATTATCATCTGATTAGACCGTCAGCTCATTATCGTCAGGAGATAGAGGAAAGAATCTCCAAGCTGAATACACGAATCAGAAAAGATAGTGTCGTCTGTATCGATACCATCATCACAAGTGGGCCAGAATTTTTTGAGGGTAAGTCCCCGGAAAAGATAAAAGAGTTTTTTACTGCTGGTTGCGATTTTATCGCACAGAAGGTAGGTCGCTCCAATATCATTTCTGCCGTTGTACATATGGATGAAAAAACACCCCATTTACACATGGTGTTCGTCCCCATCACATCCGATGGCCGACTTTCAGCCAAAGATATCATCGGCGGAAAAAAAGGATGCGTCACATGGCAAAATGAATTTTTTGACTGTATGAGCGCACGGTTCCCGGAGCTATCTCGAGGACGCTCTGTGGAAGAAACTGGCCACAAGCACATCGAAATGTCCGAACTACGCAAATCCAACAAGATGAATGGTATCGTCAATGAGCTGGAAAAAAGTATCGACAGTACCCACCCATTAAACGTGCCTGCGCAAAAGAAAAAGATGCGAAAGCTCACACAAGAGCTGTACCCATTAGGACGCGATATCGAGATCACCGTTGCCAATATCCAACAACAGGCTCTAGAAGCTGAGGAACGCGCTGCCGCTGCAATGCAGGATCTTTCGCGAGAAGCTGAGCGGCGATTCGCTTTAGAAGCCGAGTTGAAGTCTGTGCGAGAACAAGCGGAATCCGAAAAGAGAGCGATTCGAGAACGAGCTGCCGCTGAAAAAGAACATCTGGAAGCTGCCAATCGTGCATTACAGGTAGAGTGTTCAAAGTGGCAGAGGGAAGCGCAACGAATCAAAGCTGTTTTGGCCTCCCTACCGACTCAGCTCAAAGCGCAAATCAAAGAGTTTCTCGACAAGGTACGCGAAGCTGCTGCTCCGCCGGTTAACAACACATCTGTGGACCCACGTTTGACCATGGAAGAATGTGAGCGAATGCTTGATCGAATGCAAGCCGCTGAGCAAAGAAGCGCCACACCAAGGGTCCCTTCACACCGGCACACGAAACAAATGACACGGTAAAAATCAGAAAGGATGGATCTTATGGATATCCACGTTACAGATATCGAGTTTGCAATCAAAATGATCGCCGCACTGTACGCACAGGGTTTGGTGAATGCGGCTACATACAATAAGGTCCTGCAAAAGTATACGGGAGCTAATGCAGCATGATAGCCCGGACGATTCAAGGAAGGAGCGATAATACGACATGGGGCCACCTGTCACACCACTGCGTAGAGTGGCCATCTACGGTCGTGTTTCTACGGAACACGAGGCGCAGCTAGCAGCCTTTGAGAATCAGCAGGCATGGTATGAGGGTATCGCTAAACAGCACTCCGATTGGATCATCGTGGAGCGATACTATGATGAAGGCATCACGGGAACAGCAGCTCAAAAACGGCCTGCATTCATGAGTATGTTGGAAGCTGCCCGGCACGGGACCTTCGACCTTATCGTTACCCGTGAGGTATGCCGTTTTGCCCGTAATACAGTAGATACGTTGACTGTTACCCGCGAATTGAAAAAATTGAATGTAGAAGTCTATTTTGTCCAAGACAACATCTGGACTATGGACGGGGACGGCGAGCTGCGGTTGACAATTATGGCTACATTGGCACAGGAAGAAAGCCGTAAGATATCGGAACGAGTATTGGCCGGCCAGCAAGTCAGCCGAGAAAAAGGCCGCTTATATGGGAACGGGAACATCTTGGGATACGACCTGGTCTCAGGTACATACCAGATAAATCCTGATCAAGCCTATGTGGTCCAGAAGATTTTTCAGTTATATTCAGAAGGGTGGGGATACAAGCGCATTTGCGGTGAGCTTCTCCGATTGGGATGCAAAAACGCCCACGGAGAAGTATCATGGAAAGTGGATGGAATCGGCCGTATCATCAGAAATGCGACTTATAAAGGGTATATCTGCTATAACAAGTCCCACAGCGACGGATATCTGACCCAAAAGCGAGTTTATCATCGAGAAGAAGAGTTCGTATACATCAAAGGCGATTTTGAACCCATCGTCTCGGAAGAACTGTGGCAAAAATGTTCTGACATTCGCCGCAAACGCAGTACCCGTTGTGTTGGGCCGGATGGCAAGATGCAGAAGTATGGGCGGAAAGAGCCACAATCTGTCTGGTGTACCAAACTGCGATGCAGCTGTGGCTCTGCTTTTCGGAAGTTTTTGTGGCATATCAATGAAGATGGTAAAAAGAGCTACGGATATGAATGTTACCGACAAAAGCGTACAGCCAGTGCGCAATATCTGATATCCCACGGACTGGACCCGTCTCTGATATGCCAATCGAAGAGCATCCCCTACTGGCACATCGACCTTATGGCTCGCGATGTATTCCGTATGGTCTGGAGGGACCGGAAAGACGCAGTGCTTTTGACCTATCAGATGCTGGAAGAATGTGCGACTAAAGATAGCGAGACTTACACAAATGCACTCAGCTCCAAAGAAGCTCAGATGGAAAAGTTGCAAAAAAGTCTGGAACGCCTGCGACGGATGTGTGCGATGGGAGATATCACACGCGAGGAATTTCTCTCCGATAGTGCAGCGATACGAAGCGATATCAGCACCCTCGAATTACAAATCAAAGATTTACGCACGACCGCTGATCAACAATCTGCCGCATTTTCGCTTGATTTTGCTCGTATCCGGGAAACGCTGGACCGTTGGATCGATTTTTCTGGCCCTACCATATCCGACGCATTGATCGACCAATTCATCTTACAAGTGGTGTTGATTGACGATGATACGTTCAACTGGACCTTGGACCTTTCCAGCGATAAAGGAGAAGAACAACCGACAGCCAGCCAAATCGCTTTAGACTTGTACCGGCAGCAGAAAAGTTCAAGCTCTGGTGTTCCCATGGACAGTATGTTGTCCAACCATATCACGGATCCTCACGAGCTTTTTTCTTTTACCATTTCTGCGGACGAGGCAGCTGCTTACTGTAAGAGTATAGGGATGAAGTTTTTTCGAAAAAAATGGCATGACAAGAAAGTAATAGTCAGTATATAAGGAAAAAAGATGACCACTTGTACAACGGTGCAAGTGGTCATCTTTTTGTATTATTAAATTGATGTCTTATGATATAATAGAGATACTGAAACCGAGGAGGTACAACATATGGGCACAACCTTTGATTATGGTGTATCTGGCTACACTGAAAAAGCTTTAGTCGAGACACTGAATGATCTCGTTCAACATGTAGAAAACGAAGTTGTAGAATTTAAACTTGCTGGTGGCAATTTTGATTTGCATAAACTTGGACAATACTTTTCTGCCATTAGTAACGAAGCGAATCTTCGGAATAAAAAATATGGATGGCTCGTTTTTGGGGTACATGATACTACTCATGAATTTTGTGGTACGAACTATAAAAACAATCCAGTATCTCTGGAAAAATTAAAGCTTGACATAGCAAAAGAAACGACAGGGGCCATTACCTTCATGGATATTTTTGTGGTGCATCCACTTTCTCCTGATGGCAAACCTGTTCGTATTATTATGTTTCAAATTCCAGCTGCGGTTATAGCTATTCCTACAGGATGGAAAAACCGATTTTATGGTCGTGCGGGTGAATCTCTTGTTGATTTGTCACAGGAAAAAATCGATAGAATTCGTGGTGAACGCAGGTCTGATTGGACCAGAGAGATTGTTAATGATGCGTCGTTATCACATCTAGACACTAATGCGATTTCAATTGCTCGAGCCAACTACAGGGAACGACTTTCCAATGCAGCTAATCCTAACGCGGTTGAAGAATTTGATAAAATGGATGACTACCAATTTTTGTCTAAGGTCAAACTTATCAGAAATGGAAAAATAACAAAAGCTGCATTTATTTTGCTTGGAAATAGCGACTGCTCGGATTTTTTTGAAGTTCCGCCGCAAATTATGTGGAGACTTTATGATCATAGAGGTAATACAATCGATCATGAAATCTTCGATATTCCATTTCTGTGTGCTATAGATTCAGTTTATAAAAAAATCCGTAATCTGACATATCGCTATATGCCTAATCAGCTTAGTTTGTTTCCGACAGAAACTCAACAATATGATTCATGGTTGTTACGTGAGTTAATCAATAACTGTATTGCACATCAGGATTATACTGCGGGTCGAAGGATATATATTGATGAATTTGAGGATCATATTGTAATATCAAATGCAGGACAATTTCTACCGGGGAATATTAAACCTGTATTAGAGCCAGCATATGCACCACCTTATTATCGAAACCCACTTCTTGCACAAGCAATGGTCCATTTCAAAATGATTGATACTGCATCGATGGGAATTCGACGGGTTTATTCCATTCAAAAAGAAAAGTTATTCCCCATGCCAGACTACGATTTGTCAAGACATAACCACGTTCGTGTTACGGTTTATGGAAAAGTTTTAAATGAAAACTACACAAAAATTCTTTTTGAAAACCCTGATATGGATTTAGATACAGTATATTTACTTGACAAAGTTCAGAAAGGGGAAAGCATTAGCAGATCTGAAGCTACGGTATTGAGAAAACTTGGATTGATTGAGGGAAAAATACCAAAGCTATTTATTTCTGCGACAGTAGCAGAAGCCCTAGATCAAAAAGCCCAATATATAAAGAACAAAGGGTTTGATGATCAGTATTATAAACAACTTATTGTCGATTATCTGAACAAATGGGGCAAGGGTCAAAAACGTGACTTTGAAAAATTGCTGTTTGATAAATTGCCGGATTCTTTAACATCTGCACAAAAAAATAACAAGCTCCGAAATTTGCTGTCATCGCTCAGAATGGGTGGCATCATTGAAACGGACTCTGAAAACCATCAGCGTTCCAACTGGGTGTTGACTAAAAAATGAACTTTTTAATCCCTAATCAAGTATTTAAGCAAGCCTAAGCAAGGTCTAAGCAAGATCTAAGCAAGCTTGCTTATGGAGGAGACATTTACTTTCCTCTCATTATCCTTTGCCGCTCAGGCCGCGATCAAGAATCCCCGTCAGTAAAAAGAAATAACTCAGAAAAAGCCTTCCGTTCTCAACTGAGAACGGAGGGCTTTTTTTGTGTCCCCGTGAGGGGTTTGGATTGCATCGGTTGCGGTCCACTTTTTATGGGTCAGGTAAGAGAGTTTCCGTCCCCGTGAGGGGAAAGCTCCATCTGCGTGGTACAATACATCATCAAGTAAAGGACTATGTTTTCGTCCCCGTTTGGGGTAGTGAAAGGGTCCACGCCGGATGCGTGCTCCGGTTACCGAACCAAAAATTGATGACCTACGCCGCCCATACCCAGGGCGGTCTTGATGCCGATCCCGGCGTAGCCAGAGAAGTACAGCAGCGCATCCGTGAGGGTGCGGTGGAATCCGGGCAGACGGGTGCTGTCCAGGGTCAGGCTCCCCACAAAGCCAGGAATGTGGTTCCCCTTGAGAAAATAGCTCTGGTCCCGCAGCTGATAACCCCGGCACAGCAGCCCCGCCGCCATGGCCTCCATGCCCTCGCCGTCCCCATCCTCGATGGGGCAGCCGGGGAAGCAGCCGTTCCACTGCTTGATGAGGCTCTGGAGGATGAAGCGCGGGGTGGGGAGGATCTGATAGACGCCCCGGCTCTTGAAGGCGGCCGGGGTCCGCACCGTCAGTCGGTGGAGCCCGCTGCACCAGGCGGAGCGGACAAAAAGCTCCTCCACATCGGCGATGTGGTCCCAGCTCCGCCGGGCCACGTGCAGCGTCACACCGTCTTTTTTCAGATGGTATGCCTCCCGCGCCTCCAGGACCGGGGCCAGGGCCGCCTCGCTCTCCCCGCCCAGCAGGGTCACCCGCCACACCAGGCGCTCCCCCTCCCGGCTCAGATACTGGCTCACCGGCGTGGCGCCGTCCCGGTGGGAGGCCGCGCCGAACTCGGCGGGCGCTCCCTCCAGCAGGGCGGCATACAGAGGATAGGCCCACTCCGGACGGCTGCGTACGGGCCCCTGGGGGTCCAGCGTCAGGGTATAACGGGTCAGCAAGGCCGCATCAGCTCCTTCTCTTCCTTGTAGAATTTCAGCTGGTTGCTCCGGGTGCTGGCTCCCACCTGCGTCCCCTCCCGCAGGCGCAGGTAGCTCAGAGACACGTCGGCGGGGATGGGCAGCGGGGTCTCCCCCGTCTCCCCTGCCCGCTCCGGCACCACCTGGCCGTAGGGCCGCAGCGCCGTGTTCCGGAGCTGTGCCCCCGTAGTGCAGGGGGCGCTCATGTAGTAGTCCAGATAGGGCTGCTTCATGGCGGCGAACATATCCCGCTCATGGAGGAAATGGAACTCCACACTTTTGACGGCATGCGTCATGTCTTCGGTGTAGAACATCCGGTACCAGTTCCGCCGGGTCTCGTTGGCGCTCTTCCCGGTGTGGCACTGGGTAAAGTTCAGGATCATGGAGGTCAGCTCCAGGAAGGAGGACTCAAACGCCAGGACATCACCGGGCTTTCGGATGGTGGTGTCCTCCAGAAAGTCTTTCAACTCGCTCTGCTCGTCCTCCTCCGTGGGAGTCTCCAGACTGACCCCGGCGGGGCTGTGCCGCTGCTCATAGCGGTGGGCGTCCACCTTCCGCTTGCTCAGCAGATGCGCGAAATAGTGGGAAAACAGCGCCCGCTCCGGGTCGAACTTCTCCATGGCCTCCTCAAAGGCGTCCAGCACCCACATCTCCCCTGACTGGTCGTAGAGTTGGAAGGCGAGGGTGAAAATCTCCCCATAGAGGGCCTGACGGGCGGCCTCGTTGCCCTTCGGGTCCAGACGGGCCCACTGCTCCGCCGCCTGGTTCAGACGGGATTCCTGGGTCTTGCGGTCCATGCGTCCACCCCCTTACAGCGCCAGGACCCGCTGGATCACCGCGCCCGGGTCCGCCACGCCCCGGTCGGCCAGCACCCGGACGATCTCGTCCAGCCGCACCAGGGCCGTCTCGTCGTACACATAGGCCCGCCAGGTAGAGGGGTCCCGGCTGGGACGGTCGATCTGGCCGTAGACGATGCAGGTGATGGAGGTGTTGCGCTTGACCCGATAGGCGTACTGCACCGCCATACGCACCGCCATGGACAGGGGCTTGGTGCCGAAGGTGATGCAGGCGAAAAGCTCGTCCTCATCCTCCGCGTGGGCGATGAGCTTCTGGAAGGTGGCGGCGTGGGCGGATACCGACTCGTCGGACGGCACCGTGACCTCCTCCACCCCCGCGCAGGTGAGACCATATTTGCCGCACAGCGCCTCCAGCTCCTGCCGGAGGGCCTGACAGTTGGCCCGGCCCACCTCCGAGTCGGCCACCACCGCGATGACCTGGAAGGGCTCCCCCGGCTGGGCATAGCCGTGGACGGCGGTCAGGATGGGAAAGCTGGTCTCCTCCTCCATCCCCAGCCGGGTGTTGCCCACCGGCTCATAGCGGTACCGGCTCAGCATGCCGGGGACCTGCAGGGGGATGACGGTAAAAAACTTCTTCATGGGATTACTCCTTTCCGCGCCGGGTCCGCAGGTGGTCCAGCCCGTTCAGAATGGCCTGGCGCATCTGCTCCAGAGTGATAGTCTCCAGAGGCGGGTACCCGTACGGCTCCAGATAGTCCATCAGCCGCTGCTGCTGGGAGGTGCCGGTGTCGTTGGCGTGGTTGGCCAGATTGCGCAGGGTCTTGATATACAGATAGTCCCGGGCGATGGTCTCAATCTGCTCCATGGGGCAGAGCACCTCGTAGCCGGAACCAGGCAGCAGTTCTTCCAGGTGCTGAAGGGTGGAGACATAGTCCGCCTTCATCGGCTCGACCGCGGCGTCCTGCTCCAGCAGCAGCGCCAGGTATTCCCGCTTATAAACGCCCACATTCCGCAGCATCCCCTCGGGAGCGGACGCCTTGTTTTTGAACTCGGCCAGGGGTGCCAGGAAAGCCTTCTCCGGCGGCAGGCGCTCCGGCCAGTCCGCCCGGAAGCTGCCGCCGTCCGGGTAGGCCAGTCTCAGAATCAGGGCCAGGTTTTCCACCGCCCGCCCCAGCTCCGGTGGAATCTCGGCGGGCTCTCCCTCCATGACCCGGAGGATCTCCTCAATATGGGCAGGGACATAGCTCCGCAGCACAGGAGTGCGGTCCACATTCTCCGCTGCCACAGGGCGGCTGCCGGAGAGCATAAGAAAGCCCTTCAGGAGCTGGACCGCGTCGGGGTCCTCGTACTCCTGGCGGGAAAGCTCCGGCGCCAAATTTTCGTCCCAGCGCAGCAGGTCACCCCGGGTCATGATGAGCCTGGGGATGCGCTCGGTGTACACCGTCAGGGCCTGCTGGAGCATATCGCTCTCCACGCACCACCGGATGAGGCTCACCGTGTTGAGCTTCTTGCCGAATTTCTCCCGGAAGGCGGGGATCAGCGCCCGCATCAGCGGGTCGGCGCAATCCCTCGCCATCTCCAGCGCCTGATTGAAGGCCTTCATCCGCTCCCCCAGCTGGTTGGTCCGGCAAAGGGTGATGGTCTCGCTCAGTTGTTCCAGGGCGGTGAGCAGACCACCCACGGCCGGGTCCGCGGGGCTTTGTCCATAGTAGGTCCGCAGAGTGCGGGCGCTTCCAAAAGAGGAGAGTTCCTGCATCCCGCCCACCAGGTCAAAGAGGCCGATGAGGTGGGAGATGTCCTCGATCCGCTTCTGGGGGAAGTTACTGTACACCGCGTACACCGTGCGCACCCCCACATAGGACAGCACCCGGCTCAGGAGCAGCAGGTACATCACAGCGTTTCGGAAGCCGCCGGTGGTTTCCAGCAGGATCTCGTCTCCCGCCTGTACCGCGCTCAGGATGGCGCTCAGCGGTGCGCCGTTAAAGTCCTCCCCCTCGCGATAGGGGATGCGCCGGAGTGCCAGCCTCGGCCACGCCGGCTTGAGCATATCACAGAGGTAGCTATAAGCCGGCTCCGCCTCAGGCGTGACGATGCACAGAATCTCCGAGACCTGGGGATAGCGCTCCAGCAGGCAGCACACCGGCGCCTCGTTGGTCTGGGCGCCCTCCACCGTGCTGCCATCCGGGCAGAGGTAGGCCGCCCGTTCCAGCGTCCGGGGCAGGCTGCTCACAAACAGAATGATTTTGGTGGCCATATCGTCCCTCCGCTCTCAGAATTTGCGCCCGTATTTGGCCAGCAGGGCCGCCAGAGCGTCTGAGCTCGCCGCCTCTTCTCCTTCGGCGTCGCTCCGGCGCATCTGCGCCACACTGGGCAGGGGCGCGCTGAGGTTCTGGTACTCCTTGCCGTTCAAATCCAGGTAGGAGACCTCGCGCCCCTCCCGGATCGTCCGCTTGAGGAAGAAAAAGTCCAGGATCTCGCCCTGCTCCTGAATGGGCCGCCGCTCCTCATCCTGCCCAGCCAGTTTCTGGCTGGCATAGGTGTGGTAGGCGCGGATGTATCCCTCCACCGCGTCCGCGCCGCTCTTTTTCAGGGAGCCGCACAGCCCGTCCGGCGTGTAGAGCGCCTCCGGCTCCACCTCCCGCAGCGCGGAAATGGTCACCTGCATCCGGCCGTAGCCGTAGGGCTTGCCCATGCCGAGGGTCTGGAAGCAGCCCTCGTCCAGCCGGATGGCCCACAGCAGCAGGCCCAGCTCGTCCGCCGTCAGATTTTTGTAGCGGATGGTGCCCCGGAACACGCTCCCCCGGTCCAGAGGGCGCAGGGTGGAGCCCACCCTGTCCTTGCCCTCCGCCAAAGGCGTGGCTTCCGCCTCTTTCAGCCAGTACTGCTTGTAGCCCCGCAGGCGGAAGTCCTCCTCATTGTAGTGCTTGCCCTTCTCCACATAGCCGGCATAAAAGCTGGGCTTGGGCTCGCCCAGGACGGTCTTGACCAGCGGCAGTTCCCTGGCCTTCCCTTCCAGACGAAAGTCCCCGAAGGACACCCGGGAGCGGTAGGTCGCCTGGCCCCGGGCAAAGCCCAGGACCGCGGAGGGGTAGTCCAGCCGGAGCGCCCCCTGTTCCCGGTGGCGCTGGGGCAGTCCCCGGGAGAGGGGGTAGCGGTAGCCGATGCGCAGGAAGCGGGAACAGCCGAAGTACAGATGCCCCTCGTGGCGGACATAAAAGACCGGCTTATGCTCCCGGCCCTTGGGCAGCGCCCAGAAGGCCGCGGGGCGCAGGACGTTCCTCCGCTTTTCCCAGTCCACCGTATAGGACATCACATCCTGCGGCGGCACCAGCAGGGCGCGCTCCCGCGGGTCTTCCGCGGGGAAGAGATAGAGGGCATTGGGCTGTTTCGCCACGGGCCTGCCGGTGTAGAGCAGCAGACCGCGCTTGGAAAACTCCCCTTCTCCGCCGATCCGGGCCACCTTCTCGCCCGAGAGCTGATAGGACACCGGCACCACCCGGGCGTCCCGATTGCCGAATTTCTGTACATCCGGGTGGCTCCGGGAGATGCGGTAAAAGGTCCGGATTGGCCGGATATAATAGCTGCGCTTGTCCCGGTACAGATAGCCCGCATGCACATGGTTCGGGACCTCAAAGGAGGTTTTTGCGCTCTTGTCGGCCTTCTCCAGACCCAGCGCGGTCCGATAATAGGTCTTGAGCGGACCGGCTACGCTCTTTTTGGCGTCCGCTATGGCCCGAAAATAGCTCTGCACGTCGTCCAGATCCTCCCCGGGCGCACCAGGACGAAGCCCAGGATCTGCATGTTCTCCCGCACCAGGCCCCGCACGGTGGAGCCGGGGATCTGGTAGGTCCCGTCCGGCCCCCGGAAAAAGTGGGGGTCCGGCTGCCCGTCCGACACAAAGACCGGCGTCTCGGCCTTCAGCTCCACCTGGATCTCGCCGCTGTGCAGCGCCGGGTCGATGCGGTCGTGGCGGGGCAGCTCCCCGGGGGTTTCATAGCGGATGAGGAGCTTTTCCGAAAAGGGCACAAAGTTATAGGGCGCGCGCGCCTTATTTCCCTCCATGCTCTGCCCCTCCCTTCCAGTCCGCCAGACGCACGGCGGCGATGTAACACTGGCCGTCCTCGTCGGCGTCCAGGATCTGATGTACCGTCAGCTCATTCCCGAAGAGGGCCTTGTTCTCAATGGCGTAGGTCTCCGCCAGGACCCGGTCCCCCGGCTCCTCAGCGAGGACGGCGGCCTGCAGCTCCCCCTCCCGACGGAAGAGGCGCACCTCCTCCGTGGGGCCGAACAGCCGGGCCTCCACCAGCTCCTCCAGCGGAAGCTCCCCGGGAACCGGTCCCAGCGACACGCCGCTCAGGGTGCAGATCCAGCCGTAGGGCAGGGCGCTTCCCCGGCGCAGGGCCTCCTGCACGTTCAACTTTTCCCGTCTCACGCCTCATCCCTCCTTACCGCGTCCAGCCACCGGGCGAAGAGCCCGCTGGGGTCTTCCATGGTGCAGCGCCGGTCCTGGTCAAAGCGCAGGCAGGCCTCGGCGCCGTCGGGTGCCTGGGCCCGGATGGTGTCCACCGCCAGATAGCCCCGGCCCACCGCGCCGCCGCTGCCCAGATTGTAGAGCCCCAGCCCCAGGTCCCGCAGGGCGTAGAGCAGCAGGCCGCAGCCCCGAGCCTCCCCCTCCGGCAGGGTGATGCGCAAGGTGATCTCGCTCCGGATGGGCTCCTCCACAAAGAGGCCCTGCCGGATGACGCCGCCGGTGAAGCGGTTGATGCGGATGCGGCTGATTTCCTGACTTTTGCCGGAGAGCACCGCGTCCTCAAACCGCACCTTGCCCGGAAGGCCGTTGTCCGGGTTTTCGCCTCTCCGATTCATGCGGCCGAAGAGTTCCTCGGTCACGGCCTTCTCCATTCCAAGCAGCTCCGCGATGGCTGTCACCCGGGCCCGCACGGCACCCTTCACCGAGGAGCCCGGCAGGATCGCCCGGCCGTTCTCCCGGAGGGGAACGGTCACATTGCGGTTTCAGCCCTTGGGGCTGCTCCGCATCTCCCGGGCCCCCGCCTTCACCAGAATGCTGTCCGCCCGGCCGGTGAGCGTAAAGACCACCTGACCGCCCAGGGTCAGCGCGGGCAGGGTGAGAGGCGTCCCATCCTCCCGGTCCTCCAGCCAAGCCGCGCGGTCCCCCGCGTCCTCCATGCGGTAGCTCCGCTTCTGCACCGTGAGGGACACCCGACCAAAGCCGTTGGTCTTTTGCGCCCCCAGCCGGATCTCCCCGGCATGGAGGGCGGCGAGCATCTGCTCCACCGCGCCGGTCTGCTCCAGCATTTCCTCGCTCCCCAGCCAGGTGAGGGTGAAGGTCAGCTTCGTTCCGGCGGCGATGTGGGCCACATCGAACTTTCCGCCGTCATCGGCAGTCCCGGTGGCCCCGTCGATGCGCAGGCGGGGGCGGGTCTGCTGCTCCGCCGCAGCCTCAAAGAGGCCGTCAGACACCATCAGGCTGCCGCTCTGGGCCTGACTGCCGAAGAGGGGTTCCACCTTGTCCGGGTCCCGGTCCGCCAGCCAGTCCCGGAGGGCCCCGGCCAGCGAGGTCCCCTGCACGAAGGGCCTGCCCGTCCAGTCCCGCAGCACGGTGTCCACCGCGCCGTCGGCTCCGCCGGTGCGCAGGGGGGTCAGGCAGACCGCCTCCATCCGGTAGCGCACCGCTCTCGTAAAGGTCGCACTCATGCCATTCCCTCCTTCCGGCTGTGGTCAAAGAGCAGGCACAGCAGCTCCAGCCGCTGTACGGCGCCGTCCGGTCCGGGCATGCCCAGAGTCCGCTCCAGCGGAGTGCTCAGCACCTGCCGGATCAGCCGGTCGATCCCCCGGAAGCGGGCGGCGTGCTGGGCCCCCCGGTCCCCGGTGTTTTTCTCCAGATGGGCCAGGAGCTCCGCCGTGTCTCCACTGGCCATGGCCTTCTCGCACAGGGCCTGGATGGTCCCCAGCTGGCTCCGGGACAGGCCGTCCCGGTAGAGCTCACCGCTGCGGTCCATGACCCAGCGGTATTTGGCCCGGCGCAGCTTGGCCGCGGGGGTCTCCACGGCGAAAGCCGTCTGTTCCTCCCTGTCGGCCTTACGCCGGACCCCCTCCAGCAGCTCCCGCCGCAGGAAGAGGACCTGTCCGAAGCCCTCTGCCCGGCGGGCGCCCAGGCCGGTGCGCTGCACCTCCAGCAGCGCTTCCGCCTTGGGGGCGGCGGAACAGCGGAGCTTGAAAATGCTCCCCCGGTCGTACATCCGCAAGGTGGGGACGCGGCATTTCCAGGTGCGGTTGTAGCCGCCGAACTCCGCCATAGCGGTGCTGCACGCCTCAATTTCCACCCGCTCCACGCCCAGCCGTCCGGCCAGAGCGTCCAGGTCCAGCCCACAGGGCTCCCCGAATGCGTCCAGCATGGTCAGCGGCGAGAGAGCCAGCAGATACAGGGTGGTGTCGGTCTGTGCCCCGGGGGCATAGCCGCAGGACTGCCAGCCGGGGGCCTCCATCCCCTCCAGGGCGGTGACCACGCACTGGCCGAAGCCCTCATAGCGGTCGGCCCCCAGCCAGACCTGCTCCCCAAACGCCCCGCCGATGGCCTCAGCCAGGGTGGGGTCGTCCAGCAGAATGTACCCCTCAAAGGTCTGTCCGGCGTCGATGTGGCGGGTCTGGAAGGGGCGGGTGTCCTCGCCCTTCCCCACCTGGCGCTGGATGCGCAGGTTGCCTCCGGTGGAGGCGCTCCAGCCCCGGACGGTGTCTCCCTCCAGGGCGCAGCAGGTCCCCAGGCTGGCCCGCTTCATGCCGGCCACATCGTGGTTGAGGACGCTCACCACCTGGGCGCTGCCCTTCTCGCCGTAAAAGCCCATGATGCCGGGAAGGCAGGCCCCCTCCCCTTCGACGGGCAGGGCGTCCAGGAAGCGGGTCCCCTCCCCCAGGAGGGCGGCCCGGTGGGCCTCAAACCACGCCGGGTCCCCCTGAGCCAGGGTGCTGACCACCATGCCCCGGATGGCCGAACCGGGGAGGTAGCCCCGGGTGGCGTAGCTGTTGTCCCGGCTGCGGCCCAGGTCGGTAATGAGCACCGGCAGCTTCGTATACAGGCGGTAGCGGATGCAGCGGGTCGCCGTTAGCGGCGGGCGCTTTGTCCCTTCCACCGGGGCATCCAGGGTACACTTCACCCGGCCAAAGCCCCGGCTGCGGAGGGTACCCGCCCACTTGATGCCCTGCACCGCCTGCCGGAGGAGCTCCACGTCCTCCCGGCAGCAGGTGACCGCGCCGGTGAAGCGCAGGCCCCGGCGGATGCAGGAGGCGGCCCGGAGGGTCGCGCTCTTCACCACGCCCCCCTCCAGGCTGGTAAAGACCCGGGTGGAGAAGCAGTCCTCCGGCGTCTCCGGCCGGGGCTCCGGGAACAGGGCGGTGAGCTGGAGCCGGCGGCCGTCCGCCGCGCCCTCCCAGCCGGATTCTCCACAGAGCTCCCCGGCCGTGCCGCCGTCCCCGCCGGTCCAGGCCAGCAGGTTTTCCAGACTTTCGCGCAGCAGGCCCTTGAAGGTGGAGCCCTTCAGATAGGGGTAGCCCTCCCCGTCCTGGCACACGGCGATGTCCTCGCCGCCGGGGATGCTGAAGCCCGAGCCGAAAATGGCGTCCGAGCAGAGTTCCAGCGTCACGCCCAGGGTCACACGGTCGCTCATGCCTCCACCTCCTCCAGAAAGTCGCAGTGATCGATCATCTCAATGGCGTCAAAGAACAGACAGTGTCGCGCGCTACTCTCCCCCAGGGAGATGGTGCGGAAGGGCTCTTTGTCCAGCCCGCCGCCCTGGGTCAGGAGACGGCGGTACTGCTCCCAGCGCGCGCCGCCCCGGTAGGCCGCCTCGAAGCCGTGGTAAAGGAGATCCCGTACCCCCTTGTCCTGGAGGAAAAAGCGGCTCTCCAGCTCGCCCTACTTGAAGGCGGTGCGCAGATCCTTGATCTTGCCCCGGGCGGTCTTGCCGTACTCCCCCTGCATGGCTTTGCACAGGCCCCGGAAGAAGTCGTAGGTCCGCAGGTCCGGATCGCCGCAGTCCTCCGGCAGCACCACCGCCACCGGGCGCACCGTCTCCCGCAGCTCGGGCTTGCGCTCCAGCAGGGACTTGAGCTCCTCCACCACCCCGGAGGGGACGATGAGGGCCTTGCCCTGCTGCCGCAGCAGCGCCGTCACATCCAGCTTTACGGCCTCAGCCGCCTGATTCATAGAAATCCGATTCATATTCGTTCCTCCTTAAATAAGTGATATGTGTGGTCATGTAGTCCGGTGAGTTCCTTCTGTCTCTTTCTCGTCGGCTCGCGGGGAGAGTTCAGGGATGACTCAACTTTTTTTCGAAAGATGTTTCACCTCCAGTTCCAGCCGGAGGATCTGCTGCCAGCCGCCGTGGGCAAAGGCAAACTCCGGCTCTCTTCTGCCGTCCGGCAGGGTGTGGAAGCGCCCGGTGGGGGTGCGCACCGCCGCCGTCTGGAACACTGGACGCTTCCCTGCCAGACGGACCAGCTCCGCCAGCAGCTCCACCGGCAGCACCGCCGCCACCGCGTCGGCCCGCTCCACCTCGGGGCGCAGGTCCGCCAGGTCCTCCACCGTCTCGGTCCAGGGATGCAGTTCCACCGCCTCCCCTATCACCCGCTCCAGGTCTGACCGCTGCTCCGCAGTCATCTGGTGACGGGAAATCCAAAGCACTCGCTTCATATGAAAATCACCTGTCCTTTCTCCTTGTCATTTCCTTCTCCGGACACCTTATAAATAAGAAACCCCTCACAGGGACACCCCGCCCAGCCGCACCACCGTGCGGCTGGGCTTTTTTCAGCCCGAAGACTGGTTTTACAGGATATCCTCCGGCCAGGGCTCCGCCGACAGGGCCTGGAGGGCCTCCAGGTTCAGCGACGTTTCCTCCCCCGGCAGGGTGGCCGACACGCTGGCCACGCTGCGGCTCAGCCAGAGGAAGAACTCCCGGAACCGCGTCCCGCTCAGGCGCACCGCCTGCCGCCGGCTCAGGCGGCTCAGCATCTCCAGGTCGGCGTCGGGGCCGAGCCCCACCGCCACCACCGTCAGCTTCCGCCGGTCCAGCTGCTCCTGGATGCGCACCACCGCCGCCTTCAGCACCCGGGGGTCTCCGTTGGGGGCGCCGTCGCTCATCACCACCAGGATGGGCTGGTAGTAGTCCACGCCGGCACTCTGATAGGCCTTCTTCCGCTGCTCCAGCAGGTCCAGCGCCAGCGCGAGCCCCGCCCCCATGTCGGTGATGCCATCGGCCTCCAGCACGGGGGGCCGGAGGCGGTCGGCCGTATCGAAGTCCGCGATGCGCTGGGCGGTGTCCCCGAAGGTCACCAGCGCGGTCTCCGCCGAGCTGAGGGCCAGCTCGTCCTTCCGCACCTCCTCCAGATACCGGGTCACGCCGGTGTTGAGTTCCTCCATGGGCTTGCCGAACATGGACCCGCTCACATCCAGGCACAGGGCCACCGGAATGCGGGGCGTGGGGTTGTCCACCAGATCCTTGAGATTCGTCAGCATGGTATTGTAGTTCATTGGTATCGTGCTCCTTTCTGCTTGTCTCTGTGTTCTTCTCGTCTGCCCGTTTTGCTTGTTCAGGGCTGCGGTCGGAATTTTTTTGTTCCGCTCTGTCTATACCTCGCCGGTCCCGCCGCGGAATTCAGGGCTTCTTTTCGTTTTTTCAAAATTTCTTATATCCGCGCAAAAAGTCCCTGGACCAGTCGGTCCAGGGACTTTTTTGTTTTCATTTGGCAGAACTAAAAAACCGCCCCGGTCCAAATGGACCGGGGCGGTTTTTCTGAGTTCGAGTGTATTCTTTTAAAGACCCATCCGTTTGAGGAAGCGCACCAGGTTCTGCACCGTCAGGCGCATGTCGGAGCGGCTGCGGGGCTTGGCCTCGGAGAAGGGCACCGCCACACGGTTGGTGCTGAAAATGGCCGAGACCCCCAGGTCGTAGGCCTCCTCCACGCCGTCGCCGATGTCGCCCACCACGGCCACCACCGGCACATTCTTCTGAGCCGCCCGGCGGGCCACGCCGATGACCACCTTGCCCCGCAGGCTCTGGGTGTCCATCTTGCCCTCGCCGGTGAGGACCAGGTCGGTGCCGTCCAGAAGGCGGTCGAAGCCCACCGTGTCCAGCACCGTCTCAATGCCCATCTGCATCCGACTCCCCAGCAGAGCCCGCATCCCAAAGCCCATGCCGCCGGCGGCGCCCGCGCCGGGCAGGTCCCGCAGGTCCTCGCCAATGGCCTTGGCCGTCACGTCAGCCAGGTGGCTGAGGTTCCGGTCCAGCACCGGCACCTGCTCCGGGGTGGCGCCCTTCTGGGGGCCGAACACGGCGCTGGCGCCGGTGGGGCCGCAGAGGGGGTTGTCAATATCGCACATGGTCACCAGCTGCACATCCCGGAGGATGGGGTCCAGCCCGGACAGGTCGATGCGCTCCAGCCGGTCCAGAGTGTCGCCGGTGGGGATGTAGGCCTCCCCGTTCTGGTCCAGGAAGCGCACGCCCAGGGCCGCGGCCGCGCCGCAGCCGCCGTCGTTGGTGGCGCTGCCCCCCAGGCCCACGATGATCCGCCGGGCGCCCTTCTGGGCGGCGGCGCGGATGAGCTGACCCACGCCGTAGGTGCTGGTCTGTCCGGCGTTCAGCCGATCCCCCACCAGGGGAAGGCCCGCCGCGGCCGCCATCTCCACCACTGCGGTTCCGTCGCTCAGGCGGCCGTAAAAGCCCTCCATATCCTCCAGATAGGGGCCCTTGCAGGGGACAAAGCACTTTTCACCCCCCACGGAGAAGAGGAACGCGTCCACGCTCCCCTCGCCCCCGTCGGCCACGGGGATGGAGATCACCAGGGCCTTGGGCCACACCTTCTGGATCTCCTCGGCCATGATGTCGCAGATCTCCCGGGAGGACATGGTCCCCTTGAAGGAGTCGGGTACCAGCAAAATCTTCTTCATATGCCGCGCTCCTTTTCCGCCCCTGGGGCGGGTGTGATCGAATGATCCCGCTTTCTCTCAGCATACCTCAGCATACCTCAGCATACCTCAGCATACCTCAGCATACCACAGGTGCTCCCACTTCCGCTACCAATAAAAAACGAGAGGCCCCCCGTCCGGGGAGCCTCTCGCCTGTTCTCTACGGCAGGGGCAGACCTCAGTCCTTCTTCATAATGACGAACTTCATCATGGGGTAGTTGATGACCACCTGGAGGATGATGTTGATGACATTGGCCACCGTGGCGGCGAAGGAGCCCACATACTGACTGAGCACAGGGGTGATGTACCCGGGCAGAGCCACGCTGATGATGCCCGCCACCGTGACGGTGAGGATGTACCAGCCGATGGTCTTGGAGATGTCCACCGTGGCGCCGAACACCAGCTTGCGCTGGACGATGTAGTTGACGATCTGGGCGCAGATGTAGGCCACCAGGAAGCCCAGGAAGCCGCCCAGCCCGCCGGAGCCGGGGGCGGTGTAGTCAAAGATGAACCAGCGGAAGGGCTGCGTCAGGTGGGCGAAGCAGATCCCGGTGGTGAGCCAGAGCACCACGAAATTGGTGACGGTGGCGCAGTTGGAGAGAATGTTGAAGAGGATGAACTCCCACAGGTCAGGGTGTGCGCGCTTCCACGCTTTCACATGCTCAATCATGGGACTGCAGGCGCTCCTTTCTGCGTTTGATTTCCTTCTGGTTGGAGAAATAGCCCCCGATCACGCCGCCCAGGCCCCGGAAGAAATGGCCGTTGGCCATGTCCCGGATGGAGTCGGCCATGGCGGTGGTGACCATGCCGTTGGTCATCTTGGCCAGGCCCCGGAAGGGCATGTTGCGGATGAAGAGCAGGTTGAGGTCGGGGGTGCCCTTCTCCTCGCTCTTGTGCTGCATGGCCTCCAGCCGCTTGGCGGCAAAGCGGGCCAGGCCGCTTTTGGCGTACACCATCTGGGAGAGGCTGTCGTTCTCCCCCAGGGGCGCGCCGGAGTCCCAGTGAGCGGCGGGGATGGGGCGGCCCAGCAGGGCGGCAAATGTCCCGTCGGGCACGTTCTCCACCTGGGCGTCGTAGTAGCAGGCCAGCTTCTCCCGCTCGTAGGGGACGGGCGCGCCGGTCCCCGCCTGCTCTACCGTGGCAGTAAGGCGGGTGTCCTCCGCGCTGGCGCCCACCTGGAGGAGGTAAGCGCCCCCCTCCACCTCCCAGCGTCCGGTCTTGACGTTGAAGTAGCGGAATGCCTTGTCGTCCAGGGGGATGGTCACCCGGCGGCTCTCCCCGGGCTCCAGGGAGACCTTGGTAAAGCCCTTGAGCTCCCGCAGGGGGCGGAAGATCTGGCTCTCCGGCCGGGAGACGTAGAGCTGGGCCACCTCCGCGCCGGCGCGGTCGCCGGTGTTGGTGAGGGTGAAGGTGACTCCCTCCGCGGTGGCCTCCAGGTCGGAGTAGGCGAAGGTGGTGTAGCTCAGGCCGAAGCCGAAGGGGAAGCGCACCGGCTTGTGGGCGGTGAGGTAGTAGCGGTAGCCCACGAAGATGGACTCCCGGTACTCGGCGGTGCGCTCCCGCCCGGGGAACCACTTGTAACAGGGCGTGTCCGCCAGGGTGAGGGGGTAGGTCTCGGCCAGCTTGCCGGAGGGATTCACCTTTCCGGTGAGGAGGTCGGCCATGGCTCCGGCTCCGGCCTGGCCGCCCAGGTAGCCGTGGAGAATGGCGGCGGCCTGGTCGTACCAGGGCAGCTCCACCGGCGAGCCGCCGGAGAGCACCACCACCACCTTTGGGTTGACTGCGGCAACGGCCGCCATCAGGCGGTTCTGGTTCTCGGGCAGGGCCATATGGGCGCGGTCCATGCCCTCGCTCTCAAAGACCTCGGGGAGACCCAGGTAGAGGAGCACCACGTCGGCCTGCTTGGCCAGCTGCACCGCAGCCTGCTCCAGCTCGGGGTCGGCCTTGCCGCTGCGCAGGTAGCCCCGGGCGTGGCCCACCACGCTCAGGCCGCTCTCGGTCAGGCAGTCCAGGGGCTTGTCCAGCTTGGTGGGATTCACCAGGGAGGAACCGGCCCCCTGATAGCGGGGCTCCAGGGCCATGTCGCCGATGACAGCCACCCGGGTCCCGGCGGCCAGGGGGAGGATGCCGTCCTGATTCTTCAGCAGCACGGCGGTCTGGGCGGCGGTAGTCCGGGCGGCGGCGTGGTGGGCCTCCTGGTCGAAGTCCCGCCGTCCGCCGGCGGTGGCGGCGTGGGTGGAAAGGATCACGTCCAGCAGCTCGTCCACCCGCTGGTCCACCTCCGCCTGGGTGAGGCGGCCCTCCTTGAGGGCGGCGAGCACCTCCCGGTCGCTGTCGCCCACGGTGCCGGGCATCTCCAGATTACTTCCGGCCCGGATGCCGGCGCTCTGGACGTTGCAGCCGCCCCAGTCGGTGACCACCATACCGTCAAAGCCCCACTCCTCCCGGAGGATGTCGGTGAGGAGGGTCTTGTCCTCGTTGGCGTAGGTACCGTTGATTTTATTGTAGGAGGACATGATGGCCTTGGGATGGCCCTCCTTCACGGCGATCTCAAAATTGGTCAGGTACAGCTCCCGCAGGGCCCGCTCATCCACCACGCTGTCGCTGGTCATGCGCAGCAGCTCCTGGGAGTTGGCGGCAAAGTGCTTGGGACAGGCGGAGATGCCGTTCTCCTGCACGCCCTGGATGAAGGCGGCGGCCAGCTTGCCCGCCAGATAGGGGTCCTCCGAGTAGTACTCGAAATTGCGCCCGCCCAGAGGGCTGCGCTTGGTGTTCAGGCCGGGGCCCAGCAGGACATTGACCTGGAGGGCGGCGGCCTCGCTGCCGATGACCCGGCCGGCCTGACGGGCCAGCTCCGGGTCCCAGCTGTTGGCGATGCCGGCGGCGGTGGGGAAGCAGGTGGCGGGGAGACTGGCGTTCAGGCCCAGGTGGTCCCCCGCCCCCGCCTGCTTGCGCACGCCGTGGGGGCCGTCGGAGAGGAACATGCTGGGCACTCCCGCCTGAGCAAAGGGATAGGTGCTCCACACGTCCCGGCCGGAGAGAAGCGCCACCTTCTGCTCCAGCGTCAGCCGATCCAAAATATCCTGGTGTTTCACAGCAAAGCTCCTTTCACATACGGAAGGGACGGTCCCCGGCGGACCGGGGACCGTCACCGGAGAGGGATTACACCTGAGCGGAGGTGTCGTCCTTCTGCTTGGCCTTTTTGGCGATGAGCACCGCGCCGGCCACCAGGACGGCGCCGAGCACCACGTCGATGGCGATGGCGGCCACCTGCCAGCCCTGCAGACCGCCGCCGGTCAGGTTCTCCTCGGCGTAGGCGCGGGAGTTAACGGTGGTGTACAGGATGTTCTTACAGGCCTGACGCATGGCCAGGACGGAAGTGGCGCTGGTGGTGTCAGTAACGTGGTTGGTGGGAGTGTCGTAGGCCACCAGCATACAGTCGGTGCCGCCCCGGATGGCCTGGTCGGCGTCCATGTAGGTGGTGTTGCCGAAGTAGTCGGTGAGCACGAAGCCGCGGAAGCCCCACTCATCCCGGAGGACGTTGTTGAGCAGCTCGTCGCAGGCGCCGGCCCAAACGGCGCCGATGTAGTTGAAGGAGGACATGACCGCCTGGCAGCCGCCTTCCTTCACGGCGATCTCGAAGGGCTTCAGGTAGATCTCGCGGATGGCCTGCTCATTGGACCAGGTGCAGAGCATCACATCGCGGTTGGTCTCCTGGTCGTTGAGGGCGAAGTGCTTCATGTAGGCGTACACGCCGTGCTCCTGGGCGCCCAGGATGGCGTTGGCGGCCATCTTGCCGCCCAGCAGGCCGTCCTCGGAGTAGTACTCGAAGTTACGGCCGGCGAACGCGGAGCGGTGGGTGTTCATGGCGGGGGCGTACCAGCCGGACACGCCCATCTCGTCGGCCATCTTGCCGATGCGCTCGCCGAAGTCATGGGCCAGGTCGGTGTTCCAGGTGGCGGCGATCATGACGGCGGCGGGGAAGCCGATGGAGCCCTTGCCGGTGAAGTTGTTGTTGATGGAGGCAGGGCCGTCGCAGTCGATGGTCTGCACCTTGCCGATGCTGTTGATGGCGCTGGTCTGATAGCCGCCGATGGCGATGAGGGTGTCCATCTCAGACACGGTCATCTGGTCCAGCAGGGAGTCCCACTGGGGATCGTCGTAGTCCACGCCCCGCAGGTCGGCCAGGGTGAGGCCGTTCTTGGCGCCGGTGGTGGGCATGACGTCGTCGGCGTTGTTGTAGTTGTTGGGATCGTAGTTGCTGTTGTTGAGGAAGGCGGCCTTGGCCTCGTCGCTCATGGAGAGGCTGGCGGGGGCGGCGGTGGCCTCGGCGTAGTTGGCGAAGCCGTCGGCGCGGCTGAGGTAGGTCACATCGCCCTCGGCGGCGGCGAACTGGTTGGTGGCCGCCACGGCGTCGGTGGAACGGGCGTTGTTTTCGTCATACACCACGGTCTCGTCCACGGTGTAGGTCTGGGAGTCGATGATGTTGTGGGAGTCGGAGTTGATGGAGATGACATAGTCACCGGCTTCCAGCACATAGGCGCCGGCGCCATAGGTGTCATAGGAGGCCATGTCCTCCACGCTGAAGGAGAGGGTCAGGGTCTGGGAGGCTCCGGGCTCCAGGAGGTCGGTCTTGTCGAAGGCGATGAGGTTGGCGCTGGCCTTCTCGATGCCGCCGTTGGTGTAGGGCGGGTTGTAGTAGACCTGGACCACGTCCTTGCCGGCCACGTCGCCGGTGTTGGTGACGGTGACGTCAAAGGTGATGGTGCCGTTGCTCTCGGAGATGGCGCCCATCTCCTGGGTGAAGGTGGTGTAGCTCAGGCCGTAGCCGAAGGGGTACTGCACGGTGGCGTCGTAGTCGATGAGGCCCTCAGCTGCGGCAGTCTCATAGAACTTGTAGCCCACATAGATGCTCTCGTTGTAGTTGACGAAGGTGGGAGTGGCCCCTTCGATCTCGAACTCGCTGACGTTGTCATAGGCGAAGTGGCCGAAGTTGTTCCAGGTGGGGGTGGCGGTCAGGTCGTAGACATAGGTGTCCACCATCTTGGCGGAGGGGTTGACGTTGCCCATCAGGATCTCGCCCAGGGCGTTGAAGCCGGTCTGACCGGGGCCGGCCATCACCAGGGCGCCCTTGATGGAATCGTACTGGTCCAGCCAGCCCAGCTCCATGGCGTTGGCGGCGTTGATGACCACGATGACGTTGTCAAACTCGCTGGTGACGCGCTCCACCATGGCGATCTCGCGGTTGGAGAGCTCCAGGTAGTGCTTGGAGGCGTCCAGGTCGTCGGCCTGGGAGCTCAGGCGCACGCCGGAGGCGCCCCAGGTGCCGCCCTCTTCAAAGGTGTCCTCGCCGTCGTAGGAGGTGGGCAGGTCGGCGCCCTCGCCGCCGGAGCGGGAGATCACGATAAGGGCGGTGTCGGAGTACTCCTTGGCATTCTCAAAGATGCCGGCGGCGTCATACTCCTCCATGGTGGGCTCGGGGATGGTCCAGTCCTGGCCCCACATGCCCACGGTGGGACGGCTGTCGCGGAATTCGGTGTAGAAGTCGGAGATGGCGGTGTTGTACTCGATGCCGGCGTTGCTCAGGCCCTCCAGCAGGGAGACGGTGGGGTAGGACTCGGACAGGCCGCCGGAGCCGGTGCCGCCGTAGACCGGGTTGGTGGAGGACCAGCCGAACACGTTGAGCTTGGTGTTGCTCAGGGGCAGGGCGCCCTCGTTCTTCACCAGGACGATGCCCTCCTCGGCGATGGTCTGGCACAGCTCGTTGGCGGAAGCGGCGGTCTCATCGGTGACGGAGCCGTCGCCCATGGCCAGGGAGATGAGGCTGCTCATGGGTCCGAAGCAGATGAGGTTCACGGTGACGGCCAGGGCCAGCACGATGGCCAGGGCGGCCTCGCCCCGGATCAGGAACTTGCGCCCGCGGGAGAGCTTGCCGCAGGCGAGCATGGCGATGATGGCCAGGACCACCACCACGCCAAAGCCGATGAGATAGGGCTTGCAGGTATTCAACACGGAGATGACGTCTTCGATGTTGATGGCTAACATGGGTTTTCTCCTCCTCTTCAAATCAGACGGGCGTCCGGATCGCCCTTATTTCTGATGAAGATTTTACCGTATTTTTACCGAAATGGACGCCATCTGCACAAAGTGTCCGATTTTCCGCTCAAACTGCAAATCAAGTTGTGAATTTCAACAAAATATCGCCCCACTTGTTCAGCACTTTGGACAAGTGGGGCGGAGATCAGGCGGATTTTTTTGGCGGCTGATCCGGCTGCAGCGGGAAGAGCAGCGTGAGCTGGAACCAGCCGTCGCTGGCCTCCACCGCCATGGAGCCGCCGTACTTTTCGGCGGTGTAGCGGATGCTCTTGAGCCCGTAGCCGTGGTACTCCCGGTCGGCCTTGGTGGTGACAGGGAGGCCGTTTTCAAAGACCGGCGGATTGGGACAGTAGTTCTCGCACCGGATGACCAGGAACCCTTTGCGCACATAGACCTCCAGATGGATGAGGCGCTTTTCCTTGTCCGGGATGGACAGCTCGTACTCGATGGCGTTGTCCAGGGCGTTTCCGAAGAGGGTACACACGTCCATGATGTCCATAAAGGCCAGGTGGCTTCCGTCGGCCACACAGGTGAGCTTGATCTGGTGCTTGGCGCAGTAGAGGCTTTTGCCGGTGAGGACGGTGTCCAGCACCGAGTTTCCGGTCTTGTTTTGGGCCTCGTAGTGGAGGATCTCCTCCTCCATCCGGTCCAGGAAGGCCGCCCGGCGGTCGGGGTCCTCCTCCGCCCGGAGCACGGCGATCTGGTGCTTGAGGTCGTGGTACTTCCGGTTGATGAGGTCGATGCTCTCCCGGGACTGCCGGTACTGGATGTACTGGTTTTGCAGGATGTTCTTGATGGCGTCCAGCTCCCGGCGGGTGTGCAGCTCGGAGAGCTGGAGGTGATAGGCGTAGAGCAGCACCACACCGGACAGGTCCACCAGGGTGCGGATGGTGGAGATCTCCTGCTGGAAGGAGCTACTGAAGGGGGTGTTGGCCGAGACGAAGCTGAGGTTGCTCAGCAAAAAGGCCCCCAGGCCCATGGCGGAGGCGGACAGCAGCTCCCGGTTGGTCACACCCGGCGGGCCGCCGCTGCCGTTGGCCCGCTTTTCCAGCCGGAGGGCCAGGAGGAACACCCCGCCGTAGACCGCCACAAGGAACGCCCCGGACACCGCGGCGCCCCGGAGACCGGTCCGCTCCACAAAGAAGGTGTAGAGCTGCCACTCCAGCGAGGCGGCGAATTCCGCCAGCAAAAAGGCCCGCACGGTGCAGTACCCCGCCCCGATGAGGTCCACGGCGGCACAGCTCCAGATGAGCAGCAGCATGAGCCCCACCGCCGCGGCCATGGCGGGCATCCAGAGGGCCACCGGCGCCGAGCCCGTGACCTGGAGCCAGGCCCCCTGGAGGATAAGACTGCCCCCCGCTACCAGCCACAGCCGGGGGCCCCGGAAGCGGCGGCGGTACTGGGTCAGGTAGAGCATACAGGCTCCCCACTCGGCCAGAGCGGTGAAGAGGCGGGGCATGGTCTCGCCCATCAGCGTCCCCCTCCCAGGTAGGCGGCCAGGGCCTCCAGGAAGGGGGCTTTCCGGGCGCGGCTGATGAGCAGCCGCTCCTCTCCCACCAGGGCGCAGTTGTCCTGCACCCCGTCCACAAAGGCCAGATTCAGCAGGTAGCCCTTGTTGCTGCGGAAAAAGTGCAGCCCGTCCAGCTTCTCCTCCGCCTCTTTGATGGTGCCGCTGCTCACATACACGTCCTCCCGGGTGTGGTAGATGAGGCGGTGCCCCTGGCTCTCCACATAGGTGATGTCCTCGGCGGCCAGCTTCATGGTGCCGCCCTTGATGGGGATGGCCACATAGGTCCGCGTCCGCCGCCGCAGCCGCTCCAGCGCCCGGCCCAGGCGCTGGACAAAGGTGTCGTAGCTCACTGGTTTGAGCATGTAGTCCAGGGCGTCCACCTCGTAGCCGCGGATGGCGTACTGGGCCATGTTGGTGATGAAAATGATGATGACCTCCGGATCGGTCCGCCGGATGAGCTCCGCCGTGGCCATGCCGTCCAGAAAGCGCATCTGAACGTCCAGGAAAATCAGGTCGAACTGACCCTGGTACCGCTCCACCAGGTCCTCCCCGTCCGGGAAGAGGACCACATCAAAGCTCTGCCCCGATTCTCTGGCATATCGGTCCAGGTAAGACTGCAATTGCTGGGCCCAGGACGCCTCGTCCTCGGCAACGGCGATGCGGATCATCCGACCGCCTCCTTTCTGCCGGTATGGGGGGTCGCCGATGCTGGGGGTAACAAAATGATATTACTGTATATTATACCACACCGTCCGGTGCGCGAAAAGCCCCCGGGCCCTGGGCGGGTCCGGGGGCTGGTGGTTCGGAATGTACTCAGTTGGCCTCGTACAGCTCCAGGATGGCGCCGTCCTTCCACACGAAGGCCAGGCGGTCCTTTTCGTTGGCGGGCATGGGGCCGCAGATGACGCTGTCGGCGTCGGCGATGTACTTTTCCAGGTTATCCACCTTGTAGGCCACATGGGGGTTGCGATGGATCTCCTCGGGGAAGGGGGTGCCCTCCTCGAACTTCAGATACTCGATCTTGTAGTCATAGTCGTCCACATTGCTGACCCAGAACTTGGCCCCCTCGTTGTAGGTCATGCCGGGCTTGCGGTTGGTGACGGGGATGCCGATGTGCATGTACTCCGCGGACATAGCTTAACCCTCCTTATGCTTGACGCTCTCGTATACCTCATAAGCCTGCTGGGGCGTGTAACCCTGATGGACCACCGCGCCGATGGCCTGGGCCATGCCGGCGGGGCAGTCGGACTGGAAGATGTTCCGGCCCATGTCCACACCGTGGGCGCCCTCCTGAATGGCCTTGTAGGCCATCTCCAGGGCCTCCAGCTCGGGGAGCTTCTTGCCCCCGGCGATGACGATGGGCACCGGGCAGGCGGCGGCCACCCGCTCGAACCCGTCGCAGTAGTAGCTCTTGACCACGTTGGCCCCGTTCTCGGCCAGGACCCGGGTGGCCAGGAGGAAGAATTTCTCGGTGCGCTCCATCTGCTTGCCCACCGCCACCACGCCCAGGGTGGGGATGCCGTAGCGGGCGCCGGCATCGGCGGTGCGGGCCAGGAGCTCCAGGGAGCGGCTCTCGCCGGGGGCCCCCAGGAAGGTCTGGACCGCCATGCAGTCGGCGTTCATGCGGATGGCGTTCTCGATGTCGCAGGCGATGCCGCCGCCGTTGCTCATCTCGTCAAAGAGCACGGTGGTATCGTAGGTCACCCGCACGCACTTGGCGGCGGAGCTGGCAGGGGGGATGCAGGCGCGCATGGCCCCCTTGGTACCCATGAGCACGTCCACATAGGGGATGAGGGGCGGGATGACCAGATCCAGCCGCTCCAGTCCGGCGGTGGGGCCCATGATGTAGCCGTGGTCAAAGGCCAGCATGACGGTGTTGCCCGACTCGGGGCGGAACATGCGGCCCAGGCGGCTCTTCATGCCCCAGTCACAGTGGGCCGCGCCCTTGACGTAAAATCCCTCCTGGGCCACAGGGGTGTCCAGGTGATAGTCGTGGGCGGCCTTGTTTCCAATGTTATCTGCCATGGCTTACTCCTTGCTGTACGCGGGGGTGTGGCAGGGGGTGTTCCACAGGCGGAGGATCTCATCGTCCCACTTGGCGAGGTTCATCTGGAAGCCGCCCGCCTCCTGCACAGTGAGGATCTCGCCCACCATGCTGGCCACCACGTTGACGCCCTTGGCCTTGAGGAACTCCACGGTGTCCTTGAAGAGCACCAGCATCTCCATCATGGTGGTGGCGCCGCAGCCGTTGATCATGACGAAGGCGTTGTCCCCGGCCTTCAGGCCCAGCTTGCTGCTCAGGGCCTCGGCCACGGTGGCCACGGTATCCTTGGAGGACATCATGGGCACCCGGACACCGCCGCCCTCGCCGTGCTGGCCCGCGCCGATCTCCATAAGGTCGGTCTCGCCCAGGTCGCCGAAGGACATGCCGTTCTGGGGGTGGGTGGCGTCGGTGGATTTCACGGTGATGGAGGCCATGTTGTCGGCGTAGCGCTGGGCAATGGCGGCCACCTCATCCAGGCTCTTGCCCTCCCGGGCGGCTGCGGCGGCCACGTGGTACAGGGCCACGGCGCCGGCCAGACCGCGCTGGTTGTCCTCGCCATTGGGGTCGAACTGGATCTCCTCCCCGGTGACCACCTGGCGGAAGTTCAGGCCCGCCTTCTGGGCCAGCTTGATGGCCTGCTTGCCGGCCAGCTGATCGCCGGCGTAGTTCAGGGTGAGGAGGAGCACGCCGTGGCCCTTGTCGGCCAGCTTCATGGCGTCAAAGACCAGCTTGCCGTTGGGGGCGGCGAAGATGTCGCCCACGGCCTGCACATCCAGCATGCCCTTGCCCACGAAGCCCGCCTGGGCGGGCTCGTGGCCGGAGCCGCCGTAGGTGACGATGGTCACGCGGTCGGCGGTGGCCAGGTCCTTGCTGATGACCAGATGGCCGTCCACGTCCAGAATGTCGGGATAGGCCAGGCCCAGGCCCACCAGCTCCTCGTCGGTGATGGTCTCGGGCGCGTTGATGAACTTCTTCATTTTCATAGTGATACCTCCCGGTCGATTGGATGGACTCAGCCCTGGGCCAGTCCCTGGAAGAATACGGACATGGACACGGCGCCCGCGTCGGGGGTGCCGATGGTCTGCTCCCCGTAGCTCTTGGCCCGGCCGAATTTGGAGACAAAGTTCTTGCTGGCCTCGGCGCCCTCGGCGGCAGCCCGGGCGGCCAGGTCGAAGAGCTCGCCCTCGTCGCTGCCGGTGTAGGCGGCGATGGCCTCGCTGGCGGGGATGAGGGCGTCCATCATGGTCTTGTCCCCCACCTTGGCCCCCGACATCTCGTCCAGCGCCTCAAAGGCCCGGGCGAACACGGCCTGGAGCCCGGCCACGTCGATCTCCTCCCCGGCGGGGGCGGCCTCCTGCATGCCGTCCAGCCAGCTGTTCCAGAGGGGCACCGCGCTGCCGCCGTTGAGCACCATGACCGCCATGGCCGCGTCGTCCAGCATCTCCTGGATGCCCCCGTCGGACTCCTCCACCGCCTGGGCGATAGCCCCGGCGATCTTGCTCATGGTGAGGCCGTGGTCCGCGTCGCCGAATTTGGAGTCGATCTCGGTGAGGGTCGCCTCCGCGGCCTTCACGTGGTCGCAGGCGTGGAGAAGCCGCTGGGCAAATTCCGTTTTCGTCATAGCTCTCCCTTCTTTCCGGTTGTTACGTTTGTGCCTCCATTCTATTCCTCACCGTTACAGAAGTCAATTTTATTTGTCATTTTCTCTATATTCGATAAAGTATAATCGCTTAATTTGGTCATATAGACAAAGAACTACACCCCTCCGCTCTGTTTTGCGGAAGGGTGTGGTTACATATGTTACATTATTCCTCCAGCAGAGACCGTACCAGCCCCGCCCGGGCCACCAGATGGGTGAAGATGCCCGATGCCAGCGCGCCCCGCAGGGCCTGGACGCTGGTGTTGGCCGAACAGACGCCGATCCGGTTGGGACAGCCCTTCAGGGTCTCCAGCGGGATCTGGATGGCGAAATCCTGGTCGGATTGGATCACCTTGCCCTCGGGGTTGAAGTAGTAGACCAGCAGGCGCCCGCAGGTGTGCTCCTCCTGGAGAAGGCTCCCGTAGCGGACCAGGGAGGCGAAGTCTGGGCTGGAGGGGTAATTGCCGATGTTGACCAGCGCCGTGTCGATCCTGGACCACTCCAGCTGGATCTGGCGGTAGATCTCGGTGGAGCAGAGGAGCTGCTTTTCCTCCAGGCCCTCCGGCAGGGCGGGCAGGTAAATGAAGTGGGGCGTGGCCCCCAGCTGCTGGGCGATGAGGCGCACGTTCTCATTGGACTGGTAGTTCCGGGCGGGAATGCTGGCGTTGCCCACCAGGGGGCAGATGTCGGTGACGGTGCTGCCCAGCTGGGGGTGCTCCTCCAGCCAGGTGACCAGCTGGCCGATGAGGTGGCCCCAGCCGATGCCCAGGCGGCGGGAGTGCAGCTGCCACAGCAGCTGCACCGCGCCCTGGGAGAGGCGCTGGTTGGTGGCGTCATCGTCGGCCCCGTCCTCCACCAGCACGCCGTCCCGGATGGAGGTGGTGCGGCGGAGCCGCTCCAGCAGGGTGTCGGCGTCGGTCACCGGCGGACAGACCATGATCTTCACCACGCCCAGCTCCCGGGCCTCCCGGAGCATCCGGCTGATGAGCGGCCGGGACACGCCCAGCTCCTTGGCGATGTCGCTCTGGTTCCAGTCCTCCAGATAATAGCGCTGGGCCACATGGGCCAGCTTCTGCAATTTTTCCCGGCTGCGGTTCATGACACTCCCCCACCCCGATGGATGTTACATTTGTAACTCTATCATAATACAGCCCGGCATGGAATGCAACGCCGCCGCCCGGAAAATCCGGGCGGCGATTTTCCGGGCAAATTTTGACATTCTGTACAAGTACTCTTGACAGAATGGCGGTTCAGATGTATGCTATCCCCATAAATCATATACTTGTATAGAATATATGACATTAAAACATTAAGCACCCTAAGGAACCGGTCCGCACCCCCGGAGGCCCTCCGGGCCGGTGGAGAAGGAGGCACTTCATGAAGCAGCAACTGCGCATCCAGACCGCACTGGGACAGCGGCCGGCGGATCTGCTCCTCAAAGGCGGGCGGATCGTCGATGTGTTTACCGGCCAGATCTATACGGGCGACATCGCCGTCTGTGACGGCGTGATCGCCGGCATCGGCTCCTACCAGAAGGGGCTCTACACCGTCCACTTGGAGGGGCGCTATGTGATCCCCGGGCTCATCAACGCCCACTGCCATGTGGAGAGCTCCATGGTGGTGCCGGAGCACTACTGCCGGGAAGAGCTCCGGCACGGCGTGACCACCCTCGTCACCGACCCCCACGAGATCGCCAATGTGGCCGGGATGGCGGGCATCCGCTACATGCTGGACGCCTCGGAAAACGCCCCGGTCAACTACTATGTGCAGCTCCCCTCCTGCGTGCCCGCCACACCCTTTGAGCACGCCGGGGCGGTGCTGAGCGCCGCCGACCTGCTGGAATTGCAGGCGCACCCCCGTGTGCTGGGGCTGGGCGAGATGATGAACTACCCCGGCGTCACTTCCTGCGACCCCGACGTGCTGGCCAAGCTGGAGGCCTTTTCCGGACAGGTGATCGACGGGCACGCCCCCGGCGTCAGCGGTGCGGCGCTCCAGGCCTACGCCTGCGCCGGCATCGCCACCGACCACGAGTCGGTGACCTGGGCAGAGGCCCGGGAAAAGCTCCGCGCCGGGATGGCGGTCCTGGTGCGGGAGGGCAGCGCCTCCCGCAATCTGACGGAGCTCATCACCGGGGCTCTGGCCGATGGGGTGTCCACCGGGCGCATGGCCTTCTGCACCGACGACAAGCATCTGGCCGACATCCGCCGGGACGGCACCATCCGCCACAACGCGGCCATGGCCGTGGCGCTGGGCCTCCCCCCCGTCCAGGCCGTACAGATGGCCACCTTCAACGCCGCTCAGATCTACGGCCTGCGGCGGCTGGGCGCGGTGGCGCCCGGCTATCGGGCCGATCTGGTGGTGCTGGACGATCTGGACCACTTCCAGGTCGCCCAGGTCTACAAGGATGGGCGCTGTGTGGTGCGAGACGGAGAGCTCCTGGTCCCGGAGACGCCGGCCGCCTGCCCGGACGCCATTCTCCACAGCGTCCACCTGCCCGCCTGCGACGCCGCCCGGTTCCGCCTCCCCCAGCGGGAGGAGCAGCCGGTGCTGGTGGTCCAGCCGGGGCAGATCGTCACCCGCCGCACTCAGATCCCCTCCGGCGATGTGGAAGCGGAGATCGCCGCCGGGAACCTGCGCAAGCTGGCGGTGGTGGAGCGCCACCACGCCACCGGGCACATCGGCGTGGGGCTCATCCAGGGCTACGGCCTGCGCCACGGCGCGGTGGCCACCACCGTGGCCCACGACTCCCACAACCTGATCGTGGCGGCCAACAACGACGACGACCTCCTTCTGGCGGTGCGCACCATGGAGGAGATGGACGGCGGCTACTGTCTGGTCCAGGACGGCAAGGTGGTGGGCCGCCTTCCCCTGCCGGTGGGGGGCCTGATGAGCGCCGCGCCCACGGAGGAATTCCTGCCCGAGCTGGAGCGCCTGCTGGCCCAGGCCCGGGCCATGGGCGTGACCGAGGGCATCGACCCCTTCACCACCCTGAGCTTCGTGGCCCTGCCGGTGATCCCGGAGGTACGGCTCACCGATCTTGGCATGTTTGACGTCACTCATTTTTCGTTCATATAGGAGGAAGCGCATGAAAAAGAAGGTCATCATCGACTGCGATCCCGGCATGGACGATTCTGCCGCCATCATCCTGGCGCTGAAATCGCCGGAGCTGGACGTGCAGGCCATCACCACGGTGGCGGGCAATTACCCCATCGACATCACCTCTTCCAACGCCCGCAAGGTGCTGGAGCTCCTGGGCCGCACCGACATCCCCGTGGCCCGGGGCTGCGGGCACCCCCTGGTGCGCCCCGCGCCCAACGACCCCTTCACCCACGGCCGGGACGGGCAGGGGGAGAATTTCCTCCCCGCGCCCACCATGCCCCTGGCCGACGAGCACGCGGTGGACCTCATCATCCGGACGGCCCGCGCCAATCCCGGGGAGCTGTGGCTGCTCTGTCTGGCCCCCATGACCAACCTGGCCCTGGCGCTGCGGAAGGAGCCGGAGCTGACAGAGCTTCTGGCCGGCGTCATCGCCATCTCCGGTGCCTTCGGCCTCAACGAGTACGCCTTCCTCAACGGCACCGGCGACAACCCCCAGAGCGAGTGGAATGTCTACTTTGACCCGGAGGCCGCCAAGGTGGTCTACGAGTCCGGCGTGGACCTGGTGGCGCTGGGCCTGGATGTGGCCACCCATTTTGACGTCAATTTCAGCCAGCAGGACCTGGACGACTTTGAGAACAGCCCCAACCCCGAGTGCCGCTTCCTCCGTCAGGCCATCCGCTTCAACAACGGCCGGGGGTTCCAGTCCTACTGCACCATCATCGACTGCATGGCGGTGGGCTACGCCGTGGACCCCTCGCTGGTGGAGACCATGACCGGCAAGGTGGGCGTGGAGACCCGTGGCGAGCTGACCCTGGGCATGACGGTGCTGGACCGGCGGCATCACCACACCTGGTCCCACCTGCCCGACGTCCGCATCGGAAAAAGCGCCGATTACGGCCGGTTCCTCGCTCTGCTCAAGGAGCGGTTCCTGGCATAACAAGGAGGAGGGAAACCATGGCGACTTTGACATTGAAGGGTCTGAAAAAAGTGTACGACCGCCATGTGGTGGCGGTCCAGGGGATGGATCTGGAGATCCGGGACAAGGAATTTATCGTGTTCGTGGGCCCCTCCGGCTGTGGAAAATCCACCACGCTGCGGATGATCGCCGGTCTGGAGCGCATTTCAGAGGGCGAGCTCTACATCGACGGCAAGCTGGTCAACCAGCTTCCGTCCAAGGACCGGGACATCGCCATGGTATTCCAGAGCTACGCCCTCTACCCCCATATGACGGTGTATGACAACATCGCCTTCGGCATGAAGATCCGCCACGCCTCCAAGGAGGAGATCGACCGGAAGGTCCGGGAGGCCGCTTCCATTCTGAACATCACGGAGTTTCTCAACCGCAAGCCCAAGGCCCTCTCCGGCGGCCAGCGCCAGCGCGTGGCCATCGGCCGGGCCATCGTGCGGGAGCCCAAGGTGTTTCTGATGGACGAGCCCCTCTCCAATCTGGACGCCAAGCTCCGCAACCAGATGCGGGCGGAGATCCTCAAGCTCCACCAGCGCATCGACACCACCTTCCTCTACGTGACCCACGACCAGACCGAGGCCATGACCCTGGGGGACCGCATCGTCATCATGAAGGACGGCTTTGTCCAGCAGATCGGCACGCCCTCCCAGGTCTTTGACCACCCGGCCAACACCTTTGTGGCCGGCTTTATCGGCGCGCCCCAGATGAATTTCCTGGACGCGGAGCTGATCCGGCAGGACGGCGGCTACGCCGTCTCGGTGGCGGGGGTGTGCCTCCCCCTCACCCAGGAGCAGAACGCCGCCCTGGACGCCGCCGGCACTCCGCCCCAGCCCATCACCCTGGGCGTGCGGCCGGAGCACCTGGAGCTCTGCGGTCCCGACGAGGAGGGCGCTGTGCTCCACGGCACCTGCGACGTATTCGAGCTCATGGGCAGCAGTATCCACATCCATGTGGACTGCGGTGGCAAACCCATCGTCCTGGTGCGCCTGACGGCCGAGCCCCAGGAGAGCCGGAACTATTACCACGGCACCCCCATCTCCTTCCGCCTGCTCAGCCCGTTGGTGCATTTGTTTGAACGCTCCAGCGGCAGGAACTTATTACCTGTGCAAAATTGACGAAGAAATGCAAAAATCCCCTTGACAACCGCTCCCCGCACTGATACATTTATACTTGTAAAGACTACTATACAAGATACAGAAGAGGAGGACGCATGGTCAAGCACGACGCCAAGTATATGCGGGTCCAGACCTGGGAAGCTCTGCGGAAGGTGGCCCGCCCCGACTCCCGGTTCAGCTGGGACTTTGCCGAGTTCATCACCGACTACGAGGGCAGCGAGCAGGGCGCGGAGCGCATCGCCGCCATGGACCTCTACCAGAAGGCCAAGGTCATTTTCATCACCCCGGACAACAACCTGGAAAAACTGCGTGAGATCGCCTTCCGGGACAAAAAGACGGTGGTCATGACCAATTACGGCATCACCCGCGGCTTCTTTCTCATCGCCCCCGGCATGGTGCCCGAGGGCAAGGAGGAGGTGGCCTCCCTGCTGGACGGCGTGGCCCGCTACTGGAAGCACCAGACCCTGGCCCAGCTCAAGGAGTCGGTGGGGCACATCGACCTGATGGTCACCGGCGCCTCCACCGTCACCCCGGGCGGCATCCGCTTCGGCAAGGGACACGGTTATTTTGATCTGGAATGGGCCATGACTTATACCGCCGGGCTGGTGGACGTCCACACCCCGGTGATCGGCGCGGGCCACGACTGCCAGGTGGTGGACGCGGATGTGGAGGTCCAGCCCCACGACACCGCCATTGACTATATCGTGACGCCTACCCGGGTCATTCCGACCCGCAGCGAGTACCCCAAGCCCACCTGTGGGATCCTCTGGAGCGCACTGGAACCCCAGATGCGGGGACAGATCCCCCCCATTCAGGAGCTCTGGTGTCAGATCCACTGCAAATAGTCTCGAGCCGGCGGCGCAGCGCAGACAAAACGGCCCCGCCGGACCAATCCGGCGGGGCCGTTTTCCATTTGCTTATTCCTGTACCACAAATCCGGTGGGGCCGTTCTGCAGCGTGAGGTGAAAGCGCACGCTGTCCCCCGACCAGAGGGTATTGGAGTACTCCAAAGCAGTGCCGTCCTTCTGATAGGCGGTACCGTGGAGGAGCACCAGAGGCGTATCCTGCATACAGCGCAGCAGGGCCCGGTCCGCGGGCGTGGCGCGCACCGCCTCGATGTCGTCCTCCACCCGGTCGACCTGGAGATGGTAGACCTGTTCCAGCGTCTCCAGCACCGAGTTGTGGATGAGCTGGACCCCCTCCATCCCGGGGACCAAACGGGCAGGCAGGTGGGAGCGGCTGACCGCGATGGGCCTTCCGTCGATGTGGTAGAGCCGCTTGATGTACACCGCCTCATCCTCCGGCCGGAGCCCCAGATGCTCGCACACCGAGGGGAAGAGATCGGTGACCAGCCGCTGCTCCAGAATGTCGGCGCGGACCTCCGGCTCCTGAGAGGGCTGGAGCAGATGCCCCTTGGAGACCACCGCGTAGTTGAGGCTGTTGATGTAGGGGACCGGATTTGCCGCCAGGAAGGAGCCGCGGCCCCGCTCCTTGCGGATGATCCCGTCCTTCTCCAGCTCCGCCAGCGCCTGGCGCAGCGTGATGCGGCTCACGTCATACTGCTGGGCCAGCTCCATCTCGCCGGGCAGCTGCTGCCCGATGCTCCACTCCTGGAGGATGATCCGCTGTTTCAGATCCATCTCGATCTGGAAGTACACCGGGACGGGAGAGTTTTTATCCACCTTTGCAGCGCGTTCTGCCATGGAGCACCTCCCTGTTGGTTGTAAAAGTCCACACTATGTAATTAAGTTTACACGAACTTACCGAAAAATGCAAGTAACGGCCCGGACCGCCGGGCGGGAAGGGGGACCTGATATGGAGCAGACCATCGCGGTGATCGGGGCCGCGGCTATTGGTGACTATCTCTTTCATGTGGAGCATCTGCCCGACCGGGGGGAGATCGTCCGCATCACCGAACACAGCGGCGCCCTGGTCCCCGGCGGCTGCGCGCCCAACATCGCCTGCGGGATCGCCGCGCTGGGCCGCGCCCGTCCCCGGCTCTTCTACCCGGTGGGCGACGACTTCTCCGCCACCGGGCTGCTGGAACAGTGGCAGGCCCGCGGCATCGACTGCAGCGGCCTCACCGTTGTCCCGGGCGTCCCCTCCGGCTGCGCCTGGATGTACATGCAGGCCGACGGCACCACCATGTGCTTCTCCTACTACGGCGCGGCGGCCAGCGCCCGGGCGGCGCTGCCGGTGGAGCTGCCCGAGTGGGTGGTCCTCGCGCCGGTGCTGGGCGACTACACCGCCGGATACCTGACCGAAGCCCTCCGCCAGCGCCGCAAGGTGGTGGTCACCGGCATCGGCAAAGCGGCGCTGGGTCCGTGGCTGCCGGAGCTCTATGGCCTCATCATCAACCGCCGGGAGGCCCAGGAGCTCTGCCAGGCACTGGATCTCCCGGACCGCCGGGCCCTCTCGGAGGCCTATCCCCATCTGCTGCTCTACATCACCGACGGCGGTGAGGGCAGCAGCCTGTATCGGGCCGGAGCGGAGACCAAATTTTCCCCCGTGCAGGCCGGACAGCTGATGGATTTTACCGGCGCGGGGGACTCCTTCACCGCCGGAGTGGTCAGCGCACTGGCCGCCGGCATCCCCCCGGAGCGCGCCGCCTGGTACGGCGCCTCCATGGCCAGCTTCGTCATTGAACGTCAGGGCGGCCAGTGTCCCATGCCCACCTGGGAAGAGATCGGGGCACGGCTGGACTGCCAATTTCCCCAACTGAGAAAGGAAGAGATGAAATGACCGATTACGACCGCGTACTGGGCTGCCTGTACGGCATGGCCTCCGGAGACGCCCTGGGCGTCCCCAGCTCCTTCATGACCCAGGAGTACATCCAAAAGACCTGGGGCTGGATCGACACCTTCTATCCCCCGGAAAAGGGCCACATCTTCCACGACGGGCTGAAGGCCGGCGAGTACACCGACGACACCGAGCAGGCCCTGGCGCTGATGAATTCCTTCCTGCGCAACAAGAAGGTGGTGCCTCTGGACGTGGTGAAGGAGATCCTGGCCTGGGCCGACCGGGTCAAGGACAAGTACGCCAGCCCCCTGGGCCCCAGCACCGAGCGGGCCCTGAAGGCCATCCGGGACGGCGCCGACATCACGGTCAGCGGCAAGTACGGCAACACCAACGGCTCGGCCATGCGCATCAGCCCGGTGGGCATCATCCACGGTCTGCGGGGCTCCTCCTGTGAGGAGATGATCCGGGACGTGTACGCCACCTGCATGCCCACCCACAACACCACCGTCTGCGTCTCCTCCGCCGCCGCCATCGCCTGGGGCGTGGCCCTGTGCATCCGCGGGGAGCAGAATATCGGCGACATCGTGGCCGAGACCATGCGCGCGGCGGACCTGGCCAGCCACCTGGGCTACTCGGTGGTCTCCCCCTCCATCTCCAAGCGGATCGGGCTGGTCTACGAGCTGGTGCAGCGATACGGCGATGACCCCAAGAAGGCCATGGCCGAGCTCTACGACTACTTTGGCGGCGGCGACCTGGCCGCCGACTCCATCCCCGTCTCCATCGGTCTCTTCGCCCTGGGCAAGGGCGACGTCAAGACCGTCAACGAGTACTGCGTCAACTTCGGCGGCGACTGCGACACCAACGCCGCCATGGCCGGCGCCATGGCCGGCGCCTACTCCGGCGTGGAGCGGGTCCCCGCTGCCTGGCGGGAGACCATCCGCTCGGTGAACCACATCGCGCTGGAGGACTACGCCAACCGGCTCCTGGATCACCTGATCCCCGAATGGGAAGTGGCCCCCCCGGCGGGCGCGGACCGGGGGATCTGATCGCGGCTCTACCCTTCCATCCAAAGATGGCAGAAAAAAAGGAGGACTTATGATGAAAAAGCTCATGTCTCTGCTGCTCTCTTCCGCACTGCTCCTGACCCTGCTGCCCGCCTGCGGCTCCACGGGCACCACGCCCCCCGACACCAGCGAGCCCACCGAACAGGAAGAAGGCGTGACCAAGACGGCCCGCCAGTACCCCGACCGTGAGGAGATCACCATGTGGTTCTGGGGCCCCGCGCCCGAGTACCAGGAGCACATCCAGGACGTGCTCTGCGGCTGGTACAACGAGTCCCAGGATCAGTACGAGCTGACCATTGAGTTCCGCAACACCGTGGACGTGGATATGCCCCGCGCCCTGGCCGCCCACAACGCCCCCGACATCGTCTACGCCTCCGGCCCGTCCTACACCGCCGTCTACGCCAACGAGGGCCTGGTGCTGGATCTGAACGACTACGCCGAGCAGTACGGCTGGAAGGACCGCGTCCTGGGCGTCATGTACGACGCCTGCACCCTGGACGGCCACCTGTACTCCGTGCCCGGCGGCATGGTCATCGGCGGCATCCTCTACAACAAGGCCACCTTTGAGGAGAAGGGCTGGGAGCCCCCCACCACCATCGACGAGATGGTCGCCATCATGGATGAGGCCAAGGCGGAGGGCATGTACCCCCTGGCCGCCGGCAACAAGGGCTGGAAGCCCTGCAACGACCACTTCTCCTCCATGATCATCAACCACCTGGGCTCTCCCCGCCTGTTCTACGATGCCCTGACCGGCAACACCTCCTTCAACACCCCTGAGATGGTGCAGGCCGTCCAGACCAGCGCCGACTGGTTCCAGGCGGGCTACCTGGCCGGTAACGACTATGTGAACCTGGACTCCCAGGAGGCCATCCAGACCCTGAAGGACGGCCGCTCCGCCATGGCCATGGTGCCCACGCTGTATATCCAGTTCGCCGCCCAGAGCTTCCTGGGTGAGGAGGCCGACCAGGTCGGCTTCGTGCCCATGCCCACCGTGGGCATGGACGAGGACGTCTACGACGTGTCCATGAACTGCAACTTCGCCATCAACGCCGACACCAAGTACGCCGACGAGTGCGCCAAGATCCTGGACTATATGCTCACCGCTGAGTTCGGCGGCAAGATGACCGAAGGCTGGCCCGGCTACTGGGCGATCCCCGTGAAGGACATGGCCAACTACGACGCCAGCTCCATGACCGGCCTTTCCAAGCTCACCATGGACATCCTCCAGCAGGCCATCGACAGCATCGACGCGGGCTACTTCTGCCTGCATCCCTCCTCCTTCTTCCCCTCCGCCACCGTCACCGCCTTTGAGGACATCGACACCGTGTGGCAGGGCGTCATGACCGCGGAGCAGTTCTGCCAGACCGTGGACGCCGAGCTTCAGAACGACATCGCCAACGGGCTGGTCTGCCCGCTGACGGAGCCCGCCTATTGATCCATCCATCCCGGGGGACGGCCGCGGCAGCCTGCCCGGCCGTCCCCCCTCTTCCATTCAAACACAGGGAAGTGAAAAGAATGACGCAACTCCCAGCTCACCGCCAAAAACGGGTCCGCACCCTGGGCTACCATCTGCTGTCCCTGCCCGCCGTGGTGCTCAGCGCCTTTGTGGTGCTCATTCCCGCTCTGCAGACCATCTACGCCGCCTTTACCGAGTGGAACGGCATTTCCCCGGAGAAGGAGTGGGTAGGCCTGCGCAACTTCCAGGAGCTGGCCGAAGACTGGATCTTCCGGCAGGCTCTGGTCAACAACATCAAGTGGACCCTCATCTTCGTGACCATCCCGGTCATCGTCGCCATGCTCTCCGCCGTGCTCATCGCCCACTTCCGGGTGGGGCACAAGACCTTTCAGGTGATCTACCTCATCCCCTACCTGCTGGCCCCCACCACCAACGCCATCATCTGGCTGAACATCATCTTCAGCCCCACCGGCGGCCTGGTGGGCTTCCTGCAGAAGCTGGGCTGGGACATCACCTCTCCCCTGGGCAATATGAACACCGCCCTCTACGGCGTAGCCGCCGTGGACATCTGGCACTACTGGGGCTTTTTGACGGTCATCTACCTGGCCGCCCTGCGGCAGACCCCGGTGGACCAGATCAAGGCCGCCCAGATCGAGGGCGCCAGCGGCTGGCAGGTCTACCGCTATGTGTACCTGCCCAACATCGCCCCCACCGTGCGCCTGATGTTCGTCTTTATCGTGATCTACTCCTTCATGACCTTTGACTATATCTATCTGCTCACCTCCGGCGGGCCCGCCCACGCCACCGAGATGCTCTCCACCTACGCCTATACCACCGCGTTCTCCGCCTTTAAATTCGGAAAAGCCGCTGCCATCTCCCTGGCCATGGGCCTGTTGGGCAGCTTCGCCGCATTCTTCTACACCTGGTTCAGCCGGAAGGAGGCCTTGGAATGAAAGCGCTGTCCCACAGAGCCGAACGGCCGCCCAAGGAAAAGCGGCAGATCACGCTGGGCTTCCTCCTGGCCATCCTGTTTCTGCTCATCATGGCGGTCATCTCCCTGTTCCCGCTGTTTCTGGTGCTCATCAACAGCTTCAAGAGCCACGCCGAGATCCTGGCCAATCCCCTGTCCCTGCCCACCGAGCTCAGCCTGAGCAACTATCTCTACACCTGGCAGGTGGGTAAATTCGGCGAGGGCTTCCTCAACAGCCTCAAGCTCACCGGCACCGCCATCGTCACCGGCGTGCTGGCCTCCGCCACCATGGGCTATGTGCTGGCCACCCGGCGGGTGCGGACCTGGAAGCCTCTGACCCTCTACTTCATGCTCTGCACCACGGTCCCCCTGCAGATGTTCATGCTGCCTCTGTACACCACCTTCGTCAACCTGCACCTGATGGGCAATGTCTTTGCCGTCGGCGTGGCCATCGCCGCCTGGAACCTGCCCATGCCCATCTTCCTCATGCGCACCTATTTCCTGAAAGTGCCCTATGAGCTGGAGGAGGCCGCCCGCATCGACGGGGCCAACACCTTCCAGGTCTTTACCAAGGTGATGCTCCCCATCGTCTCCCCCGGTCTCATCACCGTGGCGGTCATCGTGGGGCTCTTCTCCTGGAACGAGTACCTGCTCAGCACCACCCTCCTCCAGGGCGAGAGCAACTTCACCGCCACCCTGAAATTCCTCAACCTGAACGGCACGTTCTCCAAGGATTACAGCGTCATCATGTCGGGCGCCGTCATCATGATCGTACCCATGATCGTCATCTTCCTGCTCCTGCAGAAGAAGTTCATCGAGGGTATGGCCAGCGGCGCCGTCAAGGGATAAGAACCACTCATCACAGAAAGAAGGTAATGACCATGAGCGTACAGCGCTATCAGGAGCAGATCTACGCCGGTGTGCTGGGTAAGATCATCGGCGTCTACACCGGCCGGCCCGTGGAGGGCTGGAGCTACGACGCCATCCGGGAGCGGTTCGGCTTCATCGACTACTATGTGTCCCACAAGACCGGCGCCCCCTTCATCGTCCCCGACGACGACATCTCCGGCACCTTCAATTTCTACCGGGCCCTGGAGGACAACGGCTACCCGGTGAACGTCACCGCCGAGCAGATCGGCGAGGCCTGGCTCAACTACATCGTGGAGGACAAGACCATCCTCTGGTGGGGCGGCCTGGCCCGCTCCACCGAGCACTCGGCCTATCTGCGCCTGAAGGCGGGGATCAAGCCCCCCAGGAGCGGTTCCGGCGAGCTCAACGGCATGGCCATCGCCGAGCAGATCGGCTCCCAGATCTTCATCGACACCTGGGCCATGGTCAACCCCGGCAACCCCGACCGGGCCGCCCGCATGGCCCGGGAGGCCGCGGTGGTCAGCCACGACGGCATCGCCGTGGAGTGCGCGGTGTACCTGGCCGCCCTGGAGGCCATGGCCTTTGACGTAAAGGACGTGCCCACCCTGCTCCGCGAGTGCCGCCGCTACATCGCCGACAACGCCTACGGCCGGCAGCTCAACGGCCTTCTGGACGACGTGCTGGAGCAGTGCCGCGCGGCCGACAACTGGCGGCAGGTCCGGGACTGGATCGAGGAGAACCACAACTATGCCAAGTACCAGGGCAACTGCCCCATGGTGCCCAACCACCTGGCGGTCATCATGGCCCTGTGGTTCGGCGGCGACGACTTCCGCCGCTCCATCGACATCGCCGCCTCCGCCGGCTGGGATACCGACTGCAACGCCGGCAACGTGGGCTGCCTCAACGCCATCCGGCTTGGCCTGGACGCCATTGACGCCGATGTGGACCTCCGGGGTCCCGTGGCCGACCGGATGTATGTGGTGAGCACCGACGGAGGCGACTGCATCTACGACGCCGTGCGGGAGACCCGCAAGATCCTCCGGGCCGCCGCCGCCCTCAACGGCGAGACGGTGGACCTGCCCGCCCAGCGCTATGCCTTTGAGATGCCCGGCTCGGTCCAGGGCTTCCTCATCCACCCCACCCATCCCTTCGACCAGGCCGCCCGGCGGTTGGAGAACACCCTGGCCAAGACCGGCAAGCCCGGCCTGGCCATCGAATACCAGGGCGTGTCCGGCTCGGTGACCGCCAGCGTCTCGGTGCAGACCTATGTGGACCCCGCGCCCAAGGCCGCCCCCGACACCAGCTATTTTGAGGTCTATGCCAGCCCCTCCCTCTACTCCGGCCAGACCGTAACCGCCGTTCTCTCCTGCGAGGCGGGCCAGACCCCTGACTTCCGCTTCTTCATCGACTACTACGACGGCAACGACGAGATCGCCACCCTGTACGGCCCCCGGCAGGCCCTCTCCGCGGGGGACAACACCCTCACCTGGACCATCCCCGACACCTGCGGGCGGGCGGTGTACCGCCTGGGCCTGGAGCTGCTCTCCGACCACCGCCAGGACGGCCGGGTCATCCTGCGCACCGTGGACTGGAAGGGCGCCCCCAGCCGCTTCCACATGGGCCTGGCCAACGAGCTCACCCCCGGCATCAGCCCCTTCGTTATCCGCACCAAGTGGATGATGGCCTTCATGAACTCCACCAAGCACACCGGTCCCGACTACCTGGCCACCCTGGCCATCTCCCATCCGGAGCGCAACGGCGTTTTGACCATCGGTGATATCACCTGGGAAGATTACTCGGTGGAATCCCGCATCCAGTTCGTCCACGCCAAATACGCCGGTCTGGTGGCCCGGGCCAAGGGACACCGCCGGTACTACGCCGCCGTCTTTGGCGAGGGCAAGGTCTACCTCCTGTGCCGCAAGGGCGAGGAGATCACCGTCCTGGCCACCTCCGAGATGGGCTACCGGGAGGGCGACTGGCACGACTTCCGCTTCGAGGTGAAGGGGTCCCGTCTGACCTTCCTGGTGGACGGCCAGACCGCCTGCACCTGCGAGGACGACACCTACTCCCGCGGCTCCTGCGGCTTCGTGGTGGACGAGGGCGCCATCGTGGCCAAGGAGTTCACCGTGGAGGCGCTGTAAGCCGCCATGGACTGTCTCATCGTATCCACCGCCGTCACCGACCAGCTCTATCTGGCCGACGGCAGCTATCGGGGGGACTTTCTGGGCGGCGCGGGGACCTACGCCCTGTGCGGCGCGGCCCTCTGGTGTGACACCCCCATCCTGGTCACCGGCGTGGGCGAGGACTTCGAGGCCCTCCACGGCAGCTGGTTCCGCGCCAGCGGCTGCACCACGGCGGGACTGCTGGTGAAGGACCCCCATACCGCCGCGTCCACCGTGCGCTACCAGCCCGACGGCGAGCGCCTGGAGACTCCGCCCTACGGCCCCGAACACTACCGGCGGCTGGAGGCCACGCCCGAGGACCTGCGCCCCTACTGGGGCGTGGTCCGGGGGGCCTACATCTTCAAGGACCTGAGCCCCGACTACTGGGAGGCCGTTCTGGCCCAGGCCGCCCCCAGCTGCACCCCCATCCTGTGGGAGCTCAACGCCGATGAGGCCCGCCCGGACCGTCTGGACCGGGTGAAGGCCCTGGCCGAGGCCTGCGGCCTCTTCTCCCTCAACCGCACCGAGGCCGGCCATCTGCTGGGGACCGGCGATCTGGACCAGATGGTCCGGGAGCTGCTGACCTGGCGGACCCGGCTCATCTACCTGCGTCTGGGGAGCCACGGGGCCATGGTCCTGGCCGGGGGGCGGGCGGTGTCCATCCCCTGCGCCCCCTGCGGCCCGGTAGTAGACCCCACCGGCGCGGGCAACAGCTCCAGCGCCGCCGTCCTCTGCGGCTGGTGCCAGGGCCGCTCCCCCGCCGCCTGCGGCGCCATGGGGGCCATCAGCGCCGCCCGCTGCATCGAGCAGTACGGCCCGCCCATTCTCACCGATGAGATGCGGGCGAGGGCCCGGGAGGATCTGGAGCACATGCTCCGGGGATTGGAGGCAACATGAAAAAAAGTGACGCCATCCGGGCGAAGGCTTCCATCGCCCACATCCACCAGCAGTTCGAATACGACGACAACATCCCCCAGAGCGGCTTCTTCATCCAGGGCCGCCCAGCGCTGACCCAGATCGACACCTCCAAAGTGGGGGACTTTGTGCTGGTCCTGGTGCGGGACGCCCTGTGCGCCTACGGCTCCGACCCCGCCAAAGTCGTGGCCGACCGGCTGGAGCACGCCGAGCTCATCGGCCAGTCCGGCATGTACACCTCGTACAGCGGCTGGTACAAGGGCGCCCACATCACCGCCGTCAGCGGCGGCAGCGGTGCGCCGGAGATGGAGATGATCCTCTACGACTACATGGAGCACACCGACGCGGGCACCTTCCTGCGGGTGGGCGGCTTCGGCGGCTTCGGTGACGAGGTCAATCCCGGCGATCTGGTCATCTCCTCCGGCGCGGTCCGGGCCGAGGGCATGACCCAGGCCTATATCGAGGCGGGCTACCCCGCCGTCAGCCACTACGAAGTGGTGTGCGCCCTGGTGCAGGCCGCCGAGCAGGTGGGCCACCCCTACCACGTGGGGGTCACCGTCTCCTGCGACAGCGACTATGTGGGCGGCGGCCGCCCCGGCGTGGGGGGCTATATGCAGCCCTGGAACATCGAAAAGGCCGGCATCTACAACCGGGCCGGATGCCTCAACGGGGACCGGGAGTCCTCCGCCATTCTGACGCTGTCCGCCCTCTTCGGGCGGCGGGGCGGCTCCATCTGCTCGGTGTCGGACAATATGTGTACCGGAAAGCGCTTTTCGGCCGGGATCGGCCACAACTACGCTCTGGATGTGGCTCTGGAGGGCTGTGCCATCCTGCACTGCATGGACCTGCAGAAGGGCCAGAAACCCCACTGGTATCCGGAGCTGGGCAAACAGGAGGAAACCACCCATGAATGAACGACTGGATTCGGCCATGTGCCGTCAGGCCCGCAGTCTGCCGGAGCTTCTGCGCCAGCAGTACGAAGACCTGGAACCCAAGACCCGCCTGGCGCTGACCACACCGGAGATCTTCTCGGTGCAGCGCATCGTGCTCACCGGCTGCGGCGACTCCCTGGCGGCGGGCATGGCCGCCAAGTACGCCTTTGAGGCCTGGACCGGCATCCCCACCGAGGTGGTCAGCGCCATCGAGCTCTCCCGCTTCTACCCCCAGGCGCAGCTGGGCTTCGCGCCCCACAATCCCCTGGTCATCGCGGTGAGCAACTCCGGCGGCGTGTCCCGGGTGGGCGAGGCGGTGCAGCGCTGCGCCAAGCACGGCGCCCTCACCCTGGGCGTCACCGGCAATCCCGGCTCCCTGCTGGGCCAGAGCGCCCACAAGCTGGTGCAGCTGGACATCCCGCCCTTTGAGAGCGCGCCGGGCACCCGCTCGTACCTGGTGTCCCTGCTGGCGCTGCTGCTGCTGGCCATCCGCTTCGGCGAGGTCCGGGGCCGCTACACCATGGATACCGCCATGTCCTACCGCCTGGCCATTCCCGCGCTGGCCCAGGCCCTTTCGGACGCCATGCCCGCCCTGGACGACGCCTGTCTGGACCTGGCCCGGAAGTGGAAAGACTGCGTGGCCTACGACTTCGTGGGCGCCGGGCCGGACTACACCTCCGCCTGGTTCGGGCACGCCAAGGTCTTTGAGGCCATGGGCAAGCCCGCCATGCACATCAACACCGAGGAGTGGCTCCACCTGAACTTCTTCCAGCGCGACGTGGAGCGGATCGGCACTGTGGTGGTCTGCGGCGGGAACTCTCCCGCCCGCTCCCGGGCCTGTGAATTGCTGGGCTACGCCGCCCAGATGGGCCGCCCCCTGGCCCTGGTCACCGACCAGCCCGACGCCTTCCCGAAGGGGGCCGCGGTGCTCCCGGTGCCCCAGGTCCAGCCGGAGCTGCTGGCCCCCCTGGTCCAGTTCGTGCCCCTGTGCCTGCTGACCGGCTATCTGGGCGAGCTGCTGGGCGAGGTGGACGGCCGGGGCTGCACCGGTCCCTGGGCCTTCTGCCAGGGCGGAACCGCCATCAAAAACAGCGAGATCATCGTACTGTGAGGGAGAGTGCCATGCTGCGTACATTCAAGCTGGAGACGCAATTCCGCGGTTACACTGAGCTGACCGCCGACATCAAGGCCGCCGTGGCGGAGAGCGGCGTGCAGGAGGGGCTGTGCCTGATCCACTGCCCCCACACCACCGCCGGACTGACCATCAGCTCCTTCTGGGATCTGAATGGCCTGGAGGATCTGCAGGACGAAGTCTGTCGTCTGGTCCCCACCCGCATCGACTTCAAGCATCAGTTCGACACCCCCCAGGATGCCGCCGGGCATGTGAAGTCCTCCCTGATGGGCGTACAGCTGACCCTCATCATCCACGAGGGCAAGCTGATGATCGGCTCCTCCCAGGGCATCTTCTTCCTGGAATTCGACGGTCCGCGCCATCGGCAGTATTATGTAAAGATCGTCGCGGATCAATAAAAATTCCGCCCGGGATCATTTGATCCCGGGCGGAATTTCATTCATCCTCAATGACCAGATGGAAGCGGGTCAGATTTCCCAGCCACAGGGTGCTGGCAAACTCGATGAGGGTCTCATCCTCCAGAAAATAGGAGGTCTGGATCTTCAGAAGGGAGGAGCCGTAGGGGCACTCCAGCAGCGCGGCGTCCATGGCGCCGGCGCTGCCCGCCTCGATGTAATTTTCGATCTTGGAAAAGCGGTACTGGTAGCGCCGGTCCAGCGTGGTGGTGATGCTGCTGTCGATGAGCCCCTGTTCCACCAGGCCGGGCACCCGCTCAGCGGGGAACCAGGCGTGGTTCAGACCCAAGGGCCGCCCTGCCTGCACAAAGACCCGACGCAGATAGAGCAGGGGGATGGGGTTCTCCTTCCAGTGGAAGGCCTCCTGGACGAACACAGGGGGATTCTCCTCGGTCCGCAGCTCCAGGACGCGGTTTTCACTGTGCTTCTTTTCCGGCCGGGTCCGCCCCGGGATGGGGAAGCTGAGCTCCTCCACAAAGGGCTTGGTCTGGCCGGTCAAAAAGGCGCCCTTCCCCTGGATCCGGGTCAGCAGGCCGCGCTCCTCCAGATCGGACAGCGCCTGGCGCAGCGTGATGCGGCTTACGTCGTACTGACGGGCCAGTTCGCTCTCCGAGGGCAGCCGGTCCCCTATATGCCACTCTCCGCTGTCGATGCGCTCCGTCAGATCGGATGAGATCTGATGATAGGCCGGAATGGGAGAGGTCTTGTCGATTCGGACCGTGGAAACCATCGTAACATCTCCTGTATTATTTTATGGACATCCATACGTTATATTATCACCGATTTTCCTTCTCTTGTCAATGATCCCCTTTCGATCTCCGCGGAAAAAGGTCGCTGCCCCGCCTCCCCCTGGACTTTCCATTGTAAAGTTACAAAATAAGTGCTATAATGACAAAGTTATATAGTTTTATGTAAATAAGGCGATCACGCTCCGCGCCAGGACACGCCGTCCGCCCTACCGCACACGCAGCCTTGGCCAGGGGCTGCCGCGCCATTTGCAATGCGAGGAGATGAATCATGTGAACGCATGGCTTGAGTCGAGTTTGACACAGCCCAGTCCTGTGCAGAAAGAGCTGGCAGATCTCATCCAGAATCACGCGACGTGCATTGAATATCCGGCCAAAAAAATTTTTCTGGAGCCGGGCGACACCATCCACGGCGTGTATTACATCGCAGCCGGCCGGACGCGTCACTATATGATGGCGGAGGACGGCTCGGAAAAGGTCCTGTACACCCTGGCCCCCGGCTGGTTCTTCGGGGAGGCCTCCTGTGTGCTGGAGGAACCCACCAGTCTCTACTCCATGACGGAGGTCAAGACCCAGGTCTACTACATCCCCCTGCGGGACTACCGGTGGATGCTGGACCACGACAAACTGTTCCGGGAGGCCATCCTCCAGAGCTATTCGAAAAAGGAGCTGATTCTCCGCCACGAGGTGGAAAATCTGGCCTTCAACTCCTGTAAAGACCGCCTGAAGCGGCTGTTTTGTTCGGTGGCCGACACCGAGCACCCCACGGTGGACGGCTGGTATCCCCTCAAGGTGCGCTATACCCAGTACGAGCTCAGCGCCATTGTGGGCAACTCCCGGGTCACGGTCAACAAGCTCATCAACGAGCTGTGTGAGGAGGGCTTTATCCGCCTGCTCAACCGCAAGATGCAGGTCTGTGCCGAGCCCTACCGGAAATTTACGACGCGAAAGAAAATGTAGCATTTCTTACAATATCAAAAAGCATTCTTTTGGTGTTTTCCGTCATTATAACTTGATAGATTGCAAGGAAAAGATGTTCGTGTAAGAATTTAGACGAACATCTTTTTTGTCTATATTGCGAAAGAGAGCCAAAAAAGATGGCGACTCCATCTCGGAAAATCCACAAAACGAAAGGGTGCTTCTCATGATTCAACTGCAAGGCTCCTGGGTGGCCATGCCCACCCCCTTCACCGAGAATGACAAGATCGATTTTGACGGCTTCGCCACGCTGATCGACCGCCAGATCAAATACGGCACCAGCCAGCTCTTCGTCCTCGGCAGCGCCGGCGAGACCACGCTGCTCACCATGGAGGAGAAAAAGACCATCGTCAAAGAGGTCGTCTCCATGACCAAGGGCCGCATCCCCTGCTTCTTCAACGCCTCCGCCCTGACCACCGAGCAGAGCGTGGAGATGGCCCGCTACTGCGAGCAGCAGGGCGCCGACGGCGTGATCTTCACCGTGCCCCCCTACGTGCTCATCAACCAGCACGCCACCTTCACCCACTTCGACACCTGCATGAGCTCCATCGGCATCCCCTGCGGCATCTACAACAACCCCAGCCGTCTGGGCGTGCTGGTGCAGCCCGAGACCATCAAGAAGCTCTCCGACAAGCACCCCAACTTTGTGGTGGACAAGGAGGCCCAGGGCAGCGTGGAGCAGCTGGTCCAGGTCCAGCGCCTGTGCGAGGGCAAGGTCAAGATCATGTGCTGCGACTACCCCCACTACTCCATCGTGGTCCCCACCCTGGCGCTGGGCGGCACCGGCACGGCCAACATCGGCGGCAACATCATCCCCGAGGAAGCCGCCAAGTACTCCCGTCCCTGGACCAGCATGGAGATCATGGAGGAGTGCCGCACCGAGTACTTCAAGTGGTTCCCCCTGCTCCAGCAGCTCTACACCTTCTCCAACCCTGTGGTCATCAAGGCCGCCCTGCGCATCCTGGGCCTGCCCGGCGGCCACCTGCGCAAGCCCTATGAGGAGTACACCGGCCAGCGTCTGGCCGACCTGGAGAAGCTGATGGGCGAGCTGGGCGTCATCGACAAGTACGGCGTGCGCTAAGGCGCGGACGGGAGAACCGCTATGTCGGAAAAAATGATCGTCATCGGCGGCACCGCCGCCGGTCTCAGCGCCGCCTCCAAGGCCAAGCGCCTGGACCCCTCCCTGGAGATCCAGGTCTTTGAGCGCTCGGGCTACATCAGCTACGGCGCCTGCGGCCTGCCCTATTTCGTGGGCGGGCTCATCGACGAGCCGGAGGACCTGGTGAGCCTGACCGTGGACCAGGTGACCAACCAGCGCGGCATCCCCACCTACATCCACCACGAGGTGACCAAGATCGACCGGGAGGCCCGTCAGGTCACCGTGGTGGACCTGGACCGGAACACCGAGCAGGTCTACCCCTACGACAAGCTGGTCATCGCCACCGGCGCCCGGCCCATCCGGCCCAACATCCCCGGCGTGGACGCCCAGGGCGTGTACTGCCTGCGCACCGTGGAGGACGGCATCCGCCTGAAGCGGGCCGTCACCGCCCAGGGCAAGAAGCAGGTGGCCATCATCGGCGGCGGCTTCATCGGGCTGGAGGTGGCCGAGGAGCTGGCCCTGTCGGGCCTGGAGGTCCACGTGTTCGAGATGCTGCCCCGGCTGCTCCCCTTCCTGGACGAGAGCTTCTCCACGGCGGTGCTCAACGTGCTGACGTCCCACGGCGTGCAGGTCCACACCGGCGCGGCCGTGGAAGCGCTGCTCACCGAGGACGGCGCGGTCCGGGCGGTGCGCACCGGCGACGGCGCGGAGACCCCCGCCGACCTGGTGCTGCTCAGCATCGGCGTGACCCCCAACAGCGAGCTGGCCGCCGCGGCCGGCCTGGAGCTGGGCGTCAAGGGCAGCATCGTGGTGGATGACGGCATGCGCACCAGCGATCCCGCCATCTGGGCCTGCGGCGACTGCGTGCAGATGAAGAACCGGGTCACCGGCCGCCCCTGTCACGTCCCGCTGGGCACCACCGCCAACAAGCAGGGCCGCATCGCCGGAGCCAACACCGCCGGCGGGCACGACACCTTCCCCGGCGTGCTGGGCTCCATGGTGACCAAGGTCTTTGACCTGTACATCGCGGCCACCGGCCTCTCCCTCCAGCAGGCGCTGGAGGCGGGCTATGACGCCGTCTCCTCGGTGGTGACCAAGGGGGACCGGGCGTCCTACTACCCCGGCGGACACGACACCCGGATCTGCCTGGTCCTGGACCGGAAGAGCGGGCGTCTGCTGGGCGCCCAGGCCATCGGCGGCGAGTCGGTGGCGGGCCGCGTCAACGTGTTCGTGGCCGCCATCACCTGCGGCATGACGGTGGAACAGGTCAACGAGCTGGATCTGGTCTACGCCCCCCCGGTGGCACCGGTGTATGACCCCATTCTGATCGCGGCCAGTCAGGCCATGAAAAAAGTAGAGAAATAGGTGATCCATATGGGAGTCTGTGAAGTCACAGTCTCATCCGGCCAGAGCATCAAGGAGACTCTGTCCGCCTATATTCAGCAGCAGGGATGGGAGAGCGTCTATCTTTGCGGCGCGGTCGGCTCTGTGATCGACTGTGCCTTCACCGCCCCCATTGAAAACCAGCTTCCCCTGCGCACCCTCTCCACCCCCTGCCACGACGCGGCCGAGCTGCTCAGCTTCACGGGCGAGATCATGAATCGGGAACGCATGGACCCCGCCCTGGCCGCCGTCTATTCCGACAAGACCAGCCCTCTGTTCATCCACATCCACGCCAGTGTGGCAACCGCCGGCGGGCATGTGATGGGCGGAGGTCTGGTGGACGGGAAGGCCTTCCGCAGCGTGCGCATTTTCCTGATCCCCCTGGAATCCTGAATCCGCGCCCGCTCCGAGAGCCCCCACATCACAATCAGAAAACCGGAGGTATGAAACATGGGAGGAACACTGAAGAAGAAACGCGAATTCCCGGACGTCTACGCACTGGTCTTTATCCTGTGCTGCGTCGCCATGGTCCTGACCTGGATCATTCCGGCCGGCGCCTTTGACCGCGTGACCGAGAACGGCATCACTGAGGTCGTCGCCGGCAGCTTCCACTACACCGACTCCGCCTGGCAGACCCCCTGGGATATGCTCCAGGCCATCTATCAGGGCTTTTCCAACAGCGCCGGCACCATTTTCCTGATTTTCTTCTGCGGCGCCTCGGTGGCCATGGTGGAGGAGAGCCACGCCCTGTCCGCCTTTTTCCACTGGCTGGCCCGCAAGCTCAAGGGTAAGGAGATGCTGGCCATCGCCATCCTGATGTTCGGCCTGGGCCTGGGCAACGCCGCCGGCGCCTTCGCCAACATCGGCGTGGCCCTGATGCCCATCGGTATCGTCATGGCAAAGGCCCTGGGCGGCGACGCCTTCCTGGCCTTCCTCATCATCTACTACGGCCTGCAGAGCGGCTTCTCCGTGGGCTTTGCCAATCCCAGCATTCTGGGCGTGGCCCAGACCATGGCCGAGGTGCCCATCTTCTCCGGCACGGGCGTGCGCGCGGTGTGCTGCGTGGCCAACATCGCCTATCTGTACCTGGTCACCATGTTCTACTACCGCCGCATCCGCAAGGACCCCACCCGCAGCCTGAACTACGGCGCCGCCCCCAGCGCCTTCGATGCCCCCGCGGAGGAGAAGGACCAGACCATGACCAAGCGCCAGATGGCCACCGTGGCCGTGTTCCTGGTGGGCGTCATCTTCTGCGTGACCTGCACCATCCTCTATCAGTGGAGCGCCCAGAAAATCGCCTCTTTCTTCTTCGGTATGATGATCGTCACCGGCGCGGTCTCCGGCTTCAGCATGAATGAGATCGCCAACGGCTTCATCAAGGGCTGCAAGCCCATGATCTACGCCTCCTTCATCACCGGCCTTGCCAGCTCCATCGCCGTCGTCCTCAGCCAGGGCCAGGTGCTGGACACCATCGTGTACGCTCTGAGCCTGCCCCTGAACAAGGTGGGCGCCGTGGCCGGCGCGGGCCTGATGGTCATCGTCAACGCGCTGGTCAACATCGTGATCCCCTCCGGCTCCGGCCAGGCGGCGGTCATGATGCCTCTGATGGTCCCCGTGGCCGACCTGGTGGGCATCACCCGTCAGGTGGCCGTACAGGCCTTCCAGTTCGGCGACGGCCTGTGCAACCTCCTCACTCCCCTCAACGGTCCCATGATGGGCTGCCTGGCCATCGCCGGCGTCAGCTTCCCCAAGTACATCAAATGGGCCTTCAAGTTCCTGATGATCAACATCGGCGCCGCCGTGGTCATCACCATGGTGCTCCAGGCGGTGGGCTGGACCGGCCTCTAAGCCTCCCGCTCATCCAGACAATCGCCGGAGGGCTGGAGCGGCATTTGACGCCCTCTCCGGCCTTCCGGCCATGATCGGAGGAATGACTGTGACCCCCTTGGAGATGCGCAACGAGCGCTACGCCCCCCTTGTGGTCAAGAATCTGTGCAGCCGCGGCTTTGACGCCTGCTATGTCCGCACCCGGGCCGAGGCCCTGGAGCAGAGCCTGGCCTGGATCCCCCAGGGCGCGCTGGTGGGCTGGGGTGGGTCCCTCTCGGTGGCCCAGATCGGACTGCTGGACGCGGTCCGCTCCACCCACCCCGTCCTGGACCGGGACGCCGCCGCCAGCGAAGAAGCGCGTCAGGAGTGCATGCGCCAGGCCCTGCTGTGCGATGTGTTCCTCACCGGCTCCAACGCCATCAGCGAGGACGGCCGCCTCATCAACATGGACGGCAATGGCAACCGGGTGGCCGCCCTGACCTTTGGGCCCAGGCGCGTCATCGTGGTGGCCGGAATGAACAAGGTCGTGCCGAATGTGGAGGCGGGCATCGAGCGCATCCGCACGGTGGCCGGACCGGTCAACATGATGCGCTTCATCAAAAGCGACAGCAAGACCGCCTGCTCGGTCACCGGCATCTGCCGGAACTGCAACGCCCCTGACTGTATCTGCAATTCTCTGGTGATAACCCGCCGCTGCCGCCCCGCCGGACGCATCAAAGTCCTGCTGGTCGGCGAGGAGCTGGGCATCTGAACCCTCAAAAAGGAGAATCCTATGAAAACTATGCGAGAAGCCGTGGCCGAGATCACCCCGGAGATCACCGCCATGCGTGTGCACATCCACGAGCATCCGGAGCTGAGCATGCAGGAGTATGAAACCTGCGCCTATCTGGAGGATTACGTCCGGAAGAACGTGAAGTACGACCAGCTCAAGCGGGTGGGCGAGACCGGACTGTTCTTTGAGATCCGGGGCACCAAGCCGGGCAACGGCCCCACCATCGTGTTCCGCGGCGACATCGACGCCCTCCCCATCCAGGAGGACCCGTCCATGTCCCCCTGCAGCAAGGTCCCCGGCGTCATGCACGCCTGCGGCCACGACGTCCACGGCGTCATCAACGTGGGCGCGGCCAAGATCCTCAGCGAGCACAAGGACCTGTTCTCCGGCTCCATCTACTTCTTCATCCAGCCCGCCGAGGAGACCCTCCAGGGCGCCAAGCTCTTCCTGAACGACCCCGACATCGACTTTGACAAGATCGACGCCGTGGCCGCCCTCCACATCTCCGCCGAGCTGGATGCGGGCACCATCGGTGTGCGCTACGGCGCCATCCTGGCCAGCGCCGACGAGATCCACATCAAGGTCAACGGCAAGGGCGGCCACGCCGCCCACTGCCACACCCTGCGGGACCCGGTGGTGGCGGCCTCCGCCATCGTCATGGGCCTGCAGACCCTGGTCTCCCGGGAGACCAACCCCGCCAACTCCGTGGTCATCTCCATCTGCACCATCCACGGCGGCCAGGCCCACAACACCATGCCCGACTCTGTGGAGCTCAGCGGCACGGTGCGCACCCTGAACCCCGCCGACCGGGACCGCATGGAGGAGAGCGTCAAGCGGGTCGCCGCCTCCGTGGCCGAGGCCTACCGCTGCACCGCCGAGGTGGACTACATCCGGGGCGTGCCCCCCTTCATCTGCGAGGATGAGTGGGTGGACCGGGCCCTCCGGGTGGGCAAGAAGGTCCTGGGTGAGGAGAACACCAAGATCATGCCCTATGCCGCCATGGGCGGCGAGGACTTCGCCTACATCAAGGAGAAGAAGCCCGGCATCTTCGTCCGCCTGGGTGTGCGCACCCCCGGCGGCCCCTACGGCTCGGCGCACTCCTCCACCTTCTACTGCGACAACGCCTGTATCCCCACCGGCATGCTCACCATTCTGGGCCTGGCGGAGGATTATTTGGGCTTTACCTTCTGATCCCTTTCTTTCTCTCCTTTCCTCTCACCGCAAAAGCACCGGCGTTCCACTCTCTTTGGAGAGCGGAACGCCGGTGCGCATTTCTATTCAGTTGAGCCCCAGCTGGGCGAAGTTCATCAGGATCCGGGCCACCTGGGCGCGAGAGGCGCTGCCCTGGGGGTCCAGGGTGTCATTGCCCACGCCGCGGATGATGCCGTTCTCCACCGCCCAAGCCATGGCCTGGGTGGCCCAGGGGCTGACGCAGCCGCTGTCCACAAAGGCCTCGGTCCCGCCCGCAGGGGTGGGGCTGCCGGCATAGCGCCACAGCATGGCGGCCAGCTGTTCCCGGCTCACCGCATCGTGGAGGCTGGTGCCGTCGGAGACGCCGTTCTCCACCGCCCACTGAAGTCCCGCGTCATACCAGTTCTCGCCGGTGGAGGTATCCACGCCCTCATAGCGGGCCAGCACCGTGACCACCATGGCGCGGGTCATCTCGCCTTCGGGGGAGAAGGTGTTGGCGCCGGTGCCTGCCAGGAGCTCCCGGCTGCTGGCGTAATCAATGGCGTCGGCGCCCCAGTGGGCCTCCTCCACATCGTCAAAGGATTTGCTGTTGTCCACGATCTTGATGGTCTCCCCGCCGGACAGCGTCACCGCCACGCCGTTCTCGGTGGTCAGGCTGGCCTTGAGCACCTCCTCGGTGCCGTCGGGCTTCACCAGAATGGCCACCGTGCCGGGGGTCACGCTCTCCACCGGCACCTCCACCCGCGCGGTGGTGTCGGCGGGCAGGGTCACCGTCACCGTGGGCGCTTCGGAGCGCTCCTCCCCGGCGGACACGGCGGGGATGGGCAGGGTCACGGTGCCGTTTTCCGAGGTGTCCACCGCGCTCTGGGAGAGCTGCACCTCACTCTCCACCCGGCCGGTCTGGGTGACCGTGGTGGTGGAGGCAGAGCCATCGCCCTGCTCCACCTTGGTGACGGAAGAGCCGTCCGGCTTGGCCACCGTCTCGGTTTTATTGCCGTCCGTGTCGGTGCTGGTGGTGGTGACGGTGCCGTCCGGCTGGGTATGCACCACCTGGGTGGAGCCGTCGGTACGGTTGGTCGTCTCGGTGACCGTGCCGTTGGGGCGGGTCACGGTGGTGGTGGTGGAGCCGTCGGGGTGGGTCACCGTCTCGGTCTTGTCGCCGGTGGACGAGCCCCCGCCGGAGGTGGAGCCGCTGTTTCCGCCGCTCCCCCCTGCGGTCTTTTTGCTGACGGTGTACGGCCCGCTGCCGCTCACCACATAGCCTTCGGGCACATAGGCGCTGGGGTCAAAGCTGTAGGTGCCGCCGGTGATGGTGATACCGTTCTCTCCCGTTTCACCGGTGAACACCGCCCGGTCACCGGCGAGAGTCACCTCCGCCCCGCCGCGGAAGTACACCTGATTGCCCGCCACGGGGCGGTCCTCTTCGGACTCTGCCCCGTAATACCAGCCGAAGCTGACCGCCGCTTGCTGCTCATTGGGAGCCGCGGAGGAGACGTGGATGGCGGCATTCTCGATGGTCACCGAGACATTGTCGTCTTCAAACACGATGGCGCCGAACTGATTGTCCCCCGCGCCGTTTTCATTCCGGCTGTTCAGAACGCTGTTCCCGGTCACCGTCACGTTGGAACCCCTGGAACCGGCGGAGGACGACGGACCTTTGAAGTACAGCGCTCCCCAGCCCGTCAGCACCGAATTCCGGATCTCCAGGTCGATGGGGTTGAACACGACCACGCCATAACCGGCCCGGTTGGAGGTGATGGTGGTGTTCGTGATGCTGACCCGAGCGGGCTCACTCTGGTTTCCGCCGATGGTCAGGACCTGGGCGTTCCCCTGGCTGTTCTCCGCGCTCAGCACAGCGCCGTCCAGGATCAGGCTGCCCACGCCGCCCCGGGTCTCGATGCAGCTGCGGCCGGAGGTCTGCTCCAGGTTGAGGTTCCGGAAGGTGACCGCCACATTGGAGTCCCCGCCCTTCACCGCGATGCCCCGCGGCGTGCTCATCGCAATGGTATGGTTTTCGCCCCCTTCGGACGAGCCGTCGATGGTCAGCGATGTCTCAATGGCCAGGGCGTAGGAACTCCCGTCAAAGGAGACCGCCTCCTGGATGGTCACATCCGAGAGCAGCTTGACGGTATCGCCGCTCTGCGCCGCCGCGATGGCCTCGGCCAGCGTGGAATAGGTCTGGCCTCCCACCTGGGCCACCGGGCGCATGTGGATGGTGCAGTTTTCAATGTTCACATCCGCAGGGGGCTCCGCGCCGTACCACAGGCTGCCCACATAGCGGGTGGGCTCCAAAATATCGGTTTTCTCCGGGCCGCAGTAGAGCCCACCGGTAAAGGTACAATTGCGGAGGGTGGGCGCTCCCCCGCTGGCAAGGTAGGTCCCGGCAAAGGCGCCGCAGTAAATGCGGTCCTCCTCGGCATCCGGGTCTGTGGTCTGCCACACGACCACATCTTCCGCCGTGCAGTCACGAATGGTATTGCCATAGTGCAAGATGCCGTTGATGCCGCCAATGCCATTGTACAGGCCTTCCACGGTGAGGTGCTTTACAGAGCAGTCGGCAGTCACACAATTGCCCTCGCCCATGAAGCCTACGATACCGCCCGCATAGCCGCCGGTGATTTTTACGTAGGAGGTATCGGTGCCGTCGCCCTCTACGGAGCAGCCGGTCACCGTGCCATAGCCCTTCCCCAGGATGCCGCCGACATACCACCAGCCGCGGACCCTGACGCTGCCGGTCACATGGACATTGGAAATGGTGGAGCTGCTGGTCTGGGAGTCGCCCAGGACAGCGCCCACGCAGAGGGACCCCTGAACGTCTACATTCTCCAGCATCATATTCTGCAGTGTGGCGGGGCTCGCACATGCCCCGAACAGGCCCACGTTGTTGTTGGCCGCCGTATTCTCCAGCCCGCGGGTGATCTTCAGATTGGAGATGGTATGCCCATCGCCGTCAAAGATGCCGGCAAAGCGGTTTCCGGTACCTGCGCCGCCGATGGGCTCCCACTCCTCGTACCCCAGGTCCAGGTCGGCGGTCAGCCGGATGTATTGCTTCTGGTAGGACTCGCCGCCGTTGACGCTGTCCCGGAAGGCCTTCAGCTGCTCCAGCGTGCTGATCCGATAGGGGTCCTCCTGGCTGCCGTCGCCGCCGGCGAACCGAGCGGTACCGCTGACCTCCTGCTCCGCCCCGGCCTCGCTGTCGGGGATGATGTCCTCTGTGATCTCCAGCGCGGAGGTGGTCTCTTCCGTCTCCCCCTCTGCGGCCAGTGCCCCGGCGGGCAGCAGTGTGAGGAACATGGCGCAGGTCAGGAACACGCTGGTGATGCGCTTGTATGTCTGGTTCATGGCTCACTTCTCCTCTTCTTTGTTCTCTTCTCGATCGCAGCGGTAATTTTATCAGTTAATCTTGTTCAAATCAATATGTTTTTGTAACCTCTATGCTGCCCCCGTCCGCCATGCCAGTCCATTCATTCCATTTGAAAACCCGCCATATCAATATCCAGGATTTCTGGTTTCATCAAATTTGAGAGAAATCATCCCCTTTCCCCGTCCAATTGTGCTTATCTTTATGCGCCGGATATCCGGGCTCCCGCCCTGCACCCATTGCGCGTGGTAATATTCCATCAAGCTGCCGCTTTTTCCCTTGCATAATACGTTGCTTTGTACACCCGCCCTGCCTCCGCCATCCGCCTCTGTCAAAATATACAGCCCCGGTCCTTCTGGACCGGGGCTGTCGGGTTTATGTTCGATACATCGTGCTCCGTCTCACGCCTGCTCCAGCGCCCGGAGCACCTCGTCCCGCTGGGGGATGGAGGGCACCGCGCCGGGCCGGGTGACGGCAATGGCGGAGGCCTTGGCGCTGCGGCGGAGGACCTCGGGGATGGGGAGGCCCTCGGTCAGACCCGCCAGGAAATAGCCGGTGAAGGTGTCCCCGGCGGCGGTGGTGTCCACCGCCTGCACCGGGAAGATGGGCTGGAAGTGGCGCTCAGCGCCGTGAGCGTACAGGGCCCCGTCCTTCCCCAGGGTGAGGACAATCTGGGTGTCGGGGAAACGCTCCACCATGGCCGCCAGGATCTCCTCCGGCTGGGTGAGGCCGGTGATCTGGCCGCCCTCCACCTCGTTGAGGAGGAAGATGGAGACCTTGGACAGGTCCACTGCCCGGAGCTTCTCGTCAAAGGGCGAGGGATTCAGGGCGATGGTCATGCCCTTCTCACAGGCCCGATCCACCAGGTAGGGCAGGAGGTTCACCTCGTTCTGGAGCAGGAGGATGTCCTCCGGCGCGAAATGGGACAGCACCTCGTCCACATACTCCTCGGTGAGACACTGGTTGGCCCCGCCGTAGAGGAGGATGCAGTTCTGGGCGTGGCGGTCGATCTGGATGATGGTGTGGCCGGTGGGTTCGGAGACGGTGCGGATATACCGGCTGTCCACTCCGTACTCCCGGCAGGCGTCCAGGAAGGGCTGCCCGTCGGGGCCCAGCATGCCGCCCTGGTACACCTCCACCCCCGCCTTGGCCAGAGCCACCGACTGGTTCATGCCCTTGCCGCCCAGGAAGAGGGCGAGGCTGCCGGTGGACTCGGTCTCGCCGGGCTGGACGATGTGGTCCACCTGGTACACGTGGTCCAGGTTCATGGAGCCGATGTTCAATACTTTCATGGTGTGACACTCCTTCCGCTCTGTGGCTGCTGTGCTCTGTCCCGTGTGGTCTCCCGCACCACCAGGGAGACCGGAAAGACATGGCGCTCCCCGCGCTTGGGCGCGTCCTTCCGGCCCAGGATCAGCTCGACGGCTTTGACCGCCATCTCCCGGATGGGCTGGCGGATGGTGGTCAGCTCCGGGGAGATCAGGCTGGACAGAGCAATATCATCAAACCCGATCAGCTGGATCTGGTCGGGCACGGCGATGCTGCGCTTGTGGAGGATCTTATAGATGGAAATGGCCACGATGTCGTTGCAGGCCACGATGCCGTCCACAGCGGGGTAGGTGCGCAGCAGCTCCTCGGTCATGGCCATACCGGCGTCGAAATCATAGTCGCAGTCCATGGTCTGCTGCGGGATGCCATAGGCCCGGCAGAAGTCCCGATAACCCCGGTAGCGGGCCCGGGCGCTGAAAATATCCTGGGGACCGCGGATGCACACCAGGTTCTGGCAGCCGCACTCCCACAGATGCTGGGCGGCCAGCCAGCCGCCCCGGTAGTAATCGCAGTAGACGTAGCCGTTGATGTCCAGGGTGTCAAAGAGAGAGTCCACCGCCACCACCGGCCTGTCGCACTGGCTGAGCTCGGCCTGGATGGCCTCGTGGGTGGAGGCGATGAGCACCCCGTCGGCGTTCATGGCGGTGAGCATCCGCAGCGCCGCCCGCTCCTCCTCCAGGTCACCCCCCACGTTGCAGAGCAGCACATAGTGGCCGTTTGCCTTGGCCGCCTCGTCCACCGCGCCGGCCAGCTGGGTAAAGAAGGGATTGCGGATGCTGGGGAGGATGAGGCCGATGGTTCTGGAGGATTTCTTGAACAGGGAGCGGGCCACTTCGTTGGGGATGAACTCGGTCTCGGCGATGGCCTTCAGGACCTGGGCCTGCTTTTCCGGGGCCACCCGGGCGGTGCCGTTGATGACGCGGGAGACGGTGGCGGGCGAGACCCCGGCCAGGCGGGCCACTTCTCGGATGCTGGACACACAACTCACCTCTCATTGTGCAGAGAACGCATTTGAAACCCGTTTCATATCATCATAATAGCCTATTTGGTTCCGCAATGCAAGCAGAAGATCCCCGCAGCCGGCCAGAAAAAACACGCAGCCGGAGACGATCCCGTCCCCGGCTGCGTGCCGCGTCATTCGCTTTTGTTTTCTTCCAAAATCAGCGCCAGGCGCTCCTCCACCGTGTCCAGCTGTTTTTTCACATTGCCCACAATGGGCGCGCCGATGATATTCCCCTGGCTGTCCACCACATAGGTGGTGGGGTAGGTGGTGAGGTCTGCCACGAACTCCTGATAAAAGGTCCCCTCCGGGTCCGGGGAGAGATTGCAGTAGGTCACGCCCTTCTCCCGCAGAATGTCCCGGGCCGTGGCCAGCTGCTCCTCCCCCTCGCCGGAATCCGTGCCCACACCGATCAGGTTTATGTTCCGCTCCTGGAAGGCGTGGTACAGCTCCTCCAGTTCGGGCATCTCCTCGACGCAGGTTCCACAGCCGTTGTTCCAGAAGTTCACAATGGTGGCGTCATACTCCCCGAACAGGTCGTCGGACACCGTCTCGCCCAGCACGATATCCACCTCTTCAAAGTCCGGGAACGGCGTTTTGGAGACCAGTTGGTCCGTCCCGCCGGAGCCGCAGCCGGTCAGGGACGCCGCCAGCACACCGGCCAGCAGGATGCAAAGGCTTTGTTTCATAAGGTCGTCTCCTTTTGGATCTCAGTGGTTTTTTTCAGGGAAAAGGTCCTGGTGATGGCCCGGGTGGGGCAGGCGGCCGCGCAGTCGCCGCACCGGATGCACTCGGGGTGATTGGGGGTGCGGAACACATCCACATCCATCCGGCAGACCCTTCCGCACGCGCCGCAGCCCGTACACCGCGCCGGGTCCACCTGCAGGCGGTAGACCGAGATGGGGTTGCACAGGCCGTACAGCGCCCCCAGCGGACAGAGCCACTTGCAGAACGGCCGGTAAAAGAACACCGCCAGCACCACCACTCCCAGCAGGATGCAGCTCTTCCAGGTGAACAGCACGCCCAGGCTGGCCCGGATGCCGGGATCGGCCAGCGCCAGCGGGATGCCGCCCTCCAGAATACCGGCGGGGCAGAGATATTTGCAGAAAAAGGGGTCACCCATCCCCACCTCGTTCACCACCGTCATGGGCAGGACCAGGACGAAGAGCAGCAGGACGCCGTACTTCAGATAGGTCAGGACGCGCAGGGGCCGGGTGCTGCGCTTTTTGCCCGGGAGCCTGTGGAGCAGCTCCTGGAACCAGCCGAAGGGGCAGAGGAACCCGCAGACCACCCGCCCCAGCAGCACGCCGATGCACAGCAGCAGTCCCACCGCCAGATAGGCGAAGTGGAATTTGGAGGAGCCGATCACCGCCTGGATGGCGCCGATGGGGCAGGAGCCCGCAGCGGCCGGACAGGAGTAGCAGTTCAGCCCCGGGACGCAGAGCAGCTTGGACTTTCCCCGCACGATCTTGCCCCGCAGCAGGTTCAGCAGGACCGGGTTGGAGGCCAGCGTGGCCCCCAGCTGGATCTTCCAGCGGTGCTTGTTTCTATCCAATGCCCACACACTCCAGACAGAGGCGGGTCCCCTTGCTCAGGATCACCGCCGCCTCACCGCGCCACAGGCCGATCCCCATCATCGCCAGCGCGGCGCACAGTGCTACTATGGTCGTTTTCCGCATCTCAGCCCACCGGTGCCGCCGCGCCGCTGCTCGAAACGGCCCCCTGACCGACGGTCATGGAGTTCCCGCCGCCCGAAATCAGCGCGCCGCCTGAACCGGACGTGCTGGCGTCGGTCATGCCGCCGCCGGAGGGGGTGTCGTCTTTTTCCGCCCCTATCTGCACAAAGCTTTGGGCCGAGGAGATGAAGTCCTCCACCTCCAGCGAGGAGCTCCAGGCCGAGAAGATGGCGCCGTTGACATACCAGGCTCCGGTGTTCGCCAGCTCCTCTACCATGCTCTGGTTGTTGCCCAGCGCCTCCCGCAGGGAGTCGTTATAGACGATCACCGGGAACGGAGAATCAGCAAAGCGGTCCCTGCCGCTCTCCCCCTTGATGCACAGCACCACGCCCGCGCCGGCCTCCTGTACTCCCTCCCAGGCGTCCTTCAGGGTCTGGTAGAATGCCTCCGCCTCCCCATTCTCCGGATCGACAAAGGCCAAAAAGGTGACCGGGCTCAGCTGGTCCCGGGTAAATGCTTCCCCGGAGAGGGTCTGCGTGGTGAATTCCCCCACCGCGCCGGCCTCCGTCTTGTCGGCGGCGGGGACGCTGTTGGCCTCCACATAGGAGTCCACCCACTCCTGGTCCACCCAGCCCTTGTCCAGCGCATCCTCCACCGTGAGGGTGCCCTCCTGAATGGCCTGCTCCACCTCTTCCAGGCTGGGCTTCTTGTTTCCGCAGGCAGCCAGGGACAGCGCGACTACGCCAGCCAGGCCCAGGGCGGCCAACCGGCGTCTGATGATATCCTTCATACAAAAACCTCCTTGCCGCCGCAGCGGCTGATGTTGACGGGAGGTATCCTAGCACACCGGATGTCAAGTTTCTGTCAAGGCGCTCTTGATGGAATCTTGACGGCGCCGTGCTATAATGGGAAAAACGGAAAGGGGCGGATGGAATGAAGCTGCTGGTGGTGGAGGACGAGCGCCTGCTGTGCGACGGCATCGCGGAGGATCTGGAGCTGGAGAAATACACCGTGGACCGGTGCTATGACGGAGCGGAGGCCTGGGAGCGGCTGTTTGTGGAGCCCTATGACCTGGTCATCCTGGACCTGAACCTGCCCGGTATGGACGGTCTGGAGCTTCTCCGGCACATCCGGGCGGAGCGGCCGGAGACCCGGGTGCTGATTCTCTCCGCCCGGGCCCAGCTCTCGGACAAGGTGACCGGGCTGGACCTGGGGGCCGACGACTACCTGACCAAGCCCTTTGCCCTGGAGGAGCTGGAGGCCCGGGTGCGCACCCTGCTGCGCCGCTCCTTTATCCAGCAGGATACCCGGGTGCAGGTGGGGGCCCTCACACTGGACACCACCGCCCGGGAGATCTCCGCCCCCGGCGGCCCCCTCTCCCTCACCCCCAAGGAGTTTGCCATTCTGGAGCACCTGATGCTCCACCCGGGACGCTAGGTCAGCCAGGAGGAGCTGGTAGAACACATCTGGGACGCGGAGGCCAACCCCTTCAGCAACGCCATCCGCACCCATGTCTCCTCCCTGCGCAAGAAGCTGCGGGAACGGCTGAGCGAGGACCCCATCGAGACCAAGGTGGGCCGGGGCTACCGCCTGATCCGGGAGGAGACGCCATGAAAATACGTGGTTCCCTGCGCCTGCGCGTCACGCTGGTGTGCACAGCCCTCCTGGCCCTGTGCTGTCTGCTGCTCACCCTGACCAACAACTTTTCCGCCATGCACCTGGCCGATGCCATCCAGGCCACGCCGGTCTTTCCCGCCCAGGACATGGAGGCGGAGCCGTCCCCGGCTCTCCCCATGACCGACCTGGAGCTGAGCCAGCCCGCCGTGCAGGCCCGGCAGTCCTTTCACATCCAGAGCCTGCTGGCCATGGCCGCCATCGTGGTGGCGGGCAGCGTCCTTATCTACTGGGGTGTGGGGAAGGCTCTGGCCCCGCTGCACGAGCTGACCCGCCAGATCCGGAAGCGAACGGCCGACGATCTGGACCGGCCGGTGGACATCCCCAACCACGGCGACGAGGTGTGGGAGCTGGCCTGTTCCTTCAACCAGATGTCCGAACGGCTGAATCAGGTCTTTGTGATGCAGAAAAACTTCTCCCACAACGCGGCCCACGAATTCCGCACCCCACTGGCCATCATGAAGACCCGCCTCGGCCTGTACCGGAAGAAAGTGCACGCTCCGCCGCCGGAGACGGCAGAGCTTGTTGGAATTCTGGAGGGCGAGGTGGACCGGCTCTCCTCCCTGGTGGGGGACCTGCTGGACCTGACCAATCTGGAGGACGCCCCGCGGCAGGAGCCGGTGGTGGTGGAACTCCTCCGGTCCGTCGCCGACGAGGTCCGCCCCCTGGCCGGTCCGCGGCAGGTAGCGGTGGCGGTGGATGTGCCCGGCTGCACATTGCGTGGAAACCGGCAGCTGCTCCACCGGGCCCTGTTCAATCTGGTGGAAAACGCGGTCAAATACAGCCCGACCGGCGGCACAGTGGAGGTATTGGCCCGGCAGACCGGCGGGCTTATCCAAATCCAGGTGACCGACCAGGGGCCCGGCATCCCGGAGGAATGCCGCCAGCAGATCTTTGAGCCCTTCTTCCGGGTGGACCGCGCCCGCTCCCGCCGGCAGGGCGGTACCGGACTGGGCCTGGCCCTGGTGCGGGCCATTGCGCAGTTCCACGGCGGTTCGGTCCGCGCCGAGCCCGGCCCCAACGGCGGGAGCCGTTTCGTGCTGGAGCTGCCCCTCCGGGCCACGATCCCGAAGGCTCCGGACCCATGATCCCACGGCGTCCCACGCAGGCCGCCCGGCACAGCCTTGTGAGGCTGTGCCGGGCGGCCTGTTCCTATTTCAAGCTATTTCTATAACGCCGGAGTGGGCAGCTGCACAGAGTTTCCCGGCCGACCGACCGGTTTTTTTCTAAAAAGCGAACCTATTTTCCGCGATTGTTACATCACCGCTCATTCCGCTCTATTTTTCAAACATTTCCCACGTATTTACACATATTTCAATGTTTTTTCCAATATTATCCCGGGGTTTGACAAAGCCTTGGCTAATCGGGTAATATGGAATAAAAAGCCGCTCATCATCGATGGTTTTGTATAAAGGAGCATACCATGAAGCAGAACTATTTGAGTGAATATGAGAAGGAACTGCAGCTGATTCTGGATCTCAGCTACGACATGATCACCATAGCCGACGGCAAGGGCATCCTCACCGCGGCCAGCAAATCCTGTGAGCGCTATTTCGGCATCCCTGAGCAGGAGCTGATCGGCATGGGCTCTGAAGATCTGGAGCGCAACGGCATCTTTGACCAGTCGATCACCGCCAAAGTGGTACAGACCGGCTCCAAAAGTACGATGGTCCAGCGGACCGCCTCCGGAAAGACCCTCTTCGTCACCTCCCACCCCATTTTTGACGACCAGGGCAAGCTCTCCAAGATCATCAGCTTCTCCAAGGACATCACGGAGGAGGAGTCTCTGAACGCCGAGGTCAAAAACCTGCAAAGTGAGCTGGACTGGTGCCGCAACGAGCTCTGGCGCCGCCAGGCCATCCACGACTCCAAAGTGGCCTGCCAAAGCCCTGCGGTCCAGCGCCTGATGGAGCTCATCAAGCACGTGGCCAACTCCACCGTCACGGTCCTTTTGCTGGGAGAGACCGGCGTGGGCAAGAGCTATTTTGCCAAGCTGATCCACGAGCTCAGCCCCCGCAAGGACGCTCCCTTCGTGACCATCAACTGCGGCGCAATCCCGAAGGAGCTGCTGGAGTCGGAGCTCTTCGGCTATGAGGAGGGCGCTTTCACCGGCGCCAAGCGCGGCGGAAAAAAGGGCTTGTTCGAACTGGCCAAGAACGGGACCATTTTCCTGGACGAGATCGGGGACATGCACCTGGAGCTCCAGGTGAAGCTGCTCCATGTGCTGGACCACTACGAGGTGCTGCGCATCGGCGGCAGCCAGCCCATCCGCATCCAGGCGCGCATCGTGGCCGCCACCAACAAGGATCTGAAAAAACTCATCCAGGACGGCAAATTCCGGGAAGATCTGTACTACCGGCTCAGTGTGGTCCCCATCACCATCCCCCCTCTGCGGGAGCGGCGGGAGGACATTCCCTATCTGACCAACCTCTTTTTTGAAAAATTCAACCAGAAATACGGCACCAAAAAGCAGCTCACCGAATCCGGCTATGCGGTATTGAGCCACTTCCATTTCTCCGGCAACATCCGGGAGCTGGAACACACGGTGGAGCGGCTGATCGTGACCTCACCCTATGAATTCATCGACGCTTCCCAGATCCGCCTTCTGGAGCTGTTCAGCAGTGAGGACTCTGAGCCGGCCCCCAATTCCCCCACAGAGGCCGCGCCCGACGAGTTGGACCAGATCGTCTCTCTGAAACAGGCCGTGGAAGCGTATGAACGGCGTATCCTGACCCAGGCACTGCGGCGCTACAAGACCACACGCAAGGTGGGAGAGGCCCTGAAACTGGACCAGTCCACCGTAGTCAAGAAAATGAAACGCCTGCACGTGACAGCGCCCGATGAATAATTTCATTGGGCGCTCCCTTTTTCATCGTCCATGATGACCAATTTCATCGCCTTCCTGAATGCCCCGGAAAAAAGGCCGGATTGTCCCCGTGAAAAACCGCCCAAAGTTGGCATGAATTTTGCTGATATATTAGGGTAGTTTGCACGACAAAAGCTGACACCGGATCTTATCAGGAAAAGAGGGAACAGACGATGAACATCGAAGCCATCAACCAAGCCAACCAGCAGGCGGTGCACACCATGCTGGAGGCGGACCCGGTCTGGGTGGACGTGCGCCCGGCCATCGAGGTCATCCCGGGGATGACCAAGGACACCATCCTGCACGCCGGTCCTCCCATCACCTGGGAGCGGATGTGCGGCCCTATGAAGGGCGCCATCGCGGGGGCTCTGATGCTGGAGGGCCGTGCCCGGACCGAGGCGGAAGCCTACGAGCTGGCCGCTTCGGGGGAGATCCACTTCGCCCCCTGCCATAACCACAGCGCGGTGGGCCCCATGGCGGGCGTCACCAGCCCCAGCATGCCGGTCTTTGTCATCCACAACCGGAAGCACGGCAACGACGCCTACTGCAACCTGAACGAGGGCCGCGGCAAGGTGCTGCGCTACGGTGGCCTGGGCCCGGAGGTCCATGAGCGCCTGGTGTGGATGAACGAGGTGCTGGGCCCGGCGCTGCAGGCGGTCATCAAGGCCATGGGCGAGCTGCGGATCAAACCCATCCTCAGCGAGGCGCTGCACATGGGCGACGACCTGCACAACCGCTACAAAGCCTCCTCCGCGCTCTTTGCTAACCGCATCGCGCCGGCCATCTTCGACGCGGTGAATGAGAAGGACGCCAAGCGGGTGCTGGAGTTCGTGGGCCAGAACGACTACACCTTCCTCAACCTGGCCATGCCGGCGCTCAAATCCATGGCGGACGCGGGCGACGGGGTGAAGGGCAGCACGGTGGTGACCGCCATGGCCCGCAACGGCACCGACTTCGGCATCCGCATCAGCGGCCTGCCCGGCGAGTGGTTCACCGCTCCCGCGCCCCGGGTGGATGCCTTGTACCTGCCCGGGTACAGCGAGAAGGACGCCAATCCCGACATCGGCGACAGCACCATCACCGAGACCATGGGCTTCGGCGGCTTTGCCGCAGCAGCCTCCCCGTCGGTGGTGCAGTTCGTGGGCGGCACGGCCAAGGACGCGGCCAAGCGGAACCTGGAGATGTACGAGATCGTGACCCGGGAGAACCCGGAGTTCACCATCCCGGCGCTGGAGTTCCGGGGCATCCCCACCGGCATCGACATTCTGAAGGTGCTGGAGACCAACATCGCCCCCGTCTGCCATACCGGCGTTGCCCACAAGGAGCCCGGCGTGGGCCAGGTGGGCGCGGGCTGCCTGCGGGCCCCCATGGCCCTCTTCGAGCAGGCGCTCATCCGTTACAGTGAAGTGTATCA
>NZ_NFGZ01000013.1 GCF_002159175.1 Flavonifractor sp. An92 | reverse complement strand
GCGCCGGACCGGCTTCGCCGGTCCGGCCTTTCTATTATAAAAATCTCACAGAAGGGCTGTCAATTTGTAATTTTCGAATTCAATTCGTATTTTTCGATATAGTTCGCCCAAATATTGATTTTATCAATAAAGCGGCCGGCGGCATAGGATGCCCCGAGGTGATGGCGTTGGAGAATCCGGTGCTGGCGCGGCTGGAGCGGCTGGGGGGCCGGGCCGAGCCCCTGTGGCTCTACACCCTCCTGACGGTGGTGGAGCTGGAGCGCTACCCCCTCTGGGCGTGGAACGAGGCCCTCTCCCGGGCCGTGGGGCGGCGGGTCTCCTGCCCCTCCTACCGGGCCCTCACCCGGAGGCTGGAGGAGGCCGTCCGCGGGGAGAATTGACAATCCAACGGGAAGGAAGTACAATGGCCTTGTATAAAATAGACAAGGAGGTGCCCTATGAGGCTGACCTTTTTCGGAGCGGCCAAGGCCGTCACCGGCAGTTGCCACTGCATGGAGTGCAACGGCAAGAAGATCCTGGTGGACTGCGGACTCCAGCAGGGCCGGGATGAGCGGGACAACCGGGAACTGGACTTCAACGCCGGGTACATCGACGCCGTCATCGTCACCCACGCCCACATCGACCACTCCGGCCGCATCCCCCTGCTGGTCAAGCAGGGGTTTGAGGGCAACATCTACTGCACCCGCCTGACGGGACAGCTCCTGTCCATCATGCTGCGGGACTCCGCCCACATCCAGGAGAGCGACGCCCAGTGGCAGAACCAGAAGGGCAAGCGCGCCGGCCGGGAGCCGGTGGAGCCCCTGTACACCGTGGCGGACGCCGAGGAGGCGGTGAAGCACCTGGTCACCTGCGAGTACGGCGACATCCTGGAGATCGAGCCGGGGGTGAAGGTGCGCTTCACCGACGCGGGCCACCTGCTGGGCTCGGCCAGCGCGGAGGTGTGGCTCACCGAGGGGGACGAGACCCGGAAGATCGTCTTTTCCGGCGACATCGGCAACCGGGACCAGCCCATCATCCGGGACCCCCAGTACATCCAGGAGGCCGATTACGTCCTCACCGAGTCCACCTACGGCGACCGGAACCACGATGTGAGCGAGGCCCCGGACTACACCGCAGACCTGGCCGCCATCATCGACGAGACGCTGGGCCAGGGCGGCAACGTGGTGATCCCCTCCTTCGCCGTGGGGCGCACCCAGGAGCTTTTGTACTTCATGCGGGAGATGAAGGAGGAGGGCATGGTCCGCTCGGTGCCCAACTTCCAGGTCTATGTGGACTCCCCCCTGGCGGGCGAGGCCACCCGCATCTTCTCCGGGGACCTGCACGGCTACCTGGACGAGGAGGCCATCGAGGCGCTGAAGGGCGGCGCCCTGTTCCGCTTCCCCGGCCTCAACATCACCGAGACCAGCGAGGAGTCCAAAAACCTGAACCTGGACCCCTCCCCCAAGGTCATCATCTCCGCCTCCGGCATGTGTGACGCCGGACGCATCCGCCACCACCTGAAGCACAACCTGTGGCGGAAGGAGTGTACCGTGGTCTTTGTGGGCTACCAGGGCGAGGGCACTTTGGGCCGGCGGCTGCTGGACGGGGTGAAATCGGTCAAGCTCTTCGGCGAGGAGATCGCCGTCCAGGCCCGCATCGTCAACTTCCACGGCCTCTCCTCCCACGCCGACCGGGACGGCCTGCTGCGGTGGATCAGCGCCTTCACCTCCAAGCCCAAGGAGGTCTTTGTGGTCCACGGCGAGAAGGAGGTCACCGAGATCTACGCCCAGACCCTGCGGGAGCGGGGCTTCTCCGCCCACTCGGCCAACTATGAGGAGGTCTACGACCTGCTGGCCGGGCGCATCGTGGCCCCCGGCATCGTGCTGGAGTCCAAGCCCACCCGGGTGGCCGACTCGGCCTCCCCGGCCTACAAGCGCCTGGAGGAGAACGGCCGGCGGCTGCTGGAGGTCATCGCCCACAACCGGGGCGGCGCCAACAAGGACCTGGCCAAGTTCGCCGACCAGCTCAAAGCCCTCATCGACAAGTGGGACCGCTGAGGTCTTCCCCAAAAACCACCGAGCCCCGGGCCATCTGGCCCGGGGCTCGGTTTCTGTCTTACGTACGTTCTTCGTCCTCGGCGTCCGGCCGGGGCAGGCGGGACACCAGGGCCCACTCCACCCGGCGCTCCCGCAGGGACTCCACCTGAATGCGCAGGCCGTAGACTTCCACCAGCGGGCGGCTGCCGTCCTCCGGGATCACCGAGAGCTGGGCAAAGACCAAGCCACCCAGGGTCTCGGCCTCCTCGTCGTCGGGGAAGTCGATCTCCAGCGCCTCGGCCAGCTCCTCCAGCTCCGCCGAGCCGGCCACCCGCCACTGGTTCTCCCCCAGACGGATGATCTCCTGCTCGTCCTGGGGGTCAAATTCGTCATAGATATTGCCCACGATCTCCTCCAGCAGGTCCTCCATGGTCACCAGACCTGCCGTACCGCCGTACTCGTCCACCACGATGGCCATGTGGACCTTCATGCTCTGCATGTCCCGGAAGAGCTTTACCGCGGTCACCGACTCGGGGATAAAATAGGGCGTGCGCAGCAGCTCCCGCAGGGGGCGGGGCTCCTCCCGCCGGGCGTTGAGGAAGTAGGTGCGGGTGGAGAGGATGCCGATGACGTCGTCGGCGTCCTTGTCGTACACCGGGAAGCGGGAGAGTCCCGTTTCCTCAATGGTGCGCAGGATCTCATCGTCCTGGGCCCCCACCCACAGCATCACCATATCCGTGCGGTGTACCATCACATCCCCGGCGGTCAGGTCCTTGAAGTCAAAGACGTTCTCGATCATCTCTTTTTCCCCGGCGTCGATGGCGCCCCGCTCCTCGCCCAGGTCCATCATCAGGCGGATCTCCTCCTCGGAGACCTCCTCCCGCTCCAGGTCCGGGTCGATGTGGAAGAGCCGCAGGGCCTGCCGCACCACAAAAGCGAGGCTCCCCGTGATGGGCCGCACCACCGTCACCAGGGGCAGCAGCACCGGGGCCAGGGCGGCCAGGGTGGGCAGCGGGGCGTTGAGGGCCAGCCGCCGGGGGATGAGCCAGGTCAGCACATAGAGGACCGCCAGACACCCCGCCAGCGCCCCGCAGCGCCACGGGAGCGCCGGGAGCAGCTGCTCCGCCCCCAGCCACAGGCACACCGCCTCCGCCGCGCAGCACAGCAGCCGCCACAGGGCCACCCCCCGCAGGAACGCGGCGGGATGCCGGAGGCACCGGGCGGCCCGGACGGCCTTTTCCTCGCCCTCTCCGGCCTGACGGCGGAGGGACGGGAGGCTCACCTCCTCCAGCGCCACGGCGCAGGCGGCAAAGAGCATGTCCACCACCAGTGCCAAGATCAGAATGCTTCCTATGGTCGGCAGCAAGGCCAATTCCCCCTTAAGATCGCTCCTTTACTCCAGGAGCCATTAAATTTTAGTATAGCATACTGCCGTCTGTTTTTCACCGGTTCCGGAAAAATCTTTTGGAACGGCTCCAACTATGCTATAATGGCCCCAAGAGCGCCGCGCTGGGGCTGAGAAAGGGGCATCACCGTTGGAACAGACACGGCACACCGTTTTGGCACGGCTCACCGAGCCGGGTATTTTTCTCAAATGGCTTTTCTTTGCCGCCGGCATCGGCATCGTGGTGGGCGGGGTGAGCACCGCCTTTTACTACGCCTTCCACTACGCCACCCTGGCCCGGCATACCTGTCCCTGGCTGATGCTCCTCCTCCCTCTGGGGGGTATGGGCATCGTGCTTCTGTACCGGGCGTGCGGTATGGAGAAGGACCGGGGCACCAATTTCGTGCTCATCGCCGTGCGGGAAAACGCCCCGCTGCGCCTGCGCACCGCGCCGCTGGTCTTTCTCTCCACCATCCTCACCCATCTGGTGGGCGGCTCCTCCGGCCGGGAGGGCGCCATCTTGCAGATCGGCGGCTCCATCTCCTCCAAAATCGGCCGCTGGATGCGTCTGGACGACAAGGACAGCCGGGTCATCACCATGTGCGGCATGTCGGCCGCCTTCGCCGCCCTGTTCGGCACGCCCCTCACCGCCGCCGTCTTTGCCATGGAGGTGGTGAGCGTGGGCGTCATGTACTACGCCGCCATCGTCCCCTGCGCCATCGCCGCCATCGTGGGCCTGTGGGTGGCCCAGTGCTTCTCCGTCCCCGCCACCGCCTTCGCTCTGACGGGGGTGCCCAATCTGTCCCCCGTGAGTTTGGCCCAGGTCATCGCCATGGGGGTGCTCTTCGCCCTGCTGTCGGTGCTGTTCTGCCACGGGATGCACCTGGCCAGCCACCTCTATGACCGCTTTCTTCCCCACCCGCTGGCCCGCAGCGCCGCGGGCGGCGCGCTGGTGCTGGTCCTTACCGGGGTGGTGTGGCTGTGGGCCCCCTTTACCTTTGACTACAACGGCGCGGGCGAGGAAGTGATTGCCTCCGCCATCGCCGGAGAGGCCCGGCCGGAGGCGTTTTTGCTGAAAATCCTCTTTACCGCCATCACCCTGGGGGCGGGCTTCAAGGGCGGCGAGATCGTCCCCGTGTTCTTCACCGGGGCCACCTTCGGCTGCACCGCCGCGCCCTTGCTGGGGTTGGACCCCTCCTTCGGGGCGGGGCTGGGCATGGTGAGCGTCTTTTGCGGCGTCACCAACTGCCCCATGACCTCCCTCCTCATGGCGCTGGAGCTCTTCGGCGGCGGGAGCCTGGGGATGCACACCGGCCAGAGCCTGTGCCTCTTCGCGGTGTGCATCGCCGTGTCCTACATGCTCTCCGGCTATCAAGGGCTGTATAGCGAGCAGAAAATCGTATATAGTAAGTTCCGACCGGAATTTATCAACCGAAAGGCGAATGACGATGAAGCACACTGAAACGATCTATTTCGGAGGACCCATTCTGACCATGGAAGAGGGGAGCGCCCCTCAGGCCGTGCTGGTGCGGGGGGACCGTATCGCGGCGGTGGGGGACCTCGATGACCTGCGCACTCTTGCCCCCGGCGCGGCGGAGCGGGATCTGGAGGGCCGCGCCCTCCTGCCCGCCTTTGTGGACAGCCACAGCCACATCACCGCCGTGGCCGCCACCCTGGGGCTGTGCCAGCTGGGGGCGGCCGCCTCCCCGGCGGAGGCGGCGGAGCTCCTGGCCGCCTTCCGGCGGGAACATGACATCCCGGCAGGGGAGTGGGTCATCGGCTTCGGCTACGACCACAACGTATTCCCCGGTGAAAAGCACCCCACCCGGCAGGACCTGGACCGGGTCCTCCCCGATTGCCCCGCCCTCATCACCCACGCCTCGGGCCACATGGGTGTAATGAACACCCTGGGGCTCGAGAAGTTGGGCCTTACGGCGGAGACTCCCGACCCCGCCGGGGGCCGCCTGGGGCGGGACGAACATGGACAGCTCACCGGCTATCTGGAGGAGGCCGCCTTTCTCCAGGTGAGTGCCGCCCTCCCCACCGCCACGCCGGAGCAAGCTCTGGAGCAGCTCCGCAAGGCCCAGGAAGTGTACCTCTCCCGGGGCATCACCCTGGTCCAGGACGGCGTCACCGGCCCGGGGCAGGACGCCCTCCTGCGCACCCTGGCCCGGGAAAACGGTCTTCTGGTGGACGTGGTAGGCTACGCGGACCTCCAGAAATCCCCCGAGCTTGCCCATAAGCCTGGCGTAGGCCGGTACCGGGTGTGCGGCTATAAACTCTTCCTGGACGGCTCCCCCCAGGGGAAAACGGCCTGGATGCGCCAGCCCTATGAGAATGCCGGAGACTACCGGGGCTACCCCGTCCACACCGACGGGGAGGTGGACGCCTGGGTGGAACAGGCCCTGCAGGAAAACCGTCAGATCCTGGTCCACTGCAACGGCGACGCGGCGGCAGAGCAGCTCCTGAACGCCTGTGAGCGGGCCCAGGAGAAGGTGGGCCGGCCCATTGCCACCATCCGCCCGGTGATGATCCACGCCCAGCTGGTGGGGAAGGACCAGCTCCGCCGGGCCGCCCGGCTGGGGGTGATCCCATCCTTCTTTGCCGCCCACACCTGGTACTGGGGAGACATCCATTTGAAAAACTTCGGGCCGGAGCGGGGGAGCGGCATCAGCCCCCTGGGCACCGCCCAGCGCCTGGCCTTCCCCTTCACCCTCCACCAGGACTCCCCGGTGATTCCGCCGGACATGGTGGAGAGCGTGTGGTGCGCCGTGTGCCGCGTCACCCGGAACGGGGTGCAGCTGGACCCCGCCGAGGCGGTGACCCCGCTGGAGGCCCTGAAGGCCGTCACCCTCCACGCCGCCGCCCAGTACGGCCTGGAAGGGGAGCGGGGGAGCATCGCCCCCGGCAAGCGGGCCGACTTTGTGATTCTGTCCGCCGATCCCACGGCGGTATCGACCCAAACCCTGCGGACCATCCGGGTCCTGGAGACCATCCGAGACGGGGAGACGGTGTATACCGCCCCCAATCCATGAGAAAGGACGCCATATCATGACCCTCTTTGACATCATGGGCCCCATCATGGTGGGCCCCTCCTCCTCCCACACCGCCGGCGCGGTGCGCATCGGGCTCATCACCCGGCGGCTGCTGGGCAGCCAGCCCATCGGGGCGGAGCTCACCCTCCACGGCTCCTTCGCCGCCACCGGCCGGGGCCACGGCACGGACCGGGCCCTCATCGCGGGCCTCCTGGGCATGGAGCCCGACGACCCCCGCATCCCCCAGAGCTTTGCCCTGGCCGAGGAGGCGGGCCTCACCTTCCAGTTCCGCAACGGCGTGCTGAAGGACGCCCACCCCAACTCGGTGCAGATCCGGGCCATGGACAAAAACCTCAAGCGCATCACCATCGTGGCCGCCTCCCTGGGCGGCGGCCGGGTGAAGGTCACCTCGGTGGACGGGCTCCCCGCCGCCTTCACGGGCGAGAAGAACACCCTGGTCATCCGCAACGAGGACCGGGTGGGCGAGGTGGCCGCCATGGCCAACGCCCTGTCGGACAACAACGTGAACATCGCCTCCATGCAGCTCTACCGGGATGCCAAGGGCGGCGAGGCCCTCATGGTCATCGAGAGCGACGAGACCATCAGCCCGTCCACCATCGAGCGCATCCGCCAGGTGGACGGCATTCTGAGCGTGACGTACATGGATCTGGGAGGAGGCAAATAAATGTTCACATCCGTAGAATCTCTGCTCCACGCCGCCGAGGCGGGAGACAAGCCCCTCTGGGAGGTCATTCTGGAGGACGATATGGCCGACCGCAGCGTGGAGCGGGAGGCCTCGTGGAAGAAGATGACCGGCCTCTGGCACGCCATGCAGGCCGCCGAGGCCGACTATGACCCCGCCCGCCGCTCGGCCAGCGGCCTGGTGGGCGGCGAGGGCGGCCGGATGGCCGAGGACGAGGCCAGCCTGTGCGGCCCCTTCCTCCAGGACATCATCACCACCGCCCTCAAGATGGGCGAGTGCAACGCCTGTATGCGCCGCATCGTGGCCGCCCCCACGGCAGGCGCCTGCGGCGTGCTGCCGGCGGTGCTGCTGCCCATGCAGCGGCGCTACCACTTCTCCGAGGAGCAGATGATCCAGGCCCTCTATATCTCAGCCGGCTTTGGGCAGGTCATCGCCGCCCGGGCCTCCATCTCCGGCGCGGAGGGCGGCTGTCAGGCCGAGATCGGCTCGGCCTCCGGCATGGCCGCCGCCGCCATCACCTTCCTCATGGGCGGCTCCCCCCGGCAGATGGCCCACGCCTGCGCCATGGCCCTCTCCAACATCCTGGGTCTGGTGTGCGACCCGGTGGCCGGTCTTGTGGAGGTGCCCTGCGTGAAGCGCAACGTGATGGGGGCCTCCAACGCCCTGGTGTGCGCCCAGATGGCCCTCTCGGGGCTCATCAACCAGATCCCCTGCGACGAGGTCATCGACGCCATGGGCGCCGTGGGCGCCAGCCTCCCCTCCGCCCTGCGGGAGACCGGCGAGGGTGGCCTTGCCGCCACCCCCTTCGGGCGCAAGGTGTCCGAGCAGATGCGGGGGCAGTGAGCCATGGCCGGCAAGAGCGGGGAGCGGCTTCTCTACGCCGATCTGCTGCGGGTGTGCGCCACCGTCGCGGTCATCATGATCCACATCTCCGGGGGCTGGATCTCGGAGGCGGCGGTGGGCTCCGCCGCCTGGAACACCCTGAATCTCTATGACGGTCTGGCCCACTGGTCGGTGCCGGCGTTCATCATGCTCTCCGGCATGTTTTTGCTGGACCCCAAGCGGGAGGTGACCCTCCACAGCCTTCTGTTCCGGCAGACCCTGCGTCTGGTAGCCGCCCTGGTGGTGTGGAGCGCGGTGTACGCCCTGTTCGGCGCCTTTCTGGAGACGGGGACTGTCACGCTGGCCGACCTGGTGGGCGGCCTGAAAGAGCTGGTGTGGGGCAAGCTCCACTACCACCTGTGGTTCCTCCCCATGATGATCGGGCTGTACCTGGTCACCCCCATCCTGCGGGGCTTCGTGCGGGGGGCCACCGGGAAGGAGCTGGGGTGGTACTTCCTCCTGGCCTTCGTGCTGGCCATGGTGCTGCCCACCACGCTGGCCCTGCGGCCCAGCAAGACGGTGTCCTCCTGGCTCTCCCAGCTGGATATCCGCATCGTGCTGAGCTACGCCAGCTACTACGTACTGGGCTACTGCCTGAAAACCTGCACCCTCTCCCTCCCGGCGGAGCTGACCATCTACGGCCTGGGGGCGGCGGGTGCGGTATGGACGGTGTGGGGCACCGCCTGGCTCTCCCAGATGCAGGGGGCCCGCTTCACCTTCTACAACTACAACTCCCCCAACATCGCCCTCATGTCCGCGGCGGTGTTCCTCCTCTTCCGGCGGCTCCCCCTGCGGGGCTCCGGACGGTGGATCTCGGCGCTGTCCGCCATTACCTTCGGCATCTACCTGTGTCACGACCTGTTCATCATGCTGCTGCGCCACTTCGGCGTATCCACCCTCTCCTTCCTACCGGCGCTGTCGGTGCCGCTGCTCACGCTGGGGGTGTTCCTGTGCGCGGCGCTGGTGGCCTGGCCGTTATCCAAAATCCCCCTGGTGGGGCGGCTCATCACCTGACGGGCCGGCAAAGGAGTTTTAACGTGCTGTTTTCCAGTTCCATTTTTCTCTTCCTCTTCCTGCCGCTGATGCTGCTGGGGTACTACGGCCCCTGCCGCCTCTTCGGCCGGTGGAGCCGCCCGGTGCAGAACCTGCTGCTGCTGGTGGGCTCCCTCTTCTTCTACGCCTGGGGAGAGCCCTGGTTCGTGCTGGTGATGATGGCCTCCATTCTGGTCAACTACGGCTTCGGCCTGTGGGTGAGTGCCTGCCAGGAGCGGGGCCGTTCCACCCGCGCCCCCATCGTGCTGTCGGTGGTGTGCAACCTGGGGCTCATGTTCGTCTTTAAATACCTGACCTTCGTCCTCACCGAGCTGGGACGGCTGGGTCTGTCCCTCACCGTGCCGGTGATCGAGCTGCCTCTGGGCATCTCCTTCTTCACCTTCCAGGCCATGAGCTATGTGCTGGACGTGAACCGGGGCCGGGGGAGCGTCCAGCGCAATCCCCTCAAGGTGGGTCTGTACATCTCCTTCTTCCCCCAGCTCATCGCCGGACCCATCGTCAAGTATGAGACGGTGGCCGAGGAGATCGACACCCGCCGGGAAAACTGGGCGGACTTCTCCTCCGGCGTGTGCCGCTTCCTGGTGGGCATGGGGAAAAAGGTCATTCTGGCCAACCAGCTGGCGGTGGTGGCCGACTTCGCCTACGGCCGCCCGGCGGGCGACCTGTCCACCGGCATGGCCTGGCTGGGGGCGCTGTGCTACACCCTGCAGATTTACTACGACTTCTCTGGCTACTCCGACATGGCCATCGGCATGGGCCGCATGTTCGGCTTCCACTTCCTTGAAAACTTCAACTACCCCTACATCTCCCGCTCGGTCACCGAGTTCTGGCGGCGGTGGCACATCTCCCTGTCCACCTGGTTCCGGGACTATGTGTACTTCCCCCTGGGCGGCAGCCGGGTGGACAAGCGCTGGAAGCACATCCGCAACCTCTTCGTGGTGTGGCTCCTCACCGGCATCTGGCACGGAGCGGCGTGGACCTTTATCCTGTGGGGCCTGTACTACTTTGTCCTCCAGGCGCTGGAGAAGTTCTGCGGCCTGGGCCGGGGCTGGCCGGAGGGGCTGAAATGGCTCTTCACCTTCTTCCTGGTGAATCTGGGCTGGGTCCTCTTCCGGGCCGAGTCCCTCAGCGTGGCCATCCCCTACCTCACCGCCATGTTCACCCCCGCGGGCGGCGGATGGGACGGGTATGCCACCCTCTTCCTCACCGACAACCTGCCTATCCTGGCCGCGGCGCTCCTCTTCTCCGCGCCGGTGGCCCCGTGGCTGGGCCGCAAGGCGGAGAACTGGACCGGCGTGCCCGCCCTGGTGCGGGACGTGGTCTATCCGCTGCTGCTGGTGGCCCTGCTGGCCGTGTCCGCCAGCTTCATCGTCAAGGGCACCTACAACCCCTTCATCTATTCCAACTTCTAAGGAGGACGTCATGAAACACCGCAAAGAGACTTTTACCGCCGTCCTCTTCCTGGCCCTGCTGGCCGCGGGGCTGTGCTACATCGGCTTTCTGTTCCTGAATGGGGAGAGCGAGCTGCGCAAGGAGCTGGGCAAGGTCCGCCGGGACCTCTCCTATGCCCTGACCTTCGTGGAGAGCGCCGAGACCGCCCTCAACGAGGACCTGGACCAGGAACACGGCTTTATCCAGCTCTACGGCGGCTTCCAGCGCCTGACCGGCCGCCGGGTGCTGGAGGACGTGAACCAGGCCGCCCAGGTGGTACGGCTCTCCAACGGCGCGCTGAACTTCTCCTACCTCAGCACCACCCCCGCCGACATGACCGGTCTGGCCGACACCTTCAACCAGTTCGGGGACCATCTGGCCGGGGAGGGCATCCCGCTCCTCTATGTGGCCGCCCCCCAGAAGGTGGAGGCGGGGAAGGACCTGCTGCCCCCCGGCCTCACCGACTACAACAACGAGAACGCCGACCGGTTCCTCTCCCTCCTGGAGGAACACGGCACCGACACGGTGGACCTGCGCCCCCTTTTTGAGGAGACGGAGGACTATGCCTCCTGGTTCTTCCGCACCGACCACCACTGGAAGCCGGAGGCCGCCTTCTACGCCTGGCAGTACCTGACCACCATCCTGGAGGAGGACTACGGCATCTCCACCGACCCCGCCTACACCGACGAGAGCAACTACGACAAGGTGGTCTATGAGGACTATTTCCTGGGCAGCCAGGGCAAGCGGGTAGGCACCCTCTACGCCGGGACCGACGACATCACGGAATATATTCCGAAGTTTGAGACAAACTTTACCTACACCTGTCCCTTTTATGCCATCGACCGCTCCGGCCCCTTTGAGGAGTCCCTGCTCTTCCCGGAGCGGGTGGCCGAGAAGGACTACTTCAACGGCAACCCCTTCACCCTCTACGCCGGCGGCGACTACCCCCAGGCCACCATCGTCAACCACCTCAATCCCGACGGAAAGAAGGTCGTCCTGCTGCGGGAATCCTTCTCCTGCGCCCTGACGCCCTTCCTGGCCCTGTCCTGCTCGGAGCTGACCACCATCGACCTGCGCTATTTCTCCGGCGACCTGCCCGAAACCCTGTCAGAACTGGACCCGGACCTGGTCGTTGTGCTCTATTGTGTCAGCTCTTTGAATTCCCAGGACCTGTTCCGTTTCGGATTATAAGGCTCTTATAGTAATTTTGCCGGAACTTTAGGCGCAAATTCGGGGGACAGCCCCTTTTGCGCCTATTTTCTTGTTACTTTTGCCGGTTTTCACTGGCCTTGATTTGCTATATAATAAAAATGGTTCTTAAATGTAATTAATTGGAATTCCTGTTTCGGGAGGAAACGACTGTGAGAAAGACGAAAATTATTTGTACGCTGGGCCCCGCCGTTGACAGTGAGGACATGATCCGTCAGCTGATCGAGAACGGTATGAATGGCGCCCGCTTCAATTTTTCCCATGGTACCCATGAGGAGCAGCTGGCCCGTCTGACCATGCTGAAGAACGTCCGGGATCAGATGGGCGCCTCCGTGGCCACCATTCTGGACACCAAGGGCCCCGAGATCCGCATCCGCTCCTTCGCCGAGGGCCCCATCACCCTGGAGAAGGGCCAGACCTTCACCCTGACCACCGAGGACGTGGCCGGCACCCAGGAGCAGGTCTCCGTGACCTACGCCAACCTGCACAACGAGGTGGCCCCCGGCTGCCGCATCCTGGTGGACGACGGTCTGATCGAGCTGCGCGTCATGGAGATCGAGGGCCGCAACATCCGCTGCGAGGTGGAGAACGGTGGTCCTCTGTCCAACAACAAGTCCATCAACATCCCCAATGTGTCCATCCTGCTGCCCTCCCTCACCGAGAAGGACAAGTCCGACCTGAAGTTCGCCGCTGACAACGACTTCGACTTCGTCGCCGCCTCCTTCATCCGGAAGGCCAGCGACGTGGAGGACATCCGCGCCTGCCTGAAGGAGTACGGCGGCGAGCACATCCAGATCATCGCCAAGATCGAGAACCGCGAGGGCGTGGACAATCTGGACGCCATCATCGAGGCCGCCGACGGCATCATGGTGGCCCGCGGCGACCTGGGCGTGGAGATCCCCGCCCACGAGGTGCCCGTGCTCCAGAAGAAGATGATCAAGGCCGCCATCAACAAGGGCAAGCACGTGGTCACCGCCACCCAGATGCTGGACTCCATGATGCGCAACCCCCGTCCCACCCGTGCCGAGGTCTCCGACGTGGCCAACGCCGTGTTCGACGGCACCTCCTGCATCATGCTCTCCGGTGAGACTGCCTCCGGCAAGTACCCCGTGGAGGCCCTGAAGGCCATGGTGGACATCGCCACCGCCGCTGAGAATTCCGTCAACTACTGGAAGCGCTTCACCCAGCGCACCATCAACACCCGCGTGGACTCCATCACCGACGCCATGACCCACTCCAGCTGCCTGACCGCCATGGACCTGGGCGCCCGGGCCATCATCGCCCCCACCCAGTCCGGCTACACCGCCCGCATCCTGGCCAGCTACCGCCCCGCCTGCCCCATCGTGGCTGTGTGCCAGAACGACCGCACCTGTCGGAAGCTGGCCCTGTGCTGGGGTGTCCAGAGCCTGCTGTCCGGCTTCGTGGACTCCACTGACCGCCTGTTCTCCATGTCCGTGGACGTGGCCCGCAAGGAGGGCCTGGTCCAGAAGGACGACATCGTGGTCATCACCGCCGGCGTGCCCATCGGCCAGAGCGGTACCACCAACCTCATCAAGGCCCAGAAGGTCTAATCCAAAGCGCACACAGCGCCCCTTCCCAACTGGGAAGGGGCGCTGTTTTTATGTATGTTTCTGGCTGAGGGAAAGTCCGCCCTCCACCTCGCCGCCGTCGAGGCTGTTCACCCGGACGACAAAGGTCTTGCCGTCGGACGCCGGATAGCAGAAGGCCCGCTCCGCACCGGCCGTCACGGTGATGGCGTCCCGCTCCGTCCGGGTACCAAAGAGCCCTTGCTGATACAGGATCACCTGGCAGGTGTGCTCCCCGTCGTTGCGAAAGCTGACCTCCAGGGTGTCGCCCTGGCCGCTGGGACAGTGGAGGGAGTCGGTCTGATAGCTGCCCTGGCTGCTGTAAAAGGCGTCCCCATAGGACAGCGGCGCGCTCCCCGCCGCACAGCCCGCGGTGAGGAGCAGCAGAGCCGCCAAGATGCCGGTCCACGTCCTTCGGCCCATACGATCACATCCCATTTTTTCTGTATCTTACCATTCCATCTCCGGACCGTCAAGCCGAAGCGGGCTTTCCCCTGTCAACGCAAAAGAGCGCCCCTTCCCGATGGGAAGGGGCGCTCCGCGTTTACTCCGCCGTTTCCGGCGCTGCGGGCTTTTTGGGGGTCTTCCAGGTGTAGAGGGCCACCGCCAGGAGCACCGTCACCGGCACGCTCAGGACGATGCCAAAGCTCCCCGAGAGGCCCTGCATCACCGCGATGCCGATGTTGTTGGAGTTGATGATCTGCTGATAGGGCAGGTCGTAGGCGTAGTCCAGCACCAGCATGGACACGCTGCCGCCTGCAAAGGCCAGGATGAGGGTATTGGAGTCGGTGCCCATCATATCCCGCCCCACGTGCATCCCCGCCTTGAAGAGCTCCCGGCGGGTGAGGGAGGGGTTCTGCTGATAAATTTCCGCCATGGAGCTGCCGATGGACATGGCCACATCCATCACCGCGCCCAGGCTGGAGATGAGGAGCCCCGAGAACAGGAGACCGCCCACCTGGATGCCGCTGACGTTCCAGAGGGTGAGCAGGCTCTCAATGTCGGACACGTTCCAGCCGCTGATGCCGCTGGCCCAGCTGAAGCAGGTGGCCGCCACTCCCGCGATGACCACTCCGGCCACGGTGCCGCCGGTGGCCACCAGGGTCTTGCGGGTGGGCCCGCCGATGAGGTACATGGTCACCACCGTGGTCACCACACACAGCCCCACCGACACCCAGAAGGGGGAGTAGCCCCGGTACACCAGGGGCAGGTAGAAGAAGAGGATGCACAGGAAGGTGAAGGCCAGACCCAGAGCGCCTTTGAGCCCCTGCTTGCCGCCCACCAGCACCAGCACGGCCAGATAGAGGGCGGCGAAGAGGTAGAGGACCCCCTCCCGGTCCTGGCTGTACACGCTGGTGATGGTGGAGTCCCCCGCCACGCTCTGGAGGACCACCACCTTCATGCCCACAGTGCAGCCCGCGCCGAAGAGGTAGCCGGAGGAACTGGTGGTCTCCAGCTCTTCCCCGGCCCGGACGCCGGTGGTCATGCGCACCAACACTTTCTGCTCGCCCACCCGGCTGCCGTCGGGCATAAGGTTGTCCTGCAGGATCTGGGTGACCACACCCTTCTCAAAGGTCTGGCCCTCCCGGGAGACCAGGGGCGTCTTGTCCACCCGGTTGATGGACACCACAAAGGCCAGAAAGACGGCCAGCAGCACCAGCGGCACTCCCCAGCGGAGGAAGAGGCGGGAAAAGGTTCTCTGTTTCATGGCAAAACTCCGTTCTCACAGCGCAGCGGCCTCCGCGCACTGGGCGCGGAGGCCGCCGACTCAGGTTTGGGAAGCTTACAGGTTCACGCCCAGGGTGGCCAGGAAGGAGGCGGGCACGTAGTAGTTGCCCTCGGCCAGCACGGCGTTGGTGGAGACGGCCTTGCCGTCCACGGTCAGGTTCAGGCTGGCGGCAGCGCCGGCAGCGGGGGTGCCGGTGGGCACGGAGCCGGTGTAGGCCTTGCCGGTGTTGATGACCACGCCGCCGTTCCACTGCACGTCGAACTGGTTCTCGCCGCCGGAGACGGAGGCGGCCACGTCGCGCAGGCGGTAGTAGGTCTGGCCGTCGGCCTGGACGGTGGCGGCGGACACGCCGTCCGCGGTCTTGCGGATGGTGAAGGTCTCGTCGATCTTCTCCGCCTTGCCGTCGTCGGTGATCTGGTAGGTGTCGATGGTGAAGGCATCCTCGCTCAGGGAGATGACGGAGTAGCTGGGCAGCCAGTTCTGGCTGCGCTCGGCCACGTAGTCCTGCTGGGCGGCGATGAGCTCATAGAACTTGGAGCCGGAGGCCGAGTTGGCGGTCATGTAGAGGATGCCCTTGGGGTTGGTGACGGTGTTGCCGCTGGTGCTCTCGATGGTGTAGCAGCCGTTGTCGGCCTGGAAGGCGTCGTGGGCGGCGGTACCGGTGGTGTCGCCCTCCTCGGGGTACAGGGGGATCTTCTCGTCGGTCTGGGTGTTGTAGGCGTTGTCCCAGTCGTAATCGGTGCCCTCGGCGTTCAGGCGGAACTCGTAGGTGCCGTGGGTCTGGCCGTCGCCGTAGAGGAGCTTGGTGCGGCTGTAGGTATGGTCGTGGCCCTGGAGCACCACGTCGATGTCGTACTCATCGAAGATGGGGGTCAGCTGGGTGCGCAGGATCATGCCGTCGGTATCGGAGTGGTCCAGGCCGGAGCCGTAGATGTCCTGGTGGATGGTGACGATGCGCCACTTGGCGTCGGGGTCAGAGGCAATGGCCTCCTGGATGGCCTTCTCGTGCTCGGCCACGTTGTAGTTGTTGGTGTTCAGGACGATGAACAGGCCCGCGCCGTAGGAGTAGTAGTAGTCACCGCCGGCCTCCGTCTCGCCGTAGGCGGTGGCGTTGGGGTTGTTGAAGTGGTACATGTAGTCGGCGTTCAGGGAGTCGTGGTTGCCGATGGTGGTGGCCACGGGCAGACCGGCCAGAGCGCTGGCGCTCAGGTAACCGGCGTACTCCTCCTCCTTGGCCTTACCGGTCTTGTTGACCTGGTCGCCGGCGGAGATGATGAAGTTGAGGTCGGGGTTCTGGGCGGTGGCGATGTCCAGGGTGCGGTCCCAGGCAAAGGCGTCGTTGCGGGCGGCCAGGTTGGCGGCACCGGAGTCAGCGGTCAGGGTCTCGCCGTTCTGGATCTGACCCTTGGAGGCGCCCACCTGGGGATCGCCCACGTAGAGGATCTTCAGGGTGGAGAAGTCCTGGGTCTGGTAGGTGACCACGTCGGACTGGACGCCGTTGCGCTCCACGGTGTAGTAGTAGGTGGTGTTGGCCTGGAGGCCGGTGACGGTGACGTGGTTGTACTGGTAGGCCACGCCGTCGGTGAGGGAAGTGTCCACCGCGTCAGCGGTGCCGGTGAAGGTCTGGAGATTGGCCTTGTCGGTGCCGAAGTGGACCACGGGGGTGGCGGCCTTGCCGTCCTCCACCTTGCTGTACCAGGCGAAATTCAGCTCGGTCTCGTCCGCGCCGGGGGTGAGGGAGACCTTGGTATAATCCGCAGCCACATTCTCCCACTGGGCGACCCAGGCGTTCCAGGCTTCGCTGCCGCCGGTGACGCTGGAGTCGTTGTAGGGGGAGGCCAGCGCCATGGGCGCAGCGCTCAGCAGAAGAGAGCCGGTCAGGACACCGGCCAGGACTTTTTTGCTCACGTTCATGTCCAGATTACTTCCTTCTTTTCTCAGATTCATTGCACATTTCTGCAACTGCACAGCGAGTATAGCACTGGTATTTCCTCACTTCAAGGCAATTTCCTGAATCTTTTCTTAGGTTTTACCTGTTCTTTGCAAAGTAGTTTTTCCGTAAACGGGCGCAAAAAAAGGCGGCCCGCAGGCAAATGCCTGCGGGCCGCGCTGTTGGGTCGGATAGGGGTCGCGGGGGGTCAATATAGTCGCCTTAGGACACGAAGCCGGCGGCCTTCAGGATCTCCAGAGCGCGAGGCTTGTTGGCCTCGGACACCCGGACGATGGGGCCGGTGCAGCCCATGCCGTCCTCGGCGTAGATCTTCTCTTTCCACAGAGCCTTCACGGCGTCCTCCAGGTCCATGACCTCGATGCCGGGGATCTGGGCGGTGACGACCTCGGCGGGAGGAGCCACCACGTCCTCCGCGGGAGCGGCGGACTTGTTGGCAGCGGCCTTGCGGTCGGCCAGGAGCTTGTCCAGACCGGCCTTCTCGGCGGCGGCGAACTCAGCGGCGGCAACCTCAAAGACCTTGCCGCGGACCAGCTGAGCGGCGTAGCTGATGGCGCCGGCGATAACGGGGGCGCCGGAGGCGCGGGAGATAATCATGACCAGACGGTCATAGCCCTTGCCGATGCCGGGGCCGTAGCCGTAGCCCACGGCCTCGTAGCTGCCGCCGGTGCAGGCGGAGGAGAGCATCTTGGACAGGATGTTGCCGGTGAGGGAGTCGGTGACCATCACGTCGGCGGAGCCCATGAGCACGTCGTTGCCGCGCATGACGCAGCCGCCGTCGGCACGGGCGGACTCGGCGAAGGTGATGGGGTAGCCGTTCTCCTTCAGGGTCTTCAGAGCGCCCTCAGCCTGACGGGCGCCGTCCACGTTCAGGATACCCACGGTGGGGTCGGCCACGCCGCAGGCCTTGGCGGCGATGATGCCGTAGATGGCATTCTTGATCATGCCTTCGATCCGGTCGGTGGAGGAGGTGCCGGTGGTGTTGGCGATGAACATCTCATGGCCCTTGCCGGGGGTGACGGAGCGGCCCACGGTGGACACGCCGATGGGGAACGGATAGTGCATGGTCACAGCGCCGTCCACAGCGCCGGTCTCCAGCAGCTCCTCCATCTTCTTGTGGGCCTCGTCCTCGTCGGCCACGGCCACGGTGGTGACCTCGGGGTGGGTGATGGTGCCGATGAAGTACACGTCAGCGCCGGCGCGGGCGGCCTTGACGGCGCCCTCCATCACGGTCTCTTCGCCGTGCTCACTGCCCATGGCGGTGACGGCGATCTTGGGCTTGGCGCCGAAGGTGCCGGTCTCCAGGCCCTCGGCAATGGCCAGGAAGGTATCGGCAATCAGCTTTTTGGTCTTGTCAGCCATGGCGTCTCCCTCCTTACTCCTCGTCCTCAGCCAGAGTGGCCGCGAACTGACGGAAGGACTCGGCGATGAGCTTCTTCACCTTCTCGGTGGAAACGCCGCCCTCGTCCACTTCGCCGCTGTTCTTGCGCATCACGAAGGACACGCCGTCAAAGAGGTTGGTCATACGGCCCAGGAACAGGGAGCCCTTGCCGATGATCATGGCGGTGTTCAGCTCGCCAGCCAGCATCTCGTCGCGGGCGGGGCCGATGAAGGGCACGCCGGAGGGGATGTGGCCCTGGGTGGGAGCCCAGCCGACCAGGCCGTGCTTGGTCAGGAAGGAGGGCATCTCCTTCTTGTCCAGCTCGCCGTTCTTGACGGCCATGGCGGCGATCATCTTGTAGTTGGCCAGAGGCACGTCGCCGGCGCCAGCGGGCTTGGTGATGTCGGGGTTCTGCATCTCGGGGGAGAACTTATCGATGTCGGTGATCTTCAGACCAGCGCGGGCCAGAGGATCAGCGACCAGGGAACCGATAACAGCCTGGGGAGCGGAGCCGGTGCCCACCACGTGGCGGCCCAGGATGGACAGGTCCAGCTCGGGGTTCACGCCGTCGTTCTGGGAGATGACCACGGCGAAGCCGCCCAGCAGGTCCTCCAGGATGGGCAGGTCCTTCTTGACATGGTCCTTACCGTTCATGCCCAGCTTGGCGGTGCAGCCGCCAGCGGTGACCACGACGGTCTTGTAGGTGCCGGCCTTGACCAGGGAGGCAGCCTCCACGATGGCGTGAGCGGGGCCGGCGCAGAAGCCGCGGGTGTCGGAACCGGTGGCGTTGACCAGACCGGCGATCTCAGCAGCAGCCTTGGCGAAGTTGCCGCCGCCGCGCTGGTTCATGTCGCCGCAGGCCTCCTCGCAGCAGTCGATGACGTACTCGACCTCGGACTTGTCGATGCCGGCGTTCTTGACAGCGTGCAGCAGGGCCAGGACGCTGGAGGCCTTGGACACCAGGTTCTCGTGCATGACGTGGGCGGACAGGTTCACGTCGATGTCGTGAGCGCGCTTGACGCAGCCCACCAGCTTGTCGTGATGATACAGGCCCTCGGCGTGCTCCTCGTTGACCAGGTGCTCGATCTCAGCGGCGTCCACGCCGTCGTTCAGGCGGGCGGTCATGGTCTCGTCGAACAGGGGGTGCTCCACGATGGCGGCCTTGTGCTCGGCCACGAAGGAGGACTCCAGCTTCACGACGTCGAAGCAGTCGCAGATCTGCATCAGGAGCAGGAACTCCTCCTGGGGCATGATCTCGCCGTACTTGCCGTGACGGTCGGTGGTGGGGCACTTCAGGTCCACCCAAGTGGAGCCCTGCTCCGCCAGCTGGGCGGGGGTGTAGTTGCCGATGTAGGTCTGGTTGGGCCAGTAAGCCAGCACGTCCTCGTAGCTGCGCAGGTGCTTGGGCAGCTCCTTCAGGTACTCGCTGTCGGGATTGACCACGCGCTCAGTGGTCTGGGTGGTGCCGTTGTGGATGACCATGTCGGGGGTATGAACCAGAATATAGCCGGTTCCCTTGACAACACTGTTCATGTGAATGACCGCCTTTCCATATAACTATATCGTTATGCCACAGTGTGGTACGGTACACGAATCTTAAAGGTGGAAGGAGTGTGTAAACATCAAAAAAACTTGCTTGAATCCACAAAAGTGGTGACAAGAGCGCACCGCGTTCCAGCCACCACTTTTATGTCTCGGTCGCAATTAGTACTTGCAGTACTGATCACGGATAGACTTCATCTCTTCGATGATGCTATCCACGTCCAGGACCATTTCCATCATGCTGACCTGCTCCTCGTACACGGCGGGATCAACTTCGTCCTTGATCTCGGGCTCGCACACGTGATAAACCTTGAGTCCCAACGAGACTCCAGTCAACGGACCGGCGAAAGTGGGGTCGCCTGCGGTGACGGTCTCAGCCGCCAGACCGGAGGCCTCCGCCTCGGAAGCGCCCAGAACAACAACGATGTTCTCGGGGCCGAATTCCTCAGCAAAGTCCTTGACCCGCTTCTGATTCTCCAGATCCATTGCACCAGCGCTGGTTCACACAAAGCACTCAGTGGAGCTGAACACGACATCAGCACCGGCGGTCTTGACGCACTCTTCGATGGCAGGACCGGGGATACCGTCGCGGTCACCAATGATAATAGCCTTCTTGCCTTCCAGCATTCCCATGGTGAATCTCTCCTTCCTTTTAGATTTTTATAGCAGAGCGAAAGCCGCTCGTACTAACAGGGGGAAATTAGATGTTGGCCTCGACCATGGCCTTGACGGCCTCGGGAGTGGCCTCTTCCTTCACGCAGGAAGCGATCTGAGCGCCGTTCTCGTAGATGGCGATGACGGGCAGGCCCAGAACCTTCTGAGCGATGGCCAGGCGGCGGGCCTTGGTGGTGTTCAGGGCGCAGAACTTGATCTTGTCGCCGTACTGATCGGCCAGAGCGTGAACGTGGGGCATCAGAGCCTGGCAGGGCACGCAGCCGTCGCCGTAAAAGTCCACCAGGACCTTGCCCTCAGCCTTCAGAACCTCAGCCTCAAAGGTATCCTTCGTCAGTTCAAGCATGGTAAAATCTCCTTTTCCTATTATGGTCCGCCTGTGCGGATTACTCGTTGATGTACTTCTCAGCCTGCATGGCGGCGATGGCGCCGTCAGCGGCGGCGGTGACGACCTGGCGCAGGCTCTTCACGCGGATGTCGCCGGCAGCGAACACACCGGGGATGTTGGTGTGCATGTTATCGTCGGTCTTGATGTAGCCATGGTCCATATCCAGCATGCCCTCGAACAGCTCGGATCTGGGGTTGTAGCCGATGAAGCCGAACACGCCGAACAGGCCGTCGTCGGGATCGGCCTCGATGGTGGTCAGCTCGCCGGTCTTGACGTTCTTCACCACCATTTTGCTCAGCAGCTCGTCGCCGTCCAGAGACTGCACCACGGAATCCCACATGAAGTGGAGCTTCGGGTTCTTGAAAGCCTTCTCCTGGATGCTCTTGGCGGCGCGCAGCTCGTCGCGGCGATGGATGATGGTAACCTTGCGGGCAAACTTGGTCAGGTACATGGCCTCTTCCACGGCAGAGTCGCCGCCGCCCACCACGAAGACCTCGAAGTCCTCGAAGAAGTTGGCGTCGCAGGTGGCACAGAAGGAGACGCCCTTACCCATGAACTTGGCCTCGTTCTCACAGCCGATGGGCTTGGGGAACGCGCCGGTGGCGATGATAACAGCCTTGGCCTTGTACTCGTTCTTGGCGCTCTTGAGCACCTTTACATCACCCTGCAGCTCCACGCTGATGATGGTGTCGGTGGCGCGCTCAGCGCCGAACTTCTTGGCCTGCTCGGTCATACGGGCGATGAGGGAGGGGCCGCTCTCGCCCTCCACGATCTGGCCGGGGTAGTTCTCGATCTCGTCGGTGATGGCGATCTGGCCGCCGTCCTTGCCCTTCTCGATGATCAGGGTGCTCAGGCAGCTGCGGCCGGCGTACAGACCGGCAGCCAGGCCGGCAGGACCGGCGCCCAGAACGATCACGTCATAAATCTTGTCCATGATACGAATGCCTCCTATTTATGATCTGTGTCAAAACGGATCTCTTGTGGAAGTGGGAGCCCTGGGTTTCCGTATCTGAGAGAAGGACCGCCCGCCAAAAAAGCGTCTGTGGAAATTCTACAAAAATAACGGTGCTTCTCAAAAACGGTTTATCGAAACAATCTATTTCTTTACCGTGATTTTATAATGCTTTCTCCGGAAAGTCAAGTAGAATTTTTGAGCCTGAGCGCTCTCAACCCCCAAGAAATCGCGGTTATTAAAAAATTTAATGAATAATCATCTTGATTATCATTGAATTACCAGTTATAATAGGTGTGAAAATTCGTTCACAGTACTTATATAGACTTTACAGTTTAGTTTTCGTACACTATAATCGGCGTGTTGCCTGTGTAACTCTGTCCGCGAGACACGGATTTTTGAAAGGAGGAACCGGTATGGCCAGACCCCCCTATCGGCCCGAGCAGCGCAATCAGATCCTGGCTTGCTTTATCAATGCAGCCAGTGAAATCATGGAAAGTGAGGGCATGGACGCCCTGACGCTCCGCCGGGTGGCCCAAAAAGCCGGCTACAACAGCGCTACCCTCTACAACTATTTCAAGGACCTGGACCACCTGACGGTGTACGCCTCCATGAAATATTTCGAGGACTACAACCGCAACCTCTCCCGCTACCTCTCCGACGAGCAGGACGACTTCCAGCGCTTCCTTTTTATGTGGCGCTTTTTCTGTGCCTCGGCCTTCCGGCACCCCCACGCCTACTACAACCTCTTTTACGGCAAGTACAGCAGCGAGCTGGGGGACATCATTCTGGATTATTATAAGGTATTCCCCGACGAGCAGGGCGACCTGGACGGGACGGTGCTGGAGATGCTGCTGTGCGGCTCCCTCACCGAGCGCAACTGGAAGATGCTCCGCCCCGTGCTGGAGGGCAGCTCCTTCTCGCCGGAGGAGCAGGAGCGCATCAACGAGATCATCCTCTATTGCTTCAAGGAGCTGCTCACCCAGAAGCTCCAGCCCGGGAACGAGCTGGACAACCAGGTCCTCATCGAGCGGCAGCTGGATTACATCCACGTCCTGCTGCGGAAATAGAAGGTCCGGTTTAAACGCGCGAGTATATTTAGCGCCCGAATTGGGCGTCTTTTCAAAGAAATACGGGAAAATTCGCACAAATCCAGGGAGTAAATGGCACATTGGGCATTGACAGAGAGCGGGGCCGTGAGGTAAAATAGCCCTGTTAAAAAATTAACGATGCTTGGAGAAATGAGGTCGAACTGGATGCGTGTATTTGAGACGAGCGTACAGGAGCTGAAGGACAGCGTCCTGCGCGAAGTGGCCGCCCTTGCATGGGAGGACCGGCTCCAGACCGGTATTCTGGACATTCCCGAAAAGATCATCCCCGGCCCCGAGGCCAAGATGCGCTGCTGCATCTATAAGGAGCGGGCCGTGGTGTCCAGCCGGGTCAAGATGGCCCTGGGCGGCGACCACACCAACCCCGGTCTGGTGGAGGTCATGAACGTGGCCTGCGACGGCTGCCCCGTCACCCAGATGACCGTGGGTCCCGCCTGCCGCGGCTGTATCGCCACCCGCTGCGTCCACAGCTGCCCCAAGGACGCCATTACCATCGTCAACCACAAGGCGGAGATCGACCACTCCAAGTGCATCCTGTGCGGCAAGTGTCTCAACGCCTGCCCCTACGGCGCCATCATCAAGAACCTGCGCCCCTGCGAGCGGGCCTGCAAGGTGGGCGCCATCTCCATGGGCGAGGACCGGAAGGCCCTGGTGGACTATGGCAAGTGCATCTCCTGCGGCGCCTGCGTGTACCAGTGCCCCTTCGGCGCCATCATGGACAAATCCTACATCGTGGACGTGGTGGAGATGCTCCGGGGCTCGGCCAAGTGGGGCTACCGGGTGTACGCCGTCATCGCCCCCTCCATCATGGGCCAGATCGCCCCGGCCACGCTGGGCCAGCTGGTGACCGGCCTGAAGCAGGTGGGCTTCCACGCCGTGCGGGAGGTGGCCCTGGGCGCCGACATGACTGCCGCCCACGAGGCCGAGGAGCTGCTGGAGAAGAAGGTGCTCACCTCCTCCTGCTGCCCCGCCTTTGTGGACTACGTGGAGAAGAACTTCCCCAAGCTGGCCGAGCGGGTGTCCGGCACCCCCTCTCCCATGGTCATGATCGGCAAGCACATCAAGGAGCAGGACCCCAAGGCCAAGGTGGTCTTTATCGGGCCCTGCGTGGCCAAGAAGAAGGAGTTCCAGCTGGGCAAGACCATGGGCGCCATCGACTGCGTGCTCACTTTTGAGGAGATGTTCCCCCTGCTGGAGTCCAAGGGCATCGACATCACCCAGCTGGAGGAGGACACCCTGGACGAGGCCAGCGGCTACGGCCGCGCCTTTGCCGCCAGCGGCGGTGTGGCCGCCGCCGTGGCTGAGGCCCTGAAGGAGAAGGGGGTCACCGCCGAGCAGTTCCAGCTCAACTGCGCCGCCTGCAGCGGCATCGACGCCTGCAAGGCCGCGCTGCTGAAGATGGACCGGGGCATCGGCGACGTGAACTTCATCGAGGGCATGGCCTGCGAGGGCGGCTGTGTCCAGGGCGCGGGCATCGTGGTCCGCAGCCCCAAGAACCAGGCCGAGGTGGGCAAGCACGTCAAGGCCGCCGGCGAGCGCACCATCGGCTCCGCCGTGGAGAGCGCCCAGTAACTTCCTACAAACCAAAACGCCCCGGCGCGGAAAACCGCGCCGGGGCGTTTTTTACCGGCTGATGCGCACGATGTGGATGGTGAGGTACATCAGCTCTTCCCGGGGAATGTCGGTCCCCAGGTTCTTTTTGATATAGTCCTGAATGCGCTGGGCGCAGGTGAGGGCCTCCGGGTGCTGCTGGGCCACCGCCTCGAACACGTCCAAGTCGGTGGTGGCGAGCATCTTGTGGTCCAGCACCCGCTCCAGGAAAAATTGCAGATGGGTAACAAAGCGGGTGTAGTGGATGGAGGTCTCGTCGATCTTCTTGCCCAGGGACATCTGGGTGATGCCGAAGATGTCCTTGAGCATCCGCATCACCGTGGTGGTGCGCGCCAGGTCCGGGCTCTCGGTCTGGGCGTTCACCAGGTGGAAGGCGATGTTGCCCGCCTCCTCCTCGGGGAGCTGCACCGGCAGGGCCTCGTTGAGGGCCCGGGTCATCTGGAGCCCCAGGGCGTACTCCCGTGGATAGAACTGCTTCACTTCCCACAGCAGTCGGTTTTGCAGCACGATGCCCTTCTGGCACCGCTCCAGGGCGTAGACCAGGTGGTCAAAGAGGGTGACGAAGATCTGGTTGCTCAGCTCCTTGGGCAGCTGCTCCTGCACGTCCTGGATGGCCTGCTGGACCGCCTCGGCCCAGGGCGCGGGCACCCGGGAGACCAGCTCCATGTAGTGCTGGGCCGCCCGCCGGTCCCGGAGGACATAGACCTTCTGGACGTTCTCACTGTGCAGCTTTTCCCCCACCTGGTTGAGAAAGCGCAGGCCCCGCCCCATGACGATCTGCTCGCTGCCGTCCGCCCCGGTGGCCAGGATCAGATTGTTGTTGAGTATCTTCCGTACGATCATGCCGCCTCTTCCATCCCTCTGTTCTTCGGCCCGGCCGGGAAACCTCCCCGCCGGGCCGAATTTATTTTCTCTATTTTACAGGTTTTTACCCTGCTGTGCAATGACTTTCTGATACCAGTAGAAGCTGTCTTTCGGGATGCGGCGCAGCTCCTTCAGGTCGAACTCGTCCCGGTCCACGTAGATGAATCCGTAGCGCTTGGCGTAGCCCTGGTGGGTGCTCACCACGTCCAGAGCGGCCCAGGGGCAGTAGCCCAGCATCTCCACGCCGTCGGTGATGGCCAGACGGATCTGCTCCAGGTGGTCCCGCAGGAAGTCGATGCGGTACTGGTCGTGGATGGTGCCGTCGGCCTCCAGGGTGTCGGGGGCGCCGATGCCGTTCTCGGTAATGAGGATGGGCAGGCGGTAGCGCTCATAGGCCCGGCGCAGGGTGGAACGGAAGCCCACCGGGTCCACCACCCAGCCATACTTGGTCTTGCCCACATAGGGGTTTTCGGCGGGGCGGTACACGCCCTGCTCGCCCAGCATGATCTGCTGGTCGCCCGCACGGGGAGCCACGTCGGAGGCGTCGCCCCGGCTGGCGGCGATGGTGGCGGTGGAGTAGTAGTTCATGGCCAGGAAGTCGGGGTTGGCCCCGGCCAGGGTCTCCCGGTCCCCCTCCAGCACCTCGGGGGCGATGCCCCGGTCCTCCAGGTAGCGCCAGCCCAGGGGGTGATACCAGCCGTACACCGGCACGTCGGCGAAGTTCCAGCAGCGCAGCACCTCCCAGTTGTGGGCGGCAATGGAGTCGGCGGGGTCGCAGGTGGCGGGATACATGGCGGTCAGGTTCAGGGCGGGGCCGATCTTGCCCTTGGGGCACATCTGATGGCAGAGCTTCATGGCACGGGCCTGGGCCAGCATCATGTGGTGGTTCTGCTGGTAGAGCTCCTTCCGGCTGGGGAGCTTGCCCCCCTTGGGCAGACCGATGGCGCCGGGGTGGAGGATCATGGTATTCTGCTCGTTGATGGTGAGCCAGTAGGTCACCTCGTCGCCGTACTCCCGGAAGAGGACGGCGCAGTACTCCACGAAGGCGTCGATGGTGGCGCGGTTGTTCCAGCCGCCCTTCTCCTCCAGGCACCAGGGCAGGTCGAAGTGGTACATGGTCACCACCGGCTCGATGCCGTGCTTGCGGCAGGCGCGGATCATGTTCCGGTAGTGCTCCACCCCGGCCTGGTTCACCTCTCCGGTGCCCTGGGGCAGGATGCGGGTCCAGGCAATGGAGAAGCGGTAGGCCTTCAGGCCCATCTGGGCGAAGAGGGCGATGTCCTCCTCATAGCGGTGGTAGTGGTCGCTGGCCACCTTGAAATCGGCGTACTCCTTGGGGTGCTCGTACATGTCGATGATGGACGGGCTCTTGCCGTCCTCATCCCAGGCGCCCTCCACCTGATAGGCGGAGGTGGAGGCGCCCCACAGGAAGTCTTTGGGGAAATCCAGGAGTTTTTCGTAGATCATGGGTATCTCCTTTGCATCAGCGGACGGTGAGGATCACATCGCCGGGCTTCACGTCCCGGCCGGTGACGGCCTCCACAGCGGAGAAGTCGTCGCTGTTGGACACCAGCACGGGGGTGATGGTGTCGTAGCCCTCATTTTTGATGGCCTCCAGGTCGAAGGTGATGAGCACATCGCCCTTCTTCACCCGGTCGCCGGTCTTGGCGTGGGCTTTGAAGTGGCGGCCCTGGAGGTTCACGGTGTCGATGCCCACGTGGATGAGGAGCTCCAGGCCGTCGTCGCTCTCCAGGCCCACGGCGTGGCAGGTGTCAAAGAGGGAGGAGATCACGCCGTCCACCGGGGCGCACACCTTGCCCTCGGTGGGCTGGACGGCCACGCCGTCGCCCAGCACCTTCTGGGAGAACACGGCGTCGTTGACCTCGCTCAGGGGCACGGTCTTGCCCTGGAGGGGGGAGACCACGGTCTTGTCCCCGGCGGTCACAGCCTTGGGGGCCTCTTCCTTGGCCTTGGGGGCGGGAGCGGCGGCAGGGGCGGTCTCCTCAGGCTCCTTGAAGCCCAGGATCAGGGTGGCCACAAAGGCGGCCACGAAGGAGATGACGCAGGTGATGATGGCGTGGACGATGTTCATGGGGTTCTCGCCGATGAAGGCGGGGAGGGCGGCAAGGCCGGGGGAGACGAAGGCGTAGCGCACCAGGCCGGAGAAGCCGGCATACACGCCGCCGATGGCGCCGCCGATCATGGAGGCGATGAAGGGGGTCTTGAGCTTCAGGTTCACGCCGTAGAGGCAGGGCTCGGTGATGCCCATGACGCCGGTGAAGCCGGAGGACAGGGCCAGCTGGCGCAGCTGGGAGTTGCGGGTCTTGAAGGCAACAGCCAGGGTGGCGGCGCCCATGGCGATGTTGGAGGCCAGCATGCCGGGGCCGTTGACCACCTCATAGCCCATAGCGGAGATCTGCACGGTGGCGATGGGGGTCATGGCCCAGGCGGTACCGGTGAGGACCAGGAAGGGCTGGAAGGCGCCCATCAGCATGGGCAGCAGCCAGCTGGCCCGCTCGTAGATCACGTTGGCGCCGGTCTCCACCAGGGTGTTGAGGAAGCTGCCGAAGGGGCCCACCAGGACCAGGGCGATGGGGGTGGAGATGAAGAGGATGATGAGGGGCTTCAGGAAGAACTTGATGAAGGAGGGGGTGTACTTCTCGGCGAACTTCTCCACATAGGACATGATCCAGATGGAGAGGATGATGGGGATGACGGAGTAGGAGTAATCCACCAGGCTCACGGGGATGCCGAAGAAGGTGACCGCCTCACCGGCGCCCACCAGGCCGGACCAGGTGGGGTGGAGGAGGGCACAGGCCATGGTCATGGCCAGCACGGGGTTGCACTCGAACTTGATGGCCGCGCCGTAGGCCAGCAGCACCGGCATGAAGTAGAAGGCGGCGTCCGAGATGAAGTTCAGGATGGTGTAGGTGGAGCTGGAGTCGGACAGGCCGCACAGCACCAGGATGGACAGCACGGCCTTGATCATACCGCCGCCGATGAGGGCGGGGATGACGGGGGTGAAGGTGGTGGAAATGACGCTGATGATGCGGTTGATGATGCCGGGCTTCTTCTCCTCGGCGGCGGGGGCGGACTTGGCGGAGGCCGCGGCGGCGTCGCCGCCCATCTCATTCAGGATGGCCCGGTAGGTAACCGGCACGTCGTTGCCGATGACCACCTGGAACTGGCCGCCCTGCTCCACCACACTGATGACGCCGGGGGTGTTCTGGATGGCGGCGGCGTCCACCTTGTCCCGGTCATGGAACTCCATGCGCAGACGGGTGGCGCAGTGGGTGAGCTTGCTGATGTTTTCCACACCGCCCACCAGGGGGATGAGGTCCATCCCCAACTTCTTGTAATCCATACGCTCTCTCCTCTCAGCCGTGGCCGGGCAACAAAAAAAGACCACCGCAACCAGCGCACCCCCTCTGCGAGCGGGTGCGTCCTGTGCGTGGTCTTGCCTGCATTACCAGTAACAGCCAACAGCTATTTCATTGATGCAATAAGAGTAACAGAGCTTTCTCCTTCTGTCAATGGTCAAACCACATCAAAAGCGAGGCCAAATTTTGTGAACAATGGCCCCGCCGGGGCGTCCGGCGGGGCCATTGGGTTTAATCGTCGTCGCTGAGGTAGTAGGGCTTCATGAGGCTGGTGGACAGCTCGGTGGAGTCCTTCACGCCGTCGGTGCGCAGCTCCACTTCCCGGGGACCGCCTCCGCCGGAGCGGCGCTTGCGCTTCTTATTGCCGCCCAGCACCTCCAGGGGAGAGGGGACGTGCTTCTTGCTCTTGTGGGAGGAAGTTCCGCTCTTGGCCGGGGCCTCCTGGGCCTTGGTCTCCTTGGGGGCCTTGGCCGCTTTGGGCGCCTTGGAGGCTTTGGCGGCGGGCTTGTTCCGCTCGCTCCGCTCCTCCTTGCCGCCGCGGCGGCGGGGCTTGGCGTCGTCCTGGAACATCCGGGGCCGGGGGGCCAGCAGACGGGCGGTGGCATCCATGATGGTGTCGCCGGACAGGGGATCGGGGTGGCGGAAGTCCTCCTCACCGCCCTTGCGCTTGGCGCTCTTGGGGGCGGACTTGGGGGCGGTGGCCACCAGGGCCTCCTCCAGGGTGGCGCTGGCCCGGTAACCCCGGGCGCGCTTTTTCTGGGCGGGAGTGGGAGCGGCGGGAGCCTCCTCCACCACGGGGGCGGGCTTGGGCTCCTTGGGGGCCTTCTGGGGCTTGGCCGCCTTGGGCTCCTTCGGCTCCTTGGTCTCTTTCGCCTTCCGGGCGGCCTTGCGCTCCCGGGCGGCGGCCCGGGCCTCGGCGTCCTCCGGGTTGATGACCCGGCCCTTCTTGTCCTTGGGCAGGGGCTCGAAGATCTCCATGGGCCACAGGTGGTCCTCCACCACCGGGATGGCGCGGCCCAGCAGCTTTTCGATGGACTTGAGCTCGTCCTTCTCGTTCACATCGCAGAAGGAGATGGCGGTGCCGCCGTGACCCGCCCGGCCGGTGCGGCCGATGCGGTGGACGTAGGTCTCGGGCACGTCGGGGAGGTTGTAGTTAAAGACGTGGCTCAGCTCCTCGATGTCCAGACCCCGGGCGGCGATGTCGGTGGCCACCAGCACCCGGATGGCCCCGCTCTTGAAGTCGGCCAGGGCCTGCTGACGGGCGGTCTGGCTCTTGTTGCCATGGATGGCGGCGGCGGGGATGCCCGCCTTGATGAGGTCGCCGGCCACCTTGTTGGCGCCGTGCTTGGTACGGGTGAACACCAGGGCGCTGGGGGCCTGCTCGGCGTCGATGAGATAGGCCAGGAGCTTGGTCTTGTTGCCCCGGTCCACGTAGTAGAGCTGCTGCCGGATGACCTTCACTGGGGAGGACACCGGGTCCACTGCCACTTTCACCGGGTCACGGAGGAGAGAGTTCACCAGATCGGTGATCTCGGGGGGCATGGTGGCGGAGAAGAAGAGGGTCTGCTTCTCTTTGGGCAGCCACTGGAGGATCTTCTTCACGTCGTGGATGAAGCCCATGTCCAGCATCCGGTCGGCCTCGTCCAGCACCAGGATCTCCAGACCGCCGAAGTCCAGGAGCTTTTGCTGATAGAGGTCGATGAGCCGCCCGGGGGTGGCCACCAGGATGTCCACACCCTTCTTGAGGCGCTCCACCTGGGGGGCCTGGCCCACGCCGCCGAAGATGACGGCGGAGCGGAGTTTTAAGTTCTTGCCATAGGCCTCAAAGCTCTCCTGGATCTGGAGCGCCAGCTCCCGGGTGGGGGTGAGGATGAGGGCGCGGATGGGGCGGCCCTTGACGCTCGCGCCCTGGAGGCGCTGGAGGATGGGGGTGGCAAAGGCGCAGGTCTTGCCGGTACCGGTCTGGGCGCAGCCCAGCACGTCCCGCCCGGCCAGCGCGGGAGGGATGGCCTTCTCCTGGATGGGGGAGGGGCGCTCATAGCCCAGATCGGCCACAGCGCGCAGGATGGGCTCGATGAGGCCCAGGTCTTGGAAAGTCATGTATCTCGAATCCTTTGCTTCAAAAATGGGGGCAAAGCCCGCAGGACGCACCATACGCCCACAGGCAGGCCTGCGGGCGTATGGTGGTGACAACTTCTATCTAGTATAACACAATTTCTTAAAAATACAAGTACAACCGGGCGAACGGCGCGGCTGGGGAACCTTTTCCCCGTCCTCACATGCCGATAAGGGCCTGGAGCACGGCGGCCAGGGTCTCCTCCAGAGAGCCCTTGTCCCCGTCCACCACGATGTCGGCGTACTTCTCATAGAGGGGGGTACGGTAGTCGTAGATGTCCTTTAAAGTCTCGCCGGGGCGGAAGGCGATGCCCCGGGAGCCCATGTTGTGAATGCGCCGCTCCAGCACGTCGCAGGGGATGCGCAGGTAGACTACCGGGCCCAGCGCCCGCAGATGCTCGATGCCCCGCTCCCGGCAGATGACGCTGCCGCCGGGGGCGATGACGGTCTTGTCGCAGTCCACCGAGCAGATGGCGTCGGCCTCCAAGTCCAGGAAGGCCTCGGTGCCCACCTTGTCCAGGATGTTCTGCAGGAGGTCGCCCTCCCGCTGTTGGATCACCAGGTCGGTGTCCACAAAGCCGAAGCCCAGGGTCTTGGCCAGCAGGACGCCCAGGGTGCTCTTGCCCGAGCCGGGCATACCGATAAGGGTAATGTTTTTCATGTGGTAGCTCCTTTCTCACGCAGATGCTCCAGCTCCTCGCCCCGGCGGCGGAGAATGCGGGGGAATTGCCAGAGGAACATCAATCCGGTGGTGGTGGCCGCCAGGATATCGGCCGCGGGCTCGGCCAGGAACACGGCCAGCACTTTGTTGCTGAAGAAGGGGGGCAGGATGTAGATGAGGGGGATGAGCAGGATGATCTTCCGCAGCAGGGCCAGGAAAAGGGAGATCTTGGCCTGACCCAGGGCCACGAAGGTCTGCTGACAGGCAGTCTGGATGCCCAGGATGAACATGCCGCCGGCATACACCCGCAGAGTCCACACCGCCAGATCCACCAGCGCGGGCTTATCATTGAAGAGGGCCACAAAAGCGCCGGGGAAGAGCTCCAGCGCCGCCCACACGGTACAGCTGAACGACAGCGCGCTGATGAGCAGCAGCCGGTAGGTCTTTTTCACCCGGTCCAGATTGCCCGCGCCGTAGTTGAAGCCGATGATGGGCTGGGCGCCCTGGGCGATACCCTGGAGGAGGAGGAAAAAGACCTGCATCACCGAGGAGCAGATGGTCATGGCGCCCACGGCGGCGTCTCCGCCATAGGCCTTCAGGGAGGAGTTGAAGGCGATGTTCACCAGGCTCTCGGTGGCGTTCATGATGAAGGGGGACACGCCCAGGGCCAGCACCGGAGCCAGCACCCGGGGCTTGATGCGGAAATACCGCCGCTGGAGGCGCAGCTTGGTGCGCTTTCCGGTGAGGAAACGCAGCACCCACACCGCCGACACCGCCTGCGCGGTGATGGTGGCCAGAGCCGCGCCCTTGACCCCCATATGGAAGCCGAAGATAAAGATGGGGTCCAGCACGATGTTGATGATGGCGCCGATGAGCACCGTGGCCATCGAGATGGTGGAAAAGCCCTGGGAGGTGATAAAGAAGTTGAGGCCCAGAGAGATCTCCACAAAGATGGTGCCCCACAGGTAGATGGTCAGGTAGTCCACGGCGTAGGTGATGGTGTTCTCGGTGGCGCCGAAGAGAAGGAGCATGGGCTCCTTCACCAGCTGGAAGCCCACTGTCACCAGCACGGACAGGAGGATCAGCAGTGCCGAGCAGCTGCCCAGGATGGCGTTTGCCTCCTCGGTGCGGCCCTCGCCCATGCGCACCACCGCCCGGGAACCGCCGCCCATGCCCACCAGGGCCGAGATGGCCGAGACGAACATGATGACCGGGAAGCACACACCCAGGCCGGTGAGGGCCAGGTCGCCCACGCCGGCGATATGGCCGATATACATGCGGTCCACGATGTTATAGAGGGCGTTGACCAGCTGAGCGGTCACTGTGGGCACTGCCAGACGCAGGAGCAGCGGCCCAATCGGGTCCCGCCCCAGATCATTTTCTCGCTTCGCCATGTCTTAGCCCTCCTCCCCTTCCAGGAAGTAAGTGGCCTCCATGTCCGCCACGCTCAGGGCAAAGGCCAGGGGGTACTGCTGCAAGGCCTGGCCCACCAGGCGCTTGTCCTCGTCGCCGGAGAAGCCCATGTGCCAGCGGATGGCCATGGCCTCCTCCCGGGTGAGGCGCAGGAAGCCGGAGAGGATGTATACGCTCTTCTCTCCGTGGCCGTAGGGGAGATTGTCCTCGTAGAAGAAGGTGGGCACGCTCTGCCACTTGCCGTCGGGCCCCTTCACATTGCGGGTACTCTGCTTATAGCAGCCGATCTTGCACACGTCGTGGAGCAGGGACACCAAGGCAATGGACTCCTCGCTGTACTCCAGGCCGTAGAGCTCCTGTACCCGCTCCCGCTCCAAGTAGTCCTTCAGACAGTGATAGACGTTGACGCTGTGGTCGCACAGGCCCCCGGCATAGGAGCCGTGGAAGCGGGCCGAGGCCGGTGCGGTAAAGAAATCGCTCTTGTTTTTCAGATAATCCAGCAGGGCATCGGCCCCCTCCCGGTGGATGTGAGCCTGATAGAGCTCGATGAATTCCCCTTGGGCGCTCATGGGATAGTTCCTCCTTTGGGTGGTGGTTCAACTATTTCGTGTACGATAGTATTAGAGTATTATACCACATTTGTGGAGAAATTGCCACCCTGGGCGGTGGGGGACTGCGCTGGCCGCGCGGGGGACGCGCCTACTCGGCGGGAGCACCGCTTTCTTTGCAAAGAAAGCGGCGGGAAAGAAAGCCCAGAGGGGGGATACCCCCCTCTGGACTCCCCCAAAGCGCTCCCCGGTCTCCATCTGGCTGCGGAGGGATTTCCTTACCCTGGCGTGGCCAATTCCGGGCCTTCCGCCTATCCGGAAAGCGTTGTACCCTGCTGCTCGGGGCGGCCCCCAAAAAGGCCGCCCTTTTGGAGGGGAGTGGAGAGGGGAACGAGAAGTTCCCCTCTCCGCCTTTTCTTTCCCCGGTTTCTTTTCCGCGAAAAGAAATCGGGCGCTGTCCGCGCAGGACGCCCGTCCGGCGAGGACACCCCCGGCGGTACTTCCGCCGAGTAGACACGCTCTATGGAGGAATCCCCCGATCTCTATCGCCAAATGGTTGCCTGCCCGGCGGCGCAATGGTATGATGGAACCACATAATACTATGAGAGGAGCGAATAGACGATGTGCCCTGATGTGACGTTTCGCTTTGCCCGGCGGGAGGATGTGCCCCTGATCCTCCGCTTTATCCGGGATCTGGCCGACTACGAGGGGATGCTGGACAAGGTGGTGGCCGATGAGGCCACCCTGGAGGAGTGGATCTTTGACCGGAAAAAGGCCGAGGTGCTCTTTGCCCTGGTCGAGGGGCAGGAGGTGGGCTTCGCCCTCTTTTTCCACAATTTCTCCACCTTCCTGGGCCGGGCCGGGCTCTACCTGGAGGACCTGTTTGTCCTCCCTGCCTACCGGGGCAAGGGCTACGGCAAGGCCCTGCTGAAGCGGCTGGCCGCCATTGCTGTGGAGCGGGGCTGCGGGCGGATGGAGTGGTGGTGCCTGGACTGGAACCAGAGCAGCATCGACTTCTACCGCGCCATGGGTGCCGAGCCCATGAGCGACTGGACGGTGTACCGCTTGGCCGGGGACACCCTGCGGAATCTGGCAGAATAAGGCCAGCGGCGTCTGCCCTCCTTTCGGAGGGCGGACGCCGCTTTTGGTTTTTGAAATTCAGCGCAGGGGGATCTCCACACCGCAGACGGTCAGATGATCCAAGCTGTCCACATCCATGATCTCCGCCTCCGGGCGGCGGACCAACCGCAGATAGCCGTCCTCCGTCTCCGGATGCTCACCGCCGCTGCAAGCGCTGCCCGCGATCTCGTCGCTCATGGGAATCACAGAGCCGTCGGTGGTGTAGAGTGTGATCTCCTGATACTCCACACAACCATAGTACCCGTCAGGGGCGTTCTTGGGGACCCAATCGTGGTGGCCCTTCAGGCTGTCCCCCTCGATGCGCACATAGACGCTGAGCGGGGAGACCATGACCTCGGTAATCGTGGCATCCACATCCAGGGTGTGGACCGGCAGGTTGGGATACAGGCGGATGGCGTTGTCCGGATAGGGGACCTCCACGGTAAAGTCCCAGGTCTCTTCACAGTCATAGGCCCAGAGCAGCCCCGTCTCCTCCGCGTTCTGGTCCACCCGGTGGCACAGGCGGCTCAGGCTGATCCGCAGCTCCCGCTCCTCCGGCTCCCCGTCCGGAATCAGATAGGAGCGTGCCACAAAGTGGAGCTTGTTGTCCTCTGGGTCCTCGTCCTCCACCTGGCGGAAGATACCGCCGGTCTGAAGGTCCCAGGCCCACATCTCGTTCTGCTCCAAAAAGGTGTAGTCCGTCTCCGGGTCAAACCGGGTCCCCTCGGGGGCGGTCATCTCCAGGCCCACCCAGAGGTTGTAGTCATCGGCCACACAGTCGGTAACAGTCACTGTCCAACCATTTTGCGTGATGCCCTCGGAGACCTGGACCGCGCTCTGGGTATAGCCGTTGCCGCCGCCCAGGTAGGCCCACAGCACCGGGCTGGACAGCACCGCCGCGCCGGCGTAGAGGGCCAGGACGCCCATCACCGCCGCCAGCACCAGGGCGGTGCGCTTCCAGGGGCGTCTCGTCCGCCCGGGCGCCGCCTCCTGCCGCCGGGCCAGCACCCGGGCCAGCTCCGCCTTGCTCTCCTCCGTCAGCCGGATCTGATCCAGCTCCGCTCGATACCGCTCATCCATAGCACGTTCCCTCCAATCGTTTCCGCAGTTTGGCCTTGGCCCGGGCCAGATGGGTGCTCACCAGGGCGGGGGACTGGCCCAGGATTTCGGCGATCTCCCCCACCTGGTACTCCTCATAGTAGCGCAGGTAGAGTACCTCCCGGTACTTGCCGGGCAGGCGGTTGACCTCCGCCAGGAGGGAACCGTCCTCCGGCTCGGGGTTCTCCACACTCAGGTGCAGCCCCTCCTCCAGCGGCGCCCGGCGGCGGAACCAGGCACTCTTCTTCCAGTTTTTGCAGGCGTTGATGGTGACGCGCACCACCCAGGCCCGCTCCTGGCCGGGGTCGGGGAAGGTCCGCCCGTCCTCCAGCAGCCGGATGAGCACCTCCTGGCACACATCCTTGGCGTCGTCCAGGTCCCCCAGCCAGGTGTAGCCGATGCGGAGAATGGTGTCGGCGTGGCGCTTCACCAGATCCTCCGCTCGTTTCTCGTCCATAGGCTCACCTCCCTTTCACCCTGATAACAACGCAGAGAGGCCGAATCTGTCACGATTAGCAAAAAAACAGACCTCCCACTCGGGGAGGTCTGTTTTTATATTTGGGTTAGCCGCCCAGGTAGGCCTTCTTGACGGCCTCGTCCTCCAGCAGCTGCTCGCCGGTGCCGGTGGCCACGATCTTGCCGGTCTCCAGCACGTAGCCACGGTGGGCGATGGACAGCGCCATGCGGGCGTTCTGCTCCACCAGCAGGATGGTGACGCCGGCGTGGTTGAGCTCCCGGATGATGTCGAAGATCTGCTCCACCAGGATGGGGGCCAGGCCCATGGAGGGCTCGTCCAGCATGAGGAGCTTGGGCTTGGACATGAGCGCGCGGCCCATAGCCAGCATCTGCTGCTCGCCGCCGGACAGGGTGCCCGCGATCTGCTTGCGCCGCTCCTTCAGACGGGGGAAGCGCTCGTAGACGTCGGCAATGCCCGGGTCGATCTCGCTGTTAGGGCGGGTAAAGGCGCCCATCTGCAGGTTCTCCTCCACGGTCATCTGGAGGAACACCCGGCGTCCCTCGGGGACCTGGGCCAGGCCGTGGGCCACCACCTTGTGGGGAGGCACGCCCACGATGTTCTTGCCCATAAACTCGATGGAGCCGGTGCGGGTGTGCAGCAGGCCGGAGATGGTCTGCAGCGTGGTGGTCTTGCCCGCGCCGTTGGCGCCGATGAGGGTGACGATCTCGCCGTCGTTGACCTCAAAGGAGATGTTCTTGATGGCGTGGATGGCGCCGTAATACACATTGATGTCGTTGACCTTCAGCATGGCGTCATCCCTCCTTCTTCTGACTGCCCAGATAGGCCTCGATGACCTTGGGGTTGGCCTGGATCTCGGCCGGGGTGCCCTTGGCGATGACCTGGCCGAAGTTGAGCACGCAGATGCCCTCGCAGATGCCCATGACCAGGCTCATGTCGTGCTCGATGAGCATGATGGCGATCTGGAAGGTATCGCGGATCTTCAGGATGTTCTCCATGAGGTCGGCGGTCTCGGAGGGGTTCATGCCGGCGGCCGGCTCGTCCAGCAGCAGCAGGGACGGGTTGGTGGCCAGGGCGCGGACGATCTCCAGGCGGCGCTGGGCGCCGTAGGGCAGGGAGCCGGCCTGATGGTTGGCCAGGTCCTCCATGTCGAAGATGTGGAGGAGCTCCATGGCGCTCTCATGGGCCAGCTTCTCCTTCTTCCAGTAGCTGGGCAGACGGAGCACACCGCTCCACATGGGGTAGCGGATCTGGTTGTGGAGGCCGATCTTCACGTTATCCTCCACGGTGAGCTTGTCGAAGAGGCGGATGTTCTGGAAGGTACGGGCGATACCGGCCCGGTTGACCTGCACGGTGTTCATGCCGTGGGTGTCCTTGCCGTCCAGAAGGATGGTACCGCGGGTGGGCTGGTACACCTTGGTCAGCAGGTTAAAGACGGTGGTCTTGCCCGCGCCGTTGGGGCCGATGAGGCCCGCGATCTCGGTGCGGCCCACGGTGAGGTTGAAGTCGTTGACGGCGGTCAGGCCGCCGAAGTCGATGCCCAGGTGCTGGCACTCCAGAATGGGGGCCTTGTCGATGTCGCGCTCGGGGATGATGGAATGGCTGGGAACGGGCACCATCTTGGTGGGCTGCTTATTCTTCACTCGGCTGCTCATTCCTGTGCGCCTCCTTTCCGGCTGCCACGGCCCAGACGGGCGAAGAGGCCGCCGAAGAACTGCTTGAAGGTGGGATTATTGGTGGCCAGCATCACCAGAATGAGGACGATGGCGTAGATCAGCATGCGGAAATCGTAGAAGTCGCGGAGCAGCTCGGGCAGGACGTACAGGAGGGCGGCGGCGATGATGGAGCCGCGGATGTTGCCCAGGCCGCCCAGCACCACGAACACCAGGATCAGGATAGAGGCGTTGAAGTCGAACTGCTTGGCCGCCACGGAGGAGTAGTTCATGGCGTACAGTGCGCCGGCCGCACCGGCCAGCACCGCAGAGGTAACGAAGGCAATGAGCTTATACTTGGTGGCACCGATGCCCACGCTCTCGGCGGCGATGCGGTTGTCCCGCAGGGCCATGACCGCCCGTCCGGTGCGGCTGTTGACCAGGTTGAGCACCACGGTGATGGCCACCAGCACCAGAATAAATCCGGCGGTGAAGGTGGAGAGCTTCACATTGGTGGTCACGCCCAGCGGCCCTTTCAGGATGGCCTTGCCGCCCTCCGCCAGGCCCAGGGCCGCCTCGTTCTGGGTAGAGAAGTGGAGGCCGTTTTCATCCACACCGATGTAGAGGATGTTGATGATGTTCTTGATGATCTCGCCGAAGGCCAGGGTGACGATGGCCAGGTAGTCGCCCCGCAGGCGGAGCACCGGCACACCCACGATGACGCCGGCGATGCCGGCGAACACCGCGCCCACCAGCATGGCGCACAGCAGGCGCAGGGGGGCGACGGGGATGGCGCTCTGCATGGCGATGTTAAAGACCATACCGGAGAAGGCGCCCACGCTCATAAAGCCGGCGTGGCCCAGGCTCAGCTCGCCGGAGATGCCCACCACCAGGTTCAGGGCGATGGCCATGGTGACATAGGCACAGATGGGCACCAGCAGGCCCTGGAGGGAAGAGGAGAGCATGCCGCCGGCCTTCATGATCTGGATAATCACGAAGGCAGCGATGACCATGCCGTAGGTGATGGAGTTGTTGATCAGCCGTTTGCGGCTGGGAGTGAGTTTTTTCATGTCCGCCACCTCAAACTTTCTCGCGCACGGTCTTGCCCAGCAGGCCCGCGGGCTTCACCAGCAGGACGATGATGAGCACGGCAAAGACCACCGCGTCGGAGATCTGGGTATTGAAGGCCTTGGCGAAGATCTCGATGACACCCAGCAGGATACCGCCCAGCATGGCGCCGGGGATGGAGCCGATGCCGCCGAACACGGCGGCGGTGAAGGCCTTGATGCCGGGGAGGGAGCCGGTGGTGGGCATCAGGGTGGGGTAGGTGGAACAGTACAGGGCGCCGGCGATGGCAGCCAGGGCGGAGCCGATGGCAAAGGTCATGGAGATGGTGCGGTTGACGTCGATGCCCATGAGGAGGGCGGCGCCCTTGTCCTCAGAGCAGGCGCGCATGGCCTTGCCCATCTTGGTGTTGCCGGTGAACCAGGTCAGGGCCAGCATGATGACGATGCAGGCGACCACGGTGACCAGGGCCACATGGGTGATGGTGAGCTGGCCGTCAAAGAGCTTGAAGGAGCCCTTGCCCACCACGGAGGTGAAGCTCTTGGGGTCGGACTTCCACAGCAGCAGGGCGGAATTCTGGAGGAAATAGCTCACGCCGATGGCGGTGATGAGCACGGCCAGAGAGGGGGCCTGCCGCAGGGGCTTGTAGGCCAGGCGCTCGATGACCACGCCCAGCACAGTACACACCACCATGGCCAGGATGACGCCCACCACGGGGGGCAGGCCGAACTGGCCGGTGGCAAAGAAGCAGATGTAGGCGCCCACCATGATAACGTCGCCGTGGGCGAAGTTCAGCATCTTGGCGATGCCGTAGACCATGGTGTAGCCCAGGGCGATGATGGCGTACACACTGCCCAGGCTGATGCCGTTGATGAGGTTATTGAGAAGACTCAAAGACGGTCACCTCTTTCTCGTTTCTCTTGTCTCTTGGTACGGACCCCGGAAACGGGGCTGTATGGCGAAAACCTCCGCGGCCAACAACAGCCGCGGACGTTTCCGCCATACAGGGAAAGGGAGAAAAGAGAGGGCTGCCGACGGTCCGGCAACCCTCTCTTTCGGGTTCCCTCAACTTATGGATGGGGGAGCTTGTGATTACTGGGTGACGTACACGCCGCCCTCGACCTTGACGACCACGGGGGCCTTGGAGACCTCGCCGTTGGTGCCCCAGGTCATGCCGGTGCCGGTCAGGCCGTCCACGCTGAAGCTGCTGTCGGTGAAGGTGGCGATGAGCTTCTCGCAGATGTCCTGAGCGCTCATGTCGGCGGTGATGCCGGCCTTCTCACAGGCCTCGTAGATGGCGTAGATGCAGTCGTAGCCGTCCGCGGCGAACTGGTTGGGGATGCCGCCGTAAGCTTCCTGGTACTCCTCCACGAACTTGACGGTGCGCTCATCCTCGCCCCAGGCGTTGAAGGGGGTCATGAGCATCAGGCCCTCGGCCAGAGAGGTGTCGAAGCCCTCCAGGTCCAGGATGCCGTCCATGCCGTCGCAGCCGAAGAAGGTGGGCTCATAGCCCATGGTCTTGGCCTGGTTCAGGATCAGGGAAGCGGGGGTGTAGTAGATGGGCATGAACACCAGGTCGGCGCCGGCGTCCTTGGCGGCAGTCAGCTGCACGGTGAAGTCGGCGTTGGTGTCATCGGGGAAGGTCTGGACAGCCACGACCTCCAGGCCGATCTCATCGGCCTCCGCCTGGAAGGCGGTGTAGATGCCGGTGGAGTAGGCGTCGCCGTTGTTGTAGATGACGGCGATCTTGGTGCCCAGGTTATTCTCCTTGATGTAGTCGGCAGCGGTCTTGCCCTGGTTGGGGTCGGTGAAGCAGACCTGGAACACGTTGTCCTTGCCAGCGGTGACGTCGGTGGAGGAGGCGGAGGGGGTCAGCTGGAAGTAGCGGTCATTGTAGGTCTCAGCAGCCACGGCCACGCAGGGGTTGGTGGTGGTGCAGCCGTAGATGATCTTGGCGCCGTTGTCCTTCAGCTTGCCATAGGCGTTGACGGCCTTCTCGGTGGCGCCCTCGTCGTCCTGGGAGTCCAGGGCGAACTGCAGGCCGCCCAGAGCGTTGATCTCCTCAATGGCGATCTCGGCGCCCTGCTTGGTAGCCAGGCCGTACACAGCGGCGGAGCCGGTCAGGGGGCCGATGCCGCCGATCGTGATGACGTCAGCGCCGGTGGAGCTGCCGGAGCCGCTGTCGGGGTTGGTGGAGGGCTCGCTGCTGGTGCCGCCGCCGCAGCCGGCCAGCAGAGACAGGCTCATGGCAGCCGCCATAGCCAAAGACAGAACACGCATCTTTTTCATTTCAAATGTACCTCCCTTACAGGTTGTTGACATTATACGCTCGGCGTCCGAAATTGTCAACTTATGAAAGTGACCAATGCACCCCACATCTATCTTTGTATTTCTGTGAGATACATACAAATTCAGATGAGAATTCCACCATTGGGAGACAGCACCTGGCCCGTCAGGAAGGACGCGCCCTCCCCCGCCAGGAAGAAAATGCTCTCCGCCACGTCCTCCGGGCGGCCGATGCGCTCCAGCGGCGTCTCCTCCCGCAGGGCTTCCAGGTCCTCGGCGGTGAGATTGCCGTTCATGTCGGTGTCGATGACCCCGGGGGCCACGCAGTTGACCGTGATGCCCGAGGGCCCCACTTCCTTGGCAAGTGCCTTGGTCAGGCCGATTATGGCCGCTTTTGTGGCCGAATAGGCCACCTCACAGGACCCTCCGGTGACCCCCCACATGGAGGAAACCGTGACGATGCGCCCCGCCTTCCGGTGGATGAAATGGGGCAGCACCGCCCGGCAGCAGCGGAAGGTGCCGTCCACGTTGATGTTGAACAGCTCCCGCCAGTCCTGGTCGGTGATGTCGGTGAAGAGCTGTTGTCTGGCCACCCCCGCGTTGCATATCAAAATGTCAAGTTGACAAAATTTATCCAACACATTGTCAACCATCCGCTCCACCTGTTCCGTGTCGCCCACGTCGGCCCGGAAGAGCTCCACCCGAGCCCCTTCAGCCCTTAGCTCCTCGGCCAGGGCCCGGGCCGCCTGTTCCGAGTGGTTGTAGTTCAGGGCCACCGGATAGCCCGCCCGGGCAAAGCGCCGGGCGCAGGCCGCGCCGATGCCCCGGCTGGCCCCGGTGATGAGGACCGCTCCCCGCATCTCCATCTGCCATTCCTCCTGATCCCCGGTCCGCCGGGGCATATTGTGCCCTCCAGTATAGCAAAGGCCCGGACCCGTGCCAACCCCTCCCAACCGGCGCGAAAAAATTTTTGAAAAAAGTGTTGACAAGTCGCGTCTCACCCGCTATAATAAACTACGCTGTCTGGACGATTAGCTCAGCTGGTAGAGCATCCGCTTGACGTGCGGGAGGTCACAGGTTCAAGTCCTGTATCGTCCACCAGATCAATCCCGGAACCAAATGGTTCCGGGATTTTTGTTTTTCTGCCGCGCTCCGCTCTGCCGCGCTCCGCGCGTAAACCGAGGCCCCGTCTGCTTTGGCAGACGGAGCCCTGTTTTTTACGGACGCTGTCCCATCAGCGCGCCAGATAGGTGCGGACCAGGGCAGCGGCCCGTTCGGCCTCCACGCCCTCGTCCAGGCGGGTCAGATGGCCCTCCCGCACGGTGACCTTGCCGTTGACGACGGTGTAATCCACGCTGCCCTTGAGGCCCACGGTGGCCAGCATGGACTTGGGGTCCAGGTCCGCGCCCACCAGCTCCAGCCGGTTGGTGCGCACCAGGAAGCAGTCGCCGGCCTTGCCGGGCTCCAGCGTGCCGATGTCATCCCGGCCCAGGATGCGGGCGCTGCCCGCCGTGGCCAGCTTCAGCAGGTCGTAGCCGCTGGGGGCCTGGTGGCTGGACTGGAGGCGGTGGAGCAGATAGGCCACCCGCAGCTCCTCCAGCAGGTTGGAGCCGTCGTTGGAGGCGCTGCCGTCCACGGCCAGGCCCACCGGCACCCCCAGCCGGAGCATGTCGGGAATGCGGCACACACCGGAGGAGAGCTTCATGTTGGAGATGGGGCAGTGGGCCACGCCGGTGCCGGTCTCCGCCAGACGGTGCAGCTCCTCGTCGTTGAAGTGGATGCCGTGGGCGTACCACACGTCGGAGCCGATCCAGCCCAGGGACTCCATATAGGCCAAGGGGCGCATGCCGAAGCGCTCCAGCACATAGTTCTCCTCGTCCTTGGTCTCGCACAGGTGGGTGTGCAGGCGCACGCCCAGGTCCCGGGCCAGGATGGCGGACTGGCGCAGCAGCTCCTCCGAGACGCTGAAGGGGGAGCAGGGGGCCAGCGCCACCCGGCGCATGGAGTAGGGGGCGGGGTCGTGGAAGCGCTCCACCGCCCGGCGGCAGTCGTCCAGGATGCGGTCCACCGACTGGACCACGCTGTCCGGCGGCAGGCCGCCGTCCTTTTTGCTCAGGTCCATGCTCCCGCGGGAGGCGTACATGCGGATGCCCAGGTCCTCCGCGGCGGCAAACTGGCGCTCCAGCAGGCCCTCCGCGTGGTCATTGGGGAACACATAGTGGTGATCAAAACAGGTGGTGCAGCCATTTTTCATCAGCTCGCCCATACCGGTGAGGGAGCTGTGGTAGACCACGTCGCCGTCCAGGTTCTTCCAGATCTCGTACAGCGTCCGGAGCCAGTCGAAGAGCTCCATGTTCTGCACCTGGGGCAGGTTGCGGCTGAATACCTGATAGAGATGGTGGTGGGTGTTGATGAGTCCGGGGTACACGATGCAGCCCGCGGCGTCGATCACCTCGTCCGCCGGCTGGTCCACCGCGCCGATGGCGGCGATCACGCCGTCCCGGATCAGCAGGTCGGCGTGGTCATACACCCGGTCCTGATGGTCACAGGTCACAATATGAGCGGCGTTGCGAATGAGCAGAGAAGACATTTCCATTCCTCCGATCGGATCGAGCAGGATCAACGTTCCAGCGCCTCCATGGGCGGGATCGCCCGGACAAACAAAAAACCGCCTCTCAGTGACCGTCAGTATCGCAGATGCGAATACCATATAGTCAACTGTTAGGCAGTTGGTAGAAACGTCCATCCGAATCATGGACTTATATAGGCGTGTTCCGTTGTCAGCTCCTATCATACCGAAGGATCCTTGGCTTGTCAAACCCATTTGCGCTTTTTGCAGACCGGACCGCCAAATGGAACCGAGCCCCGGGGCGATGCCCCGGGGCTCTCCTGGTGCGATCGGTTTATTTTAGGCCTCGTCCAGCGCAGCCAGCTTCTCCCACAGGGGAGCGGAGACCTCGGTCACCTCTTTGTAGATGGCAAAGAGCTTTTCGTACTTGGCGTGGTTCTCCGCGTTGGGCCGGTAGGTCCGCTTCATGCGTATGCACCGCCGTGCGGCCTCCAGCTCGTCCGGGAAGGCGCCCACGCCCACACCGGCCAGCAGCGCGCCGCCGAAGGAGGACTCGGCGTGCTCCGGCTGCTTGACCTCCAGGCCGAACACGTCGCTGACGATCTGGCTCCACAGCGGGCTCTTGGCTCCGCCGCCGATGACCACGATGTCGGCCATGTTATCGGTGAAGTTCTTCAGTACCTGGAGGCAGTCGTACAGGCTGAACGCCACGCCCTCCAGCAGAGCCCGGGCAAAGTCGCCCTTGGTGTGGACCATGCTCACGCCGAAGAAGTCGCCCCGGGCGTTGGGGTTGAAGTAGGGGCAGCGCTCTCCCAGCAGAAAGGGGTGGAACAGGAGGCCCCGGGCGCCCAGCTGAGACTCGGCGGCCTGCTGGTCCATGAGCAGGTACACATCCTCGCCCTTGGCCTCGCACAGCTCCTTCTCGGCGGGGTAGAGGGCGTCCCGCATCCAGCGGTAGGCCGAGGCACAGCTGTTGGTGGCGGTGACGGTGTACCACTTGCCCTCCACCGAGTAGGGGTAGGTGAAGGACTTGGCGTGGGGCGCCGCCTCGTCGGTGACCAGGTTCACATTGCCAGCGGTGGCCAGCTTGACGATGATCTGGCCGGCCCGGACTGCGCCGGCGCTGAAGTCCTCCGCGGCGGTGTCGGAGCACCCGGCGATGACCGGCAGGCCCTCGGGCAGACCGGTCTGAGCGGCCACCTCGGCCCGCACGGTGCCCACGATGTCCTTGGAGCCGCGGATCTCGGGCATCACCGAGAGGGGCAGGTCAATGAGGCCGCACAGCTCCGGCGACCAGCAGCGGTTCCGGGCGTCGTAGAGGAGGCTGCCCTGGGCGTCCACCACGTCGGTGCAGAAGTCCCCGGTGACCCAGGCGCGGATGTAGTCCTTGGTGAAATAGAGGCGGTGGATCCTGGCGTAGTGCTCCGGCTCGTGCTCCTTCACCCACATGAGCTGGGGCAGGGTCCAGGTGGGGGTGGGCATCTGCATGCCGATGCGGAAGATGAGGTCGCCGTGGGCCTCCTTCAGGCGGCGGCACTGGTCGCCGCTGCGCTGGTCGTTCCACATGATGCAGCGGCGGATGACCTGTCCCTCTTTGTCCACCAGCACGGCATTGTGGGTGGAGGCGGTGACCGCCAGACCCAGGACGCCCTCGAAGCCGTCCGCCATCTGCTCCCGGCAGGCCCGCACGGTATTGCAGAAGGCCTGGATCCAGAGGGCCGGGTCCTGCTCGGACCAGCCGGGCTTCTGGTGCTCAGAGGGATATTCCTCAAAAGCGGTGGCGCAGATGTTGCCCTCCAGGTCGATGACGGTGGCCTTGCACCCGCCGGTGCCAAAGTCCACGCCGAAGAGTTTATCCATAGTAGTTCCCCCATTCCGTCGGGCGCCCCGCCCCGGCTTTTGGGGGTGGGACGTTAGTATTTCTTGACGACCAGCGCCTTTTCCAGCGCTTCAAAGTTTCCGATGGCCTGCTCCCCCAGGCGGAGGGACACGCCGGTGTACAGCGTATCGATGATGGTCAGCTCCGCCATGCGGGAGGAGATGGCATAGGTGCGGTATTTGGTCTCCTGCGAGTAGGTGTACAGCCGGATGTCCGCCAGCTTGGACACCGGGGAGATGCCGTTGTTGGTGATGGTGATGACGGTGGCGCCCCGCTCCCGGGCCAGCCGGGCGGCATCCCCCACGTCCCGGGAGCTGCCCGAGTGGGAGATGGCCAGCACCACATCCTCCGGCGTCAGGGACACCACGGCGATCATCTGCATGTGATCGTCGGTGTAGGCCTGGGCGTCGAGGCCGATGCGCAGGAATTTGTGCTGGGCGTCCATGGCGATGGCCCCGGAGTTGCCGTTGCCGATGATGACGATCCGCCGGGCCTTGCACAGGGCGTCAATGCTGCGCTCCACCGCCTTGCTGTCCAGCGCCCTCTGGGTCATGGTCAGGGTCTGGACGGCGCTGGAGAAGATCTTGTCGATGATCTGCTCGGTCGGCGCGTCCTGGGTCAGGTCCTCGTGGATCTTTTCCTGGGGCGTCACCAGCTCCCGGGCCACGCTGACCTTCAGGGCCTGAAAACCCCGATACCCCAGCTTGGTACACACCCGGGTCACCGTGGCCTCGCTGGTGCCCACCAACTCCGCCAGTTCGGTAATGGAGGCGTAAATCAGCTTGTCCTGGTTGGCCACCATATACTCCGCGGTCTCCCGCTCCTTCTTGGAGAGAGAATCCAGTTTTTCCTGTACGCGGCTGTAAAAGGCGCCGCCGTTTTCTGTATCTGTCATCGCGCTTTGCTCCCCTTCTGATACGTTCTCCGTTTCCTCTATTTTACATGGAGTTGCGAAAGGGAGCAAACATATTCTGAGATTTAAAGGATGTCCTCCACCATGCCGCTCTGGCCGGGCTTGGTGAGCATGTCCAGCGCCTTTTCCACATAGCGCTGGCGGGAGGTCGTTTCGTCCTCCGCGCTGAGGGTGGGATTGCCCACCGGGCAGGTGATGGCAAAACCACGCAGGATGCGGGAGGAGCCCACCGACTTGGCGATGTCCACCACCGCGCAGATCTGCGTCACCGGGATGCCCACCCGCTCGATTTCCTTCACGATCGTTGACCCGCAACGAGTGCTGGTGCCTCACGTGGAGGTCAGGATAGCCGCCTGGATGCCCTTGTCCAGCAGGGCCTGGGCGATCTGCTGGCCCTTGGCCTTGGAGGCCGCCACCGAGGCGCAGTTGCCGCAGGAGACATAGACCTCCTCCTCCAGCGCGCCCAGCTTGCCCTGGGCCACCTCTTCCCGCAGGATGTCCACCGGGAAGAGCCGGTAGGGGTTCTCCAGCACCCAGGTGCCGTCGTAGCCGCTGTGGATGACGAAGTGGGGCTCGGCCACCAGGGTGTCCCAGTTGTAGTGGCCCCAGGTGGTGCTGCCGTTGGGCTTGAGTTTGTCGGGGTTGGTCTGGGGAATGAGTCCGCCGTCGGTGACCAGAGCCAGCTTGACCTTGCTCAGGTCCGCCACCGGAGGGGCGGGGGGCACGTGGTCGAACTTGGGCGGCAGCAGCTCGCTGACAAAGGGCTCGCCCTTGATCTTCTTCAGGACCATGTCGATGGCCCGCTCCGCCGCGTTCTGGGGCTGCTCCTCATTGAGGATGATGTCCCGGATGATATAGCCCTCCGAGGCGGCGCTGCCGATGTGCTCCCCCTTCAGCAGGCGCAGGCCGATGCTGGCCATGACCGGAGCGGCCTTGCGCAGCTGGGAGGAGAGGATGGCCGTTTTGACGATGTAGGTATCCTTGCGGAAGAGCTCCACCGCCGGATTTTCCGGATACATGCCGGTGACGGTGGGGATGCCCAGCTCCCGGCCCACGGCGCTGACCATATTGCCGCAGCTGATGCCGTAGCGCCCGGCGTTGAAGGCGGGGCCCGCGATGAAGAGGTCGGGCTTCAGCGCCCGGACCAGCTCCACGCCCTCGGCAGTGGCCTGTTCGGTGTGCTCGGCGAAGTAGTTGTCACCACAGATGATGGTGCCCACCACCTCGCAGTCGTCCTGGAGCAGCTTCTGGAAGAGGAGGGCCGGGCCCACCGGCTCCTCCTTCACCGAAAAGCCCACATGGGCCATGTCCTCGCCGCCGATCTGGCCGAAGAACTGGTTGATATAGCAGACAACACGCCATTTTTTCTGTTCCATACTGTGACCTTCTCCCTCAGTAATCCACGGCCATGCCGTAGGAGTAGCCCACCTGGCTCATCAGGCCAACCTGCTTCATGTAGGTGGAGCGGACCTCTCCCTTGGCCGGACGGCCGGTGGCGATCTTGTGGCCGCCGATGACGCCGTCGTCGCCGCTGAGGTACAGCGCGTCCTCCGGCCCGCCCAGCAGGGTCTCCACCGGCGGGAGGGTAAAGTTGTGGTAATAGGTTCCCGAGCATACGATGGAATCCACGTTCTGCTCGCTGATCATGCACTCCACGCCCAGGTTACTCTTGCCGTTGAGGATCTGGATGATGGGCACCGCCTTGATACCCAGCTTCTCCGCCTCGCTGGCGATGGCGCCCACGCACAGGGTGGACGCGCCGCCCACGCCCTTGGTGACGATGACGCCGTCGGCGTGGAACACCTCTTTCAGGAGGCTGGCCGCCATTTTGGACACCAGATAGCGGTGCTTGGCCTCCACCGAGGTGACGGTGATGAGCACGCCGGCGAAGTTGAGGTCCTTGCCGTGGCGGCGCATCAGCTCCACGATGACCGGGTGGTTCTGGATCTCATAGGTGGTCACGCAGCGGAAGCCGCCGCAGGGGGCGATGGCGCCGTCCAGGATCTCGGTGGGCTGCATGATGAGGGGGAGGCTGTCGGGCACGGCGTTGCCGTAGACCATGGGCTCCCGGTAGTTCTGGGTGTCGTACTGCTTGGAGTAGATCTGATAGGAATAGGCGATGCTGGGAAGGTCTGGGTACTGGGTCTCGTTGTCGAAGGTCTCGGTAGAATCGGGGGCCTGTCCCAGGGTGACCTTGGCCAGCAGCACGCTGGTCTTGAAGCCCACCCGGCGCACCGCCTCGCGGTAGTCGCGGAAGTCCGCGTCCTCCGGGGCCATGGGCTCGATGACCAGCTCAGGCATCTTGGCGTAGGGGTTGATGGCGGCGCACTCGCCGCTCATGTCGAAGGAGCCCCACTTCCGGGACCAGTAGGTGTTGTTCTGGCACAGGACGATGCCCATGCCCTCCACCGCCCGGGTGACACCGCTGCCGGCGATCTCGTAGTCGTCGGTGAGGACGCCGGGCCAGTCGATGTTGCCCGACACCTTGCACCGGGGCTGGACCACATCCACCACGTTGATGATCCGGGTGGAATCCCCCGGGCGGGCGATGTCGATCTTGAGGGTGTTGAAGCAGGGCTCACTCTCGGCAAAGGCCAGGATGTCGGCCTTGCTCACATAGAGGACCCCGTCCTTCAGACAGGTGGTGTCGCCAAACTGCAGGTCCTTGATCTTTAAGGTTTCTACCGTTAATTTCATACTAAACTCCTTAAGCCTTATGCGCCCATGAGAAGGTTGGGCACCAAGGTGACGATGGGCGGGAAGAACCACATCAGCAGCATGACCGCCAGGATGATGAGCACCACCGGCGCGGTGTAGCTGATGGCTTTGCGGAAGGGAGCCTCCGCGATGTTCATGGAGAGGAAGAGGTACAGGCCCACCGGCGGGGTCAGGGCGCCCACCACGGTGGAGATGGAGAACAGCACGCCGAACAGCAGGGGGTCCACGCCCAGGCTGGTGATGATGGGGTAGACGATGGGCAGGATGACGGCGGTGGCGGCCAGGGTCTCCATGAAGCAGCCGATGATGAGCATGATGACGATGATGATGAACACCACCACGGCGGGATTCTGGCTGATGGAGAGCATGAAGTTCTTGATATGCTCGGCCAGGTTCTCACGGGCGAAGATGTAGGAGTAGATGCTGGAGATGCCCATGATCATCATCAGCATGGCGGAGGAAGAGGCCGCGCGCTTGAAGATGCCCACCAGGTCGGAGAGCTTCAGGGTGCGGTAGATGAAGAAGCCGCAGATCAGCGCGTAGATGCAGGCCACGATGCCGGACTCGGTGGCGGTGAACTTGCCGGACACCACGCCGGCCAGAATGATGACGGGGGTAATGAGGGCGAAGAAGGAGTGCACGAAGGCCTTGCCCACCGCGCGGAAGCTGAAGTGGCCGCTGCCGCCGTCCACATTGTGCTTGCGGGCGTACCAGTAGCACATGACCATCAGGCAGATGCCGATCAGGATGCCGGGCACCAGGCCGCCCAGGAAGAGCTTGCCCACCGAGAAGCCGGTGAGGGAGGCGTAGACGATCATGTTGGTGCTGGGCGGGATGATGGGGGCCAGCGCGCCGGAGCCGGCGATCATGGAGGCGATGAAGCCGCTGTCATAGCCCTCTTTCTTCAGCTCGGGCACGGTCAGGGTGCTCACGGCGCTCATGGTGGCCGCACCGGAGCCGGAGATGCCCGCGAAGATCATGTTGGCCAGCACGGACACTATGCCCATGCCGCCCCGGACCTGGGCGATGCAGGCCCGGCAGAAGTCCAGGATACGCTTGGAGAGGTTGGCCGCGCCCATGATCTCACCGGCCAGGATGAACAGGGGACCGGCCATCAGGGAGAAGGAGTTCATGCCGCGGATGGCCTGATGGGCCGCCATGAGGGACGGGATGTCGCTGCCCAGCATAATGGCCAGCAGACCGGACAGACCAATGGCAAAACACACCGGGACGCCCAACACCAGCAGGATGAGCAGTCCCACAACTGCGATGGTAATCAATTACTTCTCCCCCTCTCGATACTGCTTGGACAGCTTGGGAATGGCGCTGGCGTAGGAGCACAGCATCATCACAACGCCCAGCGGAGCCGCAGCGTAGACGTAGGCGTAGGGAATGGCGATAGCCGCGCCCAGCGACTGGAAGGTCTTGGTGACCAGCAGGATAGAGCCGGGCAGGAACATCAGCAGGAACACCACGCAGATCAGGCGGCCCACGATGAAGAGGATGGCCCGGGCCTTGTTGTTCTTCATGGAGCTGATGACGATGTCCACCGACACATGGCCGTCCACCCGCACGGTGAGGGCGGAGCCCACAAAGGTCAGGTAGATACCGCAAAAGCGCATGGCCTCTTCGGTCCAGGGGGGCGCCGAGTGGAGGATGAAGCGGCCAAAGACCTGGATACTGCCGAAAATCAGGATCAAAACAAACATCGCTATGCAAAACCAGGTCTGGAAGGTCTCGATGCCCCGGTCGATTTTCAGGAGTGTTTTCACTTTTGTCACCTCTTAAAGGTCAGAATCGCGGTTTCCGGTTCAATTGTTCAACGCCAGCATCCGCTCGATCAGGTCGCCCAGATCGTATTTCTCGGCGTATTCGTCATAGATGGGCTGGCAGGCGTCTTTCATCCGCTCCCGCTCTTCCGCAGAGACCTCGTTGATCTGCACGCCGTCCTCTTCCATCTTCTTTTCCGCGGCGTCATCCGAGGCCTGCCGCTCTTCCAGCTGGGTATTCTGACTCTCCAGCGCACACTCCTGAATGATCTCCTGGAGATCCGCCGGGATCTTGTCCCATTTCTCTTCACTCATAAAGACGCAGTAAATGGCGCCCAGATGGCCGATCTTGGAGAAGTACTTGCCCTGCTCCTGCAGGTTCTGGTTCACCAGGCCGGTGGCGTCGGCCTCCACCGCGTCGGCCACGCCCTGCTGCAGGAGGGTGTAGGCCTCGCTCCAGGCGGAGGTGACGGTGCTGGCCCCCAGGCAGTTCCACAGGTCCACATAGAGCGGGGTCTCAGCGGTGCGCATCTTGATGCCCTGGATGTCCTCCAGGCAGGTGATGGGCTTGGTCTTGAGCAGCGGGTTGCGGATGCCGTTGGAGTAGGTCATCAGCAGGCGCACGCCGGAGCCCTCCAGCATCTTGGGCACCTCTTCCGAGACGATGGTGTTGATGAGCTCGGCCTGGGTGTCCAGGTCCTTGGTCAGGAAGGGCATGTTGAACACGGCCAGCTCGGGGATGCTCAGGGCGGCCGCCCAGTCGGCGGTGTCACAGCAGGTCATGTCCAGGGTGCCCATGGTCACCTGCTCCATCATCTCGCGGGCTGAGCCCAGCTGGCTGGAGGGGTAGAGGTTGACCTGGATCCGGCCCTCGCTGCGCTCTTCCACCAGAGCCTTGAACTCCTCCGGCGCCACCGCCAGGGCATGGCCGGGGTTCTGGATGTGTCCGAAGTCCAGCACCACTTCCGGCTCAGGGCCCTCGCTCGTACCGGCGCCGCCGCAGGAGGCCAGAAGCCCGCAGCAGAGCAGCGCCAGGAGGATACGCGTCCACTTCTTTTTCACGGAAATTCCCCCTTGTCATCGGATGGTTCGGTTGGCTCGCCGTCACATGGCGCGGTACTGCTTGCCCAGCTCATCGGCCGCCAGAATGGCGTCGTACACCGACTGGGTGGTCACCACGAAGGGCTCCTGGTGGACCAGGGGACCCTGGGCGGTCTTTTCCGCGATGGCCAGGACCTTCTCCGGCGTGGCCTCCACGCCCAGCTGCTCCAGCGTCACCGGCAGGCCGATGGCGGTCATGAAGCGCATGACCTGATCCACCACATCGGCGGGGGTGTTCTCCAGCACCATCTGGCAGACCACACCGAAGGCCACCTTCTCACCGTGGAGGTACTTGTGGGTCTCCGGCAGGGCGGTCAGGCCCGAGTGGATGCCGTGGGCGGTGGCCAGGCCGGTGTTCAGGAAGCCCAGGCCGCTGAGCAGGGTGTTGGCCTCGATGACGTTCTCCAGCGCCTCGGTGACCACACCCCGCTCCAGGGCCCGCAGCGCGGCGGGACCGTCGGCAAAGAGGATGTCCCAGCTGGCTTTTGCGATGGCCATGCCGGCTTTGCAGCGGCGGTAGCCCGTGCCGATGTAGTTGGGGGAGTCGGAGGCCTCATCCGCCTGGGCCTCCAACCAGGTGGCCAGGGCGTCGCCCATACCGGCCACGAAGAGGCGGCGGGGCGCCTTGGCGATGATCTGGCTGTCCACCAGGACCAGATCGGCGTTGCGCTTCATTTTGCGGGAGCCGATGTACTCGCCGTCGGCGGTGTAGAGCACCGCGATCTCGCTGACCGGCGCGTCGGTGGACGCCGAGGAGGGCGCGATGATGACCGGCAGCCCCATGGCGTCGGCGCACACCTTGGCGGTGTCCAGCGTCTTGCCGCCGCCCACGCCCACAAAGACGCCGGCCTGGTGCTCCCGGGCGATGGCCCCGATCCGGGCCGCCTCCTCATCACAGCACTCGCCCTGGAACTGGATGGAGACGAAGCTGTGGTCGCTGCCGGCGTAGGCCTTCTCCAGACGGGCGTTCAGATCCGGATAGAGGAACCCGTCGATCAGAACGCAGGCATTGCCGTAGGGGGCGGTATACTGGGGCAGGCGGTCAAACTCGCCCGGACCCTGAACATAACGCAAAGGACTTCCAAACGCTCTCGTGGTAGAAGAAACCATAATTTGCGAGCAGGCCAAACGGCACGCTCTACCTCCTTTTTTGTTCCACTGTGCTCTCGCGGGCGCCACGCTGCGCAGTGCTTTGTGATCTGCCTTAACTATAGCATTTTAAAAATTATTTTCAACATGATTTTGCATCCGTGAACGAATTTCTATTATATCAATAAATCACCCCGTCGCCTTTTGTCTATATTACACATATGTATGAACTTTATTTCTCGATATATGGACTTCTTTCACATATTCATTTGCTTTTTCCATTTATTTCTGCCTATTTTAGGCCTGAAATCTACCTATTTTTGTGAAATTCGCGCATTCCGGCGTGTAAACTATTTGTAATCAAGACGGAATTTTTTATAATTTGCTCTCCCGTGCCGACCTTATGAATTGATATTTTATCACCTATATTTGTATATATTCAGAATCTATGCAGTTCCGCGCTCTGCCGTCTCTCCCTTTCGGCGCTGTTTGTGCGCTTCATTTTAAAAATTATTTTTACTCCAAAGGCAGCCCAAACGGCACATGGAAAGCAAAAGCAAAGGCGCTGTTTTCCTAAGAAAACAGCGCCTTTGCTTTGTGTGCTCAGCCGGTCACAGCAAGGAGTGCCTTGCCGCCGGGATATGCTTGCCCGCCGCCCCGGTCAGCTCCCGATCGGTATGGCAGATCAGGACCAGCGCTACCAGGAACGTCAGTCCGTCCGACGCAGGCATGGAGAACAGTACCCCGTCCAGGCCGTAAAAGAGGGGCAGCAGCAGCGCAAAGCCCACGCCGAACACCACCTCCCGGATCATGGACAGGGCCGTGGAGGCCGCCGCCTTGCCCATGGCCTGCAGGAAAATAAAGCACGCCTTATTGACGCAGGCCAGGATGATCAGACACAGGTAGACCCGGAACGCACGGACGGCAAACTCCGTATAATATACGCTCTCATTGGCCGCGCCGAAGAGGGCGATCAGGGGCTGGGGGAAACACTCGGCCAGAAGGAAACCCACGGCCCCCACCACTGTCTCAGACAGCAGCAGCTTGGTAAACAGGCTCCGGACCCGGTCCCGCTTCTCCGCGCCCATGTTGAAGCCCACGATGGGGATACAGCCCGCAGCCATGCCCACCACCACCGAAATGATGATCTGGAAAAATTTCATGACGATCCCCACCACCGCCATGGGGATCTGGGCATACTGGGCCTGGCCGAAGATCACGTCCTCCGCGCCGTATTTCCGCAGCATATTGTTGACCGCCGCCATAGACACCACCAGAGAGATCTGCGACAGGAAACTGGTAATGCCCAGAAGCAGCGTCCTTCCGCAGATCCTGCCGTTGAGCCGGAAATGGGCGGGGGTAGGGCGGATGGTTTTCATATGGAGAACATACCAGACCGAGAGGATGGCGGTCAGGATCTGGCCGATGACGGTGGCCACTGCCGCTCCCATCATCCCCCAGTGAAAAACAAAGATGAAAATCGGGTCGAGGATCAGGTTGGTGACCGCTCCAGCCAGTGTGGCGGCCATGGCAAATCTGGGGCTGCCGTCGGCGCGGATCACCGGATTCATGGCCTGTCCGAACATATAGAACGGAATGCCCAGGGTGATATAGAAGAAATATTCCCGGGAATAGCGGAAGGTCTCCTCGTTGACCGTTCCGCCGAACAGCGCGATGATCCGGCTCTGGCCCAGCAGGTAGAGGATGGTCAGCAGCAGGCTGCCTGCCACGCTCATCAGAATGGCGTTGCCCACGCTCTGCCTTGCCGCATCACCATCTCCGCGCCCCAGGCTGATGCTGACGAAGGCGCAGCAGCCGTCTCCCACCATCACCGCCACAGCCAGCGCCACCACCGTCAGCGGAAACACCACCGTATTGGCGGCATTTCCATACGAGCCCAGGTAGCTGGCATTGGCGATAAAGACCTGGTCGACGATGTTGTAGAGCGCCCCCACCAGCAGAGAGATGATGCAGGGCACAGCATACCGTCGCATCAGCGCTCCTACCGGCTCCGTGTCCAGGATCTGATTGGAATGTTCCATACATAGTTCCCTCCTGTGTCCAAAAAAGAAGCGCGCAGTCCTATGCTTGCTGGATTTATGCCATAGGCTACGCGCTTTTTTCGATGTTTAGATGTCCTTCCAATACTCGCCCATGGGAGCGGAATTGTACTGCTTGATCACTTTGATAATCACGGAGCCATCCGCCTGTTCCTGCTGCTCCAGGATCCGGTACCGGATCCGGTTGCGCTCCAGGCCCTCCCGGTAGTGCTCCACCTCATGCTTCACCAGGGCCACCGCTTCGCTGTGTTCCACGCCCTCTTTCAGCATAAAGTGCAGCGTCTGGCAAATGCACGCCGCTTTGATCCGCTTCATGGTTTGACCTCACTTTCCCAAAAAATAACGTGTGGCTCAGGCGCAACCGGAATTACGCATCAAAGCCACACGTTGTGTAATCATTATACCAATTGTGTCCGCAAATCGCAAAGGGAGTTTTGAACGAAATTTCCCTCTATTTTTAGTCAAAAATGCGATTCAGAGAAAATTTACAACTTGTTAGCGAAAGTTTGGGGATTTTAAGTTCCAATTAGGGTTGAGTCTTTATTCTGGACTCACAACACCGGAACAACCTGCCGGACGGAAAGGAGTTTGACATATGAATCGCATGGAACAAGAGATCACCCGAAACGAAACGAACGGCCATACCCAGTACTCTCCGCCGGGCAGCGGCGGGAAGCGCGCACGGGTCAAGCGGCTGCGCAGGCGGGTGACCGCCCTGGTCCTGAGCGCCGTCCTCTTTGGAGCGGTCTCCGCCGGGACCTTTTATGGCGTGAACCAGCTGCTTCCCCAGACGGATTCCGCCGCCGCCGTGAGCAGCAGCTCCACCGGGGCCACCCTCACCGCCCTGGCCAGCACCTCCTACTCCTCCACGCGGTACGGCATGGATGTGTCTGACATCGCCGCCCAGGCTCTGCCCAGCGTGGTGTCCATCACCAACATCTCTGTCCAGGAGGTGCAGAGCTACTTCAATCGCTTCGGCCCCAACGGCGCGGGGCAGACCCAGATGGAGGAGACCACCAGCTGCGGCTCGGGCATCATCATTGCCAATGACGGGACCTACCTCTACATCGTCATCAACCAACATGTGGTGGCGGACGCCACCACGCTGTCAGTGAGCTTTGTGGACAACACCGTGTGCGAGGCCCAGCTGTGCGGCGCCGATGAGCAGGTCGATCTGGCGGTGATCAAGGTGGCCGTGGCCGACCTGTCGGAGGACACCCTGTCCCAGATCAAGGTCATCCAGGTGGGCGACTCCGACGCGCTGGAGGTGGGCGAGCAGGTGGTGGCCATCGGCAATGCCCTGGGCTACGGCCAGTCGGTGACCACCGGCATCGTCAGCGCTCTGGACCGCACGCTGACCAATGAGAGCGGCACGACCGCTTCCTATATCCAGACCGACGCGGCCATCAACCCGGGCAACAGCGGCGGCGCCCTGCTCAATCTGGACGGCCAGCTCATCGGCATCAACACCGCCAAGCTCTCGGACACCGATGTGGAGGGCATGGGCTATGCCATTCCCATCTCGGATGCGGCGGAGCTGATCGCCCAGCTCATGACGCAGACCGCTGACACCAGCCAGACCAGCACCAATACCAGCACCGTCCCGCAGAGCGGGACCTACGGCTCCGGCTGGCGCGGCGTCCGCCCCTCCGTGTAAAATACGAAACACCCTCCGGCGCGGCCTGTGAGCCGTGCCGGAGGGTGTTTTTTCGTTCAATCGGTCAGATCTGCTGCCGTTTGTCCAGCTTGAGCACCAGGGCCAGAGCCAGATAGCTCACGGCGATGACGATGACGCCGTAGGCCATAGAGATGCCCACCCGGAACTCCTGCATGTTGGTGACCATGGAGATGGAGATGGGCCGATTGTACACGCCGTAGAGCAGCGCCGACATGGTGTACTCGCCGATGGTGCGGATGAACACCAGAATGGCGCCGGACGCCACGCCGGGGGCGATGTTGGGCAGCACCACCCGCCAGATGCCGTACCAGCGGGAGGCGCCCAGGCTCTTGGAGGCCTCCTCCAGCACCGGGTTGAAGCTCTCCATCGCCACGTCGTTGGAGCTGAGGAGCAGGGGCAGGGCGGTGATGGTATAGCCGATGGGGAGGATGGCGTACCCGCCGATGAGAGCTTGACCCAGAGCGAACACGCTGCGCACATTGAAGGCGTTGATGAGGTTGATACCGATGACGCTGACCGGCATGCACCATGGGATCATCATCAGGTATTTGGCGGCGGAGACCGCCCTCCCGCTGCGGCGGTAGGCCAGGTAGGACACCGGCACCGTCAGCACCAGGCCGGCCGCCACGGCAATGAGCGACATGGTCAGGCTGTTGACCAGGGGCTCAAAGACCCGGTCGCTTGCCAGGATCTGCCGGTAGTTCTCCAGGGTGAATTCGGTGGGAAAAACCGACATCATGATGGAGTGGGTGGTGTTGAAGGACAGATAAATGACCGCCGCAATGGGCAGCAGCACCAGCAAAAGCTGGATCGCCGCCAGCACACCGCACACCGCCGAGAGGAGGTTGGACCGCTTCCCGGTGTCCTGCCAGGAGGTGGGGCGCACGGAGCGGACATAGGGGTGGCGGCGCTTGTAGTATTGCAGGAGCAGCATCACCGACACGCTCATCACAAAGAGGATGAGCACCTGGGCCGAGGCGATGTCCATGCGGTAATTGGCCTTGGAGCGCACGATCTGGGTACTGAGTACCTTGTAGCCGCCGCCAATCAGGTTGGGGGCGGTGTAGGCCCCGATGCCCGAGGCGAAGGTCATGATGGCCGAGGTGATGAGGGCGGGGAGGATGGTGGGGAGGATCATGTCTACAAAAATCCGCACCCGGCCGGCCCCCAGGCTCCGGGCCGCCTCCACCGCCGAGTAGTCCAGGTATTTCAGCCCCACCGACACGTTGAGGTAGAAATAGACATACTGGGTGTAGGTGATGACGAAGAGGATGCCCGGCAGGCCGCTGAACTGCCAGGGGGTCTCCTCCAGGCGGAAGAGGGCCTCCACCGCCTTGGTGAGGATGCCGCTCTCCCCGTAGAGCTGCACGAAGGCGATGACGATGATGACCCCGGGGATCATCATGGGGCTGAGGAGGAGGACGTGGAGCGCCTTGCGGAAGCGGCGGGCGCAGAAGGTCATATACAGCGCCAGGGCGGTGCCCAGCACGCCGCAGCACACCACCGCCCCCAGGCCCACCCAGAGGGTATTTTCGATGACCTGGAGGTTATTGGGGTTGGTGATATAGTCGGTAAAAACAGCCGTCGTGAACTGTCCCTCGCTCAGGAAGGCCTGGCGCAGGGTGTTGAGCATGGGATAGACGATGTATCCGATGAGGAGGAAGAACAGGATGGCGTAAAAGAGGAGCCATCCCGCTCGGCAGGCCGTACGTCTCATAGGCCGCGCTCCTCCTCCGGAAGAGTGGTCAGGAAGAGGGCGTCTCCCTCCTGCGCCCGGCGGCCGCCCCGGTTCACCGCCGCGACCTGATAGGAGGCGTGCTCCGACGCCACGGTGTACTGGTACACCGCCCCCTCAAAGCAGACCTTCCGCACCGTTACCGGCGCGCCCGGGCCCTCCCGGGTAAGGCGGAGCTGCTCCGGGCGGATGTACCGCTGGTCCTCCGGCAGGCCCATGGCCGCCCCGTCCCGGGGGTCCAGGCGGTTGGAGACCCCCACGAACTGCGCCACAAAGTCGTTGGCCGGCGTGTCGTAGATCTCCATGGGGGTGCCCACCTGCTGGACCCTGCCCCGGTCCAGCACCGCCACGCGGTCGGAGACGCTGAGGGCCTCCTGCTGGTCGTGGGTGATGAACAGGGTGGTGATGCCGGTGGTCTCCTGGATCTCCCGGATCTCCTGGCGCATCTTCACCCGCAGCGCCACGTCCAGGTTGGACAGCGGCTCGTCCAGCAGCAGCATTTTGGGCTCCACGATGAGGGCCCGGGCGATGGCCACCCGCTGCTGCTGTCCGCCGGAGAGCTGGTCGATCTTCCGCCGGCGCAGCTCCTCCAGGCCGGTCAGCTCCAGGAAATAGCCGCATTTCTTTTGGATCTCCCCCTTGGAGCAGCGGCGCACCTGGAGCCCGTAGACGATATTTTCCTCCACCGTCATATTGGGGAAGAGGGCGTAGTTCTGAAAGACGATGCCCATGCCCCGGCGCTCCGGCGGGACGGCGGTGATGTCCTGCCCGTCCACCAGGATCTTCCCCTGGGTGGGGGTGAGAAATCCGGCCAGGATGCGGAGCATGGTGGTCTTGCCGCAGCCGGAGGGGCCCAGGAGGGTAAAAAACTCCCCCTTGCGGATCTGGAGCCGGACCTGGTCCAGGGCCAGGCTCTCTCCGTAGCGGTAGCTGATATCCTGCAGTTCAATGGTGTCCATAGTTCCTCCATAGAAAAATAGTGAGGAAGGGCCTTCCTCACTATTTTTTCTCACAGATTGCGGGTATTCACTTATTCGGAAGCCAGGTTCTTGTCCGCGTCGATGACGTTGGTCTCCCACTGCTCCAGCCAGGCGGACTGATTGGCGCTGATGTTGTTCCAGTCCACGTCCATGGCCTTGTACTCGGTCTGCATCCACTCGGGGGAGTCGGCCAGGGCGGCGTCCAGAGTGGGCACGCGGTTGAAGTCATTGGCGATCATGGCCTGGACCTCGGCGCTGCCGGCGAACTCCACGAAGGCGGCCGCGGCGTTGGGATGGGGGGCGTCCTTGATGGCGGCGATGCAGTCGGTCAGGACCACGGAGCCGCTGGTGGCGTCCACGATCTCCAGAGGCATGCCGTTGTCCACCTGGTTGGTGATGATGTCGCTGAGGACAGCCCAGGAGATGGCGGCCTCGCCCTTACCCACGGCGGCGTACATCATGCTGCCGCTGTTGTAGTAGTTCTTGATGTTGGCGTCCAGGGCGCTCAGGTAATCCCAGGCGGCCTCCTCACCCTGCTCGCGGGTGTAGTAGTCGATGAGGCAGCACACGGTGGAGCGCATGGAGGAGGACAGGGAGTCCCGCACCACGATCTGGCCCTGATACTCGGGCTTGGTCAGGTCGGCCCAGTCCTTGGGGGCCTCCTCCGCGGAGAGCAGGTCGCTGTTGTAGAAGAGCATGACGGGGGTCTTGATGGTGCCGTACCAGTAGCCCTCGGAGTCCTTGTACATGGCGTCCAGGTCGCCCGCCCACTCGGGGTTGGTGGCCTCAAACAGGCCCTCTTCCTTCAGCAGGGCATAGGTGGCGCTGTCGCCGCCGAACATGACGTCGGCCTGGGGGTTCTCCTTCTCGCTGCGCACCCGGTCGGCCAGCTCGCCCTTCAGGTTGATGCTCTCCACCTTGATGCCGGTCTTTTCCTCAAAGGCCGCGGCGATCTCGTCCAGCATGTCCTCGCCGTGGGTGGAGTAGACCACCACGGTGTCCTCCATCTCAGCGGTGGGCTCGGAAGAGGGCTGAGCGGCGCTCTCCTGGCTGGCCTCGTTCCCGCCGCCGCAGGCGGCCAGAGCCAGGGTCATGGACCCTGCCAGCAAGAGTGCAAGCAGATTCTTCTTTTTCATTTCCATATCTCCTTTTTCTATCCTGTCAAAACTGTGCATGCACAGACTCGACCCATTAAAACTCCAGCGGCCGGAAGCCGGACAGATAGACTGGCCGGCACTCCCGGGTCTTGATGGCCTCCACCAGCTCCTCCACGGTGGTGAAGTACCCCGGGATCTCGGTGGCGTAGCGCCCGATCTGCATGGTGGTGTGGGCGTCGCTGGCCCCGAAGGGCTTGTAGCCCGCCTTGAGGCAGGTCTCCAGCGCCCGGCGATTCTCCTCCGGCGTGGCGCTGCCGTTGAGCACCTCCACGCCCACCAGGCCCTTCACCCGGTAGAGCTCATCCCCCAGACCCCGGCTGTTTCCGCGGTAGGGGTGGGCGGAGATGCACACGCCCCCCTGGGCGTTCACATAGTCCAGAAATTCCTGGGCGGGCAGATGGGGCTCGGGCAGCTCCTTCAGGCCGAAGGCCACGATGTCCCCCTCGCAGGCGAGGTACTCCACGCCCACAAAGATGGGGTAATTCTCCCGCCGGGCGATCTCGGCGGCGTAGCGGGTGAGGCCGATACGGTCATGGTCCGTGATGCAGATGCCGTCCAGGCCCTTGATCCGGGCCTCCGCCACCATCTCCAGCAAGTTCATCTTGCTGTCGGAGGAGAAGGTCCTTTCGTGCAGATGCGTATCCAGAATCACGGCGAATCCCCCGTTTCTCTCTTGGAATCATGCTCTAGTTTAACGTTCTGATTGAAAATAGTCAATTTATGAATTTCGATAAAGAGATATAGAAATATAGAGATATTCAATAAAAAAGCCGCCCGTCTCACCGCCGGGCGGCGACAAACCAGCGCCCCTTTTCAAACCAGAGATAGGACTCCCGCCCGCCGATGCGGCAGGTATAGCGGTCCCCCACGCCGCCCACGCTCTGGCAGGCCGCCCGGCGGACGTCCAGGATCTTGTCGATGTGGTAGCGCTGGCCCGGTGCGAACTGGATCTCCACCGGGCGCATACGCCCCTCCGCGTCGAAGCGGACCAGCACCGGCACGTATTTTTTCTCCCGCTCTTCCATGGTCAGCCTCCAAAATACCCTACAGGGTGGACGGTGTGGTCCTCCCGGGGGTTGATGCGCCCCAGCTGGGGGTCGGCATAGATCCGGGCCCGCTGGACACAGCGGTAGCCGTAGCGCCGCCGCAGCCCCTCCACCGCCGCGTCGATGCGCTCCCACTTGTCCCGCCGCACGTCCTCCGGGTAGAGGGAGAGCTGCACTCCGGCGGAGCCCTCCACCAGGCCGCAGGCCCGCAGACCCACACTGCGGATGGGGGCGTTCCAGTGGTAGCTGCGGCGGAAGAGGTCCAGGGCCGTCCGGGCCAGCTCGTCGCTGGAGCCGGTGGGGCGGGGTAATTTTCGCTGGCGGGTGAAGTGCTCCAGCTCTGCGTCGCGCACCGACACCTCCACCACGGTACACCGGGCGGCCAGCTCCCGCATGCGGGAGGAGACGCTCTCGGCCAGCAGGAGGAGCATCAGGCCCACATCCTCCTCGCTCTCCAGGTCCCGGGGGGTGGTGGCGCTGTTGCCCACCGACTGGATATTTGGGACGTGGTCGGTGCGCCGCACCGGCGTAGGGTCCAGCCCCAGGGCGAAGGTGCGCAGCACCGCCCCCATCTTGCCCAGCTTCCGGGTGAGGACCGCCGTGGGGCACTCGGCCAGGCGGCCGATGGTGTGGATGCCCATGCTGCGCAGCTTCTTACTGGTGGCCGGACCCACATACAGGAGGTCTTCCACCGGGAGAGGATAGACCACCTGCCGGTAGTTGTCCCGCCCGATGCGGGTGATGGCGTCGGGCTTTTTGTAGTCGCTGCCCAGCTTGGCGGTGATCTTGTTGTCGGCCACGCCAATGCTGGCGGTGATGCCCAGCTCGAATTTGATGCGCCCGGCGATCTCCCGGGCAATGGTCACCGGGTCACCGCAGAGCCCCACGCTGCCCGTCACGTCCAGCCAGCTCTCGTCCAGGCCGAAGGGCTCGATCTGGTCGGTGTAGTCCTCATAGATCTCCCGGGCCATGCGGCTGAAGCGGATATACTCCCCCATGTCCGGGGGCAGCACCACCAGATGGGGGCACTTCTGTTTGGCCTGCCACACCGCCATGCCGGTGCGCACGCCGTAGGGCTTGGCGATGTAGTTGGCGGTGAGGACGATGCCGTGGCGGTCCTCCTGCCGGCCGCACACCGCCAGGGGCTTGTCCCGCAGCTCCGGGTGGCGCTGCATCTCCACCGAGGCATAAAAGCAGTTCTGATCCACATGCAGAATGTGACGGCCCATGCCACCGCCTCCTTCCGCTTATAGGATAGAACATCCGTTCTAAAATTGCAAGAGGGATTTTCCCCCAAACCGTGGTATACTGGGGACAGACAGGAGGGAAGGCCCATGTGCGGACGGTATGAATTCACTCTGGAGGACAGCGAGGAGCTCCGCCGGGTGGCGGAGCTTATCGAGGCCCGGTATGGCCCCGGCGGGTGGCAGCCCGGCGAGATCCGCCCCACGGCAACGGCGCCGGTGCTGCGGACGGGGGAGAAAAAGGCCCGGGCCGAGCTGATGCGCTGGGGCTACGCCCTGCCCCACACCCTGGTCATCAACGCCCGGGCGGAGTCTGTGCGGGAAAAGCCCCTCTTTCGGGATGCCGTAGCCGCAAGGCGGTGCGTGGTGCCCACCGCCGGATTTTACGAGTGGGACGGGGATGGCCGAAAGTACCGCTTCCGCCTGCCGGGGGAGGGGGCCCTGTATCTGGCGGGGCTCTATGAGGTGCGGGAGGGCGTGCCCTGCTACTGCATCCTCACCACCGCCGCCAATCCCTCCATGGCACCCATCCACGACCGGATGCCCCTGGTGCTGACGCGCCGGGATCTGCGCCCCTGGCTGGAGCGGCCCCAGGCCGCCGCCGCGCTGCTGGAACGGGAGCCCCCCGCCCTGGAGGCCCGGCCCATGGACCCCCAGCTCCGGCTGTGGTGAATCTGTTCTGACGTGAAAGACCCCGCTCTCATGGGAGAGCGGGGTCTTTCAGAAAAAAGAGAGAGGCATCAGTCCTCTTGGGACTTCTTTTCCTTGGGGAGCACCAGGCTCAGGATCAGAGACACCACGAACACGCCGGCCACGGCGTTGCCGTTGAAGATGTCGCCCACGGCGGAGGGGAAGGCGGCGAAGAAGTTGCCGCTGGTCTGGGTCAGGCCCACGCCGATGCAGAAGGACAGGGCGACGATGATCATGTTGCGGTCGTCGAACACGCAGTCCTTGAGCATCTTCATGCCCTCATAGAGGATGGAGCCGAACATCATCACGGTACAGCCGCCCAGCACGGACTGGGGCAGGGAGTTGAAGAAGGCGCCCAGGGGCGGGAAGAGGGAGGCCAGGATCATGATGAGCGCGCCCATCAGGATGGTGAAGCGGTTGATGACGCCGGTCATGGTGACCAGGCCCACGTTCTGGCTGAAGGAGGTCAGGGGCAGGCAGCCGAAGCAGCCGGAAATGGCGCTGGAGAAGCCGTCCACGGCCAGGGAGCCCTGCAGCTCCTCCATCTTCAGATCGCGGCCCAGCGCGCCCTTACACACGGCGGTGGTGGCGCCGGTGGTCTCAGCGGCGGAGACCAGGAACACGATGGCGATGGTGAAGAAGGCGCCCACATCAAAGACGGGCTTGTGGCTGGTGAGGAACACGGGAGTGGGCAGGCTGAAGAAGCCGATCTCGCCCACGGTCTTGGTGATGCCGGAGAAGTCCACCATCTGGGCCACGCCAGCGGCGGTGAAAATGGCGGCCAGGATGTAACCGAAGATGAGGCCAACCAGAATATTCAGATTTTTATACACGCCCTTCAGGAAATAGCGGGACACCAGGCAGACGATGAGGGTGAAGAAGCCCACCAGCAGGTGGTACCAGGCGCCGAAGTCGGCCGCGCCGCTGCCGCCGCCCCAGGAGTCCATACCCACGGACAGGAGGGACAGGCCGATGGCGATGACCACACAGGCCGAGACAACGGGGGTCAGAAAACGCTTCCAGTACTTGGCGCTCAGGCCGACGATGCCTTCAAAGCAGCCGCCCAGGATGACGGCGCCTACCATGCCTTCATAGCCCAGATTCGGGTTGGTACAGATCATCAGCAGGCTTCCCAGGAAGGTGAAGCTGACGCCCATGACGATGGGCAGCTTGGAGCCGATCTTCCAGACGGGATAGAGCTGGAGAATGGTGCCGATACCGGCGGCGAACATGGCGCACTGGAGGAGCTTGGTGATCTCCACCGCGGTCAGGTGGCTGTCGGTGCCCCGCACCAGGGCGGCGCTGCACACGATGAGCACCGGCGCTAGGTTGGAGACGAACATGGCCAGCACGTGCTGCAGGCCGAAGGGAATCGCCTTGGACAGAGGGACCCGCCCGTTCAACCGATAGATGTTGTCTGCGCTGACGGTTTTGACGATCGCTTCCTTGTTTTCCATCGTTCACACCTCACATTGAATCCAATGTTGTATAAAAATTTATTTTTCTTTCAAAACTATATTTTTTTGATTGGAGTGGCCGAAAGTCCCCTCCGGTACACTGGGACGGATCGGATGGTTTCAGCTGCCAGTACATCCGGAGGGGATGGGATCTTACGATGGGTTTCCTGAAGTGGTGTGAGGGAGCTTACACCGCGTCAGCCTCGGCATACTTGCCCAAGCGGCGCAGCATGGTCTTTTTCACGGCCCGGAAGATGTTCTCGTAGCCGGTGCAGCGGCACAGGTGGCCGGAGAGCATCTTGCGGATCTCGTCGTCGGAGAACTCCTTGTGGGCGTTGAGCAGCTCCGTGGCGCTCATGATGAAGCCGGGAGTGCAGAAGCCGCACTGGACCGCGGCCTCGTCGATGAAGGCCTGCTGGATGTCGGAGATCTCTCCGTTGGGGCCGGCCAGGCCCTCCAAGGTGAGGATCTCCTTGCCGTCGGCCCACACGGCCAGGTAGATACAGGAGTTGAAGGCCTCGCCGTTGATGAGCACGTTGCAGGCGCCGCACTCGCCCACCTCGCAGCCCTTCTTCACGCTGGTGAGACGGAAGTCGTCCCGCAGCATATCGGTGAGGGAGGCCCGCACGTCCACCATCTTCTCGACCTGCTTGCCGTTGATGGTGCACTTGACCAGTTTGTACTGATTACTCATCGATCTCACCTCCCGACAGACGGATGGACTCGGTCAGGCACCGCTCGGCCAGGACCACGGCGATGTGCTCGCGGAAGTCCTTGGCGGCGCGCCAGCTGTCACGGGGATGGACGTCCTCCAGCACCGCCTGGGCAAAGGCCTTCACCGCCGCCTGGGTGGTGGGCTGACCCTTGGCCTTGGCCTCAGCGGTGACCGCCCGCATGGGGATGGGGCCGGCCACGCCGTAGGCGATGCGCACATCCTCCATGGTCTTCTTGTCCGCCGACAGCTTCACGTTCACCGAGCAGCCGGTGGTGGCGATGTCCATGGCGTTGCGCATGGCGTACTTGATGTAGTGGCCCTGATAGCCCTCATAGGAGGCCTTGGGGATGATGATGGCGGTCTGGAGCTCGCCGGGGCGCAGGTCCACCTTGCCCGCCTTGATGTAGAAATCCTGGATGGGGATCCGCCGCACCCCGTCGGGGCCGGTGATCTCGATGATGGCGTCCCAGGCGAAGAGGGTGGAGGCCGAGTCGGCGGAGGTCACACCGTTGCAGGTGTTGCCGCCGATGGTGCCGATGTTGCGGATCTGGGGTCCGCCCACCATGTCTACCGCCTCGCCCAGCACGTTGATGTGCTTCTGGATGATGGGGTCCTTGGTGATGTGGGAGAAGCTGGTCAGAGAGCCGATGCGGATGGCGCCGTCGTCCTCATAGGAGATGCCCCGCATCTCGTCCAGCATGTAGATGCTCACCAGCTCCTTACCGGCCCGCTTGCCCTCCCGCATCTGGACCAGCACGTCGCTGCCGCCGGCGATGATCTGGGCCTCGGGGTGCTCGGTGAGGAGCTGCACCGCATGGGCCACACTCTCCGCCTCGTAGAGCGCTTTCATGTCATACATAACTCGGTCGCCTCCTTAAATCAGGCCTTCTTCTTGGAATCTGCGGAACAGGATGTGCGGATTGACAGGCGCGTCGTCCACCGCCACGCCGGTGGCCTGATACACGGCGTTACGGATGGCCGGGGCCACCGAGCACGTGGGAGGCTCGCCCAGAGCCTTGGTGCCGAAGGCACTGGTGGGCTCGGGATTTTCCACGAAATAGCCACGCAGACGGGGGTGATCCATGAAGGTGGACAGCTTGTAGTCCAGCAGGTTGTTGTTCAGCGGCTTGCCGGTCTTTTCATCAAAGAGCAGCTTCTCCGACAGGCCGAAGCCGATGCCCATGCTCATACCGCCGTGGACCTGGGCCTCCGCCAGGGCGGGGTTGATGATGGTGCCGGCGTCGTGGACGTTGACGATGTCCAGGAGCTTCACCTTGCACAGGGGGATGTCCACCTCCACCTCGGCGAAGGTGCAGCCGAAGGAGTAGGCGTTGGACTTGATCTGGGAGGTGCTCTCAGCGGTGATGTGCTCGCTGTGGGTGAGGCTGTACAGGGCCTCGGTGGCCAGGTCGCCCAGGCTCATCAGCTCCCGCCCGTCGGTGATGCGGACGATCTTGCCGTTGATGATGTCCAGGTTGTAGACCGGCATCCGGGTCAGCTCGTGGGCGTAGTTGAGGATGCGCTCCTTCAGCAGCAGGCCGGTCTGGCGGATGGCAAAGCCGGCGGTGTAGGTCTGACGGGAGGCGTAGGCGCCGGTGCCGAAGGGGGTCACGTCGGTGTCCTGGCAGGAGACCACGTGGACGTCGCTCAGCGGCACGCCCACCACATCGGCGGTCATCTGGGTGTAGGCGGTGTCGGCGCCCTGGCCGATCTCGGTCTCACCCAGCTGCACCTGGAGGGAGCCGTCCTGGTTGAGGACCATCCGGCAGGAGGAAGTTTCCAGCGAGATGGGCCACACGGCGGTGTTGTACCAGAACACAGCCATGCCGATGCCCCGGCGCACGTCGCCGGTCTGGTTCTGATACTCCTTGTACTTACGCAGATAATCCGTGGCCTCCATACCCTTGGTGATGCACTGGTTGAAGGTGTCGGAGTAGAGCTCGTTCTTGGAGAAGGGATCGGTGAAGCCCACCGGCATCAGATTCTTGCGGCGGAACTCGATGGGGTCCAGGCCCATCTTGGCGCACACGTCCTCGGTGTGGCACTCCACAGCCCACATGGCCTGGGGGATGCCGTAGCCGCGCATGGCGCCGGCCACCGACTTGTTGGTGAACACGGTGTAGGAATCGCACTCCACGTTGTCACAGGGGTAGAGCTGGGGGAAGCAGCCCATGCCCTTGGCCACGATGCTGTGGCCGTGGGAGGCGTAGGCGCCCTGGTCGGAGAAGGCCTCCAGCTTGCGGGCTGCGTAGGTGCCGTCGGGCCGCACCCAGGAGACGATGTGGCTGAGGATGGCGTGGCGCACCCGGTTGGAGACGAAGGTGTCCTCGCGGGGGATGTCGATCTTCACCAGATGGCCGCCCAGCTTCATGCACAACCAGGCGCACAGGGGCTCGTAGAGCACGTCCTGCTTGTTGCCGAAGCCGCCGCCGATGTAGGGCTTGATGACCTGGATCTTGCCCCAGGGAATCCCCAGGGCCTGGCCCACCACGCGGCGGACGATGTGGGGGATCTGGGTGGAGGTGACCACCTTGATGCGGTCGCCCACCATCTCAGCGGTGCAGATGAAGTTCTCGATGTGGCAGTGCTGCACAGTGGGAGTGCTGTACCAGCCCTCCACCTTGGTGAGGCCGGGCTCCTTGATGGCCTCCTCGTAGTTGCCCTTGCGGATGGAGGTGTGCTTGAGGATGTTATTGGGGTAATTCTCGTGGAGCTGAGGCGCGCCGTCCTTCATAGCCTCCCGCACGTCCAGGACGAAGGGGTACTCCTCGTACTCCACCTGGATGGCCCGCAGGGCCTGGGACGCGGCCACCTCGTTCTCGGCCACGACGGCGGCGACATCGTCGCCGTAGAAGCGCACCCGGTCGGTGAGGACCAGCCGGTCGGCCACGTCCTGGTGGCTCTCGTCGGTGGACCAGGGGTGTCCGGCGGTGGGGAAGTAGTGCTTCTCGGTCACGTCGAAGCAGGTAAACACCTTCACCACGCCGGGGATGGCCTCGGCCTTGCTCACGTCGATGGACACCACCCGACCGTTGGGGATGGTGGCGTGCAGGATCTTGGCAATATAGGCGCCCTTGTCGCACAGATCATCGGTATATTTGGTCCGTCCGGTCACTTTGTCGTAGGCGTCCACGCGGGTCACATTTTTTCCTACATACATGGCGATTCCTCCTGTCTCATGGTTTGAAATGGAAAAGGCTCCCGCGTCGGCCAGCGGTCAGCCGTTGAGATAATACTCGATGTAGTGGGCTTTCATCTCCTCGTAGCCCTCCCGGGAGATGACGATCTTGCCCTTGTTCAGCCGGATGAGGCCCAGCTCCTCCAGGCGCTTGATGCTGCGGTTGAGGGTCTTGGTGGAGAAGCCGATCTCCTCCGCCATCTGGGTCCGGGTCTGGCGCAGCTCCACGGAGTCGGGGAGGGGCTGGTGCTGCTCGTAGAAGCGGATGAGGTGGACCATGAGGCGGTCCTTGCCCTCCATGAAGAGGTACTTTCTCGCCTCCGCGGTCTGGGTGATGAGCCGGTGCATGTTCTCCTGGGTCCGGAGGAACAGCGCGTCCACATCCATGTGCAGCCAGTCCATGTAGGCATCCGCCGGGATGGTGAGCACCTTGCACCTGGTGGCGGCCACGATGCTGATGCGGTACTGCGGCAGTCCGGCAAAGCACTCGATCTCGCCGAAGAAGTCGCCGGGGCCGAAATCCTTGAAGGGATAGGCCCGCTCGTGGGTGGGCCACTCCACGCCGGTGACCTTGCCGGAGAGGATCAGGAAGATCTGGGTACAGTCGGCGCCAGCCTTGATAAACTCACGGCCGGGTTCGATCTCCACTACGGCCATATAATATTTGACCTCTTCAGTGCAATTTTGGAACAGCAGCTCCATATATCGCCGCTTTTCCGGTGGCAGTTCTTTGAACATATCCACAAGCTCCCATCTCCTTACCGTCAAACGAGGGGCTGGTCGTGCGGTATGTCCAAACTGCTCCGTCTGATGACTCTATTATATAGGCGAATTCACCCAAAAAGAAAGGCCACATGTCCCTTTTTTCGGGCACTTTGAAACTATGGAAGAGTCCACAAATCAGACGGTCCGTTTTTGTCGGATTTACCCATACCACACGTTCTACTCTATCTTTCTACCAAAAATTATAGGACAAGTCAAGGCCCCCACCGTGCTGTCCGGAAAACAACAAACCCTGCGGCCGGGGCCGCAGGGTTTTAGTTGTTGTGAGTACGCCCCTCAGCGGAACAGAGCCGCCAGGGACTCGGTATAGGGCGGATAGCAGACGCCCTTCTCCGTGACAATGCCGGTGATGAGACTGTGATCCGTCACATCAAAGGCGGGATTGTAGCACTTGACCTCCGGCAGGGCCATGGGCTCGGCGTAGAACTTTTCCCGGATCTCCGCCCCGTCCCGCAGCTCGATCTCAATATCGTCGCCGCTCTTGCAGGAGAGGTCGATGGTGGAGGTGGGCCCCAGTACATAGAAGGGGATGCCGTAGTGCTTGGCCAGAATGGCCACGCCGCTGGTGCCGATCTTGTTGGCGGTGTCGCCGTTGGCCGCCACCCGGTCGCACCCCACCAGGCAGGCCTGCACCCAGCCGTTTTTCATCACGATAGAAGCCATATTGTCACAGATGAGGGTGACGTCGATGCCCGCCCGCTGCAATTCATAGGAGGTGAGGCGGGCGCCTTGCAGCAAAGGCCGGGTCTCGTCGGCAAAGACCTTGAACTGCATGCCCTTCTCCTTGCCCAGGAAGAGCGGCCCCAGGGCGGTGCCGTAGCGGGAGGTGGCCAGAGGTCCGGCGTTGCAGTGGGTGAGGATGCCGTCGCCGTCCTTCAGAAGGGCCAGGCCGTGCTCCGAGATGGAACGGCACATGGCAATGTCCTCCCGGTGGATGGCCTTGCACTCCGCCTCCAGCAGGGGCAGGAGCTCCTCCACCGACGCGCCGGGGTGGCCGGTGACCACCCGCTCCATCCGGCCCAGGGCCCAGCTTAGATTCACCGCCGTGGGCCGGGAGGCATTCAGGTACTCCTTGAGGGCGTGGAAGCGCCCGGCAAAGGCGTCGTAGTCCCGCTCCTCCATCTGCCGGGCCAGAACATACATGCAATAGCCCGCGCAGATGCCGATGGCCGGCGCGCCCCGCACCCGCAGGAGCTGGATGGCCTCGTACATCTCCTCCGGTGTGCGGAGGGCGCGGTATTCGGTGCGGTTGGGCAGCTGGGTCTGGTCCAGAATAATGACACTCCGCCCGTCCTCCGCGAGGCGGATGTTCTCACAGTGGGTCACCTGCCGAAGGGGATCGCACATGGCTCTGCACTCCTTTCTGATCGGTACAGACATGCTCTCCGGAAGGCTTTTCCCGCTCCGCCCATGGCTTCCTGCCGCGCGGGCCCTTCCGGATCAGTCTACGACATAGACATGTCCGGTGCTGTTGACAAACGTCTGCTCCGGCATCTGCTCCAGGAACATCTGGGTGGCCTTGGCGCCGGTGCAGTGGGACAGGCCGATGCGCTGCACGCCCAGCTCCTGGAAGCGGTCGATGGTGGCCTGGATGGTGGCCTCATCAGCGTCCAGCAGATGGAAACCGCCGATGACCGCATACACCTTCTCCCCGGAGCGCTTCTCGATGGTGTTGACGATGTTCAGGATCCCGTTATGGGAGCAGCCGGAGACGATGACCAGGCCCTTGCTGGTCTCCACTGCCACAGCCACCTCTTCGTCAAAGTCGTCCACCACATACTCCCCGTTCTCCAGGCGGTCCAGCATATTGGGGGCCAGCTCGAAGTTCTTGTCCCGGTCAAAATTCCCGTAGATGGTGACGCCGTCGGCCACCTTCATGCAGGTGGTGTCGATATACTCGATGGCCACGCCCAGGTCCAGCAGGTCCTGCTCGTCGAAGTCGATGCCCACCGGGAAATAGCCCTTGGTACCGTCGGTGAAGTCGAACTTCTGGCCCACGGCGTCGTAGTAATACTTGCTGTCTGCGTTGTTGAAGAAGCTGTTTTTCAGGAAGAGGGTCTTGTTCTCCGCGCCGTACTCCTGGAAATAGGGGATGAGGCCGCCGCAGTGGTCATAATGGGAGTGGCTGAGCACCAGCTTGGTGCAGTCGGAGAGGTCCACTCCCAGCGCCTTGCCGTTGGCCAGCAGCTGCCCGGCCTTGCCGGTATCAAACAGGATCTTGTCCTTTTCTGTCTCAATGAGGACCGAGAATCCGAACTCCGCGCTGGTGTCCGGATTGTCTCCGTTGTTGTTCTCGGTCAGAGTGGTGATCTTTACCTGATCCGGCTCTGTGATCTGGATGCTGGAATCCACAAAATTCACCTCAAAACCCAGTGCCTCGGCCAGCGCACGCAGGCCGATGGTGGTCACACCGGCGGTGGTGTCGCCGGCCAGTTCCGTCTTTTCGCCGTTGATCCAGATGGGGTAGACCGTTTTGGCCCCGACCGCCAGACTCAGGGCCAGGACCAGTGCCAGAGTGAGAAGCAGTGCGAACATCGAGCGTTTCATACCATCCGTTCCTTTCTCTTTCATCTCTCGGATTTCAGGTCATGCCGCGCGCGGGTCTGTCCCCACTATACCCCTCAGTCTGGTGGGCGTCAAATTGATTTCGTTAGCCGTTATTTTCGCTTACTATTGAAAAAAAAGTATAAAGCTTCCGGGTCCTGCCGGTTCAGATTTCCCGCCGCTAGACCTGCACGCCCCCCACATAGGTGGCGAGCACCCGGGCCTCCCGGATGGTCTCCGGCGGGATGGTGAAGAGGTTCCGGTCCAGCACCGTAAAGTCGGCCAGCATACCGGGACGGATGCGGCCCTTGACCGCCTCCTCGCCGGAGGCGTAGGCCCCGCCCACGGTGTAGGCGTACAGGGCCTGCTCCACGCTCACCGCCTCGCCGGGGAGGAAGGGGCCGTTGCCCTCGAAATCCCGGCGGGTGACGGCACAGTAGATGCCGTCCAGGGGCCGGATCTGCTCCACCGGAGCGTCGGTGCCGTAGGCCACCGGGATGCCCAGCCGCTCCATGGTGCCCCAGGCGTAGGAGCCGTTCAGGCGCGCCTCTCCCAGCCGGGCGGGGGCGATGTGCATGTCGCCGTTGATGAACACCGGCTGGACAAAGGCAGTCACGCCCAGGGCCTTCATCCGCCGCAGCTGCTCCGCGGTCATCACCTGACAGTGGACCAGGCCGTGGCGGGGCTGGAACCAGGGGCAGCGCTCCTCCGCCCGCTGGAAGGCGGTGAGGGCCATTTCGGCCCCGCCGTCCCCGATGGCGTGGATGGCCGCCGGCATGCCGTGGCGGTGGGCGGTCTCCACCAGGGCGTCCAGTTCCTTCTGCTCATAGATGGGGATGCCCCGGGTGGTGGGGTCGTCGGCGTAGGGCTCCTGCATATAGGCGGTCCGCCCGCCCAGAGAGCCGTCGGCCAGGATCTTCACGGTGGAGATGCGGAAGCCCGTCCCTCCGCCGTACTGGGCCATACCCCGGCGGAAGAACTCGTCCAGGGTCTCGGGCTCGGTGAGGAGGGCCTGCTCCGCCAGGCGGAGCTTCAGCTCCCCCCGCTCGGAGAGGGCCCGCAGCCCGTCCATGAGGGCGTAAGGGTCCTCGTCGGGGGCGTATTTGAAGTCGTCGGTCTGGAGGCTGGTGAGGCCCTCGGCAAAGAAGTCATACTGGGCCCGCTTCACCTGCTCCAGCAGGTCGGCAAGGCCGATGGAGGGCAGCGCCCCCTTCACGTCGTCCAGCAGGTTCTCCTTCAGCACGCCGGTGGGCTCCCCGTCTCCGTCCAGCTCCAGAAAGTCGCCGTATTGCCCGGCGCTCTCTTTGGTGAGCTTCAGAAGCTCCAGGCCTTTCGTATTCACCGCACCCACGTGGAAGCAGCCCCGCAGGATGAGGATGGGCACCTCCCGGCTCACCGCGTCCAGGTCGTGCCGGTTGGGGAAGCGGCGGCCGTCGGTGAAGAGCTCGTGGTTCCAGCCCTCGCCCATGAGCCAGCGGCCGGAATTTTTATCAAAGCCCTCCAGCCCCTTGCGCAGCCGGTCCTGCACCTCGGTGAGGGAGGTGCAGCCGAAGAGGTCCACCGACAGGCGGGCCTTCACATAGTGGATAAAGTGGAGGTGGGAGTCGTTGAAGCCGGGGAGGACGAACTTGCCCCCCAGATCCACCTCCTCCACCTGCTCACCGGCAAAGGCGCGGAGGAAGTCGCGGGCCTCCGCCTCCTCGCCCACATAGGCAAAGTACGCCCCGTCCACCACCGCCGCGCGGGCCAGGGGCCGGGCGGGGTCCATGGTGGCGAACACGCCGTTGGTCAGCAGCAGCACGGTGTGTTCCCTCCTCTCAGTCGGCGAAGGGGTCCAGGTTGACCCCCTCCAGGCCGCACAGGAACTCGGCCAGCAGCTCCACAGTCTGGTCCACGTCGTCCAGGGAGGCCACCTCCGCCGGGGTGTGCATGTACCGCAGGGGGATGGACACGGTGGTCACCGGCACGCCCTTGCCGGTCTGGTTGATCTTGTCCGCGTCGGTGCCCATGACCCGGGGGGTCACTTCGTACTGCACCGCCAGGCCCAGGCGCTCCGCCGCGTCGGCCAGGTCGCGGTTCACCGGGGCGCTGCACGCGGCGCTGTGGCAGAGCACCGGCCCGCCGCCCAGGCGGATGTCCCCGAAGCGCTGGGGGAGGGAGCCGGAGAAGTCGGAGCTGTGGATCACGTCCACCGCAATGGCCAGGGTGGGCTCCAGACGGCTGGCCACATGGTAGGCGCCCCGCATGGTGGTCTCCTCGCCCACGGTGGTGGCGGCGTAAACGCCCACCTTGGCGCCCTTCTCCCGGGCGCGGAGGAGGGCGTGGAGGACGGTATAGGCCCCCAGGCGGTCGTCCAGGCCCCGGCCGGCGATGCGGTGGTTCTGAAGCTCATCCACCGTATCGGTGTAGGTGACGAAATCCCCGGGGGACACCAGCGCGGCGGCCTCCTCCCGGCTGGTGAAGCCGCAGTCGATGTAGAGGTCGGTGGCCTGGATGTCGGTGCGCACCTCGCCCTTGTCCAGCAGCAGGCCCATCACGCCGGTGATGCGGCGCTTGCCCAGCACAGTCACCCGCTTGCCCTGGGCCAGGGCCAGGCGCACGCCGCCGGCCATGGCCACCTTCAGGTAGCCCTCGTCGGTGATGTGGGTGACCCGGTAGCCGATCTCGTCGATGTGGCCGCACAGGAGCACCTTGATGGGGGACTCCGGGTTGAGGACCGACACCACGTTGCCGCAGCGGTCGGTCTCCACCGTGACGCCCTGCTCCTTCATATAGGCCATTACCTTCTTCTGAAGGGCGATCTCCCCGCCGCTCACCGACTCGGTGGTGAGCATGTCGTATAAAAAGCGCTGATTCATGGCAATTCCCTCGCAGTTCTGCCGCCCGGCTCCAGCCGGGGGCTGTTTTGTCGCAGCACCACATGGAAGCGGACCCCGTCCTCGAAATTGTCCGCCCAGATCTCCCCCTTGTGGAAGAGGACGATCTTTTTGGCGATGAACAGGCCCAGGCCGAAGTTTCCGTCGGTGCTCTTGTAGAATTTTTCAAAGAGCCGGTCCAACACCTTCGGCTCAATGGGATCTCCGTCGTTCTCGAAGGTCAGGTGCAGGCCCTGCTTCTCCTCCGCTATGGTGACGCGCACATAGCTGCGGGCGTAGCGCAGGTCGTTTTCCAGGAGGTTGTCGAACACCGTCTGGAGGGACTCCGCGTTGCCCGGCACCCGGAACCCGGTGTGTTCCGGCACCGTGATGCGGATGCCCCGCTCGTTGCCGGTAAAGCGCTTGCGGCAGTTCTCCAGCAGCTCGTCCAGCGACACGGCGGTAAACTCGCTCTGCTTGCCCAGCATGTGGTCGAAGGAGTTGACATACAGGAGCTTGCGGATATCCCGCTCCAGGGCCAGGCTCTCCTTCATGATGATGTCGATGGCCTCGTCGCCGTAGATGCCGTCCTGGTAGGCGGTGCAGCAGTTCTGGATGACCATGATGGGGGTCTTGAGGCCGTGGGACACGCTCTGGTAGAAAAGCTCCTCATCCTCGTTGATCTCCACCACGTTGCGCTGGATCTGGGAGAGGGTGTTGATGATGCATCCGATCTCGTCCTTCCGGGAAACCTGGAGGATCTTATCGCTCCAGTTCTTGTTCTTCACCCGGGAGAGGTTCTCCGCCAGCTTCTCAAAGGGCTCGGTGATGCGCTCGGTGACCACCTTGGCCACAAAGAAGTTGGCGATGAGGATCATCAGGAAGAGGTACCCCACCTTCCGCCACTGCGCCGCGTCCAGCGCCCCGGCGGGCAGGAGGAACAAAAGGGCGTAGAGAAGGGCGGCCAGCAAAATGGCCGTCCCGAAGAGGGAGAGCAGCAGCCACACCTGGATGTGCAGCGGCCGGTCCTGCATCCAATATTTAATCGAGTTGCGGTCCATCTTTCTCCTCGTTCAGGCAGTAGCCCAGTCCATATAGAGTGGCGATGTCCAGTTCCGGCAGCTTTTTGCGCAGGCGGCGGATGGTGTCGTCCACCACCCGGTCGGAGCCGTAGAAGGTATAGCCCCATACCGAGTTGAGGATGTCTCCCCGCTTGAGCACATGGCCCCGGTTGGCCGCCAGATGGAGCAGCAGGTCGTACTCCTTCACGGTCAGGCTGATGCACTCCTCCCCCCGGTAGACCAGATGCTTCTCCAGGTGGGCGGTGTAGGGCCCCACATGGACCTCGGTGGCCTTGGGGCGGCTCCCCTTCAGGAGGCGGTTGATCTTGATGACCAGCTCCCGCACCAGGAAGGGCTTGGAGATATAGTCGTCACACCCCAGTTCCAGCCCCGCCACCCGGTCGATGTCCTGGTTGCGGGCCGAGATGAAGATGACATAGCTGTTGGGATTTTTCTGCTGTACCTCCCGGAACACCGTAAAGCCGTCGATGTCGGGCAGCATAATGTCGATGACCCACAGGTCGGTGGGCTTGTCCAGGTTCTGCACGGCGTCCTCTCCGTTGAGGTAGCTGCGGACCTGATACCCCTCCTTCTGCAGATACTTGGTGATGAGATTATTCAGGACCGCCTCGTCCTCAATGACGCTGATCCACATCCCTGGTTCCCCCTTTCCCGAAAATTCCTCCCCGCCGGGGCGAAGGAGGGCGATTTGTGGGTTCATTATATCACATGGCATTCCACTTTGAAAAGCGCCCCCCACAGGCCTGCGGCGGCCGTGGGGGGCGCGGGCGACGATCAGCCGATCATCTTATAGTACTGGAAGTCCCACTGTCCGATGGGGGTACGGCCCGGGCCGGAGACCTTGCTGTGGTCGATGACCTGGGTGTAGGTGGTGTAGCTGATGGGGCAGATGACCATGTTCTCCATGAGCACGTCCTCGGCCTCCTTCAGGTAGCCGTCGCGCTCCTCGCCGGAGGTCTTGGCAGCCATCTTCACGGCGTTGTCATAGGCCTCGTTCTCGGGGTTGAGGGTGGTGTCGTCGGGCACGCCGGCATAGGGCTTATAGCGCCAGCGGGGATCGTTCAGACCCTCGGCGCTGAACAGGGACAGCATGGTCATGGGGTCGTTGTAGTCGGCGCTCCAGCCGGTGAGGGCGATGGTCCAGTCGCCGGAGTTCACGGTGTTGGTGAAGGTGGCGTACTCCTGGACCTGCAGCTCCACAGAGATGCCCAGGTTCTCCTGCCACATCTGCTGCACGGCCTCGCAGATCAGGCCGTTGTTGCCGGCCTCATAGTAGAGCACCTTCAGCTTGGGGAAGCCCTCGCCGTTGGGGTAGCCGGCCTCGGCCAGGTAGGCCTGGGCCTCCTCCACCTTGGCGGAGTAGGGATCGATCTCGTACTCCTCCACCACGTTGCCGTTCTCATCCAGAGGACGCACGCTCTCGCCGGTGGAGAGCTTGAAGGTGGGGGCCACGAAGGCGGCGGCGGGGGTGGCGCCGTCGCGCAGCACCTGGTCCACGATCATGGAGCGGTCGATGGCCAGAGTCAGGGCCTTACGGACGTTCAGGTCGTTGACCACGTCGGCGTCCATGTTGAACATGAAGTAAGTGGTGCCCAGAGCGGGATCACTGCTGAAGTTGGGGTCCTCGGCCAGCAGGCGGGGCACTTCCTCGCCGGGCAGGATGCTGGTGACGTTGATCTCACCGGCCTGATAGCCCTGGAGGGAGGTGGTGGCGTCGGTGATGAAGAGGACCTTCACGCCGGCCAGCTCCACGTTGTCAGCGTTCCAGTAGTTCTCGTTCTTCTTCAGGAGGATGTGGGAGCCCACCTGGTACTCCTCCAGAGTGAAGGCGCCGTTGGTGACGCACTTGGCGGGGTCCTTCTCCCAGCCCTCGCCGGTGGAGGTCATGTCCTCACGGCAGGGCATGTAGGTGAACCAGCCCACCAGGTTCAGGAAGTAGGCGGTGGGCTGCTTCAGCTCCACCTGGAGGGTCTTGTCGTCCAGGGCCTTGACGGCCACGTCGTCGGCAGTGCCCTCACCGCTGAAGTACTCATAGGCGCCCTTGATGTAGTCGGTCATCAGGAAGGCGTAAGGAGAGGCCATCTCGGGGGAGCAGGCCCGCTTCCAGGCGTACTCGTAGTCGTGGGCGGTGACAGGCTCGCCGTCGGACCACTTCAGGCCGTCCCGGAGGGTGAAGGTGTAGACGGTGTCCTCCACGCCCTCGGCGTTGGCGCTGGTGGTGTAGCTCTCGGCGGAGGCCATCTTGATACCCTCCTGGGTGTCGCGGACCAGGCCGTCATACAGGTTCAGGATGATGTGGCCGCCCATGCTGGAGGTGTTCAGCTGGGGGTCCCAGGTCTTGGGCTCCTCGCCCACATTGTACACCAGGTAGTCGGTGGAGACACTGCCGGTATCCCCGCCGGTAGGCTGGGTGCTGGGGGTGGTGTTGCCGGTGGTGGGCGCGCAGGCCGACAGGCCCAGCGTCAGCGCACCCGCCAGCAGCAGCGCGGTCAGGTTCTTCGCTTTCATGGTAATCCTCCTTTTTCTTCTCATGCCTGGGGTGTCGCTCGATGACAGGCCACCGCGTGATGGTCGTTGACGTTGACCAGGGGCGGCTCCTGTTGGGCACAGAGTTCCGTGGCGTAGGGGCAGCGGGTGCGGAACCGGCAGCCGGAGGGAGGCGCGATGGGGGAGGGGATGTCGCCCTCCAGCATGATGGGCTGGCTCTGCCGGGCTGTCTCCGGATCGGGCACCGGCACCGAGGACAGCAGCGCCTCGGTGTAGGGGTGCAGATGGTGCTGGTAGATCTCCTCGCTGTCGCCCACCTCCACCAGCTTGCCCAGGTACATGACGCCGATGCGGTTGGAGATGTGGCGCACCATGGACAGGTCGTGGGCGATGAAGAGGTAGGTCAGGCCGAATTCCTTCTGGAGATCCTCCAGCATGTTGACCACCTGGGCCTGGATGGACACATCCAGCGCGGAGATGGGCTCGTCACAGACGATGAACTCCGGGTCCACCGCCAGAGCACGGGCGATGCCGATGCGCTGACGCTGGCCGCCGGAGAACTCGTGGGGGTAGCGGTTGGCGTGCTCCCGCTGGAGGCCCACGCGGTCCAGCAGCTCATAGACCCGCTGGTTCCGCTCCTCCTTGGTGTGGAGGTCGCCGTGCAGGTCCAGCGCCTCCCGGATGATGTCCATCACGGTCATACGGGAGTCCAGAGAGGCGTAGGGGTCCTGGAAGATCATCTGGATGCGCTTGCGGAAGGGGAGGAGCTCCTGCCCCTTCAGGTGGCTGATGTCGGTGCCGTCGTAGAGGATCTTTCCCTCGGTGGGCTCGTAGAGGCGGGTGATGGTCCGCCCGATGGTGGTCTTGCCGCAGCCCGACTCGCCCACCAGGCCGAAGGTCTCGTGGCGGAGGATGTGGAAACTCACATGGTCCACCGACTGGATGACCTGCTTTTTCCGGCCCAGCAGGCCCATGGGTTTATAAAAATACTTAGTCAGGCCGTCCAGCTCGATCAGTTTATCCGTCGGCACGCCGGGTCCCTCCCTTCCGCTTCTCATAGTCCGGATTCTCCGGCGCCTCCTCGTGGAGGAGCCAGCACATGGTCCGGTGGCCGTCCTCCTGGAAGTAGGGCGGCGTCTCCTGGGTACACACGTTCATGCAGTAGGGGCACCGGGCGCTGAAGGGACAGCCCTTCGGGGGGTTGATCAGGTTGGGCGGGGTGCCGGGGATGGGCTTGAGGCGCTGCTTCTCGCCGCCGGTGACCCGGGGGATGGAGTCGATCAGGCCCATGGTGTAGGGGTGCTGGGGGTGATAGAAGATGTCCTCCGCCGTGCCGTCCTCCATGATGAGGCCGCCGTACATCACCACCACCTTGTCGCACAGAGTAGCCACCACGCCCAGGTCATGGGTGATGAGGATGGTGGTCATGTCCAGCTTGCGGTTCAGGTCCTTGATGAGGTTGAGGATCTGGGCCTGGATGGTCACATCCAGGGCGGTGGTGGGCTCATCGGCGATGAGGAGCTTGGGGTTGCAGGCCAGGGCCATGGCGATCATGGCGCGCTGGCGCATACCGCCGGAAAACTCGTGGGGGTAGTTGTGGATGCGCTTCTCCGGGGAGGGGATGCCCACCAGGCGGAGCATCTCGATGGCGCGCTCCTTGGCCTGGGCCCGGTTCATGTTCTCGTGCTCCAGGATCATCTCCATGATCTGGTTGCCCACGGTGTACACCGGGTTGAGGGAGGTCATGGGGTCCTGGAACACCATGGCGATCTCCTTGCCGCGGACCTTGCGCATCTGGCGCTTGTTGTACGAGAGGATGTCCTCCCCCTGGAAGAGGATCTCGCCGTCCACCACCCGGCCGGGGTGCTGCAGAAGGCCCATGATGGAGAGGCTGGTGACGCTCTTGCCGCTGCCGCTCTCGCCCACGATGCCCAGCACCTGGCCCTGATTGACGTCAAAGTCGATGCCGCGCACCGCCTGCACCTCGCCCACGTGGGTGAAGAAGGAGGTCTTTAGATTTCGTACCGAAAGTAAACGTCTCGACATAGGACAGAACTCACTTTCTCAGTCTGGGATCCAGCGAATCCCGCAGGCCGTCGCTGAACAGGTTCAGCGCCAGGATGGTGACGCTCATCACCAGGGCGGGGTAGAAGAGCTGATAGGGGTTGGTATACAGGCTGGGCAGCGCGGCGTTGGCCAGCGCGCCCCAGGAGGCCTGGGGCTTGGACACGCCCAGACCGATGAAGCTCAGGAACGCCTCGGTGAACATGGCGCTGGGGATCTGCATGGTGATGGACACCATGATGGGGCCCATGGCGTTGGGGATCAGGTGCCGGGTGAGGATCTTCCGGGTGGGAACGCCCAGCAGAATGGCGGCGGAGACGAACTCCTGCTCCCGCATGCTCAGCACCTGGGAGCGCACGATACGCACCATGCCCACCCAGTAGGTAAGGCCCATGGCCAGGATGATGGAGTGAAGGCCGGAGCCCATGACCACCATCAGCAGAATGACGTACAGCATCATGGGGATGGAGCTGATGGTATCCACGATACGCATCATCACGTTATCCACCGTGCCGCCGAAGTAGCCGGCGATGCCGCCGTACAGCACGCCCACCACGAAGTTCACCAGCGCGGCCACCACGCCCACCAGCAGGGACACCCGGGCGCCGTAGACCACGCGGATGAAGAGGTCACGGCCCAGAGAGTCGGTGCCCCAGATGTAGGTCTTGTTCAGCACCGTCTTGAAGGGGCGGATCTGCTCGCCGTTGTAGAGCACGTGGAAACGCTCCATCTTGTCCTCCAGGATGTGCTCGGCCTCCCGGAGGGAGACGGTCTCGGGGGCGTCGTCCCCGAAGTACTCCTGCAGGTACTCCACGTCGGCCACCACCACGTCGCTGCCGTCCCGGTGGATGGCCTCCTGCTCCATGTACTCGGTCTTGGCCCGGAAGTACACGCCGTAGTCCACGGTCAGCTCCTGGCCGCCCACCTCATAGGTGTAGAAGCGGTTGGACTTGTCGTCCTTGACCAGGGTGGAGGCCCCCAGGAGGTTGCCCTTGTCGTCGGTGTTGATGCACTTGTACTCGTTGGTGATGTACACATAGTTCTCCCCGCCCAAATCGTAGATCTCCAGCTCGGGGGGAATGTTGGCGTACATCAGCTCCTGCTCCTCATAGGAATAGGGCCAGAACAGGGGCACGAAAATGGCGGAAAACACCACCACCAGCACCACCACGAAGGAGAGCAGGGCGGTCTTGTTCCTCCGCAGCCGCTGCCAGCAGTCCTGCCAGTAGGTCAGGCTGGGGCCGGCGATGGTCTCCGAGGCCAGCGCGTCCCGGTCGGCCGGCTGCCAGCGGAGGTCTGTGTTGTTCTTGTTCATGCGATTCTCCTCACTCCAGCTTGATTCTCGGGTCGATCAGCACATAGATAAAGTCCACGATCAGCACCGCCAACACCAGCAGGACGGCAAAGAACACCGTGATGCCCATGATGAGCGGGTAATCCCGGTTGATGATGCTGTTGGTGAAGAGGCTGCCCACGCCGGGGATGCCGAACACCTTCTCAATGACAAAGGAGCCGGTGACGATGGAGGCCACCATGGGCCCGATGTAGGTGACCACCGGCAGCAGGGCGTTGCGCAGGCCGTGCTTGCACACCACCTTGAACTCCGAGATGCCCTTGCTGCGGGCGGTGCGGATGTAGTCCTGCTGCTGCACCTCCACCAGGCTCGTCCGGGTCAGACGGGTGATGAAGGACAGCGGGAAGGCGCCGATGACCACCACCGGCCCGATGTAGCCCGCCACCGTGTCCACGCCGAAGGCCGGCACCAGACCCAGCGTCTTGCTGAAGAGGAAGAGGAAGCCGGTGGCCAGCACGAAGCTGGGGATGGTGGAGCCCAGCGTGGCCAGGACCATGAAGAAGCGGTCGATGAATTTATTTTGCCGCAGCGCACACACCACGCCGAAGCCGATGCCTGCAAAAACCACCAGCAGGGATGCGTAAATACCAATGGTCAGGGAGTACGGGAAGCCGTCGCCGATGACCTGGTTGACCGTCATGCCCGCCTTGGTGTAGGACACGCCGAAGTCCCCGTGGATGAAGTTGTTCAGGTAGATGAGATACTGCTTCCACACCGGCTGATCCAGGCCGTATTTGGCCATCATCGCCGCGCGGATCTCCGCATTGGGCATCTTTTCCGCCGCAAAAGGATCACCGGGAATGGCCTTCATCAGGAAGAACGTGATGGTGATGATGAAGAAAATGGTGATCAGAGCGGATAAGATCCGTTTGAGCAGATATTTGAACATACTGTCTCCTTTCCGATCGGAAGGACCCGTTCGTTTCGCCGCCGCGCCGGGCCACGGGCGTCCCAACCTTAAAATGGTAACACTTTAATGTATTATAATTCATAAATGTCTGAAAATTATTTTATAATTATGGGAAAGTTCCCATAGTCCTCACCATTTCATGTGGGAAGACACGCGGGGATGGGGTGCAACGTGCCAGAGATACACATCCCGGTACTGTTCCAAAAGAATAAAATACCAACTGGCATCCATCATCAGAAGACCTGCCGCACTCAGCGCCATCAGCCACAGCACGCTCCAGGACACATGGAGGAGCAGGGAGCTCCCGCTCAGGCCGTCCGCCACCAGCAGCGCCCCCAACACGCCCAGACACGCCAGGGCCTCCCACCGCCGCCCGATCCGGAATAGGCCCCGCAGGTTACTGAACACAAATTCCAGACCGAACAGGCAGAAAAAGGTGTACAGCACCGGCTGGATAATCTGGTTCTCCGCCGGCACCATCTCCGAGCACAGGAAGAGGAGCCCCACCGCCAACTGCAGCACCAGCTGGCAGGTTCCCCGCATCTGGGCATACACCGCGGCATGGATCGGATGGGGGAAGGCCGGTTCCTCCGCCCGGGCCGCCGCCCCCTGGAGGAGAAAGGTCCCGGTGCCCAGCTGCACGCCGCTGCGCACCGCCGCCTCCAGTCCCGCCCCGGAGAGGGCAAAGAGAAAGCGGTTGAGCTGGAAGGCGTCCCGCAGGACCAGCCCGATGGCGGGAATGAGGTTGGCCAGGTTCCAGAGCAGCGCCCCGCCCAAAAAGACCAGAAACAGGGTCGCCGCCGCCCGGCGCATCCGCTCTCCGCCCACCCGGCACACCGCCCAGGCCAGCGCCGCCCACACCAAAGAGGTGCCCAGCCGGGGCAGAGGCAGGCCGTCCCAGCTCACGGCGCCGCTGATGCAGGGGAGCAGGCAGGCCAGAAACAGCAGGTGCAGAATATGCAACCCCCGTACCGCCCGGGGCCGGGGCTCTATGCCCTTCCGCCGCCGGATGCGCTCCAGCAGCAGGCCCAGATCCGGCTGTTTTTCCCCCGGCGCGCGGTAGTACTCCCACAGGGCAGACAGCGCCCCCAGCGGATGCAGCCACAGCAGCATACAAACCGCATACCAGAACAGGCACCCGGCGCCGCCCTGGCGCAGCATGGAAAACATCATCAGCCAGGAAAAGAGCGGCAGATCTCCGAACAGGGTGCGCAGCAGCCCCCGCCCGATCTCCCGCCGCAGCGACTGACCGCACTGCTCCTGGAAAAAAGACTCCAGATTGCGCTTGTTCCAGGCCTCGCTGAAGACCCGCCGGGACCGCGCCACATAGTAGACCCCCAGACAGAGGATCAGAAAATAAAACGGCTGACACCACAGCTGCGGCATCTGCTCACTCCTCTCCGCCGCGCCTCTGCGCGGACACATGAAATCTATGATAGCACAGCCCCACGGCTCCGGCAACTGCGCCGGCGGCGGAAAATCCCCCCGTTCGGGGCTTTTCGCCGACAGTCGGACGCGGTATAATAACATTCGATTGGTTCCACAACGACACTGTACCAAGGAGGCTGCTGTATGCAATACGATTTTACCAGCATTCTGGACCGGGTGGGCAAGGACGCCATTGCCCTGGAGCCGGAGGCTGCCATGCGCGCCAATCCCGTCCCCATCCGGGAAGGCTTTACTCCCATCCCCATGTGGGTGGCCGATATGAACTTCGCCACCGTCCCCACGGTACAGGAGGCCATCATCCGCCGGGCCCAGCACCCGGCCTTCGGCTACTTCAACACCCGGAAGGAGTACTATGACGCCATCATCCGCTGGCAGGAGACGCGCAACGGCGTCACCGGCCTGACCGCCGAGCACATCGGATATGAAAACGGCGTGCTGGGCGGGGTGGTCAGCGCCCTCAACGTGTTCTGCTCCAAGGGCGACAAGGTCCTGGTCCACTCGCCCACCTACATCGGCTTTACCGGGAGCCTCACCAACAACGGCTACCACATCGTCCACAGCCCCCTCAAGCAGGACGAAAACGGCGTGTGGCGCATGGACTACGCCGATATGGAGGAAAAGCTCCGCAAGGAGAAGATCCACGCCGCCATCCTCTGCTCCCCCCACAACCCCTGCGGCCGGGTGTGGGAGCGCTGGGAGCTGGAGCGGGCCATGGAGCTCTACCGCAAGTACGCTGTATATGTGGTCTCCGATGAGATCTGGTCCGACCTGATTCTGGGGAATCACAAGCACATCCCCACCCAATCGGTGAGCGAGGACGCCCGCATGCGCACCGTGGCCCTCTACGCCCCCAGCAAGACCTTCAATCTGGCGGGTCTGGTGGGAAGCTACCACATTATTTATAATTCCTGGATCCGGGAGCGGGTGGAAAAGGAGTCCTCCCTGTGCCACTACAACGACCAGAATGTGCTGAGCATGCACGCCCTCATCGGCGCCTATCAGCCGGAGGGCTATCAGTGGCTGGATGAGCTGCGGGAAGTGCTCACCCAGCACGTGGACTACGCCTGCGACTTCATCCGGGATCACTTCCCCGGCGTGCAGGTCAGCAAGCCGGAGGGCACCTACATGCTCTTCCTGGACTGCACCCAGTGGTGCGCCGACCACGGCAAGACCATCGACGGGCTGCTCGCCGCCGGGTTTGAGGTGGGCGTCCTGTGGCAGGACGGCCGCCCCTTCCACGGCCCCTGCGCCATCCGCATGAATCTGGCGCTGCCCCAGGTACTGCTGGAGGAGGCATTCCAGCGTCTGGACCGCTATGTGTTCCACCCCCAGAAGTAATAAGGCAAAAAAGTCCGCCGCTGCAAATTGCAGCGGCGGACTTTTTTATGGCAGTTCAGGCTGTCTGAGCGGGGAACTTAGTCCTCCTCTTCGCCCTTCTTGCGTCCGCAGGTGAAGTACAGTCCACAGCCGGCCAGGGAGAAGGCCAGGGCCACCAGGCCCGCGGTAGTGGCGGGATTCACAGGAGCGGCCACAGCGCCGGTCTGGGGCAGGTCGCCCAGGGCCACGCCCGCATCCTGGATCTCCACGGGAGCCTCCTCCACCGTGACCTCCGCCTGGTTGACCTCGGCAGACTCCTCAGTGGCTTCGGGCTGACCGTTCAAAGGAGTCTCCTCCTCCACGATCTCGGTCTCAGAGGGCTCCTCCTCCGTCGCGTCCGGATCAGAGTCCAGCGGAATCTCCTCATCCTCAATGACTACATTGTCTTTGTCATCCTCGTCATCGGGAACATAAGGGGGGTACTCCGGATCGGTGCTGGGGATAGGAGTGGGGTCCGTGCTCGGAGCAGGAGTAGGGGTCGGGTCGGTGCTGGGAGTGGGATTGGGCTCCTCAGGGAGCTCACTCCAGCCAGCATAGAGGGTCATATCGCTGTAGATCTCCGTGGTGGTGTCGAATGCTTCGGTCCGGTTCTCATCGCTGTACCAGCCCTCAAACCGGTAGCCCTCGCGCTCCGGGTCCTCCAGGGAGAGACAGTTTCCTTCTTCCACGGTCACATAGGAACAGGTGCTGTTGTTCCCTTCGTCGAACTGGTAGCCATAGTCCAGGGTCACCGTGTAGTAAACGGTGGTGGGTTCGTCGTAGATGCAGACCTCGGCATAGTCCAGAAGGCCGGCCTCATACCGCACCGCCTGAAGCTGATCCGGCGTAAAGGTATAGGAATACCTTTTTACTTTGAGCCAGTCATAGTAACGCAGCGTGATGCCGGTGAGGTTTTCCGGCTGCCGGTTGTCGCTGATCCCTTCCACGGTGGCCCGCCACATGCCAACCAGAGGGCCGGCGTTGACCGAATACCCATCCGCAAAGGTAAAGACAACCTCCGTAAAGGTGACGCCCTTCTTGGTCAGTCGGGCGTCCTCCGCCTCGGCCTGAGCTCGCATGGCGGCCAGAGCGCTGTTCAGAACGTGGTATTCTTCCACCTTCACGTCGTCGCCCGACACGTTCATGCCGTTCTCCAGCACCTCGTCCTGCGGCACCTCGTCCTCCACAGGCTCCTCCGTAGTCTCGGTCTCATCGGTGACCTCATTGGTCGGAACGGTAAAGCCGGGGTCCACAACGGGGAGCGTGTCGTCAGTGTCCTCGACCTTCTCCGCGGTCTCAGGCTCTTCCGTGACCTCGGGCTCCACGCTGACTTCGGGCTCCTCCGTAGTCTCATCCACCGAGACCGTAAAGCCGGGGTCCACAATGGGGAACAGCTCCTCCTCGCCGCCTTCCGTGGCAAGGGCGGTGGTAGAAACCATGCTGACCGCCATCGTTACGGCCAGGGCAGACGAAACAATTCGCTTCATAGTGGGGTTCTTCGCCAACATCATTCATTCTCCTCTTTCGATCAGTCTGAGAATCAAATCCGTGGCGGCCGGACTGACTTGGCGGGATCTCTCGCTTTAGTCTCCTGAGCTTTGCGTCCCGGCGTTTCCACCGGTTTGCCATTTGCACGCTTCCGATCCGCTCCCGAAGAGCGCGGAAGGTTCTCTCTTGTGTTTGTGTGCCCTATTATAAAATGCAACGGTTACAAATACGGTTACATTTTAAAATTTATTTTTTAATTTAACACTTTGCATGAAACCCTTCTGTTTTTCACCAGGCACATTATAAAAAAAGGCCGCCGCTGCATCATGCAGCGGCGGTCTCTCTTACCGGATCTGATTCGGTTTTACCGGAGGTTTAGTCCTCCTCTTCACCCTTCTTGCGGCCAAAGGTGAAGTACAGACCACAGCCAGCCATGGAAAAGGCCAGAGCCACCAGGCCAGCGGTAGTGGCGGGATTCACGGGAGCGGCCACAGCGCCGGTCTGAGGCAGGTTGCCCAGAGGCGTCTCGCCGTCGGTGATGTCCGCATCGCCATCATCCCCGTCGCCATTATCCCCGACGCCGGGATCGGGAGCCAGGGGAGTGGTCTCCTCGGGGATCTCAGTGGGCTCCTCGGTGGGCTCGGTAGTCGGCTCAGTGGTGGGCTCGGGAGAAGTGCCGGGGCCCAGAGGAGTCGTGGGATCCACGATCACAACAGGAGGATCGTCGTCATCGTCGTCGTCAGGCACATAGGGAGGATTGGTGGGGGTGGGAGTGGGGGTAGGAGTGGGATCGGGATCCGTGCTCCCCTTCACCTCAAAGGAGGCGCTGGCAGACACTTCGGCCGCATTGTCCGCAGTCGCGGTAGCCGTGTTGATCACGGTGCCAGCAGCCGCGTCGCTGCTCACCTTGACGGTCAGCTTCAGCACCACGTCCGCACCCGGCTCCAAATCATCCAGCTGCCACGTCACATCGTTGCCGCGCGTGACGACGCTATCCTTACCGCTCACCACTTCATAGCTCACATACTCCAAACCAGCGGGCAGCGTATCGTTCATCTGCACATTCTTCGCGGTCTCAGTGCCGGTATTCTTGACTTCAATGGTATAGGTCACATTGCTACCTGCCTCAACGCTGGAGGCGCTGGCAGTCTTGGTGATGGTCAGCACAGGACCCTCAACAGGAGGCTGAGTCTCGTCCTTGGTGTAGGTATTGGTCACGACCAGGGCTGTATTCATCTGGTTGGCCACTACCTCCGTAGTCTGGTAACCGGTGCCGCTGGACTTCAGCTCATACGCCACACCGTCCACTACCAGGTTCCCGCTGGGAATCTCAACCGCGCTGGACCGCACCACTTCATCGACATAATAGGTGTGCTCACCGGGCTCCACGCCATAGATGTCAAAGCTGGCGCTTCCATTCACCAACTGGTAGTACCCAAAGGTCTTTTCACCGATCTTGGTACCGTCCTCGGTCACCTTCAGGGTTACCTGATAGTCCTCGGGCAGCTTCATGCCTTCGGGCAGCTCCATCACCTTGGTGACACGCAGCATACCCTCCTGGGGCTGGATCTCACCAGCCTTGGTGTAGGTGTTGGTGACGACCAGGGCCGTATTCATCTGGTTGGCCACTACCTCCGTGGTCTGGTAACCGGTGCCGCTGGACTTCAGCTCATACGCCACACCGTCCACTACCAGGTTCCCGCTGGGAATCTCAACCGCGCTGGACCGCACCACTTCATCGACATAAT
>NZ_NFGZ01000012.1 GCF_002159175.1 Flavonifractor sp. An92 | reverse complement strand
GGACGGCGCTTGCGGCGGGGCGGGCGCTCCTCCTCGGGCTCCTCCAGGTCCACGCCGGGGATGTAGCGCTCGGCCTCCTTGACCTCCGGGGAGTCCTCCTTGCCCTCCTCCTCAAACATGTGCTCGGCAAAGCCGTCCGCCCGGTCCATCAGGCGGTGCAGCCGTGCCCGCAGGCCCCGCTCCGGCTCCGGGAAGGGGACCACCTTTTCTTTTTTCTGGGCGGGGGCGGAGTGCTCGGCCAGGCGCTTGCCGCCCTTCCGCTCCGGCTCCGGGTTCTCGTCCGGCTCTTCCTCCGGAGGCTGGGGAGCGGGTTCCCGGGGGGATTCCTCCGGGGGCTCCTCTTCCTGCACCTCGTCCTCCGGCTCTTCGTCGGCGGGCTTGGCGTGGGTCCGCAGGAGACGCCGGCCGCCGGTGCGCAGGTGGCGGGGCGGGGGCGCCGGCTCTTCTTCCTCCGGCTCTGGCGGCTCCTCCGGGCGTTCCTCCGGTTCCGGTTCCTCCGGCTCCGCTTGGGCGGGACCGGGGAAGGGCACTACCTTGGACGCGGGCTCCGGCGGGACGGGCTCCATGGGGATGGGGATGCGCTCCTCCGGCTCGTGGTTCTCCCGCACGGAGTACTCCGCCAGGATCTCCTCCAAGGTAAAGTCCAGGCCGTCCAGATTCAGTTTGTCGTCATGGTCCTTGGACATAGCGTTCTCCTAAGTGTGAAAGAGATTCTCCTTAGCCCATGCGCTGGCGCACCGCCTCATAGAGCAGGATGGCGGCAGCGGCGCTGGCGTTGAGGGAGTTGAGCTTGCCCTTCATGGGAATGCGGACCTTGAAGTCGCACTTTTCCGACACCAGGCGGCCCATTCCGTCGCCCTCGCTGCCGATGACGATGGCGGCGGGGCCCTTCAGGTCGGCGTCGTACAGCAGACGCTCGCCGTCGGCGGCGGTGCCGAATACCCACACGCCCTCCTCCTTCAGCTCGTCCAGCAGGGCGGGCAGGTTGGGCACCCGGGCCACGGGCACATGGCTCACCGCGCCGGCGGAGGTCTTGGCCACCACGGCGGTGAGGCCCGCCGAGCGGCGCTTGGGAATGATGACACCGTGGGCGCCGGCGCACTCGGCGGTGCGGATCACCGCGCCCAGGTTGTGGGGATCGGAGAGCTCGTCGCACACCACGATGAGAGGGGGCTCTCCCTTCTCCTTGGCGGCGTTCAGGATGTCGTCCACGCTGGCGTACTCCCGCACAGCGGCCAGGGCGATGACGCCCTGGTGGGCGTGGGTGCGGCTCATGCCGTCCAGCTTGCGCCGGTCGGCCTCTACCACCACCACGCCGCGGCCCCGGGCGGTGGAGGCGATGTGGCCCAGCGCGGCGTCGGTCTCGCCCTTGGCGATGTAGATCTTGTCGATGGCGGTGCCGGTGCGCAGGGCCTCGATGACGGCGTTGCGGCCCTCGATGATACCGTCGGCGCCGGCCTCCAGGGGCTCGGCGGGGCGGGAGGTTCTTTTTTCTTTCATAAGACGGTTCTCCTCGTCAGAAATTCAGATTCATAGTCCAGTATAACACATTTTACCTCCTGGAAAAAGAGAAACTTGCTTCAAAGAGAACGCCACGCCGGGAGAACGGGACCCGGGCGGGTTTCTCCGTTGGCCGGAAATTCCTTTCACAGAAAGTTTACACCTTTCGACGGTGCAGTTCCTTGTATTTGGGAGCCGGTTGTGATATAAATAAGGGGACTGAAAGCGCCATAAGCGGCGCTCTTTCAATTATTAGACAAGGAGGGCAGCGATTTGAAGCCCGATAAACCGCGAAAATCCGGCAGTAACAACAAGCGTAACCTGATGGGGATCGCCTCCATCGTGCTGTGGGCGCTCATCATCACCATTCTGGTCAACTATTTCACCGGCATGGCGGCCCAGGCCAACTCCACCGAGATCCGGTACAGCGAGTTCAAGCAGCTGGTGCGGGAGGACAAGGTCTACTCGGTGACCACCACCAGCAACAAATTCACCATCTACCTGAAAGAGGACGCCGCCGCCGTGGGCATCGATGTGAACGCCCCTGTGGACGTCACCCAGAGCACCCAGAGCGAGCCCCAGGTCAACGGAACCCAGACCCTGGACCAGCTCCTGGCCGGAGAGGGAAAGACCCTCACCCTGGACCAGCGTCTCTCCAAGGCCCGCAGCTACTACTGCGCCCCCCTCAACGACGATGAGATCCTCACCCTCATGGACGAGCACGGGGTGCGCTACGGCTACCCCTATGAGTCCGAGCTCAACCCCATCGTCAGCATCCTCATCTCCTATGTGGTGCCCATGCTCCTGATGGTGGCCGTGTTCTCCTTCCTGTTCCGCAGCATGGCGGGCAAGATGGGCGGCGGCCTGGGCGGCGTGGGCAAGGCCAACGCCAAGGTCTATGTGGAGAAAAAGACCGGCGTCACCTTTAAAGACGTAGCCGGTCAGGACGAGGCCAAGGAGAGCCTGGAGGAGATCATCGACTTCCTCCACAACCCCCAGAAGTACACCGAGATCGGCGCCAAGCTCCCCAAGGGCGCGCTGCTGGTGGGCCCGCCGGGTACCGGTAAGACCCTGCTGGCCAAGGCTGTGGCCGGTGAGGCCAACGTGCCCTTCTTCTCCATCAGCGGCTCCGACTTCGTGGAGATGTTCGTGGGCGTGGGCGCCTCCCGTGTCCGTGACCTCTTCAAGGAGGCCAGCAAGATGGCCCCCTGTATCGTCTTTATCGACGAGATCGACACCATCGGAAAATCCCGCGACAACCGCATGGGCGGCAACGACGAGCGGGAGCAGACCCTCAACCAGCTGCTGGCCGAGATGGACGGCTTTGACCCCACCAAGGGCGTCATCCTCCTGGCGGCCACCAACCGGCCCGAGGTGCTGGACCAGGCCCTGCTGCGCCCCGGCCGCTTCGACCGGCGCATCACCGTGGACCGGCCCAATCTGGCCGGCCGTCTGGCCACCCTCCAGGTCCATACCCGCAATATCCGCCTGGCCGAGGACGTGGATCTGCAGAAGATCGCCCTGGCTACCGCTGGCGCGGTGGGCGCGGATCTCGCCAACCTCGTGAACGAGGCCGCTCTGCGGGCCGTGCGTATGGGCCGCAAGGCGGTCAATCAGAACGACCTGCTCACCGCCTTCGAGCTGGTGATCGCCGGCGCGGAGAAGAAGAACTCCGTCCTCTCCGCCTTTGAGCGCAAGCTGGTGGCCTACCACGAGGTGGGCCACGCCATGGTGGCCTTCAAGCAGAAGAACACCACCCCCGTCCAGAAGATCACCATCGTCCCCCACACCCAGGGAGCCCTGGGCTACACCCTGCACCTGCCCGAGGAGGACAAGAACCTCCAGACCCGGGACGAGATGCTGGCGGAGATCGCCACCTGCATGGGCGGCCGTGCCGCCGAAGAGGTGGTCCTGGGCGTCCAGACCAATGGCGCGGCTCAGGACATCCAGCAGGCCACCGGACTGGCTCGGAACATGGTGGCCCTCTACGGCATGAGCGACAAGTTCGGCATGATGGCCCTGGCCTCCCGCCGCAACCAGTTCCTGGACGGCGGCTACGGCATCGACTGCGCCCAGGACACCGCCGCCGACATCGACAAGGACGTGATGGAGCTCCTGCGCCAGTCCTTCGACAAGGCCGTCCAGATCATCCGGGACAACCGGGAGGATATGGACAAGGTGGTGGAGTACCTCCTGAAGAAGGAGACCATCACCGGCGAGGAGATGATGGCCATTCTGGAGGGCCGGGACCCCGCCACTGCCGACAACTACGGCGCGCGGCCCGAGGCGGACCAGCGGGACCGCTCCATCGAGCCCCCCGCCCGCAACATCCACATGGTCAGCGAGCCGGTGACGCCCCCCAGCGACTCCGGCGACAGCGGCAGTGGGGACGCGGGGGACTCTTCCTCCGGCGAGATCCCCCCGGAGGGCAAGCCCAGAGACTAGACGCGTCTCATTCCCTATGGTATACTCCACTCAGGCGGGCGGCAGCGCAGGCTGCCGCCCGCTGTTCCATAAACAGAGATACCGCGACAGGAGGGAAAGACACATGATCGTCACCACCACCAATGCCGTAGAGGGCCGCAGGGTCCGGGAGTACCGGGGCATCGTCTTTGGCGAGGTCATCACCGGCATCAACATGTTCAAGGACATCGGCGCGGGTCTGCGCAACATCTTCGGCGGCCGCAGCCAGGGCTATGAAGAGGAATTGCAGCGCGCCCGGGAGGAGGCCCTGGCCGAGATGAGCCAGCGGGCCCAGCTCCTGGGGGCCGACGCCGTCATCGGCGTGGACGTGGACTACGAGGTCCTGGGCTCTGACAACGGGATGCTGATGGTCAGCGTCTCGGGGACTGCGGTGGTCCTGGACTGAGGACCGACATACAAAGGGGCGCGGAGCGTTGAGCTCCGCGCCCCTTTGCGGTTGTGGCAGCGGCCAAGCCGTGGTAAAATAAAAGGTACTCATGAACATAAAGGAGATTGACCTATGCTCTACGCCCTTCTCGTGCTCGCCCTGGTGGCGGTGGATCAGGTAGTGAAATACCTGGTGCGCGCCAACATCCCCCTGGGGGAGAGCATTCCCTTCCTGCCCCATATCATGGACCTGACCTATGTGCAGAACACCGGCGCGGCCTTTTCCATCTTCCGGGAGCACACCTGGATTCTGACGCTGGTGTCCCTGGTGGTGTCCATCCTGCTGGTTTTGGTGCTGGTGCGCAAGTGGATCACCCGCCATGTGCTGGGCCGGGTGTGTCTGGCGATGGTGCTGGCCGGTGCGGTGGGCAACCTCATCGACCGGGCCCTGTTCCACTTCGTCACCGACATGTTCCAGACCACCTTCATCAATTTTGCGGTCTTTAATGTGGCCGACATCTGCGTGGTGGTGGGAGGTATCGCCTTCTGCCTGTACTATCTCCTGCTGTTCGACAAGCTGGAGGGAAAGGAGCACGGCCATGACGCCACTGGAGCTGAGAGCTGAGGAGGGCGGGGAGCGGCTGGACGTCTTTCTGGCCCGCAACCTGCCCGAGCTGACCCGCTCCGCGGTGCAGCGCCTCATGGAGGAGGGGGCCGTCACCCGGGACGGCGCGCCGGTGAAGAAGCGGGACAAGACCCAGCCCGGCGTGGTGTACACCGTGGCCCTCCCCGACCCGGAGCCGGTGGACATTGTGCCCCAGAACATCCCCCTGGACGTGGTGTACGAGGACGAGGACGTCATCGTGGTCAACAAGCCCGTGGGTCTGGTGGTCCACCCCGCCGCCGGCCACCCGGACGGAACGTTAGTCAACGCGCTGTTATATCACTGTGGAAATAGCCTGTCCGGAATCAACGGGGAGCTCCGACCCGGCATCGTCCACCGCATCGACCGGGACACCTCGGGGCTTCTGATCGTGGCGAAAAACGACTTTGCTCATCTGGCCCTGGCCGAGCAGCTCCAGGACCACTCCCTCTACCGCTACTACGAGGCGGTGTGCGTGGGAGGGCTCAAGGAGGACCGGGGGACGGTGGACGCCCCCATCGGCCGCCACCCCACCGACCGGAAGAAGATGGCCATTGATCCCCGGAACGGCCGGAACGCGGTGACCCACTGGGAGGTGTTAGAGCGCTTTTCCGGCTATACCCACATCGGCTGCCGTCTGGAGACGGGGCGCACCCACCAGATTCGGGTCCACATGGCCTCCATCGGCCACCCGCTGCTGGGGGACATCGTGTACGGGTCCAAGAGGCCGGTGCCCGGGCTGGCGGGCCAGTGCCTCCACGCCCGGAAGCTCTCCTTTGTCCACCCCCGCACCGGGGAGCGCATGACGGTGGAGTGCCCCCTGCCCGACTGGTTCCGGGCGGTGCTGGACAAGCTGGAGCGGAGCGAACGATGAGAAGGAAGGTGTGCTATGGGTAAATTCAGCGGTGTGCTGCTGGCCAGCGACTTTGATGACACCCTCTACGGCTCCAACGGCACCGTGTCGGCGGAGAACGTGGAGGCCATCCGGTATTTTACCGCCCAGGGCGGCCGCTTTACCGTGGCCACCGGCCGGGCGTATACGACCTTCGCCCCTTGTGCCCACCTGGCGCCCATCAACGCGCCGGTGGTGCTCTCCAACGGCTCGGCCCTCTACGACTTCGCCGCCGGGCAGATGGTGGAGCAGACCTTTCTGCCGGAGCGGGTGCGGGAGGACTTGCTGGAACTCACCGCGGCGGTGCCGGAATTGGGACTGGAGGCCTACCACGGGGAGGAAATTTACCTCCACAACCCCAATGAGGTGACCTTCAATCACCTGTCCTACACCCGGGTCCAGGGTGTGGAGAAACCGCTGGAGGAGCTGCCCCTCCCCCTCACCAAGGTGCTGCTGGAGCAGCGCCGGAAAGTGCTGGAGGAGGCCCGGGACTACATCCTCACCCACTGGGGGGAGAATTACGAGGCCATCTTTTCCAACCAGGTCCTGTTGGAGGTCACCCGGAAGGGGAGCCACAAGGGGGGCATGGTCCGCCGCCTGGCCCAGCGTTTGGGCATCCAGGAGGGCAACATCTACTGCGTGGGGGACAACGAGAACGACATCCCCATGCTGGCCATTTCGGCCATCCCCTTTGCCCCCGCCAACTGCGCCCCGGCGGTGAAGCAGTGGGGGGCCCACTTGGTGGGCTCCTGCGACGAGAGCTGTGTGGCCCAGATCATCCGCATCCTGGACGAGCGATACAAATAAACAGCGCCCCGCCTTCTTTTCATGGAAGGCGGGGCGTTTTACGTCTATTGGCTCTCGGGAAGGGCGGGGAATTCCTCCGCTGTGGTGGGCTCCTGCACGTCCGGAGGCGGCGGGGGCGGCGCGGCAGGGAGGGAGACGATAGCCTTGAAGAGGTCCCCGTCGATCTCCACCCGGAAGGAGCCGCCCTGCAATTCGGTCAGGCTCTGGGCGATGGACAGACCCAGGCCGGAGCCGTCGCTGCTGCGGGCGGTGTCCCCCCGGACAAAGCGCTCCATCAGCTGCTCAGGGGAGAGGTTCAGGGGGGCGCGGGAGATGTTCTTCACGGTCAGGCGCACCTCGCCCTCCCAGGCGGTCAGGTCCAGATAGACCCGGGTCCCGGCCAGGGCGTATTTGCAGCAGTTGCCGAAGAGATTGTCCAGCACCCGCCACAGGTGCCGCCCGTCGGCCAGCACGGCGCAGTCCCCGGCGGGGGGATTCAGCACCGCCGTCAGGCCCGCCTGCTGGAAGCGGTCCTCGTACTCTCCGGCGGCCTGCTGGGCCAGCTGGGCGAAGTCCAGCGGTTCCAGATGCACCGGCAGCACCCCCGAGGAGGCCTTGGAGGCCTCCACCAGGTCCTCGGTCAGCTTCTTGAGCCGCCGGGCCTTCCGGTCCAGCACGTCCAGGTATTCCGCCGCCTTGGGGTCGGCGATCTCGGTCTTTTTCAGCAGGTCCACGTAGTTGAGGATGGAGGTCAGCGGGGTCTTGAGGTCGTGGGACACGTTGGTGATGAGCTCGGCCTTGAAGCGCTCGCTTTTGAGCTGCTCCTCCACCGCCCGCTGGATGGAGGAGCCCAGGTCGTTGAGCTGCCGGGCGTGCTCCCGCAGATCCCGGTACAGGCCCTTCTCATCGATGTGGACCTCCTGAGCGCCCTGGACGATGGCGTCGGTGGCCGTCCGGATGGCCCGCCACTGGCGCACCCAGCGGCAGATGGCCCACAGTACCGCCCCCTGATAGACGGGGATCAGGATAACAGTGGCGGAGGTGAGGGCGGTGCCCAGGAGATAGAGGAGGAAGAGCCACACCGCCCGGCGGGTGATGGGCCAGTTTTGGGCGGTCTCCCGCAGCCAGCGGCGGATACCGTGCCCCATGCGCCACAGGAGGGTGCTGTGCCAGAGGGTGTGGCCCCGCAGGCGAGTGACGGTGGTGAGGATGCCCGCCAGCACCACCACCGCCCCGGCCAGGGACAGCAGACCCAGCCCCACAATGTTGCGTGTGGTGTAGCCCAGACGGTTGATGCTGAAAGTGATGGGGTCCCCGGCGGAGAGCAGCACGCAGAAGAGCAGCACATCACCGGTGAGGTAAAGGTCGTAGGGGATGCGCTCCTGCCAGCCCCGGGGCGGGGCGTTTTCCCGGCGGCAGAGCCACGCCAGGGCGGCCAGGGTGGCCGAGAGGGAGGCCAGACACACCAGAGTCAGGGGGGTCAGAAGGCGCTGGATGTCGTTATAGTCCTCCCAGGCGGACCAGATGTTGTCGTCCACGGTGAGAGGATCGGTGACGGCGCTTTCCAGCACCAGACTGGCCGTGTGGACGCGGCTGTCCTGGTCTCTTTCGTAGGACCAATAGTCCTCCGGGTCCTCCGAAAGGGAGTAGCCGTAGGCCTGGGCGTTGGCCACATCGGCGGCGTTTTCCCGGAAGAACTCCACATAGGCCTCGCCGGTCCAGACCTGGAGGCGGTAGCCTGTCTTGTTCCAGCGCTGGAGGTCCTGGTCGTAGAGGTCGCTCCCCCGGGTGACTGAAAAGGAGGCGGTCTCCTGGCCGGAGAGGGCGCTGAACTCCTCACCCTCCGCCAGGTTGGAGGAGAGGAGAGTGCCGTCGTCGGTGCGCAGGCGGTAGCGGTAGTTGGTATTCTCCGCTGAGAGGCTGTTTTCCAGCTGCTGGAGCTGGAGGCGGTGGAGATAGTCCAGCTCCTCCCCCCAGCTCTGAGCCAGGTTCAGCTCGGCGTACTGATACGCGGTGGCCTGATAGTAGCCCATGGCGCTCCAGAGGCTGCCGCTCTGGTAGAAGTCTCCGGCGGACCACAGGTCGTCCCAGCGGGAGAAGAGCAGCAGGCTGGACCAGAAGGCCACCGCGCCGCACACCACGCACAGCACGGCTACCCCCAGCCGCTTGATCCGATGGGATCGCATGATTCGTTCCTCCTCAGAGTTTTTCCATCTTGTAGCCCAGCCCCCACACTACCTTAATATAACGGGGGTTGGCTGGGTCGATCTCGATCTTCTCCCGCAGGTGGCGGATATGGACGGCCACGGTGTTCTCCGAGCCCAGGGAGGGGTCGTTCCACACCAGCTCGTAGATCTGGCTGGTGGAGTAGACCCGGCCCTGGTTGCGGATGAGCAGCAGTAGGATGTTGTACTCGATGGGGGTGAGGGAGACCGGCTCCCCGTCCACCGTTACCGACTTGGCGCCGTCGTCCACGGTGACGCCGCCGTCGGTGTAGACTCCCTCACGGTCGGCGGCCTTCTGGCCCCGGCCGCCCAGGGTGGTGTAGCGCCGCAGCTGGCTCTTCACCCGGGCGATGACCTCGATGGGGTTGAAGGGCTTGGTGATGTAGTCGTCCGCGCCGATATTCAGCCCCAAAATCTTGTCGCTGTCCTCGCTCTTGGCGGTGAGGAGGATGATGGGGATGTTGGTGGTCTCCCGCAGCTTGGCGGTGGCGCGGATGCCGTCCAGGCGGGGCATCATCACATCCATGAGGATGAGATGGATGTCCTCCCGCTCCACCACCTCCAGGGCCTCCGCGCCGTCGTAGGCGGTATAGACTTGGTAGCCTTCGCTGCTCAGATAGATCTCCAGGGCGGAGACGATATCCTTATCATCGTCGCAGATGAGAATGTGGTACATGGCAAAAGTCCCCCTTTGGTCAACAGGATAGCAGGCAAAAGTTCATTGGAACGAAGGATTTGTTTAAGAAGTGATTAAAATGCCGGGATGCTCCCAACCAGTATAAGGCGCGCCGGGGGGAAAAGCAATCAAAACCGCCCCGCCGGGGACGGCTCCGTCCCGGGGCTCCGGCGGGGCGTGGGAGGGGCGAAGGGGGAATGAACATGGCAGAGTTTACGCCAAATTACCGGCTCCACCAGTGGGAGCCCACCGACCCGTTCCTGCGGGAGGACTTTAATGCCGATCTCTCCGCCGTTGATACGGCTTTGGGGCGGCTGACCCGGAGCGCGGAGGACAGCGCCTATAACCTCTATAATCTGATGCTCCAGAACGACTATGAGGGCAAGTATACCGGATATAAAAATGCGTTGATATTTGACGGGTTCACTGACGAGAGCGGCATTGCGGAGAAAAGTGAGAGCATTCTTCAGACCAATGAGGGGCTGCTCCTCAGTGGCACTGGCCAGGGCAACGTCAGCACGACCACAAAGTCCGGTACGGTGCTGGTATCTGGGACCGTATACTCGGATACCTTCCAGGCAGATGGTGTAGGATATCTGGAGAAAATCACTTTTTCGGGCTACTATCTGGAAGATCCGGGGGACGACACTTTGGATACTAGTTTGACCATTTATGTCAATGACCAGGTGGCGGCACAGAAATCCTTTCTTGCCTCGTCTACTACCCATTACACGATCACCCTGGATACGCCGGTGCCAATCGTGCCGGGAGACCGCTTTTTTCTCACACTGGCGGCACCCTCCAATACCTGGTTTCGCCTATACCGCAGCGCGGCGGATGAAAAGCACGCTGCTGTGACCTTTGAATTCCGCTCTGCGGCCAGTGAGAGCGGCAGCATCCAAACAGTCCCCTGTATATTGGACAGTGCAGCAAGCAAGGCCCGGCTCTACGTCCGAAGCAGCGGAGGCAGCGTGGTCCCTGAATTGAATGGCGTGCAGCTGGAGTTGGTGGAGGAGAGCGAGGCGGATAGCCTACAGGGAATGTCCTGTACGGAACGGTGCTGGATTGCCACAGGATCTTGGGAGGAAGTAGTGCTTACCTTTCGCATTTCCCGGAATGATGTCGAGGATTGCAGATTTTTCGATTATGGTCTTATCCTGCTCTAGCAGGTAGAATGAGAAAACACCCCCGGGCCGAAGCCCGGGGGTGTTTTTGCAAAAGTAAGATTACTTCTGCACGAAGGTGTAGGTGATGACAGTGGAGCCATCCGCAGCGGTCACAGTGACATAGTCGCTTGCAGCAACATAAGTGCTGCTGATGTTAAATTCAGGAGTCGCACCGCCGGAGAAGGAGAAGTCATCCTCACCCAGCTGTTTGTACTCAGAGAGATCAATCTTCACATTGTACGCGTTATCAGACTGCTTCTCCAGAGTAAAGGGAGCAGAGGCAGTCACGATGTTGGCGTTGGCCTCGTCGTACTCCTCCAGGATGTAGGCAGCCAGAGCCTTGTCGTCGGAGTCGTAGACCAGAGCCACGACCTGACCCTTGGACAGAGTACCGTCCACAGCGGTATCAGAGCCGTCGATGGTGGCGACAGTGCAGCCGCTGATGGTGTACTCGCCGGAGGTGTTGCCAGTGCCCAGGTCAGCGTCCACCACGACGCTGTTGGAGGTCACGCGGGTGATCTCGCCGATCACGGTCTTGGCGGGAGCGTCAGTGAGCTGATACACGCCCTTGCTGTTGATGCTGTAGCGGTAGACGCCGGTAGCAACGCCGGTCAGGGAGTTGGTGAGATCAGCACTATCCACGGTGATGTCCTTCACCAGCTCGCCGTTAATGATGGCGTTGGCGATGGTGCCGTTGGAGTTCACACCAGTGGTCTGGTAGATGTACAGATAATCACCAGCAGTGGTAGTCTCAGCATCCAGCAGGACCACAGCCTTGGCCTCGTCAGCCTCGTCGCCGGTACCGTGGATGATGATGTTCTTCTGGACGGAAGCCTTGTCCACAGAGGGAGCATTGCTGATGCCAGCGTAGGCGGAGACATTGCCGTCAGCGTCCACATAGAAGAACATGGTGCTCTCATCAGCGTAGTACTTGCTGTCAACGGTGATGGTGGCGTTGCCCTTGGTGAACTTATAGGCGGTAGCGGAGCTGGTGTTGTCATCAGTGACGCTGGAGGAGATAAACTTCACGGTGATCTCCTTGTCATCGTTGATGCTGTAGGTGGCCAGCTTATCGCCAGCCTTACCATCCTCAAAAGCGTTCTTCAGCTCGAGGCTGGTCATCTTAGTGGTGGAGTCAGCAGCATACGCCTTATCGACCACATAGGTGCCGGTGGTGCCGTCAGTCAGAGTGATCTTGACGCGGGCGCCATCCAGGGAGTCATAGCTGGAGCCGGTGATGTAACCGTACTCATTGGCAACGGCGGAGCCGTCCACGACCAGGGCGTTGCCCTCCTTGTCCAGATAGACCACAGCGGTCTTGTCCAGAGTCTTGTAGTCGTTAGCGTTGGTCCAGTCGCTGTTGGTGTAAGTGCCGGTGGCATACAGGTCGGAGGTGTTGTACTTGGTGCCGTCGATGGTCAGGCTCTTGCCGGCATTGTAGGCATCCAGGTTGCCCTCAACGGTCTTGGCCACTTCCACGTACAGCTTGCCGCCGATTTCGGCATACAGCACATAGTCGTTCTTGGAGACATTCTCGAAGCCAACCACGTCCTCAGCATCATACTCCAGAGCAGCGGAGCTGTTCAGCTTCAGGGAGTCGTCAGCGGTGTAAGTGGTGACCTTGCCGATGTCGTAGCGGGAGAAGGTGATGTACTCGGCAACGCCGTCATCATCGTTATCAATGATGGTCTTGACCACGCCGCGCAGACCATTCCACTTGGCCAGCATGGTGGCGAAATCGGTCTGATTGCCATAGGGGTCATTGGTGTTGTCAAAGTTGCTGTCGTCGTTAGTAACAGCCTTGCCGTACTGGAAGGAGTACAGAGTGGTGTTGTCGGCGGTGATCTTGTTGTCCTTCAGCACGTCAGCCAGAGTGTCGCGGCTGCTGTCGGTGACAACAGTGTTCTCGCTGCTGGTGATGACGGAGCCGATCACAGTGGCCTTAGAGGCGTTGGAGGAGGCGTTGGTAGCGGGCTTCACGAAGAGGCTCACGGACTGGCCCAGCTCAGCCTCGCCGGTGGAGACATTGAAGGTCTCATTGCCATTGCCGTAGTTGGCCTGGTCGCCATTGGTGCCGCCGTTGGTCACGTCAACAGTGGTCTTGCCAGCGTCCAGAGCATTGCCGCCGTTGAGGTTGGCAAACTCGTTGGCAACCACGGTGCCCTCGACGGTAACGACGCCGAACTTGTCCTCCAGCATAGTCTTGCTGGACTTGTTCTGGACAGCGGTGGTGCTGCCGTCAGCGTTGAAGGAGAAGGAGTAGTCCACGGTGTTGGCGTTCAGGACGTTGTAGATCATCTGAGCGGCATTGTCGCGGGTCAGGGGCTCGGAGGGGTTGATGTCCTCCAGGTCCTCATACAGGCCGGCCATGTTGGCCAGGGAGTTGGTGGTGATCTCCCAGGTGGAGCCGCCGATTCCCTCGTAGGTGGTGTTGTAGCCCAGGGCCACCAGCAGCATCTTGGCAGCCTCGGAGCCGGTCACGTTGTCGGAGGGGCCGAAGGTGTTGTTGCCGCGGCCAGCGATGATGCCACGGTCCACACAGAAGGCGATGTACTTCTCAGCCCAGTTGCCCTGAGTGTCGGTGAAGCTGGTGGTCAGGTTGCCCAGCACGGGCTCCTTGCCGCCGTTCAGCACCACGCACACCAGGCGGGCGAAAGAGGCGCGGTCAATGTTCTGGGTGCCGCCGAAGCTGCCGTCGGGCAGGCCGGCCAGGACGCCCAGCTCGGTGACCATGGCCACCGCGTCCTTGTGCACGATCTCATCCTTATCGGTGAAATCGTTGTAGCTCGCAGCGGAAGCGCTGACGACCATCAGGCCAAGAACCATGACGGCAGCCAGAGCCATGCTGAGAGCACGCTTGAGGTTTCTCATTTGGATTTCCTCCTTGTTCGAATTTTGAGGTTTTTGGGTCGTTTTTGCTTCTTTTTACTGTTAGAAGTGTACGGCGCCCCTCACACGCTTCATAAAATTCTCAAAGCTAAATATTAGAGAGGAAATCAGGCGAATTCAGAGTGAAAAGATTCGATTGGTAGACATCTGGTAGACATATCCGGCTCCCCAGAACGTAAAAAAGCCCGGAGCCATTGCAGCGCAACAACTCCGGGCGTTTTTTCGGTTGACATTTGGTAGACATGGGCCTTAGAAGCCGGGATAGACCTCGCTCTTGCGGGGGATGATGAGCGCGGCCAGGAGATAGATCCACAGAGACAGTCCCCCCAGCCACACCAGCAGCACCAGCGCCACGCGGAGGATGGTGGGATCGATGTTGAAATACTCGGCCAGACCGCCGCACACGCCGAACAGCTTGGCGTCCGGGCCCTCGGTACGATAGAGCTTCTTGATCATGACAGCTCCTCCTTCTTGTTCTTTGTTGAGAGAAGGATACCATAGCGGGGTTAAAAAGAGCCGCAAGTTACCTTTAAAATTCCATTAAATCAACGCAACAGCCCCCGGAAGTCTTGCGGCTCCCGGGGGCGGGCAGAAGTCAGGACTGGGCCGGTTCTTCCGGCAGGGGGATTTCGGGCATCAGCTCGCTGGAGATCACATGGAGCATATCCTCCAGGTGCTCCACCTCCTCTTCGGGGAAGCGGTGCTTGATGCGGTCCATGACCGTGTTGAGATAGCTGTATGAGATGTTGTAGTAGTCGATGTATTTCTGGGTGACTTCCAGAAAATACTCCCGCTTGTCCTCCGGAGACTGGACCTTGCGGACATAGCCCTTCTGCACCAGACTGTTGACCTTATAGGCCGCATTCGGGGGCGAGATCTGGACGAAGCGGGCGAACTCGTTGATGGTGGGCCTGCCCAGAGCCATGATGATCTCCATGCAGAAGCTCTCCACCGTGGTCAGGCTGGCCTCCCGGTCCTGGAAACGGGAAAAGACCGCCTTGTAAAAATGAAGCTTGAATTTGGTATACACGCTGTTGAAGGTCTGATCCAGCATGGTTCCCGTCCTCCGCATTTCCATAATTGATGTCGATTCGATGCTATTTTATCCGTAATCTGCCGAGGAGGCAACCGGAACTTTACTGGATCACAAAGGTAATCTCAGCCTGAGCGGCGATCTTCCCTTCCACCCGGGCCACGGCCTTGCCGTAGCCCACGGGGCCCCGCTGCTCGAGGAGCTCACAGTTCAGCTCCAGCACGTCGCCGGGCACCACCGGGCGCTTGAAGCGGGCGTGCTTCACGCCGCCGAAGATGGCCAGCTTGCCCTTGTTCTCGGGCAGGGACAGGGCGGCCACCGCGCCGGTCTGGGCCAGGGCCTCCAGAATCAGCACGCCGGGCATGATGGGCTGTCCGGGGAAGTGGCCGGTGAAAAAGGGCTCGTTCATGGTCACGCACTTGATGCCCGTGGCGGACTTGCCCGGCTCACAGGCGGTGATCCGGTCCACCAGCAGGAAGGGCGGGCGGTGGGGCAGGATCTCCATGATCTCTTGGATGTTCAGTTCCATGGCTTACTCCTCCCAGCGCTTGAAGATCAGGCTGGCGTTGTGTCCGCCGAAGCCGAAGGCGTTGGCCATGGCGTAGCGGATAGCGGCGCTGCGGCCCTCGTTAGGCACGATGTCCAGGTCGCAGGCCGGGTCGGGCACCTGATAGTGGATGGTGGGGGGCGCGAACTGGTCCCGCAGGGCCAGGACGCAGAAGATAGCCGCCACCGCACCGCTGGCCCCCAGCAGGTGGCCGGTCATGGACTTGGTGGAGCTCATCATCAGCTCCCGGGCGTGGTCGCCGAAGGCGTTCTTCACCGCCATGGTCTCGCCGGAGTCGTTGAGGGAGGTGGAGGTGCCGTGGGCGTTGATGTAGTCCACCTCACCGGCGGGGACGTTGCCGTCCGCCAGAGCCATGCGCATGCAGGCGGTGGCGCCGGCGCCGTCGGGACAGGGGGCGGTGATGTGGTGGGCGTCGCAGTTGGAGCCGTAGCCCACGATCTCGCCCAGGATCTTGGCGCCCCGGGCCTTGGCGTGCTCGTAGCTCTCCAGCACCAGGATACCGGCGCCCTCGCCCATGACGAAGCCGGAGCGCTCGGCGTCAAAGGGGATGGAGGCGCGGGCGGGGTCGTTGCAGGTGGTGAGGGCCTTCAGGGAGGTGAAGCCGCCCATGCCCAGGGGGGTGATAGCGGCCTCAGCGCCGCCGCAGACCATCACGTCGGCATAGCCGTCCCGGATGTGGCGGAAGGCGTCGCCGATGGCGTTGCTGCCGCCGGCGCAGGCGGAGACGGGGCAGGTGCACATGCCCTGGAGGCCGTACTTGATGGCGATCTGGCCGGCGGCCATGTTGGCGATGACCATGGGGATGAAGAAGGGAGAGACCTTGTCAAAGCCCTTCTCGTTGCCCTTGATGGTCTCGTTCTGGATGGTGTTGATGCCGCCGATGCCGCTGGAGACCACCACGCCGATGTTGGAGCGGTCCTCAGTCTCCAGATCCAGGCCGCTGTTCTTCAGGGCCTCGCCGGCGGCGATGACGGCGAACTGGGTGAAGCGGTCCATCCGCCGGGCCTCCCGGCGCTCCAGGTAGTCCTCAGCGTTGAAGTCCTTGACCTCACCGGCCAGGTGGACCTTCTGGTTGGAGGTATCATACTGGGTGATAGTGTCGATGCCGCAGGTACCGGCCTTGGCGGCCTGCCAGGAGTCCTCGGCGGTCTTGCCGATGGGGGTCAGCGCGCCCATGCCCGTGATGACAACACGTCTTTTATCCATACTATTCTATCCTTTCGGAACTCTCAGTTGATCCGCGTTTACACGGCCATGCCGCCGTCCACGCACAGGACCTGGCCGGTGATGTATCCGGCGTGCTCGCTGGCGAAGAAGGCCACGGCCCGGGCCACGTCCTCCGGCTGGCCCAGGCGGGCCATGGGGATGGAGGCCAGCATGGCGGTACGGGCGGCCTCGGGGAGGACGGCGGTCATATCGGTGTCGATAAAGCCGGGGGCCACCAGGTTCACGGTGACGTTGCGGCTGGCCAGCTCCTTGGCGATGGACTTGCTCATGCCGATGAGACCGGCCTTGCTGGCGGCGTAGTTGGCCTGGCCGGGGTTGCCCCGCAGGCCCACGATGCTGCTCATGTTGATGATGCGGCCGTAGCGCTGCTTCATCATGGGGCGGTAGCAGGCCTTCATGCAGAGGAAGGCGCCCTTCAGGTTGGTATCCACCACCGCGTCGAACTCCTCCTCCTTGATCTGGAGGGCCAGCTTATCCTTGGTGATACCGGCGTTGTTGACCAGGATGTCGACCGACCCGAAACGGGCGATGACTTCCTTGACCATGGCGTCCACCGCGGCGGCGTCGGCCACGTTGGCCTGGACGGCAAAGGCCTCCACGCCCAGCTCCCGGCAGGCGGCGGCCACTTCCTCAGCGGCTTGGGCGCTGCCGGCGTAGTTCACCGCCACGTTGGCGCCCTGCCGGGCCAGCTCTAGACACACGGCCCGGCCGATCCCCCGGCTGCCGCCGGTGACCAGGGCGTTCTTTCCACTCAGCTCCATTATGCTTCTCCTTTCAGCGCGGCGATGACGGCGTTCAGGTCCTCCACCGTGTCGATGGCGTAGGTCTTGGCGCCCTTGACGGTCTTGCGGACGAAGCCGCACAGGGTCTTGCCCGGGCCGATCTCCACAAAGGTGTCCACGCCCTGGTCGGCCATGGTGTGGATGGTATCCTCCAGGTAGACGCTGGACTGGACCTGCCGCTCCAGGAGGCCGGGGATGGTGTCCCCGTCGCCCATCACGTCGCCCTTGCAGTTGAAGAGGACGGGGATGTTCATGGCGCGGAAGTTGATGGTCTTGAACTTCTCCCGCAGGGCGTCCCCGGCGGGGGCCATCAGGGAGGTGTGGAAGGGGCCGCTGACCTTCAGGGGCACCACCCGGCGGGCGCCGGCCTCCTTGGCCAGCTCACTGGCCTTCTCCACGGCGGCGGCGTCACCGGCGATGACCAGCTGGCCGGGGCAGTTGTAGTTGGCGATCTCCACCACCCCGGCGTCGGAGGCGGCGGTACAGGCGGCCTGGAGCTTCTCCCGGTCCAGGTTCAGCACCGCGGCCATGCCGCAGGGGCGGCCGGACACGGCCTCGGCCATGGCCTTGCCCCGGAAGGCCACCAGGGAGATGGCGGTCATGGCGTCAAAAACCCCCGCGGCCTGGAGCGCGGAATACTCGCCCAGGCTCAGACCGGCAGCCATGGAGGGGCGGATGCCCGCCTGGAGGAGGAGGGCGGTGACCCCGGCGGCGAAGGCCACCATGCAGGGCTGGGTGTAGCGGGTGTCGGAGAGCTGCTCCTCGGGTCCCTCAAAGCACAGCTTTTTCAGGTCGAAGTCCACGGGAGCGGAGTCAAAGATCTCCCGGAACACCGGATAGGCCTCGTAGAAGTCCCGGCCCATGCCCACATGCTGGGAGCCCTGGCCGGCGTATAAAAAGGCGAGTTTCATGTTGCGCTCCTTTTTTCTCTGATATTACAGGCTCAGGCCGTTCAGGCACTCCTGGGCCTGGGCCTGGAGCTCCTCGAAGATGGCCCGCAGGGGGCGGATCTCGTGGAGCATACCGGCCACCTGACCGGCCATGAGGCTGCCGGTGCGGGTGTCGCCCTCAAAGACGGCCCGGCGGAGAGAGCCCAGGGTGAACTTCTCCAGCTCCATCCGGTCGGCACCGGCCTTCTCGTGGGCGATGTAGTCCTTGGTCATCTGGTTCTTGATGACCCGGACGGGGGCGTTCACGGAGCGGCCGGTGACCACGGTGGAGCGGTCGCTGGCCTTCAGCAGGGCCTGCTTATAGTTCTCGTGGATGGGGCACTCCTCGCTCACCAGCAGGCAGGTGCCCATCTGCGCGCCGCAGGCGCCCAGGGCGTAGGCGGCCACCAGCTGGCGGCCGCTGGCGATGCCGCCGGCGGCGATGACGGGGATGTCCACTGCGTCGCACACCTGGGGTACCAGGGCCATGGTGGTGGTCTCACCCACGTGGCCGCCGCTCTCGGTGCCCTCGGCGATGACGCCGTCCACACCGGCCTTGGCCATCATCTTGGCCAGGGACACGGCAGAGACCACGGGGAACACCTTGGCACCGGACTCCTTCCACATGGAGACGTACATGCCCGGGCTGCCCGCGCCGGTGGTGATGACGGAGACATGCTCCTCGGCGGCGATCTTGGCCAGCTCATCCACCTGGGGGTGCATGAGCATGATGTTCACGCCGAAGGGCTTGTCGGTGAGGGAGCGGCACTTGTGGATGTTTTCCCGGAACATCTCGGGGCTCATGCCGCCCGCGCCGATGAGGCCCAGCGCGCCGGCGTTGGACACGGCGGCGGCGAACTCGCCGGTGGCGATGTTGGCCATGCCGCCCTGGATGAAGGGGAACTCGATCCCCAGCAGTTCGTTGAGTTTCATGTCGTTTCGTTCCTTTCCGCTCTTACCACTGGAACAGCGCGCCGCCCCAGGTGAGGCCCGCGCCGAAGCCGATGCACATCACCCGCTGGCCCCGCTTCAGGAGCCCGGCGGTGTTCATCTCATCCAGGGCGATGGGGATGCTGGCGGCGGAGGTGTTGCCGTAGCGCTCCATGTTCTGATAAAACTTCTCGATGGGTGCGTGGAGGCGTTTGGCCGCCGTCTCGATGATGCGGCGGTTGGCCTGGTGGGGGACGATCCAGTCGATGTCGTCCATGGTCAGGCCGGAGCGCTCCAGCAGGGTGTTGGCACAGGAGGGAATGGCCTCCACGGCGAAGCGGTAGACCCCCTGGCCGTTCATGTGGACGGCGGCGGTCTCCGGCCCGGGGCCGTTGACCCACAGGATCTCCCAGTTGCCCCGGGAGCCCAGCAGAGCCTCCCACAGCGCGCCCTCCTCCAGGCCCAGCACCGCCGCGCCCGCGCCGTCGCCGAAGAGGACGCAGGTGGAGCGGTCGGTCATGTCCAGCACCCGGCTGAGCTGTTCACAGCCGATGAGCAGGGCGTAGGGCTTGCTGCCCAGGGACAGCAGACCCCGGACGGTCTCCAGGCCGTAGAGGAAGCCGGTGCACCCGGCGTTCAGGTCAAAGCAGGGCACATCCTCGGGGATACCCAGGGCGGCCTGCACCAGGCAGGCGTCGGAGGGAGCGGAGTGGTCGGGGGTGCAGGTGGCCACCACGCACACGCCGATCTCCTCGGGGCGCACATTGGCGCGTTCCATGGCCTGCCGGGCGGCCCCCACCGCCAGGTCCACCGCCGTCTCCCCGTCGGAGAAATAGCGCTGGGCGATGCCGGTGCGGGTGCGGATCCACTCGTCGCTGGTGTCCACGATCTTACTCATGTCGTCGTTGGTGACGATCTTGCCGGGAACACAGCGGCCAGTGGAAATGAATTTGAGACCCATCATGTTCTGTCCTTTCGGGCCTCAACGGTGTAGCGCAGGCCCATGTCACGGAATTTCTGATAGCGGTGGGCGGCGGGCGAGCGCAGCTTCAGCAGCTGCTGCAGGCTGATGTACAGCGCCCGGTCCACCGCGGAAAAGACGGCGGCGGGGTTCTGGTGGGCGCCGCCCAGGGGCTCGGGGATGATCTGGTCGATGACATCCAGCTCCAACAGGTCGTCGGCGGTGAGCTTCATCACGTCGGCGGCCTCTCCGGCCCGGCCGGAGTCCTTCCAGAGGATGGAGGCGAAGCCCTCGGGGGAGAGCACCGAGTAGACGGCGTTCTCCAGCATCAGCACCTTGTTGGCCACGGCCAGCGCCAGCGCGCCGCCGCTGCCGCCCTCGCCGATGATGACGCTGATCACCGGCACGGTGAGGGAGCTCATCAGAGCCAGGCTGGAGGCAATGGCCTCACCCTGGCCGTGGGCCTCGGCCTCCAGGCCGGGGTAGGCGCCGGGGGTGTCCACGAAGGTGATGATGGGCCGGTGGAACTGCTCGGCCTGCTTCATCAGGCGCTGGGCCTTGCGGTAGCCCTCGGGGGAGGGCATGCCGAAGTTGCAGGCCATGTTCTCCTGTAAATCCTTGCCCTTGCGGTGGCCGATGACAGTGACAGGGAGGCCGTGGTAGAAGCCCACGCCGCCCAGGATGCTGGGGTCCTCCCGGCACAGCCGGTCGCCCTTGCACTCAAAGAAGTCGGTGATGAGGGCGTTGATGAAGTCCGCGGTGCCGGGGCGTCCGGCGTGGCGGGCCACATAGACCTTGTCACCGGCGGAGAGATCCCGGCAGGCCTCCAGGAGCTCGGAGCGGTCCCGCACCAGCTGGGCGTAGCGCAGGCGGGAGGCGCCCTGGTCGCTGCCCGACAGCTTCGCCATCTCAGCGTCGATGTCGGCGATCTTCTCTTCGATCTCACGAATCATGGAGCTTGCCTCCCTTCTGGTGGAGCCGGAGGAGCTGGGAGATCACGTCCCGCATGCGGCTGCGGGGGACGATCTGGTCCACGAAGCCGTGCTCCTCCAGGTATTCGGCGCTCTGGAACCCCTCGGGGAGCTTCTGGCCGATGGTCTGCTCGATGACCCGGGGCCCGGCAAAGCCGATGAGGGCCCCCGGCTCGGCCAGGGTGTAGTCGCCCAGGGAGGCGAAAGAGGCCGTCACGCCGCCGGTGGTGGGGTGGGTGAACACCGAGATGTACAGTCCGCCGCTGCTGCGGAAACGGTCCAGGGCGGCGCTGGTCTTGGCCATCTGCATGAGGGACAGGATGCCCTCCTGCATCCGGGCGCCACCGCTGGCGGAAAAGATGATGAGGGGCAGCTTCTGCCGCATGGCGTACTCCACCGCCCGGGTGATCTTCTCACCCACGGCGATGCCCATGCTGCCCATGAGGAAGCTGCTGTCCAGGACAGCGGCCACCACGCTGCGGCCGTTGATCTTGCCCCGGGCGGTGACCACGCCCTCGGTGAGACCGGTCTTGTGCCGCAGACCGGCGAGCTTCTCCTCATAATTGGGGAAGCTCAGGGGGTCGGTGGAGCACAGGTGCTCGTCCAGCTCCTGGAACGTGTGGGGGTCCAGCAGCATGGAAAGACGCAGATAGGCCCCGATCTTGTGGTGCTGGCCGCACTCGGGGCAGACATACAGGGAGCGGGCCAGGTCCCGCTTGGCCACGGCGGCCCCGCAGGCGGGGCACTGCTCAAAGACGCTGGCCTCGGGGCGCTTGACGCCGGCCTTTTCCCGCAAACCCCGCTGGCGCTGAAGCTGCTCCAGCTTGGCACGGCGCTGTAAAAAGATGTGATTCACGGCAGTCTCCTTTCAACGCGCCTTACTGGTCCGAGAGGGACTGGCACTCCCAGCGCAGCAGCTCTTCCTGATTCTGAGCCAGGAAGCCGGTGTCGTACTGGCCCCGGACGAAGTCGGGGTGGTGGAGGATCAGATGGCAGAAGTCGGCGGTGGTGGGGTAGCCGTCGATGACCAGCTCGGCCAGGCACCGGCGCATGCGCCGGATGGCCTCCAGCCGGGTGGGGGCATGGACGATCACCTTGGCCACCAGGGAGTCATAGTAGGGGCTGACCGAGTACCCGTTATAGAGGAGGGTGTCCACCCGCACCCCGGGGCCGCCGGGGAGGTGGAGGAACTCGGTCTTGCCGGGGCAGGGGCAGAAGCCCCGGGTGGGGTCCTCGGCGTTGATGCGGCACTCGATGGCGTGGCCGGTGAGGGTGATGTCCTCCTGCTGCACCGAGAGAGGCAGGCCCGCGGCGATGCGCAGCTGCTCCTTCACCAGGTCCAGCCCCGTGACCATCTCGGTGACGGGGTGCTCCACCTGGATGCGGGTGTTCATCTCGATGAAGTAGAAGTGGCCCTCCCGGTCCACCACGAACTCGATGGTGCCGGCGTTGACGTACCCCGCGGCCTTGGCGGCGGCCACGGCGGCCTTGCCCATCTCGGCGCGCAGCTCGGGGGTCAGGGCCTTGGAGGGAGATTCCTCCATGAGCTTCTGGTTCTTCCGCTGGATGGAGCAGTCCCGCTCCCCCAGGTGGACCACGTTCCCCTGGGTATCGGCCAGGATCTGGAACTCGATGTGCCGGGGGTTGAGGATCAGCTTCTCCAGATAGAGCTCGCCGTCTCCGAAGCAGGCCACGGCCTCGGCCCGGGCCTCGTCAAAGAGGCGCTCCAGGTCGGCCGGGTCGTCCACCCGGCGCATGCCCCGGCCGCCGCCGCCGGCGCTGGCCTTGATGAGCACCGGATAGCCGATGGTCTCGGCCAGCTTGGCGGCCGCGGTGCTGTCGGGCACCGGGCCGTCGGAGCCGGGCACCACCGGCACCCCGTGCTCCTGCATCAGGGCGCGGGCGGCGGCCTTGTTGCCCATCTGCCGGATGATGTCGCCGCTGGGCCCGATGAAGCTCAGGCCGCTCTTGGCGCACAGGTCGGCGAACTCCGCGTTCTCGGAGAGGAAGCCGTAGCCGGGGTGGACGGCGTCACAGCCGCTCTCCACGGCGGCAGTCAGCAGGGAAATGGGGCTGAGATAGCTGTCGGCGGCCTTGGCGGGCCCCACGCAGACGGCCCGGGTGGCCAGCTGTACGTGGAGGGCATCGGCGTCGGCGGTGGAGTGGACCGCCACGCTCTCAACGCCCAGCTCCTGGCAGGCGCGGATGACCCGCACCGCGATCTCGCCCCGGTTGGCGATCAGAACTCGCTTGAACATAGCAAAACCTCCATGGGATTCCCGCGCAGATGAGAGACCGGCTCCGGACATGGAGGTCGTCTGCTATGGCGCGGTTATTGCGGCTGGGGCCGGGATCAGCACTCCTTCACGCGGAACAGGGGCTGGTCGAAGCCCACCAGCTCGCCGTCGGACACCAGCACCTCGGTGATGACGCCGCTGACGGGAGAGGGGACCTCGCTCATCATCTTCATGGCCTCCAGGATGCACAGGGTCTGGCCGGCCTTCACCTGGGCGCCCACGGGGGCAAAGGGGGCGGCGTCGGGGGAAGAGGCGGCGTAGAAGGTGCCCACCAGGGGAGCCTTGATGAGGGTGCCCTCCGCCTCGGCAGGAGCGGCGGCGGGAGCCTCCGGGGCGGGCGCGGGAGCGGCGGCGGGGGCCGCAGCAGGGACGGGCGCGGCCACGGGGACGGCAGCCACGGGCGCCGCCGCCACCGGCACGGCCTTGTCCAGCATCAGGCGGAAGCCCTTGCTCTCCAGCTCCATGCGCTGGATGGCGCTGCCCTCAAAGCGCTCCATCAGCGCTAAAACTTCGTTCAGTTCCATGGCCCTGCGCCCCTTACTCGGCGTGCTCCTCCAGATAGCGGACGATGTCGCCCACGGTCTGGACTTCCTTCAGCACCTCGTCGGGCATGGACACGCCCAGCTCATCCTCCAGAGCGGCGTTCAGATCCACGGCGTCCAGGCTGTCCAGCTCCAGATCGTCGGTGAGGCTGGCCTCCATGGTGACGGCCTCCAGATCGCAGCTCAGGTTGCTCACAATAATGTCACGGACCTTCTCAAACATAGTTACGTTCTCCTTTCCCTTTGCGGGGGCGACGGACGTCGCAGTTTGTAGTTTCAAAAATTTTAATTAAAAAAATTTAATTAAAAAGTTTAAACGTATTTTACGGAACAGACCAGAAAATGTCAAGCGGTTTTTTTCGCCCAAAAACGCGAAATGCCGCGGCCGAATCGCTCCGGTCGCGGCATTCTGGGCGGGATACCCTGTGGAAATGGAAGAGACTTGGGGGCTGCGGGGGGATGGCTTCTGTGGAAATGACACAGTGCCGCCCCACAGCGGGGCACAAAACACACAAAATCCAGTGGCTCGGACCCGCCGAACTTTGGCAGGGAAACTCAGGTCACATCTTCGGCGGAGATCTCGTTCTGGAAGTAGCGGGGCAGCTCCTTGAGCAGCATGGCGGCCGCCGGGGAGTGGGGGCGGTTGCGGTGGTGGATGAGGTAGAACTGCCGGGTGAGGAGAGGGCTGTCGAAGTCAAAGGACAGCACCGCGCCCATCTGCACATAGTCGCTGGCGGCCAGGCCGGAGACGATGGAGATGCCCAGGCCGTTTTTGACGCCCTGGAGGATGCTCTCGGTGCTCTGCAGCTGGGCGGCCAGGGTCAGCTCCCGGGGGTCCACGCCGATGCCGCGGAGAAATTCCTCACTGCGCTTGCGGGTGCCGGAGCCGGGCTCCCGGACCAGGAAGGGGCTGGAGCGGAGGACCTGGCCGGTCATCTCCCCGCCCAGCTCCTGATACTCGGGGGTGTTGGGGGTGACGATGACCATCCGCTCGGAGAAGAAGGGGGTACAGACACATCCGGCCTTCTGGACCGGGGAGCCGATGATGCCCAGCTCCGCGCCGTTTTCAAAGATGCGCTGGGCCACCTGGCTGCTGTCCCCCTGGAACACCTGGAAGAACACCTTGGGGTAGCGCTGGCGCAGGTGGGGCAGGATGCGGGGCAGGAGGTACTGGGAGGGCACCGTGGACGCCGCCACCGACAGCGCGCCCTGGATGTCCGAGGAGGCGGTGCGCACATCCTGCTCCGCCCGCTCGCACAGACCCAGGATCTGATTGGCGTAGCTGAAGAGGATGCTGCCTGTGGTGGTGAGCTGGATCTCCTTGGTGGAGCGCACCACCAGCTTGGTGCCCAGCTCGCTCTCCAGCGCGCTGATGTGGGCGCTGATGGTGGGCTGGGTCAGATAGAGGGCGTCGGCCGCCTTGGAAAAGCTCTTCAGCCGCGCCACCTGGACAAACACTTCCAACTGCTTGAGCTGCATAGAAATCGTTCCTCTCTCCTGTTGCTATTTGCGAACTCACAGGGTAGAATAGAGGGGCCTCGCGGAATACCAGAGAAAGAAGGTGCGGAATCATGTCATCCCAGAACAAAGCCATCAAGCTCACCGAGATGACTTCTGCCGGCGGGTGAGGCGCCAAGATAGGACCGGGTGTCCTAGGGTCCCTGCTCGCCGATCTCCCCCGCATTTACGACCCCAACCTGATGGTTGGCTTTGACTCCAGCGACGACGCCGCCGTCTATCGCATCAACGACGACACCGCCATGATCGCCACCGTGGACTTCTTCCCGCCCATCGTGGACGACCCCTTCCAGTTCGGTCAGGTGGCCGCCACCAACGCCCTCTCGGACGTGTGGGCCATGGGCGGTACCCCCAAGATCGCCATGAACCTGCTCACCTTCCCCAACTGCCTGCCCCTGGAGATCGTCAAGGGCATCCTGGCCGGCGGTTATGATAAGGTGATGGAGGCCGGGGCGGTCATCGTGGGCGGCCACAGCATCGAGGACAAGGAGCCCAAGTACGGCCTGTGCGTCACCGGCTTCGCCCGCCCCGAGGAGATCCTCACCAACGACGGCTCCAAGGAGGGCGACCTCCTCATCATCACCAAGCCCCTGGGCACCGGCGTGCTCTCTACCGCCGCCAAGGCGGACCTCCTCAGCGAGGCGGAGTACAACGAGATGATCGCCGTGATGACCACCCTGAACAAGAAAGCCCAGGAGGCCATGCTCCCCGTGCGCCCCAACGCCTGCACCGACATCACCGGCTTCGGCCTGCTGGGCCATGTGCAGGAGATGGCCAAGGGCTGCAAGCACACCATCGAGCTGTGGGCCGACGCAGTGCCCATCCTGCCCAAGGCCCTGGAGCTGGCCCGAGACGGCATCATCCCCAGCGGCGCCTACAACAACATGGGCTACCTGGCGGACGATGTACAAGTGGACGCCGGCATCCCCCTGGAGCGCAGCGACATCCTCTACGATCCCCAGACCGCCGGCGGTCTCCTCATCTCGGTGCCGGAGGCCCGGGCGGAAGAGCTGCTCCACCGGCTCCACGATCTGGGCGTGCCCGGCGCAGCCATCGGACAGGTTCTCCCCTTGGGAGAGCGCCTGGTCCGCGTGCGGCCCGGCCGCTGAACCCCGCAGAAGAAACGGACTCCGGTCAGACCGGAGTCCGTTTTTTTGTGCCGGAATCCATTCTACCCGTATGAACTAAGTATACACAGCCCCTGTCGAAAAAGAAAGGGTATATTTGTTATAAAAATAAAAGATATTGATAAATACAGGGGTTATTTCTCTGCCTTTATTGCATTTTTCGATATAGAATCCAAGCCTATATAGAGAAGATTGATTTCCAATCCAAGGACCCCTGGGCTATAATGGCACTGCAACCGTGTGTTGGTGTGTTACAAGTACAAGGAGGAGATTCTATGTCAAAGTGGAAAGACCACGGCCTGATCATCCTGGCCGGCCTCATCGTGGGCGCCTGCTCGGTGATCCTGGTGGCGCTGGGCAATCCGGCCAACATGGGCTTCTGTATCGCCTGCTTCCTGCGGGACATCGCCGGCGGCGTGAAGCTCCACTCCGCCCCCATTGTGCAGTATGTCCGCCCGGAGATCATGGGCCTGGTGCTGGGCGCGTTCATCATGGCGCTGGCCGGGAAAGAGTTCAATGTCCGGGGCGGCTCGTCCCCCATGGCCCGCTTCGTGCTGGGCTTCTGTGTGATGGTGGGCGCCCTGATGTTCCTGGGCTGCCCCCTGCGTATGGTCATCCGCCTGGGCGGCGGTGACGGCAACGCCATCCTGGGCCTGGTCGGCTTCGTGCTGGGCATCGGTATCGGCACCCTGTTCCTGCGCGCCGGCTTCTCCCTCAAAAAGTCCACTCCCCAGCCCAAGGTGGAGGGCGTCCTGATGCCCGCCGTGGCCGTGGGCCTGCTGATCCTGCTGGTGGGCGCCCCCGCCCTGCTGATGTTCTCGGAGAGCGGCCCGGGCTCCATGCGTGCCCCCATCGCCGCGGCTCTCATCGCCGGTCTGGTGGTGGGCGCTCTGGCCCAGAAGACCCGCCTGTGCATGGTGGGCGGCATCCGCGACGCCCTGCTCTTCAAGGATTTCCACCTGCTCAGCGGCTTTGTGGCCATCTTCGTGGCCGTGCTGGTGGGCAACCTGATCCTGGGTAAGTTCAACCCCGGCTTCGCCGGCCAGCCTGTGGCCCATGTGGACGGCCTGTGGAACCTGCTGGGCATGGTCCTGGTGGGCGTGGGCTCCGTGCTGCTGGGCGGCTGTCCCCTGCGCCAGCTGATCCTCTCCGGCAGCGGCAACAGCGACTCCTCCATGGCCGTGCTGGGCATGGTGGTGGGCGCCGCCTTCTGCCACAACTTCGGTCTGGCCTCCTCCGCTGACGGCCCCACCGCCAACGGCAAGATCGCCGTCATCCTGGGCCTGGTGATCGTGTGCGCCATCGGCGCCCTCAACCTGGGCAAGAAGAAATAAAGGAAAGGGAGTTATCACATGAACGAACTGGACGCCAGAGGCTATTCCTGCCCGGAGCCGGTGCTGATGACCAAGAACGCCCTGAAGGGCGGCGTGCCCCTGAAGGTGCTGGTGGACAGCATGACTCCCGTACAGAACATCACCCGCTTTGCGACCAATGCCGGCTACAAGGTCACCCACAAGGCCGTGGGCGAGGACTTTGAGCTGACCATCTCCAAGTAAGATGGAACAGATCGCCACCTTCCATACCCACTTCGGAGCCATTCAGTTCCAGAAGCTCTGCAAGGACCGGGGGGACAAGCCCAAAATGATGCCCGTGCCCCGTGCCCTGTCCGCCTCCTGCGGCACCTGCGTCAAATTCCAGGTCCCCTTCGACCCGGAGTCCATGGTCCACGAGGACATGGACAGCATCTACGCCGTGGAGGGCACGGATTACCGGCTCCTGTTCCACAACGAGGAAGAATAGACCCTGCTGCTGGGAGGGCCTCCGCTTTTGCGGAGGCCCTCCTTTTTGATTCGCAACGTGTAATTTATTTCCCGGTGTATACAAAGCTATGAAAGTATTGTATGATAATAGAGGAATTCAATGGAAGTTCGGAGAAGGAGGACAAGCATGGAACAAGCATCCCGACGGCGCTCCGCCCTGCTGGGCGCGCTGGTCATTGCGGTGGCCTCCCAGGTCTCCATGGGTCTGGAGCCGGGGGCCTTCACCATTTCCATCGCCGTGGTGCTCCTGCCGGCGCTGTGCTCCCTGTGGCCGGTACTCCCGGTGGCGTGGAGCATGGTACTGGCCGCGCCGGGGGTGTTCCTCCTGCGGGCGCTGGCCCGGCTGACCACGGTGGGCACCATGGCCGGGAGCTGGAACGCCCACGCGCCGGAGATGGTCTTTTATGTCTGTTACGGCCTGCTCTTCGAGCTCTACCGCCACAAGGTGCGCTTCCACCCCTTCCCCCTGTGGGCCTGCCTGCCCCTGGCCGGGCTGGACGCCCTGTCGAACCTGGCCGAGCTCCTGGTCCGGGTGGGGCTGGACGCCTTTCTCCCCGCCTCGCTGGGGCAGCTGCTGCTGGTGGGCGCGGTGCGCAGCATCCTGGCCTGGGGGCTGCTGCGGCTGCTGGACGGGTACGGCTTCCAGCTCCTGCGGCGGGAGGACGCCGACCGCTACCGCCGCCTCCTCCTGATGACCGCCAGCCTCAAGAGCGAGGTGGCCTGGATGGACAAGGGCACCGCCCTCATCGAGGACACCATGAACCGGGCCTACCACCTGTACAGCTCCCTGCGGGACAACGGCGGGACGGCGTCAGACGTGGAGCTGGCCCTGTCGGTGGCCACCGACGTTCATGAGGTCAAAAAGGAGTACTTCCTCATCATGCGTGGCATCTCCGAGGCTCTGGAGAAGGAGGACGCCGGGGCCGGTATGGTCTGGCAGGATCTGGCCGCCCTGCTGGGGCAGAGCGTGGCCCAGACCGCCCAGGCCGCCGGAAAGCAGGTGGTCTTTCAGCGGGACAGCCGCGTCCAGTTCTACACCACCCAGCACCACTACCTCATGTCCATCTTCCACAACCTGCTCAACAACGCTGTGGAGGCCGCCCCCACCCAGGGGGTCCACCACATCGCCCTCACCGCCCGGGCGGAGGGGGACAACTACTGCTTCACGGTGCGGGATGACTGCGGCGGCATCCCGCCGGAGCGGCTGGGCCAGATCTTCCTGCCCGGCTTCTCCAGCAAGATCAACTACACCACCGGCGCCATCAACCGCGGCCTGGGCCTGCCCCTGGTGAAGGGGCTGGTGGAGGAAAAGCTCCACGGCACCATCGCCGTGTCCAGCGCGGACGGTGCCACCACGTTCACCATCCATATCCCCAAATCGGAACTGGAGGAAGGTTAAATGCTCTTTTATCTGGTCGATGACGATCCCGCGGTGCTCAATGTGCTGCGTATGATCATCGAGGACAGCGGCTGCGGCTGCGTCTGCGGCACCGCCTCCAGCGGCTCCGACGCCCTGGAGGACCTGAACTATATGCGTCCCCACATCGTCATCGTGGACCTGCTCATGCCCGGCATGGACGGCATCGCCTTTGTCCGCCAGGCCCACGAGCGCTACCCCCAGCTCCACTTCGTCATGCTCTCCCAGGTCACCAGCAAGGACATGGTGGCCGAGGCCTACGCCACCGGAGTGGACTTCTTCATCACCAAGCCCATCAACAGCATCGAGGTGGTGGGGGTGCTGCGCCGGGTGGGGCAGATGATCACCATGGACTCCACCCTGGAGCAGATGCGCTCCATCCTGGGCGGCGGGGTGGGCCGTCCGCCCGTCCCCGCCGGGGAGCCCACTCCCCCGCCCGCCGCTCCCGCGGAGGAGGAGGACCGGGTGCAGAGCACCCTCAACATGGTCCTCCACCGGCTGGGCATCAGCGGCGATCCCGCCTGCCGGGACATCGCCCAGGTGGTGGGCTATCTGGTCAGCCAGGACAGCGGCCAGCCCCAGGACACGGTGGCCCAGCTCTGCGCCCGCTTCAGCGACTCCCCCAAGGCCATGGAGCAGCGCATCCGCCGGGCGGCCACCGCCGGGATGACCAATCTGGCCAACCTGGGCATTGAGGACTACTCCAACGACACCTTCACCGAATACGCTGGTACGCTCTACCAGTTTGAGCAGGTCCGGCGGGAGATGGACTGCATCCGCGGCAAGTCCGGCCGCCATGGGCGGGTGTCGGTCAAGAAGTTCCTGTATGCACTGGCCGCGCTGTGCGGGGGCCATTCCTGAGAAAAAAATTTCACTACTATGTTCTTTGCTTCCTACTAAAGCGAACTGCTGGAATAAACTGCCTGATTTTGTCTGCGTTTTGCACAAAGTCAAGGCAGTTTTCTTTTGCGAAACTATACAAAACTGGAGAGTTCGGTAAATTTTACAGCTTCCTTTCTGTTACTTCCTGTAGTTTTATGAAGAGTGCCTATAAACTAGAAGCATCAGCAAAAGGAAAGTCAATAAATCGACGGAGGTATGAAGCTATGACAACCATTCTTTTAGGTATGGGCCTGCTGCTCCTCACGCTGGCCGGGTTCTCCCTCTTCAGCATGAAGGCACCGATGGGCTCGAAAGCAATGTCTGGTCTGGCCAATGCGGCTGTGGCCACCTTCCTGGTGGAGGCCGTACACCGCTATATCTCCGGCGACCTTCTGGGTCTGACCTTCATCGGCGAAGTGGGCTCCACCGCCGGCAGCATGGGCGGCGTGGCCGCCGCCATCCTGGTCCCCATCAGCATGGGCGCCAACCCCATCTTCGCGGTGGTGGCCGGCGTGGCTGTGGGCGGCTACGGCATCCTGCCCGGCTTCATCGTTGGTTATCTGGTGGGCTTCCTGGCTCCCCTCATTGAGAAGTATCTGCCCGAGGGCCTGGACGTCATCGCCGGCGCCCTGCTTCTGGCTCCTCTGGCCCGTGGCGTGGCCTATGCGGTCGATCCCGTGGTCACCGCCGGCATGGGCTACATCGGCCAGACCATCATCGCCGCTACCGAGCAGTCCCCCGCTCTGATGGGCCTCCTGCTGGGCGGCATCATCAAGATGATCTGCACCTCTCCCCTCAGCTCCATGGCTCTTACCGCTATGCTGGGCCTGACCGGCCTGCCCATGGGCATTGCCGCCATCGCCTGCTTCGGCGGTTCCTTCACCAACGGCTTCATCTTCGCCCGTCTGCACCTGGGCAACCGCTCCAACGTGGTGGCGGTCATGCTGGAGCCCCTGACTCAGGCTCACATCATCACCCGGCATCCCATTCCCATCTACGCCTCCAACTTCTTCGGCGGCGGTCTGGCCGGTGTGGCGGCCGCTCTGCTGGGCATCGTGAACAACGCCCCCGGCACTGCCTCTCCCATCCCCGGCCTGCTGGCTCCCTTTGCCTTCAATGATCCCAAGACCGTCGTTCTGGCGCTGGTCCTGGCTGCTCTGGGCGGCTCTCTGGCTGGCTTTGTGGGCAGCATCGTGTTCAAGCGCTTTGACAAGAAAGTGCCCGCTGTGGAGAATGCCTCCACGGAGCCGGCGGTCTGATCCCTTCCCCGTTCTGGCTCCGAACGGGAGACATGCCGACTAAGCGAGTGCGATAGATCCTTCTTTCATTCCTGGCAACGATCGCAGCAAGGGCGCTGGAGAAATCCAGCGCCCTTGCTCTTTTTCTTGCGATATCGGAACTTCGGGGACGGCTCTGTCCCCTTCCACCCTCCCGGCGCTCCGGCGTCAGGAGGGATGTTTTTATGGCAGACTTTACGCAAAACTATGGGCTCCACCAGTGGGAGCCCACCGACCCGTTCCTGCGGGAGGATTTCAATCAGGACTTTTCGACGATCGACACGGCTCTGGGCCGGGCGGAGCGCAGTACGGAGGCAAACGCCTACAATGTCTACAACCTGATGCTCCAGAACTACTACGAGAGCAAATACACCGGGTATAAAAAGGCGCTCGTATTCGACGGCTTCACCGATGAAAGCGGCATCGCGGAGAAGAGCGAGGCCCTTTATCTTTATGAGGGGAAGCTGTTCCTCCCCGGCCTTCCGGCGGAGGGACCCGGGACACCTTATTCCAGCGACTACATCCAGATGCAGGGCACATGCAGCACCCTCACCTACACGGCACAGGCCCGATACCAGCTCACCCGCTTTACCTGGAAGATGATCGGAGCCGGTGAAAATACCTGGTCGGTCACCGCGGTCCTGTATCATAACGGCCTTCAGGAACGCACCATCAATCAGGATGTGCGAATCTATGGCAGTTTCCGGGAGGTCAGCATCGATCTCCCCTCAGTACAGATGGAGCCGGGGGACACCTTCTATCTCACCATCAGCGGATTTAGTTCGAACTGCTCCGGTTATACCGTGGAGGGCAGCGGACATCTGGCGGGATACTTTTCGGTCTCCTCCCTGACTGCGGAAACAGGGACTCTGACCAGCCAATCCATCTCCCTGGAGACCTATGACTGGGCCCTGGGCTGGGTGCGCTACCGGGGCGGCAGCATTTCCTGCCTGCTCAACGGTGTGAAGATGGACCTGGTGGAGACGACAGAGACCGTGGATCTCCAGGGAAATGCCTGTACCCAGGCAGCCTTCCGGCTGGAGGACGGCGGCAGCGGCCCTGTGGCGGTCACCCTGACACTGGACCGGGGCGAGGATGATACCATAATCATCTACGACTACGGAATCATTTTCCTGTAATAGAGAGTAAAAAACTCCCCCCGGACTAACGTCCGGGGGGAGTTCTCAGGAGTTAATTACTTCTGAGTAAAGGTGGGGTTGGTAGCAGCCTGAGGCATGGTGAAGCTGTAAACGGCGGCGGAAGTACCGTCCTCAGCGGCGGTCACTTCTTTCAGGGTTACATTAGTAGCATCCAGCTCAGACTGGCTAGCAGCGTTGCTCTCGCTCTTCACATAAAGAGTAGTATTACCAACAATCTTAGTGCCAGTAGCGACCTCATTCTTGCAGGCGGAGTCGCTGTAAACCTTGGCGTTGGTGTTCTCATAGGTCAGAGCATAAGTGCTGGTCACATTGACAGCGCCAGCGGGCATCACGAAGGTAGCAGTATTGGTGCTGCTAGTGTCGGTGCGGGTAGCGCCGGTCACGGTGATATCGCCAGCAGCGGCAACGTTGGGCACGTTCACAACGACAGTCTGGCCGACCTTGTAGTCTCCGACCTTGGTGCCGTTGAGGTACACGCCGTACTCGGACACGTCGTTGGCGGTGACAAAGATGGTGTCGAGGACCACCTTGCTGTCAGAGGTCTTGGTGCTGATGACCACGCTCTGGTTCTTGGCCAGCTCAGTGGTGAACACATTGTCAGTGTCCTCAACATTGTAGACCTTGGCGTCGCCCACGGTGTAGAAGCTCTCCTTGCCGTTGTAGGTCACGCCGATGACGTTGCCGCTCAGAGTGGAGATGTAGCCCACGACGGACTCGTCCTTCACCAGAGCGCCATCCACGTCAGCGGTGGTGGGAGTCAGAGTGGTCACACCCTTGGAGTTGGTCTCGTACTTGTACACGCCAGAAACCGTGATGTTGGTACCAGTGGCAGTCTGGAAGGAAGTCACGGTGCCGTCATTCAGCACGGCGGTGTAGTACTCATAGTTGACGCCGTCCACAGGCTTCACGGTAGCGCCCTTCACCACATAGGCATAGCTGCTGGTGGAGGTGCCGGGGTCAGCCTCGATGTACACAGCCTTGGCCACCTTGGTGGAGGTGCCGGTGTAGGCCACGTCCTTCACCTTGGCAGCGACAATAGCGGTGCTGGACAGGTTGCCGGTGCCGGTGATGACGCTGGTGTCATCGTTGTTCTTGAAGAAGAACACAGTGCTGCTGTTGACGACGACGTTGCTGCCGCCCACAGTCATGCTGGCCATGTTCTTCACCACGTTGGTGGTGGTGGTGGTGTTGGCAGGAGCGTTGGTGTAGTTCAGCACATAGCCATCATCGCTCTTGGTGTAGGTCACGACGGTGCCGACGAACTCGCTGCGCTTAGTACCACCGGTCTTCACAAAGTTGTTAGCAAAGTTGGCAACGGTATCGGCATTGGCGCTGTCAGCCTTCTTGTAGTTGGCCTGAGTGGCCTCCATGTCGATGGCGCCGGTCACCTTGGTGCCGTCAGCCAGCAGCAGCTTGACCTGGCCGGTGGGATCGGAGGTGATGGTCTGATAATCCAGGCCAGCATCCAGAACCACGGCGTAATCCTTGTTCTCGCTCTCCTCGGTGAGCTTGAAGGCGATCAGGTTGTTGTCGTTGTCCAGATACAGGTCGTAGGTGTTCTCAAACTTCAGATCGGAGTCATTGTCAAAGGTACCGTCAAAGGTGGTCAGATCGCCGGCGTTGTTGGTCAGGCCGGAGATCTTGTAGGTCACGCCGCCCAGAGTGGCGCTCTTGCCGACCTTGTAGGACTCCAGGGAAGCGGTGACAGCAGTCAGCTTCTCCACATGAGCGTTGCCGTTGGCAACATAGTACAGGACGTAGTCGTTCAGGGCGATGTCCTCCAGGCCCATCACGTCATCGAAGCTGTACTCGGTGGCGTCGCCGGAGAACTTGACATACTCCTTGGTGGAGTTGTAGGTGGAGACCTTAGCCAGAGTCTTGTTGACAGCCAGCTTGATGTCGACCTTGCCGTCGCCGGTGTTGTCGATGAAGGTCAGCTCCACACCGCGGGCGTTGCTGTTCACAGTGCCCTCAGCGTAGTTGACATAGCCCTTGCCGCCGTCGGTCAGGTCGTTGTCCTTCAGGAACTTGCTCCAAGTGGGATCGGTGGTGCCGTCCAGCTTGGCATAGGTGGTCACCACGGTGTTGTTAGCGGTGGCAATGGGGGTGCCCAGCACAGCGTCAGAAGCGGGGTTGGGGTTCAGCTGGGAGGCGGGCTTCACATAGATCACGACTTCCTGGCCGATGAGGGAGGTGTCGATATCCACGTTGAAGGACTCCACGCCAGTGTAGCTGCCGTTGCCGTACTTGACTTCCTTCACCACGTTGATGGCGGACTTGCCATCCTTCTGGACAGCAGAGCCGGCCAGAGCGACCTCGTCATTGGCCATGACGATACCGGTGACCTTCACAACGCCGAAGCGGTTCTCCAGCATGCTGCCCTGATCATAGGCATACAGGGTGCCGGAGTAGTCGCCCTGCAGGTTGCGGTACTCGACCTCCTGAGCCTGCACGCCATTGTAGATCAGCTGGGCGACGTCGTCACGGCTGATGGTGGCGGAGGGGTTCAGGGTCTCCAGACCGTTGTACAGGTCGATCTTGGTGGCCAGGGTGTTGGTGGCCAGCTCCCAGTTGGCGCCGCCGATGCCCTCGAACTCGGGCTTGTAGCCCAGAGCGCACAGGACCATCTTAGCAGCAGCGGAACCGGTCAGGGTGTCGTCGGGCTTGAAGTTGCCGTTGCCCACACCGGCGATGATGCCGAGGTTGGCACAGTAGGCGATGTAGGTCTCAGCCCAGTGACCCTGGGTGTCCTTGAAGTTGGACTTGATGTTGGAGCCCAGAACGGGGTCCTTGCCGCCGCCCAGCATACGGGCGATCAGGGTGCAGGCCTCAGCACGGGTGAGGCTGCCGGCGGGATCATAGGAGCCATCGTCCTTACCGGAGATGACGCCCAGGGAGACCATGGTAGCCACGGCCTCAGAGTTCTTGATTTCATCCTTGTCGGTGAAATCTTCGTAGCTCGCAGCAGAAGCGCCGACGACCATCAGGCCAAGAACCATGACAGCAGCCAGAGCCATGCTGAGAGCACGCTTGAGGTTTCTCATTTGGATTTCCTCCTTGTTCGATTTTTGAGGTCTTTCAGTTCATTTTCCCGTTGTTCTTTCGATAAATGTTGCGAAATCGACGGGTACAACGCCCCTCACACGATTAAATAAGTGAAAGAAAGTGCGCCTAAGACATAAAAACAAGCATAATTAGGCATAAAAAGTTTCACTGGTAGACATTTGGTAGACAATCCAATCTGTCTAGAGTGGTATAAAACGGCAAATCCTTGCGGTGCAAGGGATTCCGGCCATAAAACGGTTGACATATGGTTGACAGATTTTCCTACCTTAATATATAGAGCAGGAAAGGGGGCAAATGGCCCCCAGAAGCCGCTGGAAACGGAGGAAATCGATTGTTTTGAAAAAAGTGAAAAAGCGTGGAACCTTTCCGAGGGACCGCCGTCTAAGTTTATGAAGCGGCCGGGGGGAGGCCCCCCGGGGCGGCTGTGTAACAAAGCGACTGTAATCTTACAGGTTTGTTACAGTTGGGCCAAACCGGTTGACGAATCGCTCCGGATGCTTTAAACTAATTCCAGAGGCAAGGGGAGTTGTACCGTCGATTTTGCATTTTTCTTGCAAAATAAACGGAAAAACCCGCCGAAAAGTCTCGAAAAATGAACAAGGAGGAAATCCAAATGAGAAACCTCAAGCGTGCTCTCAGCATGGCTCTGGCTGCCGTCATGGTTCTTGGCCTGATGGTCGTCGGCGCTTCCGCTGCGGGCTACGACAGTTTCACTGACAAGGACGAGATCGTCCACAAGGAAGCTGTCTCCATGATCACCGAGCTGGGCGTCCTGGCCGGTCTGCCTGACGGCAGCTTCGGCGCCACCCAGAACATCGACCGCGCTTCTTTCGCCCGCCTGGTGTGCGTGGTCCTGAACGGCGGCCAGGAGCCCGTGCTGGGCAACCTGACCACCAGCTTCAAGGACACCCAGGGCAACTGGGCTGAGAAGTACATCGCCTTCTGCGTGGACCGCGGCATCATCGCCGGCCGCGGCAACAACACCTTTGGCCCCTCTGACAACGTGACCGGCTCCGAGGCTGCCAAGATGCTGCTGGTGGCTCTGGGCTACAACGCTGCTTACGAGGGCATCGGCGGCTCCACCTGGGAGATCACCACCAACTCCCTGGCCAACATGGCCGGCCTGTACAAGGGCCTGGAGACCATCAACCCCTCCCAGCCCCTGACCCGTGACAACGCCGCTCAGATGATCTACAACGTTCTGAACGCGCAGACCGTCACCTACTCCTTCACCTACAATGCCAACGGCACCACCACCGCCGTGCAGAACAAGACCGGCAAGACCATGCTCGAGGACAAGTTCAACGCCATCAAGGTCGAGGGCGTCGTGGTTGCCAACGAGTATGCCAACCTGGAGTCCACCGCCGATAAGGGTGCCGCTCTGGACGCCGGCAAGACCCGCATCGACGTGACCAACTACGGCACCAACGAGGACCAGAAGGTCTTCAACGACGGCACCTTCGCTGTCTCCACCGGCGCCGACGTGCTGGGCAAGTCCGTTGTTCTGTATGTGAAGAACGACTCCTCCAACACCTCCAAGGCCACCGTTCTGGGCAATGCCATCATCAGCGACAGCAACGTGGTCGTGGCCAAGGCCAACAACCACAAGCTGGCTAAGATCGCCGACGACAGCGATCTGAAGATCGCTTCCAGCACTCCTGTGCTGACCAACTACACCAATGCGGTGGAGTATGGCAAGTACAGCGAGACCGCTACCCGCGGCGTTGAGAAGACCCTGATCGACAACAACGACGACGGCACTGTGGATTACATCTTCATGACCACCTACTACTTCGGCCAGGTCTCCAAGTATTCCACCAAGGACGACGGCTCCATCACCGTGAACGTCAACAAGGCTTGGAACAAGGACAACCTGATTGCTGACGACAAGGACGATGTGGTGGGCTTTGAGGATGTGGCCGCCAACGACTATGTCCTGGCTGCCTGGATCGGCGGCAAGCTGCACGTCGAGAAGGCTGAGGCTGTTACCGGCACCCTGCAGTCCTACAAGACTTCCGACAGCAAGAACAGCCAGCTGACCGTGGACGGCACCACCTATGATGTGTCCGAGGTTGCCGGCTATGTGGGCGGCGACAACGACATCACCGTTCCCAGCACCTATGCTGACATCAAGAACGCTCTGGACACCGAGGCTACCTTCTACCTGGATAAGAACGGCATGATCGTGGCCATGGGCAATGTCTCCGAGAACGCCTCCAACTATGCCTATGTCTGGGCTTACGAGCCGAGCAACGGCATCGACAACGGTCGCGTGAAGGTGACCCTGTCCGATGGCACCACCAAGACCTATGATGTGGCCTCCAAGAGCGATCTGAGCAAGGCTATCACCGACAGCCTGAAGGGCGAGGACTCCACTCAGGTCCAGCGCATCTACGCCTACTCCATCAACAGCGACGGCCAGATCAAGCTGACCGACCCCACCGCTACCGTTGACAAGAACAACAAGGTGGACTTCAACAAGGGCAAGACCACTCTGACCGGTCTGGATCAGGTGGCCAATGCCAGCGCCAACGATGCCAGCCGCAAGACCGGCGTCTATGCCGCCAGCAACACCTCCTTCTTCTATGTCTCCCTGACCAAGGAGAATAAGATCGACAGCGTGAGCGTGTACACTGGCTACCAGAGCGCTCCCAGCGTCACCAAGGCTACCACCGAGGCCGCCTTTAACAGCGGCAACAAGATGGTCGCCGTTGCCTTTGAGGCCGCTTCCCTGGCCACCAGCAGCGTTGCCGATCACCTGTATGTGACCAGCATCGTCTCCATCGGCAGCAAGACCACCACTGTGAAGGCCGTTCTGGCTGGCACCGACACCGAGACCGAGATCAAGGTGGACGGCACCTGGAGCGACAAGGGCCTGTTCCTGTACTCCGTGGACAGCGACGGTGTGTACACTCTGAGCAGCGCTTCCGGTAAGGTCGACACCACTGCTGTGAAGAACATCTCCGGCTCCACTGTGGTCACCAACACCAAGGAGTATAAGCTGTTCGACAAGACCGTTTGGGTCGAGCTGGACAAGGACGGCGGCTTCGAGACCGCTACCCTGAACAAGCTGCCCAGCGACTCCGACAAGGGCCTGGTCACTACCATCCTGGCCAACAGCGACGATCAGATCCTGGTGATCGTCACCAAGGCTGAGAACACCGTGAAGCCTCCCGTTGTCACTGAGGGCATCACCGTGAACGTCAATGGCTCCAACAAGATCACCGTGTCCTGGACCGGCACCAACAAGCCTTCCAACACCGCGATTGTGCAGGCTATCCGCGTGAAGCTGGCTGAGGTCAACGGCATCAGCGACTACACCAAGGTCACCGGTAAGACCGCTGACAGCGTGAAGTACACCTTCACTGTGGACGTGAACGGCATGGAGACCACTTATCCTGAGTTCAACATGTCCAGCGACGTGTCTCAGGAGAAGGCCACCACTACCGCTCCCACTGTGACTGTTGCTCAGTCTGCTGAAAAGGGCGCTACTGTTACTAAAGTGATTGGCGCTGGCGAGACTGGTAGCATCACTGGTTATGTTGATAGCACCTCTGACTGTGTGGATATCACCGTTTCTGATGCTCCCTCCAATGTGACCTATAAGACCGAGATCACTGGTGCTACTAAGACTAATGGTAATACCTATGATCTGACTGGTGCTGGAACTAATCTGGTGATTACCGTGACTGCTTCCCGTACTGGTTATGATAGCGTGGTCTACACCTACACTTATACTGTTGCTGCCTAATCGCAAAAACCAAAAATAGTGTAGTATAGTTAGAATACTGGGACCCGGATAAATCATCCGGGTCCCAGTATTATTTTATATAACAATTATACCGTAATTATACAGTTCCATTTCGCTCTCATCCTCACCCAGATTGCCGCTCAGCACCACTTGCCAGTCTCCGGCGGCAAGCGGCTGGTCCAGCCGGAATGCCTGCTCGGTACAGGTCGCGCCGGTGTACAGCTCCACCGTCTCGCGGCTTTCCTCTGGGGTCAGTGCGACAGACTTGCCGCCGTTTTTCAGAGACAGGCTCACCGTGCCGCCCCTGTGCCGGACCCAGGCCGCGGCCCCCCGGCTCTCCGGCAGGGCAGCGGGTTTTGCAGTCATAGTCCCGACGGATGCCCCGCCGGCACGCACCCGAAGTGTGCCGCCCAGACCATTGGAATCCGGAGTACGTCTCAACATAACACTCCCGCTGTTCACACTCAAGGTTACTACACAGCGGTCTCCTGTGCGTATATCCACCGGGGAAAAGGGAATGGTCCGCTCCGTATTCGTCTCCGGCGGGGGCGGAGCCACTGCAAAATCGCCGGAAGCCGCACTCTTCCCATTCACAGTTACCTCGTAGGTGCCGGTGACCTGCTGGGAGACCTCATAATAGCTATAAATCCAGCAGGAGAAGCCAGTGATGGTGCCGCACCCCGTCATCACCAATGTGCTGGTGCTCTCCGACTCGGCCATATTGCCTCCAATTCCCAGGTTGATGTCCCCCTGTCCCTCCCTTTCCATCCAAAGCGTCCCATCGCTCTGCAAAAATCCGCTTTTGGATGCGATTCCTGTGTCATCCAAAAAGCCGTCAAAGGCCAGCGCCTTCTTGTACCCGGTATATTTGCCATCGTAATCGTTCTGGAGCATCAGGTTGTAGACGTTGTAGGCGCTCGTTTCCGCACTTCGGTCCAGCTGTCCCAGGGCGGCGTCGATGGTGGAAAGGTCCTGATTGAAATCCTCCCGCAGGAACGGGTCGGTGGGCTCCCACTGGTGCAGCCCATAATTTTGCGTAAAGTCTGCCATAAAAAACATCCCTCCTGACGCCGGAGCGCCGGGAGGGAGGAAGGGGACGGAGCCGTCCCCGGTCGGTCATGTTCGTTACAGCAGGCTGCCGTCCAGGGCACTGAGCAGATAGGTCCCGGTGTCGGTGGTGACATACCAGGCGGGCGTGAGGGTAAAGGGCCGGGTGCCGGAGAGGTGGTAGCCCGGCACCAGAGACTGGATCTGGCTGAACATGCGCCCGCTCTCGTTGCGCTGGCTGAGGAAACGGACCAGAAGGGTGGCTACCGTGACCGTCTCCTCCTGCCGGCTCACGCCGTCACTGGCGGGGAGAAGCACGCCCTCCACGTGGCGCAGGGCTCCGTTTTCATAGGTGAGGACGATCTGCGTGTTGAACACCGGCGTGTCCGACCAGCGCTGGCGGTAGGTGAGCTGGGTCCCGCCCTCGGCAGTGGAGCTGTCCAGGTATTCCGCCTGGATGCCGGCTCGCTGGAGCAGGTCGGCGGCGTGCTCTTCCGGCGCGGCGTTCTTCAGCGGCTGGGCCTCCGCGGTAAAATCCACCGCAAAGCGGCCGGTGGAAAAGGCCTCCATCTCACCCAGCGGGCTGGTATAGACTGCCCGGACGCCGCTGGACTGCTGTACCGTCTCCTCGCCCAGGAGGGCCTGGGCCAGGGTATCGGTGGCGGCTTCATCCTCCTCCAGCACCTGGGTGGGCAGCGAGGTGTCCGCCGGGAGCTGATCCGGGTCCACCGTGATGCCGTTGCGCTTCAGCAGCGCCACCGCCTCGGCCCGGGCCTCCTGGCGGAACTGGTGGGCCTGCAGCTCCTGAGAGACCACCATGATCAGCAGAAAGAGATTCAGACCCAGCAGGATCAGCAGGATGATGTTTTTGATCTTGGACCACTCCATGGGCCACTCCCCTTAAAAGCCGCCCCACTGGGCCGACATGGCGTTCATACTGTCCTCGTAGAAGAGGAGCAGCTCCAGCTGCTCCCGGGGCCGGAGACTCTCCAGAGCCGCGGCGGCCAGGCGCTCGCTGAGCACACGGGAGACGTGCTCGGTGGCCTGATAGCACCGGGGGCGGATGGTGTAAGCGGTGATCTGTCCCTTCTCCACGGTGAACTCCATGGCGGGGCGGCCGTCCTCAAAGAGGACCTGCGCGCCGTCCAGCGTGTAGTCCAGGGTGATCTCCCAGCCGTCCTCCGTCTCGGTGACACCGGAGAGGATGATCCGGCCGTCGCTCTCGCTGCTGCCGCACCAGGCCGCCACCGCGTCCTGCGCCAGACGATAGGCGGTCGTAATGGCGGCGCTGCGGGCGGAAATGCCCTCCCCGGAGGTGGGGTAGCGCATTTCCGGGCGGCTTTCCGAGGCCTCATAGTGCATGGTGCCGTCGCTGGCGATGCGCAGCTCGTCGTCCTCCCGGATGACCCACTCCCCGGGCACCTGGTAGTCGCTGCCGCGGAAGCCCATGGCGTTCTCCAGCGCGGCGCGGTCGTCGGGCGAGCTGAGATCCAGCGGGCGCACCGCCTGGTAGATGGTGCTCTCCGGCGCGTCGGGCAGCAGGAGCACCTCGGGCGACAGGCGGTCATAGGCCACGTCGTCCATCTCAAAGGCGTAGCGGGCACCGTTGTCGGTGTAGCTCTGGAGGGCGTCGGCCAGATAGCCCTTCCAGGTGACCGTGGTGGTGCAGCGGTAATAGGCCCCCTCCGCCGTCTGATAGCAGAGATCCGCCGTGGTGCTGCTCCCATCCCACACCAGGGCCAGGCGGCGGGCACTCTCGGTGAGGCCGTCCGCCCCCAGGTAGTCCAGGGGCACCGCCCCCAGCAGATCCAGACAGACCCCGGGGGAGCACAGCGCCTCCTGCCACTGGGCGGCGGTGAGTTCTTCCGGACCGGAGGCGCTGGCCAGACCTTCGGTGAAATAGCTGCTCAGGGCGGCAGTGATGGGCTGGAGGGTCTCCTCATCGTACTGCACGCCGTAGCGGATGGGCGTGCCGTTGTCCCCCACGCCGTGGCAGACCGCCAGACGGACCGCCGGGATGGCCTCACCGGCCGCGCCGGGGGAGACGTCTCCGGGGACCTCCTCCGGCTCGGAGCGGAAGAACCCGGCCACCTGGCCGAACAGGGTCCCCTCACTGGCCAGCCCGGTGTAGAGCTGGCTGCGGGCGGCCAGATAGACCGCCGAGAGGATGAGGCACACGATGAGGATGTCCTTGCCCAGCTCCAGCAGGCGGCGGCCCCGGCTGCGCTTGGGCAGGGTGACCGCCCGCAGTTTACGCCGGTCCATGGACAGGTCCCTCCACCAAAAGCTCGATGCGCACCGTCAGGCCCGGTCCGCTCCGGTCCACCAGACGGATGACGCCGCCGTGCTGGTCGATGATCTCCTTGGCGATGGACAGGCCCAGGCCGGTGCCGCCGGACTCCCGGGAGCGGGCCTTGTCCACCCGGTAAAAGCGCTCGAAAATGCGGGGGCGGTCCTCAGCGGGGATGCCGATGCCGTTGTCCGAGACCTCCATCCACACCCGCTCGCCGCTGCGCCCGGCGCGGATGTCGATGCGCCCGCCGTCGGGGGTGTATTTGATGGAGTTGGACACCACGTTCATCATCACCTGCACGATCCGCTCCCGGTCCGCCACGATCTGGGGCAGGTTTTCTTCCATGTCCAGCGTGACGGTGTGGCCGTGGCGCTGGGCCTCCATGCGCACGGCGTTGTAGACCTCGGACACGCTCTGGCCGAAGGGGAAGCGCTTCAGATTCAGCTGGCTGTGTCCCGAGTCGAAGCGGGACAGGGTCAGCAGGTCCTGAACGATGTGGGTCATCCGGTCGCTCTCGCTGAGGATGACCTCCAGGAAATTCTTCTCCATCTGGGGCGGGATGGTGCCCGCGCTGTCCACCAGAGTCTCGGCGTAGGACCGGATGTTGGTGAGGGGGGTGCGCAGCTCGTGAGAGACGTTGGCCACGAACTCCCGGCGCAGCTCCTCGGTCTTGCGCTGCTCGGTGACGTCGTGGATCACCACCAGCGCGCCGCCCTGCCCCTCCCGGGAGAAGGAGGCCAGCAGCAGCTCCAGGCTCCGCCCGCCCACATTGCGGTCCCCCTCCAGATAGTCGGGCTGCTCCAGGTCCAGCACCTTGGACAGCGGCGCCACGTCTCCGAAGAGGGAGCCGTAGTCCGGGCCGTCCTCCTCACCCACGGGGATGGAGCGGCCCAGCATCCGCTCGGCGGCGGGGTTGGCGTGGATGACCGCGCCGGTGGTGGAGAAGGCCACCACGCCGTCGGTCATGTGGAGGAAGAGGGTGTCCAGCTTGCTGCGCTCGTTCTCTACCTCGGCCAGGGTCTCCTGCAGCTGCCGGGCCATGGCATTGAAGGTGCCGGTGAGGATGCCGATCTCATCCCGGGAGGCCACCTGTATTTTGTGGGAGAAATCGCCCTCGGCCACCCGCTCGGCGCCCTCGGTGAGGCGCTCGATGGGGATGATCATGGTTTTGGACAGGAGGAAGGAGAGCAGAATGGAGATCACCAGGCCGAAGAACAGGGCCTTGACGATGAGGTCGATGATGGCGCTGTTCAGGGCGGAGGCGGTCTGCCGATTATCCCGGATATAGATGACATAGTCCTCGCCGCCCCGCTGGATGGGGAAGGCCACATCCATGTAGGAGGCGGAGGCGTCGCTCTGGAAGCCCTCCTTGCCGTTGAGGGCGGCCAAGAGGTTGTTGGAGTAGTTGGTGCCCGGGTCGTTCTGGGGGCCGGAGCTGGCCAGGCACTGGCCGGTCTGGCCCTCCAGGACGTAGTAGTTGCGGTTGCGCCCGTCCACGCCCAGGACGCCGTTGTAGGAGTCCAGGATCTGGGCGATCATCTGGGCGCCGCTCTCCTCTCCGTCGGTGGAGCTCTGGAGATCCCGGAGGAAGGCCTCGTCGGTGATGACCTCCTCCATGCGCTCATAAAAATCCCGCAGGTAGAAGCCCACCACGGAATTGATGAGGAAGGCGCCCACCACCGTCATCAGTGACACGATGAGCAGTGTCATGATGAGCACCAGTTTCATATGCAGGCTGCGAAACACGCGCGCGCCTCCTCTCGTACCGGCTGATGTGGTTTACTCCCCGTGGAAGAGGTAGCCCTGGCCCCGGCGGGTCAGGATGAACTGGGGAGAGGCGGGGTCGTCCTCCACCTTCTCCCGCAGGCGGCGGATGGCCACATCCACCGCCCGCACGTCGCCCACATAGCCCTCATAGTTCCACACATGCTCCATGAGGGCTTCCCGGGAAAAGACCTTCCCGGGCTGGGAGGCCAGGAACTTCACCAGTTCATACTCCCGCTGGGTGAGGTCTAGGGGCGCGCCGTCCTTAAAGACCACCATCTGGTCGCTGTCGATGGCGATGCGCCCGGCGGCGGCTGGGGCGGCCTTGGCCGGGGCGGGGGCCGCGGCGGTGAGCATCTCGGTGCGGCGGATGTTGGCCTTTACCCGGGCCAGCAGCTCCCGCATGGAAAAGGGCTTGGTGATGTAGTCATCGGCCCCCAGCTCCAGCCCCAGGACCTTGTCGGTCTCCTCCTCGCGGGCAGTGAGCATGATGATGGGGGCGCTGCGGTTCTGGGCCCGGATGGCCTTGCACACGTCAAAGCCGTTCATCTTGGGGAGCATCAGGTCCAGAAGAATGAGGTCCGGGTTCTGTTCCAGGGCCAGCTGGAGGCCGGTCTGTCCGTCAAAGGCCTCCAGCGTCTCATACCCCTCCCGGACCAGGTTGAAGCTGAGAATATCCACGATGTTCTTTTCGTCTTCCACAATCAGAACACGCTTGCTCATGGCACAACTCCTTACTCTGCGCGCCGCGCGGCGGCGCTGGGGTGTGGGGATCTTACAGACCCAGCAGGGTCTTGACCTTCAGGGTGGTGGCAATGGTCTTGCCGTCGGCGATCTCGCCGGACATGACCTCGTCCACCAGCTGCTGGAAGGGGATGCGCTCCCCCTCCAGGAACTCGTCCTCGTCGGGGTGGGAGGCGCCCTGCTTCAGGCCGCGGGCCAGGTACATGTGCAGCACCTCGCTGGAGAAGCCGGGGGAGGTGTACATGGCCCCCAGGTAGGTCAGCTCCTCCGCCTCGGCGCCCACCTCTTCGCTGAGCTCCCGCAGGGCGCAGACCCGGTGGTCCTCACCGCGCTCCAGCTTGCCGGCGGGGAGCTCGGTCACCACCTTCTGGAAGGGATAGCGGAACTGCCGCACCACGGTGACGGTATTGTCGTCAAAGAGAGGGAGGATACAAACCCCGCCGGGGTGCTCCACCACCTCCCGGGAGGCGATGCGCCCGTTGGGCAGCTCGGCCTTGTCCAGACGCACGGTGACGATGCGGCCCTGGAATTTGATCTCACTCTCGACGGTCTTTTCAAAGAGCTCCATACAGCATGACTCCTTTTTTCACCGGAGGACCGGTATTTGTCCATAGATACCCCTAGTGTATCACAAATTCCCCGCCGCCGCTACCCTGTTCCCGACGGCGGAGTCTAAACTCTTGACAGGCATGATATAATAAAATACCAAGGCAGATTTACGGAAGGAGGAGACGCGGTGGACCGCAAGGGCACCAAGCTGATCGCAAAAAACAGCAAGGCCTTTCACGACTATTTCATCGAGGACCGCTATGAGGCGGGCATCGCGCTGGCGGGCACGGAAGTGAAATCCATCCGCCAGGGAAATGTCAACCTGAAGGACTCCTTCTGTATCATCAAGGACGGCCAGATGCAGGTCCTGGGGATGCACATCAGCCCCTATGAAAAGGGCAACATCTTCAACAAGGACCCCCTCCGGCCCCGGCAGCTGCTGATGCACAAGCGGGAGATCCTCCGCCTCTTCGCCAAGGTGAAGCAGGACGGCTACTCTCTGATCCCCCTCTCGGTGTACTTCAAGGACTCCCGGGTGAAGCTGGAGATCGGCCTTGCCAAGGGCAAGAAACTCTATGACAAGCGGGATGCGGTTGCGGCCAAGGACGCCAAGCGCGAGATGGACCGCACCATGAAAACCCGCCGGAATTACGGATAAGCGAAAGGACGTGTGTTCCCATGGCTCAGAATCCCATTGTGACCTTTGAGATGGAAAACGGGGGCAAGATGGTGGCCGAGCTCTACCCGGAGATCGCCCCCAACTCGGTGAACAACTTCATCAGCCTGGTGCAGAAGGGCTTTTATAACGGCCTGATCTTCCACCGGGTCATCCCCGGCTTCATGATCCAGGGCGGCTGTCCCAACGGCAACGGCATGGGCGGCCCCGGCTACTCCATCAAGGGCGAGTTCGCCCGCAACGGTTTTAAGCAGAACACCCTGAAGCATGACCGGGGCGTGCTGTCCATGGCCCGCGCCATGCACCCCAACTCCGCCGGCAGCCAGTTCTTCATCATGGTGGAGAAGGCTCCCCACCTGGACGGCGACTACGCCGCCTTCGGTAAGGTGATCGAGGGCATGGAGGTGGCCGACGCCATCGTCAATGCCAAGCGGGACTACATGGATAAGCCTCTGGAGGACCAGCGGATCAAGTCCGTCACCGTGGAGACCTTCGGTGTGGACTACCCCGCGCCTGAGAAGTGCTAAAGCAAAGAATCGTTACCTGTCGCGGCGCGGCAGAGCCGCGCCGCTCTACGGGGGCGTACTGGTTTCGACGGGGACGTAGAGGCCGGAATAGCGGGCGGATGCGCCTAACATCCTTAAAATGGGCAACTTATAAATTAAAGAACAACGATAACGTCGTTCTCGCCGCTGCTTAATTAGCGGCCGTCCCGCCCGGAAGGACCACGAGCCGGGATGGGGCGTCGTTTAGTGGTGCCCGTGCGTGCGCAAAGCTTTGAGCGCACCATGAATCATGAAGCTACCAATCCCCTGAGTGTGACGGCTCACGCTGGGGTGCGGGAATGCAAATAACCGTCTGCGCCCGGAGAAGTTCTTGTTGAAGCGTTTTCGGACGGGGGTTCGACTCCCCCCGCCTCCACCAGAAAATAACCACACCGCAAGGTGTGGTTATTTTTATAAGGGAATGATTCCAGGAACAACGATACGGCTCCAAAGGAGGAATACGCTATGGACCCCATTACCCAATATCTGCACCTGGCCGCCCAGCGCCCGGAGCTGTTTTCCCCCTCGGAACAGATCCCGCTGTGTCTGGAAGAAGAAACGCTGCGCGCCTTTGCCGCCGCCACCGGGAAAGCCGTCGGCGTGGTTTACGATAATTCCCCCTATTATCTGGTACTGGCGGACCTGTGCGTGGGGGCAGGGGAACGGCTCTACACCTATGCCCGGGTGATCTATCCCCACAGCGACAGCAACGGCGTCGTGGTCATCCCGCGCTGTGGGGAGCGGTTCGGACTGCTGTCCATCTTCCGCCACCCGCCCCGCGCGGAGAGCGGCGGGGAATTCCCCCGGGGGTTTGCCGAGGACCTGACGCCCGCGGAAAATGCCGCAAAAGAGCTGCGGGAGGAGATCGGCGCCCATGTGGACCCTGGCACTCTGGTCTATCTGGGGGACATCCAGTCCGATACCGGCCTGAGTGCCGGACGGGTGCAGGTCTTTCTGGCACAGGTGGACGGGGACGCCGCCGTGCCCGCGGACAACGGGGAAGGTATCCACGGCCTGCGCTGGGTAACCGAGGCGGAATTGCAGGCCCAGATCGCCGATGGCACCATCACGGACGGGCTGACCCTGGCAGCATATGCCCAGTATCTCTGCCGGAGAGGATGACTTGCATCCTCGTCCTGCCCGCATTACCCGTCGGGTATGTCTACCAAATGTCAACCGAAAAAAGGCCCGGAGTTGTTGCGCTGCAATGGCTCCGGGCTTTTTTGCGTTCTGGTGAGGCAGATATGTCTACCAAATGTCTACCAATCGAATATTTTCGCGCCGAAACTGGGTTATTTCCTCGTAATTATTCTACTTTGAGAACTTTACAAAGCGTGCAAGGGGCGTTGTACCGTCGATTTCGCAATAAATGTCGAAAGAAAGACGGGAAAATGAACTGAAAGACCTCAAAAATCGAACAAGGAGGAAATCCAAATGAGAAACCTCAAGCGGGCTCTCAGCCTGGCTCTGGCTTCCATCATGGTTCTTGGCCTGATGGTCGTCGGCGCTTCCGCTGCGAGCTTCAATGATTTCACCGACAAGGATGAGATCAAGAACTCTGAGGCCGTGAACACCATGGTCTCCCTGGGCGTCATCTCCGGTAAGTCCGATGGCTCCTATGATCCCACCGGCAGCCTCACCCGTGCTGAGGCCTGCACCCTGATCGCCCGTATGCTGGGCGGCGGCAAGGACCCCATCCTGGGCTCCAACATCAAGTCCAACTTCAAGGACACCCAGGGCCACTGGGCTGAGAACTACATTGCCTACTGCGCCAACCTCGGCATCATCGCCGGCGTGGGCGACGGCAACTTCAAGCCCGATGACACCCTGACCGGTTCCGCTGCTGCCAAGATGGTCCTGTGCGCTCTGGGTTACAAGCCCGAGTTCGAGGGCATCGGCGGCGCCAACTGGGAGCTGGCCACCAACACCCTGGCCACCAAGATCCACCTGTATGACGGCCTGGAGACCCTGAACCCCTCCGCCACCATCAGCCGTGACGACGTGGCTCAGCTGATCTACAACGGCGTGCAGGCTCAGGAGGTCGAGTACCGCAACCTGCAGGGCGACTACTCCGGCACCCTGTATGCCACTGAGAACGGCACCATGCTGGCCAACCGCTTCGGCGTTGTGAAGGTCGAGGGTGTTGTGGCCGCCAACGAGGTGTTCGGCATCAGCTACGGCGATAAGAACTACACTGCTACTCAGACTGGCAAGACCCAGCTGACCAACACCAACACCTATGGCACCAATGGTCAGTACAACTATGACGGCGTGTACCCCATCTCCATGTCCAACGACCTGGTGGGTCAGCGCGTGGTCATCTACGTGAAGTTCCAGAACGCTCTGTCCCCCAACGCCAGCAGCTCCACCGTCCTGGGCTCTCCCATCGTGTCTGACAAGACCACCGTTGTGGAGACCTACTCCAAGATGGTTAAGACTGACGACGTGAAGGACGCTCTGAAGGGTACCGGCATCTCCATGCCTTCCGGCAATGTCACCACCTACACCTACACTGAGAGCACCTCCGACGCTAAGGGCACCTCCAACGGCACCACCCAGAGCGCTGGCGTGCACACCCGCTTCATCGACAACAACGGCGACGGCACCGTGGACCTGATCATCCGCGACACCGCCGGCCTGTCCAAGGTCTCCGTCTACAACGAGAAGGACGAGAAGCTGACCCTGTCTGGCATCGGCTCCGTGGACTTCGAGGATGTTGTGGGCTACAAGGACGTGGTGAAGGGCGACTATGTCCTGGTCACCAAGTACGACAGCACCTATGTTGTCTCCAAGGTCAACACTGTTGAGGGCAAGGTCACCGCTTACAACAGCGGCAGCACTCCCTCCGTCACCATCGACGGCACCAAGTACGCTGTGGGCGCTGGTGCCAACAAGACCACTGATCTGACCACTCCCAACACCCAGAAGCTGAACGAGATGGTCAACAACACCTACCGCCTGTACCTGGATGCCGCTGGCAACATGCTGGCTTATGACACCATCGACGAGGCCATTGGCAACTACGCCGTGGTTCTGGCTTCCGGCGCTACCACTACTGGCGCTCTGAAGGATCTGTCCGGCCAGGTCAAGCTGCTGCTGGCTGACGGCACCAAGGCTACCTACAACGTGAACCTGCTGGCCTCCGCCAAGAAGTGGGGCGTGTCTAGCGATGCTGACACCGACGCCAAGAAGGAAGCCTGGATGGCTGAGACCCTGGATGGCGCTTCCGCCAACAACGACGCCACCTTTACTCCTGGCTCCGGCGACGGCATTGTGAACACCATCGTGTCCTACACTGTGAACGATGACGGCACCGTCACCATCGGCCTGCCCAACAAGGTCAACAGCAACTACAACACCACCACCAGCACCGTGACCGCTGGCAACCTGAACCGCAACACCAGCACCTACACCTTCGGCAATGTCAAGGTCGTGGCGGACGATAGCACCATCTTCTTCCTGCAGAACAAGGACGGTTCTTACGCCATCGTGACCGGCCTGTCCAACCTGTCCACCAGCGACAAGGCCTTTAAGGCTGCCAACAGCTCCGCTGTGTACTATGTGGACGGCGCTGCCAACGTGGCCAAGGCCATGTACCTGGAGCTGAACAACGCCACCTACTCCTCCGCTGCCAAGTACCTGTACATCACCGGCAACTACTCCTACTCCGTGGAGAACAGCAAGGATACTTACACCTACCCCGTGGTCTTTGAGGACGGCACCACCGGCACCGTGAAGAGCACCGTGAGCACCTATGCTAAGAACACTGCCTACGAGTACACCACTGACAGCAACGGCTATGTGGAGTGCACCAGCAACAACGTGGTCAGCGACAAGGTCGTCACCTATGTGAGCACCAGCTCCGTGGCTTACGGCGATATCACCAACGATGCCGCCAACACCGGCAGCAAGGCTCTGGCCAACGGCGTGGCTGTGTGGAACGTGGAGGACAGCAAGTCCGTCTACGACACCAACATGGCTGTCAATGACAAGGTCGAGCTGGTCCTGGACGAGAACGGCGCTGTGAAGCTGGCCTTCGTGGAGGGCACTCAGACCGCCATGACCGCCCCCATCAAGTTTACCTTCAACAAGGAAGCTACTTGGGCTGACGCCAACAACAACGATACTCTGACTGTCACCTTCACCAAGGGTGCCAATCAGACCGTCAAGTTCTCCACCAAGGCTGGCGACGCTGCCGCCACCGAGGCTGCTGAGCTGACTTCCGGCGGCACTGTTTTCACTGCTGCTACCGGCGACAGCGCTAAGGCTGTGAAGGTCACCATCACCGTGAGCGAGGATGGCATGACCAGCCGTGTCTACGAGTATAACTTCACCGTCACTGTGGTGTAATCGTTATTCTCTGTGACCTCAAAGACCCCCGGGCTTTTGCCCGGGGGTCTTTTTCTACCCTTATAACAGCACCACGCCGTAATCATAGAGCTTGGCGGCATTCTCTTCCTCCGAAAGGACAAGTTCCAGCCGGACGGCCAGTATCTCCGCCGTGGGCACATCGTCCAGAAGAAAGGTGCTTTCGCTGCACGCCTGACCCTGGAGGTTTTCCGTTTCCGTGGTCCCGGCGGGGGACATGGGGAATTCCTTATCCCCATCCAGGATGGTAACACCCACGGTGCCCCCGCTGTGCCGCACCCAAGCCAGGATGCGGTCCCGGGTGGGCAGAGCGGCATCCTGGCTGACCAGAGAGGCCTCGGTGCCACCAGCGGGGATGAAGCGGAGTACACCGCAAAGGGTACTGCTGCTGCGCGCAAGTTCAACGATGTTATTGGAGCAGTAGAGATGGACAACCAGCTCAGTCCCGGCACTCACCTCAATGGGAACGGGTAGGGACATGGTCTGTTCACCTCCATACGACGTACACTTCAAAGGAAGCGTGTCATCAAATACTATGGTGCCATCCAGTTCTACCCGGCAGTCCACATTGGCGGTAAAAGAACCAACATGGCTATCCAGTGCGTTGGTTTTGACAGTCCAGCCGGTAAATCTGCCGCCGCCCATGAGAACCTGTGAAGGAAATGGAATGTCAAAGTTGATGGAGCCATAGTTGTCGGTATAGGGGAAGGTAACATCATTCTGTCCACTCCGGTTAAGGTGGACTGCCTGATCTGTGAAAACCAGGCACTCCGACTTCTCTGCAATGCCGCTCTCATCCACAAAACCGTCGAATAAGAGCGCCTTCTTATACCCGGTGTATTTGCTCTCATAGTAGTTCTGGAGCATCAGGTTGTAGACGTTGTAGGCGTTGGCCTCTGCGCTGCGCTCCGCCCGGCCCAGGGCAGCATCGATGGTGGAAAGGTCCTGATTGAAATCCTCCCGCAGGAACGGGTCGGTGGGCTCCCACTGGTGGAGCCCGTAGTTTGCCGTAAAGTCTGCCATAAAAACATCCCTCCTGACGCCGGAGCGCCGGGAGGGAAGAAGGGGACGGTTCCGTCCCCAAAAATCTGTCATTGTCAGGCCGCCGCCGCTCCGCTAGACTGAGCGTGTTGGCGGCCTTATGCATTCGCTTCCTCTCTCCGCTCCAGGCGGAGGAGCACTGCGGTGCGGTCGTCGGGCCCTACGCCCCGCCGGACGCTCTCGTCCAGCAACACCCGGGTGAGCTCCTTGGGGCTGCCCGCCTCAAAGGAACGCAGCTTCTCTCTTAACCAGGTGTCCCTGTCGCCTCCGGCCACGCCGTCGGAGACCATGAGCACACAGTCCCCCGGCTCCAGCCGGAAGCGGCTCACGTCGGGGGCTGCGCCCTCCCCAGGGGTGAGCCCCGCCGGGAGGGAGGCGCCGGTGAAGCGGCTGACGGTGGTGCCTTTTTTCACATAGGTGGGAGCCGCGCCGTACTTGTACACCGCCGCGCCACCGGTGAAGAGATCCAGGTGCAATAGGTCGATGGTGGTGAAGCCCCCCGACGCCTCCCCACGCAGCGCCAGCGCGGCGCTGAGGGTGTGCAGGGCCTCGCCGGGCTCCACCCCCGCCCGGAGGAATTCTTCCAGCAGGCGCACCGCCTCGCTGCTCTCCCGGTGGGCGGCGGGGCCGGAGCCCATGCCGTCGCACAGGAGCACGAAGAGACTGCCGTCCTCCCGCTTGAACCAGGTGCCGGTATCCCCGGACACCGTCTCGCCGTCCTTTTTCCGGGCCGCCACCCCGGCCAGAGCCTGATAGGGCTCCCGCTGTACCAGCACCAGCCGGTCCCGGCGGGGCGGGAGCTCCTCCACCATACGGAGGGAGGTCCCCAGCAGATTGGAGAGCTTTTCCGCCGTGTCCGCCCGGCGCAGGGGCTGTAAGCCCGGGCCCTGGATCTCCAGGCGCAGGTGCCCGGCCTGGTCGTAGAACACGGCGGGCTCGGCCTCCACCCCCAGGGCGGTGAAGTGCTGGCGCAGCCGCCGCTCCCGCACCGGGTCGGGGGAGAGCTCGGCGGAGAGCTCCGCCGCCGCCGCGCCCAGCACCGTGGCCAGCTCCCCGTACTGCCGGCACACCGCCGAGCGGCTCTCCATCAGGCGGGCCTTGTACTGCCGGCGGCAGTAGAGGGCCGCCAGCTCCTCGTTCACCGCCGAGAGGAACTGGGGGAATTTCATGCACCGGTTGGAGAAATGGGCCGGAAAATCCTCCCCCTCGCCCCGGCCCCGCTCCAGCATGGGGGCTAGGGCGTCGTTGAGGGCGTTGTAAGTGGTCACATAGTCCCGCTGCCAGCAGGCCAGCTGGAGAGAGCAGTTTTTGCACACTCGGCTGGCCGCCCGGTCGAAGATGGCCGCCGTGTCGTTGTCGTTGGGGGCGGGGCCGGAGAACTGGGTGCGCAGGGTGTCGTGGAGGGTGCGGAAGGCCTGGGCTGTCCCCTCCAGGCGCTGCCGGGCGTAGTCCCGGGCCTTGCTCTGGGTGTCCTGCCGGGTCTGGCGCACCAGGAGGGAGCGGACCTGCCGCACCGCCCGCTCCGGGGTGAGGAGAAAGAGCACCGAGGCGATGAATACCTCATAGAGGAGGGAGATCTGCGCCCCCATGTTCCACGTCCACAGCACCGCCACGGCGTTGGCCAGCACGTAGGCCAGGGCGGTCACAAATCGCCCCTGCCGGTGGAAGATGCCCGCCATCACGCCGGACAGGGCGTAGGCCATGGCGTAGAAGGGGAGCCCGCCGGAGGCCAGGTCCATCCCGATGCCCACGGCCACTCCCACCGTGGCCCCCGGGCCGATGCCCCCCGCCCCGGCGCAGAGCATCACCGCCAGGGCCGCCGCTGTCCGCCCCAGGGACAGGTCCCCCAGCACTGTGATGCGGGAGAGGGTCAGCAGGGAAGTGCCCGCCAGGATGAGGAGGGACACGGTCTGCCGCAGGGTGAGGGGCTCGTCCTCCCGGTTGTCGGTCCAGGGGGAGAAGGCCAGGCGGTAGAAGTAGGCTGACGCCCCGGCAAAGAGCACCTCCGTGGCGAAAAAGATGACGCTCTCTGGGGTCCAGCCCCCATCGGAGAGGTAGACGAAGCCGGTGATGCCGTCCATCAGGGCGGCGGCGGTGGGCATGAACCACACCTGCCGGTAGGGCCGGATGTCGTAGAAGGCAAAGGCCACCGAGAAGATGAGGATGGCGGCGGCGGCGTACCGCAGCCCATCGGCAAAGCCCTGGAAGGTGAGATAGCCGAAGCAGCCTCCCACCAGGGCGGCAAAGCCGTCCAGCCCCGACCCCGAGGCCGCCACCAGCCCCAGGCCGAAGGGGGCATAGCCGCCAAAGATCTCCGCCCCCGAGAGCACCGCCCCCAGCAGAAAGCGCATGGTACACTCCGCCCCCCGCACCAGCGCCGGGGCCCGCAGCACCAGCCGTCCCGTCTCCTGCATCTCTTCCCGCATTCGCGCCGCCCGGGCGCGCAGCGTATCTTTGGTAGCCATAAGTGGTTCCTCCCTTCCTTCGCAGGGAGCATTATATCCTAATTTCTGGAAAAAGCGGGTCGGAAAGGGAGCGTCAGAAACGCCGTTTCCCGGCGGTTTTTGAAACCGGACGGCCCTATGCCGTGTTCTGAGTGGTGAAAGCGGCTTTCACGTTCACGAAAAGGAGGGGATCCTTTGGAAGAAGGGACCATGCTCCGCCGCCTGAGGCAGGGCGACGGGGCGGCGCTGGAGGCGCTCATGGACCGGTATCTGCCCTATGTCTCGGCGGTGGTGTGGAACATCACCGGCCACGCTCTGCCACGGGAGGACGGGGAGGAGGTGGCCGCCGACGTGTTCGTGGCGGCCTGGGACCACGCCGCCGACTTGCGCCCCGGCAAGGTGAAGGCCTGGCTGGGGGCGGTGGCCCGGAACAAGGCCCGTAACCGCCTGCGGACTGCCGGGCTGGACCTGCCCCTGGAGGAGGCCCTGGAAGTGGCCGCCCCCGGCGGCCCCGCCGAGGAAGTGGAGCGGGACGAGATCTCGAAGCCTCTCACCATCCACGTCCTCTGGGTGCAGTCGCCGGACAAGGAGTATACCCCCGTCTTTACCGGGGAATTTACCTTTGACATCGGCCTGTATTTTGAGAGCCAGGTGGTGGAGGTGGACACCCTGGGGGCCACCTTCACCAACAGTACCTACGGCTTCACCAACCGTCTGGAGGAACTGACCCTCTCGCCCCTGAGCCTGTCCTGCCTCTGGTCCACCACGCTGGAGGAAAACAGCGTCATCGGGGCCGCGCTGGGGGACCTCCGGATCGTCCTGAAGGACGGCACGGTGTTCTGGCCCAAGGAGACCATCGTCCGGAACCCGGGCAAGCGGGACTCCCGCTTTGACGAGAGCTCGGTCAAAGACACCTTTGTCCACACCTATGACACCTGTGAGGTGTTTGACGCCCCCCTGGACCTGAGCCAGGTGGACTGCATCCAGTACGGCGAGACGAAACTCACCCTTCCCCAGTCCTGAAACAGGCGGGGCGGAGGACCAAAAACGGCCCTCCGCCCCGCTTTTTCGGCTTGTCCCCCCGGGAACGGTATGGTATGATATAGGGTACGAAATCGGAGATAAGCGAGGAATCACTTTGAATATCGGCAGCGTTACCATTCCCTCCCGCATCGTGCTGGCCCCCATGGCAGGGGTCACCGATCTGGGCTTCCGCACGGTCTGCCGGGAGCTGAGCGGCTGCTACACCATCACCGAGATGGTGAGCGCCAAGGCTCTCTGCTACCAGGATAAAAAATCCATCCCTCTCCTGAAGCTGGGGGAGGACGAGCACCCCGCCGCCGCCCAGATCTTCGGCAGCGACCCGGCCTGCATGGAGCAGGCCGCCGGCATCGCCGCCGAGGTCTCCGGCGCGGAGGTCATCGACATCAACATGGGCTGTCCCGTGCCCAAGGTGGCCCAGAGCGGGGACGGCTCCGGCCTCATGCGCACCCCCGAGCTGGCCGCCAAGGTGGTGGAGGCGGTGGTCCGGGGGGCGGGCGGACGGCCCGTCACCGTGAAATTCCGCCTGGGCTGGGATAAGGGCTCCATCAACTGCGTGGAGTTTGCCCAGATGATGGAGCAGGCGGGGGCCTCCGCCGTGGCGGTCCACGGCCGCACCCGCACCCAGATGTACGCCGGACAGGCCAACTGGGACTACATCCGCGCCGTGAAAGAGGCGGTGTCGGTGCCGGTCATCGCCAACGGGGACGTCTTTTCCCCCGAGGCGGCGGTGCGCATCCTGCGCTACACCGGCGCGGACATGGCCATGGTGGGCCGGGGTGTGTTTGGAAACCCCTGGCTCTTGCAGCAGTGCGCCGCCGCCCTGGCCGGGGAGGAGATCCCGCCCATTCCGCCCCTGGCCCAGCGGTGCGACACCGCCGTGCGGCAGTTTGAGATCAATGCCGCCCACAAGGGCGAGAAGATCGCCTGTCTGGAGGCCCGGCGGCACTACGCCTGGTATTTAAAGGGCGTTCCCTACGCAGGCTACTATAAGCAGCTCATCTCCTCCATCTCCACCATGGAGGACATCTACCGCATCACCGCGGGCATCAAGCGGGACCTGAAATAAGCCCCATTCCGGGAATAAAGAGAGGACGGTGAAGGCATGACAACCGAATCGGAGCTGGTCCGGCGGGCCCAGAAGGGGGACGAGGAGGCCTTCGCCGCCCTGGTGGAGCAGAATCAGAGCCGCATCTACAACCTGGCCCTGCGCATGACCGGCAACCCCGACGACGCGGCGGAGCTGGCCCAGGAGGCCTTTCTCAACGCCTGGCGGGGTTTGAGCAAATTCCAGGGCGGCAGCTCCTTCGCCACCTGGCTCTACCGCCTGACCTCCAACGCCTGCATCGACTTCCTCCGCCGGGAGAAACGGCGGGGCGGGGGCATGTCCATGACGGTCTCCCTGGACGATGACGACGAGGAGCGGCAGGTGGAGCTGCCCGACCTGCGCTACTCCCCCGAGGCGGAGGCCCAGCGCAGCGAGGTGCGCCAGGCCCTGCGGGACGGCCTGAAATCCCTCTCGGAGGAGCACCGGAAGGTGCTGGTCCTGCGGGAGCTGGACGGCCTCTCCTACGCCGAGATCGGCGCCCTCCTGGGTCTGGAGGAGGGAACGGTCAAGTCCCGCATCGCCCGGGCCCGGCTGGCCCTGCGAAAATATCTCGTGGCCAACGGGAACTTTTCGCCCGGCGATGCGTCTACAAGCTAGGGTAAGAAATACCCACATTCCAAACGAAAGGAGGGCCTGCCCATGATTTCCTGCGATCAGGCTCTGGAGCTCATCAGCGAGAGCCTGGACGGCCCGCTGTCCCCCGAGGACCGGGCGGCGCTGGACGAACATCTGGCCGGCTGTGCCGACTGCCGGGCCCTTCTGGCTGATTTTCAAGAGATGGAGAGAACCCTGCCCACCCTGAACGCCCCCGTGCCCCCGGACTTCACCCAGTCCGTGATGGACCGGGTGCGGGAGGAGAAGGTGGTGGACCTGTCCGCCGTCCGCGCCGCCCGCCGCCCCTGGAAGCAGTGGGCCGCCACCGCCGCCGTGTTCGCGGTGGTCCTGCTGGGGGTCGGCACCCTGGGCCTGGACCAGCTGGCCGTGCGCTTCGGCAGCGGCACCAGCACCGCCGCCGCCCCCGAGAACAGCGCCGCCCTATCCGGCGGCGCGGGCAACGCGGACGCCGCGCTGCCCGAGTCGGATGCGGCGACCGGCGCGGCTGAGCCCGCCGCCACCCAGCCGCCGGAAAAATCCGCGCCCACCAGCGGCGACACCGCCGTCTCCGACGGTGATACGCCGGTCTCCAATGACAGCGGGAACCAGGGCGGCAGCACCGCCCCGTCTGCCGGGGCGAGCGGTACCGCTCCCTCCTCCGGCGGCGGCAGCAATGCCTTTGCGGGCAGCGGCGCGCCTGCCGGCGACAGTGAGAGCGACCCCAATACGGCGGTCCAGTCCACCCAGCCTCCGCGTTCCACGCCCCAGCAGTCCCGGGACAACCCCAACACGCTGGACACGGCTCCGGCGGGAATACCCTATCAGACCGCGAACGAGACGCCCGATACCCTCACTGCGGATGAGGCCTATCAGCGGGTCTTTGAGGAGCTGGGCGAGACCTACCCGGACGCCGACCCGGAGAGCGGTGTGCTGGCCACAGAGGAGGACAGTGCGCTGGTCCTGGAGGACACCGGCCTCTCGGACAACAAGGCGTACTACACCTTCCGGCTGGACCGGACCTTTTCCGACAGCACCCTCACCGAGACGGTCAACTTCTACGCCCTGTCTCTGGACGGCAGCGAGCTGCTGACCTGCCGGGATGAGAGCCTGCTGAAGGGCCTCGCGCCGGGGGATGCCGGATGGGAGGAGGCCAAGGCCGCCTACGATCAGGCCCAGCAGGACTATTTCGACACTATTCACAACTAAATCCGCCAGGAGAACGGGACCTGTGGACATGATCCACAGGTCCTTTTTTCCGTTCAAGGCGTTGCCGCGGCTGGCATTGGACTCTTTTTCTAAAATATCAGTTGCCAGGGCCGCTTGTTTGAGCTATAATGACTAATGTCAGTCGTGCTTACCTTCCGGGCGCATTGCTGGCCCGATCTCATAAACGTAAGGAGAGGAAACACATGAGCTATTCCGCGCAAAACATCCGCAACATCTGCCTGCTGGGACACGGCGGCAACGGAAAGACCTCCCTGGCAGAGAGCATGCTGTATCTGACCGGCGGTACCATCCGGCTGGGTTCTCCCGTGGATGGCAACACCGTTTGCGATTATGATCCCGAGGAGATCCGGCGCAAGATTTCCATCTCCACCGCTGTGGCTCCTGTGGAGTATAACGGCTGTAAGATCAATGTTCTGGACACTCCGGGCTATTTCGACTTCGCCGGCGAGGTGATCCAGGCCCTCTATGTGTGCGACGCCGCCATTATCGTCTGCTCCGCCAAGGCGGGCATGAGCGTGGGCGCCGAGAAGGCCTGGGAGTACTGCGACAGCCGCAGTCTGCCCCGCATCCTGTACATCTCCAAGACTGACGAGGAGAACTCCGATTACAACGCCGCCTTCGCCACCCTGCGTGAGCGCTTCGGCAAGAACATCGCCCCCGTGGCCGCCCCCATCTGGGACGAGAACAAGAAGGTCATCGGCTTCATCGACGTGCTTCACAAGCGCGCCTTCAAGGCCGGCCCCAAGGGCGAGCGCATCGAGATCGATGTGCCCGAGGACAAGCTCCCCGTGCTGGACGAGCTGTACGACGCCCTGAAGGAGTCCGTGGCTGAGACCAGCGAGGAGTTCATGGACAAGTACTTCTCCGGCGAGGACTTCACCTACGCCGAGATGATCCAGGGCCTGCGCCAGGGCGTGCGGGACCTGTCCCTGTTCCCCGTGGTCTGCGGCTCGGCGCTGTCCGGCCTGGGCACCCGTATGCTGCTGGACACCATCGTGGAGCTGCTCCCCTCTCCCCTGGAGGGCCAGCCCCTCATGGGCGAGAACGACGCCGGCGAAGTGGACGAGTTCGTCACCTCTCCTGGCGCTCTGCCCTGCGCCCTGGTGTGGAAGACCGTGTCCGACCAGTACGGCAAGTACTCCTATCTGAAGGTCCTCTCGGGCAACCTGAAGCCCGATATGCAGGTGGTCAACGCCCGCACCGGCGAGACCGAGAAGCTGGGCCGCCTGTACATCATGAAGGGCAAGAAGGCCGAGGAAGTCAAGGAGCTGGGCTGCGGCGACATCGGCGCCGTGTCCAAGATGGACTCCTTCAAGACCGGCGACACCATCTGCGATCCCCGTAAGGTGGTCAAGCTGGCGTCCATGCCCTTCCCCGAGCCCTGCTACTCGGTGGCCATCGCCCCCAAGACCAAGGGCCAGGAGGACAAGGTGGCCGGTGGCCTCACCCGCCTGAACGAAGAGGATCTGACCTTCAACTGGGTCAACAACGCTGAGACCCGCCAGATGGTCCTCTCCGGCACCGGCGACATGCAGACCGACGTGCTGGTGTCCAAGCTGAAGAGCCGCTTCGGCGTGGAGGTGGAGCTGTCCATCCCCCGCGTGGCCTACCGCGAGAAGATCCGCAAGAAGGTGGAGGTCCAGGGCCGCCATAAGAAGCAGTCCGGTGGCCACGGCCAGTTCGGCGACGTCAAGATCCGCTTCGAGCCCGGCGAGAGCGAGGAGCTGGAGTTCTGCGAGGAAGTGTTCGGCGGCGCGGTGCCCAAGAACTACTTCCCCGCCGTGGAGAAGGGCCTGCGGGAGGCCGTGCAGCACGGCGTGCTGGCCGGTTATCCCGTGGTCAACCTGAAGGCCACCCTGTTCGATGGCTCCTACCACCCGGTGGACTCCTCCGAAATGGCCTTTAAGACCGCCGCTCAGCTGGCCTACAAGGCCGGTCTGCCCGATGCCAGCCCCGTGCTGCTGGAGCCCATCGGCGAGCTGAAGGTCACCATTCCCGACAGCTACATGGGCGACATCATCGGCGACCTGAACAAGCGCCGCGGCCGTGTGATGGGCATGAACCCCGACGGCAAGGGCAACCAGATCGTGGAGGCCGAGGTGCCCATGGCCGAGATGATGACCTATGCCATCGACCTGCGCTCCATGACCCAGAGCCGCGGCTCCTTCACCTTCCACTTCGTCCGCTACGAGGAGGCGCCCCCCATGGTCCAGCAGAAGGCCATCGAGGCTGCTAAGGCGATGGAGGAGTAAGCTTTTCCACAAACAATCAAACGGCTGGGGACAACAAAAGTTGTCCCCAGCCGTTTTTTTACGTTCAATTCAGGCGCTGCGTCCCCAGCTGCAGCTGCTCGATTTTCAGCTCATTTGAGCCCGCTTCCTGAAACGCCTTCAGGTCCGAATCACGGATGCTCAGGATCACGTCATCCTCCACTTGCAGCTCTTCGAAGGAGATCGTTTTGACGTCGCCCGTCTCATAATTGCAGTAGATGAGATCGATGTCGGCACAGTCGATCCGGCACTGTTCGCCCAGAGGACCGCTTCTGTCCGCATCCCGCACCGTGATGGCCTGACCGGACGCATCGATCTCCGTGATGACCGCATTGATTCCCAGATGCAGGAGCTCCTGTTTGGAGGAGCCGCAGGACGCCAGCGGGAGGAGACAGATCAGCAGGCATAAGAGGATCGGGAGTCTTTTCATGGGTACAACCTCCTTCTATGTCTCTGTTTTTGTGTTCAGTACGGGGTTGCCTCGGGAAAAGTATAGCATATTTTTTGGGAATAAGCCATATTTGTGCTCGCCACACGGGTGTCCTGCGCGGACAGCGCCCGATTTCTTTTCTCGAAAAGAAACCGGGGAAAGAAAAGAAGGAGAGGGGAACTTCTCGTTCCCCTCTCCACTCCCCTCCAAAAGGGCGGCCTTTTATGGGGCCGCCCCATATTGCCGGGGTACAACGCTTTCCGGATAGGCGGGAAGCCCAGAATTGGCCACGCCAAGCTGAGGAAATACCGCCGCAGCAGAATGAAAGCCGGGATGCGCCTTGGGGGAGTCCAGAGGGGGGTATCCCCCCTCTGGGCTTTCTTTCCCACCGCTTTCTTTGCAAAGAAAGCGGTGCTCCCGCCGAGCAGGCGGCCTGAGCCAGGCTGGCAGCCCGCCCAGCGAGGGCCCATCAACCCGGCAGGGACACCGCCGAGTCCAGCACCTCCAGGCGCATGACCGAGATCTCGTAGGCGGTGCGCTGGGTACTCTCTCCCTGCTCCACCTTGGTGTAGCTGCGGCTCTGGAATCGCCCTTCCAGCCGCACCGCGTCCCCTACATCCAGCTCGGCGCACTGCCGGGCCAGGGCCCCCCAGGCGATGCAGGGCAAATAGTCCGCGCGGCCGTAGCGCCGGTTCACCGCCAACAGCAGATCGCAGATCTCCCGGCCCATGGGGGTGCGGCGGTACACCGGGCGCTTGCACAGCGCCCCGGAGAGCACCAGCTCGTTGCCGTGGGGTCCGTCCCAGGGGCAGATGGTGCGGGCATAGAGGGTGATCACCAGGCGGCTGCCCCGGCCGCTCTTGTTGTTGAAGGAGCGCACCTCCCCCTCGATGGCCACCTCCCGACCCGGCTCAAGGTCCAGCTTCTGGGCCATGTTGTGGGCCAGGATCACATTCACCCGGTCCTCCGCGCCGGACAGGCGCTGCACCGTCAGCGGGAAGGCGTCGTACCAGACCCCGTGGTTTTCGTGGGAGGGCGCCGGGGCCGCCGCCACAGTGCCGCGAAGAATCGCTTTGTTTTCATTCCAACCTGTTTGCATATCCGCCACGCTCCTATGTAAGTACTTCATGGCAGGTATATGCGCCAGCGCCCCCCGCTATGACCGGAAGACCGGAGCGGGGGGCACTGTCTCTCAGGATGTGGAATGGGGGACGGGCATGTGGGGCGCGCCGCCCACCTGTCCGGCGGGCACGCCGTTGGCGGCGTGGACGGTGCGGCTCATGGTGCCGGTGTGCAGGGAGACGGCGGCGGCGCTGGCATTGGCCCTGCGGCGGGCCAGGTGGAGGAAAAAGTCCTCCGGGTTCAGCAGCGTCCCGTCGGCGTTGACTTCACTCATCAGGTCCACCTCCCACCGCCAGCTTGCCCGGTTGGAGCAGAACTTATTCCAAATTCAATTTGTAGTCGCCCGGTTCAATGATGCCCCGCTTGCGCATAAACTCGGAGATAGCCCAGCTCAGCACCGCCGGCAGCACAAAGCAGACCAGAATCAGCCCCAGCCAGTCCATGGCGGTGGGGGAGAGGGCGGTGAGGCCCGCGGCGGTAGCCGCCTCAGAGGGGGCGAACCAGCCGGTGACCACCCCGATGGGGCCCACCAGGCCGCAGGTGCCCATGCCGGAGGAGATGGGTGTGCCGTTCATCTGGAGATGGAAGAGGCAGGTGGCGATGGGGCCGGTGATGGCGGCGGCGATGGTGGGGGGCGCCCACAGCACCGGCTTTTTCAGCAGGTTGGACACCAGCAGCATGGAGGTGCCCAGACCGATGGAGGAGAGGCCGTTGAGCTTGTTCTCGCGATAGGTACATACGGCGAAGCCCACCATCTGGGCACAGCACCCGGCCACCGCCGCGCCGCCGGCCAGGCCCACCAGGTTGAGGGCGGCGCAGATAGCGGCGGAGCTGATGGGCAGGGTGAGGATGACGCCCATGATCACCGAGATGAGGATGCCCATGAGGAAGGGCTGCTGCTCGGTGGCCCACATGATGACAGTGCCCAGGGAGGAGGCCGCCCGGCCGATGGGGGGCGCCAGCACGGCGGAGCTCAAGACGCCGGTGAGGATGGTCACCGCGGGCGTCACGATCAGGTCGATGGGGGTGCGCTTGGACACCAGCTTGCCGAAGAAAATGGCGATGAGGGCCACAAAGTACACCGCCAGGGGCCCGCCCGCCCCGCCCAGCATGTTGGAGGAGTAGCCCACTGTGGCCAGGGAGTAGACGATGAAGGGGTCCGCCTTCACCGAGTAGCCGATGGCCATGGCCATGGCCGCACCCTGGATGGCCTTGGTGTAGTCGGAGATGCTGCTCAGGAATTCGCCCGCCGCTCCCGGGACGAACATGCCCAGGGTGCCGATGATGGTACCGATGAGCAGCGAGGCAAAGAGACCCTGGGCCATGCCGCTCAGGGCCTGGATGCCGATGCGGTCCCAGGAGAGCTCGATGTTCTGCTTCTGGAAATACCGCCGGATGCCGGACTTTGCCGGCGCGTTGGTTTGCTCAGACATGGAAATACCTCCCCTGCGCTCTGCGGCGCGTGGTTCGGCGGGACAGCTCCCCGTTCCGGGGGCTCTCCCGCCTCCCGTACAATTTGGTTAGTTATACCATCATTTTGGAAAAAACGCAAGTGATTGCGCGTCCCATGAAGAAAAACCCTCATGTGGCAGGGTCATCCTCTGCAATTTTGCAAGTTCTGATTCATCATGATGCAGACTTTTGCGCTTTTTTGTGGAAAACTATTGACAGACCCGGGCAAGGTTTTTTATAATAACCCTTGTATTCCGCTGGAATCATTCCCGTGCCATCAAAGCGGTCCACCGGACCAGGGGGGACGGCACGGAGCTGGAAAGATGTTCGTAGTGCAAGTTTTTAGATTTATCCTTGCAGACTGGGTTCCGCGCGGATTTGGACTGGCCGGTTTTTTATTCTGCGGCCGGTGAATCGAAACAGGGAGGTCTTGTTTTATGGATTATGTCGATCAGGTGCTGGCGGCTGTCAAAGAGAAAAATGCCAATGAGCCCGAATTCCTCCAGACGGTGACGGAGGTCCTCAACTCCCTGCGCCCCGTGATGGAGCGCCACCCCGAATTTCAGAAGGCCAAGCTCCTGGAGCGCCTGGTGGAGCCGGAGCGCATCGTTACCTTCCGGGTGCCCTGGGTGGACGACAAGGGCGAGTATCAGATCAACCGCGCCTTCCGCGTGCAGTTCAACAGCGCCATCGGCCCCTACAAGGGCGGCCTGCGCTTCCACCCCAGTGTCAATCAGGGTATCCTGAAGTTCCTGGGCTTTGAGCAGATCTTTAAGAACTCCCTCACCGGCCTGCCCATCGGCGGCGGCAAGGGCGGCTGCGACTTCGACCCCAAGGGCAAGAGCGACAACGAGGTCATGCGCTTCTGTCAGTCCTTCATGACCGAGCTCTACCGCCACATCGGCCCCGACTGCGACGTGCCCGCCGGCGATATCGGCGTGGGCGGCCGTGAGATCGGCTACCTCTATGGCCAGTATAAGCGCATCACCGGCCAGTACGCCGGCGTTCTGACCGGCAAGGGCCTCACCTACGGCGGCTCCCTGGCCCGCACCGAGGCCACCGGTTACGGCCTGTGCTACTACGCCGACGAGATGCTCCGCGACAACGGTAAGTCCTTCGAGGGCAAGACCGTGGTCATCTCCGGCAGCGGCAACGTGGCGACTTACGCCAACCAGAAGTGCACCCAGCTGGGCGGCAAGGTGGTGGCCATGAGCGACTCCAACGGCTACATCTACGACCCCAACGGCATCGACTACAAGGTCATCAAAGAGATCAAGGAGGTCAAGCGCGCCCGCATCAAGACCTACCTGGATTATGTTCCCACCGCCCAGTATGTGGAGGGCTGCAAGAACATCTGGAATGTCCCCTGTGACATCGCCCTGCCCTGTGCCACCCAGAACGAGCTGGACGCCGAGGCCGCCAAGACCCTCATCGCCAACGGCTGTTTCGCCGTGGCTGAGGGCGCCAACATGCCCTGCACCCTGGAGGCTACGGAGATCTTCCAGTCCAATGGCGTCCTCTTTGGGCCTGCCAAGGCCGCCAACGCCGGCGGCGTGGCCACCTCCGCTCTGGAGATGAGCCAGAACTCCATGCGCCTGTCCTGGACCTTCGAGGAAGTGGACCAGAAGCTCCACGACATCATGGTCAACATCTACCACACCAGCGCCAAGGCCGCCGAAGAGTACGGCATGAAGGGTAACCTGGTGGCTGGCGCCAACATCGCCGGCTTCCTGAAGGTGGCCAACGCCATGATGGCCCAGGGTCTGGTGTAATCCACACCCGGAATTTCGACAAGAAACAACGCGCCCCCGATGCGGAAAAGCATCGGGGGCGCGTTTTGCATGTGTTCAGGGTTCCCGCAGGACCCGGCGCTTGAGGAACAAGGAAAAAAGCATCACCGCCGCAAAGAGGACCACCGCAAAGATGAGGTAGGGGACCCGGTGCTCGGCGTCGGTGACCCCGGCGGCGGCCACGGTGTAAATGGCGGTGCCGGGGAGCATGAAAAGGCCCGAGTAGAGGGTGTAGCGGGAGAAGCGGATGTCGGTGACGCCGTAGGCGAAGTTCTGCAGATTGTAGGGGAATAGGGGCACCAGGCGGGTGACCATCAGGAGGTACACATCGCTCTTTCCCGCGCCCTCGAAGAGGAGCCGCCGCAGCAGGGGGCTGCGCTCCAGCATGGGCTTCACCGCGTCCTTGAGGAAGTAGCGCCCGGCCAGGAAGGCGGCGCAGGCCCCCACCGTGGCGGCCAGGGCACAGGCCAGGGTGCCCCACACCGGGCCGAACAGGAGCCCGGCGGCGATGGCGAAGGTGACGCCGGGGAGGGCCAGCAGCACGCAGCCCACGGTGGTGATGGCCATGTACAGGAGGAGGGCCAGGAAGAAGTGGTCCTTCAGGGCGCTGCGCAGGGCGGGGAGGCTGGCCGGGTCGGTGAGGAGCCGGGACCAGCCGAACCGGGCGTTGAGCACCACCACCAGCACGATGAGGCCCAGGAATATCCAGACGCGCTTATTTTTCACAGCCGGACTTGTGGCGGTCGTTGTAGACCTTTTTCAGCAGGGCCACCAGGGCGGCGATGGCGAAGAGGATCATCAGGCCGGTGACAAAGTACTTCAGGCCGCCGGTCATCATGCCGCCCACATAGGAGTAGACAAGGGTGGCGGGGAGCTGGCCCACGCCAGTGGCCACGAAGAAGCCCCAGAAGCCCATGCCGGTCAGGCCCGCGGCATAGCTCACCAGGTCAAAGGACACGAAGGGCAGCAGGCGGCAGATGAGGATGGCGTGCTTGCCGTAGCGCTCGAAGAACACGTCCACCGAGGCCAGCGCGGTGCGGGAGGCCAGGCGCTCCACCGCGTCGCGGCCCAGCACATGGGCGATGAAGTAGCACACCGCCGCGCCGGCCATGGCGCTGCTCCAGGAGAGGATAGCGCCCTTCCACCAGCCGAAGATGGCGGCGTTGGCGAAGGTGAGCAGGAACGCGGGGATGGGGGCGGCCACCGACTGGAGGACCATCAGGAAGAAGGAGATGGCGGCGGCCCAGGGACCGTAGCCCCGGATGTACTCCACCACCTGCTCCACGTTCATGGAGGACAGCAGGGCAAACACCGAGCTGAACCAGGCGCGGAGGGCGGGCACCGTGGCGCACACCGCCACGATCACGACCAGTACGGCCAGGAAGATCCATTTGCCGTACCGGCGGGAATGCTGCTTCATGTCATCGACCTCACTTTATTTGTTTTCGTCCGGCAGGGTTCCGCCGGGGTACACCTTGCAGGGGAGGGACTTGAACAGCAGGAAGCCGGACAGGGGGTCCCGGTAGTCAAAGCTGCAGATGTCGTTGACGTTGCCGTCCCGCCAGGCGGGGGGCATGTAGGAGGAGCCGCCGCCGTAGGGCACATGGACCGCGCCGGACTTCATGGGGCAGAGGCGGGCGGGATAGGTCTTTTTGCCGAACCGGGTCTCCACCGTCACGGCGTCTCCCTCCCGGATGCCCAGCTTTTCCGCGTCCTCGGGGGACAGGTCCAGGGTGGGGGTGGGGTACACCTTGGCGATCTCCGGCAGGTTGGCGCCGAAGGAGCTGAAGCGGAAGTTGTTGCGGGCAGCGGTGGTGAGGAGGAAGGGATACTCTCCGGGCGCGCCGTCCATGCCGGGCACGTCCCGCACGTCGTGGTACTGGGGATAGCCGGTGTAGCCGCACTCCTCCAGGTAGACCGAGGAAATCTCGAACTTGCCCGACGGGGTGGGGAAGCCGGGGACGCCGTCGGCCCGGAGCTGGCCGGTCTCGTACTTGCGCAGGTCCAGACAGGGCTTCTTCACGATGCCGTAGGGGCTGGCCTTCAGAGCGGCCAGATAGTCCCGGTCACCGTTCACCATCCACAGCTCCAGCTCCTCGTCGTTCTTGGGGAAGCGGTCCCCGATGCCCAGACGCTGGGCGATGCCCTGGAAGATGAACACGTCGCACTTGGTCTCCCCCTGGGGTTCCACGATGCGGTTGCGCATCTTTTTGCCGCCGGGGATGGCGATGACCGACTGATTTTCAAAGAGGGTGGTGGCGGGGAGGACCACATCGGCGTACTTGGCGTCCTCGGTCATGAAGCGCTCCAGCACCACCAGGCAGTCCAGCTTTTTGTAGATCTCGTGCCACATGGCCTGATTAGGGTAGGTGACGGCGGGGGAGCAGGCGCAGAGGATCAGCGCCCGGATGGGGTAGGGATCGCCCTCCAGCACCGCCTTGGGGAATTCGGCGAACTGGCCCTGGCCCAGGATGCGGGAGAAGAGGGGATAGCGGTCATAGCCCGCCGGTTTGCGCTCCGGGTCCTTGGGGCCCAGGGGGACGGTGGGGAAGTGGTCGCCGGCAAAGCGCATGCCGCCCTCCACGTCCAGCTTGCCGGTGATGGCCCAGAGGGTCTGCATGGCCCGGTTGTTCTGCACGCCGCTGCACTGGTACTCCAGGCCGGTGTAGGACACCAGGGCGATTTTCTCGGTGCTGCAGAAGAGGTCGGTGAGGGCGCGGATGTCGGCCACCGGCACGCCGCACCAGGAAGAGCACTGCTCCAGGGTGAGGGTGGCGAGATAGGCCCGCAGTTCCTCAAAGCCCCGGGTGAACTGCTCCACGAAATGGTGGTCGTAGCGGTCCTCCTCGATGATAATCTTCAGCATGGCCATGGCCAGCGCGCCGTCCGAGCCGGGGAGGACGGGGACCCACCAGTCGGCCAGGTCCTGGTACACCTCGCCCCGGGGGTCGATGACGATCAGCTTGGCGCCCCGCTCCTTGGCCCGGCGGATGGCCCGGTCATAGACCAGGGGGCCGGAGTCGGTGGCGGGGTTCTTGCCCCACAAAAACACGATGTCGCAGCGGTCCACGTCGTGGAGAAGGTCCGGGGTGCGCACGCCCATGGTGGAGAGGGGCGTGAGCACATTGGAGGAGAAATTGCAGGTGGAGGAGCAGGAGAAGCCGCTCACCGAGCCCAGTTCCCGGGTGAAGGAGAGGCAGCGCATGTTGCAGTCCTCCCGGGCGCTGCCGCCGAAGTAAGAGGCCACGGCGTCGGGGCCGTACTGGTCCATGACGGCCCGCAGGCGCTCGCCCACATAGTCGAAGGCCTCCTCCCAGGTGGCCTGGCGGAACTTGCCGCTGCCCTTTTCACCGTCCCGGATGAGGGGGTGGAGCACCCGCTTGTCCGAGTGGACGATTTTGGGGGACAGCGCGCCCCGGGGGCAGACGTGGCCCCGGGGAGAGTCGGGATCGGGCTCCACCTTCACCAGCCGGCCGTCCTCCACCGTGGCGATGATGTCGCATTTATCGGGGCACATACCGCAGACGCCGCGGATCTTCTTGACTTCCGCCATAGTTCCATCTCCTGTTTTCCAGATTGTTCAGCAGACATTGTAACATGGCGGGGCAGAAGTCACAAATATTATCAAAAAACCCGATAAAACAGGACAGTAGGTAGGGGAAAGAGAAATAAAGGAGCGCGCCGGACAGGGCGCGCTCCTCGGTACTATTTCAGGTCCAGCTCCGGCGGCACGTCCAGCTCGGTGGGGATGGGACTGCCGTTCTTTTTCCGCTGGCGGACGCACTCGGTGAGCAGATACTCGATCTGGCCGTTTACCGAGCGGAAATCGTCCTCGGCCCAGGCCGCGATGGCGGCGTACAGCTTGGGCGACAGGCGCAGGGGCACCTGCTTCTTGCCGTCGGCGGCCATTAGTACAGACTCCCGGAGTTCACGATGGGCTGGGCGTCCCGGTTGCCGCACAGGACCACCAGGAGGTTGGAGACCATGGCGGCCTTCCGCTCCTCGTCCAGCTCCACCACCTGGTTTTCATTGAGCCGCTCCAGGGCCATTTCCACCATGCCCACGGCCCCGTCCACGATCATCTTCCGGGCGTCGATGATGGCGCTGGCCTGCTGACGCTGGAGCATGACGGCGGCGATCTCCGGCGCGTAGGCGAGATAGGTGATGCGGGCCTCGATGATCTCCAGACCGGCCTGGGCCACCTTCTGCTGGATCTCGTCCTTGATGCGCCCGGCCACCACCTCGCTGGAGCCCCGGAGGCTGCCCTCGTCGGCTACACCGTCGCCGGTGGTGTCCACATTGGGGGCCACGTCGTAGGGATAGATGCGCACGATGTTCCGCAGGGCGCTGTCGCACTGGAGGGAGAGGTATTCCTTATAATTGTCCACGTCAAACACCGCCTTGGCGGTGTCCACCACCCGCCACATGACGGCGATGCCGATTTCCACGGGATTGCCCAGGCAGTCGTTGATCTTCTGGCGGTTGTTGTTGAGGGTCATGATCTTCAGGGAGACCTTTTTCCCCGAGGCCTCCTTGGAGATGGCCAGGTTCACCGCGCCGTTGACGCTGAGGGGAGAAGTGCCCTGGGCGCCATCCACGTCGCCGCTCTGCTTCAGCCGGGTGCCGGCCGCCGGATTCACTGCCGAGCAGAAGGGGTTCACGTAGTAGAAGCCCTCGCCCTTCAGGGTGCCGATGTATTTGCCGAAGAGGGTGAGGACCAGGGCCTCCTGGGGTTTCAATACCTTCAGGCCGCACAGGAAGATCCAGCCCAGGCTCATCCATACGATGGTCACCACCAGAAACGCCACCACGGGAGCGCCCGCGCCGCCTTCCAGGGCGATGGCCGACCAGATGCACCCCGCGATGCTGGCGATGTACAGCACCAGCACCAGGAGCAGCACCGGCATACCGTGCTTCTTATTGGTCAGGATGGTCTCTTTCATTTCGGACCGCCTCCTTTATTTGATATTAAAATGATATCACTAAGATATTGGACTGTCAAGGGGGCGGGCACGATTTTACAGCGCGGCCACCAGGCGCTCCAGATAGGCGGAGAAGGGCCCGGCGATGAGGGCGGCGGTGTCGTCCACCTCCTCGCCGGTGACGGGACCGGGGGTGACGCCCGCGGCCATGTTGGTGATGACGGCCAGGGCCAGCACCGGGAGGCCGCAGTGGGCGGCGGTGAGAGCCTCGGTGACGGTGGACATGCCCACTGCGTCGGCCCCCAGAATGCGGGCGGCCCGGATCTCGGCGGGCGTCTCGAACTGAGGGCCGGGGAAGAACATGTACACGCCCTCGTGGAAGGTGAGGGGGCTGTCCTGGGCGCAGCGGAGGGCCAGCTCCCGCAGCTCGGGGGTGTACATCCGGGACACGTCGAAGAACCGGGGCCCGAACTCCTCCACATTGGGGCCCCGGAGGGGGCTGGGGCCGTTGAGCTTGATGTGGTCGGAAATCACCATGATATCCCCCGGGCGGTAAGATGTGTTCACTCCGCCGGAGGCATTGGTGAGGATGACCCGCTCCACCCCCAGCAGCTTCAGGACCCGGATGGGGATGACCAGCTGCTCGAAGTCATATCCCTCATAGGAGTGGAAGCGGCCCGACATGCACACTACCTTCTTGCCACCCACCGTGCCGAAGATCAGCTTCCCGGCGTGGGAGGCCACGGTGGAGAGGAGAAAGTTGGGGATGTCGGCGTAGTCGATGACGATGGGGTCCTGGATGTTCTGGGCGAAGGGCCCCAGGCAGGAGCCCAGCACAATGGCGGTGTCGGGGGTAAAGGGTACGCGGGCGCGCAGATAGTCGGCGCTCTCCTGAAAGAACTGGTACGTATAGGCCATGACGGCGTCCTCCTTCTTGTCAAGCGGTCCATCTTACGATACCATAAAGAGGAGAAGAGGACAAGAAATCCGGCGGCGCTGGTCCGCCGTGAACACAGAAAGGATGAACCACATGACAGTACAGGCCATGAAGGAGGCGGTCTGCGCCTGGAGCCGCCAGTCCTATGCCGAGCATCTCTTTGCCGGTACCAGCGGCAACCTGAGCGTCTACGACCCGGAGCAGGACGTGATGGTCATTACCCCCTCCTCGATTCCCTATGAGACCATGACGGAGGCGGACATCATGGTCCTCCGGCTGGACGGCACCGTCCTGGAGGGCCCCCATAAACCCTCCAGCGAGTGGCGGATGCACGCGGCCCTCTATCGGGAGAAGCCCGAGGTGGGCGCGGTGGTCCACACCCACAGCCCCTATGCCACTGCCTTTGCGGTGAACAACACCGGCATCCCCACCATTCTGATTGAAATGGTGCCCTTCCTGGGGGGCGACGTGCCCCTGGCTCCCTTCGCCCTCCCCGGCACCGAGGCGGTGGGCACCGGCGCGGTGGCGGTGCTGAAGGAGCGGTACGGGTGCCTGCTGGCCAACCACGGCGTGCTGGCCATCGGCAAGGACCTGGAGCAGGCCCACCTGCGGGCGGTGTACATCGAGGACGCGGCCCGGATCTGTTCCATCGCCATGGGCCACGGGCCCATCGTCACCATGAGTGAGGCGGACATTGCCGCCATGAGGGGGCGCTGAGATGGGAGAAATGAAACTGGAGCGGGCCGATGAGGGCATCGGCTTCCTGCTGCGCTATGAGAACGTGGCCTGGTACGAGGACGGCGCGGTGCGCATCCTGGACCGACGCATCTACCCCATCCGGGTGGAGTACGTCACCTGCCGCCGCCACGAGGAGGTGGCCCAGGCCATCGCCGACATGGTGACCCAGAGCGGCGGGCCCTTCCTGGCCGCGGCCATGGGCATGGCTCTGGCGGCCTGGGAGGTGCGGGACAGAGGGGAGGAGGAGGTCCTCGCCTTCCTGGAGCAGGCGGCCTACACCCTCTCCCACGCCCGGCCCACCACCGCCGCCAAGATGGGGCGGATCACCGAGCGGGCGCTGAACGTGGCCCGGCAGGCTCTGGCGGAGGGGAAGAGCGGCCTCGCCTTGGTGGAGGCCCTCCAGAGGAACGCCCTGGCCCAGATCAATGAGAACTACCTCCGCTACACCGCCGTGGCGGGCTATCTGGCCGACCAGATTCCCCACAACGGCACCATCATGACCCAGTGCTTCGCCGAGACCATCGTGGGCACCCTCCTGCGGGAGCTGCGGCGGCGGGGGAGCGACGTGAAGCTGATTTGCCCTGAGACCCGGCCCTATTTCCAGGGCGCCCGGCTCACCGCCAGCGTAGCCCGGGACATGGGCTTCGACGTGACGGTCATCACCGACAACATGCCCGCCTATGTGATGGAGAAGAAGGGGGTGGACCTCTTCACCTCGGCGGCCGATATCATCACCCTGGACGGCCACATTGTCAACAAGGTGGGTACCTTCCAGATCGCCCTGGCCGCCCGCTACTGGGGCATCCCCTACCTGGTCACCGGCTCCCCCAACCCCAGCCACCCGGACCTGTCCTCGGTGGTCATCGAGGAGCGGGACCCGGACCTGGCCATGGACGCCCTGGGGACCCGCACCACCCTCCCCGGGGTGAAGGGGTATTACCCCGCCTTCGACGTGACGCCACCCAAGCTCTGCGACGGAGTGGTCACCGAGAAGGGCATCTTTGCCCCTGTGGACCTGAAACGCTATTTTACCGTATGATGGAAACGCCGCCCCCTGCCGGTATCGAAGGGGGCGGCGTTTTTGCGCCCGGAATATTGTTATTTTTCTAACTTGTATGTTAAAAAAACTACTTTTGCTCCCTGTATTGCATTCTGGGAATATCTTGGTATAATGGTTCTTGGATGTGAACTGATGCGTTTAATATAGCTGCCCCGCCCCGCGGGCGCCGCATGAGGAGGATGAACATGGAGCAAGAGCGGTACAGTTACAAGACCCCGGCCTCCCTGCTGGTGGAGGTGGCGGAGATCGCCGCCCCCTACCGGGACCGGCCGGAGATGCTGATGAAGGTCATCACCCGGGTCCAGAAGATCGTCCCCGCCTTTTCCGAGGAGGTGGCCCAGGTCATCGCCCGGGAGATGAACATCACCCTGACGCAGGTGTACAGCTTCGTCACCTTTTACGCCATGCTGTCGGTGAAGCCCCGGGGCAAGTACATCGTGCGCATGTGCAAGAGCGCCCCCTGCCATGTCCGGGGCGCCCGGGAAGTGGTGCTGGCCATCGAGGACCAGCTGGGCATCCGCATGGGAGAGACCACCCCCGACGGGCGTTTCACCCTGGAGTACTGCCCGTGCCTGGGCCTGTGCGACAGCTCCCCCGCCGTGATGATCAACGACCGCGCCTATGGCAATCTGAACACCGAGAGCGCCCGTGAGCTCATCAAACGCTATATTCGGGAGGATGTGGAGTAATGGAAGAGCTGCATGTGCTGTTAAAGAACCGGGGCAAGATCCGCGCCACTGAGGCCCAGGACTATGTGGACGCCGGCGGCTATGAGGGCCTGCGCAAGGCCCTGGCCATGTCCCCCGAGGAGATCATTGAAGTGGTGAAAAAGGCCGGACTGCGGGGCCGGGGCGGCGCGGGCTTCCCCACCTTCCGCAAGATGGAATTCACCTACCACGCCGACGACCCGGTGCGCTACATCGTCTGCAACGCCGACGAGGGTGAGCCGGGCACCAACAAGGACCGCATCCTCCTCTCCAGCGACCCCTGCGCCATCTTCGAGGGCATGGCCATCGCCGCCCGGGCGGTGGACGCCCATGTGGGCTTCATCTATCTGCGGGCCGAGTACTCCTACCTGATGCCCACCCTGGAGAAGGCCCTCCTCAGCTCCAAGAAGCTGGGCTACATCGGCAAGGACATTCTGGGCTCCGGCTTTGACTTTGAAATCAAATTCCGCTCCGGCGCGGGCGCCTACGTCTGCGGCGAGGAGACCGCTTTGTTCGAGTCCATCGAGGGCAAGCGGGGCGAGCCCCGGTTCCGCCCGCCCTTCCCCAGCCTGAAGGGCCTCTTCGGCAAGCCCACCATGCTCAACAACGTGGAGACCCTGGCGAATCTCCCGCCCATCCTCAAGAACGGTGCCGACTGGTACCGGAGCATCGGCACCGACAACAGCCCCGGCACCAAGCTCTTCACCATCTGCGGCAACGTGAACCGCCGGGGCATCTTTGAGTTCCCCATGGGCGTCAACCTGAAGGACCTCATCTACGACGTCTGCGGCGGCATCCCCAACGGGCGGGAGCTGCTGGCCGTCCAGACCGGTGGTACCTCCGGCGCCATCATCAACGCCAGCCAGATCGACATGGCCCTGGACATCGACACGGTGTCCGCCTCCGGCGGCCGCCTGGGCTGTGGTACGATCCTGGTCATCGACGACTCCAACTGCGTGGTGGACATCGTATTGAACAACCTGGACTTCTTCCGGGACGAGTCCTGCGGCAAGTGTACCCCCTGCCGGGAGGGCGGCACCCAGCTCTATAACCTGGTGCGGCGCATCAGCGAGGGCCACGGCACCATCCGGGACCTGGAGAGCATCGAGTCCCTGGCCTGGACCCTGCGCACCACCTCCCTGTGCGGCCTGGGCCACTCCACCGCCGTGCCGGTGCTGTCCGGCATCCAGAACTTCCGCGACGTGTATCTCCACCACATCGACAAGGACTTCTGTCCCGTCTGCGCTCAGGAAGGAGGCCACCGGAAATGATCCATCTCACCATCGACCACCAGGCCGTCTGCGTGGAGGAGGGGACCACCATCCTGGACGCGGCCCGGCAGGCCAATATCAGCATCCCCACCCTGTGCTACCACGAGGACCAGCAGGTCAAGGCGGTGTGCCGCATCTGCGTGGTGGAGGTGGAGGGCCAGACCCTCCTGCCCACCGCCTGCTCCACCCCCGTGGCCGAGGGCATGGTGGTCCACACCGCCTCCCCCAAGGTGCTGCTGGCCCGGAAGAACATTCTGTCCCTCATCTTCGCCCGCCACCCCCAGAACTGCCTGGTCTGCCAGAAGAGCGGCCGGTGCGAGCTCCAGAAGGTGGCCCAGGATGTGGGCATGTACAAGCCCATCTCCTACGACCTGGAGCTGCGCGCCACCCCCGAGGACAACAGCTCCCCCTCCATCCGGCGCAACCACCAGAAGTGCATCCTGTGCATGCGCTGCGTGGAGGCCTGCGAGAAGGTCCAGGGCCTGCACATCATGGACAAGGAGAACCGGGGCTTCCACACCATCGTCACCACCCCCTATGGGAAGAAGTTGGCCGACACCAGCTGCATCAACTGCGGCCAGTGCGTCCAGGTCTGTCCCACCGGCGCCCTCACCATCCACGACGACACCGGCCACATCTACCAGCAGATCACCGTGGGCAAGACCCTGGTGGTCCAGGTGGCCCCGTCGGTGCGGGTGACCCTGGCCGAGGCCCTGGGCGAGGAGCCCGGCACCGTCAGCACCGGCCGGCTGGTCACCGCCCTCAAGCGCCTGGGCTTCCACTATGTGTTCGACTCCGACTTCTCGGCGGATCTGACCATCATGGAGGAGGGCACTGAGCTCCTCCGCCGCCTGAAGGGGGAGGGCCCCCTGCCCATGGTCACCTCCTGCTGCCCGGCGTGGGTGAAGTACTGCGAGACCTACGCCCCCGAGTACACCCGCCACCTCTCCACCGCCAAGTCCCCCCAGCAGATGTTCGGCGCCCTCATCAAGACCTGCTTCGCCGAGCGGGCGGGGCTTAACCCCAAGGATATCTGCAGCGTGTCCATCATGCCCTGTACCGCCAAGAAGTTCGAGTGCAAGCGCTCTGAGATGAAGGACAGCGGCTATCAGGACGTGGACTACGCCCTCACCGTCCAGGAGCTGGCCCGGATGATCCAGTCCGGCGGCATCTGCTTCTCGGACCTCCCCGAAACCCCCTTTGACGACCCCTTCGGCCTGGGCAGCGGCGCCGGCCTCATCTTCGGCGCCACCGGCGGCGTCATGGAGGCCGCCCTGCGCACCGTCCACACCGTGGTCACCGGCCGGCCCATGGAGCGCCTGGAGTATGAGCCCGTCCGGGGCTTTGAGGGCGTGAAGGAGGCCGCGGTGGACCTGGACGGCACCGTGGTCAAGGTGGCCGTGGCCCACGGCATGACCAACGCCAAGAAGCTGCTGGACCAGATCCGCACCGGCAAGAGCCCCTATCACTTCATTGAGATCATGGCCTGCCCCGGCGGCTGCATCGGCGGCGGCGGCAATGCCCCCCGCACGTGGAAGAAGGTGGAGGCCCGGAAGGAGGCCATCTACCGGGCGGAGAAGGACCTGCCCATCCGCCAGTCCCATGAGAACCCGGCCATCACCTGGATCTATGAGAACTACCTGGGCGAGCCCAACAGCCCCCTGGCCCACAAGCTCCTCCACACTAAATATGTCAACCGCCAGGATCTCCTGCGGTAACGAAACAAACACGAAGGGCCCTGCCAGTTGGCAGGGCCCTTCGTGCGCATGTGAGAAGAGAGGGGGAATGAAAAGAGGAGAACACCCCGCCGCCGGTACAGCGGAGTGGATCGGTATCAGAAGAAACGCCGCCGCAGGAAGGGGCGGTAGAAGAGCACCTGGATGAGGAGCAGAAGCCCGCCATACAGCACCACCAGGAAAAGACCCCGGGGGAGCACGGCGCTCAGGCGCTCAAAGGGGGTGCCCGGTCCGCCGGCGGTGTAGCAGTAGTCCCAGCCGAACAGGCGGTTGAGCACCAGGCTGATCCCCACCAGCGCACCCACCGGCACGAAGCACAGCAGGCGGTCCCGGGGCTGGGGGCGGTAGTAGCCGCTGACCCACAGGATACAGGCGGTGAGCACCATCAGAAGGTGATAGAGCAGGCTGCGCACCGGGACGAAGCTGAAAAAGGGGTACTGGTTGAGATACACATTGAAGATCAGCCCCAGCACGCCGCCCAACAGGCCGATGGTGCAGACGGTGGCGGCGGCCATCTGGCGCAAGATCTCCCGGCGGGCAAAGACCGCAACGGGGAGGAGCAGCCAGAAGAGGGAGCAGAGATACAGCGGCAGGGTGGTGGCGGGGTTGATATGCCCGAAGTGCCGCAGCTCCCAGAGCCAGTAGACCGGATCGAAGCACACGGCCAGAACGACACAGAGCTTCAGGACCTGCTCCACCTGCGCCCGGGAGGCCTCAGCGGCCCAGAGGCCGGTCAGCGCCGTGGACAGTGCTGCTGCCAGGAGGACCAGAAGATGGGGGATCTGAAACATGGGATCGCTCCTTTCCGCCGTCCGGCCAGGTTGTGGTTCTATGATACCGCCTCCTTCTGTAAAGACACTGTATGGAACCTTAATATTTGCAAAGAAAGACGGTTTTTTTCCACACGCCCTTTGCCCTGTGTGGAAAATCTGATACAATGGGGCCACCAAGAAAGGGAAGGGGGCGCTGCTTGTGAGCGCTGTGATCTTGATCGCCGAGGACGACGCCGACATCCGCGGTCTGCTGCGGCTGTACCTGGAGGGCGAGGGCTACCGGGTGCTGGAGGCCGACAACGGGGCCCGGGCGCTGGAGCTGGCCCGGGAGGAGACGCCGGACATGGCCATTCTGGATGTGATGATGCCCCAGATGAACGGCTTCGAGCTGACGAGGGCCCTGCGGAAGTTCAGCGAGGTGCCCATCCTCATCCTCTCGGCCAAGAGCCAGGACAACGACAAGATCCTGGGGCTGAATCTGGGGGCGGACGACTACATCGCCAAGCCCTTCAACCCGGTGGAGATCGTGGCCCGGGTGAAGGCCCAGCTCCGCCGGGCGGCCCGCACGGCGGGGGACACCCTCACCGTCCGGGACCTGACGCTGGACACCGCCAGCTTCCAGCTCACCAAGGGGGGACAGACCATCCTCCTCACCCCCATGGAGTACAAGATCCTGGCCCTCTTCATGCGCTCGCCGGGGCGGATCTTTACCAAGATCCAGCTCTATGAGGGGGCCATCGGCACCTATTTCGAGGGGGACGACAACACCATGATGGTCCACATCTCCAAGCTGCGGGAGAAGATCGAGGACGATCCGAAGAACCCCCGTTACATCATCACCGTGCGGGGATTGGGGTACAAGCTTGAAAAATAAACAATTGAGCGGGAGCCTTTTCGGCCTTCTGGCCCGGAACTATCTCCTCTTTACCCTGACGCTGCTGACCATCGCGGCGGGGCTCTTCCTGCTGTGGAACAACCGCATCTACCGGCTGTACTACCCGGTGGACTGGGAGAGCGTGCGCACCGATTCCGCTCTGGAAGAGGGGGACTACCAGCGCCTGGAGCGCCTGCTGGGGGACAACGGGGCCCTGGCGGTGTACGACGGGGAGGGGAAGCTCCTCTACGCCTCCCGGGACGATTTTGACGCCTGGTACACCCCGGGGGAGCTCTCCTGCATCCGGGCCTACGGCTCCACCCGGCTCATCGACTCCTACGATGTGGCGGGCAATGGGAGCGGGCCCCGCTATCTGCTGGTGCTGCACACCTACACCGAGAGCGCATCGGAGGCGGTGAAGGTTATGGCCCTGGACGAGGATTACCAGGTGGTGTTCGGCGGCCTGGGGGACGGGCGCACCGGCTACACGGCGGAGGAGTATGCCCTGCTGTCCGGGCGGCGCTACGAGGGCAGCGAGGTGACCCGGCTGGACTTCACCGACCAGTCGGGAGAGACCCGTACCGCTCTCTTCCGGGAGATGTACATCAGCGACGCCGACTATTTCCGCAGCTACGACGAGTCCTGGCGGATCTGGCTCCTGTTTGTCCCCCTCTATCTGCTGACCACGGCGGCCTTCATCTGGTGGCTGAGCCGGAAGATCGGCCGGCCCCTCCGGCGGCTCAATGACGCCGTGGCCTCCCAGACTGAGGGACGGCTGGTGCGGGTGGGGGACTGCGGCGGTACCCGGGAGATCCGGCGCATCGGGGAGAGCTTCGACCGCTTCTCCGACCGCTTGGCCGAGAGCGAGGCGGAGCGCCGCCGCCTGGACGAGGGGCGGCAGAAGCTCATCGCCGACATCTCCCACGATCTGAAAACCCCCATCACCGTCATCGCCGGGTACATCGATGCCATCTGCGACGGCAAGGTGCCCCCTCAGGAGCAGGAGCGGTATCTCCGGGCCATCCAGGCCAAGGCGGAGACCCTCACCGAGCTGGTCAACGCCTTCCACGAGTACAGCAAGGTGGAGCACCCGGAGTTCGTTCTCCGGCAGGCGCGCACCGACCTGGGGGAATTTTTGCGGGAATACCTGGCGGGCAAGTACGACGAGGTCGACCTGGCCGGGTTTACGCTGGAGGTGTCCATCCCCGAGCGGCCGGTGCCCTGCGAGCTGGACGAGATGCAGTTCCGCCGGGTGCTGGACAACCTCCTCTCCAACGCCCTGCGGCACAACCGCCTGGGCACCGTGCTTTTCTTCGACCTGGAGGTGGCGGAGGGCAAGGCGGTGCTGCGGGTGGCCGACAACGGCGCGGGCATCCCGCCCGAGCGGGCGAAGTACATCTTCGAGCCCTTTGTGGTGGGCAGCGACGCCCGATCCGGTAAGGGCAGCGGCCTGGGTCTGGCCATCACCCGGCGCATTATCGAGAAGCACGGCGGCACCATCGAGCTCAACCCCCGCCCCACCTTCGGGCGGAGCACCGAATTCATCCTGCGCCTCCCGCTGGAGGGGCAGACCAAACCGGAGGAACACTAAAAAGCGCCCCCGGATTGTTGGTAAATTGTATTTCTGCGATTTGTGCTGCAAGAGCCTCGCAGAGTTCCGCCGTCCGCAGACGGCGGAAGAGGGGTAATCGTGTTTTCCGGCGGCGTGTACGTCGGAAAACACTCTTCTCAGGCCGTAAGTGTGTGGCCCTTTGGGCCATGCGCGCGGCGGCCTGCATCCCTCTCGAAAACATGCTTGCATGTTTGAGAAGCGTGTCGAACAAGTTCGACACGCTGGGCGCCCCCGGACCGTATGCGGTCCGGGGGCGCTTTCTGTATGCTTCCTTTCGAAATCTTAAAGGGCGGCACAGGGGGCTTGAAGGATGGAGGCGTATTCTGTCCAGCAGAAAGGGGGCAGACCGTATGAACCCATCGGACCTGCGCAGCCGCCCCATCATCGAGGTCAAAAACATCCGCAAGGAGTACCCCATCGGCGACGAGACGGTGGTGGCCCTGAAGCGGATCAATCTGAACGTCATGCGGGGGGAGATCTGCTGCATCTTCGGCACCTCCGGCTCGGGTAAGAGCACCCTGCTCAACCAGCTGGCCGGGATGGAGAAGCCCACCCGGGGGGAGGTGCGCATCGGCGGCGTGCCCATCTCCCGCCTGAGCGAGAACCAGCTGGCCGCCTTCCGGCAAAAGCATCTGGGCTTTGTGTTCCAGTCCTACAACCTGCTGCCCAACCTGACCGCCACCGAGAACGTGGCTATGCCCCTCATGTTCCGGGGCGTGCCCCGGGAGCAGCGGGAGGCGGCGGCCCGGAAGCTGCTCACCCGGGTGGGTTTGGCCCACCGGCTGGACCACTTCCCCGGCCAGATGTCCGGCGGCCAGCAGCAGCGGGCGGGCATCGCCCGGGCCTTCATCGCCCGGCCCGACGTGGTCTTTGCCGACGAGCCCACCGGCAACCTGGACTCCAAGACCACCGTGGAGATCATGAACATGATCTGTTCCTTTGCCCGGGACTACCACCAGACCATCATCCTGGTCACCCACGATCCGGAGATGGCCGCCTATGCCGACCGCATCGTGACCCTCATCGACGGCGAAATCGTGCGAAACGAAGTCAATCAGAAAAAGGAGCGCAAGACCTATGAAGCGTGAGTTCTTCCGGCGGGGCGGCAGTGCCCTGCTCCTGCTGGCCCTGTTGCTGGGGCTGGTGCCCGCGGCCCTGGCCGCCGACACGGGCAACCTCTACATCACCGGCTATACCGTCACCGACTCCGCGGGCAAGACGGTGGGCAGCGTGACCAAGGGGACCACCGTCAACCTCGCCGTCTCCATCAAGGACACCGGCGACGGCACCGGCGCGGAGGACCCGGGCACCCTGGACATCACCAAGCTGGACGACAGCTTCACCGGCGGCAGCGTCTCGGTCCAGCGCACCTCCGAGCCCGGCAAGCCCCTGGTGTACCAGGTGACCCTCACCGGCGTGACCTACAAGGGCGTGGGCCAGACCCTCCGCCTCCAGGTGGGCAAGGCCGGCGACGCCGGGTCCTACCAGACCATGGAGGTCACCATCACCGAGGCGGTGGTCTACGAGGCCCCCCAGCCCGCCCCCGAGATCCCCTCCACCCCCGACGCCGCCCCGGCGCCCATGGTGGTCATCTCGCGCAGCGACCTGGACAAGCCCATCGAGGCCGGACAGACGGTGGACGTCACCGTCTACTTCCGCAACCTCGGCAACACCAAGCTCAAGTCCGCCGTGGCCACCTTCACCCCCACCGACGGCCTCATCATTGAGGGGGGCAATTCCTCCTTCGTGCTGGATGAGATCGGCGGGAAAAAGACCGTCAGCGTCAAGCTGAAGGTCAAGGGAGCCAGCACCATCGCCACCCCCGCCCAGTCTCTGGGCGTGGAGCTGAAATTCAACTACTACAACAACATCTCCACCGTCCAGGGCAGCGTCACCGACAAGGTCTCCATCCCTGCCCTGGGCCGGGAGAGCGTGCCCCAGCCTCCGGTGGTGGTGACCCGCTCCCCCATCGACGCTCCCGTGGCCCCCGGCCAGATCCTGGACGTGGTCCTCACCATCCGCAACGGCGGCACCACCAAGCTGGTCTCCCCGGTGCTGGCGGTGACCCCATCGGACTCCCTGCTCCTCCTCAGCGACACCTCCACCTTCCTCCTGAAGGACATTGAGCCCGGCAAGAGCCAGAACGTCACCGTGCGCATCCAGGCCGCCAAGGACCTGGCCTCCACCAGCCAGGCCCTGAGCACTGAGCTGAAGTTCAGCTACGACAACGGCGGCATGCTCACCCAGGCCACCGCCTCCGACCGGGTGGGCATCCCCGCCCAGGGCAAGGAGAGCGTGCCCCAGCCCGTGGTGATCCTCACCCGCTCCCCCATGTCCAAGCCCCTCTCGGCGGGGGAGAGCGCCACCGTCACCCTGACCTTCCAGAACAAGGGCACCACCAAGCTGGTCTCCCCCGTGCTGGGGGTGTCCACCTCGGAGGCCCTCATGCTCCTCAACGACTCCTCCTCCTTCCTCCTGTCCGACATCGAGCCGGGCCAGAGCCAGAGCGTGGCCGTCCAGGTCAAGGCGGTGGGGGAGATCACCTCCGCCAACCAGTCCCTGAGCACGGAGCTGAAATACACCTATTACAACGGCGAGGCCATGACCCAGGCCACCGCCTCCGACAAGGTGAACCTGGTGGCCAATGTCACCGAAAAGACCGACACGTCGGTGCCCAACGTGGTCATCCGGGGCTTCACCTACGGCGAGACCTCGGTGGCGGCGGGCAGCCGTTTCCCCCTCTCCTTCACCTTTGAGAACACCGGTAAGGTGGCCATCGAGAATCTGGTGGTCACTGTGGACGGCGGCGAGAGCTTCGCCATGGACGGCAGCACCAACACCTTCTTCTACCGCGCCCTGTCCGCCGGCGGCACCCAGAAGCAGGATGTGCCCATGCGCACCGTGCCCACCAGCAAGAGCGGGGCCCAGAGCGTGTCGGTGGGCTTCAAATACGAGTATGTGGACGGCGGCAAGCGCACCCAGGCCACCTCCGACATCAAGATCTCCATTCCGGTCTACCAGCCCGACCGCTTCCAGATCAACACCCCCGTGCCCCCGGAGCAGACCACGGTGGGCGAAGAGGTGGAGATCCTGCTGACTTATGTCAACAAGGGCAAGGACGACATCGCCAACGTGGAGGCCACCGTGGAGGGTGACGGGGTGGACACCCCCTCCCGGGTGCAGTACCTGGGCAACATCACCGCCGGCACCAACGGCAGCATCGGCTTCGCCCTCACCCCCAACCAGGCCGGCGAGATCAAAGTGGTGCTGAAGGTGAGCTACGAGGACGCCGACCAGCAGATCAAGACCCGGGAGTTCCCCCTGACCTTCCAGGCCGAGGAGTTCGTTCCCCCCGATTTCTCCGATGAGGACTTCAACGTGGACGAGGGCAATTCCTTCCCCTGGGTGTGGGTGGCTGCGGTTGGCGGAGGCCTGGCGGTGCTGGCTCTGGCCGTGTTCCTCATCCGCCGGAAGAAGGCCGCCAAGGCGGACGCCGGGGAGGAGAGCTGGGATGACTGGGGCGACGAGGGCTCCAACAACGCGCCCGGCGGGGAGGACTGAGCCATGCGCCCCAATGACCTCTTCCGCATGTGTGTGCAGAACCTGCTGCGCCGCAAATCCCGCACCTTCCTCACGGTCCTGGGCGTGTTCATCGGCTGCTGCTCCATCGTCATCATGGTCTCCCTGGGCATCGGCATGAAGGAATCCCAGGAAAAGACCCTGGCCAAGATGGGAGACCTCACCATCATCACGGTGAACGCCCCCCAGAGCGGTCGGGGGAAGAACAAGCTGGACGAGGCTCTGGTCAAGCGCCTGAGGACCATCTCCGGCGTGGAGGCGGTGACCCCCAAGCAGAGCCTGGAGGCGGAGACGATCAACCTGGTCACCGGCACCGGGCGGCGCTATCTGGCCGACTGGGTCAGCGTGGTGGGCGTGGACACCGACGAGATGGAGCGCCTGGGCTACCAGATCACCGAGGGACGCACCGCCAAAAAGGACGGCGAGGTGGTGGTGGGCCAGTACCTGGCCTACAACTTCAAGGACAACATGCGCCCCGAGGGGCGGAACATGGTGGACCGCTGGAGCGGGGATTGGGATGAAAACGGCAACCTGACCAATGTACCGCCCCCCTACTTCGACCCGCTGAAGGAAAAGAAGATGACCCTGGAGATCGAGAACGACGGCAAAAAGGTCACCATCCCCATCGTCCCGGTAGGGATGACCAAGGAGGACTACTCCAAGGGCAGCGAGACTTCCGACGGCGTCATTCTGAGCCTGAGCGACCTGCGCAAGATCCTGGACAAGCTCCAGGGCAACAAAAAGAAGGCGGTGCCCTACAACTCCGTGCTGGTGAAGGTATCGGCCATCGACCAGGTGGAGCCGGTGGAGAAGGAGATCAAGGCCATGGGCTACAACACCGACTCCATGGAGAGCATCCGCAAGCCCATGGAGCAGGAGGCCCGGCAGAAGCAGATGATGCTGGGCGGCCTGGGCGCCATCTCCCTCTTCGTGGCGGCGCTGGGCATTACCAACACCATGATCATGTCCATCTCGGAGCGCACCCGGGAGATCGGCATCATGAAGTCCCTGGGCTGCTACGTCACCGACATCCGGGTGATGTTCCTCTCCGAGGCGGGTGCCATCGGGTTTATCGGCGGCCTCATCGGCTGCGTGGTCAGCGCCATCGCGTCGGTGGTCATCAACCTGGCATCCCTGGGCTTTTCACCAGAAAATATCCTGCCCGCCATTGTGGGCGGGGAGGAGGTGAGCCGGGTGTCGGTGATCCCGCCGTGGCTCCTCCTCTTCGCGGTGGTGTTCTCGGTGTTCATCGGCCTGGGCTCGGGCTATTACCCGGCCAACAAGGCCGTGCGCATCCCGGCACTGGAGGCCATCAAAAGCGAATAAACGGCAACCGGCCGCCCGTCAGGGCGACCGGTTGTTTTTTGCGTGTTAAAGCAGGCGCACGATCTGTTCCCAGAGCAGCACGAAGCCTCCGTCCAGCAGGCGGTCCTCGTGGTAGTGCCCGAAGAACCAGTGGCGGAAGGTTGTAGCCTGCCGTACCTCTTCCAGGAAATCGGTCAGGCGGTCGTGCGTGTAGCTCTCGCCCGGGGCCAGGCCATCCAGGACCTGATTGGGGGCACAGTGGGTGACGATGTAGTCCACCCGGTGGCCCACCCGCTCCAGATTGCGCCGGGCCTCCTGGTACTCCGCCTCCGAGGGCAGCTCCTGCCGCCACCAGGTGCGGTGGGCCACCCGGAAGCGGCCGCCCATGCTCCGCAGCAGGCGGTACTGCTCCTCAAAATCATCGGCCCGGGGGTCCAGGATGCCGTCCTCCACGTCGTGGCTGCGGGCCCCGCCCATGGTGAAGAAGGTGCGCCCCTCCAGGGTAAAGACCTGCCCCCGCATCAGGTGGAGCACATGGGGGCGGAGCCGCTGGACCAGGCCGCCCTGCCACTCCTCCACCGGGTAGCGGGCCAGACGGTCGAAATTTTCGTGATTGCCGGAGACGAACAGCGTGGTGAAGGGAAGCTGCTCCAGCCGGTCCAGCTTGCGGGCGTCCCGGCGGCTGCCGTCCCACACGCCGCCGAAGTCGCCGCAGATGAGCACGTAGTCCTCCCGGCCCATCTCCTGCTGTTCCGGGAAATTGGCCGGCTCGAAGCGCTCAAATTCGCCGTGGGTGTCGCCTGTCACATAGAGCATGGCTGCTCGCCTCCTTTTCCAACAGTATACCATAACTTGCACGATTTGGGGGAGCACACGACTGGGGATCGAGTGGGCTGTCCGCGGAGGCGGTCTTTCTACGGCCGACTGTCGGATGATCGGTTTCTGCAAGTTCACAGTCGCCTGTCATGACTGCGCCCGCGCGGCCATAGAATGGACAAACCGCGTCAAGAGGTAATTTGTGGAAAGAGACTGCGCCGGTTTTTTTGCTGTAACCGGTAAGGCTATCTATATTTATAAGGGAAGCCATATATTGAATCAACCTTATTTATTCCTGAAACCGGACAAAACCTTAAGAAATACTGAAAGAAATCTTTAAAAACTTAAAGGTATAGTTCTGCGCGAATGAATATACGTGATTTATCCGGATATATGCAATGTGACCAAACTGCGGGACAGGAGGAAAATACCAGAGATTTGCGCTGCGCCGATGGGAAAAGGAGCGAGCACTTGTCTTATTGAAACGCTGAAAGAGAGACACCTTTTGACTTGCAAATATATGGGGCGAAATGTTTTTTGTAGGAGGACATTCTGGAGGAAACTCCTGGTATCTGCCGCTCCGATGAGAGGTCTGTCCGGACGGCAGAGCACAGCTCTGTGCCATTCTACATGATTTGTCGTCCAAGTTCCTTTATCAGGTAAAATCTGGCTAAGTTTCTACATTTATATGCGCCTTTGTTGCATTTGACGAATATTTACGGGGATTTTTTGGCGCCTGCCAGGTTTTACCCACTCCTTCCCGGTAAAAAAATTCATTAGTCGCCGTATTCCGAGCGATTTTTATCAACTTTTGACGAAGCTTAAAAATTATTTGATAAAGTATAGCCTTTTTTGTGGATAAATGCTATAATCAAAACGCCCAAATCAGCTGACACTTGTGCGGTTTCCCAGCCCGCCGGCGCGGAGGGCATCTTTCTTTTCCGGCTGCGGATGGCGCTGCAAGGCCCGTTTCCGCGGGGGGAAGAGCTCCGCTTTGGGACGCCGGGTGTACGCGATTGAAAAACAATAGAGCGGACCAGATCCATGGTAAAGGCTGTCTTTGTTCAGGTCAGCCGGAAATCGTTCTGTCCCCCGGAGGGCTGCGGCCCGGCCGGCGGGATTGGCGATATTCCCCTGGGGATGAAACCGATTGAAACTCATTTGACGCAAGTTGAAGTATGCATACGGAAGGGAATGAGGGGAGCCCAATACGCAGCAACAGTAAGATCCGTGCATAAGGTTCGACGAAGCAGAAAGGACGGTGAGCAAGGACAGAGACCCTACCTCAGCGCAAACGTGTGAAAGCAGATAACGCGAAGGAGGAAAACATGAAAGGTACATTCAAGAAATTGGTTTGCCTGGCAACCGCATGTGTGATCGCTCTGGGTACCGCCACCACCGCCAGTGCGTGTACCACCCTGGCCGTGGGCAAGGACGCGTCCGACACCGGCTCCGTTCTGGTATCCCACACCTGCGACGGTTGGTATGACCACCGCATCCAGATCGTGGAGGGCGGCACCCACGCCGCCGGCGAGATGGTAGACATCTACAACGATCCCTGTACCGCCACCAAGAATGAGGTCACCCTGAAGGGCCAGATCCCCCAGGCGGAGACCACCTACACCTACTTCAACATCGGTTATCCCTTCATGAATGAGAAGGGCGTCGTCATGAGCGAGTTCACCTGGAGCGGCCGCAGCGAGGTCAGCTCCGCTGAGGGCATGATGGTCATCGCCAATCTGGAGATGCTGGGCCTGCAGCGGGCCTCCACCGCCCGGGAAGCCGTGGAGATCATGGGCGCCCTGGCTGAGGAGTACGGCTACTGCGACGGCGGCGAGTGCCTGCTGGTGGCCGACCAGAACGAAGTGTGGATCTTTGAGATCTGCGGCGGCGGTCCCCTGTGGACCCAGGGCAGCGAGGCTCCCGGCGCCCACTGGGCGGCCCGGCGCGTGCCCGACGATCAGGTCTATACCGGTGCTAACCGCTCCCGTCTGGGTGTGATCGACTTCAACGACACCGAGAACTACATGTGGTCCACCGACATCACCGCTCTGCCGGAGCAGATGGGTTGGTGGAGCGAGGGTGAGGACTTCAACTTCACCCAGATCTTCAACCCCGAGCCCTACGGCTATGAGTTCTACGCCAGCCGCCGCGAGTGGCGCGTGTTCAGCCTGCTGGCTCCCTCCCAGGAGTTCCCCGTGCTGGATAACCAGAGCCACTACGACTTCACCATCAAGCCCGACGAGCTGGTCTCCGTCCAGGACATCATGGACATCTACAGCGACCACCTGGAGGGCACCGAGTACGACATGACCCAGGGCCTGGCCGCCGGTCCCTTCGGCAACCCCCATCGCTGGCAGCTGGCCAGCGGCGATAAGCCGGAGAGCGCCGCCAATGAGGACTGGGAGCGCGAGATCGCTCAGTTCCGCTGCACTTACAGCTTCGTGGCGGAGCTGCGCCCCGACATGCCCGGTGAGATCGGCAGCGTCCTGTGGTTCGGCGAGGATTCTCCCGACACCACCGTCTACACCCCCATCTACGCCGGCACCACCTCCGTTCCCGAAGAGTGGTCCACCGGTGACCGGAAGAGCTTCGACCAGAACTGCGCCTGGTGGGCCTTCAACTTCATCGGCAACTATGCCCAGCTGAACTGGAACGCCATGTACCCCGTCATCCGCGAGAAGAAGGCCGCCATCGAGAGCGAGTACTTCGCCGAGCAGGCCGACGTGGACGCCAAGGCTCTGGAGCTCTACAACACCTCCGGCGCTGACGCCGCCAAGGCTTACCTGACCGACTATGTGTACACCAACCTGGAAGAGCTCAACGACGAGTGGTGGGCCTTTGCCTGGCAGCTGGTGGGCACCTACTATGACGGCATGCGCATCGAAGAGGACGGCTCCTCCACCACCCTGGGCTATCCCACCGAGTGGCTGGAAGAGGTTGGCTTCGGCGCCACCAGCCTGGCCGACAAGGGCGAGACTCCCGCTGAGCCCGACGCTTCCGCCGAGCCCGACGCCCCCGCCGCCTCCGGTGAGCCCAGCGCTCCCGCTGTGAACACCACCACCAGCAACTCCACTGCGCTGGTCATCGGTTCCATCTGCGTGATCGTCGTGGCCATTGCTGCGGTCATCATCCTGCAGAAGAAAAAGAAGAACTGATCGGTCTCCGCATAACCGGCAATCCTGACATTGAAGAAGGAGATTTATTATGAAAAACAGCAAGAAACTGCTCGCCTCTCTTCTGGCTTTTGGCATGATCCTGTCCCTGGCCGCCTGTGGCGGCGGCGGCACCACCACTCCGGAGGACGAGAGCAAGGCTCCCGAGAACTCCACCGCCGTGACCGAGACCAAGGAGCCCGCCGATAACGAGACCACCGGCAACGAGACCACCGGCGGCGAGACCACTTCCGCTGAGTTCGACGGCAAGATCCACGGGCCCTTCCTGATGACCACCTGTGGTCAGAGTACCGGCTCCGTCATGCTGCACATGGTGGCCGGCCAGATCGGCGCCACCTCCACCGACGACCACGAGCTCTCCGCCGACACCTTTGATCCCGGCGATGCCAAGACCCTGATCGTCACCACCGGCACCAGCGGCAAGGGCATGGGCGCCGCCGGCACCGACATCAACGACGAGATCGAGCGCTGCACCGCCGTCATCGAGGCCGCCAAGGAGGCCGGGATGACCATCGTCTGCGCCCACGTGGAGGGCATGTCCCGCCGTACCGACGCCAATGACCAGGCCTCCATCGACGCCATCCTGCCTCTGGCCGACGTCATCATGGTGGTGGAGGAGAGCGACAGCGACGGCCTCTTCTCCGACTACGCCGCTGAGAACAACATCCCCATCATCATCTCCAAGGACGCCCTTGGCATGGGCGACTACATGGCTGCCGAGTAAGCTCCGCCCCCGAGATTCGGATCACGGACTGGGGGCGCACCGCGCCCCCAGTCTGCACTGAGGAGGTAATCTTGTGACTATGTTCCAGCACTCTCTGGCAGTTATCGCTGTGATCGTGGTGGTCTTTGCCCTGGCGAAGAAGTTCAAGGCGTGCACCGAGATCACGCTGCTGCTGGCGGCGCTCGGCGCTCTGGTGGCCCATCTGATCCTGCCTATGGGAGTTGATGAGCGCTCCGCCCTGCCCTTTACCGAGATCATCCGCCATCTGGTGGAAGGTACCTTCAACTACTTCGACGTCTGTATGACCTTCCTGACCGCCACCTTCTTCATGACCCTGTACAAGGAGACCGGCGGTGTCAACTACCTGGTGCACCAGATCGTGGGCCGCTTCTATAAGCGCCGCATTCTGTGCCTGCTCCTGCTGCTGGTGGTCATGATGGTCCCCGGTGCGGTCACCGGCTCCGGCGCCACCACCGTGCTGACGGTGGGCGGTCTGGTGGGTACCGTTCTGGCCGCCATGGGCGTGAAGGAGGACCGGCGTGTGGCCCTGGTGTTCATCCTGGCCGCCATGAGTGCCGCCTGCCCCCCCATCAACCTGTGGACCATGATGGCTGCCGCCGGCGCCAACATGCCCTATGTTGGCTTCACTGCCCCGCTGGCCATCCTGTCCCTGGGCGGCGCCCTGTTCGCCACCTTCTACCTGACCCGCGGCACCAAGAGCGACTCCCCCGTGGAGGACGTTCTGGCCACCCTGCCCCAGCCTCTCCAGGGCTGGAACGCGGTGCGGGCCTTCATCCCCTTCATCGTGATGCTGGTGCTCATCCTGGGCGCCCGTGTGATCCCCGCCTACTGGCCGGTCATCGGCCTGCCCATGATCTTCATGCTCAGCGCCGGTTCCGTGCTGCTCTGTGCGCCGCATAAGGTCAATGTTCTGGAAGTGGCCGTCACCACCGTGGTCAACCTGAAGGAACTGGTGGGCATCATGGTCGCCGTCGGCGTGCTGAACCAGATCCTGACCCTCACCGGCGCCCGCGGCCTCATCTCCCTGGGCGTGGTCATCCTGCCCATCGCCCTGCTGTTCGCCGCGCTGTGGATCATCCTGCCGGTGGCCGAGGGCGTGCTGCAGTACGCCGTGGCCCCCCTGCTGGGCGTGCCTCTGATCATGCTGTTCAACATGAAGGGCTATAACGCCGTCATCGCCCTGGCCGCCTGGTCGGTCATGTGGCCGGTGGGCGACTGCCTGCCTCCCACCGCCGTGGTGGGCCGCGCGGCCGTCATGCAGCTGGACTACAAGGGCAGCTACTACAAGGGCTTCCTGAAGGCCGCCCTGGTGCCGATGCTGTTCATTCTGGCGCTGTGTACCGCCGCTATGATCTTCAACAAGCCGCTGGGCAATCTGCTGGGGGTGTAACGTATGGATATTCTGGTCATCATCAACACCATTTTCACGGTCCTTACCTACGCCACCGCGCTTTTCTTCCTGATCGCGATCATTCGCGCGTTCTGCCGCACGAAAAACCCGCAAACCGCGTTGGTGTATTGTGTCATCATGGTTCCCTTCGTGCTGCGCCTGCTGCGCCTGAAGTAAGGGGGAGGGATACAGTTGAAGAAGCTGAACATCAATACGGTGAAGGCCATCTGCGTCATCATCTTCGCCTTCTGCGTGGGCGTGGCCGGCTATCTCTTCTGGGAGCACCGTAACTACAAAGAGCCGGTCGTGGTCAGTGAGTACATCACCGAGGTCAAGAAGCTCAGTGATTACAGCGACGTGGTCAAGGGCACGACCAACGACTGCAATGTCTACATTTTCGACAGCGGCGTCGAGGGTGGATGCATGCTCATCTGGGGCGGCACCCACGCCGAGGAGCCCGCCGGTGTCATGGCGGCCAATCTGCTGGTGGAGAACCTGAAGGTCAACCAGGGCAAGGTCATCCTCATCGACCGCCAGAACAACAGCAGCTCCACCAACTCCCGCGTGGGTGAGGCCTATCCCCGGTTCTTCACCTACGAGACCGACTGGGGCACCAAGGTCTGGCGCTTCGGCGACCGCCACGCCAATCCCCTGGACTCCTGGCCGGATCCTGAGGTCTACATCCACTATCCCAGCGGCCAGACCCTGGCCAACGTGGATATCCGCAACACCAACCGCAACTGGCCCGGCAAGGCCAACGGCCTGCTGACCGAGCGCACCAACTACGCCATCACCGAGCTCATCAAGGCTGAGGGCGTGGACATGACTCTGGACCTCCACGAGGCCGAGCTGGAGTACACCGTGGAGAACACCATCGTGGTCCATGAGAAGGGCCAGGCCGTGGCGGCCATGGTGTCCATGATGCTGACCTCCGAGACCTTCGACGTGCCCATCGGCATGGAGTTCTCTCCCACCGCCCTCCATGGCCTGAGCCATCGTGAGGTGGGCGACTACACCGACGCCGCTTCCTACCTGGTGGAGGTGGCCGAGCCCATGCTGGACCGTATCCGCGGCATCACCGACGAGGAGCTGCTGATGAGCGGTAAGGACGTCTTTGTCATCAAGGCCGGCGAGCACAAGCTGCTCTACGCCCCCATCGACGAGAACGGCTGGCCCATCGACAAGCGCGTGGCCCGGCACATCGCCACCGCCACCACCATCATGGAGGTCAACAACACCGTCAACCCCGATCAGACCATCCTGATCGAGAACATCCCCACCTATGAGGAAATGATGGAGAACGGCCTGGGCGGCTACTACCACGACCCCTCTGCCGTCTCCGCTGACCGGGTCTACTACGACTGATCCAACAACATCCAAACATCTGCGAAAAGCCCTTCGTCTGACGGCGAAGGGCTTTTCCGGAAGCCTGGGAGAGGAAGAGACGCCATGCTCGCAGTATCCCTGATCCTGCTGGCCGGATACATCGGCTGGCTGCTCTATGAGGCCTATGCCAACCGCCGGGCGCGGCGCTCCTTCCGCCACGTGATCCACGTCAGCGGCATCCGGGGCAAGACCACCACCTGCCGCCTCATCGACGCCCACCTCCGGCACGCCGGATTCCGGGTCTTTACCAAGACCACCGGAACCCAGCCGGTGTACATCGACACCGCCGGGGTGGAGCACCCGATCCGCCGTCCGGGCCTGCCCAACATCGCCGAACAGCTCTCCATGCTCCGCCGGGCCCGCCGGGAGGGCGCTGAGATCGTGATTCTGGAGTGTATGGCCGTTGCGCCGGAGCTGCAGCGGGTATCCCAGGAAAAGATGGTGCGAGGGGACTGGAACGTCATCACCAACGTGCGCTATGACCACATCTTTGAGATGGGGGAGAGCCTGGAGGAGATCGCCGAGAGCCTCAGCGCCGTCATCCCGGCCGACGGGGTGCTCTTCGTGGGGGAGGAGACCTTTTTTCCCTTCTTCCAGGAGCGCTGCCGGGCACGGGGGAGCGAGGCGGTCCTCTGCCCGGGCACCGGCCCGGCCGGGTCGGAGAACCGGGCCATCGCCTGCGCCATCGGGGCGCGGCTGGGGGTGGACCCCGCCGCCTTTCCGCAGGCGCAGGAGGATTACCACGCCGACTTCGGCACATGCCGGTGCTACGACCTGGGCGAACGGCGGTTCCTGGATCTCTTCTCGGCCAACGATCCCCAGTCGTCCCTTCAGCTTCTGCGGGAGACCTTCCCGGAGGGCGGAGAGCTGACCCTCATCTACAACCACCGCGCCGACCGGCCGGACCGCCTGCTGCTCTTTCTCCGCCACTTCTTCCCCCAGGTGCCCTGCCGCAAGGTCATCGTGCTGGGGGAGTGCCGCTATCTGGCCCGCCGGCTCCTGCACCGGGCGGGTGTGGAGCAGGTGGAGCTGGCCGCCAACTGGCGGGAGGCCCTGGAGCAGGCGGACACGCCGCAGATCGCCGGAGTGGGCAACATCAAGGGGCAGGCCTATCAGATGATCGAGTATTTGGAAAGGGGGGAGGCACATGAATGAGCTGGCGATCCTCTCCCTGGTGGTCACGCTGATCTTTACCGAGGCCACCCAGCTGGTGCCGGGGGGCATTGTGGTGCCCTTCTACTTCGCGCTGTATCTGGAGGAGCCGGTAAAGATCGCCGCCACACTGGTCTCGGCGCTCATCGCCGTGGGCGTGGTGCGGCTGCTGGGCAACGTCACCATCCTGTATGGGCGGCGGAAGTTCGCGCTGTACATCATCATCGGCCTGGTGGAGAAGGCCCTGTTCACCTATCTCTACTTCGGCGACTCCTACCTCTTTTACAACCTCTCCATGACCATCGGCTATCTGGTCCCGGGCATCCTGGGCAATCAGATGGAAAAACAGGGGTGCGTCAAGACCCTATGCGCCCTGGGTGTGGTGGTATTCCTCATCAAACTGATCCAACTGATCCTGACCTGAGGGATGCGCATGAGAACGAAAAAAACTGCGGTCCTGGCGGCGGCTCTGGCGGTGCTGGCCCTGAGCTGGTCCCTCCTGATTGCCACCCGGACCATGATCCCCACCGGAGATTACGCCGACAAGCTGGAGGCCGCCCAGCGGACACAGGCCTGTATGGAGGAGATCCGGCGGCTGAAAGAGGAGCTGGGCGTGCCCATCAACAGCGCCAGCGACATCAATGACACCGGCATGATCGGGCAGGACTACTCCCTCATCACCACCACGCTGGGCAATCTGGAGGCCAAGCGTACCTCCACCAACCCCAATATGGCCGCCATGGTGGTGGATATGTTCCATGAGCTGGAGCTCCAGCCCGGGGACAAGGTGGCGGTGAACTGCTCAGGCTCCTTCCCGGCGCTGAACATCGCGGTGATGTGCGCGGTGGAGGTGCTGGGGCTGGACCCCCTGCTGATGAGCTCCTTCGGGTCCTCCACCCACGGGGCCAACGACCCGGAGCTGACCTATCTGGATATGGAGCACCACCTCATCCAGAAGGGACTTTTGACACACAAGAGCGACTATATCTCCATCGGCGGACAGGAGGACGTGGGCAAGGACATGGACCCGGCCACGGTGGAGACCATCAAAACCCGCTTGACGGGGTATGGCTATTCCTTTTATTATGAAGAGGACCTGCTGGAGAACATCCGGCAGCGTCACGACCTCTATAACGACTATGGCGATATCCGCTGCTTCATCAATGTGGGCGGAAACGACGTCTCCTTCGGCAACAGCAAGGTGATCGTGTACAGCGACGGCGGCATCCTGACCGAGCTGTCGGAAAACGACCACTCCACCGGCCTGGTCCAGCTCTTCCTGGCGGACGGGGTGCCGGTGGTCCACCTGCTGAACATCAAGAGCCTGGCCACCGCCTACGGCCTGCCCATCGACCCCACGCCGCTGCCGCAGCCGGGGGAGGGGGGCGTCTACTACCAGTATGCCTACCAAAAGGGGTTTGCCTGGGCCGGACTGGCCCTGGCGGCCGCGGTATTCTATCTGGGCCGCGGGGCGTTCCGCTCTCCGGGAAAACGGGGAACGGCACAGCGTCCGGCGGACGGAAACAAGGAGTTTTAACATGAAAAGAATGTGCGTTGGAATTAGTTTGGCCGCTTTGATGCTGCTCTCAGCCTGCACCGGGAAACCGGCGGGCGAGGCCCCTTCCGGGGTCTATTACGACATCACCGGCGTGGACCCGGCGGAGACGGTCCTGGTGCTGGATGGCAATGAGATCCCCGCCGAGCTGTACTGCTACTGGGCGGCCTTCAATTGCAGCGCCTTGGAATATCAGCTCAAGATGTACCACGACTACTTCGGCATGTACGAGGAGGTCTTTCAGGACGACGGGACCATCGACTGGAACGCCAAATTCCCCTCTTCTGACATGACCCTCAACCAGTACGCCAAGGATATGGCCGAGGACACCGTGTTCTTCTACGCCGCCATTGAGAATCTGGCGGATCAGTACGGCGTCACGCTGACAGAAGAGGACGAGGCCGCCATCGACGAGGAGATGGAGGGCATGAAGGAGTCCCTGGGCGGCGAGGAGGAGTTCCAGAATTATCTGGAGGAGACCGGCCTGAGCGTGGACAATCTCCGCCGGGTGATGTCGGCCACCAGCCTGCTGGACGGCCTCATGGAGCTGGCCGGCCAGGAGGGCAGCGAGATCTACCTGGACCCCGCCAAATATGGAGATTACCTGGGCTATACGGACTACATTTTCCTCTCCACCGACGGGCTGAGTGAGGATGAGGCCGCCGCCAAGCGCCAGACCGCCGGGGACATCCTGGCCCAGCTGGAGCAGGCCGAAGACAAGGACGCGCGCTTTGCCGAGCTGGCAACGGAGTACAACGAGGATACGAACCGGGGCGAGACGGGCTATTTCTACACACCCGGTACGCTGCCCGCCGCTGTGGAGAAGGCTGCCGCCGCGCTGGAGCCCGGCGCGGTCAGCGAGCTGGTGGAGAGCGAGGAGGGCCTGTACCTGGTCCTGGGGAAGTCCCTGGAAGAGGGACTGGCCGGCGATCCGCAGCAGACCGACGCGGTGCTCCAGAACTATGTGGTGGAGCTGGTGAACACCTACCAGGAGGAGATGGAGGTGGAGCGCCGGGGGACCCTCACCGATATGGAGATGGGAGAATTCTATCAGAAGTATCTGGACGAGATGGATCAGAGGGCGCTGGATGACGCCACGGAGATCCTGGACGGCGCTGCGACCAGTACCGAGCCCCAGAGCTAACCGATCCGCAAACGATAAAACGCCCGGGCCGCCCCCCCCCCCCGCCCCG
>NZ_NFGZ01000011.1 GCF_002159175.1 Flavonifractor sp. An92 | reverse complement strand
CTCCTCACCTCCCCCGCCCTCCGGCGCCCCCGTCGATTTTCTACATCTGAACCATTCTTTTCAGCCGACCGGCCGGTTTTGGAATCTGAAACAGGGAGTTTTCCCTTCTTTCCGGGCAAAGCAGGCGTTTTGCGCTCCGAATTTTCGCCAAATGCCAGACGGTAATGGAAAATATTACCTAATTATGCCCAAAATTGGTGTCCGCCGGGTGTTCACAAAAAGTTCGTTCTTTTTTCAGATTTTTTTTGGCTTGCCGTGCTATGGTATCCGTACGGATGGATCATAACGAAATTATGGTAACTCTCCATCCCGAAAGGAGCTCCAATTTATGAAAACCTTTGCTGCATCCGCGCTGCTGGCCGCGCTGCTCGCGGTCCAGGCGACCGGCTGTTCGACCCAGACCGCTGACCCCACCCCCACGCCCACCGCCACGCCGGAGGCCACCGAGAGCGACACCGCCACCACGGTGGACCTCTCCGACAGCGGCGTCACCGTGGATGGCGCGGCCGTGGACAGCGATACCGAAAGTCCGGTCCTGGTGGACCAGTCCCTCTATGACGCCGCTGGTGAGAGCACCGCAACTGCCGTGGTCATCACCCAGCCGGGTACTTACCGCCTCAGCGGCACCCTCACCGACGGCCAGGTGGCCGTGGACCTGGGGACGGACGCCGCCTCTGACCCGGAGGCCGTGGTGACCCTCATCCTGGACGGCGTGGACATCACCTGTTCCTCCGCCCCCGCTCTGGTGGTGGAAAACGTCTATGAGTGCGCCGACCTCACCGCCGAGATCACCTCGCCCGAGGTGGACACCACCACGGCCGGCATCTCCCTGGTGCTGGCCGACGGCTCGGAGAACACCCTCACCAGCACCTCCGCCGATGCCGTGGCCACCCTCTCCACCGCCATGAGCCTGAATGTCTCCGGTCAGGAGGAGGGCGACGGCCTGCTCACCGTCACCAGCGCCAGCGCCGGCATCCAGGGCGCGGCACACCTGACGCTGGACAGCGGCCGGATGGTGGTCCAGTCCCAGAGCACCGGGCTCCAGGCCAATGAGGAAGCCCTGTCGGTCATCACCGTCAACGGCGGCAAGCTCTTTGTCAATGCCGGTCAGGACGGCGCCAGCAGCGCCGTGGCCTCGCAGGGCCATGTGGTGGTCAACGACGGCGAGCTGGTGGCCCTGTCCGCCGACGAAGGCCTGTCCGCCAGCAGCGGCGTGCAGATCAACGGCGGCAGCGTGCTCGCCATGGGCAGCGCAGTGACGCCGGTGGATGAGGGCTCCGCCCAGGCCGTGCTGGATTGGATCTTTACGGAGCCGCAGAGCGCCGGGGCGCTGCTCACCATCCAGGATGGTGATGGTGAAGAACTGCTCTCCTACACCCTCGAGCGGGACTGCACCGCCTTCCTCTTCTCCTCGCCCCAGCTCACCGACGCCAGCACGTGTACGGTGACGGTGGGCAATGTCTCCGAGGAAAACGGGGACGCCTGATCCGTTCTTATTTAAGTGGGGGTGGGTCCCCTTCGACCCGCCCCCACAAGTTTTTTCAAAAAGGTGTTGACATTTTCCCGCAGCCATGCTATCATATCCAAGCTGACATCGCTAAGACGTCCGCGATCCCATGCGGGTGTAGTTCAATGGTAGAATCCCAGCCTTCCAAGCTGGTCGCGTGGGTTCGATTCCCATCACCCGCTCCACATGCGCCTGTAGCTCAGGTGGATAGAGCAACTGCCTTCTAAGCAGTGGGTCAGGGGTTCGAGTCCCTTCAGGCGTGCCAGTCAGCCTTTGGCTGATCTCCAAAAAGCGTTGTCTTATATGGTGGGTGTAGCTCAGTTGGTTAGAGCACCGGATTGTGGTTCCGGGTGTCGAGGGTTCGAGTCCCTTTACCCACCCCATACGACTCAAGGCGGAAGAGCCGGAGCTCCGCTCCGGCTCTCTGCTTTTCGTCTACGCTTTAGGGGTGTAGCCAAGTGGTAAGGCAAGGGACTTTGACTCCCTCACTCGCTGGTTCGAGTCCAGCCATCCCTGCCAGACACTTCAGGGGACACCCCTTTTGAATAGATGGACCACGACTCGTTAGCTCAGTTGGTAGAGCAACGCCCTTTTAAGGCGAAGGTCCGGGGTTCGAGCCCCCGACGGGTCACCAAAAAGAAGGACACGACATGATCGTGTCCTTCTTTTTGGTTTCGCCGCCCCGCCGTGCGGGGCCCCGGCTTGTGGCAGTATCTATACTTAATTACAAAGAGCGAGACACGCAAAACGTGCCTCGCTCTTTGACTTTCAGGAGTGGGACTCGACACAAGATGCCTGGAATTTTTCTTCGATCCCAAGCTCCTGATCCATCCGCTCGTAGATCAAAAACTGCGACAGAAAGACGATATACCACAGCCCCAGCATCGGAACCAGGAGCAGAGTCCAGGGGGCCAGCAGCACAAACACCAGCAGGTAAACAAGCTGCAGCAGGGTCACCCCCGCCATGCGCCAGAAATATTTTGCCGTAAACAGGATGATATTTCGGACCCGATTCAACGTAGTCTGCCGGAACAGGACCAGCTGGGGCCAGTAGAGGGTATTGAGCAGAAGAAACAGGGCTCCGGAGAACAGGTACAGGGCAAGGGTGCCCGGCGTCTGCGGGGTTTCGGACCACCAGAAAAGGGCCGCCATAAAGGCATACATGCCGATAAGCAGGCCCAGGATCGCCCCGGGGAGCAGGCTCTCCCGGCCATTCTGCCGCCAGCTCTTCCGCCAGGCCGTCCACCAGGACTCCGGCGCGTCCCGCAGGCCCCGGAGAATGCCGTCATACAGCCCCGCCAGGAAGGGCCCCCAGATCATGCCCCCCAGGATGGACAGGGGGATGAGGACCAGAATGCTGCTGGACAGGATGGCGTATCCGATGCCCGCCGCCAGAGGCAGCGCGCCCAGCACGGTGAGCAGATTGAGCTTGATCCAGGAGAAGGCATACTGGGAGAGCAGCTGCTTATAGCGGTTGAAGCCCACCTGGCGCACCGTGGGATCATAGTACGGGTCCTCATGGACAAAGAGTCCCATAACACGTTCTCCTTTCCTTTATAAACTATAATGGCAGCCGTCCAGGAACTGGAGCAAAATCTCCCGCTCCTGTCCGGTAAACTCGGCCCGACAGGCCAGCTCGGCGCTGATGGCGTAGTTTCCGTAGACGGTAAAGGCGGACACGCCCCGCTGATAGGGATTGGTCTCCGAGCCGCACTCGTAGGCCAGCAGCGTGTATTCCTGGCCGTTGCGGGTCTCGCTCCAGGTCTCGGTCACCGTATAGGTCTCCTGCTGCCGGGCGATCCAATCCTCCTGATTCTGCAGGGCATAGCTCTCATCCGCGCATCCGACGGCCAGGAGATAGAGCTGGGCGTCGTAGACGTCCACGTCCTCCCCGTCCTCGTTGGTATAGGCGGAGGACTCACCGGCCACCCAGGTGGCGTAGTAGATGTCCTCCCCCGTCAGCACCGAGTAGTTCTCCTGCAGAGAGAAGCCGTTGCCCGGCTCCTCCGCGCCCAGTACCGACCCCAGCATGGTCCAGTCGGGGTCCCAGGGGGTCCCGTCGGCGGCCTGCTCGGGATAGGAGCTGCATCCGCTCAGGCCCAGCAGACCCGTCAAAAGCAGCGCTGTGAGCCCATATTTCCACCGTTTCACTGGTCACTCCCCCTTGTGATCGCGTCCCAAAGCGCGTCGCATTCCTGGGAATCGGAACAGGTGCGCTCCGTCCAGAAGCCCCGACGGGCCACAGAAAGAGACGAGAGCTGCTCCTGGCTGTCTCCGTGGATCTCCTGGCCCGGGATCGTCTCAGTATACTCCCCCAGCGGCAGCGCCCGGAGGACCGGGCAGCCGGACCAGGAGAGCCAGCAGCTCTTGTCCTGCTCCGATTCATCCGGGAGGCTCCCGTCCAGACAGCGCAGGACCTGGTAGTTCTCCTGAAACACCTCCGGGTCCTCCAGGAGGAAAAAGTAGCTGTCACAGGCCTCCAGATCGGCCATCAGTCTGGTACTGCCGGCATAGGTGTACACGGCCCCCTCGCCGGAGCTGTCCCCCATCACATACTGGTTCAGCCGGACCACCACCTGGCCGTCGCCGTTGCAGTCGGTCCCGAGCTCCGCCAGGGCCGTCTCCAGAGCGGCCGCCGTATCCTCCGGCAGGGAGGTGGAGCCCACATAGGCCACCTGATAGTCGGGTATTACCTGGCCCAGTCCAAAGGCCCTGGCCGTCAGATAGACCCCCAGAGCCAGCACTCCCGCCCCCAGAAATACATACCACTTATGGTAGTACCACCAGTTGGCCCGTTTCTGCCGGGGCGTCAGCTCCACCGCCAGCTCCGGCTTCACATCCCGGTATTTCCACTTGAGATACTCGCTGGCCATCGGCTCTCCTCCTCTGTCCGGTCCTGCCTAGTCCCGGGTAGTACCGCCGGGCGCATAGCTCACCGGCAGGCAGATCAGACTGGGCACATCGCTCTTGTCCTCTTTCAGGAGAATATCCACGCAGGTCTCGGCCAGCAGGGGGATGGGCTGGACGATGGTGGAGCACTCCGGCGTGCGGCCCATATGGGCGGCCGTACCGTCAAATCCGATGAGCTGCACGTCCTGCGGCGCATGGACACCCAGCTCCGAGAGCATTTTTTGGATCTCCAGCGTCAGCACGTCGGTGCAGCAGAAAATGCCGTCATAATCCAGTTGGCCCTCGTGAATATGTGCCTGCAGGAAGGAGCGGAAAGGCTCATACCCGTCGCTGTCGCACAGATAGAGGGTGTCGTGGTCCACCCCGGCCCCGCGGCAGAAGGCCTCAAACCCATCCCGCCGCTTGTCCGACTCCCCGGCCACGGGGGAGCCGATGCGCAGGAACAGCAGCCGCTTGCAGCCCAGCTCCACCAGCTTTTTGGCGGCCAGCTGCCCGCCGCCGAAGTTGTCAGAAGCCACGCAGGGAATATCGGAGCTCACATAGCGGTCGAAGCTGACAAAGGGCACCTTGTCGGCCACCTGCAGATTGGGGTTGTAGGTCAGGCCGATGATCCCGTCCACCTGGTTCTGCTGGGCCATGTGGATGTAGCGCTGCTCCGCCTCCGGATCAAAGTCGGTAATGGACAAGAACATCCGGTATCCCCGCCGGGTCAGCGCCTGGCACAGATTCTGCGCCAGGACGGCGAAGAAGGGATTGATAATATTGGGCAGCACCACGGCCACCGCATAGGTCCGGTTGGTCTTCAGCCCCCGGGCGTAGTTGTTGACCTGATAGCCCAGCGTCTTTGCCGCCTCCAGGACCCGCTGGCGGTACTCCTCGCCCACGGAGCCGTTGTTGAACACCTTGGACACCGTGCCCAGCGCCACGCCCGCCTCCCGGGCCACATCTTTCATCGTCGGAGCGGAACTCCGTTTCATTTGCATCGCCGCCTTCGTGAAACGTATCACGTTGATTTCACGTGATTTCATGAACACAACTTCATTATATCCATGAAACGTTTTTTTGCAAGTGGATTTTGGAAATTTGGCTCGATTCTTTTCTTTCTTTCCAGCTTGCACAAAAAGCAGGGGTTCTTTTTATGGAGAACAGAGAAGAAGAAAAACGCCGTCCGATTTCCTTGACAGGGAGGGGAAAAAAGGGGTATGATTTTCTCAAATCAAAGTGTAACGTTTCACGCCGCGTTCCCCGCGGCTTCCTTTTCCACCTGATGTGAAACGTTACACACACGTACCGGTACACATGACTGCCACGGCAAAGAGAGGTGAGCGCGCCACTGCACAGATCGGATACCATGAGTTTCATTAGGGAGTGAGAAAGTGTGAGTCAACAATCCAAAGCAGCGGCGGGCGTCCTGGCCCCCCGCGGAACATCCTTGGGCCGCCGGATCCGGAACAACTGGCAGCTCTATCTGCTTCTGCTGATCCCGGTGGTCCTGACCGTCATCTATAAGTACATCCCCATGTACGGCATCCAGATCGCCTTCCGGGACTTCAAGGCCAGCCGGGGCTACCTGGGCAGCGAGTGGGTGGGCCTGTACTGGTTCGAGCGGTTCTTCAGCTCTCCCACCTGTGTCCGGATGATCAAGAATACGGTCCTCATCAGCCTGTACAGCCTCCTGTGGACCTTCCCCATCCCCATCATCCTGTCCCTCATCATCAATCAGCTCCGCTTCCGGCGGTATAAGCGGCTGGTTCAGACGGTGCTGTATGCCCCCCATTTCATCTCCATTATGGTGGTCTGCGGTATGCTGCGCATCTTCCTGAGCCCCTCGGGCGGCCTCATCAACCTGATCTTCGGCACCAGCATCGACTTTCTGACCGAGTCCTCCGCCTTCCGCACCATCTACATCGCCTCGGGCATCTGGCAGGACGCTGGCTGGGGCTGCATCATCTATCTGGCCACCCTGGCCAATGTGGACCCTGGGCTCTATGAGGCCGCCAAGATGGACGGCGCCTCGGTGTTCCAGCGCATCAAGAACATCGACCTGCCCGAGCTGCTGCCCATGGCCATTCTGAACCTCATCATGGCCGCCGGCGGCCTGATGAACGTGGGCTTTGAGAAGGTGTGGCTCCTCCAGACCGACCTGAACAAGGCCACCAGCGACGTCATCGCCGTGTATGTCTACCAGCAGGGCATTGAAAACGCCAAGTACAGCTACTCCACGGCGGTGGGCCTGTTCAACACGGCGGTCAATATCATTCTGCTGCTCATCGTCAACAAGATCGCGTCCAAGGTCTCGGACGTGGAATTTGTCTAAGGGGGTGGAGAACATGAAAAAACGGACCGGATTGTCCGAGCGCACCAGCGACATCGTCCTGGTGGTCATCACCGCGGTGGTGCTGCTCATCGTAGCCTATCCCCTCTATTACGTCCTCATCGCCTCGGTCTCCGACCCCTATGACGTGTACGCCGGCAAGACCTTCCTCTTCCCCAGCGGCTTTACCCTGGACGGCTACGCGGCGGTGTTTCAGGACCCCAACATCGTCTCCGGCTTTTTGAACTCGGTGAAATACACCGCCATCGGCACGGTGTTCTCGGTCACCATGCTCTACATCACCGCCTACCCCATGGCCCAGCGGGATCTGCCGGGACGGAAGTTTTTCAGCATCTTCTTCCTCATCACCATGTACTTCGGCGGCGGCCTGGTCCCCACCTATCTGGTGGTCAAGAGCACCGGACTGGTGGGCAGCATGTGGTCCCTGTTCCTGCCGGGCGGCGTGGCGGTGGGCAATATGATCATCGTGCGTAACTACTTTCAGAACAACATCCCCCGGGATCTGGTGGAGGCCGCCGAGATCGACGGCTGCTCCAAAATGGGGATCTTCCTGCGCATCGTCATCCCCCTCTCCAAGCCCATTCTGGCCGTTATGGCGGTCTTTTCCATGGTGGCCTACTGGAACGACTGGTTTACGGCGCTGATCTACCTGGGCGGCAAGGGCTCGCCCCTGCCCCTGGTCATGCGCAACATCCTCATCAAGAGCTCGGCCTCCGCCTCCCAGGCCGCCACCATCTCCGGCGGCTACGCAGAACTCAACAAGCTCACCGAGCTTCTGAAGTTCTGCTCCATGATCGTGGCGGCAGTGCCCATGCTGGTCATCTATCCCTTCGTGCAGAAGTACTTTGAAAAGGGCTTCATGGCCGGCGCGGTAAAGGGCTGAGAAAGGAGAGAAAACTCGTGAAACAACCTTGGAAACGTGGACTTTCCGCCGCTCTGGCGGTCCTTCTGGTGGGCCTGTCCGGGTGCTCCAGCGGACTGGTGAACGACGTGAACAACGGCGAGATCAACCCCAACACGGACCAGACGGAATTTGACATCATGGGCGGCATCTCCGCCCTCTCCAGCGGCTATGAGAACAACGAGGTGCTCAACCAGCTCCAGGACAACGTGGGCATCAAGATCAACTGGGAGACCATGTCCGACTCCCTGGCCGAGCAGGTGAACATCCGCATCACCGGCGGCCAGTACCCCGACGCCTTCATGGGCGTGGGCTTCTCCAACTACGACCTGGCCCGGTACGGAGACGACGGCACCTTCCTGGACCTGACCCCCTACCTCACCGAGGACATCATGCCCAATCTGTGCGCCATCCTGGAGGAGCACCCGGAGATCCGGGCGGCCATCACCCAGGAGGACGGCAAGATCTACGGCCTCCCCTCCGGCGAGCAGATGACCACCGCCGGCATTGGTGCCGACCTGGACGACGCCTGGTCCATCTACACCATCCCCCAGTTCAGCATGATCAACAAGGCCTGGCTGGACGAGCTGGGCCTGCCGGTACCCACCACCCTGGATGAGCTCCACGACGCCCTGAAGGCCTTCAAGGACAACGACATGTCCCACACCTACTACGGCAACGCCGCCGGCTCCACCATCCCCATGTCCACCGGTTTCGACGAGTGGTGCTGGGGCCAGAACATCTTTTACGCCGGCTTCGGCTTTACCAACTGGCCCAACGACGTGTGCAACGACCTGCACCTGAAGAGTGACGGCACCGTGGAATTTCTCTGCGTCTCCGACGCCTACCGGGACTGCATGGACTACTTCCACACCTGGTACAGTGAGGGCCTGATGGACGTGGAGATGTTCAGCCAGAGCGACAGCCAGCTCATGGCCAAGTGCCAGCAGGGCAATGTGGGCGTCTCCACCTGGTGGTACATCGACGAGCTGATGGGGGACTACGCCGACGACTATGTGTTCCTGCCCCCGCTGTCCGGCCCGAAGGGCACCCAGTATGAGGATGTGTGCAACATCACCATCCGCCCCGGCTCCCCCATCACCTCCGGCCAGCTGTGCATCACCGGCAAGTGTGAGAGCCCCATCAATCTCCTGAAGTTCTTCGACCAGTGGTACGACGGCGAGACCGTGATGCAGCTCCACTACGGCCCCATCGGCGTCTACTTCACCGGCCAGGACGAGAACGGCATGTGGATGTCCATCACCGATGAAGAGGCCAAGGAGAAATACGGCAAGAGCGCCGGTGAGCTGCGCAACCAGTACGAGACCTACGGCCCCAAGCTGATCCTAGCGGAGTACTACCGGGATGTCTTTTATATGGAGCCCAACGCCATCAACCGCCTGACCTGGCTCCAGGATGACTGGATGCCCTATGTGAAGGACACCAGCGTCTACCCCGTGGACTGCACCTTCACCGGCATGGAGATGGAGACACTGGACTGGCACAAGCCGGACTTTGAGACCGCCGTCCGGGAGCAGGAGGGACTGTGGCTGAAAAACGGCGGCGAGGGCGGCGGCCCCATCACCGACGAGGAGTGGGAGGCATACAAGGAATTCCTGGTGAAGAAATGCGGAATGGATGACCTCCTCCAGGTCTACCAGGCCGCCTACGACCGCTACACGCAGACCGAGAGCTGAGCAATTCGCCCCAAATTCGATCAAAGGATGAGATTCTATGGTTAGCACGCAACTGCAGAAGGCACGCGATTTTGAAGCCCAGTACGGGCCCCACATCCCGGCGGAGGAGCGTCCCGCGTTCCACGCCACCCCCACCATCGGCTGGATGAACGACCCCAACGGCTTCTCCCTCTACCAGGGGAAATGCCACCTGTTCTACCAGTACCACCCCTACTCCAACGAGTGGGGCCCCATGCACTGGGGACACCTGACCACCGAGGATTTCATCCACTGGGAGCGGCTGCCCGCCGCTCTGGCGCCCGACCAGCCCTGTGACGCGGCCGGCTGCTTCTCCGGCGGCGCGGTGGAGCTGCCCGACGGGCGGCAGCTGCTGATGTACACGGGCGTGCAGCGGGAGCGGGACGAGGAGGGTTTCCTGCGGGACGTCCAGACCCAGTGCGTGGCCATCGGCGATGGGCTCAACTATGAAAAATACCCCCTCAACCCGGTGCTGTCCAAGGCCGATCTGCCCGAAGGGGGCAGCGTGGTGGACTTCCGGGACCCCAAGGTGTGGCGGGCGGAGGACGGCACCTACTACGCCGTCATCGGCAACCGCCCGGCGGACGGCAGCGGCGCGATCCTCCTCTACCGGAGTGAGGACGGCCTGAAGTGGAATTACGTCCGCACCCTGGACGCCTGCCACAACCAGTACGGGAAAATGTGGGAGTGCCCCGACTTCTTCCCCCTGGACGGCCGCCAGGTCCTCCTGGCCAGCCCCCAGGAGATGTACCCCATCGGCCTGGAGTTCCACGCGGGCAACAACGCCCTGTGTCTGCTGGGCGACTGCGACCCCGAGAGCCTGGAGTTCCATCGCCAGGCGGTCCAGGCGGTGGACTACGGCCTGGACTTCTACGCGCCCCAGACCCTCCTCACCCCTGATGGGCGGCGGATCATGATCGCCTGGATGCAGAACTGGGCCACCACCGGGGCCAAGCCCGCCCACTGCCGCTGGTTCGGCCAGATGACCCTCCCCCGGGAGCTGTTCCTGCGGGACGGGCGGCTGTGCCAGCGCCCCGTCCGGGAGCTGGAGGCCTGCCGGGGAGAGCGGGTGCTCCACCAGAACATCCCGGTGAGCGGGGAGGTCAACCTGCCCGGGGTCCAGGGCCGCATGGTGGATCTGACGGTGACGGTCCGTCCCATTGGAGGCGAGGAGTACCGCTGGTTCCGCATCCACGTGGCCAAGGACGGCACCCACGACACCATCATCCGCTATCGGCCCAATGAGAGCACCCTGAAAATCGACCGCACCCGCAGCGGCCTGCCCCACGACATCGTCCACACCCGCAGCTTCCTGGTGCGGCCCCGGGGCGGAGAGCTGAAACTGCGCATCATCCTGGACCGGTTCAGCGTGGAAGTCTTTGTCAACGACGGAGAACAGGCGGCCAGCGCGGTGATCTACACCGGGCAGGAGGCCGACGCCATCACCTTTGAGGCGGGCGGCCAGGTCCTGATGGATGTGGAAAAGTACGACCTGATGGTTTAAAAGGCGGTGAATCACGTGAAGAAAAGCATTGATGTGGTGGCTCTGGGCGAGCTGCTGGTGGACTTCACCTGCAACGGGACCAGCGCCCAGGGCAACCCCTTCTATGAAGCCAACCCCGGCGGCGCACCCTGCAATGTGCTGGCCATGCTGGCCAAGCTGGGCAAGAAGACCTCCTTCCTCGGAAAAGTGGGTGACGACCAGTTTGGGCACCTGCTGCGCCAGGTGGGCCTGGAGGCGGGCATCTCCATGGACGCGCTGGTGATGGACCCCCACAGCCACACCACCCTGGCCTTCGTCAAAACGGCGGAGAACGGAGACCGGGACTTCTCCTTCTACCGGGATTCCGGGGCGGACACCCTCCTCACCCCGGACGAGGTGCCGGAGGACGTGATCGCCGGGGCGAAAATCTTCCACTTCGGCTCCCTCTCCCTCACCGGAGAGCCGGTGCGCAGCGCCACCCAAAAGGCGGTGGCCCTGGCCCGGGCGGCGGGCTGTATTCTCTCCTTCGACCCCAACCTGCGCCCGCCCCTGTGGGGCAGCCTGGAGCAGGCCAGGGAGCAGATCCGTTGGGGTCTTGCCCAGTGCGACGTGCTGAAGATCTCCGACGATGAGCTGCTCTTCCTCACCGGGGAGAACGACTTTGACGCGGGTGCCGCCCAGCTGATGGCGGAATTCTCCAATCTCCGGCTGGTCAACGTGACCGCGGGCGCTCAGGGGAGCATCGCCTATTATCAGGGGCTCCGGGTGTTTCAGCCCGGGGTGTCCCTGGGCGGTGTGATCGAGACCACCGGCGCGGGGGACACCTTCTGCGCCTGTGTGCTGAATTTCCTGCTGGAACACGGCCTGGAACACCTCACGTCCGACGATCTCTCCCAGATGCTGCGCTTTGCCAATGCGGCGGCCTATCTGGTCACCACCCGGCGGGGGGCCATCCGCTCCATGCCGGAGCCGGAGCAGGTATCGGCGCTGCTCTGATAAAAAAAACAGGCATCCATCTCCGACGGAGATGGATGCCTGTTTTTTTACTACGGGTTACGGTTTCAGCGGCCCATAGAAGTAGGAGGCGGTGGCCCCGCCGTCCACGAGGAAGTCCGCGCCGGTGATGAAGGCGCCCTTACGGCTCATCAGCAGCTCCGCCACATTGGCCACCTCGTCCGCGGTGCCGGGCCGCCCGGCGGGACACTGGGCGAACATATTCTTATAAAAGTCCCCGCGGGGGCCGTTGAACTCGTCGATGGCCAGAGGAGTGACGATGATACCGGGCGAGATGGAGTTGATCCGCGCCCCCTTCGTGCCCCACTTGACAGACTCCGCCATGACGCGCTTTTCATTGCACCGCTTGGCCAGCTGATAGGCGTGGAGGGTGTCCCGGATATTCTCCGGCTGGAGCAGCGGCAGACTCAGCAGTTCCTCTGTGGGCGTGCAGGCCAGCTGCTCGTCCTCCTCCGGGGTAAGCTGCTTCATCCGGTGGCCGGACTGGCTGGAGATGGTCACGCCCACGCCGCCGGGGGCGATCACCTTGCCCACCTCCTCCAGCAGCACCGCCGTGCCGTACAGATCCACCTTCAGAATGGCCTCGATGGGCGCCTGGCTGGGCGAGACTCCGGCGGCATTGACCAGCATGGTGATGTCGCCGTACTTCTGCGCCTCTTCAATGATGCCCCGGATGGAGGCCCGGCTGGAGAGGTCCATCTCCACCGGCACCACGTCAAACCCGGCGTCGTTCATGGTCTTGGCGATGGCCTGGGCGTTCTCCGGCTTTTTATCGCCTACCACGATCTTTCTTCCATACCCCATCCGGCGGGCGATGGCCATACCGATCTGACCGGCGCCGGTCAAGAGCATCACATCTCGATCCATTGATCCTGTTCCGTCCTTTCCATGATTGCTTGCGCTACTGCAAAACCGCTTTTCGGCTTTGATCTGCACAGCTACAGAAACGTCCCTATGCCTGGGCAGGTCCCTCTCTGACCTGCCTGCTCCTATTATAGAAATTCCAAACAGCTCAATCAATTCGACTTTCGGCCCCATTTGATAAGTTTTTCTGATACCAAAAACTGCCCCCGCCGAGCGAGAGCAGTCATGGAACCTGTTCAGTTGAGGATTCAAATTTCGTGCGCAGAATATAGGAAAATTCCTCCACATAATCACCGGCGTGTTCCTTTTTCCGGAACAGGCAGTAGTTGCGTGTGATCGGCTCCTCTCCCCGGCAAAGTGGAATGCGGCAGAGAGATGCGCCAAAGGCCGTCGCCGGGCTGCTGCCCTCCACCGGCAGGAAGCCCTGTCCGCTGACGACCATCAGCCGGGCCTCTTCCAGAGTTTCCGCATAGAGCATATCACTCTGTATGCCGATGATCGTCTGATAGAATTCCCGCTCAATGGCCTGCTGTTCCCTGGAGGCCACCAGAATACAGGGGATGTTTTTCAACTCCTCAACGGTGACGGAGGAAAGCGCCGCCAGAGGATTGCGGGATGCCAGCTCAATATACATCCTGTTGGTCGTCAAAATCAGATTGATATACGCATCGGAAAAAGCTCGCCGCTGATCGTTGAGCACCAGATCTGCACCGCCGGTGCGCAATAAGGTGAACAATTCTTCATGGTTGCCGTATAGGATCTGAACTGCAACACCAGGGTATTTTGCCGAAAACTCCTCCAGCGCCTGGTGAACTTCCGGACTGTTGGAGCTGCGCAGGTAGCCGATTTTTAACATTGCCGCATCACCACGTGCAATTCTGGCCGCTTCGCTGCACATCTGCTCGTAATCAGCCATCCATACCAGGCTTTTCTTATAAAAGTGTTCACCAGCCGGTGTCAGCACAAATTTCCGGTTGTGTCGCTCCAGGAGCGGAAAACCCAGTTCTTGTTCCAATGCCTTGATCTGTTGGGAGATGGCAGATTGGGAGATGTGACATTCCTCCGCCGCTTCAGAAAAGCTATTGCTGCGCACCACAGCCTGAAAAGATCGAATCTGGCGAAGCATCGCGCATCCCCCTCCCATACGGCAAATTTGACATGGCGTTTTCCATCAGTGTAGCACGAAATACCTCTGTCTACAATCCAAACCCCTCTCATCAAACGGAGGCCGCACCTAATATACAGGTGCGGCCTCCGTTGTTTCAACAGAGCAGACGTGCTCTTATTCCATGGCGCCGAATTGCAGCTCCGTCCCATCGGGCCGGAACTTCACACGCTTGGCGGTGACCTCGTCCATATGGATGCGGAACACCGCCGTCCGGACCAAACTGTCGTCCACTTCCCGCTGGAAGGCCTCGCCCAGGGGCGCGCAGAATTTGGCGGTGAAGATGCGCAGCGCCTCCTGCTTTTCCGCCGGGTCGGTCAGCTCTTCCGCCGTTCCGCGGACCACCACGCTCTCATACTCGGTGGTGAAGCGCTCCGGCACCAGCCGGGTGTCGCCCACCGCGCTGACACACACCCGCGGATGGGCCCGCAGGCACTGGGCCTTCTCCCCCCGCTGGGCGCTGTGGAGGTAGAGGTACTCCCCGTCCCGGGTCACATTGATGGGGATGCAGTAGGGCTCTCCGTCCACTCCCACCATGGACAGGGTCATCCACTGGGCCTTGTCCAGGACCATGTGGGCGAACTCCAGCCCCATTTCCCGTTCCTTCCGTCTCATGTTCCATTCCTCCCCTGGCCGTTCCTCACCGGTTGGGCCGCAGCACCCGGCAGGGATTGCCCACCGCCACCACCCCGGCGGGGATGGAGCGGGTGACCACACTGCCCGCACCGATGACGGTGTCGTCGCCAATGGTCACGCCTGGCAGCAGGATGGACCCGCCCCCCAGCCATACGTCGTTGCCCACCGTCACCGGAGCGGTGCGGGTGCGGCAGAAGGAGAACCCCTCCGCCGCCGTGCCGAAGCGCTCCGCCGCCCGGGTGGGGTGAAAGGCGGTGTAAATATGGACACCCGGGCCGACGAGGGCCCGGTCTCCGATGGTGATGGTGTTGTCGTCCAGAAAGACGCAGTTCATGTTGACCTCGCAGCCCTCGCCGAAGAAAATGTTTTCCCCATAGTCCACATAAAAGGGGGCGGAGATCCACAGGTTTTTCCCCCGGCCGCCCAGGAGCTGGTCCAGAATGGCCTCCAGCTCTTCCCGGTGGTCGGACGGGGTGCTATTGTACGCTTGGGTCAGGGCCCTGGCCCGGTGCCACTGGGCCAGGAGGGCCGGGTCGCCGCAGTCATACAGCTCCCCGGCCAGCATCTTCTCCCGCTCGGTCATAGCTTATAGATTGGCCTCCAGCACCGCGGCGTAGGCCTCGGGGGGCATGACGCCCACCTTCCGGTCGATCTCCTTGCCATCTTTGAAGAAGATGACGGTGGGAATGTTCATGATGCCCAGAGCCTGAGCCAGGGCGGGCTCCTCATCGGTGTTGACCTTGCCCACGATGGCCTTGCCCTCGTACTGGTTGGCCAGCTTCTCAATGGTGGGGGCCACCATGCGGCAGGGGCCGCACCAGCTGGCCCAGAAGTCCACCATGGTCAGATTGCCGGAGGAAACGGCCTTCTTGAGGCCATCCAGATTGAAATGATAGAGTGCCATTATAATTTCTTCCTTTCCGATTTATAAAAATGATGTTTACTGATGATCCAGATATTCCGCGGCCCGGAGTCCCGCCACGAGTCCCTCCCCCACCGCCTTGGAGATCTGGAGGGGGAGCCCGGTGCAGTCCCCGGCGGCAAAGACGCCGGGGAGATTGGTGGCCATGTTCCGGTCCACCCGGATGTAGGGCCCATCCAGCTCCAGGCCGGGGAGCAGCTGGGTGGGGGCCACCGCGCTGCGCAGGAGGAACACCCCGTCGCAGGGGATGGTGTTCCCGTCGGCCTCCACGCCGGAGACCTTTCCCTCGCCCAGGATAGACAGGCGCTTGGCCTGCACCACCGGGATGGCGGGGTCCAGCCCCTCGGGGGCCTTGGCGCTCACATAGGTCACCCGGCATCCCAGACCGTGGAGGTAATTGGCCTCCTCGGGGGCGTGGGTGGATTTTCCCACGACCACCACGTCCTTGTTCCGATAGAGCATGCCGTCGCAGGTGGCACAGTAGCTCACCCCCGCGCCCAGGTGCTCCAGCTCGCCGGGGAGGGCGGGGCCCTGGCTCACGCCGGAGGCCAGCACCAGGGCGTTTCCCTCCACCACGTCGCTGTCCACGGCCACGAAAAAGCCGCCGTCCATGGGCATGGCGTTGAGGGCCCGGCCGGTGCGCCGCTCCACCCCCAGCTCCTGGGCGTGGGCCTCAAAGCGTTCCATCAGCTCCGCCCCGGACAGCCCGGGAAGGCCCAGATAATTGTCGATCCGCTCGGCCTTCCAGACAGGCAGGTCGGCGGTGGGACTGCTGACCACCAGGACGGACTTGTTCCGCACCCGGGCCTGCACCGCCGCCGACAGCCCCGCCGGGCCGCCGCCAATGACGATCACGTCATATTTCAATGGTAATCCTCCTCCCGCTCGCCCAACAGGGCGGCCACCACCGCCGCCACACTGGGGTCGGCTATGGTATAGTATACCTCATTTCCGCTGCGTTCTGCCCGGACGATGCCGGCGGCGCGCAGCTTGGAAAGGTGCTGGGAGATACAGGACTGGGACTGACCCGTCTTTTCCTCGATGCAGCTCACGTTCCGGCAGCCGCACACCAGCAGCCCCCGCACGATCTTCAGCCGCAGGGGATGGGCCAGGGCCTTCAGCAGGACGGCCTTCTCCTCATAGGGGATGATGTCGGGTTCCATGTCCTCACCTCATTCGCATTTTCTAATATTATTATATTCTAATATTCTAATTTGTCAACTCCTTTTTTCCACGCTTTTAAAATTATTGTAAAACAATAATTTATTCTTGCACATCTGGTGCGGGTGTGTTATAGTGAGCTCAGGAAGAATTATCGTAAAACAATAATTCAAGGAGGCGATGGTATGGATCAGGAACGTATCCGATTCCTCTTTCTCCCCGCGCTGCTCGGCGGACTGCTGGGCAGCGGGCTGGCCGGACTGGGCCTGACCGGCTCGGGAAGCACCCTGCTGCGCCTGGGCGAAGGGCTTCGCGCTCTGTCCCTCTCCGGTTGGGCGGGTAATCTGGCCGCCTGGGCGGTGGTGTGCATCCTGAGCCTGTGGCCTGTGGCGGCTCTCCTGCTCCGCCGGGAGCGGGCCCAGCGGGACCTGCTGCTCCCCCTGCTGGCGGTGCTGCTCCTGGTGGCCTGCTTCCTGCTGGTCAATCCCGCTCTGGTGGACCCGGTGGAGCCCTACCTGATGGCCCTCCTGTGGACAGCGGCGGGGGTGCTGCTGGCCTGGGGGGTGCTCACTCTGATGGGGCGGTTCACCGGGGCGCGCTCCCTGCCCCTCCCCCTCCTCTTCCAGGCCGGTGCGGCGCTGCTCACGGCGCTGGCGGGCCTCTGGGCGGTGGTTCGGCTGTGGAGCCAGGTAGAAAACGTGTTCTCGGGCAACACCGGCGCGCCGGAGGCCGCCGCGGTCACCGGAACGGTGCTGGGTGTCCTCACCCTGGTGCGGCTCATCCCGGACTTCCTGGGAGGCTGGCTCCTCCTCCAAGGCGCGGAGCTGGGGCGGCAGATGGAGGGGGACCCCTTCGCGCCGGAGACGGTGGAGCTGTGCCGGACGACCGCCAAAAACGCCCTCTGGTGCGTGAATGTGGCCCTGGCGGTGTCCCTGGGCTGCGACCTCATCCAGCTGCTCCTCCCCGGGGCGCTGCTCCACCTGGATGTGCAGCTTTTGCTCCCCCTTCCCACCCTGCTCTCGGCGGCGGGCCTGCTGGTGCTGTGTCGGTACATGGAGCGCTCCAAGGCGGTCTATGACGACAACCAGACCATTATATGAGGGCGCTGCCATGGCAATCACCGTCCATTTGAGTGAAATGCTGCGCAAGCGGGGCATGACCGCCAAAGAGCTGTGCGCCAAGGTGGGTATCACCGAGGCCAACCTCTCCATCCTCCGCAGCGGCAAAGCCAGCGGCGTGCGCTTCCACACCATCAACCGCATCTGTTACTATCTGGACTGCGACGTGGGGGACCTGCTCCACTTCGACGGACGACTGGAGGACGACGATGAGACGTAACTTTCTGCTGCTCCCCCTGTTCCTGGCCGGTATCCTGCTCCTCAGCGCGGTCTCTCTGGCCCGGCCGGAGCCGGAGGGCTATGAGGACCGCTTTGTGGGCTTCCACATCGTGAACGACTCCCACTCCGCTTCCCTCCCCGACTACGAGGACGGCAACTGGAGCTCTTATGCCGGGAAGCGGGTCCTCTGGGGCGTGAAAAACGGCGACTACTATGAATTTCCCGGATTGCCGGGCAAAAACTGCTTCCTGGAGTGGCTCTATGAGGGCGGCGAACCCTGTCTCAGCTCCTGCTCCCAGCTGGCGGACACCTACCTCACCATGGGAGACAAGCAGTCCATCACCGCCACCCTCTACTCCTCCGCCGAACTGCTGCGCTTTTTCCGGGTGTACCAGACCGCCGACGGGCGGATCTACCTGGACGGCAGCGGCAACGGGTATTCCGGCGCCGGCGACGGCTTCGCCGTCACGGAGGACCGGACCTGGACCGAGCGGACCGGGGACGCCATTACCCGGGAGGAGTCCTTCCACATCGAGGTAGCGGTGAAGGAGCCTCCGGCCGTCGTGGAGGCCGCCGTGAAGTGCTTCGGCGCGGAGGACACCTTGCTGGAGGAGCAGATTTTCGACGGCAGCGGCGAGGGCGCCGAGGTGGTGCTCCCCGCCGGAACCGCCTGGGTCCTGGTGGAGGAGCGCACGGCGGAGGGCGCCGTGGCGCGCACTGTCCACACCCCCGGCGATGAAGAAGACACCCACACAGTCTGGTTCCCCGACGGGGTCTTTTACCGCCCCTTTGTCCTGACCTTTGCCCGATAAACGCAAAAATGCCGGGCCTTCCCCGCGGGGAAGGCCCGGCATTTTATCAAGCCTGGATTACAGGTTCTCCTTCAGGAACGCCTCGGCAGCGGCGATGGCGGCGTCCTCCTGGGGGCCGTTGGCGGCCACGACGACCTCGTCGCCCTGCTTCACGGCCAGGCCCATCAGCTTCATCAGCTGGCTGGCCTTCACGGTCTTATCGCCCTTGGAGATGGTGATCTCGGTGTCGGCGAAGGGCTTCAGAGCCTTGACGAACATGCCGGCGGGACGGGCGTGGATGCCCAGGGGATCCTGGATCACATAGCGAAACTCTTTCATTGTCTTTCCTTCCTTTTCTGTGGAATTTATTCTGCCTGCGGGGCGTGGCCCTGCAATTCGAATACGCGTTCAATGTGCATGGCCAGATAGCCGATCTCCCCCTCGTCCACCGTCTGCTTGAGGGAGTCCCCCAGGTGGCGGCAGATTTCCGCGGCGATGGCAAAGGCCCTGGGGTAGGATTCCCGCATAAAGCGGTTGACATCCATACTCAGCTTCTCGCCCTTCAGGATGCGGGCGGCCATATACTTGATATGGGTCATCAGGCGGTTATAGGAGAGGGATGCGGTGTCGATGGTCATTCCCGTCTCCCGCTGGACCAGCTCCACGCACTCCCGGACCAGGGCGGCCATCTGCATGGCCTGGGAGACCCGCATGGCGTCCAGGGAGGAGTGGATGTGCAGGGCGATATAGCCCAGCTCGTCCTCGCTGAAGTCCAGGCCGGTGGCCTCCCGGATCAGGTCATGTCCCACCCGGGCCACGGCGTACTCCTCCGGGAAGAGGGCCTGGATATCAGCGGTGAGGGGGTTGCTGATGGGTTCGTTTTTGCGGATACGCTCGGCGGCGTAGGCAATGTGGTCCGCCAGGGGCAGCAGGATGCTGGTGTCGATCTCCCCGAATTTGCTCCGGGCGGCCTGGACGATGCCGTTGGCCACATCCAGATACACCGGGTCGATGCGCTTGACCAGATCCTTGGGATCTCCGCGCCCCTGCTGCACCAGCAGATACACCGTGACCTCGGAGGAGAAGGTGGTGCGCTCGCCCACCTTGCGGCCGAAGCCCACGCCCTTCCCCAGGACCAGTTTCTCCTGGTGATCCTCGGTATCAAAAGCCAGGACCGTATTGTGATTCAGGACCTTGGTGACGCGATACACGGGATCTCCCCCTTATTGTGATATCAGATCAGGACTCGTAAATATCCAGAGCCAGCAGATCCTCGCCGGGCCGGACATGGCCGGTCTTGAGGACGCGCAGCTCCTGGTTATCCTCCAGGGTGGTGAAAAGCACCGGGGTGGACAGGGAGGGCACCTTGTCCCGGATGGCGTCCAGGTCCACCTCCAGCAGAGGCTGGCCCTTCTTCACCTCGTCGCCCTCGCTGACCAGGGCGCGGAAGCCCTCGCCCTTGAGCTCCACGGTGTTGATGCCCACATGGATCAGCATCTCGATGCCGTCCTCCAGCTCCAGGCCGATGGCGTGGCGGGTATCGAAGATGAAGCCCACCTTGGCGTCGCAGGGGGCCACGACCACGCCCTCGCAGGGCACGACAGCCGCGCCGTCGCCCATCATCTTCTCGGCAAAGGCCTCATCGGGGCAGTTGCTCACCGGGCCGGCCTCGCCGTTGAGGGGGCTGCCCACCACGATGGTGCGCAGCAGGGCGCCGTGCTTCTTCTCCTCCGCGGGAGCCGCGTCGGCGCTCTCGCCGGACGCAATGGCAGGAGCGGCCTCAGCCGCCGCGCCGCTCTTGAGGTAATCCTCCAGATTGGCCTTGATGATGTTGACCTGAGGTCCGTAGACCACCTGCACACCCTGACCCTTCAGGATGACGCCGGCGGCGCCGGAGCTCTTCAGGACGTTCTGGTCCACCTTGCTGCCGTCGTGGACGGTGACGCGCAGGCGGGTGGCGCAGCAGTCCACATCCTGGATGTTGGCCGCGCCGCCCAGGCCCTGGGCGATGATGGGGGAGACGGTGTCGCCGCCCTTGCCGCCGGCCTCGCCGTTCTTGCGGGCGTTGTAGTCGGCCTTGGTGTAGAGCTTGGTCTCCGCGCTGCCCTCTTCACGGCCGGGGGTCTTGAAGTCGAACTTCTTGATGAGGAAGGTAAAGACGAAATAGTAAGCCAGGAAGAAGATGATACCCAGCGGGATGATCATGAGCCAGCCGGTCTTGTCGTTGCCCTGCAGGATGCCGAACAGCGCCAGGTCGATGAAGCCGCCGGAGAAAGTCAGGCCCACGGTGATGTTCAGGATGTGGCAGAGCATATAGGCAAGGCCCGCGAACACGGCGCTGATGCCGAAGAGCACGGGAGCCACGAAGAGGAAGGAGAACTCCAGAGGCTCGGTGATGCCGGTGATGATGCTGGTGAGGGCCGCAGACAGGAGAAGGCCGCCCACCTGCTTCTTCCGCTCAGGCTTGGCGCAGCGGTACATGGCCAGCGCCGCTCCGGGGAAGCCGAAGATATACAGGACAAACTCGCCGGTGAAGCACCAGGTGCCGGCCGTGGAGAAGTGGGTCACGGTGGGGTCCGCCAGCTGGGCGAAGAAGATGTTCTGGGCGCCGGACACCATCTGACCAGCCACCTCCATGGTGCCGCCCACGGCGGTCTGCCAGAAGGGCAGGTAGAACACGTGGTGCAGGCCGAAGGGGATCAGCAGACGCTTGATCATACCGAAGAGGAAGGTGCCGAAATAGCCGGAGCTGTACACGAAGTAGCCCAGGGCGTTGATGCCGCTCTGGATGGGCTGCCAGACGAAGAACATCAGGATACCCACCAGGGCGTACACCACGGTGCTGATGATGGGGACGAACCGGGTGCCGCCGAAGAAGGAAACCACCTGGGGCAGCTGGATCTTATAGAACTTGTTGTGCAGGGCCGCCACGCCCAGGCCCACGATGATGCCGCCGAAGGCGCCCATCTGCAGGGAGGTGATGCCCAGCACCGAGGCGGTGGAGCCCTCCAGCAGATTGTCCACGCCGCCGGTGAGCTTGATCATGGCAGAAATGCCCGAGTGCATCACCAGGAAGGACACAGCGGCGGCCAGAGCGGCCACCTCCTTCTCCGCCCGGGCCATACCGATGGCCACGCCGATGGCGAAGATGAGGGGCAGGTTGTCAAAAATGACGCTGCCGCAGCTGTTCAGAACGGAGAAAATGAAATAAGGGATGGTGCCCGGGCCCATCAGGTTCGTCAGCCCATAGGTGGCCAGGGTGGTCTCATTGGTGAAGGAGCTGCCCAATCCCAGGAGCAGGCCCGCCACCGGCAGGATCGCAATGGGGAGCATAAAGGAACGCCCGACCCGCTGCAATACGCCAAACACTTTGTCTTTCATCGCGCTACCTCCTTAGCATTTATAGCATCGGTCAGATCTTTTGCGCGGAAACAAAAAAACACTAACCGAAAACTATTACAATACACAGCATTCCCGTTACTGTAATGGTTATCAAGGTTAGTGCCTGCGGACCAGTTACACACCTTTATTCATTTTTACCGCTATTACTGTACCATACCCCCGATTTCCTGTCAACGCACTTTTTCAGTTTTGGCGCTTTCCACGATTCCCCCGCCCCATTTTTGGGCGCTTCGCCCATAAGAAGGGCGCGGCGGACCAGGTCCGCCGCGCCTGATGACTCATCCGTTGAGGGTCATGCCCTCCCACTGCTGGGAGAGGCCGTCCTTTTCCAGCATCTGCTCCAGCACCTGCACATCGGTGGTGATGTCCATGGCCTCATTCTCAAAGAGGCGGTCCAGCTGCTTCTCATAGCCCTCCACCACCTTGTCCATCATGCCCTCGATGCGCACTTTGGCAGCGGTGATGTTGGCGCCCTCCACGCCCTGCTCCTCCATCTGGGCATAGGCATTGAGGATCTTCAGAGTGGTGGGCAGGTAATAGTTGAGGAAGGTGCGCAGCTGTCCGGCCTTGGCCGGATTCTTCTTCTGATAGGCGAAGATCTTGCGGGTGATCTCCTCGATGCGGTCGATCTTCCGGCTCATCTCCTCGTCCTCGATGGCGTCGTTCACCGCACGGATCTGGGCCAGGATGCGGGCATCTTCCCCCTCCGTGTCGCTCTTGGGCTCCGGGGTCTCCGGCTCAGAGCGCAGGCCCTCGTCGGTGAGGATCAGCCGCCCGCTACCCATATCCAGGTAGCCCATGGGCAGGATTCCCTTGTCCAGCATCTCCTGCAGGTCGTCGCAGGCGGTGTGCATGGGCACCGGCATGGCCTGGGCCAGGGTCTCCACCCAGATGGACTCCTGCCGCCCGATGAGGGCCAGGTATTTGCGGAAGCGCTTCTCCTTCCGGCTGCGGGAGAGGCCCACGCTCAGCAGCACCAGACCCACGCCGCACAGGCCCAGGGGGATAAAGATGTCCTCCAGGCTCCACCAGCTGTACCCGTGGAGGATGTTGTCCACCAGATTGACCAGCGAGGCGAAGCTGATAAAGCCGAACATGCCCGCCAGCACGCCGCCGCCGATGATAAGCCCGCGGCCCTGGCCGCTGTGCTTGGCCGCGGGAGCGGGCGCCGCGGTCCGGGTGGGCGGCACCGGCTGCCGGCGCACCACCTGACGGCGGGTGGGCGCGCTGTCCCGGCGGTAGACGGTCCCGCTCTGGCGCACGCCCTGGGTGCCGGGCTCCTGCCGGGTCTGGCGGCTCTGCCACTCCTCCTGCTGCCGGATGTCATAGGGATGGCGGCTGCCCGTCCGGCTGCTGCCGGAGCTCTGGGTCAGCTTGCGGAACAGCAGGAACAGTCCCACCGGCCAGAACACCACCAGCGCCACCACTACGATGATCCACGACATCAGTTCGTCATTCTTTTTGCCTTGATTCCCCGCCATATCGGGTCCTCCCCACTCTTGAAACTCGCGGTCCCGGCCTGTGCCGCACCGCTCACCTTGTAGGGTCAGTATAACACCGATCTTTTAAAGATCTGCTACATCTTTTCTTTAAATTTGGTGAAAATCTGTTTCCCATCCACACCGCCGGTCTATCCCCGCCGGTTGAGGAATATCATACCGCAAAACCGCGGCAAAGTAAAGACGTCCCACTGCGATGTAACCGTTCTGTAATTGCATTTCCGGGTGGAAGCCCCTATAATAAGGTCTGCAAACCGACGGTTTGCGAAGTACCCGAGGAAGCAGACATCCTCTGTCTGTGTATAGAGAGTTGGAGTTGATCGAATCATGGAACGAAAAACCGGAAAACGCGCGAAGCCCGCGCCCCGTCACGGCAAACTGGCCGTGATCGTCGTGCTGCTGGTGCTGGTGATCCTGGCCGGCGGCTATCTGGGGCTGTGCGCTTACGCCATGAGCAGCGATGCCATCTACCCCAGCACCAGCGCCGCCGGTGTGGACCTGGGCGGCCTGACCCAGGCCGAGGCCCGGGTGGAACTGGAGAAGGCGTTGGAGTCCTTCGCCGATGAGAGTGTCTCCTTCACCTGCGGCGGCAGCACCTTCACCGTCACCGGCAAGGACCTGACCCTGGACTACGACACCGTCATCACCCAGGCCTACTCGGTGGGCCGCCAGAGTTCCTTCCTGGCCGCCGGATGGAACTACCTGTCCGCCTTCTTCACCGCCACAGAGGTGGAGACCGGCCTCACCTTCGCCCAGACCCCCGCCGCCATCCTGGAGGCGGAGGAGCACATCACCAACCCCATGGTGGAGACCACCTACACCGTCACCGACACCACCCTGGACCTGACCAAGGGCACCACCGGGCAGGCCATCGACGTGGCCGCTCTGGAGGAGCAGATCCAGCAGCAGCTGGTGACCCTGGTCTCCGGCGAGGAAGTGGACACCGCCCCCATCGAGGTCCCGGTCACCACCGAGGAGCCCCCCGCCCTGGACCTCCAGGCCGTGTATGACGCGGTATACACCGAGCCCGCCGACGCCACTCTGGACAAGACCACCAAGGAGATCGTCCCCTCGGTGGACGGCGTCAGCTTTGACGTCGCCGCCGCCCAGACCGCGCTGGACGGCGCGGAGGAGGGCGAGACCGTCTCGGTCCCCCTGACCAAGACCGCCCCTGAGATCACCACCGCCAAGCTCAACGCCAACCTCTTCAAGGACGTGCTGGGCTCCGGCACCACCACCTGCGCCGGCCCCTCCAACCGGTGGTACAACATCGACCTGGCCGCTGACCGGGTCACCGGCACCATCCTTCTGCCCGGCGAGGTCTTTTCCTACAACGCCCTGGCCGGACCCTACACCAAGTCCAGCGGCTATAAGGCCGCCGGCACCTACCAGAACGGCCAGAGCATCGACGCCACCGCCGGCGGCATCTGCCAGCTGTCCTCCACCATCTACTGGGTGACCCTGAAGGCCAATCTGGAGACCGTCTCCCGCACCCAGCACGCCTTCAACAGCGGCTACATGCCCGTCATCGGCACCGACGCCACCGTGTGGAGCGACGTGACCGACTTCAAGTTCAAGAACAGCACCGATTATCCCATCAAGGTCGTGTGCTACCTGGACAGCAGCCACAAGCTCCACGTGACCATCTACGGCACCGACACCACCGGCATCCACGGTGAGCCGTACAGCGTCACCGTGTCCACCGTCCCCTACAAGAACACCTACAAGCCCGATTCCAGCATCCCCGTGGGCAGCGGCCCGGTGCGGGACACCAACTACTCCCGCTACAACGGCGTCACGGTGGATGTGTACCAGAAGCTGGTGGACAAGAACGGCAACACCGTCAGCACCACCTTCCTCTACCGCAACACCTATAAGGCGTCCAACGCGGTATACTATTATAACCCCGCCGATGCCGACCGGCTGGGCATCGACACCTCCACAGGCCTGATGACCAAGACGCCGGTGACCCCGACGCCGACACCTACTCCGACGCCCGTGGCCACACCGACCCCGACGCCGGCCGCGACTCCCACCCCGGCGGCCACGCCCACCCCGGCCGCGACGCCGACCCCCACGCCCACTCCGGCGGCACAGACGCCCGCGCCCAGTGAGGGCGGCGGCGTGGTCCTGCCTCCCGAGGCGGGGAACTGATCCCAACTGCTGTGAGCGCGGGTCCTGCGGGGCCCGCGCTCCTTTTTCTCAGTGAAAGGAGCTTCCACTTTGTTTCAAGGTTTTTCTGACGCCACCATCGACTTTATGTGGGGCATCCGCTTCAACAATGAGCGCACCTGGTTCCAGGCCCACAAGGAGGAGTACCTGACCCACTTCTACCAGCCCATGAAGGAGCTCTCTCTGGAGGTGTTCGACGCCTTCCAGGCCCGCCACGCCGTGCCCGGGCTGTGCTGCAAGGTCTCCCGCATCTACCGGGACGCCCGGCGGCTCCACGGCCGCGGCCCCTACAAGGACCATCTCTGGTGGTCCATGGAGCGCCCCGGGGAGGAGAGCTTCTCCGCCCGGCCGGTGTTCTGGTTCGAGCTGGAGCCCGAGGGCTGGTCCACCGGCCTGGGCTACTACTCCGCCACCCCCGCCACCATGGCCCGCTTCCGCGCCCGGCTGGACCGGGACCCCAAGACCTTCGCCGCCCTGGCCCGCAAGCTGGAGAAGCAGGACCGCTTTACCCTCCAAGGTGAGGACTACAAGCGCCCCAAGGGCACGCCTGCCCTCCCCATCCTGGAGCCCTGGTACAACAAGCGCTCCTTCTCCCTCATCCACGAGGAGCAGCACGGCCCCATCCTCCGCTCCCATGAGCTGGTGGACGAGCTGTTGGAGGGCTTTTCCTTCCTGCTGCCCTTCTACGAGTACTTTGTGAGCCTGGACGGCGACCCCGCCCCCAACGCCTGAGCCAAAACGCCCCCGGCAGACCTGTTGGTCCACCGGGGGCGTTTTTCAGGGATAGGCACAGCGGTAGCTGACGCCGTTTTCGGGTGTGATGTGCCGCTCGGCCAGAAGCTCCGACACGGTGACGAAATAGAACCCCCGCGCGTGGAGGGCGTCCACTGCCTGGAGGGCGGCCTCCACCGAGGAGGGAAAGATGTCGTGGAGGAGCAGGATGTCCCCGTCCCGGGCATGGCTGACCAGGTGATCCGCCACGGCGGCGGCATCCTCGGTGGCCCAGTCCTCCGGGTCCACCGACCAGAGGATGATGGGTCCCCCCGCGTTGGCCCGCACCGCCGGGTCGATGGCCCCGTAGGGCGGGCGCAGGGCGAAGTCGCTCCGCCCCAGGATGGAGGTGAGGAGCCGCCGGGTGCGCCCCACCTGGGCGTCGAAGTCGGCGTTGCTCAGCCCGGTGAGGGCGGAGACGTGGTCATAGGTGTGGATGCCGATCTGGTGGCCCTCGGCCTCCATCCGCTCCACCAGATCCTGGTTGTTTTCCACCCGCTGGCCCACCAGAAAGAAGGTGGCCTTCACCCCCCGCTGGGCCAGACCGTCCAGCAGGGCGGTGGTGGTGGAGCGCCGGGGCCCGTCGTCAAAGGTGAGGGCCAGCAGGCCCCCGCTGGGCGGGGCGGTGGGGGTAACCTCTACCTCCACCTCCGGGGCGGTACCGTCCGCGGGCACCGCCCCGCCGCTCCAGGCATATCCCCCCCACGCCAGCAGCACCAGCGCCGCCGCTCCCCCTGCCAGGATGCTCCGCTTTTTCACCATGACCCCGCCCTTTCTTCCACAGCTCCGCCTTAGTATGTGAAGAAACAGGGCATCTATGCGATTCCAATGCGATCAAAAATAACTGCCCACCGCCAGAAGCTGCCCGGCCAGGTCGGCCCGGTAGTCGGCTGCCGCGGGGTCCAGGCTGTTGATGACCACCGCCTCGTCCCCCTTCCGGCCGGTGGCGTGGACATAGCGCCCCTCCCCCAGGTAGAGGGCCACATGGCCGGGGAAATAGAGGAGGTCCCCCTTCGCCATCTGCTCCCGCGGGATGGGGTAGATGGGAAAATCCGGTTGGAGCTTGGCGTCCCGGAAGATGAGGATGCCGTGGATGAGATAGGTGAGGGACACCAGCCCGGAGCAGTCGATGCCCCAGGCGCTCTTGCCGCCCCAGAGGTAGGGCACCTTTAAAAAGTCCAGCGCCGCCCGCGCCAGAGACTCCCGCAGGTCGGGAAACTCCTCCGGGCGCACCTGCAGGGTACGGAGGGTGTGGTCCGGCAAAAAGCCCAGCGCGCCGTTGGCCGCCTCCACCATCTGCCAGCCCCACTCGTCCGGCTCTCCCCGACGGGTCACCGTGGCACCCCGGGGGAGCTGGTACACCGGCGCCTCCTCCGGGTGGGCGCCGCTGAGGAGGGTGGCCACCGGCGGAATCACCAGGGCCAGGTCCCCCTTCTGCCACTGTTCCACCCGGGCCGGGTCCTCCTCCAGGGAATCGGACAGGGTCCAGCCCTCGTAGCGGTAGGGGGTCCGTACCCTCCGCCAGCGGCCCCGGGCCTCCAGCACCTCCACCGCCATGCCGGAAAAGACCTGGTCCACCCGTTCCGGCTCCGGGGTTTCCTTGGTCATGGGGGCTGCAAACAGCCAGGCCAGGGCATCGCGCACGATCGCGGTCATATTCCTCACGCTCCTTTTCAATAGTACTTTTTATTGGACTGTTTTTGCGGTATACTTTCAACAACAAGACAGAAGGAGGCCGGTTCCATGGCCAGAAGCGCAAAACAGAAATTAAAGCTGCTCTATCTGCGCCAGCTCCTCCTGGAGCGCAGCGACGAGGAGCACCCCATCTCCACCCAGTCCCTCATCGACGCGCTGGAGCGGCAGGGGGTGGCCGCCGAGCGGAAGAGCATTTACCGGGACATGGCCGCCCTGGAGGAGTTCGGCCTGGACGTCCAGGGCCAGCGGGGCCGCCGGGCGGGCTGGTTCGTGGGGGAGCGGCTCTTTCAGCTCCCTGAGCTCAAGCTCCTGGTGGATGCGGTGCAGTCCTGCAAGTTCATCTCCCGCAGCAAGAGCCAGGACCTCATCCACAAGCTGGAGTCCCTGGCCAGCGTCCACCAGGCCCGGCAGCTCCAGCGCCAGGTGTACGTCACCGGCCGGTCCAAGACGGTGAACGAGTTGGTCTATTATACCATAGATCAGCTCCACACCGCCATCTCGGAGAACCGCGCGGTGACCTTCCGCTACTTTGACTACAATCTGCAGAAAACCCCCGTCTTTCGCCGGGATGGGAAGCGGTACACCGTCTCCCCCTACGGCCTCATCTGGGACAACTCCAACTACTACCTGGCCGGCTACGACCACGACCACGGCCAGCTGCGCCACTACCGGGTGGACAAGATGGCCGAGCTGGCCGTCACCGGCCTCCCCCGCGCCGGCGGGCGGGAGTACGCCTCCCTGGATATGGGAGCCTATGTGCAAAAGCACTTCGGTATGTTCAGCGGCCAGGAAGGCCAGGTCCGCCTGCGCTGCCACAACCGGCTCATCGGCGTCATCCTGGACCGCTTCGGCCTGGACGTCATCCTCATCCCCGACGGCGAGGAGCACTTTACCGTCACCGTCACCGCCGTGGTGAGCACGCAGTTTCTGGGCTGGCTCTTCGGTCTGGGGCCCGACGCCCAGCTCACCGGCCCTGACTGGGCGGTAGAGCGCTACCGCCAGCAGCTCGCCGATGTCTCCGCCGCCTGCACGCCCTGATCCCCTTCCCCGGCCCGGCCGGGTCTGCTCTTTACACAGGTTTTGTCTATTCTGTGGTAAAGAGTGGCCCGACCGGGCTCTTTTTTTGCACTCTGCCTCCACACTTTACACATCCTTTACATTTCTCTGCGAGACGACTTTACAATTCCTCGGCTATACTAGCAACGGTCCTGAGAGAGAGGACCGCGAAAAGAAACCGCTTGAATCTACAATGAAATGGAGAATGAAGACCATGAAACGCATTTCCACTCTTGTTCTGTCCGGTGTGCTCTGTCTCGGCCTGCTGGCCGGCTGCGGCGGCGGCACTGCCTCCCAGCCCTCCACCAACCCCAGCGACAGCGGCTCCACCCCCTCCGAGAACACCGCCACTCTGAGCGGCACCGTCAACACCGACGGCTCCACCTCCATGGAGAGCGTGGTCAAGGCTCTGGCTGAGGCCTTTATGGAGGCCAACCCCGACGTGACCGTCAACTACTCCGGCACCGGTTCCGGCACCGGCATCGAGTCCGCCACCGCCGGCACCTGCGACATCGGCCTGTCCTCCCGCGCCCTGAAGGACGAGGAGAAGAGCAACGGCGCTGTGGAGAACATCGTGGCTCTGGACGGCGTGGCCGTTGTGGTCAACCCCGCCAACGGCGTGGAGGACCTGACTGTGGAGCAGATCGCCCAGATCTTCACCGGCGAGATCACCAACTGGTCTGAGCTGGGCGGCGAGGACGGCCAGATCGCGGTCTTTGGCCGTGAGGCCGGCTCCGGCACCCGCGGCGCCTTCGAGGAGATCGTGGGCGTGGAGGATGCCTGCAAGTACACCAACGAGTACTCTTCCACCGGCGACGTCATCGGCAACGTGGCTTCCAACCCCAACGGCATCGGCTATGCCTCCCTGTCCGCGGTCAATGACACCGTGAAGGCCGTGAAGGTCGGCGGCGTGGCTCCCTCCGAGGCCACTGTTCTGGACGGTACTTACTCCATCCAGCGTCCCTTCGTCATGGTCACCAAGGAGGGCGCTGAGCTGTCCGAGGCTGCCCAGGCTTTCCTGGACTTCGCCATGAGCGCTGACGCTGCTGACATCATCGCCGCTGCCGGCGCTGTGTCCGCCAACGGCTAAGCTCCATCACCGAATGACCGAAAAAGCAAGTCCCCGGGAAGCCGGGGACTTGCTTTGAAATCTGTTTGTGAAAAAGGTTGGTTCTGATATGAAAGCAATGATTCCGGGGCGGAGCGGCAAGCTCTCCCCCAAGGAGGCGCTGGAGTGGATCATGAAGGTCCTCTTCCTGATCTGCGGCTTCATCGCCATCGCCTTCGTCCTGCTGATCACCGTCTATCTCGTCATCTCGGGCCTGCCCGCCATCCGGGAAGTGGGCCTGGTGGACTTCCTCTTCGGCACGCGCTGGGCCTCTACCGATCAAACGGACCCCGCCTACGGTATCCTGCCCTTCATTCTCACCTCCATCTACGGCACCGCCGGCGCCATCCTGCTGGGCGTGCCTCTGGGCTTCTTCATGGCGGTGTTCCTGGCCAAGGTGGCGCCCCCCAAGGTGGCCGCCGCCATCCGCCCGGCGGTGGACCTGCTGGCCGGTATCCCCTCGGTGGTCTACGGCCTGGTGGGCATGATGGTCCTCCTCCCCGCCATCCGGGAGACCTTCAACCTGGCCGCCGGCGACAGCCTGCTGGCCGCCATCATCGTCCTGGCCGTCATGATCCTCCCCTCCATCATCTCGGTGTCCGAGACCGCCCTGCGCGCGGTGCCCAAGGAGTATGAGGAGGCCAGCCTGGCCCTGGGGGCCACTGAACTGGAGACCTACTTCCGCGTCACCGCTCCCGCCGCCAAGAGCGGCATCGCCGCAGCCGTGGTGCTGGGCGTGGGCCGCGCCATCGGCGAGGCCATGGCCATCCTGATGGTGGCCGGCAACGTGGCCAACATGCCCTCCCTCTTCTCCAGCGTCAAGTTCCTCACCACCGCCATCGCCAGCGAGATGAGCTACGCCGCCGTGGGTTCCCTGCAGCGCAACGCCCTGTACTCCATCGGTCTGGTGCTCTTCCTGTTCATCATGTGCATCAACGTATTCCTCAATGTGTTCCTCAAGAGGGACAAGGAGGGTTAAGCTATGACAAATGTGATCTCTTACGTGGCGCAGGCCGAGCCCGCCAAGACCCGCCAGGGTCTGAGCATGCGCCGGCGCACCTATGATGTGGTGATGCGGGGCCTGCTCTACCTCTCGGCCGCCGTCACCTGCCTTCTTCTCCTCTTCCTCATCGGCTACATCCTCTACCGCGGTCTCCCCACGCTGAACCTGGAGTTCCTCACCAGCCAGGAGAGCGTGCTGCGGGGCACCGACGGCATCCTGCCCGCCATTCAGAACACCATCTACGTCATCGTGGTGACCCTGATCTTCGTCCTGCCCCTGGGCGTTGGCGCGGCCATCTACCTCACCGAGTACGCCACCAACCACAAGCTGGTCTCCGCCATTGAGTTTGCCACCGAGACCCTGGCCGGCATCCCCTCCATCCTCTACGCCCTGGTGGGCATGCTGGTGTTCTGCCAGGTGCTGGGCCTGGGCAAGACCCTGCTGGCCGGCGCGCTCACCCTGGTCATCATGACCCTCCCCACCATCATCCGCACCACCCAGGAGTCCCTCAAGACCGTGCCCCAGGGCTACCGGGAGGGCGCACTGGGTCTGGGCGCGGGCAAGTGGCATATGATCCGTACCATCGTCCTCCCCGGCTCCATCGACGGTATCGTCACCGGGTGCATCCTGGCCATCGGCCGCATCGTGGGCGAGTCGGCGGTGCTCATGTTCACCGCCGGTATGGGCACCACCCTTCAGAACTTCTTCAGCAGCGGCGGTCTGGTGGACAGCTCCGGCGCCACCCTCACCGTGGCCCTGTACGTCTACGCCAAAGAGCGCGCCCAGTTCGACCTGGCCTTCTCGGTGGCTGTGGTGCTGCTGGCCATCACGCTGATCATCAACCTGGCCGCCAAGCTGGTGGGCAAGCGTCTGAGAAAGAAATAAAAGGTGAATTGGGATATGAACGAGAAAACGATCATCAAAGCGGAGAATCTGGACCTCTATTACGGCGAGAACCGTGCCCTGAAGTCCATCAACATGGAGATCCCCGAGCGGTGCATCACCGCCCTCATCGGCCCCTCCGGCTGCGGCAAATCTACCTTCCTGCGGACCATCAACCGCATGAACGACCTGATCCCCGGCGTGAAGATCACCGGCTCCCTCCGTTACCGGGAGCAGGACATCTACGCCCCCGGCCTCGATGTGACCTGGCTGCGCAAGCAGATCGGCATGGTGTTCCAGAAGGCCAATCCCTTCCCCATGTCCATCTATGACAACATCGCCTACGGCCCCCGCACCCACGGCATCCGCAACAAGAGCCAGCTGGACGACATCGTGGAGGAGTCCCTCCGGGGCGCCGCCATCTGGGACGAGGTGAAGGACCGCCTCAAAAAGTCCGCCCTGGGCCTCTCCGGCGGCCAGCAGCAGCGCCTGTGCATCGCCCGCGCCCTGGCCGTGAAGCCCGACGTCCTCCTCATGGACGAGGCCACCTCCGCTCTGGACCCCATCTCCACCTCCAAGATCGAAGAGCTTGCGGTGGAACTGAAAAAGGATTACACTATCATCATGGTCACCCACAACATGCAGCAGGCCACCCGTGTGTCCGATAAGTGCGCCTTTTTCCTGCTGGGCGAGCTCATCGAGTTCGGCGACACCACCCAGCTCTTCTCCATGCCCAAGGACAAGCGGACCGAGGATTACATCACCGGCCGCTTCGGATAACACAAGGAGGCCAATATGAGAAAAACCTTTGATTCCGAGCTTCATGAGCTGGGGACTGAGATGATCGACATGGCCGCGGCCGCTGAGGACGCCATCGACCTGGTCACCTCTTCCCTGGCATCCCCCGACCGCCGTCAGGCCCATCAGGCCATCGACCTCACCCACACCATGGATCAGATGGAGCGCTCCATCGAGAACCGCTGCCTGCGCCTGCTGCTCCAGCAGCAGCCTGTGGCCCGGGACCTGCGCACCATTTCGGCGGCGCTGAAGATGGTCACCGACTTGCAGCGCATCGGCGACCAGTGCGCCAACATCGCCGAGATCTCCCTGCTCCTGGCCCAGAACCAGGCCGGCAGCGACCTGACCCACATCCGCACCATGAGCCAGAAGGCCGGCTTCATGGTCAAGCGGGCCATCTTTGCCTACGTCAACCGGGACCAGGGCGCCGCGGCGGAGGTCATCGGTCTGGACGACGAGGTGGATGAGCTCTTCCGGGCCGAGAAGAACGAGCTGGTGGAGCTCATCGTCAACAACCGCGAGAGCGCCGACCAGGCCATCGACCTCATCATCATCGCCAAGTACCTGGAGCGCATCGCCGACCACGCGGTGAACATCGCCCAGTGGGCCATCTACTGCGTCACCGGCACCCTGGCCACACCCACCTAAAGGAGGAAGCCCCCATGTCCAATGCCATCGTCATCGTAGAGGATGACAGCAGCATCCGCGAAATGCTCCGCTATTACTTTCAGTCCACCGGGTACGACGCCCGGGTGTATGAGTCCGCCGAGGAGTTTTTCGCCGCCGAGGCCGGTCTCACGCCCCCTGTGATCTATCTGCTGGACATCATGCTGCCCGGCATGGACGGACTGGAGCTCCTGCGCCGCCTGCGCGCCGGCCGGGACACCGCCGAGGTCCCCGTCATCATGCTCACCGCCCGCACCGCCGAGATGGACCGGGTCACCGGCCTGGAAAACGGTGCGGACGACTATGTCGTGAAGCCCTTCGGCCTGATGGAGCTGCAGGCCCGCATCAAGGCCGTGCTCCGCCGCACCCACCGGCGGGAGGACGGCCTGCTTCGCTGCGGCGAGCTGGAGATCGACCCCGCCGCCCGCACCGTCCGCCGCGCCGGCGTTCCGGTGGAGCTGACTTATAAGGAATTCGAGCTGCTGCGCCTGCTGGTCTCCCGGCGGGGCGCGGTGCTCACCCGGGATGAGATCCTCCACACGGTCTGGGACTACGACTTCACCGGCGAGACCCGCACGGTGGACATGCATATCAAATCCCTGCGCCAGAAGCTGGGCGACGGGCTCATCTCCACCGTCCGGGGCGTGGGCTATAAGATCGACTGAGGAGCGTATCCGCCTATGAAAAAACGTCTGACCGCCACCACCTTCCTCATCGTCCTGGTCGCTCTGCTGGTGTCCAACGCCATGGGCGTGTGGTTTCTCTTCAACCAGGAGCGGGACGATTCTCTGGAGAGTCTGAAGGAACTGCTGATCCTCATGGACAGCCAGAGCCAGATCACCAACGCCCAGGCCGCCGCCGAGCAGTTCCGGCAGGCCGCCCCGGACAAGCGCCTGACCATCATCGACACCGACGGCACCGTTCTGGTGGACACCGACGCCGACGCCGACAGCCTGGAGAACCACGCCAGCCGTCCTGAGGTGGCCTCCGCCCTGGCCACCGGCTGGGGCGAGGACACCCGCGCCTCCGACACGGTGGGCGTGCCCATGCTCTATGTGGCCAAGCGCTTCACCGACGGCATGATCGGCCGGGCCTCCATGCCCCTGTCCTCCATCGACAGCCTGGTCTGGCGGGGCGCCGCCGGCCTGCTGGCCGCGTCGGTGGTGGCCCTGCTGCTGGTCCTGGCCCTCTCCCGCCGGATGGCCCAGCGGGCCGTGGCCCCTCTGGGCGCGGTGAGCGACGCCCTGTCCAGCGTGCTGGCCGGGTCCGCCCCCACCAGTCTGGACGCCTACCGCAGCGACGACGAGCTGCGGCCCATCCTGCGCTACATCGACAAGCTGGTGGAGCGCCTGGGCGACTCCATCCAGAGCCTGACCAGTGAGCGGGACAAGGTCAACCTGATCCTGGACTGCATGGACGAGGGCTTCCTCCTCCTGGACGAGAAGGGCGGGCTGCTGGCCTCCAACCGGGCCGCCCGGGAGCTCTTCGGCGTGCCGGAGGACTCCAGCGACCTGTCGGGCCTGCTGATCCACACCCGCAGCCGCCGCCTCCGGGAGGCCTTGGAACAGTGCCACAGCCAAAAGACCCAGGTGGTCCTGGATGTGGACGACCTGCCCCTGCCCGGGCGCAGCCTGCGCTTCTTCCTCTCCCCCGTGTCGGGGCAGCAGTACGAGGGGCAGCGGGTGGGCACCTCCATCCTCCTGTCCGACGTCACCGAGCTCAAGCGGGCCGAGCACATCCGCAACGACTTCACCGCCAACGTCTCCCACGAGCTCAAGACCCCCCTCACCTCCATCAAGGGCTTTGCCGATATGCTCTCCTCCGGCATGGTCACCGAGCCGGCCGACCAGAAGCGCTTCTCCTCCCTCATCGGGGTGGAGGTGGACCGGCTCATCGCCCTCATCAACGACATTCTCAAAATCTCCGAGCTGGACTCGGTGGCCATCGACCAGGAGGGCGCCTCCGCCCCGCTGCTGGCCACCGCCCAGGAGGTCGCCGGTCTTTTGGAGCTGAAGGCCGGGGAGCAGCAGGTCACCATCACCGTCTCCGGTGAGGAGTGTACCGCCGCCATCTCCCCCGACCGGCTCCGGGAGGTCATCCTCAACCTGGCCGAGAACGGGCTCAAATACAACCGCCCCGGCGGAAGCGTCACCGTCACCACCGCCTGTGAGGGCGACCATGCCGTCCTCACCGTGGCCGACACCGGCATCGGCATCCCGCCGGAAGCCCTCCCCCGCATCTTCGAGCGCTTCTACCGGGTGGACCCGGGCCGCGCCCGCAAGGCCGGCGGCACCGGGCTGGGTCTGGCCATCGTCAAGCACATCGTGGCCCTCTACGGCGGCCGCATCCAGGTGGACAGCCAGGTGGACCAGGGCAGCACCTTCCGCATCACCCTCCCCCGCGCCTGACCGCCCTGCGCCGGCGTTCCCCCAAAAGGGAACGCCGGCCTTTTTGTTTGCCCCAGAATGGATTTGTATTGCGGCACTGTTCTGTGATATAATCCACTCATCCCGCCCCGGCGGAAGAACATCGAAAGTTGGAATATCCATGGATCTGACCGCACAAAACCCTCTGAATATCTACCGGAGCTTCTGGGATTTTCTCAGCGAGAGTTCCAATGATTACTACTTCTATCTGGACTTCTCCACCCTGCGCATCTACTTCTCCAGCAACATCCGGGCCCACTATGACGTGCTGCCGGCGGACCGGGAATACTGCACGGTGGCGGATTGGAAGCGCCTGGTCCACCCCCGGGACCTGCCCAAGCTGCAGGAGGTCTATCAGCTGGTCCTGTCCGGGCAGCTGGTCCTGCACAACGTGGATTACCGGGTGCTCAGCAAGGCTGGAGAGCTGCTGTGGATCAACAGCCGGGGCAAGATCCATTACAGTGACCGCGGGGAGCCCCAGTGGATGGTGGGCCGTCTCTCAGACAGCGCGCTGCGCAACAAGGCCGACCACTTCACCGGCGCGTTCAATATGGAGAGCCTGAAGGAGGAGCTGCAGCAGATCCAGCGGGACGAGACCGACGGATTTTTGCTGGTGGTGGGCGTGGACGACCTGAAGGCCATCAACCTGAAAAAGGGCCGCGCCTTCGGCGACGGCATTCTGAAACACGCCGCCGAGGCCCTGGAGGACGCCACCCTGGGCGAGCGGCGGATCTACCGCCTCAACGGCGACTGCTTCGCCGTCACCTGCCCCCAGGCCTCCGCCGACGATGTGCGGGCCATTTTTCACCAGACCCAGCGGCGGCTGGAGGGGCTGTGTACCCTCTCCGGCGGATGTGTCCCCTTCCGGGAGTACCCCGCCCTGGACGCCTGCACCCTCTACCAGTACGCCGAGACCTCCCTGGACCACGCCAAGGCCCAGGGTAAGAATATGCTCCGCTTCTTCTGCGCCGAGGACTACGAGCGTGAGATCGTGGCCATGGAGCTGAAGGAGGACCTGCAAACCAGCATCAAGTCCGGTTTTTCCGGCTTTTCCCTGTGCTATCAGCCCCAGATCCACTCCAACTCCTACCGCCTGTATGGGGCCGAGGCGCTGCTGCGCTACTCCTCGCCCCGGCGGGGTCCCATCTCTCCGGCGGAGTTCATCCCCATCCTGGAGCAGACCAAGCTGGTCTGTCCCGTGGGCCTCTGGGTGCTGGACACCGCCCTGGACCAGTGCCGGCTCTGGCGCCGCCTGCAGCCGGATTTCCACATCAGCGTCAACATGTCCTTCGCCCAGCTCCAGGAGGAGGACATCGTCACCCAGGTGCTGGCCTCCCTGCGCCGCAGCGGCCTGCCCGGCAGCGCCCTGACCATCGAGGTCACCGAGAGCATGCAGCTGCTGGACTACCAGGCCGCCAACACCATCTTTCGCCAGTGGAAAAACCACGGCATCGAGATTGCGGTGGACGATTTCGGCACCGGCTACTCCAGCCTGGGCCGCCTGAAGGAGATGGAGATCGACGAGATCAAGATCGACCGCTGCTTCGTCCGCCAGATCCAGCACAGCGCCTACAATTACCGCCTGCTGAGCAACATGCTGGAGCTGGCCGACAGCTGCCAGATCCGGGTATGCTGCGAGGGCATCGAGACCGAGGAGGAGCTGACCACGCTGGAGGAGCTCCAGCCCGCGCTGCTCCAGGGCTTCCTCTTCTCCCGCCCCTGTCCCCCGTCGGAGCTGGAGGAGCGCTATTTTCAGCCGGAATCCCCGCTCTACCAGAGCCGGGTCCAGGCGGAGGAAGACTACCGCCGCCGGGTCCACCCCCTGCCCATCCCCCCTTCCGTGTCCTGGTCGGAAAATGAGATCGCCCGGCTCCTGCTGGAGGCGGAAAACGACATCTTCTACATCAGCGACATGGACACCTATGAGCTCTACTACCTCAATCCGGCCGGTCAAAAGCTCTTCGGCGTGCGGGATTACCACGGCCGCAAGTGCTACAAGGTCCTCCAGGGCCTGGACGAGCCCTGTCCCTTCTGCACCAACCCCATGCTGCGCCAGGACGACTTCTACATCTGGGAGCAGGAAAACGACTACTGCGGCCGCCATTTTCTTCTCAAGGACAAGGTGGTGTATTACCAGAACAAGCGCCTGCGCATGGAGGTGGCCCTGGACATCACCAAGCGGGAGTTCATCAGTCAAAGCGCCCAGGCCAAGCTGGACTTCGCCGCGCAGATCGTGGGCTATGTGGACACCCTCTCGGAGCACACCGACTTCCGGGAGGCGGTGGACCAGGTGCTGGCCTCGGTGGGTGAGTTCTACAAGGCCGACCGGGCCTACCTCTTCGAGCCCACCCCCGACCGGTCGGGGTACTGGGACAACACCTTCGAGTGGTGCTCCGAGCGGGTCACGTCCCAGATGGACCACCTCCAGCAGCTGCCGCCCCGCCTGCTGGCGCGCTGGATGAGCCTGTTCCAGCAGGATCAATCGGTGGTGCTCCTCAACCTGGAGCCCCTGCGCCAGTCCGACCCCGATGAGTGGCGCGTCCTGAGCCGTCAGGGCATCCGCCGCCTCATCGCCGTGCCCATCCGGGACAAGGGGCAGCTGCTGGGCTTCCTGGGGGTGGACAACCCCCGCCACGCCATCCAGGACGACGCCCAGGTCCGGGTGCTCTCCGCCTTCCTGCTCCACCGCATCCGCCAGGAGCGCAACGAAAAGCGCTATCAGCAGCTGCTGCGCACCAATTTCTGCGATGTCTTTGACACGCTGAATCTGGGCCTGTGGGTGATCCGCCTGTCCCAGGACCGCACCCAGCAGGAGATGCTGGCCAACGACACCATGCACCGCGTCCTGGGCCTCTCCGACACCCCCACGCCCCAGGCCTGCTACCAGTTCTGGTACTCCCGCATCAACGAGGGCTATTACCACTATGTCAATCAGTCCCTGGAGCAGATGATCGAGTCCGGCCGCACCGTGCAGCTGGAGTACACCTGGCGTCACCCCACCCGGGGCGAAGTGCTGGTGCGCTGCACCGGCATCCGCATGCCGGACGAGCACGGGATGATCTGCCTCAAGGGCTACCACCGCATCATCAGCGACATCGAGCAGCCCCAGTACCTCCCCTCCTCCTGTGTGCGGGATATTTTTGAATACAATGAGTTGAATCGGAGCATCTTTTTCCACACCGGACGGGTGCTGCTGCTGGGGGAGGACACCCACGAGACCAATTTCCCCCAGTGCTGGATCGACAGCGGCATCGTCCACCCCCACTTTGTCTCCGAGTTCCGCGCCGCCTTCTCCCGCCTGCGCTCCAAGGAGCACTCCACCCATCTGGAGCTCCTGCTCAAGAGCAAGAGCGGGACCTATGAGTGGTTCAAGCTGACGGTGCAGCACCTCAGCCAGGAGCAGAAGGATCTGGACACCGTCATCATCCTGCTGGAGCCCGCCGGGATGGAGCGGGTGATGGAGCTGGAGTACATGCGCATGCGCCGGTTCTATCAGGCCCTGCTCTCCGAGGCCATCGCCTACGCCGAGGTGGACCTGGAGAGTGGCCAGCTCAAGTCGGTGGGCGGCCTGTGGCACATCTACCAGCAGGATTACCGCCTCCACTCCCAGCATTTCATCGACCTGCTCCAGCAGAAGCTGGCCAAGTTCCTCCCGCCGGAGGAGCTGGATTTCCTCAAACGCTACCGGGACCCCGCCTGCTGGGACGAGATGTTTGAGCGGCAGGAGACCAGCTCCCGCTTCTGCTACCGCCGCCTGGTGGGCGAATCCCTGCGCTGGGTGGAGTTCACCATCTACCTCTTCCGGGAGGAAATCACCCGCAACGTCTACGCGCTGATCTATCTGAAGGACATCAACGCCGAAAAGGAGCGGGAGTTCGCCCAGGCGGAGGCCGCCAGTCGGGACCCGCTGACCAACATCTACAACCGGGCGGCCTTCCAGCGGGAGATGAGCCGCTGCATCTCCTCCGCTCCCGGCCCCTGCGGGACGCTGATGCTGCTGGACATCGACAATTTCAAGGCCATCAACGACCGCAGCGGACACCTGGAGGGAGACCGGGCCCTGAAGACCGTGGCCGACCTGCTCCTCTCCGCGTTCCGGAAACAAGACATCGTGGGGCGCATGGGCGGCGACGAGTTCCTGGTCTTTATCCAGGGCGACTTCCCCCGCCCCCGCCTGGAGGAGCGCCTGCGCATGCTGCTGGAGACCCTCCAGTCTGTCCCCGGCATGACCCTGTCGGGCAGCATCGGGCTGACCCGCGTCTACGGCGGCAATTCCTTTGACTACTCCCACGTGCTGGGTCAGGCGGACACCGCCCTCTACCACAGCAAACGCAGCGGCAAGAACCGCTTCTGCTTCTTTGAAGATCTCCCGGGCGAATAAACAGACGGTGCCCCGGCTCTTGCGAGCCGGGGCACCAGTTCTCTCTGTCCAGGAAAAGAAAAAGACCTGAAATCATCAGATTTCAGGTCTTTTGGTGGAGATAAGCGGGATCGAACCGCTGACCTCTTGAATGCCATTCAAGCGCTCTCCCAGCTGAGCTATACCCCCAAATTCACTTGTCGCGGCGCTCACTCGCACCGAACAAAAAGTATTATACGCATGTCTCTCCCAAAAGTCAACCCCTTTTTTATTTTTTTACGAAAGGCGGCGGGGCGGCGGCTGTATCAGCCGCCGCCCCATCACACACACTCAAAGCACAATGGCGTTGATCGCTTCGATCAGGTCCACCACCGAGGCGCGGGGCACCAGAGACACCGGCGTCCCGTCCACCACGGCCAGGCACTGTTCGCCATCCCAGCGGTAGAGGGCGATCTCCACCGACTGGACGTTCTCGTTGTCCAGGGTCAGGGTGAGGCGGACCTCCTCCTTCTCCGTGGGGCTCTCCTCCGTGAAGCTGGAGGCGGTCAGGCCCTCCAGGGCCTCCTGGAGATCGGCGATGTCCAGCTCCTCCTCCCCGTAGGTGAAGGTCTTTTTGTCGCCGCTGCCCTGGGCGGTGATGGTGTAGGTCTGGCCCTCCAGCTCCACCTCCAGGCTGGTGACCTCCTCGAAGTCGCCGGTAAAGACCTCCTGGTGGCGCAGGTCGTCGTAAGAGGCCGCCATCAGCGCCTCGTACTGGGCGCCGCTGATCTGGTAGAGGATGGGGGACTCACCCACCCGGGCATAGGCGGTGATCTCCTCCTCTTCGTCCTCTTCGGAAGTCTCGTCGGTTTCTGCGGCGGCGGCCAGCTCGTCGGGGTCACGGCTCACGGAGATGGTAAAGGTACCGCTCTCCTCCTGGCCGTCCTCCCCCTCCGAGGTGTACTGCACCGTAACCGTCAGCTCGGGATCATCCAGCCCGCAGGACTGGATCTCCTCCTCGGTGGCGTTGTAGGTCACATAGTCGGTCAGGCTGAGGCCGTGCAGGGTGTCCAGATAGTCCTCCACCCGGTCGGTGTCCAGGGCCAGATACGCGCCGTCCTTCTGGACGAAATAGACGTCGTCCGCGCAGGCGGTGTAGGGGTTCTCCTCCTGATAGGCGGCCTCATAGGTCTCGGTACCCGCAACGGTCAGGCTCTGGACCTGATCAAATGCAGGGACCTCGTCGTTGTCGATGAGGTCGCTGAGCTCCACATCGAACTGGTCCATGGGGTCCTCCTCCACCAGATAGACGTTCCCGTCGCCGATGGAGACATAGCGCTGGGAGTCCATGGTGCTGTAAGCACCCAGCTGGATCTCATAGCTGGTCTCGCCGGCGGTCAGGTCGATGGTGCACACCGGCTCATCCAGGCCGTACTGGGCGTAATCGGTGACTTCCTCGATGACGAAGGCCGCGCGGAAGTCCTGGAACTGCTCCAGAAGCTCCTCAATGTGCTCCTCGTCCACCGGGAAGGCCTCGTCCTCGTCGTACAGCCAGTTCTCATCCTTGTGGAAGGCCAGGGTGGCCGTCTCCGTTTCCCACGAGAGGGACTGGACCTCGCTGGTCTCCACGGACAGGATCTGATCGCCGCTGGTGCGGATCTGCTCCTGCTTTTCCTCGTACTGCACCACCACCAGCGTCACGGCACAGAGCACGGCCAGCACGCCCAGCAGGATATAAAGCCGTTTAGCCCGCTTCATGCTGCTCCCTCCTTCTCTTCAGAATCACCAGGATACCCATGCCCAGATAGGCCAGCGGGACCACGCCGATCATGATGGTCTTGAGCATGGAGGCGGTGGAATCGCTGATGGACAGGTAGTTGTAGTTCAGCGACTTGCTGCGGATGGCCATGGCCTCGGTCTCGCCGATGAGGGAGGACAGGGCATTCATCGCCACGTCGGAGTTGGAGCCGGAGGACAGGGCGTTGTACATGTCGTCCAGGAAGGAGGCGGAAGAGAACCAGACGATCTGGCCCTCGCTGCCGCAGTCGATGGACACCGCCAGGGCAAAGGGCCCGTCGATGTCGCCGTCCTCCTTCTCGTAGGTGGTGAGGTCGTACCCTGCCACCTTGCTGAAGGCCTCGTCGGAGGTGGTCATCAGTGTGGTCACGGCGCTGTTGCTCTCGTCCACCAGCAGGCCCGTGGAGATGGGCATGTTGGGATAGTAGTTCTCCGCAATGAGGGAGTCGGTAATGGCGTGGCTGTACATGTCGGGCAGGAGCACATAGGGATAGCCGGTGTAGTGCTCCCGGTCGCCCTCCACCACGATGCCGTCACAGGGCTCCACGCCGTAGTCGGCCAGGAGGCTGTACAGGTTCGTCAGGTCGCTCTCCTTGCTGGGACCGGCCATTACCAGCAGCTTGCCGCCGCTCTGGGTGTAGTCGGTCAGCATGTCCACCTCTTCCTGGGACAGGTCGGAGGAGGGCTCATAGATCAGGATGCAGTCAGCCTCCTCGGGGATGGCGTCCACGGTGAGCAGGGAGAGGGTGTTGAGCTCGATGTTCTCCTTTTCGATCTGCTCGCTGAAGGTGGCGGGCAGCTCCGCCTCGCCGTGGCCCTCCAGGACATAGAGCTGGGGCAGGTCCTCGGTGACCACATAGTCAATGGCGGAGGTGATGGTGCCCTCACCGTCAAAGGAGGTGCTGTAACTGTACGAGTACATGTCCGCCTCCTGGATATAGATGTCATCATATCCGATGAAGCGGCTGCGCTCGCCGCACTCCACCACCAGGCTGTTGTTCTTCACCGTCTCGTCGGTGTACTGCTCGGCAAAGGTGGGGTAGACGTCGGGGTTCTTCTTCTCCACATGGATGTGGTCGGAGAGGCTGTCATACTTGTTCAGCAGCGTCTCGATCACGTCGTCCTCCTCGCCGGACTGGACGATCCAGTAGATGGTCACATCCTCCTGCAGGCCGTTGACCACCACCTTGGTGTTGCTGGTGATGGAGTAGAGCTTGGCGGAGCTGATGTCATATTTGGTCAGGGTAGCGGGCAGGGCGGAGACCAGGATGTTCACCACCACCAGGATGGCCAGGACCACCGCCGTGGCCATCAGGGAATAGGAACCGCCCTGAAACGCGGCGCGGTTGCGCCCGGCCGCCTCCCGCTCCGGAAGGAGCTTCCAGCGTTTCATCAGTTATACCTCCTCTTCTCCAGGGACTGTACCGACAGGAACAGGAAAAAGGTGATGACCGACAGGTAGTACACGATGGCGGTCAGGTCAAACACGCCGCTGACGAAGGTCTGGAACCGCTCGAACAGGGAGAGCTGTTTCATAATGGCGGGCAGCAGGCCCTCGAAGCTCTCGGCGTTCAGATAGGCGGCCAGGCACAGCGCCGCCAGCAGCACCAGCGCCACGGCATAGGCCAGATTCTCGTTCTTGGTCAGGTAGCGGATCAGGGCGCCCAGGGCCAGAATCAGCACCGCCAGGGCCACGATGGAGCCGAAGGAGGTGGAGGACACGTACTCCGAGAGGCTGACGCTGTAATAGTTGAACAGGATCACCGCGATGCTGATGCCGGCGGCCAGGCCCTGATTCTCGGTCAGCGAGGAGAGGAACACACCCACAGCCACCAGCGCGGCTCCCATGAGGAAGATGGCAAAGAGGGAGCCGTAGGAGGTGGGCAGATACACATCGCCGAACTGGGCGAAGAGCAGCGGATAGAGGGAAATAAGGGCCAGCGGGATGAGGTAGACCACCAGCAGGGCGGCATACTTCCCCAGCACCACCTGGGTGGTGGTGATGGGCAGGGAGTAGAGGAGCTGGTCGGTCCGCTGCCGGCGCTCCTCCGCGATGACCCGCATGGTCAGGATGGGGACGATGACCACAAAGACGATGCTTCCGAAGCTGAGCACATATTCAAAATTGCTCACCGCCGCCTGCAGATTGTACAGCATGGCGCCGAAGCCCACGATGGCCAGCAGGAACGCGCCGAACACGTAGGCGGTGAAGGAGTGGAAATAGCTGCGCAGCTCGTGTTTCCAGACCGCAATCATGCCTGCTTCTCCTCCTCTTCTTGTTCTTGATGTTCTTCCGGCGCGTCAGACGCACCGGCGGCCGGGCCGGTCAGCTCCAGGAAGATGTCCTCCAGGCTGGCCTTCTTCAGGTTGAGCTCCAGCAGGGGCCGTCCCCGCTCCGCAAAGGCGAAGAACAGGGACCGGGACAGGTCGTACAGGTCGCGGCTGTCGGTCTTGAGGCTGGCCGACACTCTGCCCGCCTCCGGCTCCTCCAGGCGCAGGTCGGAGATGTGCTCCAGCCCCGCCAGTAGCTCCCGCACCTCATCGGCGCCGGCCTCGGCGGTGAAGTGGATCTCATTGCCCGAAAGCAGGCTCTGCTCCAGTCGGTCCGGCGTGTCGAAGGCCGCCAGGTGGCCGTGGGCAATGATGAGGATCTGGTCACAGATGGCCTGGACCTCGGAGAGGATGTGGGAGCTGAAGATGACGGTGTGCTCCCGGCCCAGCTCCTTGATGAGATCCCGGATCTCGATGATCTGGATGGGGTCCAGGCCCACGGTGGGCTCATCCAGAATGATGACCTTGGGGCTGCCCAGCAGCGCCTGAGCGATACCCACCCGCTGCTTGTAGCCTTTGGAGAGGGCCGCGATGCGCCGCCCGCGCACCTCTCCGATGCGGACCTGCTCGATGACCTGGTTGATCTGCCGGGTCAGCTCCTCGCCCCGCAGGCCCTTGGCCTCGCCCACAAAGCGCAGATACTCCGCCGGCGTCTCGTTCATATAGAGGGGCGGCTGCTCGGGGAGATAGCCGATGAGCCGCTTGGCCTCATGGGCGTCCTCGAAGATGTCGTAGCCGCCCACCGTCACACTGCCCGCCGAGGCAGAGAGACAGCCGGTCATCATGTTCATCGTGGTGGTCTTGCCCGCCCCGTTGGGCCCCAGGAAGCCATAGACATGGCCTTCCTGGATGTCAAAGGACAGGTCATCCACCGCTAAAAAATCGCCGTAGTATTTGGTCAGGTGCTGGACCTTTATCATGGAGAAGCCTCCTCACGGTGTGATGAGCGCCGGCACTGGGGGCCGGCTCGCAGGGATTAGTGTAAACCACTTCCCTAAAGCGGCGCTAAAGAAACCGGCCCTCCGGCAGAAATCTCCCCTCTCCCACTCCAAGCTGCTGTACGCATTCCGCCTCTCACAAGAGTGCTCCGGAGAGAGAAAGTTTTGGTTTATTCCCCGTTATCCGCGGATATATTATGTTTATTTATAAATCCGAAGTGCCGCGTCAGTATCACTTCAATATTTACTTTTTCACCCAAATCTTTTCCATTTTATTCCCTTATAATATTAGAAAACAATTTCTTCACAAAGAAAACCAGAGTGTTGAGAAAAACTTTAAAATTTTTATCAAATAGGAATTGCGAATATTTTGTCGATATAAATCGAAAATCACAATGGCTTGATGTATTTACACCTGCATCTGAGCATAATAAGCTTTCACAAGCAAACCTCTATTTTCAGAGCGCTATTTGTGCAATTATGCACAGATGCCTCTGGGCAGAGAGGTTCAGCTTGCTTCTTTTCCGGCAGCACAGCGTGCTACCGGGCAGAACAAACTCAATTTATTGGGAGGGTACTATGAAACAATTCCGATCGGTATGCTGTCTCATTCTGGCGTCCATTCTATGTCTTTCTCTGCTGGCTTCATGCGGAGGAAACAGCGATCCTGATGCCTCCCCGTCCACATCGGCCGGTGCCGCTTCCTCTGCCACTGAGGACGCCACTTATGCTGATACCATTATCTTCTCTATGACCAGTACGCCTACCGGCACCTTTTTCCTGAATTTCGGTGTTCCCGATTACAGCGGCGGTATTGCCTGGATGGTACATGCGCCGATGCTGGTGCCCAATGCCTCTGGTGAGTTGGAGCCCTATCTGGCCAAATCCTATGAAGTCTCTGAGGATGGTACCGTCTATACGTTCCACCTGTGCGAAAATGCTATGTGGAACGACGGTGAACCAGTTACGGCGGACGATGTGGCCTTTACCTTCATGCAGTTGGCTGATCCCACCAATGATGGCCTGTTGAAGGACAACGCTCTGTACATCAAGGGCGTTCAGGCCTATCGGGATGGTACTGCGGATACTGTGGAAGGTCTCCGGGTCATCGACGAGCACACCATCGAAATCACTCTGGAGCAGTATTACTCCAAGGGCCTTTCCTTTATCGGGCAGGTCCAGATCTACCCGGAGCACATCTGGGCCGGCATCCCGTACTCAGAGATCGAAAATCAGGACCGCCAGATGCTGGATTATCCTGTTGGCTACGGTCCCTATAAGGTCGTGGAATTCGTGCAGGGCGAGTATGTCCGACTGGAAGCCAATGAGGACTTCTTCCTGGGCGCACCTCTGACCAAGAACATCGTAGTCAAGGTGGTCAACAGCGACTCGGTCTCTGCCGAGCTGATGAGTGGATCCATTGACATCGCAGACGTGACCAACCTGACCAACGCGGAGCTGAGCACACTGGAGGGCCAGGGATTCGATGTGGCGACCTGCTACTATGACCTGTTCCAAACCATGAGCTTCAACTATAACAAAATGTATTATCCGCTGGAGCTGCGCAAGGCGATCCAGTATGCCATTGACCGCCAGGGCATCGTAGACAGTCTGCTGGAAGGCCGTGGAACTGTCAGCAATATGTTGATGACCGCCGCCAGCTGGGCCTATCCCGCAGATGTGGAGGGCGTAGAACAGGATATAGACAAGGCTAAGGAATATCTGACCCAGGCCGGCTACGTGGATGTAAACGGTGACGGCTATGTGGAAGATCCCAATGGTCAGCCCTTCTCCATGGAGATTCTGTATCCCACCGGTTTGAAGGTCCGGGAACAGAGCGCAGTGGTCTTCCAGGAAAACCTAGCCGATATTGGTATTAAAGTAGAACTGACGACCAGCGCAGATTTCAGTGCTCTCTTCGACATTCAGGCGGAGAACCACCACGACCTGTTCCTGATGGGCTATGGCGTGGATAATGTGGATCCCGATCCCTCCAACTTTATCACAGAGACCTACGGCTTTGACGAAAAGGCCATTTCTCTTGCGGAGGAGGCCGCCTCTACCCCCGACGAGGAGACCAGAAAGGCGCTGTATAAGGAACTGGCGGAGATCATCCGGGATAACGTACCCATTCTCTGTCTCTACAATCAAGAGCGTGCCTATGCCTATCCCGCCGAGCTGATCAATTATGAACCCGGCACTTTCAACCAGTATTACAACATCCATAAGTGGGCCATTCCTGTGCAGTAAATCTGCGTGGGGGCGGGGATGCCGTATTTGTGGCATCCCCGCCCCCTGTTTCATTAACGAGCATGGATATTGAAAGGAGAGGTTGCAAATTCATGGACCGTCTTTGGCAGGGGATCTCGCCGGCCCAAATCCGGCAACATTCCCAAAGTTTCGATCAGCAGCCCGGCCATAAGGTAATGCCGCGCTGGAATCTGCCTGATATCGTGTTCATAAACCACGCTAAAATCTTTCTTGGGGTCAATCCGGCCCCGGGAGGACACCCTGATCGCTGGCGGCTGGAGAACAGCTGGTTTGATCAGTTTGTCTATCATGTGGTAATGGACCGGAAATACCTGACGCAAAAGATCCCAGATTGGTCGAAAAAGTCCCCCATCGAGCCAGAACCCTGGGATCCCATGGGTTCACTGGCCTGACAGAGGTGAGAACTGTCATGTTGAGATATTTGAGAAAACGCCTTCTGATCTATCTGGTCATCCTGTTTGGTGTATCGATCGCAGTATTTGTCCTGATGATGAGTATGCCCGGCGATCCCTACTCATGGATGCTGATGGACCCGAATGTGGATCCGGCCTATGTACAACGTAAACTGGATGAGCTGGGACTCAATGATCCCATTCACATCCAGTACATCAAATGGCTGGGCCGTATCCTCCACGGAGATTTTGGATATGCCCTGGAGGGACAGGCCACACTGGATCTGGTCTCCCAGGCTCTGAAAAACACCCTTCTGCTCACCATCCCAGCCTTTCTTCTGAGCACACTGTTTGCGGTCCTGCTTGGCATATGGTCCGCCATGTCGGCCAGCGGAAACAAGATTCTGGACCGTCTGGTCACCCTAGGCACCTTTCTGGAAGTCTCTATCCCCACGTTCTTTCTGGCACTGATCCTCATCAAGTGGTTTGGCTATGATCTGAAATTGCTGCCGGTCTCCGGTCTGAAAACACTGCGGGTCCACTATACCGGACTGCGGTATGTGCTGGACGTTGCCAAGCACATGATACTGCCCGTATTTGTCCTGACGCTGACCCAAACCTCCGGTATGCTGCGGTACATGCGCTCGGCGATGATCGACATTCTGAACCAGGACTATATCCGCACCGCGCAGGCCAAGGGCATGACCTGGCGGAGAGCTATCTGGACCCATGGGCTGCGCAACGCCCTCATTTCGGTGATCACTGTGTTCTGCATGCGTCTGCCCGGCATTATCTCAGGCGCTCTGTTCACGGAGACCGTCTTTGTCTGGCCCGGGATCGGTACCCTCAATTATAACTCCATCTTGAATCGGGATTATGCCGTGATCATTACCATCACCATGATCCTGGCAATGGTCATTCTGGCTACCAATCTTCTGGCCGATATTCTGTATGCCGTTGCGGATCCCAGGATCCGCCTGGGAGGGGGTGCCAAAGAATGAGCAAGTTCTGGGAACGCCTGCGGGCCTTTCATGGCCGCGGTAAGCTGGAGGGGGAATATGTCTCTGTGGCCAACCTCTCCTGGCGTAAATTCTGCCGAAACCGCTTGGCAGTATTCAGCCTGATCGTCCTGGTATTGATCGCCGTGATTTCTTTTCTGGCCCCGCTCATCACTCCCTATTCTTACAGTGAGATCGACCTCACCCTCGCCCGACAGCCGCCCTCTCCGGAGCATATCCTCGGGACGGATGAGTATGGACGCGATATGCTCACCCGACTGATCTACGGCGGCCGGGTATCCATGACGATGGCACTGGCAGCCATGCTACTCCAACTGGTCATCGGCGTAGTGCTGGGATGTTTGGCCGGATATTTCGGTTCCTGGGTAGACGCTTTTATTATGCGCCTGACCGACGTCTTCATGTGCTTCCCATTTTACATCATGGCGGTATGCCTGGCGGCCATTGTTGAACCAGGCCTGAAGAATCTAGTCCTCATCATCGGTTTCTTGTCCTGGACCGGCATCTGCCGCATCGTGCGCGCAGAGATCCTCTCCCTCAAAGAAAACGACTACATTCTGGCTGCGCGATCTCTGGGGATCCGGCCGGGCGCTATTATCCGGCGCCACATTCTCCCCAATATTCTCTCCCCCATTCTGGTGGCGGCCACGCTGTCCATTGCGGGTGGAATCATGTCGGAGGCCTCCATGAGCTTTTTGAATCTGGGTGTGAGGACTCCGGAATCCAGCTGGGGCAACATGCTGAGCGCCGCTCAGAGCATGCAGGCGCTGGTCAGCGAGTGGTGGCGTTGGGTTCCGCCGGGACTGATGATCGTCATCGTTGTCCTGTCCATCAACTATGTGGGCGAGGGTCTGCGCAATGCACTGGATCCCAGGATCAGCAATTGATGGGGTGAAGCTATGAAGCTGTTAGAAGTCAAAGATTTGAATGTGGTCTTTCATACCATCTTGGGAGAGGCAGAGGCCGTGCGCGGTATCAGCTTTTCCGTGGACCGGGGTGAGGTCCTCGGTATCGTGGGGGAATCAGGCAGTGGTAAAAGTGTCACCTCCCTGGCGATCATGGGGCTGCTCCAGCGAAAGAAAGCCGATATCCGGCATGGCACGATCCTCTTTGATGGTCAGGACCTTCTCTCCATGCCAGAGAAACAGTTGTGCCAGCTGCGGGGCAGCCGTATGGCCATGGTCTTTCAGGAACCCGCCTCCGCACTGAATCCGGTAATCAAAATTGAAAAGCAGCTCAGTGAGGTCTATAAGCTGCATGAACCCGCCCGGGCAAAAACCTGCCACTCTGAACTGGTCGCATTGCTCAAGCGTCTGAACATTCCGGACGCCGAAGATGTGCTGAAAAAATATCCCTTTGAGTTAAGCGGCGGTATGAAGCAGCGGGTCATGATCGCCATGGCGGTATTGTGCCGACCGGATCTGCTCATCGCGGACGAACCTACCACCGCTCTGGACGTGACGACCCAGGCGGAGATCCTGGAGCTGCTCCGGCTAGTACAGCAGGAGACAAATTGTGCCATTATCCTCATCACCCATGATCTGGGCGTGATCGCCGAAATGGCACAGCGGGTAATCGTGATGTACCGTGGAAAAATCCTGGAAGAATGTGAAGCCGAGTCTTTTTTCCGTTCTGCGCGGCATCCCTATTCCCAGGATCTGCTGAATACCCGGCCGGAATACTTCTCCGGACGTTTTACCTCCATCGAAGGCAGCATCCCAAGCGCGTATGAAAAATTGACGGGCTGCGCCTACTACGGGCGCTGTCGGCAGGCCGAGCCGCGCTGTGCAGTACGAACACCGGAGCAGATCCAATGCGGCGATGGCTGTGTCTGTTGTCTCAAATACGAAACAGGGGAGGGATGTACTCATGGCGGCTGAACCGACACTGCTGGAGATCTCCCATGTGAAGAAATACTTCCCCAGGAAAAAACCGACCTTTCGGCAGAGTCAGGAGTGGTTGAAAGCTGTGGATGATGTCTCTCTCACCATCCCTCGCTTTTACAGCGTGGGTCTGGTAGGCGAGTCCGGATGCGGTAAATCCACTCTGGGACGCACTATTCTCCGCCTCCACGCTCCCACTGGCGGACGTGTGGTTTTTGAAGGCCAGCCCCTCTTTGATATGGAGGGAAAGCAGTGGCTCCCCGAGGCCAGGATGCGTGATCTGCGCAAGGATATGCAGATGATCTTCCAGGACCCCTACGGGAGCCTGAACCCCAGGCTTACCGTAGGCCAGGCCGTGGAAGAAGGGGTTGCACGCCACCATGTGGTACCTGCCGCCGACCGTCGGGCCTACTGTGAAGAGATTCTGGAGAACTGCGGGCTGGAGAAGAAGTTCTACATGGCCTATCCCCACGAATTCAGCGGCGGACAGCGCCAGCGTATCGTCATCGCACGGGCCCTGGCGCTCAAGCCGAAATTCGTGGTATGTGACGAACCCACTGCCGCACTGGATGTTTCCATTCAATCCCAGATTCTGAATCTGATGATGGATCTGCGCGAAGAACTAAACCTGACCTATCTCTTTATCTCCCACAATCTGCGGGTCACCCAGGCCTTCTGCGATGAGATCGTGGTCATGTATCTGGGAAAAATCATCGAACAGGGCCCCGCCGAGGAGGTATGCAGTCATCCGGTCCATCCGTATACCCAGGCGCTCATCAATTCGTTGCCTGTAAGCAATCCGTGGGAGACCAAACCAAAAGCACAGATCTTGGGCAGTATCCCCAGCGCGGTCCATATTCCAAGCGGTTGCCGTTTCCATCCCCGCTGTCCCTATGCCACTCCGCGCTGCCAGGAAGACGAACCGGCCTGGAAAGACATTGGAGGCGGGCACTGCGCGGCGTGTCACTTAATCTGAAGCACAGGAGGACGCTATGCAAGAAAATATCGTAAATCAGATCCGGGAAACTCTGTATCGCGCCGGTCTTTTGCCTCTCCGCAAACAGGCCGAGGTGGCTGAGCGGCTGCTGAGTAATCGGCTGGAGGTACTTCTGCCCCAGCTCATGGAGGAGACTGGCATCGACCTCTGGCTGGTGCCTGGATACGAAACCAATGAAGACCCGGTCATGAAAACCATGATGACTAGCAATATGCGCACCGCCCGTCGTCTGAGCGCTCTGATCCATTATCGCGACCCCGCCACCGGGCGGATGGAGCATCTGGTCTGGGGGATCGGATTTGGCAGCATGCTGGAGCACTATATCCCCATCAAGCAGGGCGACGAAACCCTCTGCGAAGGTCTGACCCGGGAGCTGGCTCGCCTCAATCCCCAGAAGATCGGCATCAACATCAGCAGCGAGCTGGGGGGATTCTGCGGTGGCCTGTCCGCCTCTCTCTACCTGGACCTGATCAACCAGCTTCCGGAGACCTACCGGCAACGCCTGTGTCCGGCAGGACGGCTGGCCACGCGCTGGCTGGAGACCATGACCCCCGGTGAGCTGGAGGTGATGGAGACCCTTTCCGCCGTCACCGAAGATCTCATGCGGGCATTTTACAGCCGCGACGTGATCGTCCCAGGGGTAACCACGGTGCAGGATGTGACTTGGTTCATCAAAGACGTCATGTCCCGCTGTGAGATGGATTTCTGGTTCGATCCGCATCTGGACTATCAGCGCCGGGGCGAGCAGAGAATGGGGTACGGTGTGAGCGCAAAAAACGGTATTGCGCATACTCCCATGTCCTATGTGATCCAGGAGGGCGATTTGCTCCACTGCGATATCGGTCTTATGCTGAAATACATCCCGGTTCTGACCGACCGCCAGTGGATGGCCTATGTCCTGCGTGCGGGAGAAACTCAGGCCCCCGAGGGACTGCAGGAACTCGTCAAGCGGGGCAATCGCTTTCAGGATCTGGTGTGCGAGGGGTTCCTGGCCGGACGCACCGGCAATCAGGTCTATTGGGACGGCATCAACAAGGCCAGAGCCGAGGGAATCGATCCCATGCTGTACTGCCACAGCCTGGGCGTGTTCGGCCACAATGCTGGACCCATCATCGGGCTCATCGACTGCCAGGGAGACGTATACCCCCGAGGCGAGCTGCCGGTGGGCTACAGCTCCACCCACGCACTGGAGCTGCAGCATCGTGCTCCGTTGGCGGAGTGGGACGGGCAGATCGTCCGCATCTATCTGGAGGAGGATATCCATGTGACGGATACCCTGTCCTATGTCGGCCAGCGCCAGACCAGTCTGCTGGAATTTTAGTACAGTTTGGGGGATCATACTTTGGAAAAACAAATCAAACAGCGGGATATTCTCTCCTGGCAAGAGACATTGGCCGCCGATCCGCTCCGTCCGATGCGTCAGAATTGTCTGGCCCATACTGATCTCAAACAGGTCGCCATTGACCAGTCTCTGCTGGTGGAAAACCGTCCCTGTTTCTCACTCGAGGTGGAGGGCGGCTCTATCCTCGCACAAAACAAGACCGGACGCTGCTGGCTGTTCTCGGCACTGAATATCCTGCGGGTGGGTACGATCCGGAAACAGCGGCTGAAGCCGACCTTCGCCTTTTCCGTCAACTACCTCAATTTCTGGGACAAATTAGAGAAAGCAAACCTGTTCCTTGAACGGATACTGGAACATCTTGAGCAGGTCCCCTCCGGTGACTATGTCCGCTCTTTGCTGCGCTTTCCAGTCCAGGAGGGCGGACAGTGGTTCATGTTCCGCGACCTGGTCAAAAAATACGGGCTGGTGCCGGCAGAGGTGATGCCGGAGACCTATGCAGCCGCCGATTCCGGAAATTTGAACCAATGTCTGAACTTCAAGCTCCGCGCAGGCGCCGCGGAGTTGAAGCGACTCTGGGAAGGCGGCGCGTCTCAGCAGGAGCTGCGGGCATATAAAGAAACGATTCTGGAAGCGATCTACCGCATCTTGTGCTGTACGCTGGGGACTCCTCCGCGTTCCTTCCGCTATGAATACTATGACCGAGACGGTCAATATCATATCCTAGCGGAACAAACTCCAATGGAATACGCCAAATCTGTATTGGACCATGATCTGGATGACTATATTACGGTGGCAAATTATCCGACAAAAGACAAGCCGTTCCGCAGAGTCTATCAGATTCCCGGCCACAAAAATATGGAAGGCGGAGGGCCTGCCCTGTACTATAATCTGGAGATGGCAGACATCAAGTCCATGCTCATCCGTCAGCTCCAGGACGGCGAGGGCATCTGGTTTGGCTGCGATTGTATGAAGATGATGGACCGACAGCAGGGCGTAATGAGCCGTGAACTCTATGATTATGAAGGTCTGTTTGGTGTCCCGTTCCACATGGAAAAGGGCGATATGCTGGACTTCTTCCAGAGTGAACCCAACCATAACATGACCATCACGGGCGTGGACCTGGTGGACGGCAAGCCCACCCGCTGGAAGGTAGAAAACAGCTGGGGCAGCGAAGTGGGACACGGCGGATTTTACGTGATGGACGATTCTTTCCTGGAACACTACGCCTTCCTGTTCGTCCTGCACAAGCGCTGTCTCACGCCGGAGCAACTGGCCGATCTGGAACAGACGCCGATTCCGTTGCCCTCCTGGGACCCCATGGGGATTTAGTAAGCCCATTCTCAGGACAAAATGTCCCGTCCATAGGAACCCGCAGCAGGTGAGGACGGTACCAAAACTCCTACCTCGCAAAATAGCTCCTGTGGCCCGGAGGCCACAGGAGCTGTTTTGTTGTACGGTAGCCCTGATGTCCCACGGAAGTAATTTATCCTTTCGTATCTTGGAAGCAATCCGCATAAGAATTAATAAATCCGCCTACTTTTTGGTTTTTTTTATAAGTGGCGGTTGAGCATTGCCCGACCCCCACAAATATGCTATCCTAGCAGACGTGTACTGACAAGTCTTTGTATGTTTGTACCAAACTGAGTAAGAGGTGGAGAAGTATGAATCGGAAGTATTGGAATCGTCTGGCAATCGGTGCTCTCTCTCTGGCCATGCTCCTGGCCGGATGCGGCGGCGGAGATACTACCAGCAGCAGCCAGCCTTCGGCACCGACGGAAAGTGCAGACGTCACGCAGGCACAGACGGAGTCTGAGACCATTACCCTGAAAATAGGTACTCACGGCAGTTTCAGCCCCTATGCTTTTGTGGATGAAAACTCCGACGATCCCCAGGGCTTTGAGGTCGATGTGATGAACGAGATCGCCAAGCGTGCCAACCTGGAAGTGGACATTCAGGTCGCCGAGTGGAACGGCGTCTTCGGCATGCTGGACGCCGGGCAGCTGGACACCATTGCCTGTGTTGTCAGTCCCACCGATGAGCGCCGCGAAAAGTACGATTTTTCTGAGCCCTATCTGAGAATGGACATCGGCATCGGTGTACAGGAGGGCCAGGCTGACTCCATCCAGAAGCTGGAGGATCTGGCCGGCAAAAAGATCGGTGTCAATGCCGGCGGTCAGGCCATGGAGTTCCTGGAGTCCCTGCAGGATCAGGTCCAGTTTGAGATCGTCGCCTATGAGAGCCCGGCCAGCATGGAGTATGATCTGGCGCTGGGCCGCCTGGATGGTATCTACGAGTCCATCGTCGCCATTCTGCAGGCGCAGGGCCGGGGAGATTGTCCCATCGAACCCGCCGCCATGGATCCCCTCACCACTTCGGTGTGCGCCTATCCTTTTGTGAAAAACAGCGAGCGCAACGCCGAGGTCATCACCCGTATCAATGCTGCTATCAAGGAGATGCAGGAGGACGGGACCATGATGGAGCTCTCGATGAAGTGGTTCAACCTGGATCAGGTGACCATCTGACGCCCTGCGGCGGGGTCCGTTCCTCCCTCCCGCCGCACCGTGCAGCCAGACCTTTTCTCATCAACCGGCTCTTTCCTCGGATGATGGAAAGAGCCGGTTTTTTATTTCTTCAGGAGGAGTCACCATGAATTTTGATATCGAATATGTCATCCGGGTCTTTCCCACCATTCTGAAATACCTGCCCGTTACGCTGGAAATCGCCTTTCTCTCCGGCGCCATTGCCATGCTGCTCTCGGTCTGTATCGTGCTGCTGCGCCGGGTCCCCTCCCGTATCCTCCAGGCGATCTTAAATTTCTATCTGGATTTTTTCCGCGGCACGCCTGTGGTGGTCCAGCTTTTTTTTCTCTACTACGGCCTGGCGCAGCTCTTTCCCATCTTCAAAAACCTGAGCGGCTTCAGCGCCGCTGTCATCGGTCTGAGCCTGAACGCCTCCTCTTATATGTCTGAAAGCATCCGCGGCGCAGTCCAGTCGGTCCACCGCCGCCAGACCGAGGCCGGCCTGGCCTGCGGCCTGACTCATCTGCAGGTCATGCGGCACATTGTTTTCCCCCAGGCGGCAAAGGTAGCGGTGCCCACCCTAGTCAACGACTTCATTGGGCTCATGAAGAGCACCTCGGTGGCCTTCGTGCTGGGCGTGCGGGATGTGATGGCCCAGACCAAGATGCTGGGCGGCAGCTCGTACCGCTACTTTGAGTGCTATTTTGTTGCCATCATCATCTATTTCATTTTGACCAAGCTGATCCACTGCTTCCAGAAGTGGCTGGAACGCAAGCTGGATGTCACCACCCGAAAGGAGGGAGCGGCATGCTCGACATCCGAGGCCTGAACAAACAGTTCGGCGGTCTCCATGTGCTCCATGACGTGGATCTGTCGGTGAAAAAGGGCGAGGTGGTCTCCATCATCGGGCCATCCGGCACCGGAAAATCCACCCTGCTCCGATGTATCAATTTTCTGGAGGTCCCCACCTCCGGAACCATTACCATTGATGGGCTCACCATCTCCCCGGAGCACTGCACCAAACAGGAGATCTACCAGCTCCGGCATAAAAGTGCCATGATCTTTCAGGACCACTCCCTCTTTGAAAACAAAACGGTGCTGGAGAACATCGCGCTCCCCCTTTGGAGCGCCTACGGCTATACCAAGGCCGCCGCCCGGGAAAAGGCCGAGTCCATTCTGGAGATGATCGGACTGGCCGACAAGCGCAGTGCATACCCCTATGCCCTCTCCGGCGGCCAGCAGCAGCGAGTGGGCATTGGCCGTGCCATCGCCATTGAGCCCAAGGTCATGCTCTTTGACGAGCCTACCTCTGCACTCGATCCCTCGCTGGTGGAGGAGGTGCTGGAGCTCATCCGCACCCTGGCCCTCAAACACGCCACCATGCTCATCGTCACCCACGAGATGAACTTTGCGCGCAATGTCTCCGACCGCGTGATTTTTATGAACCACGGCTCCATCGTGGAGAGCGGGACCCCGGAGGAGATCTTCCTGCATCCCTCCGACCCGGAGACCCAGGCCTTTGTCCAGAAATCCGTCCATCGAGGTGGTCCTCTTGTACTGTGAATCCATCCGTCAACTGACCCTTTCCCTCCACCTGGACGCCGCGCCGGTGGGGGTCCGCTTTCTCTTCCTGCCGGAAGAGGTGGATGCCTGCACCGCCGCACCGGTCCCCCACCCCAAGAGCTGCTGTGCACTCATCAGCGATGGGGCCAAACGCGGTCTGCGGCAAAAGGCCGACGCCGGCCATGTCAGCTGTCCTGGGGCGCTGACCGCCCTGGGGCTGCGCAGACCGGGCAACTTTGTCACCTCCGGGAAGCAGTTCTCCCTCATGCGTCTGTATGCCAGCGGTGCGGTGGCCCGACAGGCGACAGAGGCGCTCCGCTTCATCCCCCACCGCATCACCGGACTGGAGGTGGGGCCCCTGGCCGAGATGGAGGAGGCCGATGTGGCGGTCCTCCTCTGCCAGCCCTGGCAGGCCATGCGCCTGCTCCAGGGATACTGTTACTACTACGGGGCGCCCTCCCATCTGGGCGGGATCGGCAATCAGGGCGTGTGTGCCGACCTGGTCGCCCGTCCCTACTGCTGCAATGACTTCAACTATTCCATGCTCTGTCCGGGCGCCCGCATCCATATGGCGTCGCCCGAGAGCGAGATGGGCTGCGCCATGCCCATCCAGCAGTTTCCCCAGGTGGCGCAGGGGACCATCCGCACCACCTCGCTCACCATGACCGACCCCCAGAAGCGGGAGCTTTTGGCGCGGATGGAGGACAGCGGTCTTTCGCTGGACTGCCCCATCGAGCTGGGCAAGATGTATGGGACTTATAGGAAGAACTCCCCCTACCCCCACGAACGCTATGACGCACTGGAAAGGGAGACCTGAAATGAAACGATACGCGATCTATGGAAAAGGCGGCATTGGGAAATCCACGCTGACCTGCGCCCTCTCCGCCGCACTGGCTCAAATGGGACACCGGGTACTCCAGATCGGGTGTGACCCGAAGGCGGACTCCACCGCCTCTCTGCTGGGCGGGCAGGCCCTGACCCCGGTGGCCGAGTACCTGCGCACCCATGAGGAGCCGCCCCGGCTGGAGGACATCATGCTCCAGGGCTTCGGCGGCGTCTACTGTGTGGAATCCGGCGGCCCCACCCCCGGCGTAGGCTGCGCCGGGCGCGGGATTCTGATGACCCTGCACCTTTTGGATGAGCTGCGGGTGGTGGAGCGGCTCCAGCCCGACTACATTCTCTACGATGTGCTGGGAGACGTGGTCTGCGGCGGCTTTGCCGCCCCCATCCGGGAGCACTATGCCGATGAGGTGCTGGTGGTGACCTCCGGCGAGAAGATGTCCCTCTTTGCCGCCAACAACATCGTCCAGGCCGTGCGCCACTTCTCCGGCGAGGACTACGCCTCCATGGGCGGGGTGATCCTCAACCGGCGCAACATCCCCAACGAGCTGGAGCTGGTGTCGGAATTCGTCCAGACCGCCCAGGTGGATCTGCTTGGAATCGTCCCCCGGGACAACCACATCCCCCAGTATGAACAGCTCAACCAGACCGTGATCCAGGGTGACCCCCAGCTGCCGGTGTCCCAGGCCATTCTGGAGATCGCCCGGAAGCTGCAATAGGGGGCGCACGATGAATCAACCGTATTCCCTGACCATCCGGCAGCTGAGGGACCTGCTGGAGAAAAGACAGACCATTCCGGGCAACCTCTATGAAAACGCCGAGCGCAAGGTGCTCTGTTACCCCGACGACGGCGACGGCGGCCTTATCCCCACCACCACGCCCCTGTGCATTTCCAATCTGGCCACCCTCATGGTCTCCCCCATGGGCTGCGGCATCCACCTCACGGAGACCGGGCGGGGCCCCCTGGATGTGGGGCGCGCCTGGCTGCTGCGCCTTCAGGAGCGGGACATCGTGCTGGGCCGGCAGCGACCGCTGGTGCTGGAGGCGGTGGAGACCATCCTCGCCCAGACTTTCTCGCCGCTGGAGGGCCTTCTCATCAGCGCCACCTGCCTGGACGGCCTGCTGGCCACCGATTATGACGCACTGTGTCGGGAAATCCAGCGCCGCTTCTCCATCCGGTGCGCCTTCGATTATATGGGCCCGCTGCTCAAGGGCTCCCCCAGACAGGCCGAGACCAAGATGATTTCCGCCTGCTACGGGCTTCTCCGCCCCTGCGGCTCCACGGACCCCGGTTTGGTCAATCTGCTGGGTCCGTTGCGCTCGTCTCAGGCCGCTGAGCTGAACACCCTCCTGGCTCCGCTGGGGGTGCGCCAGGTCTGCTGTCTGGCCGATTTTTCCTCCCTGTCCGCCGCCGACGCCATGACCGGCGCGCGGCTGAATCTGGTCCTGGGCGGCGGTGCGCTGTGGAGTGCCCGGGAGATGCAGCGCAAATGGGGCATTCCCTATGTCTCCCTCTCGGACGCCTATGACCCCGCCGCCATCGCCGCCCATTACCGGGAGATCGGTCTTGCGTTGTGTGGAACGGTGGACGACCGTTTCCTCCGCCACCAGGTGGCCCAGCGCGCCGCCTGTCTGGCCTCACAGCTTGAGGGACAGTCCTGCGCGGTGGGTGGAAAAAATGACGTTCCCTGTTTTTCCGCCGCTTACACGCTGCTGGAGCTGGGTTTTTCCGTCACCACGCTGTTTGCCCATCACGTCACAGGGGCGGATCTGCCGCTGGTGCGCGCCCTGGCGGACCGTGTCCCCCATATGCGGGTCTATTTTGACAGTCATCCGTCTCTGTACCGCTATCAGGCCACTCCGGAAGAATTCACTCTCTCCTTTGGGGTCCCTGACCCCTTCATCCCCTTGGATGGCTCCATCCGCCGGGCTCCCATCCTGCGCAGCGGCGCCACCTACGGCGCCGTGCTGGGGTATCTGGACGAGCTGGAGCAGGTCCTCCGCGCCCCCGCAGTCCCCGGGCTTTTGCCTGAGCTTTCCCCCTTCCGGCGGGTCTGGAACGAGGCCGGATGTGAGAGGAGGATCTGAAATGAAGCAACTATACCGCGTATTTCCCGCCCTCGCCCCCGACTATGCCGGTGTCTCATCCCTCCTCTTTGAGGAAGAGGCCCTCACGGTCTTTGTGGACCCCCATGGCTGCAACGGACAATCGCTCTATTACATGGAGCCCCGCTACGACGCCTTCCGGCAGATGCCACGGAGCTTCTCCTGCGGGATCCGGGAAAAGGACGCTGTGTTTGGGGTGGATGACCTGGTCCGGCGCAAGGTCCGGGGGCTGCTGGAGTATGTGGACGGCGCGTATCTCGTTCTGGTGGGCACTCCGGTCCCTGCCGCACTGGGGCTGGACTTTTCCTCTTTGGCCCGTCAGATCCAGCGGGATACCGGAATCCCCACCTTCGGGCTGGCCACCAACGGCCTGTCCACCTATGACCGGGGCCAGTCCCTGCTGCTCCACGCCCTGATGGACCGGATCGAGCAGGAGCCCGGGGTGTTTCCGCCTCTCCGCTGCGACGTTCATCTGCTCGGTGCCACCACCCTGGACGGCTGGGACTCCACCGCCATCCGGGACTATACCGCTCTCTTGCAGGACTGCGGCGCCCGGAGCGTGGCCTGCTGGGGGAGGCCGGACCTGGTCCACGCCATGGCGGGAGCGCCCTGGTCCAGGCTGAACATCGCCGTCTCCTCCGCGGGGTATGAGATGGCCAAGCGTCTGCAGCAGACCTACGGGACTCCCTTCCTCACCGGATACCCGGTGGGCACGGCAATGGAGGCCCGTTTCCGTGCTCAGGTCCGCGCCGCTCTGGCCGGTGAACCCATTCCCGAGCCCACCTTCGCTCCACCAGAGTCCTCCTCCCCGCTGCGCCGGGTCCTCCTTCTGGGCGACCGCTGGAATAACGAGGCCCTGGGCCGCTGTCTGACGGACGATTATCATGTGCCGGAGGTCCAGATGGGGGACTGCTTCCCCTGTGAAATTCCCCACTACAGCCCTGCTCCGGGGTATTTCCCCGTCCAGGAAGAGGACGAGCTGATCGCCCGCTGCCGGGAGCAGGGCCCCTATGACTGCATCGTGGGAGACCCTCTGTTTCGCCCGCTTCTGGGCCGGTATACCCGTCACTATGTTCCAAATCCCCACCCAGCCATCTCCGGACGGCTCTATTGGCAGGAGATGGACCGCCTGTTCGGGCCTTGGGGCGACCGCTTCGTATCCCATATCCTGGCGGCAGCAGACTGAAAGGAGGCGTGTACGGACCATGGCCTCTCCCAATCGTCAAACTCTGTTTGAATCCCTCGCGATCCCCGCCGCCGTGGCCCGGCTGGCCATCCCGACCATGCTCAGCTCGCTGATCCTGGTTCTCTACAACCTGACGGATACCTACTTCGTCAGCCTGCTCAACGACCCCATCCAGAATGCGGCGGTGACTCTGGCCGCACCTCTGATGCTCTTTCTCAACGTCATCAATAACCTGTTCGGTGTGGGCAGCTCCAGTCTGATGAGCTGGGCGTTGGGTCAGGGTAAACCGAAGGCGGCTGCCCACAGTTCAGCGCTGGGTCTTTATGGTGCTCTTTTGTGCGCCATTCCGCTCTCTCTCTGCTGCTTTCTGGGCCGCGGTCCCCTGCTGACCCTGTTGGGCGCCGACGCCCGGACCGCAGAGGCCACCTTCCGCTACATCCAATGGACTGCCGTCTGGGGCGCTGTACCCGCCGTGGCCAATGTGGTGCTGGCCTTCCAGCTCCGCGCCGAGGGCGCCGCCTTCCACGCCAGTGCCGGCACCATCAGCGGCTGCCTGCTGAATGTGCTGCTGGACCCCTTCTTCATCCTGCCCCAGTGGCTGGATTTGGGTGTGGAGGGGGCTGCCGTGGCCACTTTTCTGTGCAATTGTGTGGCCTGTGTCTATTATCTGGTTCTCCTCGCCGTGTGGAAGGGGCGCAGCTCTGTATGTCTGGATTTCCGCCGCGCCAGAGTGGACCGGCCCACCCTCTCCAGCCTGATGGGTGTCGGGGTCCCCGCCGCAGTGCAGACACTGCTCAACGTCACAGGCATGACCATTCTGAACCGCATGGCCGCTGGGTACGGGCCTGCCGTCGTGGCGGCCATGGGGATCGCCCAGAAAATCAACAGTGTCCCTGTTCAGATCGCTCTGGGCTTTTCTCAGGGGATCATGCCTCTGGTGGGCTATAACTACGCCTCCGGCAATCTCTCCCGGATGAAAAAGAGTATTCTTTTTACCTTCCGTTTGGAATTTGTCTTTCTGCTTCTGATGCAGGGAGGGCTGTTCGTCCTGGCACCGGTTCTGTTTCAGGGCTTTCTGAAAGACCCGGAAGTCCTGCGGTACGGTGCTCATTTTCTGCGCGGATTCTGCCTGGCCCTTCCGCTCCTGGGCACGGACTTTCTCATGGTCTGTGTGTTCCAGGCGGTCGGTCTGGGCAAGCAGGCCTTTTGCTTTGCCGTTCTACGCAAGATCGTGCTGGAGATTCCCCTACTCTTCCTGCTCCATGCGGTCGCTTCGGTCTGGGGGCTTGCCTATGCGCAGCTCGTCACGGAAATTCTCCTCCTGTGCGTGATGTTACCGATGTTCTGTCATACCTTCTGGGGTGGTCCTCACAAAACCGTCTAACCATGTGCGAGAAAAATTTCCTTGTACACCTTCCACGGCTCCGTGTTATAATGTTCTTATTTCTAAGACAAGTTCCAGTGAGGACCGGGCAGCCCGCACTCTGCCGCAGGTGATCGCTCACCTTCCTCGCGCGGATTGGAAAGGTGCCGTTATGAATTTCTCTCAGCTGGAGTCCTTTATTACCGTAGTGCGGCTGCGCAGCTTTTCCTCCGCAGCAAAAAAGCTGCATTTCTCTCAGTCCACCATTACTTCGCATATCAATGAGTTGGAAAAAGAGCTGGAACAGCAGCTGCTCTTCCGGAATACCCGCGGCCTCCATCTCACTGAAATGGGGCTCCATTTCTACCGCTTTGCCGTGGCCACAGTGGCGCGGCGGGATGCCCTTTTAGCCGAGTCACGCAAAGGGAAAGGACAGCGCAAAGTCCTGCGCATTGTGACTTCTTCCATCCCGGGCCGTTTTTTCCTGCCAGCCAAACTGGCAAAATACCAACAGACGCATCCAGATGTCTTTTTCAAGATCATCCCCAGCGACAGCCGGAGCATCACCGACAATATGACCGAGCATCAGGCACACATTGGATTCTGCGGCGCAGAGCGGCAGGATAAAAACTTCCTCTACCGCCCGGTCTGCACGGACCATCTGGTCGTTCTGACCCCCAATACCTCGTTTTATCAGCAGCTTGACCGCAGCCTCTCCTTCCCGCAGCATCTGCTGCTCTCGCTGCCTATGATCGCCCGGGCTCCCACCTCCGGCACGCGGATCGCCTTTGAGCAGTACCTGTCCCGGCAGGGCATCCGCCAGCGCCCCAACATCATTTCGGAGATGGCGGACGCGTCCGCCATCCTGAACGCGGTCTGCGCCGGGATGGGCATCGCCGTTCTCTCCGCCTATGAAGTCCGCCGGGCGGAAGCACTGGAAGAAGTCCTCTGTTTCCCACTGGATGGGCAGGCACAGCGCAGTTTGTACATCGTGAAGGGAAAAGAGGATATGCTGCTCCGGTTTGAGTCCGACTTTTATCATTTTATTGTCGATCCGCCCGATCAGCTTCCAGACGATGGTTCCTTCCTCCAGCACTGAACAAACCTATTAACGGAGGCCCTGCAGCCATATTGGCTGCAGGGCCTCCATTATTCTGTATGATAAGGCGCCACGCTCTCTCCACTCAGAATCGTCCGGATCTCCTCCAGCAGCGGCGGTAAAAACCAGGGTGTACTGTCCTCCTCCCGGGTGAGGCATCCGAACTCGATCTTTCCCACCGGAGGACAGGGGATCTGGGTCAGGTGATAGCGCCGGAGCGTGGCCGGCGGCAGATAACAGGAGAGGCTGATCCCAGCCGCCAAATACTCCAGCACAAAGTATTTTGTGGCCCGATCGCTCAAATGGAAAACACGGCTGAACTGGTGTTCCTGGATCCAGGGTAATTCCATCAGCTGGAAGGCCATTTTGTCGTGAAAAAGCTTATCATAATCCACCAGAACACATTGTCTGAGCCAGGAAAACGTGGGATCCGGCTCCGGCGGGAGAAACGGGTTGTCCTCCCGGGTGAGGAGATAGGCACACTCTGTACCAATGCGGGTGTAGTGCAGCTTTTCATACTCCAGCAGCCGCGCCATATTCCGTGCTACGACCTGTGGGAAATAGACCAGCCCAGCTGCACTGCGCCCCAGCTTGACGTCCTGCAGCACATGCTCCATATCCGTCTCATAAAAGCTGATCTCCCGCAAGTCCTCCGCTGGACGCTCCGAATCCTTGGGAGCAAAGGCACGCAGGAAGGCGTGAGAGAACACATCCGAGTCGATGGCCGATACTGTTATCCGCCGGGATTGAGACGCTCCCTCGGCATAGAAATTCTCGACCTCGGTAAAACGCGCCACGATAGGACCCACATCCGCGAGAAACCGCCGTCCCTCCTCGGTGGGGGTGACCCCGTTCGGGGTACGGAGGAACAGCGGAAACCCCAGCTCCTCCTCCAGGCGTTTGAGTGCATGGCTGACATTGGGCTGTGAGGTAAAAAGCGCCTTGGCCGCCATGGAAATGGAGCCGGTCCTGCTCACCATCACGGCGTAACAAAGCCAGCGGAAATCCACAGACCATTCCTCCCATCGTCCGGCATATGCCCTTCCGGGCTCGAAACCGGTCCGGGTAAGGGCACAGCTATATTAAATATTTATAGTCATTATATCATCTGGGTATTACCACGTCCAGCCGGAATCCCGTTATAATGAACATGCCGGCAAACCAGAAAAAGGAGGAACTTTAGTGAAAGAGCATACAAGAGGTCTGTATTACGGCTGGTGGATCGTCGTAAGCGGCTTCCTCATCATGGCGCTGGTTTATGCCAGCGTGGTCTCCTGCCAGGGCCTGTTCATCAAACCGGTCACCGAGGATCTGGGCATCGACCGGGCATCCTTTGCGATCTCGACAGCCTGTATGGCGCTGGGCCTCATCGTCGGTTCCCTCTTCGCCGGACGTCTGATCCAGAAGTTGGGCGTACGCGTGGTCATGGGGATCTGCTGCCTGCTGGTGGCGGCGAGCCTGTTCGGATTTTCCCTGTGCCGCGCCGTGTGGCAGTTCTACCTTTTTGGCGCGCTGTCCGGCCTTGCGCTGCCCGGCATCACCACCATCCCGGTCTCCGTTCTGGTCAATCACTGGTTCGGAAAGCAGAAAAAGGGATTGGCCATGAGTCTGGTATTCGCCGGCAGCGGCGTCGGCGGTATGCTGCTGACCGTGCTGCTCAACAACATCATCAACCGCTTCCACTGGCGCACCGCCTATCAGATCAACGCGGTCCTCATCGCGGTGATCGTCCTGCCGCTGATCCTCTTTCTCATCGTGGAGACCCCCGCTCGCAAGGGCTTGGTGCGTTTGGGCGATGTGCCGTCGGAGGACCAGCACGCGGTCACCGGCATGGGTGCCGCGGCCGCCAAGAAGAGCGGAGTATTCTGGATGCTCTTCCTCTCCGTTCTGCTCATGTCTCTGGTCAATGCGGCGCTTCTGAATCACCAGATCCCCTATCTCTCCGACATCGGCTTCTCCTCTTCGGCCAGCGCCACCCTGGGCGCAGTAGCGGTGGGGTCTCTGACCGTGGGTAAAATCGTTATCGGCACGCTGCTGGATCGGGCCGGACTGATACGCGGAGCATTTCTGGGAAATCTAGCCTTGCTGCTGGGTCTTGTGATTCTGATCTTTGTGCAAAAACAGCATGGGATCATCTGGCTGTACATCATCTGCTACTGCCTGGGCGCCTCTCTGCCCACGGTGGCTCCCCCGCTGTTTGTCAGCACCCTGTTCGGCGAGCGGGACTACGCCGATCTGGTGGGACTCATCAATGTCTCCACCGGTCTGGGCGCCATCGTCGGCCCCACCCTCTGCGCCAAGATCTTTGATCTGAACGGAAGCTATCTGGCGGCCTGGGTCCTCTTTGCCGTGCTGGCGGCGGTGACCCTGGTACTCCAGAACATCTGTCTCGCTCCGGCCCGCAAGGACCGCTGAGCACTACTTTGGAAAGGAAGGTCTCACATGGGAAAAACGGAACGGATTTTGCTGCACTGCGGCAAGGTTTTTGACGGCATTCAGGAGCGGTATCTGGAACAGGCCGACATTCTGGTGGAGGGAAACCGCATCGTCCAGGTGGAGCAGGGCATCCCCGCCGAAGCCGCCGACCGGGTGATCGACCTGTCGGACAAGGTGGTCACCCCCGGACTGATGGAGATCCACGACCATGCGGTGGGATACCACAACGAGAATGTGCCCGCCATCCTGAACGAGTTCCTGCTCAAGACCCCCACCTATCGCGCCCTCGGTATCCTTCGGCACCTCAACGAGCTGCTGGAGCACGGCTTCACACTGGTGCGGGACTGCTGCTATGTGGAGCGGGGCTGGACCTGTGTGGACATCCGCGACGCCATCTCCGCCGGCATCGTGGACGGCCCCCGCTATGTGGTATGCGGTCACAGCGGCGGCATCGACGGCGGTCACACCGACCTGCGGCAGTTCATCTCCGACCCCGATGTGCAGCCGGTGGCCCAGTCCCCCAATCTGGGCAGCGGTGCAGCCCATTTCCAGAAATGGGTGCGCACGGAGTTCCTCCACAATGTGGACTTTATCAAGTTCCACATCGACGGCGGCTTCGCCACGCCTCACGATGACCCGGAGCACCGACATATGTCGGAGGAAGAAATTCAGGCCATCATCGAGACGGCCCACAGCTGCAACCGGAAAGCCACGGCCCACATCTACGGCGACGAGTCGGCCCGCCTGGCCATCCAGCACGGCGTGGACGGGATCGAGCACGGCGCGCTGCTCTCGCCGGAGACCTACGATCTGGCGGCGGAAAAGGGCGTGTACATCGTCCCCACCATGTGCTTCTTCGACCGCGGCGTGTTCCTGGATGAGGACGAGCTGAGCCGCGTGCCCGCCTATATGGCGGAAAAGTACCGCATCAAGCACGAAAAGCTCTGCCGCAGCCGGGAGGCACTGGTGCGGCACATCGAGAACGGGACCCTGCTGGTGGGCTACGGCACGGATCTGGGCGCGGTGGAGCCCATGCTGCCCGCCTGGCGCGAGTACGAGACCATGGTGCGCTCTGGTGTCACTCCCTTTAAGGCCCTGAAGGTCGCCACCAGCAACAGCGCCAAGATCGTGGAGCGCCCGGACCTGGGCCATCTTGCGCCGGGCAAGCTGGCGGATATCGTGGCCTGGGATCAGGACCCGGTGACCGAGCTCAAGGCTCTGCGCTCCTGTGCCTTTGTCATGAAGGACGGTAAGGTCGTCAAGGAGGGAGAGCGGGTCTATAAAACCGGGCCCCGGCTGTAATTCATCGTCTCCTCCTCATCAATAAAACAGCGCGACAAGCCCCCGTACCGAGTGAATTCGGTACGGGGGCTTGTCGTTTCCGTTCACTTGCCGCGGCGGAACGCACCGGGCGGCGTGCCCACAGCCTGGGTGAACACATGGATGAAGTAATTATAGTCGTGGTAGCCGCACTGCACCGCGATCTCCGCGAGGGACAGCTCCGGCCGCTCCTCCAGCAACTCCTTGGCCAGCTTGACCCGCAGGGCCCGCACATGCTCCGAGATGCCGCACCCGTAGAGCTGCTTGGCGATCTGGTAGAGCTGCGTTTTCCCGATCTGAAAGCGGCGGCAGAGGTCCGCCGCCCGCACCCGCTCGGTGAAGTGGGCCGAGAGGTACTCGTCGATCTGGACCGCCAGGTGGTCGCTCTGCAACGTGGCCATCCGCTCCATCACCAGGTAGGAGGCCACCGCTAAAAGAATTTGTGTGGCGGAGCGCACATACTCCGGCTCCAGCCGCGGGCGCTCCCGGCTGGCCTGTTGGAGGGCCTCCAGGTCCAGAGGCAGGCCCTCGCAGCAGCGGCGGATCTCCGCCCAGCCGCTCTCCCGGTCCGGGTAGGCGTACACATGCCCGAAGAGGAGATAGCCCACCAGCACATCGTGGACGATCAGCGGCGTCACCGCCTCGGTGAGCCCCGCGTGGCAGCGGTAGATCTGGGTCTTTCGCTCCCGGGCTGCCCGCTCACAGGCGGCCTTGTCGCACCGGACGCAGGCCCGCTCCCCCGCCTCGCAGCTGCGGATGATTTGACAGAACGCCGGGATGTCCTCCGGGTAGGAGCACAGCTCATTCCGGTCCTCGTCAAAGACCGTGATCCGGATGCGGGAGAGCTGATAAAAGTCCTTCAGAAGGCCCTGGAGCTTGGTTTGGTCAAAGACGGAGATCATGACGTCCACCCCACAAACTGCACAAAATCTTACGCTGAAATTGTACCACGCCCGCGAACAAAAATAAAGAAAAAAGAACGATCTTCCCTATACGTTCCCGGGGGCCCTTTCTATAATAGAGGCAAGGAAGAAACTCCATCCGCTCGCAGAAAGGGAGGAATATCCGATGGACGAACTGCTCCGGCAAGGCTATTTGGGAAACCCCGCTCAGCTGGTGACGCTGCGCCGGGTAACGGTGAATGAGGGAACGGCAAAAGGCACTGAGCTCATCCAGGTCCACACCGCCGGTGGGCTGGCGCTGGACCTCCTGCCCGACGCGGGACTGGACATCGGCCAGTGCCGCTATCGGGGCGTCAACATGAGCTGGATGAGCAAGAACGGCTACGACAGCCCCGCCGCCATCAGCTCCCACGAGGACGAATTCGTCCACACCTTCCCCGGCGGGCTCCTGTACACCTGCGGCCTGCGCTCGGCGGGCCCGGCCAACCGGGACGGCGGCGAGTGGCACCCCCTCCACGGGCGCTACCACTCCCTGGCCGCCGACCATATCTCCGCCCGGGTGGAGGGGGAAGAAGTCGTCGTCCGGGGGACGGTCCGGGAGACCGCCCTCTTCGGCCCCGTGCTGGAGGTGGAGCGCACCATCCGCATCCCCGTCTTCGGCGCATCTGTCACCGTGGAGGACACGGTGACCAACCGCACGCCCCGGGACGAGGCGTTCATGCAGATCTACCACTGCAACTTCGGCTATCCGTTGTTGAGCGAGGAGGCCAGGCTGATCCTGCCGCCGGAGCGGGAGACCATCCCCCGCACGGAATTCGCCAAAACCGGCCTGGGCCGGGAGTGCACCTTCGATCGACCTATCCCCGGTGAGGAGGAGCGGGTCTTTTTCCAGAAGATGAAGCGGGACTTCCGGGCCCGGCTGGAAAATCCCGCCCTGGGGGTGGCCATGGACCTCACCTGGTCGGGAGACACGCTCCCCATCCTCTCCCAGTGGCGCAGCATGGCCAGCGGCGACTATGTCCTGGGCCTGGAACCCACCAACTGCTACATCATGGGCCGCCACGACGAGCGGGAAAACGGCACCCTGCCGGTGCTGAACGCCTTCGAGAGCGTCCATCACACTGTAAAAATCACATTTGCACAGCTCTAAGATCCAAATGACCGGAAAAGGAGAGAGTAACATGGCAAAACCTATGACCTTTGCATTGGCCTTCTGTAACCGCGGCTTTATGCCGGGAGAACTCATCTACGGCGCCCGGGAGGATATGATCAAAGCCGTCACCGACGCGGGCTATCACTACATCGCCATGGACGCGGAGCTGACCCGCTACGGCGGCATCGAGACCCGGGACGAGGGCCTGCTGTACGCCAAGTGGCTCAAGGAGCACGAGGGGGAGTATGACGGTGTCATCTTCTCCATGCCCATCTTCGCCGACGAAAACGGCGCCATCACCGCCCTCCAGGACGCGGGGGTGCCCATCCTCATGCAGGCCTACCCCGACGAGATCGGCAAAATGGATTTCGCCCACCGTCGGGACGCCTTCTGCGGCAAGTTCTCGGTCACCGACGTGTTTACCCAGTACGGCGTGCCCTTCACGGTGCTCAAGCCCCATGTGGTGCACCCCCTGAGCCCCAAGTTCCAGGAGAACCTGCGGGACTTCGCCGCCATCTGCCGGGTGGTCAACGGCATGCGCCGCTTCAACCTGGGCTGCATCGGCGCCCGGACCACCGCCTTCAAGACCACCCGCTTCGACGAGATCGCCCTGCAGAAGTACGGCATCAACGTGGAGTCCTTCGACCTGAGCGAGCTCTTCCACACCGTGCAGCACATGGCCGACGACGACCCGAAGGTGGTGGCCAAACGGGCCCATCTGGAGGCCTACACCGACTTCTCCCGGGTGCCGGAGACCAACAAGAATACCCTCGCCAAGGTCTCGGTGGCCATTGACGGCTACATCGAGGCCTACCACCTGGACGCCCTGGCCCTCCGCTGCTGGAACGAGATGGAGCAGGTCCTGCGCATCTGCCCCTGCGTGCTGCTCTCCGAGCTCAACGACCGGGGCATCGCCGCCTCCTGCGAGATCGACATGTGCTCGGCCATCACCATGCGGGCCATGAGCCTGGCCAGCGAGCAGCCCACCGCCGTGCTGGACTGGAACAACAACTACGGCGACGAGGAGGACAAGGTCATCCTCTTCCACTGCGGCCCGGTGGCCCAGTCCCTCATGACCGGCAAGGGCACCGTCACCAACCACAAGATGTTCGACAAGACCGACCCGGGCTCCGGCTGGGGCAGCAACGAGGGCCGCATCCGCCCCTTCCCCACCACCCTCTCCAACTGCCAGACCAAGGACGGCAAGATCATCGTCTACGCCTCCGAGGCGGAGTTCACCGGCGACCCCATCGAGGAGAGCTACTTCGGCTGCGCGGGCGTGTGCCACATTCCCCACATGGAGGATAAACTCATCCGGCTGGCCCGGGGCGGCTTCAAGCACCACACCAGCGTGGGCGTGGGCCACATGAAGGACATTCTGAAGGAAGCCTTTACCACCTATCTCCACTACGACTGGGTGGACATCGACCGGGACTGAGCTATGAAGATCGCAGGATTGGACATCGGCACCACCGGCTGCAAGCTGACGGTGTTCGATGAGAGCGGGAATCAGGTGGACAAGGCCTATCGGGACTACCCCGTGTGCCGCTCCGCAGGGACCCATGAGATCGACCTCTCCGCCCTTCTGGAGAGCGTGTACGCCGTTCTCCACGAGCTGGGTCCCAAGTACCCGGACCTCAAGGGCATCGGCGTCACCAGCTTCGGAGAGACCTGCGTGCTGGTGGACGGCGCAGGGACGCCGCTCCACAACGCCATGCTCTACACCGACCCCCGGGGGGCGGAGGAGTGCGCGGAGCTGGTCCACAAGCTAGGCGCGGCGCGCATCGCGTCCATCACCGGCCTTGCCCCCCACGAGATGTACTCCATCTCCAAGCTGATGTGGCTGAAGAAGCACCGCCCGGAGGTCTGGGATGCCGCCAGACACATCCACCTCATTGAGGATCTGGTGGTCCGGCATCTCACCGGCAGGGCCCAGATCGACTACTCCCTGGCCAGCCGCACCATGGCCTTTGACATCCACACCCTGACGTGGAGCAAAGAGGTCCTGGACGCCGCCGGCATCGACCCCGCCCTTCTGAGCGAGCCGGTCCCCACCGGCACCCCCGCCGGGACGGTGACTCCGGAGGCCGCCCAACGGACGGGCCTCAGCCCCGCGTGTGTCATCGTGTCGGTCAGCCACGACCAAGTGGCCGCCGCTGTGGGTGCTGGAGCCTTCGACGGCAGCGTGGCGGTGGACGGCGCGGGCACGGTGGAGTGCCTCACCCCCATCTACGACCACATCCCCGACATCGAGGTCATGCGCAAGGGCTTCTTCTCCGTGGTGCCCTATGTGGTGCCCGGCAAATATGTGGCCTACGCCTTCTCCTACACTGGCGGGGCCCTGATGCAGTGGTGCATGGAGACCTTCGGAAAGGGCGAGACCAACGAGACCATGGAGCGCGCCTACCACGGTGACGCCCCCACCGGCCTCCTGGTGCTGCCCCACTTTGCCGGGGCCGCCACCCCCTACATGGACACTGGCTCCAAGGGAGCCATTCTGGGGCTCACCACTTCCACCACCCCGGCAGAGCTCTACCGCGCCTGCATGGAGGGCGTGGCCTATGAGATGCGCCTCAACTACGAGGCCCTCCTGGGCTCCGGCATCCGCTTTGAGCGCCTCCACGCCACCGGCGGCGGCGCCCGCTCCAAGGTGTGGATGCAGATGAAGGCGGATATCCTGAATCTCCCCATCACGGCCCTGCGGACCGTGGACGCGGGCACCGTGGGCTCGGCCATGCTGACCGGCGTGGCGGTAGGGCTTTTCACGGACCTCCGGGAGGCCGCCGGGCACATGGTACAGGAGATGGAGACCTACTACCCCCGCCCGGAGCTGCACCGGGCTTACATGGTAATTTACGAGCGGTACAAGGGCGTTTATGACGCCGTCCGCCCACTTGTGAGGTAAGAAAGATGCTTGTCAATCTGGTTGAGATCCTGAATCTGGCGGAGGAAAAACACTTCGCCGTGGGCGCGTTCAACACGCCCAATCTGGAGTGCATCCTGGCCGTGGTGGACACGGCGGAGAAGCTGAACGTCCCCGTCATCCTCTCCCACGCCCAGCTGCACGAGGACGTGGCCCCTCTGGACAAAATCGGCCCCGTGATGCTGGAGGCCGCCCGGCGCGCCAAGGTGCCCGTCTGCGTCCATCTGGACCACTGCGAGACCCTGGACTACATGGCCCGGGCGCTGGAGCTGGGCTTCACCGGCGTGATGTACGACGGCAGCACCCTCCCCTATGCGGAAAATCTGGAGAACACCAAGAAGGCCGTGGCCATGGCCAAGGGCTATAACTGCGGCGTGGAGGCCGAGCTGGGCGCCCTGGCCTCCCGGGAGGGCGGCGGAGCCAGCGCCTCCGGCCCGGTGTACACCGACCCCGAGCAGGCGGTGGAATTCTGCGAAAAAACCGGCATCGACGCCCTGGCCCCCAGCTTCGGCACCGCCCACGGCATCTACAAGTCCAAGCCCGTGCTGGACCTGGAGCGGGTCAAAGTGATCGCCCAAAAGACCGGCCTGCCCCTGGTGATGCACGGCGGCTCCGGCGTCTCGCCGGAGGACTACCGCACCGGTATCGCCAACGGCCTGCGGAAAATCAATTATTACAGCTACATGTCCAAGGCCGGCACCCAGGCGGTGAAGGAGCTTCTTGCCCGGGAGGACATTACCTTCTTCCACGATCTGGCTCTGGCCGCCCAGAAGGCCATGCAGTCCGACGCCGAACAGGCCATGCGGGTCTTTGCGGGGCTGTAAGCCTCTCCGCGCTCCATTTCCGAAAAAATCCCCCCGGATGCAGCAAGCACTGCATCCGGGGGGATTTTTCGCTCTGGCGGTGGGTTCCGACGGGCGTTACCACATCTCCAGAATCTCCGATGTGGTACGCAGGATCAGATTGGAGTCCTCGGCAACATTCCGTGTGCCGCTGGCATCCACCAGGGTGGTGGCGTCGGAGCAGTAGCAGGTGGAGTCCTCGCCGTGTCCCACTCCATAAGCTATACTGCCGGAGTAAGGGTCAGTTGGTACGAAGTAGGTGCCGGTGGCCGTGATACACGCGCCGGTGTTGGCGCAGCCCTCCAGTGTGCCGGACCAGGCGCATACGCCCGCCGCACGGGTCGTGCCTTTGGTGGTCTTGGCGGTGATGTTGGCCGTGTTCAGGCAGTCGGTGAGGTAGATATCCTCATAGCCGTTACAGTAGCCGCAGATGCCGCCCACATAGGCCCGCCGTGACACTTCGTAGTAACCTCCGGTCACCTGGACGCTCACGGTGGCCCGGTTGATGCAGTTCTCCAGGACGCCGACTGTGTCGGCATAACCGCAGATGCCGCCCACACCCCAGCCACTCATGTCCAGAGTCAGGGAGATGGAGCCGGATACGGTGCAGTTGCGGATGGTCCCGCTGTTTCGACCGCAGATACCCCCGATGCCTTGGCTAAGGCTGCCATTATTATTGATGGCCGTGCTGGAGCGGATGGTGCCGTTAAAACTGCAATTTTCAATCAGGCCGTAGTTTATGCCGCAGATCCCGCCGAACTCCGAGGTGCCCTCGTCCTCAAAAACCGCCGTGCCGGTGACATTCAGGTTGCGGATGGTACCGTAGTTGCTGGAGATGACCCCGCCGAAGAACTGATTGCGCTGGTTGATCCGGAGAGTGTGTCCGCCCCCGTCCAACACGGTGTCTTTGGTCAAAAGTCCCACGACAGAACGGGGATAGTCGGTCAGATCCAGGTCGTTAGCCAGCTTGTACTGGCCGCTCTTGCTGGAAATGGCGGTCAGGTCCTCGGCGGTGTAGATCAGGGTGTACTCCCCGTCCTGCTCCGGCTGGGAGGGCTCCACCGGCTGGCTGGGCTCCGGGTCCACTGGCTGGGTGCTGCCCCCGGCGGCGGTCATGCGGATGGTGCCCAGATCCACCGGCTCGTTCAGGCTAAGAATCTTGCCGCTGCCCAAATCGGTCATGGTCTCATAGCCGTTGCCCGACAGGCGCAGCGTATACAGCACCAGGCCCGCCTTGCCCATGACCTGGAAGCTGCCGGTGCTGTCGGTGGTGGCGGTGCCGTAGACATTGCCCGACTTGGCGGTCAGCTCGGCCTTCACCCCCTGGATGGGGCGGCCGGTGGCGTCGTCCACCACCTTGCCCTTGAAGCCGTAGGTGCCCCGGTAGAGCTCGATCTCTACACTTTGCCCGTCCTGGCTCACGCGCACCGACTGATTGACCGCCGTATAGAAGCTGGCCGAGGCCTCGATCTTATACTCCGTGTTGAGGGTGAGATCCGTGGCCGTCTCGGTGGCTGTGCTCTGATTGGAAAACCCGTCGGATTTCTTCCACACGGTGGTCCCGCTCTGATTTTTTACATGGATATTATAGAGCCCCAGGTTTTCGCCATCGGCGCTCTTGACCGTGATCTTCAGGGCGCCCCTGGCGGAAGGCGTGAGGGTCACATCGTGGGTGGCCACCTGGGTGTAGAGCAGGTCCTCCTTGTCGGCAAAGCCGTCGGCCTGGACCAGAAGGGTGTAGCTGGTCTTGTCCCAGCTGCACGGCAGGGAGTAAGAGCCGTCCGAGGCGGTCTTGGCCGTGGCCAGCGTCTGGCCGCCCGCTTTCAGCGTGACGGTGGCCCCCGCGATGCCCACGGAATTCTGATTGAACACGGTGCCGGTGAGCTGGGAGGAGCTGACCAGGTAGACCAAGCGGTTGCCCTTCACCTGGAAGGTGGCTCCGGCATAGGTGTCCTGCTTTCCGTTGACCGCCTTTGTGGCATCGGTGTAGGCCACGGCGACACTCTTTCCCTCCATGAGGGAGCGGAAGTAGGCGGTGGTGCAGGAGCGGTCATAGGTGGTCTGGACGGAGGCGGTGTAGCCGCTGACGGTCTCCGCCCCCGCAGCCAGCAGGGCATTGGCCAGCTGGTCGTTGGAAAGGGCGTCACAGCAGCACAGGTGGACCAGGGAACCCTCCAGCCCGTAGGAGCCGTAGATGCCGGTAAAGAAAGAGGGAAAGATGATGTACTTGCTGTGCTTGGAGTTCGTGCCGTCAGAGAAGCCAATATAGCCCTGATTCAAAAGATTCTGATAGGTCTGGTTCTTGGAGCTGGTGACCGCCTCCTCCAGACAGATGACCGGGGTCCCATTATAAAGGGCACCATGGGAGTTGACCACCACCACGGTGGGATCATCCAGACTCCGGAAGTCGGCCACGGTGGCTTCGGCCCGGTAGTCCACGGTCAGATCGGGCCGGGTCTCCGCATTGCCCAGAATCCCGATCAGGTCCAGATAGGTTTCGGTGTAAGTATTCGTGGTCTTGGGGAAACCGGAGAGAATGACGGCCTTCTTTCCGGAGAGATAGGTGCCGTTGGAGGTCTGGGTGGTGGTGCCGGCGTAGACCTCACCCGCGGGAGCACCAAAGACGGAGACATCCTCCTCTTCCTGCAGCTCGTACATGCAGAGAATACCAGTGGCGCTCTCAAAATAAAAGACGTTTTCGGTCTGGTTCCAGCTCAGATCCTGGATGGTCCCCTCGTCCTCACAGGCGCGGAAGTAGTTGAAGATCTCGTTGGCGTACTCCCGGCGCTGGCTGTCCGTGGTGGCGCTGACATAGTCCTTGGCGTAGCCGGTGAGGGTGCTGTCCTCATAGAGGGCGATGATGGCCTTGCTGTCCTCCGCGAAGGTGACGGTCTCCTCCTGGGCGGCGGCCAGGGCGTCCATCAGGCGCACAAAAAGAGTGGCCGCCTCGGAGCGGAGGGCGGTGGCGCCGGGGCGGAAGTTGCGGTTCTGGTCACCGGCGAGGATGCCGGTGCGGCGCATGAGCTCCACCCCCTGGCGGGCCCAGTTGGACACCTTGCCGCTGTCCCGGAAGGAGGAGACGGTGTCCTCCCCGTCCGGCAGCTCCACATCCAGAAACTCCAGGTACCGGGCCAGGATGGAGGCCATCTGCTCCCGGGTGATGGGGTCGTCGGAGCCAAAGGTCCAGGTGCCGTAGCCGCTGACGATATCATGCTGGCTGGCCCAGTTCACATAGGGCCCGTACCAGCTGTCTTTCGGGGCGTCCACAAAGGCGGTGCTCTGGCGGTAGTCGTCCGGGTCCACCTGGTGGAGCCGGCCCAGGATGGTGACGAACATGGCCCGGGTCAGGGTGGTATCCGGGGAAAAACGGTCCTCAGATGTGCCGGCCATCAGGCCCTCCTCACTGGCCCGGCGGACATAGTCGGCGTACCAGGCGCCGCTGCTCACATCCCGGAAAGCGGCGGCCTGCGCGGTGCCGCCCGGCGCGCCCAGGGGCATCACGCCGCCCAGCACCAGAATCAGTGCCAGGAACAGGCTAAATACTCTGCGTTTCATTCCTCTCTCATCCTCCAATGGTGCATGTATTGTGAAACCGTTATCCGGCGGTCTCCCGGGCCAGGCGCTCCAGCGCGGCGGCGGTCTCCTCCCGGCTCAACGCCTGGGGGCTGTCGGGCAGGTGGGTGAGCCACCCATGGAAGGCCCGGCACAGATTGGGCTCCCGGGTCTGGACCGAACAAAAGCCGTCCTGGAGCGGAAAGCGCTCGGTGGTGAAAAAGCCGATGCCCGAGCGCTGGGAGGTGTGCATGCTCAGATAGTCCGGGAAGGTGCCGGGCAGGAGAATCCGCCCGGTGATCTCACCTGCGCGGATGAGCCGGGCCATCTCGGCCATGAGCTGCCGCCGCACCTCCGGCGGGAAAGGCGCGACGAGGTCGGTAGGGAAATCGTCCAGGGACCCGGAGGCGGCAAAGCGTTCCAGCCCGCTCTGGGTAAAGAGGGTGTGGAACCGCTCCGCGGAGCGCAGGCCCGCAAAACGGCGCCGGGCGGTCTCCTCCAGGCGGTCATAGAACGGCAGCCCCGGCCGCAGGTACTGGCCGATGACGGTCTCGTCGTAAAAGCGGCCAAAGCAGGGCTGGTCCATCACCATATAAAAGCCGTCCGCGTCGGTGCAGCGCTGATAGGACTCCAGGATCTCAATGGGGTCGGCGGTGTACTGGATCAGCTCCCGGCACCGACGCAGCAGGGACTGGAAGTGCCGGCGGTAGCCGGTGACCTGATCGGAGCCGCGCAGGAGCATGGCGTGCCGCCCGTCCTCGGACAGGCACACGACGCAGCTGTGGGTGACCAGAAAGTAGGGAAAGGGGTCGGTATAGCGGGCGGTCAGGGAGTTATCGTAGTAGTAATAGGGGTGATAGTGCCGCTTGGACAGGAGACACAGGGGGAAAATGCGGCAGAAGCACTCCAGGTTGTGGAGATTGATGTCCTCGGCCGCGCCGGAGGCGTCGAAGGCGATGATCTGGCGGATCTCGGCGGTGACCGGTCCGTCCAGATAGCGCCGCCGCAGCTCCGCGTTGAGAAAGACATCCGAGGGCGGCACGGTGAGATCCACCGACGCATCGGGCCGCCGCAGCTCCTCCGAGAGCACCATGCGCAGCAGCGGCTGCACGTTGGTGACCCCGGAGAAGATGGAGCGGTCGCCCGCATAGCCCTCCAGATCCACCAACAGGCGGGTCTCCTCAAAGGGCGGCGCGGAGAAATCCAGGTCCACCAGGTCGGCCAGGAGCTTGTCCACCAGCTCTCTGGACCGGCGCAGCCCCTCTTTTTCAAACTGGGTGTCGTAATAGGCCCGGAGGCGCTGCTCCTCGCTGGGCGACAGCCGCAGATGATCGATCAGGGCGTCCAGGGCGTCGTAGGGCAGCACCCGCTGACCGGTCAGGGTCTTGGAGATCGCGGTCCGCTCCACGCCGGAGATCCGGGACAGCGCGGACACCGACCACTTTTTGGCCTGAATGAGCTCCCGCAGATATTCACTGAACAGCAGCATGGGTCCTCACCTCGTGTCGGATTGGGTCAACCTACGTTCAGTATAGCACAGGAAATTCCAGCCACGTGTGCATGAAATGATTTTATTTCGTGCACAGTTCTTTGCACAGGCGCGGCGCCCCAATTCCGGGACATACGCCGGGAACACCAAAGGCCCCGGGGATGGTTCCCCAGGGCCTTTGGCGGCAGGTTCTGTTTCGATATGGACTTTCTGAAAATCAGTCCCGGGCGGCCGGGTACTCGTTGCAGAGCAGCCGGTAGGGGGGCTCGTCCTCCTCGATCTCCGGGAAGCGGCCCATGGGCGGGTTGAAGCGGTTGTCGGTGTTGTCGTCGTTGCACTGGCTCACCTCGCCCAGCAGGACGGGGCCGGTGCCGGGCTCCACCGAAAAGTCGTGGTAGAGGAACTGCTGGACGTGGATGCTCTCGCCCGGGGTCAGGCGGATCTGGGTGCCGGCGGGGACGGTGTAGGTCCGCCCGTCGGTGTGGACGGTCACGTCGGACTCATAATCAATTTCTTCGTTGGGCAGGGAGTTATACACCCGGATGAGCACATTTCCGCCGCCCCGGTTGATGATGTCCTCGGTCTTGTACCAGTGGAAGTGGTTGGGGGCGTACTGACCCTCCTTCAGGTAGAGCAGCTTTTCCGCATACACCTTGGGGTACTTGTCGGCCATGGCGCGGTTTCCGTTGCGGATGGTGATGAGGGAGAAGCCCAGCTCGTCAAACTTGCCCATGCCGTAGTCGGTAATGTCCCAGCCCAGCATGCAGTCCCGGACCTCGTCGTATTCATGGCCGATGCTCTGCCACTGCTCCGGGGTGAAGTGACAGAAGGGGGGCAGATAGCAGCAGTATTTCTGGCACATGGCCTCCAGTTCCTTCAGCGCCCGATTGATTTCCGATCGTTTCATGTCCCGTTCATCCTTTCCATCCGATTCAAGATCTGCCCCGGTTCCTGACGGGGAAAATAGTTTAAATTTTTGTCCAAATTCCGTCTAATTTCCAACATATATATGTATTTTAAAGAAATGGTTTTCAAAAAGGAAGAGATAAAATGACCAAATTTGTCTCGGGATATTTGGCATTTCGAGCGTGCTGACCGTTTTATCGAAAAAGCTGACTGAAATGAATAAAATCTATTGAAATACTTTTCAGTTTAGTATATCATTTGCACAAACCACGGCAATAAAATAATTTAAATTCTATGCGTTCTATCGTATGCCAGAGGGAATATCTAGATGAGATACCAGGAAATCAAAGAACAGCTGATTCAAAAAATCAGTCAGCTTGAGCCGGGCACACGGCTTCCCTCCCGACCGACGCTCTGCACCCAGCTGGACACCAACCGCACCACCCTGGACCGGGCCATCAAAGAGCTGGAGAGCGAAGGCGTGCTGTACTCCCGCAACGGCAGCGGCACGTATGTCATCGGACTAGTCAAAGGCAAAGTGCAGACCACCGAGAACTGGGGCATCATCGTACCCAATGTGATGGACCATGTCTATCCCTCTCTGGCCCGGGGCATCGAAAACATCGCCTGCCGGCACGGCGCCAACGTCATCCTCTGCAATTCCGACGATGACGCGGAGAAGCAGAATCGCTACATCAAGCGCCTGCTGCTCTCGGGCGTATCCGGCTTCATCATCGTCCCGGTGATCGCGGGCAGCGCCGAGCTGACCTCCCACCTGTACGGGGCCCTGCTGGACTCCCAGATCCCTTTCGTGTTCTGTCACCGTGGTGTGGAGGGTGTCCGGGTCCCGGTGGTCAAATCCAACGACTTCTACGGCGGCTATCTGGCCACCCGGCACCTGCTCAGCCGGGGCTACCGGAACATCGCCTATATCGCCCGCTTTGAATACAGCACCAGTGTGGAGCGTTACCAGGGCTATGTGAGTGCCCTGCAGGAGTACGGCCTGCCGGTGCAGCGCGGGCGCATCTTTCTTCCCCAGGAGGAGATCCCCGACGGGATCTATCGCTTCACCTCCCGGCTGCTGGCGCAGGACACCGCGCTGGACGCGGTATTCTGCTTCAACGACTATGTGGCGCAGGAGGTCTGCCGCGCCGTCCGGGATGCGGGCAAGCGGATCTCGGGCGAGATCGGCGTGATCGGGTACGACAATCTGCCCATCGACATCTCCTCCTCCCCCAAGATCACCTCTCTGGCCTTCAAAAGCCTGGAAATCGGTGAAAAGGCCGCTGAGATTCTCTACGAAATGACCCACCACCAGGCCGGGGAGGAATTCCTGAAGTACTATCTGTTTCAGCCTACCATTATGGTCCGGGAGAGCTGTCTCGGACTGGATGGAAAATAAGTCAGTCAATTTGGGAAGGGAAGAATGTATCGTGAATGAACAGTACCATGGCATCTATGCCGCGCTGGTGACCCCCTATACCGGCGACGGCAAGGTCAATTACGATGAGCTGCAGAAGCTGGTGTGCCACCTGATCGACCAGGGGCTGGACGGATTCTATGTCAACGGCAGTACGGCGGAGGCTTTCCTCCTCTCCTCCGAGGAGCGGGAGAAGATCCTGGAGGCCGTCACCGAGGCCAATGCCGGCCGCCGGAAAGTGATCTGTCATGTGGGCACCATCTCCACCGACGAGGCCATCCGCTACACCCGCCACGCCGAGAAGGCGGGGGCCGACGCGGTCTCGGCCATCAGCCCCTTCTACTACAAATTCAGCACTCGGGAGATCATCCGCTACTACAACGACATCATGGGTTCCACCGCTCTTCCCATGTTTGTGTACAACTTCCCCAACTTCTCCGGCTTCTCCCTGACGCCGGAGGTGCTGGAGGAGCTGGCTAAGAACACCAACCTGGCCGGCGTGAAGTTCACCAGCTCCGACCTCTTCCTCCTGGAGCAGATCAAGACCGCCCACCCCGAGATGGCGGTGTGGAACGGCTTTGACGAGATGCTGGCCTCCGGCCTGACCGCCGGCGCCGACGGCGGCATCGGCAGCACCTACAACTGCATGCCCTGGCTGGCCCGGAAGGTGTTTGACGCCTTTGTGGCCGGGGATCTGACCCAGGTCCAGGACAAGCAGCGGCAGATGAACCAGGTCATCAAGGTCATCTGTGCCCACGGCGTCTTTGCCTCGGTGAAGGAGATCCTGGAGATGGAGGGCTTCCACCTCAATGGGGTGCGCCGCCCCTTCACCCCCATGGACGAGGCCGGACGCAAGGAGCTGCGCCAGGTCTACGAGCAGTACATCCTCCCCAACCGCTGAGAAAACCCCGCCAACCTGTCCGTCCTGCGTCTCCGGGGAGACGCTGACCAAAAATCAAAACTAAGGAGGAACTGAAATGAAACGAATTCTTGCACTCGTCCTGGCGCTGACCATGGTGTTGGCGCTGGCCGCCTGCGGCGGCAAGCCCGCTGAGACCACCACCGGCAACCCGTCCGAGAGCTCCGGTCAGACCCAGACCGGTGGAGACTCCCTGCGCATCGTCCTGTCCACCAACGACGGCTCCACCACCGACGACCGGGTGCCCACCCCCTGGATGAACCACAACCTGGCCACCAACCTGATGTTCCGCACCCTCCTGCTGGCCGACGCCTCCCTCACCGAGACCAGCCCCGACCTGGCCGAGAGCGTGGAGGTCAGCGAGGACGGCCTGACCTACACCATCACCCTGAAGGAGGGCCTGAAGTGGTCCGACGGCGAGCCTCTGACCGTGGATGACGTCATGTGGTCCATCGAGACCGTCATGACCGCCGTGCGCCGCAACAGCATCTACTCCGCCGCCTTCGGCATGATCGACACCATGACCGCCGACGGCAACGTCATCACCATGACCCTCACCAGCCCCTACTCCGAGATGCGCAACATCCTGGCCCAGTTCGCCATCCTGCCCAAGCACTGCCTGGAGGGCGAGGACGGTGAGAGCATCGATACCTGCTCCTACTGGACCGATCCCGTGACCTCCGGCTACTACATGGTGGGCGAGTTCAACGTGGGCAACTACTTCACGCTGGTCCCCAACCCCAACTATGAGGGCACCGCCCCCAAGATCCAGAGCGTTACCGTCTCCTTCGTCAACGACTTCCTCACCGCCGCCCAGTCCAACTCCGCCGACTTCCTGTACGGCAACGCCACCGACCTGGTGGAGGGCATGGCCGCGCTGGACAACTACACCTCCATCCCCGTGGACGTGCTGTTCTACAAGTACTTCATCTTCAACATGAAGGGCATCGACGGCAACCAGAACGAGGCCATGCAGCCTCTGGCCGTCCGTCAGGCTCTGGCTGAGGCCATCGACCGCGCCACTCTGGCCACCCTGTACCCCAACGCCACCGTCATCAACAGCGGCGTGCCCAACGACCACGAGGCCTACAACGGCTTTGAGTACACCTTCGACGCCGAGAAGGCCAAGGCCGATCTGGCCGCCTCCGGCTACGACATGAGCCGCACCCTGAAGATCTGCTACTACAACAACGACCAGACCTCCGTGGACCTCATCAACACCGTGGTCTACTACCTGCAGCAGGCTGGCCTGACCGTGGAGGCCACCCTCTCCAACGACGGCACCACCGACCTGTTCACCACCCGCGACTACGACATCGGCTTCAAGGGCCTGAGCTCCTTCTCCATGGGCGAGTGGTACGCCGAGTACGCCAGCAACAGCGCCACCTTCGCCAACATCTTCGGCGGTGACACCACCTTCGATGCCGCCATCGCCGACTTCAACGCCGCCATCACCACCGAGGAGCGCAACGCCGCTCTGACCGAGCTCCAGGAGCTGGAGCAGGCCAACCTCTACAAGTTCCCCCTGTTCACCATCGGCAACTATGTGTATGTGAACAACCGCGTGGTGCTGCCCGAGGGCGTGGAGTTCTGCAATCCCCTCTTTGTCAATGACATCGACTACGAGAACTGGACCCTCAGCTAACCGTTCCGCAGGCAGCCCTGCCAGACAAATCACATAAGTCAAAACAAGGCGCGGGGCCTTCCGGCGAGTATCTCCCCGGAAGGCCCCGCCGCTCTATCCGGCGGGCGACCGGGGGCATACGGACGGTATGCCCCGCGCCCTTTTTCCGCAGCCGGAGACCATTTTCAGAAACCAGAAAAACACGGAGAGAAAGATGGGAGTGAGAGCATGCTCAAATTCATTCTGAAAAAAATCGCGCTGATGATCCCCATGCTCCTTGTCATCAGTCTGATCGTATTCCTCGGCCTGCGCGCCACCGGTGTCGACCCCATCACCTACATGGTGTCCATGGAGGTCCAGGCCCAGTCGCCCGAGCTGGTGGAGGAGCTGCGGGAGAGCCTGGGCCTGAACGACCCGCTGCTGGTGCAGTATGTGCGCTGGCTGGGCGACCTGGTGCGGGGCGACCTGGGCTACTCCTTTGAGGGGCAGAAAATCGCGGACATCATCGCCGTCCGATTGCCCTACACCCTGGAGCTGTCCGGCTATGCCCTGCTGTTCAGCTCCATCATCGGCATCGCCATCGGCATCGTCTCCGCCATCCGGCAAAACGGCGTGGTGGACTACATCGGCCGGGTCTTTGCCGTGCTGGGCCAGGCAGTGCCCCAGTTCCTGGTGGGCATCCTGCTCATCCAGCTCTTCTCCATCAAGCTGGGCTGGTTCCCGGCCGCCAACCGGGTGGACCCCAACGCCACAAACGCCTTTGTGGACGCCTTCCTCCACCTGTTCCTGCCGGTGGCTACCCTGACCATCGGCATGGTGGCGGTGCTGATGCGCTATGCCCGCAACACCATGCTGGACGTGCTCAACAGCGACTACATCAAGACCGCCCGCTCCAAGGGTATCCCGGAGTGGAAGGTCTACCTGAAGCACGGCTTCCGCAACGCCATGAAACCGGTGCTCATCATCCTCATGTTCCGTATCCCCGGCCTGATCGGCGGCTCGGTGGTCATCGAGACTGTGTTCTCCTACCCCGGCATCGGCCTGACCATGACCAACTCCATCGTCTCCAATGACTACCCCACCGTCATGGTCATCACCCTGATCATCGCCGCGGTCATGCTGATCTGTTCCTTTATGGTGGACGTGCTCAACGCCCTGCTGGATCCCCGTGTCCGCCTGGGTGAATAGGGAAAGAGAGGAGAAACGCTATGAGTGAAGTGACCAATGTCAGCATCAAAGAGCAAAACAAAAGTGCCGCCTCCTCTTTGCTGAAAAAGAATATCCGCAAGTTCCTGCGCAATAAACTGGCGGTCCTGGGCCTGGTGATCGTGGTGGGCATGGTGGCGGCCTGCGTGGCCTGTGCCATCGCGGGCGTGGACTACGCCACCCCGGATCTGACCAATATGAAGAGCGCCCCCGGCAACGGCCATCTCTTCGGCACCGACACCATCGGCCGTGACCTCTTCGCCCGGGTCATGTTCGGCGGGTGCTACTCCATCTTCATCGGTGTGTTCTGCTCGGTGGTCTCCGGCATCATCGGCGCGGTGCTGGGCGCCATCGCCGGCTACTTCGGCGGGAAAGCCGACATGGTACTGGTGCGCATCTCCGAGCTGTTCCAGACCTTCCCCCAGCTGGTGCTGGTGATGATGCTGGTGGCCATCCTGGGCACCCGGGGCATGGTGAACATCCTGCTCATCTTCGTCTTTACCGGCTGGATGACCACCTTCCGCATGGTCCGCAACGAGTTCCTGAGCCTGAAGGGCGAGACCTATGTCAAGGTCTGCGAGGCCTTCGGCATGAGCCGGAGCAACATCATGTTCAAGCAGATCCTGCCCAACGTCATGACCCCCATCATCGTCTCCACCACCACCAACGTGGCGGTCTACATCCTGCAGGAGGCGTCCCTGAGCTTCATCGGCCTGGGCATCCAGGACAGCACCCCCACCTGGGGCAACATCCTCAACGCCGCCAAGAGCGTGGCCGTGGTCACCAACCAGTGGTGGATCTGGGTGTTCCCGGGCCTGGCTATCACTCTGTTCGTCCTGGCCATCAACTTCCTGGGCGACGGCCTGCGGGACGTGCTGGACGCCAAGCAGCAGTAAGGAGGGGCGATTATGGACAACCGAGAGATCATTCTGGATGTAGAAAATCTGAATACCAGCTTTATTTCCGACCGGAAAGAGGTCAAGATCGTCAAAAATGTCTCCTTCCAGCTCAAGCGGGGCAGCGCCCTGGCCGTGGTGGGCGAGTCCGGCTGCGGCAAGAGCGTGACCATGAACTCCATCATGCGCTTTCTGGGCAGCAACGCCCGGGTCAAGGCCGACAAGATCCAGTACAACGCCCTGCGGGACGGGAAGGTCACCGAATACCGCCTGGAGAGCATCAAAAAGCCCCATGGCCCCGAGATGCGCGCCCTGCGCGGCCCGGAGATGTCCATGGTGTTCCAGGACCCCATGTCCAGCCTGAACCCCGTCTATAAGGTGGGCGACCAGGTGGCCGAGGGCCTTTTGCAGCACAACAAGGGCATGACCAAAAAGCAGGCCCGGGAGAAGGTGCTGGAGATGTTCCGCAAGCTGGGCATCCCCGACCCGGAGGAGCGCATCGACTGCTACCCCCACCAGTTCTCCGGCGGCATGAAGCAGCGCGTGGTCATCGCCATCGCCATGATCTGCAACCCCGAGCTCATCATCTGTGACGAGCCCACCACCGCTCTGGACGTGACCATCCAGGCCCAGATCATGGAGCTTTTGAAGGAAATGCAGGTCAAGGACGGCAAGAGCATCATCCTCATCACCCACAACATGGGTCTGGTGGCCGAGATGGCCGACGAGGTATGCGTCATGTACATGGGCCGTGTGGTGGAGTTCGGCAGCCTGGAGGACGTGTTCGACCGCACCAGCCACCCCTATACCCAGGCGCTGCTCCGCTCGGTGCCGGTGCTGGGTCTGGCCGACGGTCAGAAGCTGGAGACCATCCCCGGCGCCACTCCCAACCCCGCCGATCTGAAGGGCGGGTGCGAGTTTGCCGACCGCTGCCCCTTCTGCACCGACGCCTGCCGGGCCAGGGACATCCCCATGTTCGAGCTCTCCCCCGGCCACCGCGTGCGCTGCCTGAAATACCAGGAATTCCCGGAGGTGCTGTAAGATGAGTGAGAAGAAGGAAATGATCTTCAAAGTGGAGAACCTCCGCACCTGGTTCCCCATCACCAAAGGCGCCTTCAAGAAGGTGGTCGGCCATGTGAAGGCCGTGGACGACGTGAGCCTGGAGGTCTACCGGGGCGAGACCCTGGGCATCGTGGGCGAGTCGGGCTGCGGCAAATCCACCCTGGGCAAGACCCTCATGATGCTGGAAAAGGCCACCGACGGCCAGGTCCTCTTCAACTACGACGGGGAATTCCGGGACATCACCAAGTTCAACGCCAAAGAGATGTTCGACTTCCGCAAAAAGGTCCAGATGGTGTTCCAGGACCCCTATTCCGCCCTCAACCCCCAGAAAAAGATCTACACCTCCTTTGAGGAGCCCCTGAAGGTCCACGGCGTCAACTCGGAGGCGGAGCGGGAGGCCATCATGCAGAAGGTGCTGAAGATGGTCAACATCCAGCCCGACTACCTCATGCGCTACCCCCACGAGTTCTCCGGCGGCCAGCGGCAGCGGCTGTGTATCGCCCGGGCCCTGGAGGTCATGCCCGAGGTCCTCATCTGCGACGAGCCCGTGTCCGCCCTGGACGTGTCCATCCAGGCCCAGGTGCTCAACCTGATGAAGGACATCCAGAAAGAGCTGAACCTGACTTACCTCTTCATCGCCCACGACCTGAGCGTGGTGCAGTACATGTCCGACCGCATCGTGGTCATGTACCTGGGCAAGATCGTGGAGGTGGCCGACTCCCGGGCCCTCTACGACGAGCCGCTGCACCCCTACACCAAGGCGCTGCTCTCCGCCATCCCGGTGCCCGATATCCACAAGACCAAAAAGCGCCAGGTCCTGGAGGGCGAGGTGCCCAGCCCCATCCACAAGCCCACCGGCTGCGCCTTCCACAACCGCTGCCCCCACTGCATGGAGATCTGCAAGCAGGTGGACCCGGCCATGACCTGCCACGGCGCGCCCGGGCACATGGTGGCCTGCCACCTGTACAACCAGGAACAGCAGGCCTGACCCGGAGAAAGGAACAACCGTGCTGCTATCCTTGGAACATACCTGGGACGTTCTGGTGGCCGGGAGCGGGATCGCCGGCCTTTCCGCCGCCCTGGAGGCGGCGGAGGCCGGCTGTTCCGTCCTCCTGCTGACCAGCACCCACCTCTTTTCCGGCTCCAGCTTCTACCCCGGCACCTGGGGCCTGGGGCTCATCGGACCGGAAGCCCCATCCGACCGGGCCGATCTGTGCCGCTCCATCCAGGCGGTGGGCTGCGGCATGGCAGACCCGGCCCTGGTGGAGGTCTTTGTGGACGGCATCGCCCCCGCCATTGAGAAGGTGCGGGACATGGGGGTAAAGCTCCGCCGGGCGGTGCAGAAGGACCAGCGGGAATTCATCCCCTGCTTTGACCACAAGGCCCGGGACTGGAACGGGCTGGAGTTTGACTGCGTCCGCCCGGTATTCAACCAGCGGCTGGAGGCCCTGGGCGTCACCACCCTGGAGGGCTGCGAAGTGCTGGAGCTGGTCCGCAGCGGCAGCCGGGTTTGCGGCGTGGTGGCCGTTCAGGACGGTTCCCTGCGCTACCTGGGCTGCCGCTCCCTGGTGCTGGCCACCGGCGGGTACGGAAGCCTCTTCCGCTACCACCTGTGTACCGGCGACGTCTCCGGGCTGGGGCAGGCCCTGGCGCTGGAGGCGGGGGCCTCCCTGGTGAATATGGAGTTCATGCAGATGATGCCGGGCTACCTCTCCCCCGCGCCCAAGACCATCTTTAACGAAAAGGCCTTCCGCTTCTCCCATTTCCGCCGGGGCGACGGCGCTCCCCTGCTCCCCCCTGGGGAGGAGACCCACCGCCTGTTGGAGGAGCGCTCCGGCCACGGGCCCTTCACCAGCCGCCTCTCCGACCGGGCGGTGGACGTGGCCCTCTTCCGGGCCTTTCTCGCCGACCCCGCCGGGGTGGAGGTCACCTACTCGGAGGAAATGCGGGCCGACCCGCCGGAGTTCATCCGCACCTATTTTGACTGGCTGGAGCGGGAAAAGGGCCTCACCGCCGCCGCCCCTGTCCAGATTGGCATCTTCGCCCACGCGGCCAACGGCGGCGTGGCCATCGACGCCGCCACCTATACCGGCGTGCCCGGTCTCTTCGCCTGCGGGGAGGTCACCGGCGGGATGCACGGGGCTGACCGCATCGGTGGCCTCTCCACCGCAAACGGCCTGGTCTTTGGAGGCCGGGCCGGCCGGGCGGCAGCCGCCGCCTGTGTCCAGGCCCCTCTGCCGTCGGGCCATGTTGCCTTTGAGCCCTGGACCTGGCGGGAATGCGCCCCTCTCCGCCGCCGGATGCAGAACGTGATGTTCCGCAGCGCCATGGTGCTGCGCAGCGAGCAGGGCCTCACCGCCGCGCTGGAAGAGTTGGACGCTCTGGAGGCGGAGGCCCCCCGGGAGCCGGGCGGGACGACCGCCGCCGTGGCGGATTCCCGCCGTCTGGCCGGACAGCTCACCACCGCCCGGGCCATCCTCCGCGCCGCCCGACTGCGGCGGGAGAGCCGGGGCTCCCACTACCGGGAGGACTTTCCGGCCCCCGACCCGGCTCAGGCCAGGCCCATCCAGGTGTGGCTGGACCGCGGCGTTCCCACCGCTCAATTTGTGAAAGAAGGTTTCGTATGATCTATACCACTCTGGACCGCATCGCCCGTTATCGTGGCCTGTGCCCCTCGCTGGACACCGCCATCGACTACCTGGCCACCGCCGACCTCTCCGCCCTCAAACCCGGGCGCAACGAGGTGGATGGGGATAACGTGTTCATCAACCGCTTCGGCTACACCACCCTCCCTGAGGCGGAGGCCGCCTGGGAGGGCCACGCCCAGTACGCCGACCTCCATGTGGTCCTCGCCGGGGAGGAGCGCATCGGCGTCACCGACGCCGCCCGCCTCACCCCCACCACCCGGGACGAGGCCAGCGACTTCATCGGCTACGACGGGCCGGTGGATACCTGGTGCCCCATGGCCCCCGGAACGGCCCTCATCGTATTCCCGGAGGACGTGCACATGGTCAAGGTGCAGAAGGACGGCCCCGTGCAGGTGGAAAAGGCCGTATTCAAGCTGAAGGTCTGATTCAAACGAAAAAGCCTGGAATCGCAATGGTTCCAGGCTTTTTCTCTACTTTGCCGTCTCCAGTGTGAACACATCAAAGAGCTCGCATTCGTGCGGTTCACCCGGTTCTTTTGCAGCAAGCGGCGCACAAAAAATTCATAGATTGATCCAAGATGCAAATATAGATTTTATAGATAAAAACAATTTCTAAACTGTATATTCCTATGCTAAAATAGGAAACAAAATCGATTCACATGTATATTTATGGAAACTAACGCCTCGATATCCCCGCAGCTCAGAAACGGCACATTCCTGATTCCGGATTGTGCCGTTTCCAGCGGTACGCCACCTTTTTACAACTGTTTATCACTTCCAGCGGGAAGAAATACCGGATCGGCACATGATCCGGTCGATAAGTTCTAAGGAGGTTTGACAAATGAAGGATCAAATGACGCCTATGGAGCGGGCGACCGCCCTGGCCAAGGGGCTCCCCGTGGACCGTCTGCCGTGCAACCCCAACGTGGCCAACGGCGTGGCCCGGATCTACGGCTGCAAGATCTCGGAGCTCAGCCGCAGCGCCAAGACGCTGGCCCAGGCTCAGGTGGCGTCCTACCGCTATTTCGGCTACGACAGCATCCGCATCTTCACCGATCTCTTTCCCTGGGCGGAGGCCATGGGCGCCACGGTCAAATACCCCGACGACGAGACCGCCGACCTGGACCAGCCCGCCATCACCGACGTCCGTCAGATCGACTCCCTCCGCCCCGCCGATCCCTACAAAGACGGCCGTCTGCCCCTCCAGCTGGACGCCATGAAATACCTCCAGGACGAGGTCAAGGGGGAGATCGGCTGCTCCTGCGGCATCGTGGGGCCCTTCACCAACGCCTTTTTCCTCATGGGCGTCAACAAGACCCTGAGCATGATCTATAAAAATCCCGAGGCCGTCCACAAGCTGTGCCAGGTCTCGCTGGAGACCGTCAAGGCCTACGCCGCCGCCGCCATCGACCTGGGCATCACCCCCGCCATCTCCGAGCCCATGTCCTCCTGCACGGTGGTGAGCCCCAAAGCCTTCCGGGAGTTCTCCCTGCCCTATCTGAAAGAGCTGGTGGACTTCATCAAGAGCCGCGGCAAGGGCGTGGTGGTCCACATCTGCGGCCAGACCAACAAGATCTGGAATGATTTGGCCGATCTGGGCCTGGCGGGCCTGAGCATCGACAATGTTGCCAGCCTCGCCGAGTGCAAGCAGCTGGTGGGGAACAAGGTCAAGATCCTGGGCAACGTGGACCCGGCGGTGGTCATGTTCTCCGGCACCCCCCTGGACGTGCGGTACCACACCCTCAAGTGCATCCTGGACGGCTATGACAGCCCCAAGGGTTACATGGTCATGTCCGGGTGCAGTCTGCCGGTGGACACCCCCAAAGAAAATATCCAGGCGATGATGGACACCGTCCGGGAAGTGGGCTATCCCATCTGCCCCGAGCGGGTGGCCGAGCTCATACAGGACTGTGAGCGCCGCCTGAAGCAACAATAAAGGAGTATTTATGGAAGAAACGACATCTGCCCGGCTTCTCCGCCAGACCCTTGGCGGAGAAACCCCCTCCCGTCCCCCCTGCCTCTGCCCCGGAGGGATGATGAACATGATGACCGCCCAGCTGATGGACCTGGCCGGGGTGTACTGGCCCGAAGCTCACCAGGACCCGGCGGTCATGGCCCAATTGGCCGCTGCGGCCTATGAAAACGGCCTCTTTGACAACGTGGGCGTCCCCTTCTGCATGACGGTGGAGGCGGAGAACATGGGCGCCGGGGTGGACCTGGGCGACCGCTACACCGAGCCCCGGGTGACCCGCTACGCGGTGGAGTCGGTGGACCAGTGGGAGGAGCTGCACCCCCTGGACCCCCACCAGGGCCGGGCCAATACCGTGCTGGAGGCCCTGAGCCTCCTGCATACCCGGTGCCCCGGCGCGGTCCTCATGGGCAACCTCACCGGCCCCATCAGCGTGGCCTCCTCCCTGGTGGATGCCGCCCGTTTTTATAAGGAACTGCGCAAGAAGCCGGAAAACGCCCACAAGGTGCTGGACCTGGTCACCGATGGGCTCATCGCCTTCGGTCTGGCCCAGATCGAGGCGGGGGCGGAGTTCATCACCATCTCCGACCCCAGCGGCACCGGCGAGATTCTGGGGCCCAAGCTCTTTGCGGAGTTTGCCCTTCCCTGCCTGAACCGGCTGTGCGAGGCTCTGCGCCCCCGCTGCAGCGGCGTGATCATTCACATCTGCGGCCAACTCCAGCCCATCTATCCCCAGCTGGCCCAGCTGAAGTGCAGCGCCCTGAGCGCCGACGCGGTGGTGAATCTGGCCCAGCTCCGCGCCGCCATCCCCGGCATGGTGGTCATGGGCAACGTCAGCACCTTCGCCCTGGCCGCCGGAAATGCCGCCACCATCCGCACCCTGTGCCAGAACAGCCTGAAGCAGGGCGCGGACATTCTGGCCCCCGCCTGCGGCCTGGGAACCACCACCACGTTGGAGAGCATCCGCCTGATGATGGAGGCGGTCCGCTCCCAAGAGGAGGAAACCCATGCTGCACATTGAACCCCGGGCGGGACTGAATATTCTGGAGCTGCTGCGGGAGGAGGGCATTCTGCTGGAAAGCCCCTGCAACGGCAAGGGGTTATGTGGCAAGTGCAAGGTCCGCATCCTCAGCGGGGCCGTGAGCCCCCGCTCGGCCCAGGAGGAGGCCTTCCTCACCCCCGCCGAGCGGGCAGATGGCGTCCGATTGGCCTGCCTCACCGTGCCGCTGGAGGGGGTGGACATTGACCCCCTGGGCCTGCTGCACGAGAGCCGGGGCGGCGTGCTGGGCAGCGGCCAGCGGCCGGACATTCCCCTGGCCCCTGCCGTGACGGCGGAGCCCATCCACCTGGCCCCCGCCTCCTTTGAGGACCACCGCTCCATGTGCGCCGCTCTGGAGGTTGGAAATGACCTTCCCCTCTCCCTGATGCGGGAGCGGGCCGTTTTGGACGAAGCGCAGGACGCCTGGCTGGTGCGCTACGGTGGCGCGCCGGTGGCCCTGCGGGCCGACGGGACCCTCTGCGGTCTGGCGGTGGACATCGGCACCACCACGGTGGCCGTGGCTCTGCTGGACCTGAAAACCGGAGAGCGGCTGGCCGAGGACGGCTTTGTGAACCCCCAGAAAGCCTTCGGCCTGGACGTGCTCTCCCGCATCCACTACGACATGGAGCACCCCGGCGGCGTGCTGGAGCTCCAGCGGGTGCTGGTAGAGCGCCTGGGCGAGAGCGCCCGGACGCTGACAAGTTCCATCAGGCAGTCGCCGGACTGCATCTTCGAGGTGGCGGTGGGTGGCAACTCCACCATGCTCCACGCCCTGCTGGGCGTCACCCTGGCCAGTCTCGGCCAGGCCCCCTATCGGAGCGTGTTCCACCACGCTGTCACCGTCCCCGCCGCCGAGCTGGGACTGTCCCTCCACCCCCAGGCCCGGGTCTACTGCATCCCCTCGGTGTCCTCCTACATCGGCGGCGACATCGTCTCCGGTGCGCTGGCCGCCCGGCTGGATGAGGCGGAGGACACGGTGCTCTTTCTGGACATCGGCACCAACGGCGAGATGATCCTCAGCAAACACGGCAGCATGTATTCCTGCTCCTGCGCCGCCGGTCCCGCTCTGGAGGGCATGAACATCTCCTGCGGCATGCGGGCTGAGCCCGGCGCGGTGGAGCACGTCCGTCTGGACGGGGAGCGGGCCGAGCTGGGCATCATCGGAGACGCGACTCCCCGGGGCCTGTGCGGCAGCGGCCTGCTGGAGGCCATCAGCCAGGGCGTGGCCCATAAGCTCATCGCCAAGAGCGGCCGCCTGACCCTGGACTCTCCCCTCACCGACACTGACGAAAACGGAAAGCGCCGCCTGGTGCTGGACGCCTCCCACGGCCTCTATGTGACCCAGGCCGACATCCGGCAGGTCCAGCTCTGCAAGGGCGCCATCCTCTCCGGCATCCTGACCCTCCTCAAGGAGCTGAAGGTGGAGCCGGAGGAGGTGGACCGGGTGCTGGTGGCCGGACAGTTCGGCAAGCACCTGGACCCCGCCAGCCTCACCGGCGCGGGCATCCTCCCTTCCTGTCTGGGCGAGAAAATCTCCTACATCGGCAACTCCTCCATGACGGGGGCGGAGCTGTGCCTCCTCTCCCAGGCGGAGCGGCGGCGGGCGGAAGCCCTGGCCCAGACCATCTCCTATGTGGAGCTGTCCGTTTCGGAGGGATACGAGGCCCTATTCACCAAATCTCTGCAATTCGGAGGGGTGTAAATGGAGCGTTTTGTGTGTACCAGCGCCATGGCCAACCGCCACTCCACCCCCGCGCCGGAGCGGCTGGCGGCCCTTGGCATCACCACGCCGGAGCAGCTGCACCGGGACCCCGGCGCCATCGTGGCTGCTGCCCGGGAACTGGCCGAGGGCGGCTGGGTGACTCTGCCCTTCTGCAACACCCTGTGCGGCGAGGGGTTGGGAGCCCATCCCAGTCTTTCCCTGGAGGGAGCCCGGGTGCGGGAGCCCGCCTATAAGAAGGTGGAGGAACTGCCGGAAACCCTGAACCTGGACTTTCCCCGCATGAAGGCCATGCAGGACGCCATGGATGTCCTGCATTCGGAGCACGTCCCGGTCTCCTACGAGGTGGAGGGCCACTTCACCCTCCTGAACGCCCTGCTCCCCATGGGGCGGATGTTCGCCGCTCTGCGTAAACCGGCGGGAGCGGAGCTGATGGAGCGGACCGAGACCTGGATCCGACAGTACGCCCGCATGGCAGTGGAATACGGGGCGACGATGCTCTCCTTCTCCGATCCCGTGGCCACGGTGGACATTCTGGGTGAAGAATTCTTCACCGGCACCTATCTCCCCGCCTGTCTGCGGCTCATCAGCCATCTGCGGGAGGACAACCCCGGCGTGGTGATCCACCTGTGCGGCAAGATGACCCAGAGCCTGCTGGACACCGGTTCCGCCCGTCTGGAGCGCTGGGAGCCGGACACTCCCGTGGAGACCTATGGTCAGGCCCTCATGGCCTATTGCCGCAGCCACCCGGAGGGGGGCATTGTGGGACATTTCTGCCTCAATTTGCTGGCGGCAAAGCGAGGCTGGGTATACGAAGTCAAGTGGTAGAGAAAGGATGAGAAAAATGGCAGAGAAGGATGCGCTGCTGGCGGAACTGGCCCGCTGCGTACTGGAGATGGAGGACGATGCGGTCGTCAACGTGGCCAAGGAGTACGTAGAGGCCGGGTTCGACGCCTACGAGGGCATCACCGAGGGCCTGGCCAAGGGCATGGAGAAGGCCGGTCAGCTCTACGAGGAGGAGGAGTACTTCGTGCCGGAGCTGCTCATCTGCTCCGATGCCATGTACAACGGCCTTGAGATCCTCAAGCCCCACCTGAAGCGGGACGACAGCTCCAAGGGCTGCGGCGTCCTCATCGGCGTGGTGGAGGGCGACACCCACGACATCGGCAAGAATCTGGTGAAGATCATGATGGAGACGGCGGGCTTCGACGTCCACGACCTGGGCCGCGATGTGCCGGTGAGCGAGTTCATCGCCAAGGCCAAGGAGATGGGCACCGGCATCGTGTGCATGTCCACCCTGATGACCACCACCATGGGCAACATGAAAAAGGTCATTGACGGACTGGTGGCCGAGGGCATCCGGGACCAGTTCAAGGTGATGGTGGGCGGCGGCCCTCTCTCTACCGCTTTCGCGGAGAAGATCGGCGCCGACGCCTACACCAGCAACGCCGCCGAGGCCGCCAAGCGGGCCCGGGAACTGGTGGCAACCGCCTGATTTTTACGGGTATCCGAGCGTATATCGATGCAGAAGGCCCCGGGGGATTCCCCCGGGGCCTTCTGTTATCCGGACGTATGGTACCGTTTATTCCTTGACGCCTCCCAGGGTCATGCCCTCTTTGAATTTGCTCTGCATGAACAGGTAGAAGAGGAACGGGGGGAGGAAGTTGATGACCGCGCAGGCCATGGTCAGGCCCACATCGGTATTGTACTGGGTTTTCATGGCGCTCAGGGCCAGCGGGAGGGTCTTCATCTCCTGCCGCGTACACGCCACCAGCGGCCACAGGAAATTGTTCCACGCCCCCACGAAGGTGAAAATGGCCAGGGTGAGGAGCGCGCCGCGCACGATGGGGAGCACGACCCGCACCAGAGTCTGGAGATTTCCGCATCCGTCCAGCTTGGCCGCGTCCATCAGGTCGGACGGGATGTCCAGAATGGCCTGACGCATGATGAACACGCCGAAGGCCGTGGGGAGAGGCAGGATCAGGGCCTGGTAGGTGTTCAGCCAGCCCAATCCCTTGGTGATGAGGAACAGAGGCACGATAATGACCTCGGAGGGCACGATCAGGGTCAGGAACAGGAACAGAAAGAGCTTGTCATTCCCCTTGAAATTCATTTTGGCAAAGGCATAGCCGGCCAGAGAGCAGACGGTCAGGGTCAGCAGCACGCCCGCCACCGCGACGATGACACTGTTCAGCACATAATTGACGAAATAGTCCATCTGGAAGATCTTGATATACTGCTGCAAAGTGAATTTGTCCAGGGAAAAACTGAAATCGTAGGCGTTGATGGTGCTCCGGAAGGACATCAGGAACATATAAAGGAATGGGAAGATGCTCCCCAGGATGATCCCGATCAGAATCAGATCCGCCAGTCCTCTGCCGAAGGCTTTTTTCATGATTCTCATAGATGTTTCTCCAACCTTTTTCGGAAGTCTTACAGCTCGGACGATTCCCGCTTCAAAAGCCGTTTCTGGAAGAGCGCGGCGATCATCACGAGCACGAACAGAACATTGGACACGGCCATGGCATAGCCGGCGGAATTGGACTTGAAGCACAGCGTGTAGGCGTACATGACCAGATCCGTGGTGGCGTTGTTGGGGCCGCCGCCAGTGAGGTTGAAAATCAGCTCAAAGTTGCGCAGGGCCGTGGTGATCGAGAGAAAGAGGGCCATGATGATGGTGGGCTTCATCATGGGGAGGGTGATGGAGAAAAAGCTCCGGATCTTGCCGGCGCCGTCCACTTTCGCCGCCTCATAGTACGTCTTGGAGATGGCCATGAGGCCGGAGAGGAAGATGACGGTATAGTACCCCATCCACCTCCAGATGGCTACACCGGCCACGACCACCAGCGCACTTTTGGAATCGCCCAGCAGCATGGACGGCTGGATGCCGAAGAGGCCGAAGAAGGCCTCCACCGGCGGGAATTTGCCGTTGAGCAGCTCCCGCCAGACCACGCCGACCACCGCGTTGGAGCACAAAAACGGGATGAAGATCACGCAGTTGGCGATCTTGCCCAGCAGGTGCTTTCGGTTGGCCAGCAGGAACACGGCCATCAGGAGGCCGCTGACCATTTGCAGCGGGACGATATAGAGCTCCAGCTTGATGGTGTTCCAGAGCGCCTTGATGAACTTGCTGTCGTCGAGCAGCTTGATGTAATTTCCGAGCCCGCGGAACTGCGGCGGGGTAATAATATTGTATTTGCAGAAGCCCAGAAAAATGGAGATGAGGACAGACCCGACCACGAAGGTAACCAGGATCAGGGTGATGGGTGTGATGTAAAGGTAGGGTTCGATCTTTCGGATATCCGCTTTCTTTTTCATCTTCTCAGTTCCTCTATGACACAATTAGATAAAAGAAAAGCCCACACGCGGCGGGCTTTTCTTCTTTTATGCTGTTATCCCTGCTCGGCCCAGTATTCGTTCAGCAGGTTGTTGGAGTACTCCTCCGCCTCAGCCAGGCCCTCTTCCACGGTCAGCTCCCCGGTCATGATGCCCTGGAGATCGGCGGCGAGCTGGGTCAGGATGTCCGAGCTGCAGGGGCCCACCTGGATCCCGTGCCACTTGTCCTTGTCCTCGGTGTAGATGCGCTCCATCTTGGGGTCGCCCACGTAGGACTCGGTCTCCGTCAGAGCCGCACCGGGGCACTTGGCGTGATACTGCTCCATGAACTCGGCGCTGGTCACGTACTTGATGAAGTCCATGGCCAGGTCCTTGTCCTCCGCGGCGGACATCAGAGTCAGAGAGTCGGTCGCGCCGAAGGTGCCGTAGTCCACATTCTTGAGGGAGGTCACATAATCCCAGTTCAGATCGGGATAGGCCTCGGCATAGGTGGTCTCATCGGTCTGGGAAGAGCGGTTGACACCAAAGGCGGCCTTGCCGGTGCCGAAGATGGTGGAAAACGCCTCAGACCACGAATAGGACATGAAGTCGGGGTTCATGTACTGGGTCAGGTCCTTCATCCAGGTCATCGCCTCCACGCCGGCTTCGTTGGCGAAGGCCACAGACTTCAGGTCGTCGTTATAGATGTTGCTGCCGTTCTGCCACAGCACGCTGTAGTAGTAGGCGTTCAGGATCTGCACCGGGCCGATGTCGCTGGTGTTCATGCCCACAGCATAGCCGTACTGGTCGATCTGGCCGTCGCCGTCGGTGTCCTGGGTGGCCTTCTGGCAGATGCGGACGAAGTCGTCCCAGGTCTCGGGGGGCTCCTCACCCAGTTCGTTGAGGATGTCCACATTGTAGTAGAGGATAAAGGGAACGCCGGTCACGATGGGCCAGCCGTACTGGCCGCCCATGATGTTGCCGTTGTCCAGATACTTGTACTCCGCGCGGTCCTCGTCGGTGATGTACTCGGACATGTCCACCACCGCACCGGCCTCGATAAAGGTGGGGAACATCTCGTTATACATATAGCCCACATCCGGGATCTCGCCGGAGCTCATGGCGGTGGTATAGGTCTCCTGGTACTTGTCCCAGGGGATGACGGTGATGTTCACGTCGCAGTCGTGCTCTTCCTCCCACTCGGTCAGAAGGCTGTCCCAGTTGTTCTTCGTGTCGTCATCCAGGGGCGCCAGCCACACATCCAGGGTTTTGCTGGCACTGTCGGAATCCTGGGGCTTTCCGGCCGTGCTGCACCCGGCCAGAGTCATACCGACCATCGTGGCCGCGAGCATAAGACTGAACACTCTTTTGCGCATTTGATTCTTCCTCCTACGATCCTGTCTTCCTGCAAACAACGGTATTTTTATGCTGTTATGCGTAAGTGACAGTATAACACCAGAATCCACGCTTTTCCAATTTGGATTGTCTATAAATGGTCGCCCTTTATCAGTATTTTCGATATTTCTCGCGCGGCCTCCATGAACGAATCGATTTTTTCCGGGGCGGTCATCTCCGGAATGTCGCACCCGGTGGCCAGGGTATAGCCCTTCGCGGCCTTGCTTCCCTGCTGGATACACGCCAGGACAGACTGCCGGATCTCGTCCGGGCTCCCATTCAGAATGATGCCCACCGGATCGACGTTTCCGGCGATCGGGACCTGACTTCCCAGCTCTTCCGCGGCCAGCGCCAAATCCACGATGTTGTCCAGGCTCACTTCATTCAGCTGATACTGGGAAAGGTACTTCCAGATGCGGTCCGTCTTTCCGCACATGTGGAGGGAGACTTTTTTCCCCGTTTTTTCCGCGGCATAGTCGGTGAGCTCTTTGGTATAGGGAAATACGAAAACCTCATACATCTTGGGCCCCAGCAGGCCGGGATTTGCCACCGGCTCCGCCATGGCAATGCCGAACCCATAGACGGCGGCCAGGTCGATGCAGCTCTTCTGGCTCTCGGTCACCAGGCGCATCAGGCGGTGGATCTCTTCGGGGTGCTTTCTGCAATCCCGGAGCAGCGTCTCCACGCCCCGCAGATTGGCCGCGATGGTGAAGGGCCCTCCGATGCTCATTTCCAGTGGGACGATGTTCCCCGCCTCTTCGGCCAGGAGCTCCGCGGCCTGAGCAAAGATCTGGATCCTGGGGCTGCGGAACGCGTCCACAGGCTCCATGGTGTCCAGCTGCACATACTCCTGAAGATAGGGCGTCTCCAGGTATGGCGCCCCCTGGGCCGGATACACAAAGCTGGCGCCCAGCGCTTCCGCGATCCCGCGCGTATTCGGCCCGAGCACCATACGGTCATACCCGTAGCGGTTAAAGGGCAGGATCTCCGCCTCCACCATTTTGACCGGATCATACCAGAGGTCTTTGGGGGTGATGCCGGAAAACTCACACTTAAATTCGCTCATAAAAGGGACCGCGGGGAACCGGTCAAAGCTCTCGCCGTGTTCAATGGCTCTCTTTCGCTCGACCGGGGTCATGAGGTCCGCGGAACATGTTTGCAGTCTGACCATAATCGCACCTTTCACTCTGTTCACATATACTGCCGGTTTGATCGGAACATGATGTAAAGTATACCATTTTTGCCGCCGCATGTGGATTTGTTTTTTCCTGCCGCTTTATAGAGATTGCTGATACTGCCGCTGCGGCGAGCGGAACCGGACCGGCGATAAGCTGCCACCCACTCCCGGAATACAAAAAAGTCCTGCAGCCAAATAGCTGCAGGACTTTTGGTACGCCCGAAGGGACTCGAACCCCCAACATTCAGAACCGGAAGCAGTGTACCGCTATGGCCCGAAGTCATTACCGCGCAACGGATTTACATTCCACACCCTCTCCAGTACCACCACCTTTACCACCGCTGCCGTCCAGAAGCGCCATACTGCTGTGCAGCGTATCGCTATCCCGGTGTGTGTATATGTTGGCCGTCGTCTGGATGTCCGAATGGCCCATGAGCTCCTTGGCCACATTGATCGCTACCCCCGCGCGCTGGAGGTCCGTGCAGAACGTGTGCCGAAGGCAATAGGGCGTAAGGTCCTCGGCCACTACCGAGCGCACGATCTTATTTCGGTAGAGCTCCGCGCCCATATAGATGTCGAGTTCCCGCTTGAACCCGGTCCACATCCGGCGAAGGCTATTCTCATTCTGCCGCCCGCCAGACCCCGTCGGAAACACGGGGGCGAACGGCTCCCCTCTGGCTTCCAGGAGCCGCCATCGAAGATCGGCGTGAATCGGGATATCCCGAACCCCGGCGGCTGTCTTTGGCCCCTTTATACGACCGCTTCCGCTCTCCCATGCGGTGTGGACATGAATCTCATTCCGGTCGAAGTCCACGTCAGCCCATACCAGCGTAGCCGTTTCACCCGGGCGCATACCGGTGTAGAGCATAGTCAGCACCCAGAGCCCGGCCCGGTGCTGTGGCGCCACGGCCAATATGGCGGCCCGCTCGGCCTCCGTGATCGACCGGCGCTTGCCTTCCGATACGACCGGGAGCTCCAGCATCTCGGCTGGGTCGTATGGTATGAGTCTGGACTGCCGTGCTCGCCTGAAAAGCTCCTGGAGCACCATGCGCAGCTTCTTTACATGACTCGCTGACTTCCCGGCCTGACTGTTGAGCAGCTTTTGCAAATAGACATCTTTGACATCCTTCAGCTTCAGATTCCCAATGGCAGGCTTAATGTATCCCCGGTATTTTTCGTCGTACATACCGAGGCTTTTGGCTGTAAGGCCCTTCGGATCCTTGTATGTCGCCTTCCACTCGCGATACCAGGCGTCCACCGTCATTGACCCGCTTACGAGCTCTTCTCCACGCTTCGCCGCCGCCAGCTTCTCAGCCAGCTTTGTCATTGCCTCCAGCTCAGTTTTGCCATAGGCTTCGTATTTTTTGCCTCCATAACGCGCTGTTTTCCTTATGTACCGCATATGCACCTCCAGTCTCCATAGCCGCGTTGTTGCATCTTTTTACCCTTGCAAAAATAGAACAAGCGTTCTATAATATCCTAGAACACCTGATTTCTGTTATGAGGGAGGGGAGGGCGCTATATGACGCCGAAAATACTCACTGAACGTATCAACCTGTTGCTGGACAAAGCCAGCGCCCGACAGCTTGAACTGATTCTGAGAATCGTCCAGGCGATCATCAAATAGCGCCCTCCTGCGGGCCCGGTTAATCCGGGTCCGCTTTTTTCATTTCCTCGACGAGCTCTTTCGCCACCTGGGCAAGGACTTCCCACTGCTCGTCAGTCAGACGAGCCATAACGGCCAGCAGCTGGGACTGGATAGACCGCGGATCGCCCTCGGCCACCCTGGCTGCGAACTCAAACAGCTCTTCGTTTCGCGTCTTTGGACTGAACATTTCGCCCACTCCGGTTTCAAGCCAGTCTTTGTTCACAGAGAACTCCCGGCAGACCAAGTCTACAAAAAGCGGCTTCGGATCTACTTTATGGAGTTCTATATTGGTAATAGCGCCGCGCGTCACGCCGAGCCGCCGCCCGAACTCGTCCTGCGATAGGCCGAGAGCGAGGCGGATTTGTTTTATTCGCTCGTTCATCGGATCCCTCCTTTCTGCTACACATTATAGCCCAGGCCCCATTGTATTGTCAATACACGGTGCTAGACATTTTTGTGATTTTTGTATTGACAATACATAACTGTGGTGCTATGATGTATTCACACGACAGGAGGTGAACACAGTGAGCGAGAAGCAAAAGCAGCTGGTCGATGACATCCTGACCGCCAGCCAGCAGCTGCCCCCCGAGCGGCAGTATCAGCTGCTGGGCGTGGCCCAGGGCCTCAGTCTGAACTCCGAGGCTTCGGACGTCGAGAACCGTGGCGCCGTCAGCGCCGAGAAGGAGGAGTAGTCTGTGCCTACCGAGAGAGAACGATCCGCCCATGCCGCCATCGTGGCGGCTGGGCACAAAATCCCCCCTATCGAGCAGTGCTCCTTCTTGTGGGTGCTCGATTGTGTTATGTGCGTGAGATGGCCCGGGTACGAGGCCATGTATGCGCCGGCCACGGGCAAGGTGGTCAAGCCATATAAAGTGTGAGGAGGTGACCGCAATGACCCTATCCCAGGAGATTGCGCAGAAGCGCCGGCTTCTCCGCGCTGAGTACGGTGGGCTCATGTCCACCACGGATCTGATTCATGAGCTGGGCTTCAGCTCCCGGGGCGCCACGTTGAAAGCCGCCCGAGAGCTTGACATCCCGTCCACTCTGATTTCTGGCCGCCGTCGGTACGACACCGACATCGTGGCCCAGCGCCTCGTTGAGAGGCGTGGCATGTCGTGACCCCCGCGAGCTATCCGGTACAGCTCCAAGCGAAGCAGGCCACGCTCCGTCGTCTGTACGGCGGGATGATGACAATGGCCGAGGTATCGAGAGAGCTTGGCTACCGAAACCGCGTTGCTGCGCGGGACTGGCTTACAAGCCACATGGTCCCAGAGGTGAGAATCGGGGCCGTGGTCAGATACGAGAGTGACGCGATTGCAAAGGCGATTGTGGACTCCCGTGAATATCCAACCGCAAAGGAGGTGTAATGCATGGGTGCCAGAGAGAAGCGAGCCGAGCGGTACCGCTACCGTGTCGAGCGCCGGCGCCAGGAGAAGCGCCGGGCCAACATTCAGCGAGCTATCGCGATTTTCGTCCTCGCGTACATCGTCAGCCTTGTGGGCTGGGCCTTAGCCGCCAAAGTGTAAAAGATGAAGGAGATGCACAGTTATGATCGTCAACACCACCAGCATTGACCCCGTGAAAATCCAGAACTGGGCCAAGGCGAACCGCTATTCCCTCACCAAGATTTCGGAGGAGATGGGCTGCTCCCATGGCTTCATGTCGCGCGTGCTCCAGGACGGTTATATGCCCACCCGGAAGTATGAGCTCTTCAAGCGCCTCTTCGACCTCGCTGATTCTGATGTCCGCCCCGATGCGCCCAAGCCGCTGGCCCGGCGGCCCATTAAGCCCGTGGAGGGCCCGGCCCACGTCGAAGTGTATCACTCGGACCAGTCTCCCTATGACACCCATATCGAGGTCAAGCCGGATCGGGTCCGGTTCAGTGTTACCTATGGCGGGCAGATCCTGTACAGCGCCTACTTCCGCGTCAAGGGCTCTAGCGAGCTCGACTTGATGCAGGCCATCAGCTACGCCGCGCACATGGTCTACAAGAAGGCCGAGCAGCGGGAGCTGGAGAAATAAAAGGAGGACTAATCTATGGACATCACCGTTACCGTCAAGTGCCCCGACCTCGCCATCGCCGCTGCTGCCTTGGCCAAGGCCATCCTCGGCGCCAAGGACGCCGATACCGAGACCAGCGTTTCCCCCGCCCAGGCCGCTGGCCCGGCGGCCCATTAAGCCCGTGGAGGGCCCGGCCCACGTCGAAGTGTATCACTCGGACCAGTCTCCCTATGACACCCATATCGAGGTCAAGCCG
>NZ_NFGZ01000010.1 GCF_002159175.1 Flavonifractor sp. An92 | reverse complement strand
GGGCAAGCTGACCATGGGCTTTACCGTGGGCGGCCGGGTGTGGGACCAGTCCTTCCCCGCCCTGCTGATGGCCAACGCCGTCTACGGCGGCACCACCACCTCCAAGCTCTTCCTCAACGTGCGGGAAAAGCTCTCCCTGTGCTACTACGCCAGCTCCGCGCTGGATAAGTGCAAGGGCGTGCTGCTGGTCTCCTCCGGTGTGGAGTTCGACAAAGTGGACGCCGCCCGGGCCGAGATCCTGGCCCAGCTGGAGGCCTGCAAGGCCGGCCAGATCGAGGACTGGGAGCTGGAGGGCGCCCGCCGCTCGGTGGTCAGCGCCCTGCGCGCCACCGGCGACTCCCAAGGCCGCCTGGAGGACTACTGGCTGGGTCAGGCCACCGCCGGGCTCGCCGAGGACCCGGAGGCCCTGGCCGCCCGGGTGGAGAACGTCACCCGGGAAGAGGTCGTGGCGGCCTTCTCCGCCTTCACCCTGGACACCGTCTATTTCCTCAAGGGCAAGGAGGTTTCCCGCTAAATGGAACAGAAACAGTATACCCGCGTGGGCGAGTCCCTCTGGCAGGAAAAGCTGGACAACGGCCTCACCGTCTTTGTGAACCCCCGCCCCGGTTTTCAGAAGAGTTTTGCCTTTTTCGCCACCAATTACGGCGGCATGGATATGCGCTTCTCCCTGGACGGCGCGTGGCAGGACACCCCCGCCGGTGTGGCCCACTTCCTGGAGCACAAGATGTTCGACACCCAGGACGGCAACGCCCTCCAGGACCTGGCCGCCAACGGCGCCTCCCCCAACGCATTCACCAGTTCGGCCATCACCGGCTACTACTTCGAGTGCACCGAGAAGTTTGAGGAAAACCTGAAAATCCTCCTCTCCTTCGTCTCCATCCCCTGGTTCACCCAGGAGAGCGTGGACAAGGAGCAGGGCATCATCGGCCAGGAGATCCAGATGATCGAGGACGACCCCGAGTGGCAGGTCTTTATGAACCTCCTCGCCGGGCTCTATGAGCACCACCCCATCCGGGTCTCCGTGGCGGGAAGCCGGGAGTCCATCTCCCACATCACCGCCGACACCCTCTACGCCTGTCACAAGGCCTTCTACAACCCCTCCAACATGGTCCTGTGCGTCTCCGGCAACGTGGACCCGGAGCGGGTGTGCGCCATCGCCCGGGAGATTTTGCCCAAGGAGGGCAATCCCCCCATCCAGCGGGACTACGGCCCGGAGGAGCCGGCAACTGCCGCCGAATCCCTGCGGGAGCGGAAGATGGCGGTGTCCACCCCCATCTTCCAGCTGGGCTTCAAGGCCGACCCCGCCCCCATGGGCCAGGAGCGGCTGCGCCGTCAGCTCATCGGCACCCTGGCCATGGAGGTGCTCTGCGGCTCCTCCTCTTCCCTGTACGCCAAACTCTACCGGGAGGGGCTCATCAACCAGAAATTCGGCTGCGGGTACGAGGCCTACCCCGGCTGCGCCTTCCTCTACGCCGGCGGCGAGAGCAAGGACCCCCAGGCCGTGAAGGACGCCCTGCTGGCTGAGGCGGAGCGCCTGGGCCGGGAGGGCGTGGACGCCGCCCTCTTCCAGCGGCTCAAAAAGGCCTCCTACGGCAGCATGGTCTGCGCCCTCAACTCCGAGGAGCAGGTCTGCATCGAGCAGGCCCAGGGCTACTTCGCCGGGGTGGACTATCTGGACTTCCCCGCCGTCTTTGACACCGTGGCCCAGGCCGACGTGGAGGAGGCCCTGCGCACCTGGTGTACCGCGGAGCGCTCCGCGCTGGCCGTGGTCCGGCCCGGGGAGGACGCATGAGCAAAGTGGTCACCTTCCCCGGCCTCGGTCTGGAGTTCCACGTCAAATCCGTGGCCTTCTCCATCTTTGGCTGGCCCATCCACTGGTACGGCATCATCATCGCCGTGGGCTTTCTGCTGGCGGTGGCCTACTGCACCCGGGTGAGCAAGCGCTTCGGCATCAAAGAGGATGACGTGCTGGACCTTCTCTTCTACGCCGTGCCCCTGTCCATCATCGGCGCGCGGCTCTACTACGTCATCTTTTATCTGGACCTCTACCGCCGGGACGACGGCTCCCTGGACTTCGGCGCCATGGTGCGCATCTGGGACGGAGGCCTCGCCATCTACGGCGGCGTCATCGCGGCTGCGCTGACCCTGCTGGTCTTTTGTAAGGTGAAAAAGCTCCCCTTCCTGGCCTTTGCCGACGTGGGGGTCTACGGCCTGCTCATCGGACAGGCCGTGGGCCGCTGGGGCAACTTCGTCAACGTGGAGGCCTACGGCGGCGAGACCACCCTGCCCTGGCGCATGGGCATCTATGAGGTGGTCAACGGCGTCTCGGTCTACAAGGAGGTCCACCCCACCTTCCTCTATGAGTCCCTCTGGAACGTGGTGGGGCTCATCCTGCTGATCCTGGTGGCCCGCCGGGGTCGGAAATTCGACGGACAGATCTTTTTGGGCTACGTGCTCTGGTACGGCTTCGGCCGCGGGCTCATCGAGGGCCTGCGCACCGACAGCCTCTACTTCTTCTCCACCGGCATCCGGGTGTCCCAGATGCTGGGCTTTGCCTCGGCCCTGGCGGCCGCCGTGGCGCTGGTGCTGCTGTGGCGCCGCGCCGGCGGGCCGGAACAGCTGTGGGTCAACCGGCAGAAGGAGAATGCGATTCAGGAGGAAACACAACATGGCAGCGAAGATCCTTGACGGAAAAGCCCTGGCCGCCCAGGTGAAGGAGCGGGTCCGCCAGCAGGCGGAGACCTTTGCCCAGCGCCCCGGCCTGGCCGTGATCCTGGTGGGCGACAACCCCGCCTCCCGGGTCTATGTGGACGGGAAAAAGCGGGACTGTGCCGAGTGCGGCATTTACAGCGAGGAGTACGCCCTCCCCGCCCAGACCAGCCAGCGGGAGCTGCTGGAGCTGGTGGAGGCCCTCAACAGCCGCGCCGACATCGACGGCATTCTCTGCCAGCTTCCCCTCCCCCAGGGCCTGGACGAGCGCGCCGTCCTGCGCGCCATCGCTCCGGACAAGGATGTGGACTGCTTCCACCCCTACAACGTGGGCGAGCTGATGATCGGCGAGCAGTCCTTCCAGCCCTGCACCCCCGCGGGCGTGATGGAGCTGCTGGACGCCTACGGCATCGACCCCGCCGGGAAGCACGCCGTGGTGCTGGGCCGGTCCAACATCGTGGGCAAGCCCCAGGCCATGCTCCTCCTCCAGCGGAACGCCACCGTCACCATCTGCCACTCCCGCACCCCGGATCTGGCCGAGCAGTGCCGGAAGGCCGACATCCTGGTGGCCGCCGTGGGCCGGGAGGGCTTGGTCACCGCCGACATGGTGAAGGAGGGCGCGGTGGTCATCGACGTGGCCATGAACCGCAACGCCGCCGGCAAGCTCTGCGGCGACGTGTGCTTTGACGAGGTGGTCCAGAAGGCCGCCTACATCACCCCTGTCCCCGGCGGCGTGGGCCCCATGACCCGGGCCATGCTGATGGTGAACACCCTCACCGCCGCCCGGCTCCACGGGAAGGCTTAAATCCAAAGGAAGAAAAAATGAGGTCCGGCATCCATTTGGATGCCGGACCTCGTTTTTTCTCGGTTATCGGACTTCCGCGCCGCCCCACTCCACAGCGGTGAAGCCGGTGCGCTCCGGGGCGGTGAGGGTCTGGGGTACCACCTCCACCGGCTCCTCCAGACCTCTCCAGGCCATAAAGACCCGGATGAGGGTGTCGGGGGCGGGGTCGATGGTCAGCTCCGCCCCATCGGTGTAGGCGCTGGTCTGGAAGGAGATGAGGTTATAGGGGTTCTCCTCCAGCCTGGGGAGCCAGTAGATGATGAACTCGTTGGCCTCCCGCTCGGTGAGGCCCAGCTCCGCCAGCGCCTCCTCCAAAAAGGCGGCGGTGTCCTCCCGGGCCACGCAGAAGCCCTGGGAGAAATCGTACTGCCGGTCGGTGACGCCCTCCCAGAAGAGGCAGTAATACTGCCGCCCGGTGATGGGGTCGGTGAGGGTGCCGTCGGGGGACGCGTCCACCGTCCAGCCGTTTTCATAGGCCGGATAGGTGGAGGTCAGGGTGCCGTCGTAGTCCAGCTTCACGCTCACCCGGGTCTCCTCCTCCGGGTAGAGGTAAATGACCGGCTTGGCCGATTTGCTCTCGCCCACTCCACCCAGGAGGATGACCCCCACGATCAGGGCCAGCAGGACCAGTGCGCCGATGATGGGCAGATTCCGTTTCATACCGCAGCCTCCTTTTCTTTGATCTCAGGCTCTTAGACGGAGGCGGCGGAAAAAAGTTCCTTAAATCGTGGTGATGTCCACGGGGCGCAGCTCGGAGCTGCGGCTCTGCTCCCGCACGGTGAGGATGGCGTGGGCGGTGTCGATGGCGGTGACGCAGGCCACGGAGTGCTCCACGGCGGCCCGGCGGATCTTGAAGCCGTCGGTGTCGTGCTTGCGGCCCTTGGTGGGGGTGTTGATGATGAGGTCCACCGAGCCGGAGGCGATCATGTCCAGGATGTTGGGGTGAGCCTCGGACACGCGGGCCACCCGGCGGGCGGGCACACCGGCCTCCTCCAGAGCGTCAGCGGTGCCGGAGGTGGCCAGGATCTCAATGCCCATCTCCTCCAGGCCCCGGGCAATGCCCACCATCTCGCCCTTGTCCTCGTCCTTCACGGTGACGATGACCCGGCCGCCCTTCTTGGGCACCTTCATGTTGGCCCCCTTGAAGGCCTTGCGCAGAGCGTGAGGGAAGGTCTTGGCGATGCCCAGCACCTCGCCGGTGGACTTCATCTCCGGGCCCAGGCCGGTGTCCACGTCGGTGAGCTTCTCGAAGGAGAACACCGGCATCTTCACGGCGTAGTAGTCGGCCTCGGGATAGATGCCCGTGCCGTAGCCCAGGTCCTTCAGCTTCTGGCCCAGCATGACCTTGGTGGCCAGGTCGATGATGGGCACGCCGGTGACCTTGGAGATATAGGGGATGGTGCGGGAGGAGCGGGGGTTGACCTCGATGACGTAGACCCGGTTATTGAAGAGGATGAACTGGATGTTCACCAGGCCGATGACCCCCAGGTTCTTGGCCAGGTCCTTGGTGTAGCGCAGGATGGTCTCCCGGTGCTCGGGCTCCAGATGGCGGGGCGGGTAGACGCTGATGGAGTCGCCGGAGTGGATGCCGGCCCGCTCCACGTGCTCCATGATGCCGGGGATGAGCACGTCTTCCCCGTCGAACACGCCGTCCACCTCGATCTCCCGGCCCATGAGGTATTTGTCCACCAGGATGGGGTGCTCCTGCTCGGTCATGTTGATGATGCGCATGAACTCGGTGATGTTGCGGTCGTTGTAGGCGATCTCCATGCCCTGACCGCCCAGCACGTAAGAAGGACGCACCAGCACGGGATAGCCCACCTCGTGGGCGGCCGCCAGGGCCTCCTCGGTGGTAAAGACGGTGCGGCCCTCGGCGCGGGGGATCTGGCATTTTTGAAGGATCTCGTCAAAGCGCTCCCGGTCCTCGGCGGCGTCCACGCCGTCGGCGGGGGTGCCCAGGATGGGCACGCCCATGTCGGTGAGGGCCTGTGCCAGCTTGATGGCGGTCTGGCCGCCGAACTGCACCACGGCGCCCCAGGGCTTCTCCAGCTCCACCACGTTCTGCACGTCCTCGGGGGTCAGGGGCTCGAAGTAGAGCTTGTCGGCCACGTCGAAGTCGGTGGAGACGGTCTCGGGGTTGTTGTTGATGATGATGGTCTCGTAGCCCAGGCGCTTGAAGGCCCAGACCGAGTGGACCGAGCAGTAGTCGAACTCGATGCCCTGGCCGATGCGGATGGGGCCGGAGCCCAGCACCAGGACCTTCTTCTTCTCCTCCCCGCTCTGGGTGCGGTGGGGCTCGGCGGTGGAGGCGGAGAGATAGGGGGCCTCGGGGATGTGGGGGGCGAGCTCTCCCACCTTGGGCAGGCGGACCTCGTCCAGGGCCTCGTTCTCCACGTCATAGGTGGAGTAATAATAAGGAGTCTGGGCCTCAAACTCGGCGGCGCAGGTGTCCACCATCTTGAAGGCGGGGACGATGTGGTAGCTCTCCCGCAGGGCCTTGATCTCGGACGCCTTCTTGCCGGACAGCGCCCCAATCCAGGCGTCGGAGAAGCCCATCTCCTTGGCGCTGCGCAGGGTGCCCGGGTCCAGATGGCCGTGGTCCAGGGCGTCCTCCATGTCCACGATGGCCTGGAGCCGGTCCAGGAACCAGATGTCCACCTTGGTGATGCGGTTGATTTTCTCGGGGGAGAACCCGCGGCGCAGGGCCTCGGCCATGACGAAGAGGCGCTGGTCGTCCACGTTCACCAGGCGCTCCTCGATCTCCTCGGTGTAGAGGTCCTCCAGGCCGTCCATGCGCAGGGACTTCACCGGCAGCTCCAGGGAGCGGATGGCCTTCATCAGCGCGCCCTCGAAGGAGTTGCCGATGGCCATGACCTCGCCGGTGGCCTTCATCTGGGTGCCCAGGGTGCGGCTGGCGGTGGTGAATTTATCAAAGGGCAGGCGGGGAATCTTCAGGACGCAGTAGTCCAGGGTGGGCTCAAAGCAGGCGGTGGTCTTGCCGGTCACCGCGTTGGGGATCTCGTCCAGGGTGTAGCCCAGAGCGATCTTGGCCGCCACCTTGGCGATGGGGTAGCCGGTGGCCTTGGAGGCCAGGGCGGAGGAGCGGCTGACGCGGGGGTTGACCTCGATAACGGCGTACTCGTAGCTGTCGGGGTGGAGGGCCAGCTGCACGTTGCAGCCGCCCTCGATCTCCAGGGCGGAGATGATGTCCAGAGAGGCCGAGCGGAGCATCTGGTACTCCTTGTTGGCCAGGGTCTGGGTGGGGGCCACCACGATGGAGTCGCCGGTGTGGACGCCCACGGGGTCGATGTTCTCCATGGAGCAGATCTGGATGACGTTGCCCGCGCTGTCGCGCATGACCTCGAACTCGATCTCCTTCCAGCCGGCGATGCACCGCTCGATGAGGACCTGGCCCACGCGGCTCAGGTGGATGCCGCGGTCGGCGATCTCCCGCAGGGAGGGCTCGTCATAGGCGATGCCGCCTCCGGTGCCGCCCAGGGTGTAGGCGGGACGCACGATGACGGGATAGCCGATGCGCCCGGCGAAGGCCACGGCGTCCTCCACGCTCTCCACCACGTCGGAGGTGACGCAGGGCTGGCCGATGGCCTCCATGGCGTCCTTAAAGCCTTGGCGGTCCTCCGCCTTGCGGATGGAGGCGGGGCTGGTGCCCAGCAGCTTCACGCCGTACTGCTCCAGGATGCCCTGCTCGTAGAGGTTCATGGCCAGGTTCAGGCCGGTCTGTCCGCCCAGGGTGGGCAGGATGGAGTCGGGGCGCTCCTTGGCGATGATCTGCTCCACGCTGGCCATGTTCAGCGGCTCGATGTACACATGGTCGGCGATGTCCTTGTCGGTCATGATGGTGGCGGGGTTGGAGTTGACCAGCACCACCTCCACGCCCTCTTCCTTCAGAGCGCGGCAGGCCTGGGTGCCGGCGTAGTCAAATTCTGCGGCCTGGCCGATGACGATGGGCCCGGAGCCCAGCACCAGCACTTTCTTGATATCCGGATTCTTCGGCATTACCATTCCCCTCCTTCCATGCGGCGGACAAAGCGATCAAAGAGATTTTCCGTGTCCCGGGGCCCGGGGGAGGCCTCCGGGTGGAACTGCACGGTGAGGACGTTGCCGTTCAGGTACCGCAGGCCCTCCACGCTGCCCTCGTTGACGTTCACATGGGACACCCTGGCCACGGCCGGGTCCACGGTCTCGGCGCAGACCACATAGCCGTGGTTCTGGCTGGTGATGTACACCCGCCCGGCGTCCAGGTCCTTGACGGGGTGGTTGCCGCCCCGGTGGCCGAAGCGCATCTTCCGGGTCTCGGCGCCGGTGGCCAGGGCCATGAGCTGGTGGCCCAGACACACGGCAAAGATGGGGATGTTGGAGTCGTAGAGCTTGCGGACCTCGCGGATGATATCCACGTTGTCGGCCGGGTCGCCGGGGCCATTACTGAGCATCACGCCGTCGAAGCCGCCGGAGAGCACCTCATCCGCGGTGGTGTGGGCGGGATAGACCGTCACCTCGCACCCCCGGTTCTGGAGGCAGCGGATCATATTCTCCTTCACGCCGTAGTCCATCAGGGCCACGCGGTGGCGCTGCTCCCCCACGGCGGGGTAGACCTGGGCTTCCTTCCGGGTCACCTTCTCCACGGTGCCCTCCACCCGGTAGGCCTGGATGCGGGAGAGCACTTCCGGGATAGAAAAATGCTCCGCACAGGTGATCATGCCGTTCATGGTCCCCTGATTGCGGAGTATACGAGTAATAGCACGGGTGTCCACGCCCTGGATGCCCGTGATATCATATTTTTTCAGATAGTCGTCCAGCGTGCCCTCACAGCGGAAATTGCTCCCCCGGGGAGAGAGATGCCGCACCACGAATGCCTCGCCCCAGGGACGAGCGGACTCGTTGTCCTCGTGATTGACCCCGTAATTGCCAATGAGGGGATAGCACATCACGATCCCCTGGCCAGCGTAAGAGGGGTCGGTCAGGATCTCCTGATACCCCGTCATGGAGGTGTTGAACACCATTTCACAGATGCGCTCAGTGGTTGCGCCAATGCTCTGTCCGGTAAAGACACTGCCGTTTTCCAGAATAAGCGTCGCCTTCATCTGCATTTTTGTCCCGCCTTTCCATTATGTATTTGTTCAATTCTATTCCAACCCCGTTTTATTTTCAATTTCTTTTTCCAATTCCGCCGAAAAATGTGTTAGATTCCATAAATACAAGCCGCCCATCTCCGTTCCTTCCCGTCGTTTTTCACATTGCTTATAGGACTTGCCTGTGCATAAGCCCAGTCTCTCCGGGACACACTGGAACGAAAGGAGGTGTTTTCCATGGCTGTGGCTCTGGTGCGCACGGTCATCCTCTATCTCATCATCATCGTGGGCATCCGCCTGATGGGCAAACGCCAGGTGGGCGAGCTGGAGCCGTCGGAGCTGGTGCTGGACCTCATCATCGCGGACCTGGCGGCGGTGCCCATGCAGGACTACGGCATCCCGCTCCTCTCCGGCATCGGGCCCATTCTGGTGCTGCTGTGCCTCACCATGGTGCTCTCGGTCCTCACCATGAAGAGCCTGCGGTTCCGCGCCCTTCTCTGCGGGCGGCCCAGCATCATCGTGCGGGACGGCCAGGTAGACCAGCGGGAGATGCGGCGCAACCGCTTCACCCTGGACGAGCTCCACGAGGAGCTGCGCTGCCAGGGGGTGGCCGATCTGGACACGGTGAAATACGCCATTCTGGAGACCAACGGGCAGCTCTCGGTGCTGCTGAAGGCCGCCGAGCAGCCGGTCACCGCCGGACAGATAGGCCTGAAACCCCCGGAAACCGGGCTGCCCACCGTGCTCATCAGCGACGGGCGGCTCCTGCGGCGCAACCTCCAGCGGCGGGGGTACAACGACACCTGGCTCCAAAAGGAGCTGAAAAAGCGCCACCTGAGCCGTGAGGATGAGGTCTTTCTCCTCACGGTGGACGAGCAGGGGACGGTGCGCTGCACTCCCCGGGAGGAGAACCCATGAGGCGGCTGTGGGGCGCGGTGGGGGGCATGGCGCTGCTGCTGGCCCTGGCGCTGTGGAACGCCGCCGAGTTGGAGGATTTTACCCAGACCCTCTCAGACACCCTGCGGGAGGCGGAGCAGCGGGTGGAGGCCGGGGACTGGGCGGAGGCCCAGGACCTGACCAAAGAGGCCAAGACGACCTGGGACCAGCGGGACCTTTGGCTCCACGTCACCCTCCGCCACACCGACACCGACGCCGTCCAGACCGGATTCGATCAGGTCCTGGCCCTCATCGACTGCCAGGACCAGGCGGAGTACGCCTCCGCCTCCGCCCAGCTCCTCCAGAGACTCTCCCTGATGGCGGCGGGTGAACAGCTGACGCTGGCGAATCTGTTCTGAAAAGTCGATTTCTTTTCCCGGAACGGGGGTGTTGCGCTCGCCGCGCGGGCCGCCTGCTCGGCGGGAGCACCGCTTTCTTTGCAAAGAAAGCGGTGGGAAAGAAAGCCCAGAGGGGGGATACCCCCCTCTGGACTCCCCCAAAACGCATCCCGGTCTTCATTCCGGTGCGGAGGTATTTCCTCAGCTTGGCGTGGCCAATTCCGGACTTTCCGCCTATCCGGAAAGCGTTGTACCTTGCTGCCCGGGGCGGCCCCCTAAAAGGCCGCCCTTTTGGAGGGGAGTGGAGAGGGGAACCAGAAGTTCCCCTCTCCTTCTTTTCTTTCCCCGGTTTCTTTTCGAGAAAAGAAATCGGGTCCCCGCTGGATAAGCGGCCCGCCCGGCGAGGGCAAACCCCTCCGGGCTGCCCGGAAGAATCCAGCCCTTTTCTCCTTGCCAAACAGGCCAAAATCGGGTAAAATATTTTTAGTAAAATTACGTCCAAGGAGGCCCACCATGGCTACACTGAAGGAACTGGCCCAGAGCACCGGGTACTCCCCCGCCACCATCTCCCGCATCCTCAGCGGCGATCCCTCCCTGTCGGTCAGCGACGAGGCCCGCCAGCGGGTGCTGGAGGAGGCGGGCCGCCTCAACTACGCCGCCACCAAGAGCCGCCGGGGCCGCGCCCCCAAGAGCCTGCTGCGCATCGGTCTGGCCGAGCGGCTCACCCCTCAGCAGCAGCTGGACGACCCCTACTTCCTCTATCTGGGCGGGCTGGTCCGCCGCCATTGTCTGGAGCAGCGCTACGTCTGTCTCCCCATCCCCGCGCTGGGGGACTCCTACCTCCCGCCGGAGGGAGAGGGCCTGGACGGCATCGTGGCCGTGGGCGAGTTCTCCCCCGCCCAGGTGGAGACCCTGGCCTCCTTCTCCCCCAACACCGTGTTTCTGGACGCCTCCCCCGACGAGAGCCGCTTCGACTCGGTGATCCTCAACTACGAGCTGGGCATCCGGCAGGCGCTGGAGCTTTTGTGGGAGCTGGGGCATAAAAACATCGCCTTTCTGGGCCCCGATCACCGGCGTTACAGCGCCTCCCCCGCCCCCGAGGCCCGGCGGGAGAGCTACTTATCCCTCATGGCCAGGCACGGCCTTGGGGAACAGACCACCATCCTGGACTGCCCCATGGAGGTGGAGGCCGCCGCCCGGGCGGTCCGGGCCGCTCTGGAGGCCGGAAAATGCCCCACCGCCCTGCTCTGCGCCAACGAGGACTGCGCCGTGGGCGCCGTCCGGGCCCTGAAGGACGCCGGGCGCTCCACCCCCGCAGACTGCTCGGTGGTGTCCTTCAACGACACCCCCCGCTCGGCCCTGCTGGACCCGCCCCTCACCTCGGTCTCCGCGCCGGTGGAGGAGATGGTCCGCACCGCCCTGCGCCTGCTGGTCCAGCGCGCCGCCGTGGGCGGGAAAGAGCCGGTGCGCACCCTCCCCCAGAAGGCCGTCCTCCCCCCCACTCTGGTGTGCCGGGAGAGCACCGGTCCGGCCCCGAAAATTTTTTAAAATACCCTCTTGAATTTTTACTAAAAATTTAGTATACTGGCCACAACAGAACGAGACATGAGGTGAGGACCATGCAATCTCTCCATCAGCTGCTTGAGCGCCTGTCCGACGGGTCCTGCGACGCCCGCCTGACCGAGCTCTACGCCCCCAACGCCGACTCCGCCGCTCTGGACGCCGCCCGCCAGCGGGCCATCGGCGCCGCCCAGGGGTTCCAGACCGCCTTCTCCCCCGACGGCTCCGCCCCCGCCGCCCTCTTCAGCGGCCCGGGCCGCACCGAGATCGGCGGCAACCACACCGACCACCAGCACGGCCACGTCCTCTGCGGCAGTGTGGACCTTGACACCCTGGCCTGCGCCGGTCCCAACGGGCTGAACGTCGTGCGCATCCACTCCGAGGGCTACGCCCCTCTGGAGATCTCCCTGGACCAGCTGGAGGCGGTCCCGGCCGAGAAGAACACCTCCGCCGCCCTGGTGCGGGGCGTGGCCGCCGGCTTTGCCCAGCGGGGCAAGACCGTGGGCGGCTTTGACGCCTATGTGACCTCCAACGTGCTCTCCGGCTCCGGCCTCTCCTCCTCCGCCGCCTACGAGGTGCTGGTGGGCAACATCTTCAACCACCTCTTCTGCGAGGACTCCTTCACCCCCATGGAGCTGGCCCAGATCGGCCAGATGGCGGAGAACGTGTACTTCGGCAAGCCCTGCGGCCTGATGGACCAGGCCGCCTCCGCCGTGGGCAGCGCCGTGGCCATCGACTTCAAGGACCCCGCCGCCCCCGTGGTGCGCCGCATCGACTTTGACTTCGATCACTGCGGCTACGCCCTGTGCATCGTGGACACCGGCTCCTGCCACGCCGACCTCACCGACGACTACGCCTCCATCCCCCAGGAGATGTGCGCTGTGGCCGCCCACTTCGGCAAGACCGTGCTGCGGGATGTGGACCGGAGCGAGGTCCTGGAGGCCATCCCCTCCCTGCGGGTACGCTGCGGCGACCGCGCCGTGCTGCGGGCCCTCCACTTCTTCCACGACGACCTGCGGGCCGCTCAGGAGGCCGACGCCCTGGCGGCGGGCAACTTCCAGCGGTTCCTGGACCTGGTGAACCAGTCCGGCCGCTCCTCCGCTGAGCTCCTTCAGAACGTCATCGCCGGCAACGACCCCCGGGAGCAGGCGGTGGCTCTCGCCCTGGCCATGGCCCAGGAGGCCCTGGAAGGCCAGGGCGCCGTCCGGGTCCACGGCGGCGGCTTCGCCGGTACCATCCAGGCCTTCGTCCCCGTGGAGCGGCTGGAGCACTTCCGCTCCGTCATGGAGGGCGTGCTGGGCCTGGGCAAGTGCCACGTGCTGCGCATCCGTCCCGTGGGCGGCTGCGTGGTGTTCGCAAACGACTGATCTTTCATCATTCTAAGAAAGGGTGTTTTGTTATGGCGATTCTGGTTTTGGGCGGAGCTGGCTACATCGGCTCCCACACGGTCTATGAGCTCATCGAGGCCGGCCGCGACGTAGTGGTGGCCGACAACCTGTTCACCGGCTTCAAGGCGGCGGTCCACCCCAAGGCCCGCTTCTATCAGCTGGACATCCGGGACCGCGGGGCCCTGGATACCCTGTTCCAGGCCGAGAAGATCGACGGCGTCATCCACTTCGCCGCCTCCTCCCAGGTGGGCGAGTCCATGTCCGACCCCCTCAAGTACTATGACAACAACCTCTACGGCACCATGGTGCTCCTCCAGGCCATGGTGGCCCACGGTGTGAACAAGATCGTCTTCTCCTCCACCGCCGCCACCTACGGCGAGCCCGAGCGGGTGCCCATCCTGGAGACCGACAAGACCGTGCCCACCAACTGCTACGGCAACACGAAGCTGTCCATGGAGCAGATGATGAGCTGGGTGTCCCAGGCCCACGGCCTCAAGTACGTGGCGCTCCGCTACTTCAACGCCTGCGGCGCTCACCCCTCCGGCAAGATCGGCGAGGCCCATGACCCCGAGACTCACCTCATCCCCATCATCCTCCAGGTGGCCAACGGCACCCGGAAGCAGATCAGCGTCTTTGGCGACGACTACCCCACCAAGGACGGCACCTGCGTGCGCGACTACATCCACGTCACCGACCTGGCCCAGGCCCACATCCTGGCCCTGGATTACCTCCTGAACGGCGGCGACAACAACGTCTTTAACCTGGGCAACGGCGTGGGCTTCACCGTCAAGGAAGTCATCGACGTGGCCCGCTCCGTCACCGGCCATCCCATCCCCGCCGTGGTCTCCCCCCGCCGCGCCGGCGACCCCGCCCAGCTCATCGCCTCCTCCGAGAAGGCGGTCAACGTCCTGGGCTGGAAGCCTCAGTACAACGACCTCAACACCATCATCGAGACCGCCTGGAAGTGGCACAGCACCCATCCCCACGGGTACGAGGAGGTCTGAGCCATGGTGGACCGCGCCATTGAGCAGCTGCTGACCTACGCCCTGCGCAAGGGCCTCATCCAGCCCTGCGAGGAGCACTGGGCCGCCAACGCCCTGCTGGAAGTGCTGGAGCTGGACAGCTACGCCCCCACCGGCGAGGAAGTGGGCGAGGTGGACCTGCCCGCCGTCCTGGATGAGCTGATGGACGACGCCTACGCCCGGGGCGTGATGAAGGAGAACTCCATCGTCTACCGGGACCTCTTCGACACCAAGATCATGGGCGCGCTGACCCCCCGCCCCGCCCAGGTCATTGAGAAGTTCCAGGCCCTCCGCGCCGAGGACCCCCAGAAGGCCACCGACTGGTACTACCAGTTCAGCCAGGACACCAACTACATCCGCCGGGACCGCATCGCCAAGGACATGCAGTGGAAGGCTCCCACCGAATACGGCGAGCTGGACATCACCATCAACCTCTCCAAGCCGGAGAAGGACCCCAAGGCCATTGCCGCCGCCCGGAACCTGCCCGCCTCGGCCTATCCCCGCTGCCAGCTGTGCGCCGAGAACGAGGGCTACGCCGGCCGGGTCAACCACCCCGCCCGCCAGAACCACCGCATCGTCCCCATCACCATCAACGGCTCTCCCTGGTTCCTGCAGTACTCCCCCTACGTCTATTACAACGAGCACTGCATCTGCCTCAACAGCGTCCACACCCCCATGAAGATCGACCGGGCGTGCTTCGGCAAGCTCCTGGACTTTGTGGGCCAGTTCCCCCATTACTTCGTGGGCTCCAACGCGGATCTGCCCATCGTGGGCGGCTCCATCCTGGCCCACGACCACTTCCAGGGCGGCCGGTACACCTTCGCCATGGAGAAGGCCCCGGTGGAGACTCCCTTCACCTTCCCCGGCTATGAAGATGTGAAGGCCGGCATCGTGAAGTGGCCCATGTCGGTGGTACGCCTCACCGCCGCCGACCCCCAGCGGCTCATCGACCTGGCCGACCGCATCCTGGACGCCTGGCGGGGCTACACCGACGCCGACGCCTTCCTCTTCGCCGAGACCAACGGCGAGCCCCACAACACCATCACCCCCATCGCCCGCCGCCGCGGCAGCGACTACGAGCTGGACCTGGTGCTGCGGAACAACATCACCACCGACGAGCACCCCCTGGGCGTCTATCACCCCCACGCCGAGCTCCACCACATCAAGAAGGAGAACATCGGCCTCATCGAGGTGATGGGTCTGGCCGTGCTGCCCGCCCGGCTGAAGGCGGAGCTGGCCGCCGTGGCCGAGAAGCTGGCCGACGGGGCCGACCTCACCGCCGACCCCCTTACCGCCTCCCACGCCGCCTGGGCCGAGGGTTTCAAGGGCAAGTACCAGATCACCAAGGAAAACGCCCTGGAGATCGTGCAGAAGGAGACCGGCCTGGTCTTTGCCCAGGTGCTGGAGCACGCGGGCGTGTACAAGCGCACCGAGGAGGGCAAAGCCGCCTTCCTGAAGTTCCTGGCTACCATCTGATATAAGGCATAAAAAAGGGTCTGCCCCGTGGGGCAGACCCTTTTTTATGCGTCGGTGAGGAGCTCCTTCCGCCGCGCCTCCAACTTCTCCCGGCGCTCCTCCAGCGTCTCCCGGGCCCAGCGCAGCCGGTCCAGGGCGGCGTTCACCTTCCAGCGGACGTCCGAGATCCCGTCCTGGGCCGTCCGGATACCCGTCTGGACGTACCAGTCCGAGAAAATGTCGTCGAAGAAAAAGTCGGCAAAGGTGGCAAAGCTCCCGATCTCCACGTCGGGCACCTCCATCGGACCCACATCTGCCAGCTCGGTGCGGAAGGCCGACAGGGCCCGCTGGGCGGCGCTGATGTTGGTCCGGGCGCTGTCCAGCCGGTCGTGCTTGGCCAGGGTGGCCATCATCCCGCCCCCCAGCATGTCCCAGGTGCCCCAGCTCGCCGCGCTGTCCAGGTCGGTCTGCACCGCCTCCAGCAGCCGCCGGGCGTATTCTCCGGCCGAAATGGCCTCCCGCAGCTCCTTCTCCTGACCGTCCAGCTCCGCCCGCTCCCGGTCCAGCGCGGTGAGCTCCTCCCCCACCGTGCCGCCCTGGGCCTTGAGGAGGTCGGCCTTCTCCGACCAGAGGCGCTCCAGGGTGTGGGGGATCTGCTGGAGGCGGTTGCGCTCTCCGAGCAGCTCGGTCAGCTTTTTTTCCAGATAGTCCAGGTCCTCCGCCGCCTGGTCGTACTTGCACTTGGCCGCCAGGTCCTCCCGGCGCTCCCGGCTCAGCCGCTCCTCCTTGTCGCCGGTCAGGGCGGTCCAGAGGGCCTTGAAGCTCAGGTGCTCCAGGTCCTCCACATCCTTCTCCTCTTTCCGCAGGTTTTGGGCGGCCTCGTCCAGCTTCTCCCGCCGCTCCGCCTGCTGGCGGTACAGGTCGTCCAGCTGGGCGCTGATCTGTTTGAGCCGCTTCTGGTCCGCCGAGGCCGCTTGGATGGCCCGGTCCAGCTCTTGCATCCGCTCGTCCATGGCGCTCTCCCCTTTCTGCTCTGATTGTACCTGCTTTTTCCGGGGGGCGCAACGGCTTGTCTCCCGGCCCAAAAGGCGGTATAATGTTATTTTAATGACGCACAGCGAGGTATGGTATGGACTACGAGCGCTTCCGGACCAAATTCAATCTCTCACTCACCGACCAGCAGGCCGTGGCCGTCCAGCGCACCGAGGGACCGGTGCTGCTGCTGGCCGTCCCCGGCAGCGGCAAGACCACGGTGCTGCTCTCCCGGCTGGGGTGCCTGGTGTTCTGCCGGGAGGTGGAGCCCGAGAACATCCTCACCGTCACCTACACCGTGGCCGCCACCGCCGACCTGCGCCGCCGGTGCGCGGCCCTTTTCGGGGAGGAGCTGGCGGGGCGGCTGGAGTTCCGCACCATCAACGGCCTGTGCGCCCGCATCATCCGGGCCTATGAGCGCCACACCGGCCGAGTGGCCTTTGAGCTGCTCTCCGACGAGGGCGAGATCACCCGGCTGCTGCGGGAGCTGTGGCTGGAGCAGACCAAGCAGTTCCCCAGCGAGAGCGACTTAAAAGAGCTGCGTACTCAGATCACCTTCTGTAAGAACATGATGCTGCGGGAGGAGGAGATGGAGGCCATCCGCCTGGAGAGCGGCGCGGACTTCCTCCCCCTCTACCGCCGCTACCAGGACCGGCTCTTAAAGACCCGGAAAATGGACTACGACGACCAGATGGTCTACGGCCTGAAGATCCTCCGCTCCTGCCCGCCGGTGTTGGCGCAGTTCCAGCGGCGCTACCACTACATCTGTGTAGACGAGGCCCAGGATACCTCCAAAATCCAGCACATCATCCTCCGGCTCCTGGCCGGGGCGCGGCGGAACCTCTTTCTGGTGGGTGACGAGGACCAGAGCATCTACGGCTTCCGGGCCGCCTGGCCTCAGGCGTTATTGGAGTTCGACCAGATCTACCCCGACGCCGCCGTCCTCTTTCTGGAGGAGAACTTCCGCTCCACCCCCGCCATCGTGGGCCCGGCGGATTCCTTCATCCACCGCAACCGGGAGCGGCGGGACAAGCACATGTTCACCCGCAACCCCGACGGCCCGCCCATCAAGCACACCGTCCTGCGGGACTACCGGAGCCAATACCGCTACCTGCTGGAGGTGGCGAAAAACTGCACCGAGGAGACGGCGGTCCTCTACCGCAACCATTACAGCGCCATCCCCCTCATCGACCTGCTGGAACAGGAGGGGGTGCCCTACCGCTGCCGGGCGGGGGAGGGGCTCTTTTTCAGTCACTACACCGTGCGGGATGTGACCGACGCCATCCGCCTGGCCTTCCGCCCGGGAGACGGGGAGCTCTTCCAGCGGCTCTATTATAAGCTGGGCTGTCCCCTGAAAAAGGACCGGGTCCAGGCTGTCCTCCGCCGCCAGTCCGCCCACCCGGAGGAGAATGTCTTTTCCCTCCTGCTGGAATCCCCGGGGCTGGAGCCCTGGGCCATCGGCAAGGTGAAGGCCCTGCGCACCCACCTGACCCACCTGCTGGAGGGGAACAGCTATCAGGCGGTGAACCGCATCATCCAGTACATGGGGTACGGCGATTATTTGAAAAACCGGGGGGCCGACACCAGCCGCCTCCACCCCCTGCTGGCCCTGGCCAACCAGAATCCGGGGTTGGAGCAGTTCCTCCAGCGGCTGGAAGAATTGGAGGGCATCGTGGCCCGGGGCGGCCCCGGCGGGGCGGGCTGTCCCTTTCTCCTCTCCACTGTCCACGCCAGCAAGGGCCTGGAGTACCCCCGGGTGATCCTCATCGACGTGCAGGACGGCATCTTCCCCAGCGTGGCCGAGCCCTCCCCCGGCCAGAAGCTCAGCCCCGAGGACCAGGCCACCCTGGAGGAGGAGCGGCGGCTCTTCTACGTGGCCCTTACCCGGGCCAAGCGGCAGCTGGAGATCCTCACCTGCGCCCGGGAGTTCGGCCAGCCCGCGCCCCCGGTCTCCTCCTTTGTCACCGCCGTGGCCCCTTCTGCCCCCAGCCCCGGTGCGGAGGGCGAGCTCCACACCGGGCGGCTGGACCAGTACCAGCCCGGCACCCGGGTGATCCACCGGAGCTTCGGCCCCGGCTCCATCCTCCAGCTCCAGGGGCCCTATGTGCTCCTGGCCCTGGACAGCGGCGAGTGCAAGAAATTCGATCTGGAGTCCTGCCTGAACAAGGGCCTCATGGGGCTGGAAGAGCCCGGATAAAGTCCTCCAACAACTCATTCACCTGCTGGGGCTGGTCGCAGTTGGCGTTGTGCCCCGCGCCCGTTAACCAGTGGAGAGGAATGCCGGTGTCCCGGTGCCATGCCCGGTTGTACCGCTTGCAGGACCCGGCCCGGTCCGCTTCCCCGCACAGGAGCAGCGCCGGACAGTCCAGACGGTAGGGTAGATCCGCTTCCATGGCCTCCGCCAGCATCCGGAACCCATGCCCGGCCAAGCGGGCATAGCGCACTTGGTCGCCCTGGTAGACCAGCATCATCTCCCGCATGAGAGTCTGTCCGTACTCCGTCACCGACACGCCGCGGCTGCCGGCGGAGAGCAGCCACTTCCACGGCCAAAACCGGTAGACCGGCTCCATCCGCTTCAACAGCCAAAGCTCCGCCCCTGTGACATACTTGCGCTGGAGGGGCGCCGAGTCAATGGCCACGAAGCCGCCCAGCTTGCCCGGATAGCGCTGGGTATAGGCCTGGCCCACATATCCGCCCATGGACTGGCCCACCAGGACCGGAGCATGGACCCCCTCCCGCTCCAGGATGGCGTCCAGCCACTCCGCCTGGTCCATCAGGTGGAACGAGAGTTGGAAGGGCCAGGAGGCCCCGTGACCCGGCGGGTCCCACACCAGCACCCGGCAGGTTTCCGCAAAGCAGTCCAGCTGCTTCTCAAAGAGCCGGTGGTCCGCCGTCAGCCCCGGCAAAAAGACCAGCGTCCGGCCGTCCTCCACCCCGCCGACCCAGTAGTGGATGTCGCCGCAAAGCGTGGTATAGCTTCTTTCGCGCATGGCGTCCCCTCCTCACTTTCCCCCATTGTACCATACCACTCCACACCGCTCAATCGGTCCGCCCTTCAGGGGGCGGGCCGGATTTTTTTGCCTTTCGTTGTTTTTACAACCGCCAAATTCCTACCAGCATGGTATTCTTTATTCAGCCGGGACGGAGATGCGATTTCTCCCGCCGGTGTGTACATACTAACAGCATCCCTCTGAAAGGAGTGTCTTTTATGCTCAATCCCCGGAAAGCCGCCGTGGTGGGCTGCGGATTCGTGGGCGCGTCCATCGCCTTTACCCTGATGCAGCGGGGCCTGTTCTCCGAGCTGGTCCTCATCGACGCCAACCGCGCCAAGGCCGAGGGCGAGGCCATGGACCTGAGCCATGGTCTGCCCTACACCGCCCCCATGGACATCTACGCCGGCGACTACGACGACGCCGCCGACTGCGGCCTCATCATCGTCACCGCCGGTGCCAATCAGAAGCCCGGCGAGACCCGCCTGGACCTGATCGGCAAAAACGTGGCCATCCTCAAATCCATCATCCCCGAGATCCGCCGCCGGAACTTCGAGGGCATCCTCCTCATCGTATCCAACCCGGTGGACGTGCTGACCTACGCTGCGTGGCACATGTCGGGCCTGCCCGCCAACCGGGTGTTCGGCTCGGGCACCGTGCTGGACACCGCCCGGCTCAAGCAGCTGCTGGGCGAGCACCTGCGGGTGGACAGCCGCAACGTCCACGCCGTCATCATCGGCGAGCACGGCGACAGTGAGCTGGCCGTGTGGAGCGGCGCCAACGTCTCCGGCATCGACCTGAACGACTTCTGCGAGCTGCGGGGCCACTACGACCACCGGGCCTCCATGCAGCGCATCTATGAGAACGTGCGGGACAGCGCCTACCAGATCATCGAGCGCAAGGGCGCCACCTACTACGGCATCGCCATGGCGGTGGGCCGCATCGCCGAGAGCATCGTGCTGGATCAGGAGTCGGTCCTCCCCGTGTCGGTGGTGTTGGAGGGGCAGTACGGCCTGGACGGCCTGTGCCTGTCCATCCCCTCGGTGGTGGGCAAGAACGGCCTGGAGAGCATTTTGGAGATCCCCCTTAGCCCCGAAGAGGATGAGGCCCTCCACGCCTCCGCCAGGCAGCTCAAAGAGGTCATCGCCCAGCTGGAGCTGTAAACGCGCAAAACAGCCCGGAAAGCAGCAGCTTTCCGGGCCGTTTCTCTTATTCCAGGTACGCCATGGGGCATACGCTGATGCACCGGCCGCACACGTCGCAGAAGCCGATGTCCTTCAGCTCCTCGGCGTTGGGCAGGAGCACCGTGTCGTGGCAGCGGAAGCGGTCGAAGTCGTCCGGCTTCAGCGCCCCCACGGGGCAGTTGCGGAAGCACAGGCCGCATTTGCCGTTTTTGTGGTAAATGCAGCGGTCCTCCGCCTCCTCGGTGTTCACCGTCAGCGGCGCGGAGGTCAGGATGGTGCAGAAGCGCCCGCCGGAGCCCTTCTCCGTAATGAGCATCCGGTTGGCCCCGAAGGCCCCCAGCCCCGCGATGGCCGCGGCGCTGCGGTGGGACCACATGGACTTCAGATCCTTGGGGTCATAGGTGTGGGTGCCGGCGATGGGATAGCAGGAGTAGCCCTCCCCCTCCAGCAGGGCGGACACCGAGCGGCCGATCTGGTCGAAGTAGTCGTTGAGCACGATGTAGGACTCGCCCCACACCGCCGGCGCGCCGGAGCTGCGGTGGGGGTCCTGCACCACCTCGCGGGTGAAGGGCACGAAGTAGCTGATGACCCGCTCCGCATCGGGGAGCAGCTCCCGGGGCTCCAGATGCCAGGGGCCGATCATGGTCTTGAGCTGGGCATATCGGGGGTCGTCCGCCGCCGAGACGGCAACCAGCGGCTCCCGGAACAGGTCCGGCCGGTTCAGCTTCTTCACCTCGTCCGCGATCAATTCCCGCAGGCGCACATCCAAAGATTCCATACTTCTTCTCTCCTTTACCGCAGCGCTCCCCCCGGCACCCGTCGGGCTGCGCCCCTTGTTCTAGCGCTTTCCTTCCCGGAATTCCTGACGGATCCGCTCCTGCGACTGGGCCAGGCACTCCATGAGGTCGGGGTTGAACACCCCGCACTCCCCGTTGAGGATCATATCCACCGCCTTCTCATGGGTGAAGGCTTTTTTATAGACCCGCTCGCCCACCAGCGCGTCGTACACGTCGGCCAGCGCCACCACCTGGGCCCAGATGGTGATCTCCTCCCCCTTCAGTCCGTCGGGATAGCCCCTGCCGTTCCAGCGCTCGTGGTGGTGGCGGCAGATGTCATAGGCGTAGTCGTACACCGGGTTCTCCCGCAGGCGGGGCACGCTGTCCAGCAGCACGCAGCCCTGGGTGGTGTGGGTCTTCATGATCTCGAACTCCTCCGGCGTGAGACGGCCGGGCTTGTTCAAGATGCTGTCGGGAATGGCGATCTTGCCCAGATCGTGCATCACCGCCGCGTCGGCAATGAGCCGCAGCTCCTCCTCGTCAAAGTGGTATTTTTCCGGATACCGCTCCATGAGGATGTGCAGCAGCAGCAGCGTGAGCTGCCGGATGCGGCGCACGTGCTCCCCCGACTCCTGGTCCCGGAACTCGATGGCCGTGGCCAGCGTCTCCAGGATGGAGCTGTTGAGCTCCTGGATCTCCTCGGCCTGCTCGGCCAGCATCTGGTCCTGGGTGCGTACCAGGTTGTTCAGCTGAATGACGTTGCCGATCCGGCGGCGAATGAAGTAGGGCACGATGGGCTTTTCGATGATATCCACCGCCCCCAGGTCGTAGCCCAGGCGCAGCTTCTCCTCGGAATTTTCCGCCGTGATGAGGAACACCGGCAGCTGCTCCAGCAGCTTCCGCTTCCCCAGCTCCCGCAGGACGGAAAACCCGTCCAGCACCGGCATCACCACGTCCAGCAGCACCGCCACGATCTGGCCCGGGTGGGCCTCGATGCAGTCCAGCGCCTCCTGCCCGTTCTCCGCCTCCAGAATGTTGAAATCGTCTCCGAAGGTGATGCTCAGAATGGCGCGGTTGATCTCCTCATCATCCACGATCAGGATGGTCTGTCTCTCCGCCATACTATTGGTTCCTCACTTTCCGCGCCTCATTCCGCCAGCGCGGCAATGGCCGTACCGGCGGCCTCGTAATCCGCGCGCAGCGTTTCAAAGAGGGCGGGAATCTCGGCCTGACGCCCGGTCCGCACCGCGGTCACCAGCGCGTCACTGCCGGCGCGCACCGGCTCCAGACCCAGGTTGGCCGCCACACCCTTCAGCGTATGCGCGGCCCGCTCCACCGTTGCGTCGTCGCCCGCGGCCACCGCCTCCTTCAGGGTCTCGAAGGTGGTGTCTTGGGGGAACTTCTTCAGAAAACGCACCAGCAGCGCGCGGCTGCCGCCAAATCGGGCCAGCGTTCCCTGCAGATCCATCTGGATCGTTCCAGCCAGCTCTTCCAGATTCATTTCCGTTTCCTCCGCTTCTGGACGCGGTGCCCCGCGTCCGGTGATCACGCCGTTTTCACGGCCGTGCATGTCATTTTTTGTATGACTATAACAGTGTTAGGATACGCCAACTTCCGCCGCCTGTCAACCGTTTTCCGGGACCTCTCCCAGCAGAAAAGGTCCGGACATGCCGCAGAAACGGCATGTCCGGACCTTTTTCACACAGAGTTAGCCCAGGAAGATCTGGCTGACGCTGATGACCAGACCGGAGAACACGATGGAGACGGTGGACACCAGCTTGATGAGGATGTTCAGGGAAGGACCGGAGGTATCCTTGAAGGGATCGCCCACGGTGTCGCCGATGACGGCGGCCTTGTGGCACTCGGAGCCCTTGCCGCCATGCTGGCCGGACTCGATGTACTTCTTGGCGTTGTCCCAGGCGCCGCCGGCGTTGGACATGAACACGGCCATGGCGAAGCCGGTGACGGTCACGCCGCCCAGCAGGCCCACGACGGCCTCAACGCCCAGGATGCAGCCGGTGACGATGGGCACGATGATGGCCAGCAGGGAGGGAACCACCATCTCATGCAGAGCGCCGCGGGTGCACAGGTCCACGCAGCGGGCGTAGTCGGGATCGGCCTTGCCCTCCATGATGCCGGCGATCTCCTTGAACTGACGGCGGACCTCCACCACGATGGACTGGGCCGCGCGCTGCACGCCGCTCATGGTCAGAGCGCCGAAGATGAAGGTCAGCATGGCGCCCAGGAAGATGCCCACCAGGACGGCGGGGTTGGTGAGGGACAGGTCGATGGTGGTCTTGGTCTCCACCACGTCCACATAGCTGACCAGCAGGGCCAGGGCGGTCAGAGCGGCGGAGCCGATGGCGAAGCCCTTGCCGGTGGCGGCGGTGGTGTTGCCCAGGGAGTCCAGAGCGTCGGTGCGGTTGCGGACCTCTTCGCCCAGTCCGCTCATCTCGGCGATGCCGCCGGCGTTGTCGGCCACGGGGCCGTAGGCGTCGGTAGCCAGGGTGATGCCCAGAGTGGACAGCATGCCGACCGCGGCGATGCCGATGCCGTACAGGCCCTTGTTGAAGCAGGCCTCATAGACCTCATGGTTGGCGGTATCCAGGGAGCCGCCGGCGGCCAGGAAGGACACGATGATGGCGATACCCACGATGATGACGGGGGCGGCGGTGGACAGCATGCCCAGGGAGATGCCGCCGATGATGGTGGTGGCGGGGCCGGTCTCGGTAGCGGAAGCCAGGCCCTGAGTGGGCTTATAAGTATCAGAGGTGTAGTACTCGGTGAAGTAACCGATGGCGCAGCCGGCCACCAGACCGGCCAGGATGGCCACATAAACGCCCATGTCGCCCAGGATGAAGTAGGTCAGCGGGGCGCCCAGGATGGCGGCCAGCAGAGCGGCGGTGTAGGTGCCCTTACGCAGGGTGCCCAGCAGGTCGCGCTGGGAGGCGCCTTCCTTGGTGCGGATGAGGAAGGTGCCCAGCACGGAGCAGATCACGCCCAGCACGGCAATGGCCAGGGGGAGCAGCATGGCATTCCAGGCCAGCTCGCCGCCGTAGGCGGAAGCGCCCAGCGCGAAGGTAGCCAGGATGGAGCCAACGTAGGACTCGTACAGGTCGGCGCCCATGCCGGCCACGTCGCCCACGTTGTCGCCCACGTTGTCAGCGATGGTAGCGGGGTTGCGGGGGTCATCCTCGGGGATGCCGGCCTCCACCTTACCCACCAGGTCGGCGCCCACGTCGGCGGCCTTGGTGAAGATGCCGCCGCCCACACGGGCGAACAGAGCCATGAAGGAGGCGCCCATGCCGAACATGACCATGGTCTGGGCGATCTTCTCGGCGCCGAAGCCGGCCACATACTTCAGAATGTGGAACCAGACGGAGATGTCCAGCAGGCCCAGGCCCACCACGGTGAAGCCCATGACGGCGCCGGAGGAGAAGGCCACGTTCAGGCCGCGGTTCAGGCTCTCATGAGCGGCGTGGGCGGTACGGGCGTTGGAGGAGGTGGCGATCTTCATGCCGATGAAGCCCGCCAGGGCGGAGTAGCATCCGCCGGTGAGGAACGCGAAGGGGATGAACCAGTTGTCCAGCTGGTGGGTGGCCACCAGGACCAACAGGACCACAAACACGACGGCAAAAATCTTGACCACCGTCTTATACTGGCGCTTCAGGTAGGCGTTGGCGCCCTTCCGGATGGAAGCCGCCAGCTTCTTCATGACATCGGTGCCCTCGGAGAACTGGAGCACCTTCCGGCACTGGATCCAGGCGAAGAGCAGTGCAATGACTGATCCTACCAGTCCAACCCAGAAAAGATTCTCTACATTCATCTTCCCAACTCCTTTGCTTCTTTGGAAACCCCGCTAAGTTCTGGCTTCCTTCACTTTTTAACAAGCTAATCTTAGCGCATTCCCCACCTGTTTTGCAAGCAGTTCGTCACTTCATTTTGTCCATCACGATGTTTTTTTACTTTTTACACAAAACCCGTCAGTCTAGCCGCAATTTTTGTAGCAATTTTACATATATCGCGTCCGATCTATCCGTTTTTTGCCAATTTTTGACCAAGTAAAGAAAAAGGAGGACAAACGTCCTCCTTTTTGCGGCTTTTGCGCCGGTACGTCCCTTATACGGTCCATTCGCTATGGATCAGGCCCACCAGATACCACTGCTCGGCATAGGGCGCCAGAACCACCTTCAGCGCGCACCAGTCAAAATTGTCCATCTCCGGCTTTACCCCGGGGTAGTAATACTCCACGAAGCGGCAGTCGGAAAAGACCTCCTGCACGTTCTCCAGCGCGTTGCCGGACACCGCGATCTGGTCGATGCTCACCACTGGCGCGTTCCGGTAGTCCTCATTATAGACATAGCGGCTGATGTACTCGCTGACCGTCAGATTGATGTGGTCCCCCTTCCCGTTGGTGAAGCCCCACAGGTAGGTGCTCCCGTCCGAGATGGCCTTGCTGAGCTGGTCGGGCAGGAAGCACAGGTCGTTTTCCGGGTCCACAGTGGAATACGGGGTAAAAGTCACCCCACGCTGGGGGTGGACCAGCGCGCACAGCGCGGTGTAGTCCTGGTCGGCCAGGGCGTCCAGCACCTCGCCGGCCCGCTCCAGCAGCAGCGCGTCGTCCGTCGTATCCAGCGGTGTAGGCGTGGCCGTCACGCCGGGCCGGGTGCTGTCGTAGCTGGGCACCGCCGACGCGGCCGTGGTGGAGCTGAGCGTGTTGCGGACCGGGGTCCCCTGGCGGTATGTGTTCGTGAAAAGGTAGACCGCCCACCCGAGCGCGCAGCAAAGCAGCAGAAGCAGGCTGATCAGTACCGGTTTTTTCATCGGGCACCTCGCTTTCACCGCGGCGGTCCGGTCCGTGCCGCCCCCTCCGCGGTGATTCATTCCAGAATATTTTACTGGACGGAGCTGAAAAAAACAACCACAAAAAGTTACAGAAGCAAAATCAGTATACAGATTGCACAAATCATCTTGCTTTCTGTCCCATTTTTGATTATAATATGGATAAACGAAGGCCGCCGGAGCCGTTTCCCCCGCCTTCGTTTCCCTTTTTTCTCCGGACCGGCGCGCCGGTCCCCGACAACAGCGAGGTGTGAACCAATGCATGAACATGAGCTGCAATTCCATATCCAGTGCGGCAAGGGCGACGTAGGCCGCTATTGCATCCTCCCCGGCGATCCCGGCCGGTGCGAGAAGATCGCCGCCTATTTTGACAATCCGGTCAAAATCCAGTCCAACCGGGAATACACCACCTACACCGGCACCCTTCTGGGCGAAAAGGTCAGCGTCTGCTCCACCGGCATCGGCGGCCCCTCCGCCGTCATCGCCATGGAGGAGCTGCACAACCTGGGCGCCGACACCTTCGTGCGGGTGGGCACCTGCGGCGGCATCGCCCTGAAGGTGAAGAGCGATGACGTCATTATCGCCACCGGCGCCGTCCGCCATGAGGGCGCCAGCCGGGAGTACGCCCCCATCGAGTTCCCCGCCGTGTCCGATTACGAGGTGCAGGAGGCCCTGGTGTCCGCCGCCAAGGCCCTGGGAAAACCCTGGCACGCCGGCGTGGTCCAGTGCAAGGATTCCTTCTACGGCCAGCACGACCCCACCCGGATGCCGGTCTCCTATGAGCTGCTCCACAAGTGGGAGGCCTGGAAGCGCCTGGGCGTTCTGGCCTCCGAGATGGAGTCCGCCGCCCTCTTCTGCTGTGCCGCCGCGCTGGGCGTACGCTGCGGGTCCTGCTTCCATGTGATCTGGAACCAGGAGCGGGAGGCCGCCGGGCTGGACCAGGAGGAGAGCCACGACCTGTCCGCCGCCATCGAGGTGGGCATCGAGGGCCTCAAGAACCTCATCCGGGCCGACCGGGCCAAGAACGGCTAAATCAAAACACACGACCGCCCCGGGAGCGTTGGCTCCCGGGGCGGTCGCTTGCTCTTGCAAAATCCCACCGGACGGATTATTCTAGAGAAAATACGGAAAAGGAGTTGTTTGGAAGTGAAGGTCCTCATCCTCAACGGAAGCCCCCGCAAAAACGGCAACACCCGCACCCTCCTCACCGCCCTGGCCGAGGAGGCCGGAAAGAACCACCAGGTGGAGCTGGTAGACCTCCAGAGTCAGAAGATCGCCCCCTGTCTGGGCTGTGACGCCTGCCGGAAGAACGGCGGCACCTGCGTGCAGAAGGACGACGCCCCCGCCCTGCTGCAAAAGGTGCTGGAGGCCGACTGCATCATCTTCGGCTCCCCCGTGTACTGGTGGGGCATCTCCGCCCAGCTGAAGCTGGCCATTGACCGGCTCTATGCCGGCGGCGCGGCCATCAAGGGCAAGAAGATCGGCGTGGTCGCCGTGGGCGCCGACGGGCTGGACACCCCCCAGTACCGCCTGATCCGGGAGCAGTTCGCCTGCATCGGGGAGTATCTGAACTGGGAAGTCCTCTTCTCTGAGGGCGTCAGCGCCTACGCCCCCGGTGAGGTGGCCAAGGACGCCGCCCTTATGGAGCGTTTCCGCGCCCTGGGCCGGAATCTGTAAGCCCACTTCGGGCGATGAGCGCCAGCTTTTCCGCCCGGGAGAGGCGCTTGATGGCCGCCTCCCGCCGCAGGGCCGCGCTCCGGTTCCCGCAGAACTCCCGGTAGACCAGCTCCGCCGGGCGGCGGGCGCGGGTGTATTTGGCCCCCTTGCCCGCGTTGTGCTGAGAAAGCCGCCGCTCCACGTCGGTGGTGGAGCCGGTGTACAGCGTCCCGTCCGCACAGCGGAGGATGTACACCCACCAATTTCCTTCGTCCATATTCCCCTCCATCCTATCTGTTGAAAGGAGTACATTTCCCATGGCTTTTACCCGTGAACAGGCTGTGAGCCTGCTGAAAACCTACAATCAGGAGCCCTTCCACCTCCGCCACGCCTACACCGTGGAGGCCGTCATGGACTGGTTCGCCCACGAGCTGGGCTACGGCGAGGACGCCCCGTTCTGGGCCAACGTGGGCCTGCTCCACGACATCGACTTCGAGCGCTGGCCCGAGGAGCACTGTGTGAAGGCTCGGGCCCTCCTGGAAGAGGCCGGGGCCGAGCCCGCCCTCATCCGCGCGGTGGTCTGCCACGGCTGGGGCCTCACCGGCGCCGACGTGGCCCCTGAGCACGAGATGGAAAAGGTCCTCTTCGCCTGCGACGAGCTCACCGGCCTCATCGGGGCCGCCGCCCTCATGCGCCCCTCCAAGAGCGTGTCGGACATGGAGCTCTCCAGCCTCAAGAAGAAGTTCAAGGACAAGAAATTCGCCGCCGGCTGCTCCCGGGACACCATCCGCCAGGGCGCCGAGCTGCTGGGCTGGGAGCTGGACACCCTCCTCTCCCGCACCCTCCAGGCCATGAAGGACAAGGAAGCCCTCATCGAAAGCCGCTGCGCCGAGGGTTAAACCCATACACACCGGACGCCCGGGACCAGAATCGGTCCCGGGCGTTCTTTTTTAAGAAAAGGTGTCGGTCCAGAGGAGATTGCCCTCCCCGTCGTAGACCTCCACCGGCTCATAGGCGGCGTTCCGCTCCGGGGCGCTGAGGATAGCCACGTCGCCGTGCCACACGCTGGTCTCTTTCCCGTACCATGAGAGGGTCTGCACCTCTTCGGAAGCCCGCAGGCACCAGACTGTGCCCTGCTCTCCGTTGCCCAGACGACCGATGTAGACCGGCGCGCCCTCCTCCATCTGCTTTCCGCTGCTGCAGGACCCGGTGGTCCAGAAGAGCCAGAAATGCCGCCGGACCTTGCAGTAGGAGATGGTGTCCTCCTCATTGGTCAGGATGTAGATGCGCTCGCCCTCCGGCGTGTCGCCCCAGCCCCGGACGGTGCAGTCTCCAAAGTAGAGTTGGCGGGCACTGGCCAGAGCGCAGTTTTCCGGGTCCAGATACACCCCGCAAACCAAGAGGAACCCCACAAACACCGCCGCCGTCACCGCCAGATTGCGGATGAGCTTACCTTTTCGGGTCATGCCGCTCCCCCCTCTCCACCGGTGAGGTCAATGGTCACCACCGCGTCGGGATCAAGGTCCGGCCAGCCGAGGGTGAGCGCTTCCGTCCCCTCAGGCAGTTTGAAGTCGCTGACTTTCCAGTTGATCCAGCCGGCAGTGGAAGAGCCGCCGCCACCCAGGTAATTTCCCGTCTCGTCCAGGACCCGGATCTCCGGCGCGTGCCAGTTCACCCGGGGCCCGCCTACGCCGTGGTAGCGCACCATCGCGCTGCCGTCCTCCAGCAGGGCCACCTCGTCGATGGTCATGGTGTGGGGCCCCAGGTCGAAGGTTTTCTCAACGGAAATCACCCGCTCCACCGGCTGTTCATACCGATAAAAGACCGTCTGTTCCAGGCTGTCCACCACGGTGATTACCGTCACGCCTACCAGAACATAGGCCAGATACAGCCCCAGAGTCAGGCACACCGTCACGCAGAGGATGCGGCTCAGGTACCACGCCCAGCCCAGGAGGGGCTTGTGGGTGAGGTTGAACCCCTCTCCTACCGCCTCCGGGTCGCCCATCTGGGCCAACGCCACCTTCCGGGCCTCTTCCGGGGAGAGCTGCCGCTCCTCCTCCAGCCAGGCCGCGCTCTCGTCCAGGTGCTGCCGCAGCTCCTCGGCGATGGCGCGCCGGTCGGGCCGGAAGCGGACCTGTTTCACCACCGCGTGGATGAAATCCGCCTCCGGGGAGAGGCTGTCCTCACGCCAGTCCATAGGCTTCCCCTCCGATCACCCGGCCCACGGCCGTCTGAAAGGCATGCCACTGCTCCTTTTCCTCGCTGAGCTGCTTCCGGCCCCGGTCGGTGAGGGTGTAATACCGGCGCTTCCGGCCGCCCTCCTCCTTCTCGTAGGCCCGCACCGCGCCGTCCCCCTCCAGCTTGTGGAGCACCGGGTACAGCGTCCCCTCCTGGAGGGAAAAGACCTTCTGGGAGCGCTCCTCCAGCTTGCGGATGAGCTGATAACCGTAGCAGTCCTCCTCCGCCAGGAGGGAGAGCACCAAAAGGCGGGTGCTGCCGCTGAGCAGACTCTTGTCGAACTTCATTTCGTCCCCTCCTTTCTGATACCTGGATCTTCTAAGTATAGTATACCTGGATGGTCAAGGTATGTCAAGGGGGAGAGACTTTGCCCTCGCCGGGCGGGCGTCCTACCCGGACAGGGCACCGCTTTCTTTGCAAAGAAAGCGGTGGGAAAGAAAGCCCAGAGGGGGGATACCCCCCTCTGGACTCCCCCAAAACGCATCCCGGCCTTCATCCGGCTGCGGCGGTATTTCCAAAGCATGGCGTGGCCAATTCCGGGCTTTCCGCCTATCCGGAAAGCGTTGTACCCCGGCAAAAAACGGGGCGGCCCCTAAAAGGCCGCCCTTTTGGAGGGGAGTGGAGAGGGGAACGAGAAGTTCCCCTCTCCGCCTTTTCTTTCCCCGGTTTCTTTTCGAGAAAAGAAATCGGGTCCCCGCTGGATAAGCGGCCCGCGCGGCGAGCGCAAATCCTCCGGGGTTACGCCCCGAAGAAGAGCTTCAGGTCATCCTCCACGGTGCCGATCCCGGCGATGCCGAAGTTCTCCACCAGCACCTTGGCCACGTTGGGGCTGAGGAAGGCGGGCAGGGTGGGGCCCAGATGGATGTTCTTCACGCCCAGAGACAGGAGGGCCAGCAGGACGATGACTGCTTTCTGCTCATACCAGGCGATGTTGTAGACGATGGGCAGCTCGTTCACATCGTCCAGGCCAAAGACCTCCTTCAGCTTCAGGGCGATGACCGCCAGCGAGTAGGAGTCGTTGCACTGGCCCGCGTCCAGCACCCGGGGGATGCCGTTGATGTCGCCCAGGTCCAGCTTGTTGTACTTGTACTTGGCGCAGCCGGCGGTGAGGATCACGGCGTCCTTGGGCAGGGCCTTGGCAAAGTCGGTGTAGTAGTTGCGGCTCTTGGCCCGGCCGTCACAGCCGGCCATGACCACGAACTTCTTGATAGCGCCGGACTTGACCGCCTCCACGATCTGGTCGGCCAGGGCCAGCACCTGCGCGTGGGCAAAGCCGCCCACGATCTCGCCCCGCTCGATCTCCTGGGGCGGAGCGCAGTGCTTGGCCTGCTCGATGAGAGCCGAAAAATCCTTCCACTCTCCCGGGCCGCCGGGGATGTGCTTACAGCCGGGGTAGCCCGCCGCGCCGGTGGTGTACAGCCGGTCCTTGTAGCTGTCCTTGGGGGGCACGATGCAGTTGGTGGTCATGAGAATGGGACCGTGGAAGGACTCGAACTCCTCCTTCTGCTTCCACCAGGCGTTGCCGTAGTTGCCCACGAAATGGGGGTACTTCCGGAAGGCGGGGTAGTAGTGGGCGGGGAGCATTTCCGAGTGGGTGTACACATCCACACCGGTGCCCTGGGTCTGCTCCAGCAGCATCTCCAGGTCCCGCAGGTCGTGGCCGGAGATGAGGATGCCCGGGTTCTTGCCCACGCCGAGGTTGACCTTGGTGATCTGGGGGTTGCCGTAGGCGGAGGTGTTGGCCTCGTCCAGGAGGGCCATGCCCTGCACGCCGTACTTGCCGGTCTCCAGGGCCAGGGCGGTGAGCTCGTCGCCGGTGAGGGAGTCGTCCAGGGTGGCGGCCAGGGCACGCTGCAGGAAGGCGTCCACCTCCGGGTCGGACTTGCCCAGAGCGTTGGCGTGCTTGGTGTAGGCGGCCAGACCCTTCAGGCCGTAGGTGATGAGCTCCCGCAGAGAGCGGATGTCCTCGTTCTCGGTGGAGAGGACGCCCACGGTGCGGGCCTTCTCCTCCCAGTCGCCGGAGCCGTCCCAGCGGGCGGCCTCAGGCAGGGCGGACACATCCCCCAGCTCCTTCCTCAGTCCGTCCATCACGGACAGAGTCTCCCGGATGCGGGCGTCGATGGCGTCGGGGTCAAAGTTGGCGTTGGTGATGGTGGTGAAGAGATTCACGGTGACCAGCTGGTCCACCGCGGGGTCGATGGCCTTCCCCTTCTCCCGCAGGGCGGTGGTAAGGGCGGCAAGCCCACGGGTCACAAAAATCAGCAGGTCCTGCCGGTTGGCCACCGGGGCGGTCTTGCCGCACACACCGGCGCGGGTGCAGCCGGTGCAGCCGGCGGTCTCCTGGCACTGGTAACAAAACATCAGATTATCCATAATTTCCTCCAAAAGCAGGTGTTTTCTCAATTCCGGGGCTGGGTGGGGAACACCACCGTGAGGAGCATCTTCATGTCCTCGGCGGCAAACACGGCGTGGGGTTTGTTGGCCGGCATGATGAGGGTCTCCCCCGCCTTCACGCGGTGCTCCTTGCCGTCCACGGTGAGCAGGGCCTCGCCCTCCAGCACCAGCACCATGGCGTCGCCGGTGGAGGCGTGGGTGCTGATCTCCTCCCCCTTGGCAAAGGCGAAGAGGGTGAGAGTGACGTGCCGGTTCTGGGCCAGGGTCTTGCTGACCACCTGTCCCTCCAGGACAGACACCTGCTCCGCCAGGCCCAGGACCTCCTCGTGGGGGATGTTCTTGATATAAGACATAAAACTGCCTCCTGTTCTCCCGCCAAACCGGCGGGGTCTGCTGTGTCGTGACGCTATGCAGTATACCCCGTCCGGCCCCTGTTCGTCCGTTGTATTTACAACGCTTTTAAAAAATGTACTGCCAAGCCCGTGCAAGATTTTCATTGACAAACTGCGCCCGAGCGCGTATAGTAGGTCCATCGAAAAGGCAACGGCGTCTTGGATGTGCTCCGGGACGCCGTCGCCTTTTTTGTGTTCCGGGGTGTATTATGGCCGTTTTCCGCGGGAAAGCTGGAGAAAACGGCCTGTTGCGCGGGACAAGGAGGCAGTATGACCAAGTATATTTTCGTGACCGGCGGCGTGGTGTCCGGCCTGGGCAAGGGCATCACCGCCGCTTCGCTGGGGCGGCTTTTGAAGGCGCGGGGCCTGAAGGTGGCCGCCCAGAAGCTGGACCCCTATATCAATGTGGACCCGGGCACCATGAGCCCCTACCAGCACGGGGAGGTGTTCGTCACCGAGGACGGCGCCGAGACCGACCTGGACCTGGGCCACTATGAGCGCTTCATCGACGAAAACCTGAATCAGTTCTCCAACCTGACCACCGGGCGGGTGTACGCCAACGTGCTGGCCAAGGAGCGCCGGGGCGAGTACCTGGGCAAGACGGTGCAGACCATCCCCCACATCACCGACGAGATCAAGCGCTTCATCTACGCCGTGGGCCAAAAGACCGAGGCCGACGTGGTCATCACCGAGATCGGCGGCACCACCGGCGACATCGAGAGCCAGCCCTTTCTGGAGGCCATCCGCCAGGTGGGTCACGAGGTGGGCCGGGAGAACGCCCTGTATATCCATGTGACCCTGGTGCCCTACCTGAAGGCCTCCGGCGAGCACAAGTCCAAGCCCACCCAGCACTCGGTGAAGGAGTTGCAGGGCTTCGGCATCTCCCCCGACCTCATCGTCCTGCGGTGCGACGAGCCCATCACCGACCCCACCATTTTTGAAAAGATCGCCGGGTTCTGCAACGTGAAACCCGACTGTGTCATCGAAAATGTCACCCTCCCCACCCTCTACGAGGCCCCCCTCATGCTGGAGAAGGCGGGCTTCTCCAATGTGGTGTGCCGGGAGCTGGGCATCGACGCTCCCCAGCCTGACCTCACCGAGTGGAACGACCTGGTCCAGCGCATCCAGAGTACCCGGGAAACCGTTACCATCGGCCTGGTGGGCAAGTACGTTCAGCTTCACGACGCCTACCTCTCGGTGGCTGAGGCCCTGCGCCACGCCGGATATGCTCTCTCCCGCCGGGTGGACATCCGCTGGATCGACTCCGGGACGATCACCGATGAAAACGCCCCGGAGATCCTGGCCGGACTGGACGGCATCCTGGTCCCCGGCGGCTTTGGTGACCGGGGCATCCCCGGCATGATCTCCGCCGCCCGCTACGCCCGGGAGCAGAAGATCCCCTACCTCGGCATCTGCCTGGGCATGCAGATCGCGGTCATCGAGTTCGCCCGCCACGTGGCCGGGCTCCCCGACGCCGACTCCGGTGAGTTCGACCCCATGTGTACCCACAAAGTGATCGACTTCATGCCCGGCCAGAGCGCCGACATCGACAAGGGCGGCACCCTGCGCCTGGGCAGCTATCCCTGCTGCGTGCAGCCGGGCACCACCCTGGAGCGGTGCTATGGCACGGCGCTCATCGCGGAGCGCCACCGGCACCGCTATGAATTCAACAACTCCTTCCGGACCGCCCTCCAGGGGGCTGGGCTGGTCCTGAGCGGTCTCTCCCCCGACGGGCGGCTGGTGGAGGCGGTGGAACTGACGGGCCACCCCTTCTGCGTTGGGGTGCAGTACCATCCGGAATTCAAGAGCCGCCCCAATCGCCCCCACCCCCTGTTTCGGGAGTTCGTCGCCGCTGCGGCGGACCTCCAGGCTCGGTCCGCCCCCCTCTCGGACCGGCCGTAACCAGCGCCGGGACACAGCAGGAACCTCCCTCCTGCTGTGTCCCGGTTTTTTCCAGGCAGTTGTATTTTTGCCCCCGGAGTGCTAAACTGTTCTTATCTTTCTCTCTTGGAGGTTTCCGCTATGAAGATTCTGTTGGTCAATTCCAGCGCCCACCTGATGGGCTGTACTTACACCGCGCTCATGGAGGTGGCCCACACCCTGGAGGCGTGCGGCGCGGAGTGGGAGCTCTTCCAGCTGGGGGGCGACCCCCTGCGGGACTGCATCGGCTGCGGCGGCTGCGCCCGGAAGGGCGACGGCCAGTGCGTCTTTGACGACGACGTAGTCAACGACCTCATCCGCAAGGCCCGGGAGGCCGACGGCTTCGTGTTCGGCACCCCCGTGTACTACGCCCACCCCTCCGGACGGCTCCTGTCTGCCCTGGACCGCGCCTTCTATGCGGATAAGACCGCCTTCGCCCACAAGCCCGGCTTCGCCGTGGCCTCCGCCCGCCGGGCCGGCACCACCGCCTCTCTGGACGCGGTGCTGAAGCACCTGACCATCAACCAGATGCCGGTGGTCTCTTCCACCTACTGGCCCATGGTCCACGGCAACGCCCCCGAAGAGGTGCTCCAGGACAAGGAGGGCCTCCAGACCATGCGCAACGCCGCCCGGAATCTGGTGTGGCTCATCTCCTGCATCCAGGCCGGGGCTCAGGCGGGCATCCAGCCCCCCGAGGCCGAGCGGGACAGCCGCACCAACTTCATCCGCTGAGGAGCGCCGCCATGGGACATCGATTCTCCTGGTTCTCCTTTGAGACCCCCCGGCAGCGCCAGCGCAGCATGGAAAAGTATGAGCGGGCCTCCTTCCCCCACGGCGCGGCCCAAAAGACCGCCGTTGAGGGGCTGCTGCGGCAGCTGGTCCCGGAGGAAAAGCTCCCCCTGGCGCTGACGTGCTACCTCTCGGGCCGGGACGTGTACCGGGACCGCTACGGACAGAGTGAGTTCGAACGCCCGGAGGAGCGGCTGGCGGAAGTGAAGGAGGAGCTGCTCACCGTGCTCCATCCCGCCCTTAAGTGGCACTGGCCGCTGTACCTGGCCCTCATCGAGGCCGACGCTGTTGTGGGCGAGGAGCTCAACTACCCCTCCCCCGAGGCACTGCGGGCCCGGGCGGAGGAGTTGAAGGCGATGCTGTAAACATCCGGCCCGACTAAGCCGGGAGGTTTTGTGCTCGCCGCACAGGCGTCCTGCGCGGACAGCGCCCGATTTCTTTTCTCGAAAAGAAACCGGGGAAAGAAAAGAAGGAGAGGGGAACTTCTCGTTCCCCTCTCCACTCCCCTCCAAAAGGGCGGCCTTTAGGGGGCCGCCCCGATTGCCAGGGTACAACGCTTTCCGGATAGTCGGAAAGCCCGGAATTGGCCACGCCAGAGTAAGGAAATACCGCCGCAGAAGAATGAAAGCCGGGATGCGCTTTGGGGGAGTCCAGAGGGGGGTATCCCCCCTCTGGGCTTTCTTTCCCACCGCTTTCTTCGCAAAGAAAGCGGTGCTCCCGCCGAGCAGGCGGCCCGCGCGGCGAGCGCAAGTCCTCCGGGCTCCCCGGAAGCGCCTAGCCAATCGAGCAAACAAAAATCCCCGGACCAATCTGGTCCGGGGATTTTTTCATACCATTTGCGGGGTTTAGCCGCCCACCAGGGGCTGGAACACCTTGATCATGAAGCCCGCGGCCACAGCCGAGCCGATGACACCGGCCACGTTGGGGCCCATGGCGTGCATGAGCAGGAAGTTGGAGGGGTTGGCCTTCTGGCCTTCCACCTGGGACACACGGGCGGCCATGGGCACGGCGGACACGCCGGCGGAGCCGATGAGGGGGTTGATCTTGCCGCCGGAGAGCTTATACATCACCTTGCCGAAGAGCAGGCCGCCAGCCGTGGACAGCATGAAGGCGAAGAGGCCCAGGAAGATGATCTTGATGGTCTCCACCGTCAGGAAGGTCTCGGCCTGGGCCTTGCAGCCCACGGAGAGGCCCAGGAAGATGGTGACGATGTTGCAGAGGTTGTTCTGGGCGGTGTCGCTCAGACGCTCGGTGACGCCGCACTCCCGGAAGAGGTTGCCCAGCATCAGCATGCCGATGAGGGGGGCAGTGTCGGGGATGAGCAGGATGACGAAGATGGCCACCGCGATGGGGAAGATGATCTTCTCCGCCTTGGACACGGGGCGCAGCTGCTCCATCTTCACCTTGCGCTCCTCCTCGGTGGTGAGGAGCTTCATGATGGGGGGCTGGATCAGCGGGATGAGGGCCATGTACGAGTAGGCCGCGATGGCGATGGCCGGCAGGTACTTGGCCGCCAGCTTGGAGGCGGTGAGAATGGCGGTGGGGCCGTCCGCGCCGCCGATGACGCCGATGGCGGCGGCCACGGCCGGGTCAAAGCCCAGAGCCAGGGCCAGCAAGAAGGCGGTGAAGATGCCCAGCTGGGCGGCCGCGCCCAGGAGCAGGGACGAGGGCCGGGCGATGAGGGGACCGAAGTCGGTCATGGCGCCGATGCCCAGGAAGATGATGGAGGGATACACGGCGTACTGCACGCCCTGATAGAACACCCAGAAGAGGCCCACGTTGGTGCCGTCGGGCGGGTTGAGGATGCCGGTGAGGGGGAAGTTGGCCATCAGGATGCCGAAGGCGATGGGCACCAGCAGCAACGGCTCAAACTTCTTCCCGATGCCCATGTACAGCAGTACACAGGCGATGATGATCATGATGAGACTGCGGGGGTCCCGCGCAAAATCGGCGAAGCCGGAGCCGGCCAGGATGTCCCCCAGCGTACCAAAGAAGGAGAATTCCAGCATCGTTCCGCCCCCCTTATGCCAGGGTGCACAGCGGCGTGCCGGTCTCCACGACGGAGCCCTTGGTGGTCATGACCGCGGTGACGGTGCCGTCCTTGGGGGCGCAGATCTCGTTCTCCATCTTCATGGCCTCCAGCACGAAGAGGATGTCGCCGGCCTTCACCGCCTGACCGGCGGTGCAGTTGACCTGGAGGATGTTGCCGGGCATGGGGGCGGTCACCGCCTCGCCGGCTCCGGCAGGAGCGGCGGCAGGGGCGGGCGCGGCGGCGGGAGCCACAGGGGCCGGGGCGGCCGCCGGAGCGGGCGCAGGCGCAGGAGCCGCAGCCGGGGCGGGGCCGGTGTAGACCGCGGTGGCCTGGCCCTTCTCCACCTCGACTTCGTACTGGTTACCGTTGAGCGTTACAATATATTTCATCGTTCCTTCCCCCGTTACAGTGCTTTAATGGATTTGAACACCAGCTCAGAGAGCGGGATGCCGGTCTCATGGCTCACGATGGCCATGATGCAGGCGGCGGTCTTTTCATCCACATCGATGAGGGCCACCTCGCCGCCGAAGGGGCCGGGCGCCGGAGCGGGAGCCGCAGGAGCAGGCGCGGGAGCCGCTGTGGGCGCAGGTGCGGCGCTCTCCGACTTCTTGGTGAGCGCGGCCACCACCTTGGAGATGACCACGATCATGCCGCACAGCACGGCCAGCATCAGAAAGACGATGACCATGCCGGAGAGCGCCACCAGGAGGGCGCTTGTGACAGAGATCATTCCCGCACCTCCTTGATGGTGTAGGTGGCCTTGACGGCCTTCTTCAGCTCGCGCTGCTCAAAGAACTGCTCGGCCTGCTGGGGGAAGGCGATGTAGGAGAGCACATCCAGATCGGACTGGGCGCGGCTGCCCAGCTCCTTCTTGGCCTGCTCGAACTCGGGCGCCAGGGTCTCGGCGTAGCGACCGGTGATGGGGGACTCGTCGCCCAGCACCTTCTTCACCAGCTCGGGGTCGATCTTGCCGGGAGGGGTGCCGTACTCGCCGCGGATGTAGGCCTTGACCTCCTTGCCGATGTTCTTGTAGCGCTCGCCCAGGAGCACGTTCACGGTGGCCTGCACGCCCACCATCTGGCTCATGGGGGTCACCAGGGGCGGATAGCCCAGGTCGGCCCGGACCTTGGGGGTCTCGGCCAGCACCTCGTCCAGGCGGTCGATGGCGTTCTGGGCCTTCAGCTGGGCCACCAGGTTGGACAGCATGCCGCCGGGGATCTGGTAGGTCAGGGCGTCGGCCTTCACCGAGAGGACGTAGGGGTCGAAGGTGCCCTTCTCCACGAACTTCTTCTGGACCGGCACGAAGAAGTCGTTGACCTTCTTGAGTACGTCGTACTTCACGCCGCAGTCAAAGCCCATCTGGCTCAGGGCGTAGACCATGGACTCGGTGGTGGGCTGGCTGGTGCCGCCGGAGAAGCAGGAGGTGGCGGTGTCGATGCCGGCGGCGCCGGCCTCGGCGGCCTTCAGCAGGGTCATGTAGCCCAGGCCGGTGGTGGCGTGGGTGTGGACGTAGATGGGGATCTTCACACCGCCCTTCTTCAGCGCGGTGATGAGGTCGTAGCACTCCTGGGGGCTCATGATGCCCGCCATATCCTTGATGCACAGGGACTGGCAGCCCATGGACTCGATCTCCTTGCCCAGGGCCACATAGGCCTCCAGGTTGTGGATGGGAGAGAGGGTGTAGCAGATGGTGCCCTGAGCCTCGGCGCCGGCCTTCAGGCACTCATCCACGGCGGTGCGGATGTTGCGCAGGTCGTTGAGGGCGTCGAAGATGCGGATGATGTCCATGCCGTTCTCCACCGAGGCGCGGACGAAGCGGCGCACCGTGTCGTCGGAGTAGTGGTGGTAGCCCAGCAGGTTCTGGCCGCGCAGGAGCATCTGGAGCTTGGTGTGCTTCAGATGGGACTTGATGGTGCACAGGCGCTCCCAGGGGTCCTCCCCCAGGTACCGCAGGCAGGAGTCGAACGTGGCGCCGCCCCAGCACTCTACCGAATGGTAGCCCGCCTGGTCCATGGTGTCCAGAATGTCCTCAAAGTCGGTGATGGGCAGCCGGGTGGCCATGAGTGATTGGTTCGCGTCGCGCAGTACGGTTTCTGTGATGTCCAGTTTCTTCAAGATCGCTTCACTCCTTCAAGATACTCTCTTCTCACTAGAGTTCGGAAAACTCGGGTCCGCAGCAGGGCGAGGCAAAACTCCCCAGTCTTTCGTGCCCCTATTTTAGCACCATCCTAAGCATAAAGCAAATAAATTTCGCTTTCAATTCTGTGTTCTTTTTGCAATTTCTACAAAACTGTTTCGTTTAAATGCCAAGTGCATCCAGCTAAGTCCCGGTTTTCTGTATCGGACCGTACTCATTTTTGATTTACGATGCGCCTTAAATCGAAATTGGCCGTCCCTTAGGTTCCCTTTTCTTTATTGATCCTATCTATGACTATACTCGGCGATTATCAATAAATAAGATTGGATTTTTCCGCGCCGCCGTGGTATGATAAAGATGCCTTCCAGAGAGGCCGCTCGGAGGCGGTCCTCTGCCCCATGGATAAAAAGTCCGATCACTTCCCGGGTCTGTCTTTTTATCACGGCGAAAGCCGCGCTTTCCCCCGAAAGGCTGTTTTCGCCGCTGTTTCCCTTCTCCCCAGCCGGCAGGCCGTGACTCCCCCGTCACGGCCTGCCTTTCGTTTCCCCACTTGACAAATGCAAGACCCGTGGGTATAATATGTTCCAATCAAACTGCGATGAAGGGAAAAAACGCGTTTGTCCCGCTCAGAGAACCGGTGGTTGGTGCGAACCGGCGCGGCGGCGGCGCGGATACTGGTCCCGGAGCGGCCTGCCTGAGGAGCGATCCAGGGCGGGACGGCTGGCCCCGTTATCGGCCGTGGCCTTGTTGGAGGCCTTGAGCGCCCGGCGGCGACGGCGGGCGGAACCAGGGTGGTACCGCGTAAGCTTTTTACGCCCCTGACCGAACTCGGTCAGGGGCTTTTTTCATACCCCTGGCCCATTTGACAGGAGGAGTTTCACATGAACGCATCTTATGAGAAGTACATCCCCTTCCAGCCCATCCCCCTCAGCGACCGCACCTGGCCGGACAAGCAGATCACCAAGGCCCCGGTGTGGTGCTCGGTGGACCTGCGGGACGGCAACCAGGCCCTGGTGGACCCCATGAACCTGCAGGAGAAGCTGGAGTACTTCCACACTCTGCTGGACATCGGCGTGAAGGAGATCGAGATCGGCTTCCCCTCCGCCAGCGAGACCGAATATGAGATCTGCCGGGAGCTCATCGAGGGCGGCCACATCCCCGACGACGTGACCATCCAGGTGCTGGTCCAGGCCCGGCCTCACCTCATCAAAAAGACCTTCGAGGCCATCCGCGGTGCCAAGAACGTCATCCTCCACTTCTACAACTCCACCTCCACCCTCCAGCGGAAGGTGGTGTTCCACATGGACATGGCGGGCATCACCCAGATCGCCACCGACGCCGCCGACCTCATCTACGAGATGAGCCAGCCCATGCTGGAAGAGGGCATGAATCTGCGCTTTGAGTACTCCCCTGAGTCCTTCATGGGCACCGAGATGGACTACGCCGTGGAGATCTGCCAGGCCGTGCTGGAGCACCTCCACGCCACCCCCGAGCGGAAGGTCATCCTCAACCTCCCCACCACCGTGGAGAACTGCATGCCCAACTACTTTGCCGATGAGATCGAGTACTTCATCCGCAAGCTCCCCAGCCGGGACTGCGCCATCATCTCCCTCCACCCCCACAACGACCGGGGCTGCGGCGTGGCCACCGCCGAGATGGGCCTGCTGGCCGGCGCCGAGCGCATCGAGGCCACCCTCTTCGGCAACGGCGAGCGCACCGGCAACGTGGACATGATCACCCTGGCCCTGAACATGTACACCCAGGGCGTGGACCCCGAGCTGGACTTCTCCAACATCAACCAGATCCGGGACATGTACGAGCGCTGCACCAAGATGAAGGTGGGCGAGCGGCAGCCCTACGCCGGTGAGCTGGTCTTTACCGCCTTCTCCGGCTCCCACCAGGACGCCATCAACAAGGGCACCCGCTACATGGAGGAGAGCCACTCCCCCTACTGGGAGATCCCCTACCTGCCCATCGACCCCGCCGATGTGGGCCGCCAGTACGAGCCCATCATCCGCATCAACTCCCAGTCCGGCAAGGGCGGCGCCGCCTTCGTCATGCAGCACTCCTTCGGCTTCGACCTGCCCAAGGCCATGCACCCCGAGTTCGGCCACATCGTCCAGGTGGAGACCGACCGGGTGGGCACCGAGCTCAAGCCCGAGCGCATCTATGAGCTCTTCAAGCACGAGTACATCGACGCCACCGCTCCCTACCAGCTGGTGCGCCACTCCTTCGCCGAGTTCACCGACGAGGAGGGCCACTCCCACGTCACCTTCGCCGGCACCATCCGCCACAAGGAGACCGTGTTCCAGGTCCAGGGCTCCGGCAACGGCCCCATCGACGCCTTCTTCAACGCCATCCACGGCCAGAAGATGGACCACTTCACCTTCATCGACTACAAGGAGCACGCCATCAAGCAGGGCTCCGACTCCCAGGCTGTGGCCTACATCCACCTCAAGGACGAGGACGGCCGGGATTGGTTCGGCGTCGGCATGAGCCACAACATCAACCTGGCCCCCCTCAAGGGCATCCTCTCCGGCATCAACCGCTGGTGGAGCGAGGGCCGCAAGAAGTAATTCCCACTCCCCCGGGCGGAGCCGTTGGCTCCGCCCGGCTTGCATTCCCGCCTCAAATATAGTATCATTTGAAGGAACAATGGATGAGAGGCGAGAATTCTATGAAATTTGTACTGGATAGTCACACTCACACCGTGGCCAGCGGACACGCGTACAGCACCGTTCTGGAGATGGCCCGCGCCGCCGCCGACGCTGGCCTGGAGCTCATGTGTATCACCGACCACGCCCCCGGCATGGAGGGCACCACCAACCGGGACTACTTCGCCAACGCCCGCGTCATCGACCGGGAGCTCTTCGGCGTACACCTGATGGTGGGCGCGGAGCTGAACATCATGGACACCCAGGGCACCGTGGACCTGGACGAGCCCATGCTCCAGAAGCTGGACCTGGCCATTGCCAGCCTGCACACCAAGTGCATCGCCCCCGGCGGCGACGCCGAGGGGTACACCCACGCCCTGGTCACCGCCATGCAGAGCCCCTATGTCAACATCATCGGCCACCCCGACGACGGCCGCTACCCCCTGGACTACCCCACCCTGGTCCGGGCCGCCGGTGAGCACGGCGTGCTGCTGGAGGTGAACAACAGCTCCCTCACCCCCGGCTGCTTCCGGGTCAACGCCCCGGTCCACTGCGCCGAGATGCTGCGCCTGTGCAAGAAGGAGGGCGTACCCGTGGTGGTGGGCAGCGACGCCCACTTTGTCTCCTTCGTGGGCAATCACCAATACGCCCAGGCCCTCTTCGAGGAGCTGGACTTCCCCGAGGAGCTGGTCATGAACCGGGATGCCGCCGCGTTCCGGGCCTTTGTGGAGGCCCACCGGAACCGGGCAAAGTAATAAAAAAGGACGTGCGGCCCGACAGGGCCCCACGTCCTCTCTCTTTTTTACATCCCGCAGCGCAGATAGGGCGTCTGGCAGGGGTTGCCCGCGGTGAGATAGAGCTCCCGCCGGGTCAGGTTCATGGCGATGGAAAAGACGGTGCCCATCCGCTTCTCCGGAGGCTCGCTGGGGTCCTCGTGGCGGCAGATGGCGTCGGGATAGCCCATGTGGTCCCGCAAAATGTCCTGGATCTCCGGGAAGCCCGCGGGGCCCCGGTCCACCGCCGCCCGCAGCAGCTGCCGCACCCGGCCATACCGCAGGAAGGTGTCGGGGAAGGCCATTTTTCCCGTGTCATGGACGGTCTGCCACCGGGGCGCCACAAAGTGGTTGGTGTGGGCGATCCAGCCCTCCTCGGCATAGAGCACGTCGAAATCCCCCGGCCCCGCCTCGATGGAGATGGCCTGTCCCTCGCCGCTGGCGGTGAGGAAATTGGCGCAGCAGGCCGTGTGGACCCGGCCCACGTTCTGAATGGCGTCGGACAGGGTGGCGCTGTTCAGAATCCCACGCAGGACGATGTGGAGGGGCACGGTGGGGCCCTCCACCCGCTGGTCCGACCCCAGAGCGTTGAGGCAGACCCCCACCCCCGCGCTGTTGAAGCCCAGCTTGCCCACGATGCCCGCCTCGGTGAAGAGGAACAGGTCCGGCTTGTGCCGCTGGCGGATGTGGAGGAGCACATAGGCCTGGCGTTGGCCCACCTTCCAGTCCCAGTTCTGGGCCAGCCAGGTCTCCCCGCCCCGGGTGACCGGCGGCGTGAGGGCCAGTGCGGTGCAGCCCTGGCTCAGCTGGCCCGATTGCAGCACGATCTCGCTGCGCACGTTCAGGGCCAGAATGTCCTCCAGATCGTAGCCCGAGCCCTCCGCCACGCCCCGGATCTCCTCCAAAATCTCCGGGTCATAGTCCCCGATAGGCTCCAGAAAAGTCCGGGCGTAGCGCCGGGCCGCCGCCCAGGTGATGTGGGAATAATCCTCAAACATGGAGCGGTAGCACCTCATACTCACGTCCAGCTGTTCCCGGGCCAGACGGCCGTGCTGCCGGCCGATCTCACGGGGCGTCCCCGACAGCTCCAGGACCGGAAAAGCGATCTTCTGCTCCATTCTGCTTCCTCCTTTATTTCCATCATTTTCATCAAGTGTATGGACAATGCCACTTGTTTGGTATATATTTTTATTACACTCTGTGCGAAACACTTTCCCGTTTAAATTGAATCTCTCGGGGGTATTACCGTTGCTGCAACAAATTAAACGCAAAAAGCTGTACGAAGAAGTGATGGATCAGATCGTCAACGCGATCTCCTCCGGAGAATTTCCCCAGGGCAGCAAGCTCCCCTCGGAGAGAGAGCTGGCTGAGATCTTCCAGGTGAGCCGTACCGTCATCCGGGAGGCCATCCGCTCCATGGAGAGCGTGGGTTACCTGGAGTCCCGCACCAACGGGACCTACATCCGGGAGGTCTCGGTGGACGACATCCTCTCCCCGCTCATGTCGGTGCTGGCCCAGGACAGCCGCACCACCGACGACATCATGGAACTGCGCCTCATCCTGGAGCCCTCCTCCACCAGCCTGGTGGCCAAGCGCATCACCGCCGAACAGCTTCAGGAGCTGGAGGAGATCTTGCAGGACATGGAGCAGAGCGTGGCCGCCGGTCAGAGCGGCAGCCGCCACGACGCCCGATTCCACGCCAAGCTCATCGACTTCAGCCAGAACGAGGTGCTCCGCTCGGTCTACAAGGTGTGCGAGCACGGCATGGTCGACATGATCGACGCCGTGGGCAACATCGAGGGCCAGCCGGAGATTGCCTGCGGCTGCCACCGGAAAATCTACCAGGCGCTCTGCGACCGCAATGCCGCCGCCGCCAAGCAGGCCATGTACGACCACCTGAAGCAGGTCTACACCCGCCTGGGCCGGGAGATCGCCGTGGAGCTCTGAGCCCTCCACTCCAAATAAGGGCCCCGATGATGGACGGAACGCTCCGCCCGCCATCGGGGCCTTTTTGCGCGCCCGTGGGGAGGTTCGGGCGCATTCCCTCATTTACACGAATGTGGACTGGAGGAAGTAGACCACCACGCCCAGCACCAGGAACACGCCGGCCACGATGTGGGTCTCCTTCTTCCGCTCCTCCGGAGAGATGAAATGCCAGAACAGGCCGATGAGCGCCAGTCCGACTACCAGTACGATCCAGTTCAACATATCTTTCTCCCTCCTTCTCAGCGACGCGCAGCCAGCGCCTCGTTCCGCGCCACTTCCTTCTTCTGCATGCCCGCGGCGTACAGGATCAGGCTGGCCACCGTATAGACGACCACCGTGCCCACAAAGGCGTTGACCGAGGAGATGCCCCAGTTCAGCTTCCAGCCCAGCAGCAGACCGGCGATGAGCGCCGGGACCGTGGCCCAGTTGAATTTGTGGTGGGTGACGTCCTCCGAGTTGACGTCCATGTCATAGTAGTTCTTGTGACCCGTCCAGTGGTACTTGGTCTTGGACAGGATGAAGTAGTCCGCGATGGACACCGCCGCGATGGGCGGGATCAGGTAGCCCAGGAAGGAACAGAACGGCACATAGTAGCTCTGGATGTCCAGGCCGGAGATGCAAACCGCGATCAGGCCCACGCCCAGCACGATGAACCGGCGGGGCACCCGCTTCTTGGTGACCACCTCGATGGTGATGGGCAGCGAGGTGGAGGTGATGTAGGAGCTGTGCTCACAGGTGGCCCAGTTCTGCAGGAAGAACATCAGCGCGCCCAGGCCCACCATGCCCAGCATGCTCAGGGTGTCGGCGATGACCGAAGTGCCGGTGGCCGCACCCCAGATGGCGCCGCAGACGATGCACAGGCAGAAGCCGAAGAAGAAGCCCAGGAACGAGGCGATGAAGGAGCTCTTGGCGTCCTTGGCAAAGCGCATGTAGTCCGCCGCGCGGGAGCAGCCCGCCGCCCAGGTGCCGATGACCATGGCCACGCCGGCGTTGACCGTCATGGTCTGGGGATAGGTGGCCGACCAGATGGCCCCGAAGCCGCCGGGCATCTGGCCGCAGCGGTAGATGCCGTACAGGCCGGTGATGAGCAGCACCGGGAAGGCAAAGCGGTTCAGAATGACCATTTTGGAGAAGCCAACATAGTTGTTGGTGATAAACAGCATGGAGATGAGGATGCACCACACCCGGACGTCCACTGCCGGGAAGAGGGACACCAGGATGGAGCAGAACATGGCGGCGTTGACCACATACCAGCCGATGTCCGCGATGTGGAAGCCGGGGATGGCCACGCCCAAACTGCCGTAGGCGTAGCGGGAGGAGAGTGCCGAGTTACAGTGGGTCTTGTAGCCGATGAAGCCGTTGAGGGCCGTGAAAAACGCCAGGAAAAGGGCGCCGATCAGAATGGACTGCAGGCCCGTGGGCAGGCCGCCCGTGCCGATGGTCACCGAGACGCCGGCCTGGTAGAGCTGGGCCACCATGGCCGCGCCGAACCACACGAAGGTCAGGTCATACCAGGTCTTGCGCTGGGACGCCGGGACCGGTTCGTATTGAAAATCGTCGCCGCTGCTGTTGGTTTTCTTTTCCACCTCTGTGCTCATATGCACACCTCTCTTTCTCTTGTTCGCAGGTTCCTGCCCCTAGCGGCTGCCGTAGGGGTCCAGATTCAACTCCTCAATGCGCGCAGTCGCGCCGATGATGGATTGGAACGCCCGCAGAGATTCCAGCACCCGGCGGGGCTCGATGTCCCGCATGATGAACACGATCTCCGAGCGGCGCTCCTCCTCGCCCCAGCTGTCCAGGTGCTGGGGCGGGTGGATGATATGCTGTACGCCGTTGAGCATCACGGGCCCCTCCGCGCCGGTGTCGATGAGCCCCTTCACCCGGAAGATGTTCTCCCCGTGGGCGTACAGCAGCGCCGAGAGCCACAGGCCGAAGGCCGCCCAGTTCAGCGGCTCGGTGAAGCCGATGGAGATGGAGTGGACCTGAGTGGTGTGACTGCCGTGGTCGTGGCCCTGGTCCGGCAGGGGGAGCTTCCGCCGCTCCGGCCGGGCCGCCGTCTCCTTGGCAAAGACCTCCTCCGGCTCGATCTGCCCGCAGGCCGCCCGCAGCACCGTCGCCGCCGGGTTGATGGCCTGGATGCGGCCCTCCAGCCGGGCCAGTACCTTGGGGTCGGCGATGTCGGTCTTGGTCAGGATCACCCGGTCGGCCACGGCGATCTGCTTGATCGACTCGGCGCTGCCGTCCAGGTGGAGCAGTCCGTTCACCCCGTCCAGACAGGTGACCACATAGTCCACCCGGTAGTGGTGGCGGATCATGGAGTCGGTCATGATGGAGAAGAGGATGGGCGCCGGATCGGCCAGGCCGGAGGTCTCGATGACCACCCGGTCCACCTCCAGCTCCCCCCGGTCCCGGGCGTTGATGAGGTTGGCCAGCTCCTTCACCAGGTCGGCCCGCACATTGCAGCAGGCGCAGCCGCCCCCCAGGAGGATGGTGTTCTCCTCGATGCGGCGGAGGACCCGGTGGTCCAGGCCCACCTTGCCGAACTCATTGACGATGACCGCCGTGTGCTGAAAATCCGGGTGGCCCAGCCAGTACCCCAGCAGGGTGGTCTTGCCGCTGCCCAGAAAGCCGGTCACGATGGTCACGGGCAGAACGCGCTCCGACATGCCTCTCCTCTCCTTTCACGATGGTTACGCCCTGGCCTCGTCCCCGCTCAGGTGGGCGATGAGGGCCGGGTCCAGCGGGTCCACGGTCCGGCCGCTGAGCTGCTGGGCCTTGGGCCACAGATCGCCGAAATCCTGGCACAGCAGGGAGCGGCCCTTCCGGTCGGAGACGGTGTAGCCGCCGCCGGTCCGCCCGCTCACCTTCAGGCCGTAGTACTCCAGCACCTGATTGGTGAACTTCACCTTCATCAGCCGGGTGCGCAGCAGCTCACCCTGGTCCACGAAGCCCCGCTCATCGGTCTTTTGCCGGTCGCTCCAGTGGATGCTGGAAAACATCTGGCTGCACGCCATGCACATGGAAACCACTCCTTCCCTCAGGCCCTCTTACTTCTTGCGGGGGAAGCGCTTGACGAAGTCCTCCGCCACTTCCTTGTAGGTCACGAAGCGCACGCCCTCGTGGGCCATGATGTGCTCGATGAGCCGCTCGTTCATCAGGATGTTCTGGGGATGGCCGCTGACGTCGGGGTGGATGCACAGGGGGAATACGGCGTAGTCGTACTCCCGGTAGACGTAGTCGAACTGGTCCTGCCACATCTGGCCGATGTCCCGGGGGCTGGCGAAGCCGTAGCTGTTGGGGCTGGCCTTCTGGAACATCATGGGAGGCAGGTCGTCCAGGTACCAGCTGGCGGGGATCTCCACCAGGTCGGACTCGGTGCCCCGGACCAGAGGCTTCATCCACTCCTCGGCGTTCTTGGAGTAGTCGATCTTGGTCCAGGTGTCGCCCACCCGCACATAGTAGGGGTGGAAGTCGTTGTGCATCTGGCTGTTGTCGTACTTGATGCCGTGCTTGAGCAGCAGCTCGTTGGTCACCGGGGAGAACTGCCACCAGGGCGCGTCATAGCCCACCGGCTTCTGGCCGCAGAGCTTCTCGATGAGGTCGATACACTTGACCAGCACCGCCTCCTCCTGGGCGGGGGTCATGGTGCAGGGGTCCTCGTGGGAGTAGCCGTGGAGGGCGATCTCACACCCGGCGTCGGCCACCGCCTTCATCTGCTCGGGGAAGCTCTCGATGGAGTGGCCCGGGATGAACCAGGTGCTGGGCAGGTTGTACTTCTGGAGCATCTTCAAGATGCGGGGCGAGCCCACCTCGCCGGAGAAAATACCGCGGGAGATGTCGGTGGGAGAGTCCTCACCGCCATAGGAGCCGAGCCAACCGGCAACGGCGTCAACGTGCACTCCGTACGCGACCAGAATTTCTTTCTTTCCCATAATTCCGTCTCCTTTTCTATGATATCGTGGTTTGAGTCCGCCCCAAAACCAAATTCCAACACGCTTCCCTGCTGCTTACACGCCGCCGATCCCGTTGGCGAAGAGCTGCTGTTTATAATCCCTCAGATAGGGCACTGTCATGCGCTGCACCGGCACCCGGTCCAGGTCGATCTCGGTGACGATGATCCCGTTTTCCGCCTCGGTCTCCTCCAGCACCGCGCCGGTGGGGTCCACGATGCGGCTCTTGGCGGCAAATACGCTCTCCTCGCCCTCGGCGCCGGAGCGGTTGGCCGCCACCACATAGAGCCCGTTCTCCAGCGCCCGGGCCCGGGAGGCCAGCTCCCATACATAGGAGCGCCTGCGGCCAAAGGCCGCCGAATAGGCCAGCAGGTTGGCTCCGTTCAGGGTCAGGATGCGCGCCCCCTCGGGGAAGCCCACCTCGTAGCAGATCTGCATCCCCAGCCGGGCAAAGCCCAGATCGAACACCGGATACTCGTGCCCCGAGCGGAAGCGCAGGCTCTCCGCGCCCCAGAGGCACACCTTCCGGTACTTGCCCACGTAGCCCTCCGGTCCGGTGAGCACGCAGGTGTCGTACAGCACGCCCTCACAGGCGCTGCGCTCGATGATCGCCGCCACCAGGTAGAGCTGATGGCGGGCGCTCAGCTCCTCCATCCACCGCACCGTCTCGCCGCCGGGCACCGGCTCGGACAGCGCGTAATCCTGATCGGCCACCTGATAACCCGTGTTGAACAGCTCCGGCAGCACCACCAGCTTGGCGCCGGCTTCCGCGGCCTGCCGGACCAGTCCCTCCGCCAGGGCGAGGTTCCCCGCCTTGTCGTACGGGAGGCTGTTCATCTGCACGGCGGCGACTTTGACCGTTGAGATCAAATGCCTCACTCCTCTCTTCTGTAAGCTTTTATTTGGTATGTCATCTACTGGTATACCATCATACCACTGTAATCATCATACCACAAATTTCAAAAATTACAATCGGCTTTTTGCGCGAATTACACGTCTGATTCGCCAAAATTCGCCCCTGCTTTTTGTCATAATTCACAGACGCCCCCGCGATTCCCTCGCACGCGGGCAAACAAAAGACCTCTGTCCACGGACAGAGGTCTTTCTGGTAGTTCGGCATTCAGGTCAGTTCCAGGTTCTGATAGTCCTCAATGAGACAGCGCATGTCCGCCGAGAGATGGCGGTTGCGCTCCCAGACCAGGCTGAGCTGGGCCTGGATGGGCGGCGTCAGCGAGATGCCCACCAGGTCCCGGAATTCCGACAGCGCGCTCTTGAGCAGAAAGCCCGAGGCGATGCCGCTCTGGATGAGACGCCGGGCGGTGGAGAGCTGGTCGGTGGCGTGGATCACTCTGGGCGTGACCCCCGCCTCCTCAAAGCGGTGCATGACGATCTCATAGTGGAAGAAGTTCTTCTGAAAGAGGACCAGCGGCTCCTCCCGCAGCTCCTCCACCGACACCGCCGTCCGCCCTGCCATGGGGTGGTCCCGGCTGACGCACCACACCGTCTCGGTGGACATGAGGGGCAGCACCTGGAACTCCTCCCCCAGGGGCTGGTCGTGGGTGATGAAGGCCAGGTCCAGCGTCTTTTCCAACAGCCCCCGCAGCAGCATGTTTCCGCCGCCCTCCCGGGTGGAGACGGTGAGGTCCGGGTGCCGGGGGACCACGTGGGTGTACAGATGGGGCAGCAGGGTCATGCCCACCATGGGCGGCATACCCAGGCGGATGGGATAGTGGCGCTGGCTCAGGTCCCGCATGTGGGAGAGGACCTGGTCGGTGTGGGCCAGCAGCCCGTCGGCCAGGGTCAGCAGCTCCTCCCCCTCCGGCGTGAGGGAAAAGCCCTGGTACCGCCGGGCGGTGAGCTTCAGGCCAAACTCGTGCTCCAGCTCCCGGATGGCGATGGAGATGGAGGGCTGTGAGATGTGCAGCGCCTCCGCCGCGCCGGTGATGCTGTGGTAGCGGCAGGCCGCCTGAAAATAGCGCAGCTGTTGCAGGGTCATGAGGAATCCCTCCTTTTGCCCCTATTATATAAAATTATTTTATATCAATCAATAAAAACTATATTTGACAAATTGTGACCAATAGCCCTATGATTTAAGCAAATCAAGAACATCTAAACGGATATTGGAGGGGTATCGATGCGGTTGGAATTTTGCTATGGCTCCGGTGTGCAGGCGGTGGAGGTGGAGGAGCGGCGGCTTCTGGGCGTGCTGCGCCCCACGCCCATCGACGTGCCCGAGACGGAGGCGGCCCTGCTGGCCCAGGCCCTGGACGCCCCCATCGGAGCCCCCCGGCTGGAGGAGCTGGTCCGCCCCGGCGAGACGGTGGCCATCGTCACCAGCGACATCACCCGCCCCTTCCCCACCGCCCGGGTGCTCCCCGCCCTGCTGGCGCGGCTGTACCGCGCCGGGGTCTCGCCGGAGGACATCACCCTGGTCTTTGCCCTGGGCAGCCACCGGGGCCACACTGAAGAGGAGATGCGCCGCCTGACCGGCACGGCGTGGGGCGCCATCCGCTGCGCGGACTCCGGGGAGGACGGATTTGTCTCCCTGGGGACCACCCGCCGGGGCACCCCGGTGGAGATCGACCGCCATGTGGCGGAGGCCGACCGGCGGATCTGCCTGGGTAACATCGAATACCACTACTTCGCCGGCTACTCCGGCGGGGCCAAGGCCATCATGCCTGGCGTGTCCACCCGGGCCGCCATCCAGGCCAATCACAGCCGCATGACCCACCCCGACGCCTGCGTGGGCCGCCTGGAGGGCAACCCCGTGCGGGAGGACCTGGAGGAGGCCGCCGCCCTGGTAGGGGTGGACTTTCTCCTCAATGTGGTGCTGGACGAGCACAAGCGCATCGTCCACGCCGTGACGGGCGACGTCACCGCCGCCCACCGGGCGGGCTGTGCCTGGCTGGACCGGCACTACCGGGCCCCGATCTCAGAACTAGCCGACATCGTCATCGCCTCCCAGGGCGGCGCGCCCAAGGATCTGAACCTCTATCAGACCCAAAAAGCCCTGGACAACGCCAAGCACGCCGTCAAGCCCGGCGGCGTCATCATTCTGGCCGGGGCCTGTCCCGAGGGGTTGGGGGAAAACACCTTCCAGCAGTGGATGCTGGAGGCCCGGAGCCCCCAGGAGCTCATCCGGCGCATCCAGCGGGAGTTCCGGCTGGGCGGCCACAAGGCCGCCGCCATTGCCCTGGTGCTGGAACGGTGCTCCATTTACCTGGTCTCCCAGATGCCCCCCGAACTGGTGCGCGGGTGCTTCCTCACCCCCTTTTCCACCATCCAGGAAGCCTACGACGCCGCCCGGGCCCAGTTGGGTGAACATGCCACTGTGCTGGCCATGCCCTACGGCGGGTCCACCCTGCCCACCTTGACGACCTCATGTTGATACAATCAAATATAGAATATAGGAGGAATTGAACATGGATTACGCAGTGGAATCTCTGAAGAAGCACTATGAGTGGAAGGGCAAGCTGGAGGTCACTCCCCGCGCTTCCGTGGACAGCAAGGAGGCCCTCTCCCTGGCCTACACCCCCGGCGTGGCCCAGCCCTGCCTGGAGATTCAGAAGGATGTGAGCAAGAGCTACGACCTCACCCGCCGCTGGAACACCGTGGCGGTGGTCACCGACGGCACCGCCGTGCTGGGCCTGGGCGACATCGGCCCCGAGGCCGGTATGCCCGTCATGGAGGGCAAGTGCGTCCTCTTCAAAGCCTTCGGCGACGTGGACGCCATCCCCCTGTGCGTCCGCTCCAAAGACGTGGACGAGATCGTCCACACCGTGGCCCTGCTGGCCGGCTCCTTTGGCGGCGTGAACCTGGAGGACATCTCCGCTCCCCGCTGCTTTGAGATTGAGAAGAAGCTGAAGGAGCAGTGTGACATTCCCATTTTCCACGATGACCAGCACGGCACCGCCGTCATCACCCTGGCGGGCCTCCTCAACGCCCTGAAGGTGGTGGGCAAGAAGATCGAGGACGTGAAGATCGTCACCTCCGGCGCGGGCGCTGCCGGCATCGCCATCATCAAGCTCCTGATGAGCATGGGCCTCAAGAACGTCATCATGACCGACCGCACCGGCGCCATCTACGAGGGCCGCGAGGGCCTGAACCCCGTGAAGGAGGAGATGGCCAAGATCACCAACTTCAACCATGAGAAGGGCACCCTGGCCGAGGTCATCAAGGGCGCCGACGTGTTCATCGGCGTCTCTGCCCCCGGCACCCTCACCAAAGAGATGGTCTCCACCATGGCCAAGGACGCCATCATCTTCGCCTGCGCCAACCCTGTGCCCGAGATCTTCCCCGACGAGGCCAAGGCCGGCGGCGCCGCCGTGGTCTCCACCGGCCGCAGCGACTTCCCCAACCAGGTCAACAACGTCCTGGCCTTCCCCGGCATCTTCCGCGGCGCCCTGGATGTGCGTGCTTCCGACATCAACGACGCCATGAAGGTGGCTGCCGCCAAGGCCATCGCCGGACTGGTGAGCGACGAGGAGCTGAACGCCGACTACATCCTCCCCGCCGCCTTCGACCCCCGCGTCAAGGACGCCGTGGCCCAGGCCGTGGCTCAGGCTGCCCGGGACTCCGGTGTGGCCCGCATTTAAAAGACTCCTTTCCTTCTCCCCATACAAAGAGCGCCCGCCCCGAACTTCGGGGCGGGCGCTCACTTCCTTATATAAATAGGTTTAGCCGTTGACGGCGGCCTTCAGGGCCTCCACCCGGTCGGTGCGCTCCCAGGTCAGGTCCAGGTCGGTGCGGCCGAAGTGGCCGTAAGCGGCGGTCTGCCGGTAGATGGGACGGCGCAGGTCCAGGTCGCGGATGATGGCGGTGGGACGCAGGTCAAAGACCTTCTCCACGGCGTCCTCCAGCTTCAGGTCGGAGACTTTGCCGGTGCCGAAGGTGTCCACCCGGACGGACACGGGCTCGGCCACGCCGATGGCGTAGGCCAGCTGGATCTGGCAGCGGGAGGCCAGACCGGCGGCCACCACGTTCTTGGCCACCCAGCGGGCGGCATAAGCGGCGGAGCGGTCCACCTTGGTGGGGTCCTTGCCGGAGAAGGCGCCGCCGCCGTGGGGGGCGGAACCGCCATAGGTGTCCACGATGATCTTACGGCCGGTGAGGCCGGAGTCGCCCTGAGGACCGCCGATAACGAAGCGGCCGGTGGGGTTCACGTAGATCTTGGTATTCTCGTCCATGAGCTCGGCGGGGATGGTGGGCTTGATAACCAGCTCGATCATGTCCTTGCGGATCTGCTCCAGGCTGGCCTCGGGGCCGTGCTGGGTGGAGAGGACCACCGCGTCCACCCGGATGGGCTTGTCCTGCTCGTCGTACTCCACGGTGACCTGGGTCTTGCCGTCGGGGCGCAGGTAGTCCACCAGGCCCTCCTTGCGCACCTGGGTCAGGCGCTTGGCCATCTTGTGGGCCAGGGAGATGGGCAGGGGCATCAGCTCGGGGGTCTCGTCGCAGGCGTAGCCGAACATCATGCCCTGGTCGCCGGCGCCGTTGGTGAGATCCTCGCTCTCGCCGCCCTCCTTGGCCTCCAGGGACTTGTCCACGCCCAGGGCGATGTCGGCGGACTGCTCGTCAATGGAGGTGAGCACCGCGCAGGTATCGCAGTCAAAGCCGTACTTGGCCCGGTCATAGCCGATCTCCCGGATGACCTGGCGGGCGATCTTGGGGATGTCCACGTAGCAGTGGGTGGTGATCTCGCCCATCACGTTCACAAGGCCGGTGGTGACGGTGGTCTCACAGGCCACACGGCCCATGGGGTCCTTCTCCAGAATGGCGTCCAGAACCGCGTCGGAGATCTGGTCGCAGATTTTGTCGGGATGCCCCTCCGTCACGGACTCAGAGGTAAAAAGACGTTTTGCCATGGTAATTGCTTCCTTTCTGCACACGGAAGAGGATGTGAAAACGCCCCGCCGATCCCGGCGGGGCGCATGGAGCACTGGCTTGCCATCCTCATCTTTCGATTCGCACCGCCGGATTTGGCACCTTGCTTGCGCAGGTTGCCGGGCTTCACAGGGCCGTTCCCTCCACCACTCTTGATAAGGTGTATGAACTTGTATCGAGTATTGTATACGCCCGCTCGGATTTTGTCAAGAGAAAAGTTTCTCTCCCCCCGGCGGGCGAACTGTGGTATAATAACATGATATTACCCATTACCGACGACAAGAGGAGTGACTCCTACATGATCCGTGCCGGACTCATCACCTTCCATTTCGCCCACCACTACGGGGCCCAGCTCCAGGCCTACGCCACCATGCGCGCCATCCGGAACCTGGGCAAGGAGTGCGAGATCATCGACTTCCGCCTCCCCCACACCACCCGCACCAACAAGCTCTTCAAGGCCTCCCCCAACCCCCGGGCGGTGGCCTCCGACGCCCACACCGCCCTGCACTACAAGTCCTTCCAGACCCGGTATGAGCGGTTCGAGGCCTTTGTGGACACCCAGATGCGCCTGAGCCCCAAGCGCTACACCTCCTTTGCCGAGCTGAAGGCCGATCCCCCCGCCTACGACGTGTATGTGGCGGGCAGTGACCAGATCTGGAACCCCTTCATCTACGCCGACCGGCAGTTTGAGCCCGCCTTCCTGCTGGACTTCGTGAAAGAGGGCCGCAAGATCTCCTACGCCCCCAGCCTTGGCACCCCCACCCTGCCCGCGCCCTACGACGAGCAGCTCAAGGGGTACCTGGCCTCCTTCGACGCCCTCTCCGCCCGGGAGGACAAGGGCCGGGACCTGATCCGCGCCGCCGCCGGACGGGAGGCCCGGGTGGTGCTGGACCCCACCCTGCTGCTCACCGGCGCGGACTGGGGCGAGCTGGCGGTGGAGCCCAAGTACAAGGACCCCTATATCCTCTGCTACTGCGTGTCCGACCCCGGCGAGGTGGCCCCCTACGCCCTGGCCCTCTCCGAGCGCACCGGCTGGCCCATCGTGCAGCTGGCCGGCGCCCGGCGGAAGATCCCCGGAGCCAAGGAAGTGGTCTTTGATGCCGGTCCCCGGGAATTTTTGGGCCTCTTCCAGCACGCCGCCTGCGTGTGTACCAACTCCTTCCACGGGGCCGTGTTCTCCGTGCAGTTCAGCCGCCCCTTCTTCACCTCCATGTCTCCAAAGGAGAAGGCCAACCCCACCGCCAGCCGCATTTACAGCCTCCTGAGCCGCCTGGGCTGCGCCGACCGGGTGATCGGCCTCCCCTCCACCGCCGACGTGGAGGCCCCCATGGACTACGACGCCATCCAGAAGCGCCTGGCCGAGGCCCGGGCCGACGCCCTGGCCTACCTGGACGCCGCCCTGGAGGGCCGCCCCATCCCCCCCGAGCAGGTGGTGAAGCCCGCCCCCGCCAAGGGGCCCAACCTGTGCTCCTTTGAGGCCTGCACCGGCTGCGCGGCCTGCGCCCAGGTCTGCCCCGTGGGGGCCATCACCATGACCGAGGACCACGAGGGCTTCCTCCGTCCCACCGTGGGCAAGAACTGCATCCTCTGCCGCAAGTGCGAGGGAGCCTGCCCCCAGCTCTCCCCCTCGGTCCACAGCGACTGCGCCACCGACGCCTGGGCCTTGTGGGCCCTGGACAGCCAGGTCCGCGCCGCCTCCACCTCCGGCGGCGCCTTCTCCCTGCTGGCCAAACGAGTGCTGGACCAGGGCGGCGCCGTGTTCGGCGCGGTGCTGGAGCAGGGCCGTACCGCCCGCCATGTCTGCGCCCGCACCGAGCAGGAGCTGGCCCCCATGCGCGGCTCCAAGTACGTCCAGAGCGCCATCGGCAACACCTTCCGGCAGGCCCGGGAGCTGCTGGACCTGGGGACCCCCGTCCTCTTCACCGGCACTGCCTGCCAGATCGACGGCCTGAACCGCTACCTGGGCCGCTCGTATGACAACCTCCTCACCGTGGACCTGGTGTGCCACGGCGTGCCCTCCCCCAAGGTGCTGCGTTCCTTCGTGGAGCAGACCGAGAAGAAGGCCAAAAAGCAGGTGACCTCCCTCAAGTTCCGGGACAAGTCCCACGGCTGGAAGAAGGCCCACCTCACCCTCACCTTCAACGGGGGCAAGCAGCAGAGCGCCCCCCTCTATCAGACTACCTTCGGCCGGGGCTTCGGCATGGGCATTTTCCTGCGGCCCTGCTGCGCCAAGTGCCCCTACACCGACCTCCACCGCCGCCCCGCTGACCTGACCCTGGGCGACTTCTGGGGTCTGAGTGAGCAGGTAGACCTGCCCACCCAGCGGGACGAGGGCATCTCCCTGGTGCTGGCCAACACCGAGAAGGGCCGCGCTGTACTGAAGGCCATCTCCGGCCGGGCGGGCCTCGTGGAGCGCCCCGTGGAAGAGGCCATCAAGGGCAATCCCCGTTTGGCCTCTCCCAGCGCCCCCAGCCCCAAGCGCGCCGCCTTCTTCGCCTCCCTGCGCGCCCGGGGGTATGAGGCCACCGAGAAAACCTTCCTCACGCCTCCGCCCCTCCCCTATCGGGCCGCCTCCAAGGTGCTCACCCCCCAGATGAAAGCTGCCGTGCGGAAAGTCCTGAAATAATCCCTCAAGTTTACAAATTGTTCGGGATTTTTTCCGCCCATCCTGCTACACTGGTAGGCGCTGAGATATTTTACCTTAGGAGGGTTTGATTTGAGATCCATCGAGACGATGCTGGACCGCTTCTGCCGCAAGCACCCCCGGTTCGGCATCCCCAACCTGATGACCATTGTCGCCCTGGGCACCGCTCTGGTCTACCTGCTCAACCAATTCGGCCGGGGCGTGTCCCTGTCCGCCGCCCTGGCCCTCTTCCCCAGCCTGGTGCTCGAGGGGGAGATCTGGCGGCTCGTCACGTTCGTGTTCGTGCCCATGAGTGGCGGCGTGTTGCTGCTGCTGGAGCTCTACTTCTACTGGTTCATCGGCTCCGCCCTGGAGCGGGAGTGGGGCACCGCAAAGTTTAGCCTCTTTTACCTCTCCGGCGTGGTGCTCAACATTCTCTTCGGCTTCCTGGCGCTGGCCACCGGCGACAAGGCCGTGCTGGTCACCATGCGGTATGTGAACCTGTCCCTCTTCTTCGCCTTTGCCACCCTCTACCCCAACCTCCAGGTCCTCCTCTTCTTCATCATCCCCATCAAGGTGAAGTGGCTGGCCTGGGTGGACGCCGCCCTCTTCGCCTGGTCGGTGCTCAGCAGCCTCCTGGCCCTGGATCTGGCGGGGGCCATTCTCCCCCTGGTGGCCATCCTGAACTACTTCCTCTTCTTCGCCTCGGACCTGAGGAACACCCTGGGCTACGCCAGGCGCCGGGTGCAGCACCAGACCTCCCGGCAGACCATCAACTTCAAGAAGGCCACCCGGCAAGCTCAGCAGCAGAAGGGCTACATCCACAAGTGCGCCGTGTGCGGCAAGACCGACACCGACTACCCGGACATGGAGTTCCGCTACTGCTCCAAGTGCAACGGCTACTACTGCTATTGCAAGGACCATATCAACAACCACGTCCACATCGAATAAGCGCAAAAAACGCCCGCCGTCTGTTCCCCAGACGGCGGGCATTTTTCGTTTCAGCGGAGATACCAGGGGCGCTCGTCCTCGGGGGGCAGCTCCATGGTGCGCAGCATCTCGGACTTCAACACCCGCTCCAGCAGGAGGGACGCCCAAATCGCCGTCAGCGCCGGCAGAACGAAGAGCCCAAAGGGCCAGAAGCGGATCACGCTGCCCACCACCAGCAGCAGCACGCCCAAAGCCAGCGTGGTGGGCGCGTGGGCGACTGCCAGCCGGGCGCTGAGGGAGAAGAGCCCGCCCAGGCGGACATCGAACCGGGACAGCGTGGGAAAGAGATAGGCCAGATAGCCCAGCAGCACCAGCGCCAGCAGCGCGCCGGCCACCAGCAGCACCATCGCGGTCCGGTCGCCGCTGGCCGCCATCTGGTAGAACATGTAGAGCAGCATCGCCACCACCTGCGCCGCCACCAGGCACACCAGGCTCGCCAACAGGCCGGTCTTGAGGTTGAGGCGGAAGCTCTCCACGAAGTTTTTATAAGGGAAGGGCTCCCGCCGCCGCCAGCACTTGACCATGGTGTAGTAGAGCGCCGCCGTGGCCGGTCCCGCCGTCACCAGCGGGATGCACAGCACCACCCACAAAAAGCTCATGGCCACGACGGTGAAGATGCGGTCGATGGTTTGAAAAAAGCCGTTCTCGGGATTGAAAATGGTCCCCCACATGGGCATGGTCCTCCCTGTAAATCGTCGTTTACCGTCATTCTACCTTATTTTCCCCGCCGCGTCAAATCCTCCTCCCGGTTTTCATTGTTTTTTTCTATAAAGTCCGGGTTTTTCTTTACATTTCGTCTGCTTTCGGCTAGGATATCCTGTGCTGAAATTCAATCTGACCGGAGGCAGAGACGATATGAACGATTCCATCGGCGTCATCATGGGGCGCTTCCAGGGGCTCCACCTGGGTCATATGGAATACCTGCTGGCGGGAGCCCAGCGCTGTGACCACCTCCTGGTGGGGGTCACCAATTTCACGCCCTGGGAGGAGAAGCCCGACGGCGTGCGGGAGCTGGCCCGCTCCCAGCGCAACGCCAACCCCTTCACCTACTACGAGCGGATGGTCATGCTGCGGGACAGTCTGGTGGAGGCCGGCCTCCCCCGGGAGCGCTTCGACGTCATCCCCTTCCCCATCGAGTACCCCGAGCGCATCGCCAACTTCGCGCCCCCCGATGCCGCTTACTACGTGACCATCTACGACCAGTGGGGCGAGCACAAGCGGCAGGTACTGGAGGACCTGGGCCTGCGCACGGAGGTGCTGTGGGTGCGGGACGACAGCCAGCGCCTCACCAGCGGCACCGAGGTCCGCCGTCTCATCGCCCAGGGCCAGCCTTGGGAGCACCTGGTCCCCCCTGCCGCCCGGCGCTACATCGAGAGTCACGGCCTCATCCAGCGGCTCAAAGACGCCCTGGCCTGATCGTGGAACCCTCCCCGCACCCGGCGCATAGCATGGGCTGTGGGCAAAAGCCCGCCACTTCTGATGGGGAGGAATCACATATGTGTTGTTGTAACAATCAGAGCCGTTCCCGCTGCGGCTGCTCCTGCTGGGGCGGCTGCCAGAACACCTGGAACCAGGCCCGGACCGGCAGCTCCTGCTACGTCTCCGTGCCCCAGTTCCTGTGTGCCGCCGCTCAGGCCGAGGAGGAGTCCTCCGCCCAGGCCAGCCACCGCTTCGTGGTCACCGGCACCATCGACCAGTTCCGGCTGCTCTCCGGCTGCAACTGCGGCTGCGATTGAGGCTCCAGCGCGCCGCCCCTTCGGGCGGCGTACTTACCCCTCCCCTTCCCCGTGGCACCCTGCCCACACGCCCGAAGTACGGCCTCGCCGGCCCGCTTTGCGGCAAAACCCGGCCGGCAAAAGATTGCCGGCCGGGTTTTTTTGATGCGCGAAGGAAAAGAAAAAGTCCGTATTCCTTGCGGAATACGGACTTGGTCCGAGTGACTGGACTTGAACCAGCGGCCTCCTGAACCCCATTCAGGCGCGATACCAAACTTCGCCACACCCGGATTTCTGACTGCTTATCTCAGACAGCTCATATAATATAGCACACTCTTTTTCGTTTGGCAAGAGGTTTTGTAAAATTTTTCGAGATTTTTTTCTGCGGTGCTAGGGCGGTCAGACGGCACATAGATTTCCCATAAAAGGAGGGATGCAGCTTGGCCTCATCCGGCACCATCATTGCACACGTTTTTACCTCCCGGGCACAGCTCCCGGTCTCGGGCGCACTGGTCGCCCTGCTCCAGCCCAATTCCGGCGGGAAGCCTACGCTCCTGGCCCTGCGGGTCACCGACGAGAGCGGCTTCACGTCTCCGGTCCGCCTCCCCACCCCCGACCTCGCCCAGGGCACCAGCCCCGGCGGAGAAACCCCCTACGCCCTGGTCACCCTCTGGTGCGAGGCCCCCGGCTATGGCTATCAGGTGGTGGAGGGCATTGAGGTCTACCCCGGCGTAGAGACCATTCAGGACGTGGAGCTGGTCCCCCTGTCCCGGCCCGAGACCATCGGCTCCGCCAACGGCAGCACCACTGTCATCACGCCCCCCACGCTCTGAAGGAGGTGAAACCATGGCCGTACCCCCTGTCCCCTACATCCCCCGCACCATCACCGTCCACCTGGGCGCGCCGGGCAGCAGCTCCGAAAACGTCACCGTCCCCTTCCCCGACTACGTGAAGAACGTGGCCTCCAGCGAGATCTACCCCACCTGGGAGCCCGCCGCCCTGGAGGCCAATATCCTGGCCATCATCTCCTTCGCCCTCAATCGGGTGTACACCGAGTTCTACCCCAGCCGGGGCTACCCCTTCCAGATCACCTCCGAGACCGCCTACGACCAGAAATTCATCTACGGCCGCAGCACCTACGAGAACATCGACCGCCTGGTGGATGAGCTCTTCACCTCCTACCTGCGGCGGGAGGGCTTCATCGAACCCCTGGCGGCCAAATTCTGCAACGGTACCACCACCACCTGCGACGGGCTCTCCCAGTGGGGGAGCCAGGCCCTGGCCCAGGAGGGCTACGACGCCATGTCCATCCTACGCTTCTACTACGGACCCGACATCGAGCTGGTCACCGACGCGCCGGTCATGGGTATCGTCAACTCCTACCCCGGCTCTCCCCTGCGCCGGGGCGACCGGGGCGCCGACGTGGCCCAGCTCCAGACCATGCTCAACCAAGTGGCCCGGGACTACCCCGCCCTCCCCACCATCGAAGAGGTGGACGGCATCTTTGACCAGCAGACCGAGGAGTCGGTCCGCCGCTTTCAGGAGATCTTCGGCCTGGCGGTGGACGGCGTGGTGGGCAAGGCCACCTGGTACCGGCTGGTCTATCTCTATGTAGGTATCCGGGATCTGGCGGAGCTGGTCAGCGAGGGTCAGCTGGACTACCAGGACTCCCTCCTCCAGCTGGACGACGGCCGTCTCTCTCCCGGCAGCCGGGGCGGCGGCGTGCGGGTCCTCCAGTATCTGTTGGAGGTCCTCTCCTCCTTCTACGCCCAGGTGCCCGGCCCGGAGCAGGACGGCATCTACGGCGAGGAGACGCGGCAGGCCGTGCTGGCCTTCCAGCGGGCCTCCGGCCTCCCCGAGACCGGCGAGGTGGACCGCACCACCTGGGAGGCCATCTACCAGGCCTACGCCGGAATTCGGGACACCGTCATCATCGACGGCCAGGCCCTGCCCCTGGCCACTCTGCTGCCCTGAGGAAAGGAGGCGCTCCCCTTGTACGACTGGACTCCCATCCCCCCCGGCGGCCGCAGCGCCGCCCTCCAGCCCGCCCAGGCCATGTTCCTGGAGCTGTCCCAGGTGCTGAATGGGCCCCAGCCCGGCCCGGTGGACGGGCGGCACTCCGGCACTTCCATCCAGAACGTGCTCTGGCTCCAGCGGATGCTGGGCCAGGCCCAGACCGGGGTGCTGGACGGCCCCCTCTTTTTTCGCCTGGCTCACCTGCACCGCCTGTGCCGCCGCTGCGGCGGAACCTAAAAGACGGGGACCTGTTTTAACGAACAGGTCCCCGTCTCTTATTAAGTATTGTGGTCGCTCTGGTGGAACTGCTTCAGATTGCCGATCTTCTGGCTGCGGCGGTCAAGCTCCTCCATCACCGCCTCCAGCGGGATGTTCTCCTGGACCATCATGACGGTCAGGTGGTAGATGAGGTCGGAGATCTCCCCCACCGTGTCGGCCTGGACGCCGTTCTTGGCGGCGATGATGGTCTCGGAGCACTCCTCGCCCACCTTTTTCAGAATCTTATCCAGCCCCTTGTCGAACAGATAGCAGGTATAGGACCCCTCCCGGGGATTGGCCTTCCGGTCCTGCACCACGGCATAGAGCTTGGCCAGGGTATCATTCATGGGTATCCTCCTCTCCCTTCATGGGAATTTCGTTGAAAAAGCAGCTTCTGGCCCCGGTGTGGCAGGTAGGGCCCACGGGATCGCAGAAGTAGAGCAGCGTGTCGGTGTCGCAGTCGGTGACCATCCTCTTCACGTGGAGGAAGTGGCCCGAGCTCTCTCCCTTGTTCCACAGCTTCTGGCGGCTGCGGGACCAGAACCAGGCGGTCTTGGTCTTTAGGGTCAGCTCCACCGCCTCTCTGTTGGTGAAGCCCAGCATAAGTACGTCTTTCGTCTCTGCGTCCTGGATGATGACGGGGATCAGGTCCGATTTCTGAAAGAGCAAATCAAGATCAAAGTCCATGGTTCACCTCACGGGGATGTGTCTGGTGCGGAGGTAGTCCTTCACCTGGGGGACGGTCAGCTCCCCGAAGTGGAAGAGGGAGGCGGCCAGGGCGGCATCGCAGTTCGTCGCCTCAAAGACCTCCGCGAAGTGCTCCAGCGACCCGCAGCCGCCGGAGGCGATCACCGGGATGGACACGGCGTCGGTGACGGCTTTCGTCATGGCGAGATCAAATCCCGCCTTGGTGCCGTCGGCGTCCATGGAGGTGAGCAGAATCTCCCCCGCCCCCAGAGCTTCGGCCTTCTTGACCCAGTCGATGAGGTCGATGCCGGTTGGCTTCCGTCCACCTGCCACGACCACTTCCCAGGTGCCGTCCCCACGGGCCCGGGCGTCGGCGGCCAGCACCACGCACTGAGAGCCGAAGCGCTCGGCGGCCTCGGAAATCAGTTCCGGCCGGGCCACAGCGGCGGAGTTTACCGAAATCTTGTCCGCGCCCGCCCGGAGGAGCCGCTGGAAGTCCTCCACGGTGCGGATGCCGCCCCCCACCGTGAGGGGCACGAACACCTGGGACGCGGTGCGCTCCACCACGTCCGCCACGGTGTCCCGGGCGTCGCTGGTGGCGGTGATGTCCAGAAAGACGATCTCGTCCGCCCCCTGGTCCGAGTAGAACTTGGCCAGCTCCACCGGGTCGCCGGCGTCCCGGATGTTGACAAAATTGACCCCCTTCACCACCCGGCCGTCCCGCACGTCCAGACAGGGGATGATGCGTTTGGCTAGCACTGGGCACCCTCCTCCCGCACGGCCGCGGCCAGGTCTACCGTCCCGGCGTACCAGGCCTTGCCGATGATGGTCCCGTAGAGGCCCATGCCGCTGAGCTGGAACAGGTCCCCGTTGGAGGCCACCCCGCCGGAGGCCACGATCTGGCAGTTCACCGCCTTCTGGAGCGCGTCCAGCCGCCCAAAGGAGGGTCCGGAGAGCATGCCATCGGTGGCGATGTCGGTGAAGATGATGGTTTTCACCCCCAGGGCCTCCATGGACCTGGCGAAGTCCAGGTAATCGAGGCCGGAGGACTGCTCCCACCCGGAGGTCTTGACGATGCCGTCCATGGCGTCGATGCCCACGGCCACCCGCTCGCCGTATTTCTCCACCGCCTCTTTCACAAAGTCCGGGTCGCTGACGGCGGCAGAGCCGATGACGCACCGCCACACACCCAGCGAAAAGACCTCTTCCAGGTCGGCCATGGAGCGGATGCCGCCCCCCAGCTCCACCTTCAGGCCGGACTGCTCGGCCACGGCCTGCACGATGGCCCCGTTTTTCCGCGCGCCGCTGCGGGCCCCGTCCAGGTCCACCATGTGGATGTGCCGGGCTCCGGCGTCGTAAAAGGCCTTGGCGGTGGCCAGGGGGTCGTCGGCCACCTGGTGGGCGGTGGCGAAGTCGCCCTTGTAGAGGCGCACCGCCTTGCCGTCTTTCAAATCAATGGCGGGAAACAAGATCATCTGTTCAGCCCTCCGAAATTCCGCAAAATCTGTAAGCCCACCTCGCCGCTCTTTTCCGGGTGGAACTGGCAGCCGTAGACCCCGTTCTGCCCCACCGCCGCCACCACGGGGGTGCCGTAGTCGGTCCGGGCCAGAACGGTAGCCGGGTCGGATGCCACGCCGCAGAAGGAGTGGACGAAGTAGACATAGCTCCCCGCTTCCACGCCCGCAAAGAGGGGCGACGGGTTGGGGAACTGTAAGCTGTTCCACCCGATGTGGGGGAGCTTCTCCGCCGTCTCGATGCGGCGGACACAGCCGGGGATGAGCCCCAGGCCGGCGCACTCCCGCACCTCCTCCCCCTGCTCGAAGAGAAGCTGCATGCCGAGACAGATGCCCAGAATGGGCTTTTTCCCCGCCTGGGCCAGCAGTACGGCGTCCAGGCCAGTCTGGCGCAGGCGCTCCGCCGCGTCGGGGAAGGCCCCCACACCGGGGAGGAGGATGGCGTCGGCCATCTCCAGCTCCTTGGCGTCGCCGGTGATGCGGGTGGGGAGCCCCAAGTAGTGCATGGCGTTGGTAACGCTCTTCAGGTTGCCCACGCCGTAGTCCACGATCGCGGTATAGCCCATCACAGCACCCCCTTGGTGGAGGTGACGCCCCCGCCGGTGACCTGGACGGCCTCCTTGACGGCCATGCCCAGGGATTTAAAGAGGGCCTCAGTGATGTGGTGGGCGTTGGCGCCGTAGTGGCACTTCTGGTGAAGGGTGAGACCGCTGTTCATGGCCAGGGCCCGCATGAATTCCACCGTCAGGCAGGAATCGTAGCTCCCGATCATGGGCTGGGGCATCTCCGCGTCAAAGACCAGGAAGGGCCGGTTGGAGAAGTCCAGGGCGGTGAAGCACAGGGCCTCGTCCATGGGCACGAAGGCCGAGCCGTAGCGGCGGATGCCCTTCCGGTCCCCCAGGGCCCGGCTCAAGGCTTGCCCCAGGACGATTCCGGTGTCCTCTACCGTGTGGTGGCCGTCCACCTCCAGGTCGCCCTTGACAGTGAGCTCCAGCCCCAGGCCGCCATAGAAGGCAAAGGCGGTGAGCATGTGGTCAAAAAAGCCGATGCCGGTGGACACCGACACCTCGCCCCCGTCCAGAGACAGTTTTAAACGGATGTCGGTCTCCTTGGTGGTGCGGTTCACTTGTGCTGTTCTCATCGTCCTTCTCCTTTACTCAAACCGCACCCGGATGGAATTGGCGTGGGCGGTGAGCTTCTCCGCCTCGGCCAGGGTGATGATCTGGTCTTTGATGGGGGACAAGCTCTGTTGGTCGTACTGGATGACACTCATGGTTTTGAGGAAGCTGTCCACGCTCAGGGGCGAGAAGAAGCGGGCGGTGCCGCTGGTGGGCAGCACGTGGTCCGGCCCGGCCAGATAGTCGCCCAGCGGCTCCGGGGACCAGGCCCCCAGGAACACCGCGCCGGCGTTTTTGATGTTGGGCAGCAGGGCTCGGGGATCTTCCGTGACGATTTCCAGGTGCTCGGGGGCGATCTGGTTGGCCAGCGCCGCGCAGGCATCCAGATTCTCACACACCACGGCGCACCCGAAGTCCCGCAGGGAGCACTCCATGATCTCGGAGCGGCTCAGATACCCGGTCTGGCGGATGATCTCCCCGTCCACCGCCTGGGCCAGCTCCATGGAATCAGTGAGCAGCACGGCGGAGGCCAGCTTGTCGTGCTCGGCCTGGCTCAGCAGGTCGGCGGCCACGAATTTGGGGTTGGCGCTGCCGTCGGCGATGACCAGCACCTCGGAGGGTCCGGCCACCATGTCGATGTCCAGCGTGCCGTAGGCCAGACGCTTGGCGGCGGCCACATAGGCGTTGCCCGGGCCCACCAGCTTATCGACCTGGGGGATGAAGCCCGCGCCGTAGGTGAGGGCGGCCACCGCCTGGGCCCCACCCACGGCGATCACCCGGTCCACGCCGGCGATCTTCGCCGCCGCCAGCACCGGGTCGCTCAGATTCTCGGTGGGGGGCGTGACCATGACGATCTCCTCCACCCCGGCCACCTTGGCGGGGACGGCGTTCATCAGCACGCTGCTGGGGTAGGCCGCCGTGCCGCCGGGGACGTAGATGCCCACCCGGGTGAGGCCCCGGACGATGCGCCCCACTACGCCCCCGTCGGGGGAGGTCCACTCCTGGGACTTTACCAGGAGCTTTTCATTGTAATCCCGGATGTTGGCCGCGGCCCGCTCCAGAGCGGCGATCAAATCTGCCGGGCAGCGGGCGTAGGCCGCGTCCAGCTCCTCCCGGGTGATCTCCCGGGGAGCGGCCTTGTCAAAGCGCAGGGAGTACTCCTCCACCGCTTCGTAGCCCCGCTGCCGCACGTCCTCCAGAATGGCGGCGGCGGCGCGCTGGATGTCGGCGTTTTTGGCCGCCGAGCGGGCCTTCATACCGGCGATGACCGCCTGCTCGGCGGACCCGTCGGCGCGTACGATCTGGATCATGCCTGTTCCCTCCGCTTCTCCAGCTCCGCCTCACAGCGGCGGATAAAGTCCTCGATGAGCTCCTTGTGGAGCTTCATGCTGGCCGTATTCACGATGAGCCGGGCGCTCACCGGCGCCACGTCCTCGATGGGTACCAGACCGTTGGCCTTCAGGGTGGCCCCGGTCTCCACGATGTCCACGATGGCGTCGGCCAGCCCCAGAATGGGGGCCAGCTCCACGCTGCCCTCGATCTTGATGATGTCCACGTCCATGCCCTTTTTGGCAAAGAAGGCGCGGGTCACCTCCGGGTACTTGGAGGCGATGCGCCGGGTCTTGTAGGTGCCGTAGAAGTCGGAGCCCTCCTTCACCGCCAGGGCGAAGCGGCACTTGCCGAAGCCCAGGTCCAGTACCTCATAGAAGGAGCCGCCCTTCTCCAGGATGGTGTCCTTGCCCACGATGCCCAGGTCGCACACGCCGTGCTCCACGTAGGTGATGACGTCGGGAGCCTTGGCCAGCACCGCGTCCAGCGGGTAGTTGGGCACGCAGTGGACCAGGCGGCGGCCCGGGTTGCGCACCGGCGTACAGTCCAGCCCCGCCGCCTCGAACAGCTCCATGCTCTTGTCCAGCAGCCGCCCCTTGGTAATGGCGATCTTCAGCCGCTCGCTCATACCCGCACCGTCCTTTCTCCGTCCTTATCCAAGACCAGCACCGACTCGGCCCCCTTGTCCCGGGCCAGATTCAGGCTGGACTCCAGGGTGCGGCAGGGGGAGAGCTCACAGGTACCGGCGGGGCGGCTGTCCACCGCCTCCAGGGCCTGGGCCAGGTAGCCCGGCTCGTAGTGCACCACTGTGCGCAGCACCGGCAGAGCGGTCTCGGGCAGGGTGCGGGCCACCGCGTCCACGTCCACAGCAAAGCCGGTGGCGGGGGCTTCACGGCCGAAGATGCCCACCAGGTTGTCGTACCGGCCGCCGGAGAGGACGGCGTCCCCCGCTCCCTCCACGTAGCCCCGGAAGACCACGCCGGTGTAGTAGTCGATCTGGTGGACCATGCCCAGGTCAAAGCGGACGTACTGGCCGTATCCGGCGGCGGAGAGCTCGTCGTAGAGCTCGGCCAGGTAGTCCACCGCGGGGGTCTTGCCCGCCAGCTTCTCGGCCTGGGAGAGCACCTCCACCCCACCGAAGAGGCGGCTGAGCTGCTCCAGAGCAGCGCAGGCGGGATCGCCCCGGTAGGGGGTCAGCAGGGCGGTGAGGGCGGCGAAGTTCTTGCCCTCAATGAGGGCGCGCAGCTCCTCGGTGGTCTCCTCCCCCAGCTCCAGCCGCCCGGCCAGCTCCCGGAAATACCCGGCGTGGCCCATCTCCACGTGGAACTTGGGGGCCCCGCAGCAGCGCAGGGCGTCAATGGCGGTGACGATGATCTCCACGTCGGCCTTCTTCCCCTTGGCGCCGATGAGCTCCACGCCGCACTGGGGGATCTCCCGGCTGCCGCCGTTGTGGGCGGGGTTGGCCCGGTAGACCGTCTGGTCGTAGTAGAGCCGCTGAGGCAGGGCCACCGCCTTCAGCTTGCTGGCCGCCACCCGGGCGATGGGGGTGGTGGAGTCGGGGCGCATGACGCAGAACTTGCCGCTGGGGTCCCCGACTTTGATCATGCGCTCCTGGGGGATGGCGCTGCCCGAGCGGGCAAAGAGATCGTAAAATTCCGTGTCCGGGGTGGACACCTCCAGAAATCCCCGCTGCCGGAACAGGCGGGTCAGCCGCCCCTGGACCTGGCGGCGCTCCTGGCACTCGGCAAAGAGCCGGTCCCGGGTGCCCTCGGGGGTGTTGATACGGTATGTCATCGGAGCATCCTCCTCTGCTTTATCACTTTACCACGCTAATATACTATATAGTGAAGTTCTTGTCAAGAGCGGATGTGCAGAGCGGGGCCGGCAAACTGCCGGCCCCGCTGGGTCTGTCAGGCCGGTAGGGCCTTTCCGTATTCCTTAAAATCCGTCAAAGAGTGTAATCTGGCTGGTGTCGGGCATGCCGTCCAGAGCTCCGGCGGCCTTGAGCTGCTCGATGTGGGTCTTGGACACCTTGGGACAGGCGGCGGAAAACTCCTCGATGGAGATGAACTGCTTACCCTCCCGCTGCTCGGTGATGGACCAGGCCGCCGTCTCGCCCAGACCCGTGATGGAGGTGAAGGGGGGCAGCAGGCTCTTGTTCTCCTCGTCCATCTGGAAGAGGGTGGCGTGGGAGCGGTAGAGGTCCACGTGCTGGAAGGTGAAGCCCCGGATGTAGAACTCGTACACCACTTCCAGCGTGGTCATCATGTCCTGCTCCACGGCGGAGGCGTCCTTGTCCTTGGCCTGGATGTCCCGCATCTTCTGGAGGCACACGTCCAGTCCCCGGCACATATAGGTCTCGTCAAAGGCCTTGGCCCGGATGGAGAAGTAGGCCGCGTAGAAGGCCAGAGGCCGGTGGACCTTGAACCAGGCGATGCGGAAGGCCATCATCACGTAGGCCACCGCGTGGGCCTTGGGGAAGAGGTATTTGATCTTCTTACAGGACTCAATGTACCACTCGGGCACATTGGCCGCCTTCATCTCGTCCTCGGCGCCCTCGGGAAGCCCTCTTCCCTTTCGCACCGACTCCATGATTTTAAACGACCGCTTCTCCGGCATGCCGCAGGCGATGAGGAAGAGCATGATGTCGTCACGACAGCCGATGGCCTGGCCGACGGGGATGCCCTGGTCCACCACCAGGTCCCGGGCGTTGCCCAGCCACACGTCGGTGCCGTGGGAGAAGCCGGACAGCCGCACCAGGATGTCGAACTCGTGGGGCTGGGTGTCCACCAGCATGCCCCGGACGAAGGAGGTGCCGAACTCCGGGATGGCCACCGCGCCGGTGGGGCCCAGTCGCTTGTCGTTCTCAAAGCCCAGGGCCTTGGAGGAGGTGAAGAGGGACATGGTGTCCGGGTCGTCCAGGGGGATCTCCTGGGCGTTCATCCCGGTCAGGTCCTCCATCATACGGATCATGGACGGGTCATCGTGGCCCAGCATGTCCAGTTTCAGGATGTTGGACTCCATGGAGTGATATTCGAAATGGGTGGTGACGATGTCGGTGTTGGGGTCGTCGGCGGGGTGCTGCACCGGACAGAAGTCATAGATCTCCCGGTCCTGGGGGATGACCACCATGCCGCCGGGGTGCTGGCCGGTGGTGCGCTTGACGCCGGTGCAGCCCATGGCCAAGCGGTTCTCCTCCGCCCGTGTAACGTGGAGGGCCCGTTTCTCCAGGTACTTCTTCACGTACCCGAAGGCGGTCTTTTCCGCCACGGTGCCGATGGTGCCCGCCCGGAACACGTGGCTCTCGCCGAAGAGCTCAAAGGTGTGGCGGTGGGCCTTGGCCTGGTATTCGCCCGAGAAGTTCAGGTCGATATCGGGAACCTTATCGCCGCCGAAGCCCAGGAAGGTCTCAAACGGGATGTTGAAGCCGTCCTTGGCGTAGGGGGTGCCGCACACCGGGCACACCGCGTCGGGCATGTCGGCACCGCAGCCCGCCCCCAGCTCCTTGGCGATCTCAAAGTCGGAGTGTTTGCAGTTGGGACAGCGGTAGTGGGGCGGCAGGGAGTTGACCTCCGTGATGCCCGACATGAAGGCCACCAGAGAGGAGCCCACCGAGCCACGGGAGCCCACCAGATAGCCGTGGTCCAGGGAGTCCTGCACCAGCTTCTGGGCGGACATGTAGATCACGTCGTAGTGCCGGCCCAGAATGGCGTCCAGCTCCACGTTGATGCGGTCCACCACGATCTGAGGGGGCTCCTCGCCGTAGAGCTGGTGGGCCTTGCCCCACACCAGGCGCTTCAGCTCACCCTCGGAGTCCTCCAGGGAGGGCGGGAACAGGCCCTGGGGCAGCGGCACCACATTCTCGCACCAGTCGGCCACCAGGTTGGTGTTGCGCACCACCACGTTGTAGGCCTCCTCCTTGCCCAGGTAGGAGAACTCCTTCAGCATCTCGCCGGTGGTTTTAAAGTAGATGGGCAGCTCCGCGTCGGCGTCCTCGAAGCCCTTGGTGTCCAGGAGGATGTGGCGGTATACCTCGTCCTCTGGGTCCAGGAAGTGGACGTCGCCGGTGGCGCAGACGGGCTTGTCCAGGGCCTTGCCCAGCTCCACGATGGTGCGGTTGAAGTCCCGGATCTCCTCCTCGCTGCGGACAATGCCCTTGCGCAGCATGAAGGCGTTGTTGCACAGAGGCTGGATTTCGAGGAAATCGTACCAGGAGGCGATGCGCTTGAGCTCCTGAAAGTCCTTATGCTTCACCACCGCCTCGTAGAGCTCGCCCGCTTCGCAGGCCGAGCCCAGGATGAGCCCCTCCCGGTGCTGGTTGATGAGGCTCTTGGGCATGATGGGATAGCGCTTGAAGTGCTCCAGGTGGGCCTTGGAGATGAGCTGATACAGATTCCGCAGACCCAGCTGGTTCTTGGCCAGGACGATGAGGTGCTTGGGCTGGCGCTTGGCCTTGCCCGCGCCTCGCAGCCGGGTCATGGCCGGATTGATGCCCTGGAGGGTGTGGACCCCCAGGTCCTCCAGCATCTTGAAGAAGGGGATCAGCATATAGGCCACCGTGGCCGCGTCGTCGCTGGCCCGGTGGTGGTTGAAGGCGGGCAGGTTCAGGTGCTCCGCCACGATGTCCAGCTTGTGCTTGGAGAGCTGGGGCAGCAGGTTCTGGGCCAGGATGAGGCTGTCGATGGAGGTGTTTTCAAAGGATCTCCCCATCTTCCGGCAGCCCTCGGCGATAAAGCCCATGTCGAACTCGGCGTTGTGGGCGGCCAGGGGCCGTCCGGCGGCGAAGTCCAGGAAGGCATTGATGGCCTCGGCCTGGCTGGGAGCCCCCTTCAGCATGTCGTCGGTGATGCCGGTGAGCTCCACGATGGTTCGGTCCAGGGGCCGCCCGGGGTCAGCGAAGGTGTTGAAGGTCTCGGCCACCTGGCCGTCCCGGAGGACGACGGCGCCGATCTCGGTGATGACGTCCCGGCGCTTGTCCAGGCCGGTGGTCTCGATGTCGAAGCACACCACTTCGCCGTGGAAATCCTGGTCCGCCTCACCGTGGACCACCACCCGGTCGTCCACGTCGTTGATGTAGTAGGCCTCCACGCCGTAGAGGATCTTAATGTTCTTGGCCGAGTGCCAGGCGTCGGGGAAGGACTGGGCCACGCCGTGGTCGGTGATGGCGATGGCCCGGTGGCCCCAGGACTCGGCGCGCTTGACCACGTTCTTCTCGGGGCCCAGCTTGGGGCCCACCTGGGTGAGGGCGTCCATAGAGGACATGGTGGTGTGAAGGTGGAGCTCCACCCGCTTCTCCGGCGCGTCGTCGGTGCGCAGGGTGCGCTTTCCCTCCTGGATGGCGTAGGGCTCCAGCACCAGGTCCCCGGAGAAGCGGTCGATGGTCAGGCGGCCCTGGATGCGCAGGTGCTGGCCCTTCTTCACGCCGTCCACGATGGGCTTGCCCTCGTCGCCGTTGAAGAACTTGCTCACCCGCACCGAACCGGTGTAGTCGGTCATGTCGAAGCAGATGACCCAAGCCTTGCGCTTCTTGAGCTCCCGGTGGTCGATGGCGAACACGTCGCCCTCCACCGTCACGGTGCCCATGTCCAGTTCCAGGGTGCGCATGGGGATGGTCTCCCCCTTCACGTCCCGCTTGCCGAAGATGAGCTTGCCCTTTTTCTCCTTGCTGCCGGAGGAGACCACGGGGGCCTTGATCTTCTTCAACGCCGCCTGGCGGATGGCCTCGGTGCGGGCGAAGGCCTCTGCCGCTGAGGCGTCCAGGGTGGGCGCCGCTTCCTCCGCCGGAGCGGGGGGCGTCACCGGCACGGCGGGCTCCACCGGAGCGGCCGCTGCGGCCACCTGGACCGGCTCAGGCTGGACCGCCGGGGGGACGTCCTCCCCTCCCCCGGCCACCGCCAGGGATACCCGGCTCAGGTCGTAGGTCTGAGCCAGCAGGTCCTCCAACATGAGGCGCAGGCCCTCCTCCGGCCCCGGCGGGGTGAGCTCCACCTCCAGGGCCCGCTGGGCCCGGCGGATGACCGCGCCGCTGACCTGGAGAACCGCCACCTCGCTCCGCCCGGCCACGGTGTCCGGGAGGGCGGAAAAGAGGGTCAAAAATGGGATTTCTGGCATATGTAAACGCTCCTATTGACTAGATCTCGTCGATGAGGCGGAAGAGCTCGTCCACCAGCTCCGCCTGGGGCACCTTCTTGACGATCTCCCCCTTGCGGAAGAGGAGCCCCTCGCCGTTTCCGCCGGCGATGCCCACGTCGGCCTCCCGGGCCTCCCCGGGGCCGTTGACCACGCAGCCCATGACCGCCACGGTGATGGGCTTGTGGACCTGCCGCAGCCGCTCCTCCACCTCTCCGGCCAGGCCGATGAGGTCGATCTTGGTCCGGCCGCAGGTGGGACAGGAGATGAGCTCCGGGCCGTCCTTCCGCAGGCCCACCACCTGGAGGATGTCCTTGGCGGCATAGACCTCCTCCACCGGGTCGGCGGAGAGGGACACCCGGATGGTGTCGCCGATGCCCAGGGCCAGCAGGCCTCCGATGCCCACGGCGGACTTTAAAATGCCCATGCGGGGGGTGCCCGCCTCGGTGAGGCCCACGTGGAGGGGATAGTCGCTCTCGGCGGCCATCTTGCGGTAGGCCGCGATGGTGCCGGGGACGCTGGAGGTTTTCAGCGACACGCAGATGTCGTCAAAGTCCCAGCGGTTCAGAAGTTTGATGTGACCGAAGGCCGACTCCACCAGGGCCTCGGGGGTGGGGCCGCCGTACTTGGCCAGCAATTCCTTTTCCAGAGAGCCGCCGTTGACGCCGATGCGGATGGGGATGTTCCGCTGACGGCAGGCGTCGGCCACCGCCTTCACCCGGTCCTCCCCGCCGATGTTGCCCGGGTTGATGCGCACCGCGTCGGCCCCCGCCGCCGCGGCCTCCAGGGCCAGCTTGTAGTCGAAGTGGATATCCACCACCAGAGGGATGTGGATACGCTCCTTGATGGCCCCCACCGCCTTGGCGGCGGCCAGATCGGGCACCGCGCAGCGGATGATCTCGCACCCGGCCTCCTCCAGACGGAGGATCTGCTCCACGGTGGCCGCCACATCGTCGGTACGGGTATTGGTCATGGACTGGATGGTCACCGGGGCGCCGCCGCCCACGGGGACGTTGCCCACCTTGATCTGCTTTGTCATGGTCCTCCCCACTTTCTAAAAGAGTTTGGTCACGTCGCTCACCGCCACCACGGCCATCAGGCCCAGCAGGCAGAAGAAGCACACCATATTCACGGCGTTTTCATACTTGGGGTCCAGCTTGCGCCGGGTGAAGAGGCGGTACACGCCCCCCAGGAACAGGAAGAAAATACGTCCGCCGTCCAGCGCCGGGATGGGCAGCAGGTTCATCACCGCCAGGTTGATGGCGATGAAGGCCATGAGGTAAAAGACGCTCTGGAGGGCGGCGGCCACGCCGTAGCTCTCGGCGGTGCTGGTGCCCACCTCCTCCACGGCGTCCACGATGCCGATGGGGCCGGACAGATCCCGCAGACCCACCGCGCCCCGCACCAGGTCGCCCAAGCTGAACCACACCATGCGCACCATGTCGGCGGCCTCCAGCATGGTCATGGTGAGGCGGTTGCCGATGGTGGCAGGCAGGACGATGGCCCCCATCTGGAGGCCCCGCAGGCGGGTGGTGCCCTCCTCGGTCTCCTTGGTCTGGAAGGGGATGTGGACGTCGTTCAGGGTGATTTTCTCCCCATCCCGCTCCACCACCAGGTCCACGGTGTCCCCGGCCCGGTCCAGGAAATACTTGGCGTCGCTGTAGGTCCACACGCCATGTCCGTCCACCTTCACAAAGCGGTCCCCCGCCTGGAGGCCGCAGTCCTCAATGCCGTAACCCTCCAGGAAGCCCGCCACCGCCGGCAGCTGGTACCCGGTGGCCGGGATGGACAGGATCAGCAAAATCACCACGCCGGCCAGGAAGTTCATGACCGACCCGGCCACCAGGATAATCACTTTGCGCCAGGCGGCCTTGTTCTGGAAGGAGCGGGGGTCGTCGGTGTCCTCGTCCTCCCCCTCCAGCGCGCAGTAGCCCCCGATGGGCAGCAGGCGCAGGGCGTACAGGGTCTCACCCTTCTGCTTTTTGTAGAGGGCGGGGCCCATGCCGATGGCAAATTCGTTGACCCGCACCCCCAGGAGCTTGGCGGTGATGAAGTGGCCGAACTCATGCACTGCGATGAGCAGGCCGAACACCAGAATGGCAATGATAATGTAGAGCATACAACCTCCAGATGAAACAGAATGGGACGGCGCTTGGCGCGCCGCCCCAGGCGGGATGGGTTATTCGGCGGCCCAGGCACGAGCGGCCCGGTCCGCTTCAAACACGTCCTCCAGGGTGGACGCGGCCCCGGCGGGCACATGCTCCATGGCCCGCTCCACCAGGCGCGGGATGTCCATAAAGCCGATCTCTCCGGCCAGGAAACGGCCGACTGCCGCCTCGTTGGCGCCGTTGAGGATGGCCGTGGCGGTGCCGCCCTGGGCGGCCGCCCGCCGCGCCAGCGCCAGACAGGGGAAATTCTCCTCGTCCGGGGGCGCGAAGGTGAGCGTGCCGCAGGCGAACAGGTCCAGGGGCTTCGCCACCGCCTCCCCCCGCTCCGGCCAGGTCAGGGCGTACTGGATGGGCAGGCGCATGTCGGGGACCCCCAGCTGGGCGATCACCGCGTTATCACAGTATTCCACCGCCGAGTGAATGATACTCTCCCGGTGGACCACCACGCAAATTTTCTCCGCCGACAGGCGGTAGAGCCGCATGGCCTCGATGAGCTCCAGGCCCTTATTCATCATGGTGGCCGAGTCCACGGTGATCTTGGCCCCCATGGACCAGTTGGGGTGCTTGAGGGCGTCGGCCAGGGTGACCGTCTCCAGCTCGGCCCGGGTCTTGCCCCAGAAGGGGCCGCCCGAGGCGGTGAGCAGGATGCGCTTGACCTCGCCGTGGTCGGCGCAGCCCTGGAGGCACTGGAAAATGGCCGAGTGCTCCGAGTCCACCGGCACGATCTGGGCACCCCAGCGCTCGGCCTCCTTCATCACCAGCTCACCGGCGCAGACCAGGGTCTCCTTGTTGGCCAGGGCGATGCGCTTGCCCGCCTGGATGGCCGCGATGGTGGGGCGCAGGCCCACGATGCCCACCACGGCGGTGACCACCGTGTCCACCTTGGGAATGGTGGCAGCCTCGATGAGGCCCTCCATGCCCTCCAGCACCCGGATGTCGGTGTCCGCCAGGCGCACGCGCAGGTCAGCCGCCGCCTCCGGGTCCATCATCACCGCCAGCTCCGGCCGGAACTCCCGGCACTGCTCCTCCATCCGCGCCGCGTCCCGGTTGGCCGTCAGAGCCAGCACCGTGTCGCCGCCGGCGCGGACCACGTCCAGGGTCTGCCGGCCGATGGAGCCGGTGGAGCCCAGAATGGAAATCTTACGCTTCACGAAAATCCCTCCCTCAGGACAGGATGGCGGGCAGGTGGCGCACCAGCAGCTCGATGGCGGGCGCGCAGAAAATCACGCTGTCGAACCGGTCCAGCACGCCGCCGTGGCCCGGAAAAATGTTGCCATAGTCTTTGATGCCGTACTCCCGCTTGATATAGGAGAAGGACAGGTCACCAAGCTGGGACACCACGCTGCCCAGAGCGCCGTACAGGGCCAGCATGGGGTAGCTCACCACATGCTGGAAGCCCAACTGGAGCACCACACCGTAGAGGAGCATGCCCAGGATGGCGCCCACGAAGCCGCCCACGGCCCCCTCCACCGTCTTTTTCGGGGAGAGGTGGGGGGCCAGCTTGTGCTTACCGAAGAACATCCCGGCAAAGAGAGCCATGGCGTCACTGACGAAGGCGGCCAGGAAGGGCATGAGGATCAGATACTTCCAGTGCTCCATGCTGCGGATACGCACAAAGGAGGACAGGAAGAAGGGGATCATCACGGCCAGGAAGAAGGCGCCCCCCATCTTGGCCAGGGTCAGGGTCTGGCGGCTGGCGATGGCCTCGCAGAAGAGGAGGACCACATAGATAAACAGGCCCGCCAGCGCGCCCTCCTCGTTGCCGTTGAAATACACCCAGAAGGGAATGAGTCCCGCCAGGGCGATGGAATAGCCCGACACCCGGGCGTGCTTGACAAATCCGGTGGACCACAGGGCCTCATGCACCGCGATCATGGACAGCCCCGCAATGATCACGGGGATCACGACGGGGTACTGGGGAGAGACTCCGTACAGCACCACAAAAATCAGCGGGATGAAGATCACCGCCACCAGGATGCGCTTACCCATCACACACCTCCGAACCGGCGGGACCGGGCCTGATACGCCGCCAGAGCTTTGTTGAGCTCCTCCCGGGTGAAGTCGGGCCAGAGCACGTCGGTAAAGTAGAACTCGGCATAGGCCGACTGCCAGGGCAGGAAGTTCGACAGCCGCAGCTCCCCGCTGGGCCGGATCACCAGATCCGGGTCGGGCAGCCCCGCCGTATAGAGGTGGGCGGACAGGTCCGCCTCGGTGATGTCCTCCGCCTTCCGCTGACCGGCGGCGCACTCCGCCGCCAGAGCCCGGGCCGCCCGGACGATCTCGTCCCGGCCGCCGTAGTTCAGGCAGATGTTCACCTGACAGCCGTCGTAGTGGGTGGAGATCTCCTCCGTACGGAGGCACAGCTCCTTCAGCTCATCGCTCAGAGGCGAGAGGTCCCCCAGAAACTTCATCTTGACCCGGTCCTTCTCCATCTTGCCGATGGCCTCCAGCAGGTACTTTTTCAGAAGCCCCATAATGGCGGAGACCTCCTCCGCCGGGCGCTTCCAGTTCTCGGTGGAGAAGGCGTAGACGGTCAGATATTCCAGGCCGATGTCCTTGCAGTAGGTGGCGATGGTGCGGAAGGTCTCCGCGCCCGCGGCGTGACCCGCTGTCCGGGGCAGGCCCCGGCGCTTGGCCCAGCGGCCGTTGCCGTCCATGATGATGGCCACATGCCGGGGCAGACGGGAGAAGTCCACCTGGGGCGTCTCCCGCTCCTTTGCTTTGAAGATGGGCATAGCTAACATCCTACCAAATCAGAATTTGGTGCGGGACGCAGCGCGCCCCGCACCAGGTCATATTCAGGGGTGTATCTCTTACACCGCCATGAGCTCGGCTTCCTTCTTGGCGGTCAGCTCGTCGATCTGCTTGCAGCTCTTCTCGGTGAGATCCTGCATTTCCTTCTCGTACTCCTTCAGATCGTCCTCGGTGATCTCGCCCTTCTTCTTCATGGACTTGTAGCTGTCCACGGCGTCCCGGCGGATGTTGCGGATGGCAACCTTGCCGGCCTCGGCGTACTTCTTCACCTGCTTGGACAGGTCGCGGCGGCGCTCCTCGGTGAGCTGGGGGAAGGACAGGCGGATGAGGCGGCCGTCGTTCTGGGGGTTGATGCCCAGGTCGGAGGTCTGGATGGCCTTCTCGATGGCCTTCAGCAGGGAGCTGTCCCAGGGCTGGATGGTCAGGGTGCGGGGATCGGGAGAGGAGATGGCGGCCACCTGGTTGATGGGGGTGGGGCTGCCGTAGTAGTCCACGCTGATCTTGTCCAGGACGGCGGCGTTGGCGCGGCCGGCGCGGACACTGGCAAAGTCGCTCTTGACCACCTCGATGGTCTTCTGCATCTTGTCGTCGTAAGTCTTATGGATGGCGTTCATCTCACGGTTCCTCCTTCACAATGGTGCCGATCTTCTCGCCCTTCAGGACGCGCAGGATATTCTGGGGGTCCTTGAGGGCGAAGAGGATCACAGGGATCTTGTTATCCATAGAAAGGCTGGTGGCGGTGGAGTCCATAACCTGCAGGTGCTGCGCCAGCACGTCGTCGTAGGTGATGGAGTCGTACTTCACCGCGCTGGGGTCCTTGTTGGGGTCGGCGGAATAGACACCGTCGATGTTCTTGGCCAGCAGGATCACATCGGCGTTGATCTCAGCGGCCCGCAGCACCGCGGCGGTATCGGTGGAGAAGAAGGGGTTACCGGTGCCGCAGCCGAAGATGACCACGCGGCCCTTCTCCAGGTGCCGGATAGCCCGGGAGCGGATGTACGGCTCGGCGATGGCCCGCATCTCGATGGCGGTCTGGACCCGCACTTCCACACCCAGCTGCTCCAGCACGTCGGCCAGAGCCAGGCAGTTCAGCGTCGTGGCCAGCATGCCCATGTGGTCGGCGCGGGTGCGCTCCATCTTGCCGCTGCCGTCCTTGATGCCGCGCCAGAAATTGCCGCCGCCCACGACGATGCCCACTTCAACGCCCATCTCCACGCACTGCCGGATGACATCGCAGACCTGGTTGATGACGCCAAAGTCCAGGCCCCGGCTGGCCTCGCCGGCCAGAGCCTCGCCGCTGATCTTCAAGAGTACCCGCTTGTACTGCGGTTCGCTCATCATGATTCAACCCCTTTTATATTCGCTGTTGGTGTGAGGCCCCCCGCGCCGGACAGGCGGCGGCCACGTCTCACTATTGCTTTCCGTTATTGTAACTTATTTTCCGCGGTTTGCATAGGCCTGAAACAAAAGTTTTTACAAATTGTTCGAATTCGTACCTTCTGTCCGAGCGGAAAAAGTCTCCGGGCGCCCATACGCCCGGGGACAGAATGCGCCGGCCTGCTCCGACCGGAACGGATCTACTCCCTTTCTTGCCTCAAAATATCAGCCTCCCCCAGATTATTTCGCCCGTGATGGGCCCGAAAGCCCGGGAATCCCGGGAATTTCCCCGATTGTCCCCCAGCACATAGTACTCGTCCTCCCCCAGGGTGATGGCGGTCCCCCAGTGGTCCACCGTATCCCCGGGTCCAGCCACGATCCGTTTGATATACGAAAACTTCTCATCCGGCAGACGGAATGTCACAATGTCCCCCACCTCCGGGTCCTGCACCCCGACGACCACATGCCAGCTGTACTCCTGCAGCGTGGGCAACATGGACGGCCCGATTACGAAAGTAATTCGCACCCCGCTGATCATGATGGCGCAGACAATCACAAGCGCGATGGCCAACTCGACATAGTTCCGTACTGTGTTTCGATCATCGCCGATTCTTCTCATGGTTCCCTCCTGTTCCTTTCCGTTCCAGACATACACATAGAAATCCGCGGCTCTCCGGTCCACAGCAGTTCCGGAGGTCCTCTCTTTCCTCTCGTCTGACATTCTGTTTTTTTCAGGGAAGGTTCCGTTTTTTTCGAATCAGCTCCAGACGCAAAAAAGCGCCGGACCCTGCGGTCCGGCGCTTTCTGATTGCAATTTGGCAATTTGTGGTCATCCCACTCCAACCTGGTCGTTTGTCCAACCATTTTGACCACAAGCTGCTCGACAATTCTTTTTCCGAAAAAGTTCGGTAAAAGTCAGAATCAAGCCAAAAACCGGGATTAAAACAGAAAATAAATAAAAAAAGAGCCCGGGGAAACGAATTTCCTCGGACTCTTTTGTGAGTCATTATTTAGGGACAATGTGCTTGTTTGCGGGGGGACAAGTACAAGGTACCCAAGGGGAATTCGTTTCTTTTAAAAAATCTTAACATCTTTGGGGTGGATTTTCAAGAGTGAATCATAAAGAAATTGTCTGCCGATAGATTTGAGTTGTCTTGCCTATAATCAGTCAGTAACTTAAATCTATATGTTTGGGAGGCAAGTCAATGTACCCACCTAAGATCCCAATGGATGGTATCTATCGAGTAAAAATTCTTGCAGTTATGCAGGATGATGTGGCCTATTATATCCGCTATGACATATCGGTTGGCCCATGTGTGGGATGGGCTACCTATATGTATCAGCAGACCGGCAAGTGGCCTCTGGTCTGGAGACTGGATAAGCACAGAGGTACCACTGCCATCCGGTGTGCACTGGATGCGCTCAATCGCGGCAGACATGCCAGGATACAATCGTTGGTGGAATCAGTGGGACATCATATATGTCTGGAGCTCCATCGTCGGATGGGCACCAGATATATAGATGTAAGGAGATCATTGCCAGCATCTGCTTATCAGGTTACTCCAGATGATATCCGTGTTGGGACTGAAGGTGGCTGGCGGCAGGGCGATCCTAACTGGCGGCACGCATTGCTGTTAGCAAACTTGTCCGGGCTGCCCGTACTTAGTAGCGACAGCCGCGAAGGTAAATCTCCCATGGTCGATTGGTGTGCCGAGCATGGTGTTATTATTCTGCCGCAGTACTTACCTGCTGGAGATTATACTTTGTCAGGCAGTAATGTTATTGTAGACCGCAAAGATAACATCCTGGAGCTCTACAAGGATTTTGCAGGATCTCAAAACAGACAATCCTATGAAAATGCCGCACTCCTTACACAAATAGCTGGTAAACAACTGGTGTATGTGATTGGTACTGCCCCAGACGATCATGTGGTACAGATTTCGGATTTATGCTGTTGGCAGTTCACAATTAAAAATCAGACTTTTATTGGGACCCACTTATACCAACAGGTATTGCGGCATCAGGCCATGTACCCACACATCAGCTTTACTTTTGTAAAGCGAGAAGAGGTCTGTCAGACAATTTGGGACACGCTCTCAGTGTGAGGCCTGTGATGAGATGTTGCCTGTCCGTACAGTAAAGTCATAAGTATTATATGCGGTATCACAAACTCATATTTTAGGTCCTCTGAGAGTAACCATTTTGATGTATAAAAGCAGATCTTTTTCACAAAAAGCATCATTAAGGTGGGAGACAGTGCCACATACAACAGCTTGATTGGTTTGGCTCAATGTTGTGAGCAGCGAGAAGTCTGTCTGCTGTTTTAACAACAGGTCACAACTGCATGAGCCAAAAATACGCAGCATGATGGCGCAAGTCAAAAAGCAATATGCCCCTACTCTTTTGTATATAAGAAAAGCATCCCTATCTGCTCCAAACGCACTATATTTTACCGCTGCCCAGCAGCAAATTCTCCCATATGGATGTCCAACACTCCTCTGGGCGGCTGGATCAGGGCATCCTCATACTGGCACTTCCACTGGATTTCCCGACTCATTTGGCCATCCGCTACGCCGTCTACCGTTTCCCCATCCTTAATAGGGTTGTCATGCTCCAGAATATAGGATGCCACATTGTAGGCATGGTTTACCACCCAATTGGGGTCCATGTCGTGGAAGTGGTACTGGAGATCCGGCAGGAACAGGGTACTCATGCCCACCGTATCGATGAGCATATCCTCGGTACCCTCAATGTTGAAGAAACGGACATTGACGCCAAAACGGATGAACCGATCTGAGCCTTCGATCTGATGGGAACGCACATCCTCCGCTAGTAGGAGCTTGCCGCAGTTCTGGAAATAGAACGCCTCACAGGTGGGGTACAGCTCCGCAAGGGCCTCCACAAAGTCGGCATCCAGGTTGGCCCGCTCCAGTGCCGGAAGCGCCGCAGCCAGCATATCGGTGGCCACCACCTGATACCGGCACTCCCGGAAAATCCGCTCCCGGTCCTCCTGGCAGTCCCACATCTGACTCATCAGGAAGGCGTCAAAGCCTTTACCCTTGAATTTATCGCATTTCATTACCATCAGCTGCACCGGGCATTTGCCATCCTGAAATTCCGCGATATGATCCAGGGCGGCAAAGCCGGCCATCTTTTTATCACGGCAGAAACACTCTACAGCGCCAATGTGCTTTTCCATTACAGCGGTCATTTCGTCCTTGTCCGGCATATCCACCGGCTCTTTGAACAGCATCTGAATGAGATAGGGGCCACCAGGCTGGTGGCCTTTTTTGTCATTCAGGTTTTGCTGGAACACTTTATTGCTCATACTTGTCCCTCGCTTCTCCTGATGGCATCCTCGATCTGCCTGCTGGCGGCATCCATGTAGAGATACACCCCATCCCGGTCGCAGTGGTACAGGTTTGAGTAGCTCGTACTCTCATTGGGGCGGATAGGGTTAGGTTCCACCACCTCAGTGGCTTCCAGCAGACCGACACCCAATTCTGCCGCAGCGACAAGTGCCTTTTTCAGCACCGCAAGCTGCCCATCGCTCCAAACTCCCTCCAGATCTTCCAGCACCTTTGGTTCCTGCTCCAGATCCCGGAGGAGCTGTGTGACCTGATCCCGAGACAGGTACACACCGGAGCAGTAGTTTTCGATGATCTGATTTTCTGCCGGATTGGGAAAGGCTGTTGGCACCACCTGCGCCCATGGGGTGAAGTACCGGACATATTCCGGCTTCTCCTCCATCAGAAGGGAAAAACTGCTCCCTCTAGTGTAATAGTAGTCCCGGAAGAAGCCTTGGATCACCGCAATGTAAAAGCCATGGCTCTTATCAAATAACTCATCAGGCTCTGTCTCCGCCCCGACTCGCAGGGTGTCCAGATATTTTTCCGCGTAGAAATCCTCCATTCCGTGCTGCGCGGCAAGGGCCATCACCTTTTCCTCCTGCCCCTGCTGTATCCAGGTAAGCGGGGTGAAATACCATTCCCGCATTTCTTCCGGTGAAATCGGGTGAAAACTTACATCATATCCCATAAAATCTCTCCTCAGTAATCCAGCAAAATGGGCACCTGCTGTTCCTCGGCAAACCGCATGGCACGCCAGAACATGGAGAAGGCAAACTTGGCAAGGGATTGGGTGTCATACTGGGTGTGTTCCGGGATGTCCGCCTTGCTATACTGTCCATTCGGGCCCACGGTTCCGTCTACCGGGTATCCCTCCGTGTCTGCCCAATCAAGGATGGTATCCTCATCGGCCTGCCACGCCAGCTGGTTCAGCTTCTCCAACTCCTTCCGCAGACCGCCCAGGGTGGCGATCATCGCCTGATCATCGGTGGGCAGAGGCGCCTGAAATAAGAAGGAATCCGCCAGAGGCAGCCACCAGGTAGCCCCACGGAACAGGGACCACACCCGCTCCTCATCTGATCCAAGGCGCGCGACCAGAGGATGCTCTCCGAAGTTCCAGTCCTTTTCCACGGTGGGGGGCACCGGCTCATCGTATGTATGGCAGGCGGCCACCAGCAGCATAGCGCCGAAGGCATCCCAATCCGGCTTGTCGGTGTAATAGGGCTTCTCATTGTCCTCCGGCCAGGGAGTGTAGGGGGGCTGGCCCGGCTGAGAAATGGCGCTCAAGATCTGATCCCGCCAGTTCTCCACCGCCGCCTGGATTTCAGCTGGAGACATTTCTTCCTCGTTATCAGCAGCTTCTCTATCCGGCGTAATCCGGTTAAAGGCGTATCCGTTTTCCTCCGCCCACTGCTGAACAACGGTTTTCCAATTGTGAGCATAGTACCGGGTCAATGTTCCGGCGTAGATATCAAGTCCCATAGTGATGCCTCCTTCTCTGTTATGCGGTCATCCTTTTGCTGGAGCGAACAGCCTGTCGATTTTCTCCAGATCGTACTTCAAGATCCAGCCATGAAACTGATGGTAAAGCGGCAAAAGCAGTTCTCTGGAACTGCCCAGCACATCCAGCCCCCGGTCATCGTACAGGTGGTAGAGGAACGGTCCCGGCCCTGTCAGATAGACGCTGGACACAAAGCCGCTCCAGCCTCCGATATCCCCCAGAATGATTTCCTGTAGAAGTTGCTCCGGCTGAAAGGTAATCCCGCTGAGATCCCAGTAAAACTGCACTTGTGTATGGGTATCCCCATCTTCATCCTGCTCTATGGCCGGAAGTTGCTCATCGGGAACCGGGAGTCCCATTCGCTGCCGGATAACTGTCAGCAGGGACTCGGCAGGTTCTTCATCGGGATACCCGTCGATCCGCAGAAGGTCCGGCACTGCCGGAAGTGCCTGATAGATTGCGGCGGCCCGGTTCAGCGCCCCCTGAACATAGGCGGGGTTGGTTTTCAGCTTCGCCGCACTCCTGTCCAGATAAATTGGTTCCTCCCCGCCGATTTCAAACCGGATGCCCACCGGCGCATGGTAGAACAGAGGGTGCTCCAGCCCAGCCATGCCCAGATCATGTAAAATGTGTTTAAACCGCTTTGCCAGCATGGTATCCCTCCGTCTTACAACATTTCATACAGCAGTGCAGCGTCGCCCTGCACCAGTTCCAGATGGGAGCGCAGCGTTTCAAGTCCGCTTTGTACCGCCTCAGTGAGTAGATCCCAGTCTGTGGCAATTTTAGCGGCCAGCTCCGGGAGGTTCTGCTCCCGCAGAGCTGCCAGCAGTTTAGACGCCAGCTCTCCCTTCAGCAGAGTGCAGTCCAGGGTTTCCTCCGTCTGGGGAGCAGGAAAACGGACATCCAAATCCAGCTCGCTCTCACACCAGTCCCAGATGGCCATATAAACCGCGCCAGAGCAGTCGCCATTGGACAGTTCCTGCCGCCGGCCGTCTTTGAGAAGATAAAAGGATGCGATCTGTGACATGGCAGTTCCTCCTGAATGTTATTCCTTTTCCATTAACCCTTCGGCCTGCATCCGGATCACATAGAAGGCCCGCACCCAGTCCAGTTCTTGCTCCATGGATTCCTCCAAAGGCAGCAGGCGGCGCTTTCCCAGCCTGCGGTCCAGGAGGGCAAAGATGCGGACAAGAGGATTCTTGCTGACAAGGCTTTTCTCGATGCTCTGGTTGTCAAATTCGTGAAACGCCTCATAGAAAAAACCGTTGTCAAAACAGCCGTCGCTCAGCGTCCCTTCATGGGCCAGCCGGAAGGGGGCCTTCGGGTCGACCTCTCCGACACCCTCCCGCCGCAGGGCCTGATATCTGTTCCAATAATGCTGTTCATAGGCATAGTAGTTGCTTCGCAGCACCTCCACGCCGTCCAATCGAATGGCCGCCCGGCCTGTTTGGTCATGGCTTTCCCAGTAGCTGGTGGCAAAATACTGGATGCGGCCCCGGAGCGCCGGGCACAGGTAATCATTCTCCAGTTTGTTCCGCATTCCGCTCCAAGTGGATACGCCTGCCATATCATCACTCCTTTTGATATCGTGACATTACGGACTGCAACCGCTCCAATGATACTCGCGCTTCTTTCCACCGGCCATTCTCTGTATCGCAGCATCGGAGGAGCAGAGCGTCGCTTCTCCAGCGGACAAACTCGATATCGTCAAACCGGGTATTGTCCGGGTCAACGATGTGCCGCAGATCCAGCCAATGCTCCGGGGGCTGGGGCTGGAGCGGACAGGAAAAGTCCAGCACGATAGTGGAGTAGGGACAGGCCCAAATGCAGCCGGTGACAGCTAGCAGATCAGCGCCAGGGTCATAGTCCGCGCCGGTCCAGATGAATACTTCCTCGGCTTTCTGCCCCTCCTCCGGGTGGACACAGGCAGGGACATAGTGCATCTCCTGTCCGCTCTCCACCTCCAGGACGCTGTATCCATACAGTTCGGTGCGGAAGATCAGATAGTACTTTCCGTTGCGGTGGCGAAACAGGGAACAGAATTCACCATCCGTGTCCAGATTACGCCAAACATACCGCACCTTGCCCTCATTGTCCAGCAGTTCGCTTTCACTGCCGCAGAGATGTAGATCGCCGTCATAGATGTAGGTTTTGGAGCGGATGGAATATCCATCCGTCAGCGAAAACTGCTCGTCTTGCTGAGGAGATCGGTTCTCCGGTGCAAACACAGCATTATACTGCGCCCGCCAGTCCCGATAGCGTTTTTCATGGACGATATTTTCAGTGCTCATTGAGATACCTCGCCAGTTTCTTCTCCAGCAGTTCTGCCATATCATTGCAGAGGCGCTTTACCTTGTCCTGCTCATGGGCGTAGTACCAGATGGTTTCCTCTCCGGGACGGAGCAGAAGTTGGTCGCCGTCCGCTTCTTTCCAGAACTCGCCCAGCACACAATACCGCTCTCCATGGATGGTCAGATCAAACATCCCGACAAGGGAAAGGATCACGCCTGTGGACGCCTGGATGCCTGCGGTCAGCAGGAAGAACTCCCGCACCTGGGACGGGAGCGTGAAGTCCAGCGCCCTTTCTCGGCCTGCGATTTGCGCCTCCGTGGCGGCAGGCTGGATCTCATCAGTGGGGTCCAGCACCTTTGCCAACGCCTTGGAGAACTTGGGGTAGCGTCGAAACAGCTCCGGGTTGTCGGCCTTGAATTTCGCTTGCTTTTCCCGCTGTACTTGCTTCTGTTCCTCGCAGAAAGCGTCCAGCTCCGCCAGATACCGCTCCTGGTAGAGATTGCTGGCCTCAAATGCTGTGCCGCTCTTTTCCAGAATGGCGATAGCTCCCTTTTGGCTGCCAAACACCGGGACCCACTGAAAACCGTGTCGGCAGGGCTTCAGTTTCAGAAATTCACCCCGACTCAGCAGGGCTTCCAACTCCGTCTCATGTTCGTCCCACCAGCTCCTCCAGGTTTCGGGAGTTTCCCGCCCCTCGACCAAGTCCAGGAGTTTTACTGTCAATGATTCTTTGTTCATAGGTGTCCACGCTCTTTCTCCGCCATTACGATACTTGTGATTCCATGACTTCGCCATTATCGTTGATATAAGTGTAATGAATAAAATCCTCGTCCACAAGCAACAGGTATGGACTGAAAACTTCCCATGCATCATGATCGCTCATGATGTCAGAATACTTGCCAAATACATAAATCTGAAATAATGCGTCAGTTCCCATTAAGAAGCACAAGTAGACATTTCCATGGGGATATGGGCAAACTTCTTGGATCGCCAGCTGCCCCGGCTGCTCAAAATTGAGTTTTGAGATAAAGGTTTCAATTTTGAGCGCTTCAGCTTCATCCGCGTATCGGTATTTTTGAGAAAAATGTTCAATGCTTTTTGTAAGACGGTCCTTGTATTGCTGTATCTCTGCTCTTTTCTGCCTTTTCTTGAGCTGCGCTTTTTTCTGAGCCAATAGTTCTTTCCTCTCATGATCCATAGGTCACTTCTCCGTTTCAGAGGGCGCAGGAATAGATGCTCATGGCCCCGTAATCGGTGTGCAGGACAAGCCCACTTTGGGTAAAGGCAAAATTCACCTGCCGCACTACAAAGGGGTCATCAATGGTGGCCAGCAGTTGGCCGTTGCCGGTATCCCATACTTCTATGGGGGAGCTGCCACGATCCTGCTGAACAGCCATCAGACTGCCCCTTGTCCTCACCGCGCAGGTATCCGAAAAACTCAGCCCCTGCCGGACAGAAAACGGGAAAGGATTGGCTATCTCCTCTCCGGTCTGAGTCAGATAGAACTTGCCGCCCACCGAGAAGCACTGGTCATCCGGAGAGAAGAAGGGATGCCGTCCCGCATTGGAGATCACTGTTTTTTGGGCGGACTTCAAATCGACCAGCACATACTCACCCTCGGTGACGCGGTAAGCCGCTTTGCTCTGCCGGGGAGAGATCATTCCAAAGCAGTAGTAGGCAAAATCCGGGTCTTTTGACTTCTTGCATTTTACCGTTTCCCGCCGCACCTCCGTGTTGCTGACAAAGTCAAAGACGACGATCTCCTCGCCTGTGTACCACAGGGCCAGGTCGCCGCTGGCATCCAGCATGGTCTTCATGCTGTTTTTCTTGTTGGCAAAGGGCGTGACCTCATGGGTGCGGAGTGAGAACTGCTCCAAAAGATAGCTGTTGTTCAGAAGAAGGGTGTCATTGGGGCAGAGGACCTGCTCATAGGTCATCCGCTTGGCACCCAGAGAGACCGTTTCAAGGATCTCCCCGCTGCCATCGAAGTGATAGAGGGTCTCGTCCTCAAAATCTCTGACCACCCTTGTCAGGAAGAAGTCATCCCGTGTGAGAGCGGCAGCCAGGGGCATGAAACCGTTGCTGTCCTTGCCGACAAACCGATGGCACCGCGCCTGCCCAACAGCGGCATCCGGATTCTGATAGACAAATCCTTTTCGCATCTGGCCCATCATGGCGCTAGCCGCCTTGCTCTTGACCTGGTAAGCGGAGTCGCACAGGATCTCCTTGACCTTCCCGCCATTCAAGCAGGTTCGGACGGCATGTCCGTCAATTTCAATTCGCCACTGCTTATTTGTAGCGGGGTTGAGGAAGGTTTTTTCCATTGGCGCAGGCACCTCCTTCTCAATCAAAATCCATCCAGACCAGATGTTTTCCGCAGTGGAGGCACTGGAACAGATAGCATTGCAGATGCCCGCCATTGACGGATTCCTGAATCATTTCCTTATGTTCGTCATCCCACATTGGATCGTCCAGCACATCCTCCAGCACACCCAGCGCCCGCAGTTCTCTGGCACCCACATGGCCCAGATAGGCGCAGTAGTCGCCGCAGTGGGCGCGCCAGTATTCCTGCTGCCAGCCACAGTAGCCAGGAGTTCGGTGGATCAGCTCGTCCAATCGGGCCGGGTCCTCCACGCCATCGTCCACGGAGCAATCGTCCTGGAAGCTGCCGTCGTATTTCCGGGACGCCTCGCCGCTGGAGATACACTCCGGGCACAGGCACTCAATATCCTCCACAGCGTAAAAGGGGCCTGTATAGAAAATGTGGGTCGTCTTGCCGCAGCAGTCGCAGGCAACGCCATCCGCGGACTCCTCAAAAGCGCCGGTTTCCAGCGGATTGGGGTGATACCGGAAGGTGGGCAGGCCCAGCTGGGCCTGCCGCTCCTTCTCTTTCTGCTTTTCCTCCAGCGTTTTGGGCTTGGGGAGGGCATAATGATTACCCCAGTTTTCCGCATAGTCCTTCAGCATGCCCAGCCGCTTGAGTGTCTTTTTATCGGAACGATTTCCGATTTGGCAGAGCAGTTCGTAGGCATCCTTCTTGAAGTCCAGCAGATCATACACATCCACCAGCATCTCTTTGGCCTGTTTGTCTTCCGACTGCTCCAGTTTCTCCTTGAAGGTATAGAGAGAGCGGACACTGTCTGGATTTCCTTTTGTCTCTCGAAACTGCTTTTGGAGTTCAATATATTGCTTCAGGTATTCGTTCATAGTCAAAATCTCCCATCAATCCCACCAGAGATACCAGACAGTGGACTGCCGCAGCACATCAGCCAAAGCGCCCACGGTGGCGTCTTCCGGTCCCTGGTCGATGACATCGGGGCAGAAGCCATACAGCTCCACCGCCACATCCATGGTCTTCTCCTTGGGGACGGGGGCCGGAAGCAGGAACTCCAGCTCATCGTGGCTCATGGCGGCAGGAACTGCGCCGTACTGCTCGAACCAGTATTTGGCCGCAGCCATCAGATCCGGTGTGTCGGGGCAGTCGTTCCAGTTTCCGAAGGGCAGGTATGCGAAGATCTCCCAGGGATTCTTCACCGGGATCTTGGCCAGGATGAGCGGATAGGTCATCTCCGTATCATCATCCCAGTAGCTGGAGAAGCGGTCGTTTGGTTCTCCGCCCTCCATCTCGCCCAGGATCTCCTCCTCCCAGTCCATATCATCGTCCTCGGCTTCTTCCTTGCGCTGGCCGGTCAATTCCTCCAAAACCGCCTTTCCGTCCTTGACGGGGGCAGAGAGTATCTTTTTCCGGTACTCCATTACAGTTTTGAGGTCAAATTCGTAAAAGTCCGAATCATTCTCCGGGTCGGCGTTCATCACCAGACACTCCAACAGCGTTTCGTCATCCGCCTTGATGAGCACCGGCACAAAGCCTTCTTTGACACTTTCCCGTTTGGCATAGCTGTATGCCGACATGATGGGATCATCGTCCTTCATGGAGGGGAAATAGGTGCATTCACAGTCCAGATACTCCATCAACGCCTCAGCCAGTTCGGAGGGTTCCAGCGTGTCCTCGTCGAAGTCCTGTCCCTGCCAGTTGGTGAAGCGTTCCTCGATCACCTTTGCCATGGCCTGGTAGTAGTCCTCGTCAAATGGGATGAACAGTGGGGCCTTAAACTGGAACTCATCGGAATAATACTTTTCTGGGCCGAGATATTCCAAGGCATAGTTTTCAATGTCACGGGGGAAATTTGGACTATCAGGTTCGCCATAGTAGTAAGAAGTAAATGCTCGCCCAACCTTATTGAACATCGGAACCATAATCTGCCCGTTCAGTTTGTCCCGAATAAACGCCCGCAGATCCACACTGGCAGGGTCGGCTTTGACCTGTTTGGCCACTTCGCCGTATTCGTTCAGAAAGTCCTCGCCCATCAGATCATGCTCTATGCACCAGCGGAGGTAAATGGCAAAGAGGTTATAAGCATTTATGGGGTCAACGGGCAACCCCTTCTCCTCAATACTCTCGATATGATAGGAGACATCGTCCATCTCACCGTCAAAATCATTATTGGAAAGAGTGCCACGAGTGATAGCATCCTGACGATCAGGCTCCACCACAAAGCTGATGCCGTTCATTTTGTCCAGCAGGGCGTCCGCATCATGGGCCAGCTTATATTCCAATTCATCCCGGTAGAGGGGGATCACCTGATAGAAGTTGACCTCCTCGCCACTCGGCAGGATGCAGACCTCGCTGCCATCTTCGGTATCCTGGGGACCGGTCAGCATGGCGGCGCACAGCTTTGTGTCCTTTGCAAAGTCATCCTCATTGTCCATGGTATGGCCAAAGCCCAGCCAGGTATCGCTGGCAATGGGCAGGCGAGCCAGGGTTTTCAGCAGGCGGATGGGCCAATACCACCGCTCATTCTTCAGGTCCTCATGCTTCAGCTTCCAGTTCCCTGGCAGCGCGATAGCAAGCTCCGCCCGCTCCAGCTTGTATTCGGCCAGTTCCTCCGGCACATTCATCCGGTGGGCACCCATGCCCATGGTTACCAGGGTGTAGTAGTCCCGCTCCTCGGAGGGCGGCACCACGCAGATATCCACATGGATATCCGGCGAAGACAGCTCATGGAACACATTCTCGAACTTGCCGAAATACTGCTGGATATGCCCCTCGACGGCTTCCATTTCTTCCTCGGTGTAGACCGCGGGAACACCGGTTTCTTCATCCTCGGGCGCTTCACCGTCCCGGTCATCCTCATCTCCGTCATCGTCGGGGTCACCGTCCGATGACGCCCAGGAGATTTTCAGGGTCATCTGCTCCTCCGGCAGTCCGACGCCAGGGCTGCGGGTGATGGTGTGCTTATCGTCTGCCGCAAAGCCGATGGTCTCCCCATCGTGGAGTTCCACATCGTTCTCCAGCACATAGGACACAAGGCTGGCCAAAAAGTCCCGCAGATCGCTCGGCTTGGCATCGGTACCCAGTACCTCCATCTCGTCTTTGCCAAACACATCCAGACCGTAGGTGTAGCCGTTCATGCCATTCTCATCCCGCCAGAGGCCGAACCAGATCCAGTTGAAGATGGGCAGCTCGTCTTCCTGCATCATGTCGGCAAAGCCCTCATAGAACCGAGGCTCAAACACCACGCCGCTGGTGTAGATGCCGGTGGCATATTCCTGGCGGCAGCAGGCGGTAACCACCTTGGTGAACAGCTTGCCCTTTTCCAGAAGGTCTTCCTCTTTGCCCAGCACTGCTACCATCAGGTGGGCACGGTGCTCTTTGGCTACCTTGACCGCATCCTCCCACATATAGTTGTTTTCCGCGTTGCCCTCGGCCTCGCCGCCGGGGATGGGGTAGGTCGCCAGGCTGACAGCGGCAAGTATGTCGCCCACTTCGAATACCAGCGCGTCGTCATCCTTCTCCTCGCTGGCGTCGTATTCATCCACGGCAATGTCCCACTTTTCTTTCATGTCCCGGATGAACTGCTCTTTATCCCATTCTGCCTTGGACAGCAGCACAAAGCCGGTGAAGACGCCTGTGTGGTCACTCTCGTCCTCGGCCTCTGCCTCGGCCCGCTTTGCGATCTCTTTCTGGCACTCCTGAATCACTATCGGGGCATCCTCGTCTTCCGGATCCAGCTCCGCCCACCGCTGGGCGTAGGGGATGGCCTTTTCCTCCTGACCATAGAGATACTGATAGGCATACGCCATCCGCATATTCCATTGGGCCTTATCCTGTCCTTCCTCCCGGACGGACTCCAGCACCTCGATGGCTCGGCGCAGGGCCTTATCTCCCTTATAGTTAGGAGTACCCTCGTCGTGGTCCCCAATGATGGCATAGTTCTCCAGCGCCCGTGCCATGGCGTAGGCAATGCGGTAGTTCCGCCAATCCTCCGGGATGGCATTCAAGGCCTGGATGCAGCGGGTGTACTCGTCCTCGTCGTTCCACTGCTCCAGCTGGTGGAAGAATTCTTCTTCGTTCTGCGGGGTGTAAGGGATATAGTCCATGCCCTTCAGCGTCTCGTCCAGCTCGGGGACCTGATCCTCATCGTCCGGTTCCTCCTCGGACGGCGTTTTCAGGTTCACTGTGCCTGCCTCCCGGCGGAAAGTGTGGAAGCTGGCCCATGGGATCTCACTGTCCTCGAAGAACTTCTTTGCCATCTGGAGCACCGTTCGGATGTCCCAGGCGATGAAGTCCACATAGCCGCAGAAAAGGCCGGTGGCTCCGCCGATGAGGGTGAGAACCTCCGGGCCGTCGCCGGTGGTGAACACTTCTTCCAGCTTGTCCCGGAAGTCGAAAATCTTATCCGTTCCTTCCTCCTCCCGCAGAGTATCCAGAGGATAGCAGAAGAAGCCCGCCACCGCGCCGTCGGCATGGAGAGCGTCCATGAAGTCATTGTCGGCATCCAGATAGCCGTTGATGAGCGGCACGCAGTTGGTGGAGCCGACCATCACATCCAGCCGCCAATCGGCATCCGGGTCCTTGTTGGGTTCCATTTTGTAGCCGAGGTAGCTGTTCAGATAGGCTTCCGGGTCAGTGGAGAGATTCGCTCCCTTTTCCTTCAGCTTGTCCGGCAGCTGGGACATGGGGATGGACGGCTCTGCCCTGGGGGCCTCCAGTACATCAAAGCTGTCTATGTATCTCATGTGGGGGATCTCGCCCAACACCTGGTCGGTGAGGGTGGTGAGCATCCACCAGGCCCGGCCTTCTTCTTCCTCCAGCATGGGCAGCAGCTTTTCGCAGTAGGCGGAGAGGGCGAAACTGTTTTTGCCCTGCTGCTCCAGCCAAATCTGCACATCCTCCCCAGAGATGTCCCAGCCATCGTCGGTGCGAAGGCCGATGTTTCGGATGGGCTGACGGCCCACCAGGATGTTCCAGTGCTCCAGCACCTCCTTGGGGGCGTGCTTCTGGAAGTAAATCAGCTCAAACAGCTTGACCTTGTCACCCTCCGGGGTGAGGATCAACTCATGCTTTTCGCCATTGAAGCCCATCTCGAAGGAGATTTCGTCAAACGCCTGGTTCAAAGCTCCTTCCATTTGGGCCACGATTTCGGCGCCGCGGGTGTGGTCTTTGTCGTCGTCCATCATCTGGCGCAGCTCCGCTTCCATCTCGGCAAAGGTTTCCCACCAGTCCTCTGTCCGTTCCCGGAAGCACTCCGAGAACTGTGGCAGAGAAATGCGGTGCTCGCAGTCATCAATGAGTTTTTGGGTGTCCTCGTCTCCAGGAAGTTTCTCCAGTGCCTTGCGGAAATACGGCAATGCCCGGCCCTCCTGGTCCAGAAAGTAATAGGAATATCCCATACGGAAGTTCCAGCAGTGGTCTTCCGCAAAGTATTCCTCATGGGGCTTGAGCAGAGCGATGGCCTTTTTGAGCATCTCTTTGCCGCCTGGCTTATATGGGTCTGCCAGATTGTTATAGGCGCGGGCCAGTTCGCTGTCCATCTCCGGGGTACGCTCCCCAGCAGGGATGGCCTCCAGCGCGTCAATGATTTTCTGATATTGGCCCTTTTCATGCCACTTCTGGCACTGCTTCAAAATGTCCATATCCGGGTCCTCCTCGTCCTCATCCGGTTTCCAGTCTTTGATTTGCTGGAACACGCCATTCTCATCCCGCTCAAAGGCGCAGGGGGCGGGGGTGTTCAGCAGAGGAATGATGTCGGGATCGTCGTTGCAGATGGTGTTGAGGCCGTAGATCCCGGCGTTGTTAGGATCGTCCATGTACTCCTCGCTCTCATCACCGGCGGTGAAGCGCCAGCCGCTGTCCCAGTCGCCGTCCGGCTTCTCCCGGTAGCAGTAGCCAACCTTGCAGCCCTCCACCGTGATGCGGTTGGTGGCGATACAGCCACTGGCTTCCTCCCAGTCGGGGAGCAGATTCTTCATGTCCTCTGCCTTTACATAGTAGTCTCGGTTGCGGCCAGCGGCCTCGTACAGCTCCTTCCGCAGCGCCTCCACATCCCGAGCCATCTCCTGGATCTCCTCATCGTCCATCATCTCACTGAGGTCATATTCCAGCGGATTCTGGGCAAAATCCGCCAGGGCCTTGTTCATGGCGTCATGCTCCTCTGGCGTGGCGGTGATGCGGATGCGGCGGGAGGGGGTGTTGTACTCGTCCAGATCCTGGAGGTTCACACTGCCGCTGACGCTGCACTCCAGCAGGATGGCGGCCAGGTCGGTGACCACATCAATGGCGAAGTGAAAGTCCATCTCCACGCCATCGGAGTGTGTAAACTCCAAATACTTTACGGTCTGGCGGAAGTCCCAGTTCTGCTTGTCCAGCCCTATCTTGGCAAAAATCTCGCTGAGGGGGATCTCCTCTTTCTTCAGGTCTTCCAAAAATGCCACAAGGTTCAGGCTGTCATCCGAGCCTCCGATAAAGTTGCCCCAGTATTTGTCGATATACATCTGTCACGCCTCCTTTTATTCCGGCCACTCATCTCCGTCACAACGGCTGATGAAGTCATAGTGCAGGCTCTCAAAATAATCGTTGGAATAGGATTTGCCGTCCTAATGAAGCTCCAGCCCCTCCAATTCCAAGCAATTTACTTGCGGATCAAGCTTCCGTCATCAATGAAGGCAGCTTCCCGGATGCGCCGGAGGGATTCCGGTTCCAGCAAAAACTCCCGCAGGTTCGGGTCCTCAAAGAAGGACATGGGGCGCACCTGCGTCGGCCCGGCAACCGCCCACAGCCGCGATGTTGCCAACCGCTCCGCTGTCTGGAGCGCCTTCTCCCGTTCGCCTAAATAGAGATAGCGGGCGATTGCGTCCCGATAGGAGGAGTCAGCCATGGGCACGCCTTGAATCTCCTCAAAGAGATCTACGGCATCCATGGCGGTTCCGAACATACAGCAGTGGTTATAGAGCTTCCGCCTGGCATCGGGATCGTCTGGCGAGTGCTTCTTATTCTGTTCCACCAGCTTTGCCCAGAGCTGCTCCTTTGTCTGCGGTTCCCCCGGTTCATGGTAGGGGTAGTTCTTGTCGTTGTCCGCAAAGGGCATAAGGCCCCGTTTGAGGTAGTCCATCAGGATGTCACAGAACCGATCCCGCTGGGGGAGGCCGTTCTCAGCCCGGATGCGCGTCTGTTCCTTCGTCAGCGCCTCAATCAGTTCCTGCTCCCGGTGGAGCTGGATGGCGGCCACCGTCATGGCGATCATGTGTTCATCGCTCACATTGCTGTAATACCACTCCTCCAGCCAGGGAAGGATGGTCAGATCCAAAGCCAGAGCCTTTTCATAGTCCAGGTTGAAATATGCGGCCTCGGCCTTGACCGCTGCTACCTGATGGGGGTATTTATCAGCAAAGGATTCCAGGGTGTCCAAGGCTTCTTCTTTGCCATCCATGATCTCATAGCAGACCATACGGACTTTCTTGGGAAGTTTCACGGCATCCATTTTGACGCCTCCTTCAGCCTTTTTTCTGTAAGTAATAGGTTCCACACCGGCCCCACAGCCGGGTGCCCAGGCTTTCCTTCTCCCTCCGGCTGCAAATTACTTTCTACAATCATAACGGTTGGATAGGTCAATTCGGTGTCAATCTATCCTCCAAGCGTTTCAGGTAGGTCGCAGGAACCACCTTTGTCAGCCAGACTCCATTGGCGGACAAATAAAAGCAATATCCGTCCCGGTGCATCTGGCCGGCATCCACCAGGTAGATCACAGGTTCTCCATGCCGGCGCCCAACTTTCTCCGCTGTTTCCTGGTCCGGTGAAAGGTGGACATACAGACGGCTCCCGGAGAGCAGTCCTTGGGCCTCGATGGAGGCGGCAAACCGCCGGGCTGTTCCGTGGTACAGCATCTCCGGCGGCTCGGTCAAGGTCAGTTCCACATCTACCTGGATGGAGTGCCCCTGATTGGCCCTAATTTTTGTCCCATCCTCGCTGAAGGAATATCGCTGCTTTTTATCACTCCGCACGATTTCCTCCAGAATGTCCCGGTTGATGGGGTATTTCCTGCTGATACCCGCCAGCAGCGCATTGACATCCGCCCAGCCGTGGGTATCCAACTGGATTCCAATAACCTCCGGCTTGTGCCGAAGGATCAAGCTGATATACTTGCTGATCCTTGTGAGATCGGGTGTTGTTTCTCTCATGGTGCCCTCCGCATTCTCAAATTACATCCACCCGGATAATAGGCCGGTAGAAGTCATAGTCGCCGTTCAGTTCCTTGTCCTCCTGCACTTCCGGCTTGCAGTGGGGCGAACAGGGCAGGAAACCGAGGAAAATTCCAAGTCCGCCGCAGATGCTGCGCCCGCCATCACCTCCGCAGGTGGTAAACTGCTCAGCCTTCACAACCTCCCGCATATAGGGGTCATAGGCGATGGACAGGCCGAAGAAGTTGGGTTCCTCCATATCGAAGGGCTTGTCCTCATCCTCCGGGCTTTCAAAGTGATGCAGGTGCATGGAGTAGTCCATTCCATCCCCCCAGGGGAACAGGGTGCGGCACCCGCCGCCGCATAGATAGGCCCACTCGTCTACCGTAGGCAGTGAGAGCCCCTGCTTTTCAAGCCCGGCAAGAAGTTCATCGTAATCAGTGCGGTTATAGATACAGATCTGAAAGCCCTTTTCCGTCCGCTCAATGCGGGCTGACTGGTGCATAGTAAGGCTGTCAAGGTCGCTCCAGGCAAAATCCCGGAACTTCTTCAGCCAGTCGGGGTGGGCAGTTAGTCTGGGATCACCCATCTTGACCGGCTCCCAGCAGAGCTCCTCCAGCTCACGGCCCACCAGCATAGGGCCAATGGTTGCCTGCCGAACGGGAGCCATGCTTTCCCGGATCATCTCCTCCGGGTCCTGTTCCATCTCCCATTCCTGGAACAAATAGTCCAGTTCCTCTCGGCTGTCCTGACTGAGCCCTATGGCGAACCGTTCCCAGCCCAGGGTGACAGTATCGCCGGGAACAAAGACAAACTCCCGGCCATCTTTCTCGAATAGACCGGTGGTACAGTTCTGGCCCCAGCGATCAAAGGTATGTAGACCGAGAAAGGTCATATTATAACGAGCAGCCAGGCGTTCCATCAGCACCTGCTTCTCGGTGGTTTCCAGTTGATTGAATTGGGTGCGGGATAGTTTTTCGTTCACAGTAGTCCTCCTTCGATCCTTTCAGCGTGTTCCAGCAGATAGCGCCTGCCATCCTGCTTGGCCTGCTCCAAGTATTGCGGAAGCAAGCTGGAATGGATGGCGTCCAGAGAGACCAGAACAGCGATCCGCTGGTATTCCTGTAATTCGAGGGAATAACGGTTCCGCTCCCAGAACAGCGGAGCGAACTGTTCCACACAGTCAGGCCGCAGAGCGGGCATCGCCAAAAGAGCCCGCCGGCTCACATATTCATTGGGATCCTTTGCGAAGTCCAGGATCATGTCTTTGACTTCCTGACTGCACGGACATTCGGGCAGATACGCGGCAAACTGCCACTTGGCCTCACTCTCATTGGAGGCTGCGGCCCTGTGGCAGAGGCACTCGAACCATTGGGGATGGGAAGTGGTCTCCTGTATAACCCCCTCCGCTTCGTTGTCCCTGGCGATCAGATAGACCATCTCATCCAGTAGGACGCTGTCTGCCGTTTCTGCATCCATTTGGGTCAACACATAGCAAAAGGCACTGTAAGTATCATTCCAGTATGGATAATCGACTTCCCACTCACCGCCGAGTTCCTCGCTGGTTTTGCCAGGATAAGTGGCTTCCTGCCATTGATGGAACTTTATTGCCTGCTCCAGCAGGCGTTCACGAATGCCCTTTGCCATGTGCTCACCTCACAATTTTCCGAAATGGTCCAGATATAAATTCCGCACAGAATAAGGGCCTACAAGGTTCGTTTCCTGCCGGCCATCCCAGGAATACACATGAATTTTGCCTTCATCCCCAATGTATTGCTGATCCTCAAAGGGTGCGGGAAAGGGAAAACTCTCTACCATGCTCCAGTTGATCTTGGGTTTCAGCCCATCAAACTCCTCGCGCTTGAGCCTTTTGAAGTTAAACACCAAGGCTGCCCCAATCCCATCGAACAGCAAGTCTGCGTATTCTCTGGGGGTGATGCTCTCGTTCACATTGGTGGCATCAACATTCACATCCAGAACCTTGTTGCCGCAGTTTGTCCAGATTTTATCGGGAGAGAACCAGGTGGCGCGTTCCGCAGCGTCTGCAAAGTCCTCACGGGGATACCATCCGTTTGCGCTGTCCGGCTTGACGCCTTCCCGAAGCTGCCCGTTGTACGGGGAAAGCGGATAATATCGGTGCCGCACCGGATCAAATCGGCCAAAGGCAATTTTCAGCAGATACTTGTGCTTTTCACTGCGCATGAGCTTATGGGGCTTCACGATATGTTCTTCGATCAAACTCCAAATATACTCATTCACATGGATGGATACACGGGGGCGGCCGAATAGTGTGATTTTGTTGGTGTCTGTATCCACATTGAGCCAGACGCGATTGATCTCAACCATTTTCATTCCTCGCTTTTCAAAAACGATCCGCTATAAAATCGGCTTTCCCAGATAGCCTCAAATTCTGCTTTCTCTATCAAGCAGGCGTGGAACTCCTCGCCCCAGACATGGGCGTTCAATTCCTCCACGGTGGGGATCGGCGTAATCTCGATGGCGCCGTCGTAAAGGTCAGGGATGTTACGGGTGCGGCCATCTGCAAAGATGTCGATGGAGCGGAGGGACAGCCGCTCATTTTCGGTATCCACTTCATAGAGGATGACCGATGGTTCACCCTCCGGTACGCCCTCCCAAAAGAGCTTGATGTACTCGATCTTGCCAAGATAAGTCCGCATCGTTTTTTCATCGGCACAGGCCGCCCGGATCATTTTGGACAGTAGCATCAAATCGTCGATGTATTGGGAGTACACGCAGAACACATCTTCGTCGGAGTCGAAGTGAAACAGATCCACGCCGCTGTTATTTTCCTCAAACTCCCGGATCACGCCCCGGACAAGCCGCTCCCAGTCTCCGCTGCTTCCGGTCAATCCAAGCCGGCAGAATTCTTCTACCTGGAATCCGTCGCTGATTTTCAGCAGAAGGGAGATAGCATAGGGGTGGTGGGGAATGAGAAAGAATGGCGCGATCTGCTCCGGCTTCACCCAGATTTTGAAGGGCGGACGCGGATCGGGTATCCAGGGCAGCATCTCCCACTGGTCGTCCGGTCTGTTTCCGTATTGGGAAAAGTCTTTCATGTAATCCCTCGCTTCCCGGCACATCAGCAGCCCAGTTGTCCTCCGTTTACCGGGCGGAAGATCCTTCGGCCCGCCAGCAGTTCCTCCAGCTTTTTGGCCAGCGCCTCCACAATGGCGTGGCAGGGATTCTCAACCCCCACGATCTCCAGCTTTTGCAGCTCGACGCAGTGGAGCGTTCCATAGAAGCCCAGCATGAAGTCCGTCAATTCAGCAATCATCCCATAGCCTTCCATGTTGCTCACATCCGTCTGACCTTCTTTTGCGGTCATCAGCCCAATGATCCCCACCGCCACGGTAAAAGCACCGCAGCAGGACTGCTCAGTCTGCATCCCAAGGCCCATGACGGAGAACATTTTCCGGGTCTCCTCGGACAAATTCAGATGGTAATATTCATTGCAGGCCATGAACATCGCCTCGGCACAGGTCAGTTCCGTGCCGATGTGGTAGTGGTTGACCAGTTCATAGAGTTTCATTGTTGCCATACCATACTCCAATCGCAAAGCATTTCATTCTGTGTCACCCGGCGCAGCTCGTCCCGCACCTCCATCAGCGCAAAGCCCAGCAGGTTTTGTCCCCGCCACTTCATGGGGTCCTGGGCCTCCGGGGAGCTGGCCGCGAGGCGGATACCCCAGATGGCATCATAGGGGCTGGCCTCCACCAGCACGCTGTCCCCGGTGGAAAGGAGAAACTCCCGCAGTTCGCGGTTCTGGCTGAATTTGTGCCAGTTGCCAAGCAGCACAATGGCGTACTTGAACTTGTCCCATACCTTCTGCTCAAAGCCCCGCACCTTGCGGCCCAGAGCCTTGATCTGCTTTTGGTCGCTGCATTTCAAAATCTGGTCCCGGTTCTCTTTGTCGCCGAACAGCTCGGCCTTGGCAGCCATCATATACTGCTCCATGCAGAGGTAGGAGTCAGCCGTCGTATAGAAGTCCTCCATCCACCACTGGCTGAGGCAGCTTTTTGTCAGCTGGCCGTCCTCGGATAGCTGATGGCCCCAGAACAGGCACAGCTCCCGCTTCCGCCCGGCGGCAAACTCCTGCTGGAGCCACTGGCGGGTGTACTTTGGCCGGCCCTCCGGCTGCCACGCATCCACCAAGAAGTCACCATGCTCCAGCACCTCGCCGCTGTCCTCGTCATCCCACCAGCCCTTCCAGGTCACCGGCTCGGGAAAGAGAGTGCGGTATTCCGTCCGCTCATCCGGGGAGAGGGTGTCCAGCCAATCGCCAAATCGGTCTATGTAATCCTCCCCATAGCCCATGCGCCAGCCAATGGAGTATCGCTCGATCTCCCGGTGGGCCAGCCAAGGGGGAGGCATGATTTTCTTATCTTGTAGTGCCATATTGTTTTCCTCATTTCTCTTGCAGCTTCTTCAGCAGCTTCACGATCCGCTCCCGGTTCTTTGCGGTTTTCATGAAGGTGGGGAGATGGTCGGCCTGAGTCTTTTTCTGGCTACCCGATGGCTTTTCCCGCAGGTCGGCGCTGAGATAGCCGATCAGATAGGCAAGGTGTTCCCGGTTTAGGGCCCAGACTGGCTTACCCTGGAATGAGGTCAAAAACCACAGCTCCAGGCCGAAGTAAGGTTCTCGTCCATCCCTGATTTCGCCAATATATGAAAACGACTCCGCTGTTTTATGAACTTCTCCCGACATGGTTGTTCCACAATAGGGGCAGGCCACATGGAGAACGGAATAGTGCTGCTTTGCCTCATCTTCAATATCCACCCGATAGTACCTGCCGCAGTTTTTGCACTGGTTATGGACATCATAGCGGTAGATTTCCCGGTCGCGGGTCTCCTGATGGCCGCAGCTCAGGCACCGGAAATAGGCGTTATCATCGTCCGCTGTCACCACACCCGCCCCATGGCACTTGGGGCATTTTACCTGGATGCCGGTGGTGAAGGCGCTGTAGGCACTGTGGGTGAAATAGGGTTCATCAACGATTCGGCTCATGCGCCCACACACTCCTTTCAGGTAATTACTTTCACAGCCGAAATCGAAATGGTTTCAAATCTTTTGTTTTGATTGTCAGATCCGAAACGCTCTCTTGCAGGACATTTACCTGTTCCAAATACTCCGCAGGTGCGTGGATCTGCTCCAGATAGCCTGCATAGCGGATAATCTGATCCAGCGCCCGTTTCCTGTATTTTGCGATTTCCCCCAAATGGGAATAACTGCGACCTGACACATAGCTTGGAACATCGATAGACCGAATTGTTTCTATATCAAGCGTCCCATGCTCCTCTTTCTCAGATTTAATGGTGGCCAGCATATCTTCCGCAGAAAAACGGATGCCGCGTTCGCAGAGAAAACGCAGTTCATCAAACAGGTGGTTCGCCACAAAATGTTCAGCCAAGGGCTCAAAAATTACATCATCCTGATACCAGCCTCCGTGGGCGCAGGAGATCAGTTCACGGTAACGCTTATCTGTGATCCACTGGCGCAGTATCTCTTTGCTCCCGCGCATCCATGCGTCCAGCCGGGCTTTTGTTTCTTCGGGGCTATCATAGGCTGTTCCATAGCAGGGCAGGCCATTGGCTTTCAGCCACTTGGTCACTGCCTTGCTGAATTTCGTGTAACTCATGTGATGCCCCTTTCAAAAATCTCGCACATGATCAAAGTGTTCAATTAGGGCATCTTTCTGGAGCATATCGCCCGGCAGGGCATCAAGGATACCCCGCAGGGCCATGTAAATTTCATCCCGCTCCTCGGTTTCGATAAAGCCCATCTTGTTGAAGATCTGGGTATAGGCTGCCACCATCTCCAGCGCCTGGGCCTGTGCGTCCTCGCCCGGTTCAACGGCCAGCTTCATCAGCTGGGAACGGGTCTTGCGGTATTGATTGGCTGCTTTTTTCGCAGCGGAGGCGGGGATATGCTCCGCACCGTCCCAGCCTCGGAATGGATTATCCAGGTTTTGCGCCAGCCACTCCGGTTTCCGGGGCTTGGTGATCCGCAGATCCATTCCCGGCTTGCTTTTCCAGAGCCGATTAGCCGCCTTTGCCGCGTCCTCCGGCAGGCTGGTCATCCAGAACCAGCAAAGCTCCGGCATCTGCCCCGGGGTGGGGATGTCGTCCGCCCCGAAGCCGAACAGGTCATAGGTGGAGAGGTTCGTCAGTTCCCGGAACCCTCCCACGGCGAAGAAGTTCCCCAGGTTTCCCGGCGCGCCCCAGAGCCTCAGCTCTTTCAGGCGGGGATGGACAGCGGCCAGTCCGGTCAGATCAAAGTCCTTCAGCTGGATGCCATGCAGCCCCCACAGGTCCGGCAGCTCCGGGTGCGGGCGGTATTCCCCGATAAATTGGAGGGTCAAACCGCTGCCATCTTCGGGGGCATGGATGGTGCAGGCGTCCGGCCCCTTGTTCTGGAATAGGAGCTGCTCCGTTCCCTCACACAGCCACAGTTCCTCCAGCCCGGTCATGTCCAGCATCAGCTTTCTGATGCTGGTGCCCCGAAGGTCCAGGGTCCTCTGGCCGTGGTCCAGCAGAGTCAGCTCATCAAGGAAGGGGTTTCCCCGCAAAAACTCCAGCAGATCCGGGTGCCACCGCTGGCAGATAAGGGTGGAGAGGCAGGGCAGCGCCTCCAGTTCCAACGCCGAATCAAAGGGGGGATACTGGTCCATGATCCGGTGGCTGTTGACCTTCACCGGGATGCCGCCGATCTCCGTCACCCCGTCGCTCTCCATGGCCTCCTTGAAGGCCCGCCGCCGCTCCTCCGGGATGGCCTGCCACCGGATCTGGAGGTACACATCATAGCCGTCACTCCAGCCGCCGTAGGAGCGGCAGGGCTGGTCGGTGAAGGGCGGCAGTGTGCCCACCAGCTTATACTGGGGCGGGACCTCCAACGGCACCCGCAGCAGATGAAGGTCGCGGGACCAGTACATGAAGTCCTTGTAGAGTGGGCGGAGATGGGGCAGTTCGTCCGCGGTTAGAGGGGCGTCTCCCACCCAATCCAGAGAGAGGATCACCGTCCAAGATTCTTTGCTCACCGTGTCCGGCGGCGCAATATAGGCCACCTGACAGGCGGTGTAGCGTTTCAGATATTGGTTGTAGACTGTATAGACCTCTCCGGCGCTGGCTTTCATAGCGCCACGCTCCTCTCATCCGTTCTTTTCCAGATAGAATCCCCATACGCAGTTGGAGAACTCTCCAGCAGCAAAGCGGTGGATCTGCCCGTCAATCTCCACCTGCCAGACCTCGAAGGTATGGTCTTGGTGATAGATCGGGTCTTGGACTTTTACTCGCTTTCCGGTGGTTTGCCAATCGTAGTTAAAGATGTTCACACCGAACAATTTGCATTGACCGTCTGGGCCAAAGGTTTCATATTCCCAAGCCATGTGATGCCTCACAATCCCGTGCGCTGCCAGCCGTCCAGCCGCTCCTGAACCCCGTCGATCCTCCAGCCCTCGCCCACACGCTTCATGAGAAAACGGCGGTCAAAGCCGGTATTTTTCTCTCTGGTGTAGATGTAGAGCTTGTTCTTGGTGATCTGCTCCGCGTCAAGGAATTCTTCCCCGTTGTAGGTGCCCTGGGCACTGTATGAGATGCCCAGAGGCCGGTAGCCCGGACGGGGCTTTTCGCTCACATACTTTTCCCAGATCGCCAGCAGGCGGGGCACAGCCTGGGCATCCTCAAACCCGGCCTGCTCCATGTACTGCTCCCATTCTGTCATCTCGGCAAAGAAAGAGGACAAGATTCTGCGACATTCTTCCGCCGCCTGCCCGTCCAGTTGGGCGGGCTTTTTTGCCTTTTCCCGCTGGAGCTGGGAGAAGTGTTCCATCTGCTCCTTGGTGAATTGCACATGGGCCACCGGCTCAATGCGGTTGTTGCCAGCGATGGCCAGCAGGCCCTCATAGGTAACGGCGGTATGGTCGATCTGGATGTGGGAGAGCTTGGGAATGGAGGCCGCCTGGAGCAGACCGGCATCGTCCAGCCCGGTGCGGTTGAGAGTGATAAGGTCCAGCTTGCAGCCTTGCAAGGCGGACAGGCCGCTGCCGTGGATGGCGGCATTGCCGTCCAGCAGCAGATAACGCAGCTTGGGCATAGCGGAAAAAACGGGAAAACAGGCGTCGGTGAGGGCACCGTCCTCCACGCCGAAGTTGGCCATGCTTTTATGTCCGGCAAAGGGGGCAAGCAGTTTATCGGTCACCGGATAGCCTTTCACATGAAAGCCCACCAGGGGGTAAGCGGCCAGCTGCTCCATGATCTCTGCGGTCAGCTCCGGGACTTCAAATTGCTTTTCTCCGTCTAAGGTCAGGACACCGCTCTCCCAGTTCACTGTCCGCGCCCGTTTCGGCCATTCCATCGCTGTTTCCCTCCTTACGCCTGCTCCTTGTAACTGGCTTCAATGTCGATGAAGCGCACATACACGGCGCAGACCTCGCCCCTTGCGTCATAGCCGAAGTAGACCGGATAGTAGCCGTCCCCCCAGCCAGAGGCAAAGATGGGCAGATTGCAGTCTGTGTCCGGCACCGCCCAGTTGAGCCAGTCGCCGTAGCTGCTCTGATACTTGGGGTGGGCTTTGGCGTTTTCCTCCAGCAAATCGCAGAACAGGTCGTTGTAGGGGTCGATGTCCGGGTCTTCCTCCAGCCGCTTGGCCCAGTAGGTCTTGAAGGCCGCCTGGGTCTGGATGTCCGCAACGCAGCCCATCCCGGCATCTACGCCAAAGCCAAAATAATCGTCCTCGCCCAGTTCCTCGTCCAGATCCTCTTTGCCGGTCATGCCCAGCTCATAGCGGACAGGCTTTTCCCGGCTGACCTCAACCTTGACGCAGGCGTAGCGGTCGCCGTATTTTTCACTGGGTACCACGCAGATCTTCACGGGATAAGTCCCAGCGGGAATTGTTTGAAGAAAGGGCGGCGTATCCTCCAGCTCCACCAGCGGATCGCAGGCGAAAATTGTTCCGGTAGGGAAGTGGACGGCACCAATGTCCAGCACATCCACGCCCATATTCCCAATCACTTTCTCTGTGAAATGAGCGTCCAGGTCTGTTTTGCAGGCCAGTTTGTCTTTGATGGATTCGTATTTGTTCAGCCACTCGGCAGTCGGCATGATGATTTCCTCCTGTTGATTCGATTTGAGCATCGGTCAGCTCTCTACAATGCGGACCTGTTTTCCTCCAATTTCAATTTCCAGCTTTACGCCATAGTCCGCCGCCCACGCAGGACACTTGCTGAGCAGAGCCAGGATGTGCTCATCCGGCTCCCGGCCAAGGGTCACACGCAAAATCACGGGCCAGCCACCATACTCCTTTTGAAACTCCTCACTCTGGGTGTGGTTCAGATAGCCCTCCATCTTGTCGAGCAGGGCCTTCTGCGTTTCCGGGGAGCCGTCAATAAAGCCATTGCAGACCAAAACCATTACCACTTCTCCCGTTTTGGTTTCTGCCAGAATGTCGATCTTATCCAGGTCGCCAAACATATTTTCAATGGACATTGTTTTCACCAGTCCCTTTCTCGGATGGCCTCCTCAATATCAATCGGAATGCCGAACCACTCCAGAATGTAGGCCACAGTGACTCCAATACAATCCCGGGCCACCGTTTCGATTTCGCTGTCGTTCTCGTCAAACTCCTCTTGGAGATCATTGATGCCGCAGACCGCCTCGTCCAGTGTCTCCTGCACCACTTCGGTGTCGGTTTCGCCGCTCTCCAGCAGGTCGATGACCTTCTGAAGCTCGTCCTTTACCTTGTCCACCAGAAAGGCAGGATAGTAATCGTCCTGATACATCTCGTCCAGCAGTTTGTAGTTGGGATCAAATGCTTTCATAGGGATTGCTCCTTTCTCATTCAAACATCAGGCCGTATGATTCGGTCAGGCTGCCATCATCCTCATGGAAAATACACTGATACAGAGGCTGTCGCTGTGTTGCTTTGCGGAACCGCTCCAGAACCGGAGCCAGCGGCTCATCGGTAGGGATGCCGAGAGCATCAGCTACCCGCCGCCAGCTGTCCATATCCATATCTTCCAAGTTGATGTTGCGCTGCCTCTGTCCGTATTCCTCCAGTGTTTTGGAGTCTGCATACTCCTTTGCGTCACAGCAGTCGTGCCAGCAGATACAGCTCACAATCAGTGAAAAAAGGTCATCCACGCTCTCAGCCAGACGGCCTGCCTCACCTTCGCTGCTGTAATAGCCGATGGAGCCATCTTCCAACAGGTGGTATTCTCCGCCGGAGCCATCTCTCGCAAAAGCCATACCGGGCAGTGTGAAGGTTGCTCGACCATCCGCCTCATCCCTCGGAAACAACTCATCCAGCAGGAAGAAGTCAAAAAGGGAATCAAACTCCTCTGCTAGATCAGGGTCATCACGCAGTGCTTTCAAATAATCCATAGCCGTATTCCTCCGTCTACTGTTCTGCTTTTAACTCATGCAGCCTTTCCAGCCACAGCGGTTCTTCAATCATCTCATCGTTTTGGTAAAAATGTTCCTTGTCACGGGCCAGATGATCGGCAAGCGGTGGTGCGTCTGGCGGGGTGCATACCGTAAAACTGTCCCGATCCGCCCCCTTAATCTCCCGGTTGAGGTAGTACACCCGCCTGGCATCGCGGGAATACCAGTGACTGAGCAATTCCCATGAGGGCAGATCTGCCTTGGGAAGCTGCTTACCGTAAGCATAGATCCGTTTCTCATCCCTGGCAAAATAGGTGTCGCCCAACGAGCGGAAAGAGGAAACTTCCGTGCCTTTGATGATCTTAACCTTGCCGTCTCCGTTGTGGAAGTAGACCTGCCGGCTGTCCTTTGCATATCCCTGTGGCGCACCCGAATCGTTCTGGCCGTTGTCTAATACCTGGAAGGCTGCCAGCTCTACATCTGGGATTCTCCCGCTGGTGGTGTAGACGGCTGTTTTGTCCATCGCGTAGGCATAGTTTAACACCCGAAACGATGCCGGGTCTGCTCCACGCAGGCGAATCCCGCCGAGAAAGCAGGCCGTAGAGGATTTGCCCCAGTAACGCCAGCAGCAGAAGTCTTTGGGCGAAACACCCTTCAACAAGCCGTTTTCATATAGGCCAGAGAAATATACGGCTCCATCCTGAAAGAAAAACTCATTGTCCACCGGCTCTATGTTTGTGATCGGCTGCAGCAGTTCTTCGTGATGATCTGTTATGCTCAGCTCGATTTCGTCGTCGCTATAAACTAAGTAGAGCCCATGAGGGGCCTTTCTGTCGAAATGCAGTTCAATGTCATGATATTTGAGGATCAAAGGTTTTCCGTCGCTTCTCATGGTGGAAACAGCATTGGGATTCCCGAAGATTTCTATGACCTCATCCTGCGATATTCCGAATTTTATCGGTGAAATGTCCCGCGGATTCTGCAATATTTGATTGCGCCAAATTGTAAAGTCCTGTTTCATATTTTTAACAGCACTGGAGGATCAGCCAGATCCGGTCAAAGCGGCGGGCTGCCAGATCCTCTTTGGTGATATAGAAATAGATGTGCCCGCAGTCTCCGAACATCAACTCGAAGTCACCCTGCTCCACGGTATCCATCTGGAACAGCAGCATCCAGCGGTCACGGGCCGTTTCTTCCGCCCGCTGACGAACCTCCTTGGGGATATTGAGCCAGCCGTCGCCCAGATAGTAGCCCTGGGATACCAGGTCGCACTCGTCAAACATGCTGTTCTGGATCACATCGGGCCAGCCCAGCAGCTGGGAACGGTCATCCGGGTCCTCTGAGTCCTCGCCGGTCAGTTCCTCCCATGCATCGTCGAAAGCGTCGTCATCCTCCTCATCCGGGAACACCTCGCTGAAGTCCTCCCAGGAAGGATAGGAGTATTTTGAGTCCATCTTGATTTTGACCATAGGAAATTTGAAGTCTTCCTCCATATCCGCCGGGAAGTCAGCGGCGGACAGCGCGGACATGTCCTCGAACCAGTAGACGCGGGCACAGCCCTGATCCTTGGGGTCATAGCCCCAGCACTGGGTATCCGTCTCATAGAAGAAGGAGAGCAGGCCGTGATCAGGCAGAAGATGCTCTTTGTCAAACTGGGCCAGCTCCGCACAGTTGAACTGAGCCAGGAAAGTGAGAGGACGATCCTTCACCACATGGTCATAGCTCTCGCCCTCATAGGTGGGCCAAACGAAGTCCGGCGGCACATCCGGCTTCCCGCCGAAGCGGGTAGCGCCCAGTTTGTATGTTTCTTTTCTGGCAATTTTCAGCTGAATGCTGTTTCTGCCCAACGACTCCAGTTTCTCTTTGATGCTCATGTCAGTTCCTCCTTGAAGAGTTCTTACAGCTTTCCATCCAGTGCCTCAACCGTTTTCATGGCAGCGGAATCAAATTTACACTGCCGCAGGTCCCGTTCGATCAGGGTAAACACATCTGGAAAGCACTCGATCTCATCCTGATACTCATATTTCGCATACAGTTTCCCGTACTCGGAGATCCAAACCTCCGCCGGGTAGTAGTAGCCGATATGACCGATGGGCTGGCATTTTTCACCGGCAGCCTGTTCGATCTCTGCCAGTTCACAGCCGGACATATCCCGAAAATAGGCTTCTTCCAAATGGTTTTTGATCCCGTTGACCAGGTAAGGAAACAGAGCGAATTGGAAGTCAGCCGCCCAGTTCAGTTTTTTCTGCTCCAGATACCACTCACAGCACAGGCCGAAATACTTGCGGTAAAACCGCTGGGTGGTCTTCATCATCGGGACGCCATGCTCGGCGTAATACTTCTCCGCAATGGAGATGTCCACCTTTCGCCCTTCCTGCCATCCGGCGTACTCCATCAGCTGCTTGACCTTGCTTTTGAGATCGCCGGAGATGGAGATGCGTTCTTTGATCATAGGGTATCTCCTTAGCTCTCATGTGTGATATAGAAAATCTCCTTGTTTAAATCAAAGTAAATCACCATCAGCTCGTCGGTGATCTCCGGATTGAAGGACAGATCAAGAATAAAAACTTGCTGATCCATCTCGCCATCCACCAGACTGCCGAACCGCTTGAGTTTCAAAAAGTCCACCATCTCGGCAAAAGACAGCTTTTCCGGGTCGGTTCCCGGAAAAAGTTCCGCCGCAATATCCGGGCCTACATCGTCCCGGTGGAACTCCATGAAAAATGTCACAACGCTATGGTAGCAGCTGTCCTCGTCCGCCAGCGCCGCTTTGATGGCGGCTTTGGCCTTTTCCGCCAATTTCTCCGCCTCATCCAACATTCCTCCCACCACATCCATGGCAGCAGGATCAGCAGTCAGTTCTTCCTCTACATCGAAGAGAAAGGGCAGTCCCGATTCCTCGGGAAAGTTGAAGATTTCCTCGCCGGGTGTATATGTATAATCAATGCGTTTACAGTTCAGTTTCATAATGTTATCCTCCTTACCCCTCAATGTTGGCAGTTTTGAGGCCCTTTTTCAAGGAGCCGTAGACCGTCACCGCATGGTCGGTGAACATCTCGTCGCAGTCAAACCAGGCGGTGAAGCTGCCGCCGGAGGTGACGGACAGGCTCGTCAGGCTGATCCGCCGGGTAAGTTCTTCCTCTGTGATGGGGTCTGTTTCCGGATCGCGGGGGTTTTCCTCATCCTGGGAAAGCCAGTTGTTAGCCAGTTCGGTCAGGTTCTTTGCTGCAAGCTCCCGCATGGCTTTGTCCCAGGTTTCACAGTCGGCCAGCAGCTTCTTGGCGGCGCTGCGGGCACGGGTCCAGGATGGCTTGCTCTCAGCATTGACCTCCAGAGAAAGGCTCACATCCTTTCCGCACCACTGGATTTCGCCCTCGAAGGTATCATAGTCCTTGTCCAGTGTCAGTTCTCCCAGCACCTGGTCCTGGATCACCACCGGCTTGTGGTACTCGTCCAGAACGGCCTGAAGTTCCGGGCAGTCCTCATGGGCATTGACTATCTCGGAGATACACCAGGGGCGCACCACCAGATCCTTTGCCAATTCTTCTTTCATCCGGCGGATCTTCAGGCGACAGATCTGCTCCTTGCCAAAGCGTCCCCAGCCCTTGTCGCTATTGCGTTCCTCCTCGGTGACCGGCCAATCCAGTCGCTCCTCTTTGGTGCTGACCTTGCCGGTGTCACAGAACATGATACCCAGTGTCTGGGCGGTCATTTCCCAAAAGTTGCCTTTCCAGTTAAATCCGCCCCCAATGCAGCGATTGATCAGAGCGACCACTTCCTGCTCCTCGGGCTCGTACATCTCATAGAATCCTTCAAACATCGCTGTAGCCTCCTTTACAGCAGTTCCAGCACCGCGTCAGCAGGCTTGGCAAACTCTGCCGGGACTTGCTCCAATACATCCTGGTAGGCTTTCACCGCTTGCCAGGAATAGTAATAGAAGCTGTAGAACAGGTCATCGGGAAAAACCTCGTCCTCCTCGTAGCGCATCTCATCTTCTTCCTCGTCGTATTCCTCCGACCACAGGTATTCTTCCTTCAGCAAATCGGAGAACAGCGGCAGCGCCTCGGCGTGCTCCATCTCATCTCCGTCGTGAAAGCACTGGAGGATGCAGGAGAAGAAGTCCAGCAGTTCCCCGGCCAGGAAATGGGCCACAGGGTTCTGCCCGCTCTCTGCAAGGGCCTTCTCCAGAATTCGGCACAGGAACACCATGCCAAAGGGGGTAGTGTGCCACAGGGTACTCTGGTGCTCCATGTTGGTGGTAAGCTCATAGAGAGACTCTTTGACGGACGCCAAATCACGCATCTGCTCCAGCACTGTCAGGTGTGCGGGAAAATCCGTCCCCCGGCCATAGGCGGTGGTGAGCCGGTGCCACGGGACATCCGTGACCTTGAGATGGGTGATGTAGGTTCTGTTTTCTTCTGTCATGTTGTCGCCCCCTTATCCCGTTATCTGGCTGCGGTACTCCTTCTCCAGAGCGGTGTACCACCGTTTCAGCATGGTTTCCAGACTGCTTTTCCCGCCTCGGTCTGTAAAAACAAGGAACTTTTGCATCAGTCTGGGGAATAGATATTTGCCCGCTGTTGTCAGATCCTGATTGAGATAGACCATCCGCAGGATACGGCCCTGCCGGTCCAGAGGATTCTTTTTCAGCAGCTCCTTTTCAAAGCAGAAGCGCAGGAAGACCACATTCTCGTCGTAGAAGTCCTCCACCACAGCCGCGCCAATGCTGGTGTATGTGATGTCGTACACCAAACGGCTCCAGTCAAATTTCTCAGCATAGAGCAGTTTCAGCGCCTTTGCCCAGTGTTCCTCCGGGATCACCAGCATCCTGTGCTGGGCGGTACTGGAGTAGCCACGGTAGACGGGTTCCGGCTGCCCCAGGAGTTCACTCACACTGTCGGCGTAGACGAAGCACAACTCCTCATCGAACAGGCCACCGATGAAGTTGCCGTTGCAGTACAACATATAATTCTTGGACTTGGCTGGAGAATAAGAAAGGCTATATTCCTGCGAGTCCAGGCTTTTATGTACCTTGTTCAGAAAGTCTATTGATGTCATGGCTTTACTCCTCAAACTCACCCTCGATCATCCCGTTCAGATACCGGCCGGGATTTGCGATGAAGTCATCCCATTTGGCCAGAGGGTGGAATTCCTCATGCTCGATGTCCAGATACCACAGCTTTTTGTCCCTGGGGCTCCACAGCAGCAGATAGTCGCTGTAGTTGTCCATCTGCACCATCAGAGAGAGCAGCTTCTTCCGTTTCCAGGTCATCTCCTGCACATCCATGAAGGAGTAGAGCTCCGCCCACTTCACCCATTCCTGATCCGGGAACTCCAGCCGCAGGGGGCCGGTCTTCAAGTATTCCACCAGCTTGGCGGGCAGCTTGTAGGGCATGAGCTGCCGGATCTTTTCCTGCTCGTTGTGCCATTCCTCTGGCTCCAGGGCCTTTAGATAGTCGGCCAGCTCCTGATTCTTGTTCTGCACCGCCACAGTGTAAGGCCGGTCGCCGTATTTGTCAGCAATGGTGATGTCAGCCCCTTGCTCAATGAGCCAGCGCACCATGGGAAGATTCTTATGCCGAGCCGCTTCGGTGACAGCGGTGGGGGCGTTCGGAAACACCATGTCCGGCTTGTGGTAATTGATGTCTGCCCCTTTTTCCAGAAGCAGCCGGGCAAGTTTGGTATTGCCATCGGACACAGCGGCCCGGAATGCCTCGCCGCCAAACTTCTCCACCGTGATCCCGGCTTGCTCCAGTACCTGGATATTCTCCGCTCGCTGTCCCCAGCGCACTTCCTGGAAGGCACGCTCTTTCTGCTTCGGAGTGAGTTTTGCGGCCTGTCCAGCAAAGAGCGCCACCACCTCCGGCCCACAACAGCGGGCGGCGGTGAGCAGCAGGGGCTGTTCCTCTGCCAGACCGGGATCGGCTCCATGCTCCAGTAGGAAGTGAATCATGGGCACATCATTCCGAAAAACCGCAATCTCCAATGGCATCAGCTTGATATATTCGCTGAGCTGGATGGGAACATCCAAATCCAGACCGCCCTGGAGCAACGCCTCCAGCTTGGGAGTATCATGGTCACAGATGGCGGCAGCCGTTTCCGGGAGGGTCTCCCAGCGGCCAATATATGCAATTTGGTACATAAGGCACCTGCTTTCTCGACTTGTACTCATTCATCCCCAAACCGCTCAGCAGCGTCTTTGTAAACAGTGATGCTCTTAGCCACCTTCTTTTTCTGGCTACGGATGCGGAAATAGTCCCACAGAACGCGCTTCAGTTCCGGGTTCTCCACCTTGAGGGGCAGCAGGCTGATGAACATTTCGTCGTAGCTTCCATATAGCACACCGCCCCGGTTGTAGGTCTGCCATGTCACCGTAGGTTTGCGGCCCTCTGGGTCCTTGGCCAAATCAAAGAGCCACCGCTCATCCAGATCCACATATCGTTCAATCATAAACCTTGTGTCATAGGTTCCATAGCTATAATCCCCCCAGAAAATCAGAGCAATCATTCCATCCGGGCCCAGGCGTTCATAGGTCCAGTCTTCCGGATAACAGCGGTAATGGAGCATTCCCAGCGCATGGAACAAATAGCCTTTTTGCGGCGTATCCAGAAGGGGTGAATAGGTCTCGTACACCTGCTCCTTGGGCTGGGTGATGATCGCCTTCATAAAGACCGGCATCAGCCAGCTGCCGCCATAGCGTTCATTCAGCTCATCAGCCAATGCTTGCAGTCGCTCATCCGAGTTGCGGATCAGGGAGGCGGTAAGTACCACAGCGGGAATTTTCTCTTTTTCCTTGGGTGTGGCATCCCAAATGCGAAGCCCGTCCGTGATCCACCAGGAGGTGCAGTCATCATCGGAATAAACAGGCGCGCGTTTCAGCTGGGCGATCCGCTGGGTGTTCTCCGCCAGAAAGCGGTAGACCTCCAGCATTTTGGGCGAGGCTTTCCCCAACATCAAATGGAGACAGAAGTTCAGTTGTTCTATATTCAGTGGCTTTGTGTCCCCCTCGTCCAGCAGCTGGGAGAGAGTCTTCAGAATAACTGGGGCAATCTGCTCCGATACACAGTCGGAACAGGCATCCGACATGATATTGCTGCCCATCCATTTGCCCTTGACCAGCTTGGCCCACAGTGGGGCAGCAGGGGCATACTCCAGCTGCGCCAAAGCCTTTTGAGCAGCCGTTTTGCATTTGCCCTTTTCTGTATTCACAAGCTGGAACAGCAGTTCGCCGTTTGCTTCATCCTTGCCCAGCTCCAAAATGGCCTGTTCTCGCTTTACGCCCTTGGGAGGCAGTTGTTCCAAAGTCATCATTCATTTTCTCCTATCCCACAATGGTGGTTTCCTTGACGGCCAGATTGTCGCAATTCATGGCGATCAGCTTCCCGGCGGCCTCTGGGGTACACATGAACTAGGTACTCACGCCCCAGGCGTCCATCCTTGTAACGGTGAAAAAGTCGGTTTGGGCAGAAGTAGGTTCTCTTGCGTCAATATAGTAGTCGGAGTAGAGATACACCAGATCAACCTCTCGCTCCGGCAGCCAATTGGCCCGGCGCGCACGCGGTTTGCCATTTTTCAGAGTCTTTTCTCTGGGGTTCTCAAACCACGCCAGTTCCTTGAGCTTCAGACCGGTGAAGGTATCCATGAGCCGCTGGGCAATCTCCCGGTGGGTAAATACTCCGCAGTCCCAGGAGCCCATCAGCCATGTCTTTATAAAGTCGCCCACCTTGCTGCCAGGGGCAGGCGGCCCGTAGACGCTCTCATCCGCCCACATGACCTCTATCTTTTCACATTGATCTGGCTGAGGACAGGACTGCTTGTTGCCATAGCGGTACATGATATTTACATAGCCATAGTCTTCGCCGGTTCGGTCATGACCAACGGCTTCCACTTTATAGGCAGTTATGGACATTGCAGTTCCACCTCCTGAGCCAGTACAAATCCGCACAGCCCAAGGGAAGAGTCGATGACAAATACCCGGATGTGCTCCCGTTCCATGCGCTTCCGCAGTTCCTCGATGCTGCAGCAGGCGGGAAAGCCGTAAGAGATGGTCCCGCCCAGCAGGTCTTTGTACTGTTCAAAAAAACCGTCCACGGTGATCTCATCCATGCCGAAGAGGATGTTGTCCTGGATCACATTTTCAAACCAGTGGGCCAGCAGGCCGGTGAAGCGAACGGATACTTTCTCTCCGGCCTCAGTCTGGGTATCCATGTGCAGGGTATGGGCTTCAAAGTCAGCGCAGTAGGCAGGACTCTGTTGTCATGCAGGCCATCAAAAGAGCAAATCAGCGTACTCATAGGGATTCCTCCTCGTCCATGAGCTGCTCCTGGACCTCTTTGGGCAGGTCGTTCCATAAAATGTCGTATGTAAAATCCCGAATCTCCGGGTAACACTCCCGTGCGGTCTTATCTGCCGTTTCTCGATCCAGGTAGTGCATCTCTTGGTGGAAAAACCAGTTGAGCTTTTCCATCAGCCGATAGAGGCGGATTTGTTCTTCTTGGGTCATGGGACACAGCCTCCTAATTCAGTGCCATTACAAGGCTCCAGATGCTGACCACGATCAGCACGATTCCCAGTAGGAAGAAGATCACCCGCCTGGAGCCGCGGCCATAGCGGTGAGAGTCCGGCTTACCGGTGGGGTCGCAGAGCCAGTTCCAGTTCATGATGGCCCCAATCAGCAGGACAGCGCCGATGATCAGGGTTACCCAGTTCCAATGTTCCTGTAAAAAACCCGTGATCTGCTCGCTGTTCATTTAGGTTTCCTCCTCTCCTTATCCCTGTATATCAGCGTCAACGGGGCCTTTTTTCAGCGTTCCATTCACCGTGACCACATGGCCCCAGAACATATCGTCGTCCTCATACCAGGCGGTAAAACGCCCACCCGGAGATACTGTAAACTCAGTGAGCAGGATACGCCGGGCGAACTCATCCTCAGTGATGGGGTCTTTCTCCGTGTCCCGGTCGGTCTGGTCATTGTCCGCCAGCCATTCGTTGGCCTGAGCAGTGAGCTTCTGGGCAGCCATCGCCCGCAGGGACTTATCCCAGGCTTCCTGATCTGCCACCAGTTTCTTCATCACATTGGTAACGCGGGTCCAGGATGCTTTCTTTTCAATCTCCACATCCAGTGAGATCTGGATGTCTTTTCCCATCCACAGGCAGGATCCGTTGAACATACTCATTTCACGATCCAGCGTGAGGGTTCCCAGCACTTTGTCCTCCAGAAGAATGGGCTTTGTGTACTCCGCCCAGATCTCCTCCAGTGCCGGACAGGGTACGCCTTCCTCCAGTACCTCCGTGACATACCACTGAGGTTCGTAGAGGGCATCACCTTTCCAGCCGCGGGCTTTGATCCGGTAGATCTGGCCCTTGGCAAACCGCTTGGAATATTCGCCGGCTTCCCGCTCCTTGTCCGTCAGCGGCCAGCTCAGGTAGCATCGACCGGAGATCACCTGTCCGGTCTGGACATCCGCCATGGCGAGGGCATGGGTATGCGCCGCCCAAAAGGTATCCAGAAAGGTTTTGTCTGCGCTGACACCGTCCTGGATCAGTACCAGTTTTTCCTCATCTTCTGGGGCGTACAGGGCAATAAAGTCCTTGACCGTTCTCTTTTTCATGGCGTTCTCCTTACGCAAATACCTGCTGGTATTTCTCTTTCAGTTCCTCGGGCGCCGACTTGATGACCTTGCTGCCGCCGTTTTCAGAATCTTTGCCCCAGATGGCCCAGAGCAGGCTCTGCCAAGCGATGGCCCGGAATTTCGGGTCCTTGTCCTCTTCCGGCAGGAGATAAGCAGAAAAGCGGCGCTTGACTATCAGCAGCGCATCCAGGCTTTCCGCATTGGCAATCAGGCTGTGGAATTCCTTGGCAGGCTTCAGCCACTGCATAGACAATGCGCCCCGTACCAATACGCCCAGTGTCCATGTTTGAAAACCAAACTTCCGGATCAAGGCATGAAGGAATTTCTCTTGCAGTGAGGAGTGCTCGTCATCGCAAAGATCCAAATACTCCGCCACCAGCGGCGCCCACGGTTCTCCCTCCAGCCCCAGGGCGAACACGGCAAAGGTGCCAGGCATAGCACAGGCTTCGTCCGCGAGGTTTTGGTACCACTCAAACTCCCGCATAGCCAGACGAGCGTATCGCTCCATAGCCGGATGCAGATTGGGGTGCTGCACAGCGCAGGCAAAGAGCTGATTGACTCCCTTCTTGGGCAAGCCGGGAATGGGCAGATAGATTTTCTCCTTTCCTCTGAACTCCACCGAGTAACTGCGGGGGAATTCCTCCTGCTCCAGCACCGCACACAGGTAGTCCAGGATTTCAGCATAGCACTCCTCAGTGGAATCCCTGGCGGTAATGCGGATAGTAGCAAACGCATCATTGGCCGATGCAGTGAAATGCTCCGTCTTACGCTGCTGGATGTCCCTTGGTAATTTGCCGCTGCCGGCTGTTTTCATCTGCTTCACCATATCTGGTCGAAGCTGGGAAACCAGACCGAAGATGTGTTCGCTGGTAAGAGATTCAAAACTTTGCCCATACACGGTATGGCAGACCGCCACATAGCAGGCAAAGCGCAGCAGCCCTTCGTCCACATCCTCCGGGCGCAATTCCGGCCATACCGTGCAGGGTGGAAAGACAGTAAACCCATCTTCCCGCTCTCCCACAAGGAAGAGCCGCTCCTGTACCTGCTTTTCTATGTACTTCTCCAATGTATAGCGGATCTCCTGCCAGCCCACCAGCCGCCGCATGGCATCACAGAGGGAAATAGCATCCTCGTAGGGAAATCCCTTCAGGGGCAGCTGGGAAAGATACCGCTCCAGCAGTTGATCCGGGAGAAAGGGTGTTCCATTATGATTTCGCACCACGGTCGGGTAGGCGGAGTGATTTTCACGGGCGGTGCCGTTCAGCACATCCCGAATGCAGAGATCCGCCTCCGCCAGTACCTCCGGTGAAGTGTCCGGCTTTTGGATCAGATAGTAGCGGTCATGCACGCCGTCGCGCTTTGGTAAACTCATAGCAGGCTACCTCTTTCTTCCAGGCTCTCCGTTATTGGAATAAAAATCTGCCGGCAACGCTCTTTCAGTTCCTCTGGAGCTGTTTCCACCACTTTCTGACCACCCTTGGCGCTGGCTTTGCCCCAGATCACATAGCAGACCGTTTCCCATGCGTATTGCAGCACTTCCTCCGGGCTGGCTTCTGTTTCCTCGGCGGGTTCCTCGTCCTCGTCATCATCGTCATCCTCGTCGGAGGAAAAACCGCTTGGAACGATCTCGGACAGATGGATTTTTGCCTCCAGCAGAGCGTCCAGACTTTCTGCATTTGCCATCCACGCGGTATAGTCCTTGGAATACTTCATGTTCTGCATGGACAGCACCCCACGGACAAATATAGGGACGGTATCGGCGGTAAATCCGAACTGTTTCACATACTCCCGGAGGAATTTTTCCTGTAAGTGGGAGTGCTCATCATCACAGAGATCGAGATAATCCCATACCAGCTGCCGCCACTCTTGCCCCAGCA
>NZ_NFGZ01000001.1 GCF_002159175.1 Flavonifractor sp. An92 | reverse complement strand
CCCGCCGCCGTTTCGATTTCAACAAAGGGGTAACGCCATATGCTGTCCTACATCCTCAAACGCATCCTCTCCCTGATCCCGGTGATGTTCGTGGTATCGGTGGTCATCTTCCTGGTGGTCTACCTCATCCCCGGCGGCCCGGCCACCGCCATGCTGGGACTGGAGGCCTCTGCCGAGCAGATCGCCGAGCTCAATGCTGAACTTGGCTTTGACCGGCCCTTTCTGGTGCAGTACGCCGACTGGCTGGCCGGCGTGTTCCGGGGCGACTGGGGACAGTCCTACTTTCTGGACATGCCGGTGCTCTCCGCCATCGCCGAGTACTTCGGCCCCACCCTGAGCCTGGCCGTGCTGGCCCAGCTCTTGGCGCTGGTGCTGGCCATCCCTATGGGCATTCTGGCCGCCTATAAGCGGGGCACCGCTGTGGATCTGACCACGGTGTCCCTCTCTCTGCTGGGCACCGCGATCCCTGGATTCCTGTTGAGCATGTTTCTCATGCTCTTTTTTGGCGTGTATCTGAAGTGGCTGCCGGTGGCGGGCTACGCCCCTCTGAGTCAGGGGCTCGGGCAGCATCTGCGCTACCTCATCCTGCCCGCCCTCTCCCTGGGCGTGGTGCAGGCGGCCTACATCACCCGCATGACCCGCTCGGCCCTGCTGGATGTGCTCTATATGAACTACATCCGCACCGCCCGGGCCAAAGGTCTGCGGGAGAGCGCCGTCCTCTTCGGGCAGGCCCTCAAGAATGCCGCCCCCACCATCCTCACCGTGGCGGGGCAGTCCTTCGGCAGCCTGGTCACCGGCACCATCGTCACCGAGACCATCTTCAACATCCCCGGCCTGGGGATGCTCACCATGAGTTCCATCAACCAGCGGGACGTGTTTGTCATTCAGGGCGTGGTCCTCTTCGTCACCCTGGTGTATGTGCTGGTCAACCTGGCAGTGGACATCCTCTACGGCCTGGTGGACCCCCGCATCCAGCTGGGGCGGAAGTAAGGAGGGGTGAACATGTCAAAACGTACCCATGCCCCCGCCGTGGGGGCAGCCATTGTCCGGGAACAGAAGCAGCTGCGCCGGGAGCGGCTGCTGTCCAATCCGGGCCTGATCTTCGGTGCGGTGGTCTTTGCCATCATCGTGCTGTGCGCCCTCATCATTCCGGCGGTGAGCCCGGTGGACCCCAACGCTACCAACGTCCCCCAGCGCCTGCAGCCCCCCAGCCTGGAACACCTCTTCGGCACCGACGAGTTCGGCCGGGACCTCTTCACCCGGGTGCTCTACGGAGCCCGGTCCTCGCTGTTGGTGGGGGGCGCCGTGGCGGTGTTCTCCTGCCTGCTGGGCACCGTCATCGGCATCTATGCCAGCTACTTCAAGGTCCTGGACCACATCCTCATGCGCATCTGTGACGGCCTCATCGCCATCCCCGGTATCCTGCTGGCCATCGCCCTCATGGCGGCCCTGGGGGCCACCAACTGGAATGTGATTCTGGCCCTGACCATCGTCTATACCCCCAGCGTGGCCCGGGTGGTGCGCTCCAGCGCCCTGGTCACCCGGGAGCAGACCTATGTGGAGGCCGCCAAGGTCCAGGGGGCCGGCAGCGGACGCATTCTGTGGAAGCTCATCCTCCCCAGCGTCATCTCCCCTCTGACGGTACAGGCCTCCTTCATCTTTGCCCAGGCCATTTTGTCCGAGGCCTCCCTCAGCTTCCTGGGGGCCGGCATTCCCGCTCCCGCCGCCAGCTGGGGCAACATTTTGCAGGCCAGCAAGCAGGTGCTCCAGAAGGCGCCCTGGACGGTGATTTTCCCCGGCGCGGCGGTGATCCTGTGCGTGCTCAGCCTGAATCTGCTGGGTGACGGCCTGCGGGACTATCTGGACCCGCGCACGGCAGGGAGGGGGAAGAAATGATGGAACAAACGAAGGTAAAGCAGACCCCGCTGCTGGAGATGGAGGGCTTCCGGGTTCTCTTCCCCGGCCGAAAGGGGCCCCTCCCCGCGGTGGACGGGGTGGACCTGACCCTCTATCCCGGCGAGATCGTGGGGGTGGTGGGGGAGTCCGGCTCGGGCAAGAGCGTCATGTCCCAGTCCATCCTCCGTCTGCGGGAATATGAATCCGCCGTGACCTATGAGGGCTCCATCCGCTTCGAGGGGCAGGACCTCCTGAAGCTGCCCCTGGCCGCCTTGCGGCGCATCCGGGGCAACCGCATCTCGGTGATCTTCCAGGACCCGCTCACCTCCCTAAGCCCGGTCCACACCGTGGGCAAGCAGATCGGCGAGGTGCTGCGCCTGCACAAGGGCCTCTCCAGGAAAGAGGCCCACACCCGCAGCGTGGAGCTGCTGGGGCTGGTGGGCATCCCCGACCCGGAGCGCCGCCTGCGCCAGTACCCCTATGAGCTCTCTGGCGGCATGCAGCAGCGGGTGATGATCGCCATGGCCCTGGCCTGCGAGCCCGCCCTCCTCATCGCCGACGAGCCCACCACCGCACTGGACGTCACCATCCAGGAGCAGATTTTGGACCTGATCGCCCAGCTCAACCGGAAGCTGGGCATGTCGGTGCTCTTCATCACCCACGATCTGAGCGCCATGGCTCAGCTCTGCCACAGCGTGCGGGTGATGTACCTGGGGCAGATCGTGGAGGAGGCCGAGACAGAGGAGCTCTTCGCCCACCCCCTGCACCCCTATACCCAGGGGCTTTTGTCCTGTATTCCCAGACTGGATGTGCAGCGCGGAGAGCCTCTGCCGGTCATCGAGGGTAATGTGCCACCTCTGTCGGCGGTGCCGGAGGGGTGTCATTTCTGCACCCGCTGTCCCTACGCGGATGACCGCTGCCGCCAGAGCGTGCCCCCGGCTTTTGAAGTGTCCCCCGGTCACCGGGTGAAGTGCTGGAAGAACGCCCCCGCCGGGGCGGGAGAGGAGGGAGCGCCATGAGCACGCCCCTGCTGGAAGTGAAAGACCTGTGCAAGCGCTACCCCATCTACGGCCCCCTGGGCAAGCTCTTTCCCCCGAAAACCCACATGAATGCCGTCTCCGGCCTGTCCCTCCAGCTCTACGAGGGAGAGACCTACGGCCTGGTGGGGGAGTCGGGCTGCGGCAAGACCACCACCGGCCGGTGCATTTTGGGCCTCACCCATCCGGACGGCGGTGAGATCCAGTACCAGGGCCATGACCTCACCAAGCTCTCCGACCGGGAGTTCCGCCCCCTGCGGCGGGACATCCAGCTGGTCTTTCAGGACCCCCTTTCCTCCCTCAACCCCCGGCAGCGCATCGGCTCTCTGCTGGAAGAGCCCCTCATCATCCAGGGGATGGAGGACGCCGATGCCCGCCGGGCACGGGTGCTGGCCATTCTGGAGAAGGTGGGGCTTTCCGAGGAACACTACTTCCGCTACCCACATGAGCTCTCCGGCGGCCAGGTCCAGCGGCTGGGCATCGCCCGGGCCCTCATCATCGAGCCCAAACTGATCGTCTGTGACGAGCCGGTGTCCGCCCTGGATGTGTCCATCCAGGCCCAGATCCTCAACATGCTCACTGCCTTGCAGCGGGAGATGGGCCTCACCCTTCTCTTCATCTCCCACGACATGGGGGTGGTGCGCTACCTCTCCGACCGCATCGGCGTGATGTACCTGGGCGCCCTGGTGGAGGAGGCCCCTACCGACGACCTGTTCGCTGACCCCCGCCACCCCTATACCCAGGCCCTCTTTTCCTCCATCCCCGACCTCTCCAAGCGGGGCAAGACCCATGTGTCCCTGGGGGGTGAGCTGCCTGTCCGCACCGACGAATTCCAGGGGTGCGTGTTCCACACCCGCTGTCCCTACGCCACCGACCGCTGCCGCCGGGAGGCCCCCGCCCTGCGGGAAGTGGAGCCCGGCCACAAGGTGGCCTGTCATCAAACCTGACCGCCCCTGCCCGGCCTGATGCCGGGTCCCTCCGACCTTGAAAGGAAAGGTGTACCATGTTCCGACGCATCGCCGGTCTCCTGCTGGCCGCTTCCGTAGCCCTGGGGACCCTCCCAGCCGCCGCTCTGGCCGCCCCGTCCCTTCCCACCTACGATCTGCGCACCGACCACGCTGTCACCCCCGCCCGCAATCAGGGGAGGTACGGCGACTGCTGGGCCTTCGCCGCCATGGCCGCTCTGGAATCGGCCATTTTGAAGCAGGGCGTGGACTCCTCCGTCACCGCCGACACTCTGGACCTCTCCGAGGACCATATGGACCGCCACCACGGTTTTGACTACGGCCCCCGCCTGGTGGGTGGGCGGTATGAGCTGGCCCTGTCCTACCTGCTGCGGGGGGATGGCCCCTATCTGGAGTCCGACTACCCCTATGTCCTCCCGGAGGAGGCCACCTCGCCCACTCCCACCGGCTCCGCGCTCTCCGTACCCGAGGAGGCCACTCCCACCGATCCGGTCATCCCTTATCAGGTGCTGGGCGTGCAGTTTCTGGAGAACGTCAACGCCCTGGAGCTGACCGCCGACACGGTCCAGGCCGCCATTACCCCCACCAAGGAGGCAATCATGCAGTATGGCGCGGTGTCTACCAACCTCTACCAGGCTCACGACGGCAACGGCACGTTCCCCTACACCAACGCCGCCTACTACAACCCGGATACGGCCGCCTACTACTGCGACGGAAACGCCCCCGGCTATGAGCATGTGGCCAATCACGCAGTGGCCATCGTGGGCTGGGACGACAGCTTCCCCAAGGAGAATTTTGCCACCCAGCCCACAATCGACGGGGCCTGGCTGTGCAAGGACGCCCAGGGTGCCACATTTGGACAGGACGGCTTCTACTGGGTGTCCTACCAGAGCGCCTGCGTCACTACCACCCAGTTCTGCTTTACCGAAGTGGTGAAGGCGAATCAGGGCTACTCCGGCATCGCCCAGCATGACGCGCTGGGGCTGAGTAAATTTATGGGCAACGACTTCAGCTATGGCGATGAACTGGACGTTTACTTCAACGTCTTTGAGGCGGAAGAGGATACGACCTTGGAGGCCGTTGGATTTTACGCTATGGGAATCGAGGCGTCCTATACCTTGTTTGTCATCCCGGATTTTTCCGCATTTCAGACACAATTCCCAGGAGTCTATCTGTCGGATGTCCGCCAGGCCTATACGGATCACAGTGGAATACTGCCGTACGCCGGATACCATAGAGTCGATCTGAAGCAGCCTCTCACTCTTCAAAAAGGGCAGAAGTATGCCATCGGTCTGGAAATGGACGCAGGCGACCACTTCGATTACATGAATATGGTGGATGGTTCCCACGACTATGTATTTGAGAGCCGTTCTGAGCGCAATCCTGCCAGTCAGGACGCGGTCATCTCCACAGGTGAGACCTATGTCTATGATGCAGGCGGAATGTTCAATATGGAGATGGAACCAGCTGTTCTGATTGACACCTCAGAGGAAATACCCTATGTCGGTATCATCGGCAATCTCTGCCTGAAGGGCTACTACGCCGGTGAGGGCTCCGGTGTGGACCCCGAGCCTCAGCCGGTGACAGTCATCTCGATCACCCAGCCGGAGGGGATCACTGTCTCCTATGGCACCGTCGCCTCTGCGCTGAATCTGCCCGGTAAAGTCAGCGCCCAAATCAGCGACGGGCAGATTCTGGAGCTGGCCGTCTCCTGGGACACCTCCAGCTATCAGTCTGAGACAACTGGCTCCCAGATCCTCACCGGCACCCTCACGCTGCCGGTGGGGGTCACCAACCCGGACCAGCTCACGGTCCAAATCACGATCACAGTCGAGGAGCCTACACCTGTGGTTCCCACCGGAACTCTGGCTCTGGTGAGCTCTCCTACCATCGCTCTCACCATGGACGACCTGGGATACAGCGGAAATCCCATCGCCCAGTTCCCCAGCGAGGTGGGCGCTGTTCTGGAGGACGGAACGGCGGTCCGCCTGCCGCTGATATTTGACGAGTGGGATGTCACGGACGAGCTGCTCAATCTCTTTGACAGCGGGACCTATCCGCTGGAATCCCAGTTCACCCTGGAGCTGCCCGGCGACGGCAGCATCACCAACCCCCAAAATCTGGCCCCCACCGTCACTGTGGTGCTGACCGACGGAGCGCGCCTGCCCTCTGTCGCCTCGGTCCAGACCCCCGCCTCCATCTCCGTGCCTCTGGACACTGCGGCGGACCAATTGGGCCTGCCGGAGCAGGTGCCTGTTACTCTCTCGGATGGTACCACTGTCCAGGCCATGGTCACCTGGTACACCGGGAACTATCGGGCCAACACCCCGGGCCAGTACACCATCTCCGGCCTGCTGACCCCGCCGGAGAACGCAGTTGATCCTGCCGGCACCGCCGTATCAATCACCGTCACTGTGGAGGAGGCCGCGCCCCAGCCGGTAGATTCCCCGGTGATCGCCCCCAACGGCGGCTCCTTTACCGGCAGCCAGACCGTGACCCTCACCTGCGCCGACACGGACGCCGTTCTTTACTACACCACCGACGGTACCCAGCCCACCCGGGACTCCATCCGCTATACCGGCCCCTTCACCCTCACCGAATCGGCCACGGTCCAGGTCTTCGCCGTACTGGATGGCCGCCCGGACAGCGCTGTGGTCTCCGCCCAATTCACCCGCCTCTCTTCCGGTACCAGCGGCGGGGGAAGCAGTTCTTCCACCTCTTCGGGTAACAAGACCCAGACCACGACCAACTCGGATGGCTCCACCACCACTACCGTGACCAAGCCGGATGGTTCGGTCACCGAGACCACCAAGTACCCGGACGGCGAAACCGCTGTGGTGGAGACCGCCAAGGACGGCACCAAGACCACGACACTTACTGACGCTGACGGCAACCAGACGCAGGTCATTGCCAAGGCCGACGGCTCCTCGGTCACCACCTTCCAGCAGAAGGACGGTTCTTCCTCTACCACGACCCAAAGTGCCGACGGACGCCTGGAGAGCAAGGTAACTCTGTCCGCCGCCGCTCAGGCCGGGGAGACCGCCGTGCTGCCTATCCCCGAGCTCCCCGTCACCACCCGCAGGGATGAGGCGCCCACTGTCACAGTGTCCCTGTCCGGCTCCGATCCGGTCCGGGTGGAGATCCCTGTCGCTGACGTCACTCCCGGCACCGTAGCTGTGCTGGTGGCAGCCGACGGCACCGAAAAGATCCTCTCTGCCTCCATCCCCACCCAAACCGGTATGGCGGTGACCCTGTCCGACGGCGACACCGTAAAGATCTTGGACAACGCCAAGACTTTCTCCGACGTGCCCGCCTCCCACTGGGGCGCTGACGCCGTGGCCTTTGCCAGCAGCCGGGAACTGTTCTCCGGCACCGGCGACGGCCGGTTCTCCCCGGACATCTCTTTGTCCCGGGGCATGCTGGCCCAGGTGCTCTATAACCTCCAGGGCCGCCCCGCTTCGGAAAGTGCCACCTTCTCCGATGTTCCTTTGAATGCCTGGTACGCCCAGGCCGCCTCCTGGGCCAGTGAGGCGGGAATCTTTGCCGGGTATGGCGACGGCAGCTTCGGCCCTGAGGACCCCATCACCCGGGAGCAGCTGGCTGTGGCCTTGTACCGCTACGCCGGTGCCCCCGAGACAGAGGGCGACCTGAGTGCCTTCTCCGACGGAGCTTCCGTGAGCCCCTATGCCCGCACCGCACTGGCTTGGGCCGTGGAGAACGGTATTTTCCAGGGCAATGGCAGCGGCGTCCTGGACCCCCAGGGCAGCGCTACCCGCGTCCAGGTCGCTCAGGTCATGCGGCAGGCCATGAGGCTCTGACCGCTGCGGCGTCCAAGCTTTTTCTGCACGCCTCCTGTTGGGCTATGTGCAGTGCAGTCGATATCAAGGATCCTGTGTCCATGCCAGATGGAATAATCCTCATCCATTCTACCGGTAAGAAATACCGTGGGTGTGTGACCGACGATACAGACCGTATCCGGGTACGGACCTGCACTGTCTGGTTCCACGCGACCCCAAATGCGGGTGTCGCGATCATCTCCGTGAAGATCTGCCATGCAGTAGATCATCGGTCTCCTCCTCTCCTACGGAATGGAACAATCGCATCTTCATAGGCTTTGGACGGATACAAGACAGTACGCAGGCCTTGTGCCGCATCAAGCAAATACAGAAGCCGGTTCAGCGTTGTCCCGCTGGTCCCTTTGGCTTTCAGATGTGCAAAAAAGAAAGACACGACATATGTCGTGTCTTTCTTTTTTATGATGTGCGGGTCATGCTTCCGACCCGGTGCCCATGAGGAAGGCGTCCACCTCCCGGGCGGCCTCCCGGCCTTCTCGGATGGCCCAAACGACCAGGGACTGGCCCCGGCGCATGTCTCCGGCGGCGAACACGCCGGGGACGTTGGTAGCGTAGCTCCCCTCGGGGGTGGCGATACAGGAGCGAGGGGTGCGTTCCAGGCCCAGAGCCTGAGGCAGCGTGTCCTGGGGCCCCAGGAAGCCGGCGGCGATGAGAAGCAGCTCACAGGGCAGCTCTTCCTCCGAGCCGGGGACAGGCTGGAGGGACTGGTCCAGCTTCACGGTGCGTACCGCCCGCAGGGCCCCGTCCTCGTCGGCGAGCAGCTCGGCCACCGTGGTCTGGTAGATGCGGGGGTCGTGCGCAAAGACGGCAATGCACTCCTCCTGACCGTAGTCGGTCTTGCACACCCTTGGCCACTCTGGCCAGGGGTTATTTTCGGCCCGGCAGTCGGGGGGCTTGGGCATCATCTCCAGCTGGATAACGCTCTCGCAGCCGTGGCGGATGCAGGTGCCCACGCAGTCGTTGCCGGTGTCGCCGCCACCCACGATGATGACGTGCTTGCCCTTGGCGGAGGGATAGGTGCCCTCGGCCAGGCCGGTGCTGAGCAGGCTCCGGGTGGTCTCCTTGAGGAAATCCACGGCGAACCAGATGCCCTCCGCTTCCCGGCCGGGGACCTTCAGGTCCCGGGGCTTGGCCGCGCCGCAGCAGAGCACCACCGCGTCGTACTCGTTCAGCAGGTCCCGGGGGTCCGCGTCGCGGCCCACCTCCACGCCGGTGCGGAAAGTGATGCCCTCAGCGGTCATCTTGTCCAGGCGGCGCTGGACGATGGTCTTTTCCAGCTTCATGTTGGGGATGCCGTACATCAGAAGGCCGCCGGGGCGGTCCTCCCGCTCGAACACGGTGACGGTGTGGCCCCGTCGGTTGAGCTGGTTGGCGCACGCCAGGCCCGAGGGGCCGGAGCCCACCACCGCCACCTTCTTGCCGGTGCGGGTCTTGGGGAGCCGGGGACCCATGAGCCCCGCCTCCCAGGCGTCCTCGATGACGCCCAGCTCGTTCTCCTTCACGGTGACGGGGTCGCCGTGGAGTCCGCAGGTACAGGCCGCCTCGCATAGGGCGGGGCAGACCCGGCCGGTGAACTCGGGGAAGTCGTTGGTTTTCAGCAGCCGCTCCAGGGCGTGGCCGAAATTGCCGTGGTAGATGAGGTCGTTCCACTCGGGGACCAGGTTGTGGAGGGGGCAGCCGGAGACCATGCCGTTGAGCACCGCGCCGGACTGGCAGAAGGGCACACCGCACTCCATGCACCGGGCGCCCTGCCGCCGGCGGTCATCCCGGCTGAGCCGGGGGTGGAACTCGTTAAAGTGGTGGATACGATCCAGAGGGGCCTCCGCGGGGTTCCCCTGGCGCGCGTATTCCAAAAATCCAGTTGGTTTTCCCATTATTCCCCCACCTTTCTGGTGTTCACATAGAAGGCCTCCACCTGGGCCTGCTCCCAGGTCATGCCCCGCTCCTCGTACTGGGCGATGGTGCGGAGCATCCGGTCGTAGTCATGGGGCAGGATCTTCTTAAAAAGGGGCAGATAGTGCTCGAACTGTTCCAGGATGTGCTTGGCCTTGACCGAGCCGGTGGCCTCGGCGTGGGCCTCGATGAGCCCCCGCAGTTCGGCGATGTCGTGGGGCTCGGTGACCGGGTCCATGGACACCAGGGACTTGTTCAGACGCAGGTACAGGTCCCGGTGCTCATCCAGCACGAAGGCCACGCCGCCCGACATACCGGCGGCGAAGTTCTTGCCGGTGGGACCCAGCACCACCACACGGCCGCCGGTCATATACTCGCAGCCGTGGTCGCCCACGCCCTCCACCACCGCGGTGGCGCCGGAGTTGCGCACGCAGAAGCGCTCGCCGGCCACGCCGCTGAGGAAGGCCTTGCCGCTGGTGGCGCCGTACAGGGCCACGTTGCCCACCAGAATGTTTTCCGACGCCTCAAAGGCGCTGTTCTGGGGCGGATAGACCACCAGGGTGCCGCCGGACAGGCCCTTGCCCAGGTAGTCGTTGGCGTCGCCCTCCAGCTCCAGGGTGAGGCCCTGGGGAAGGAACGCGCCGAAGGACTGGCCGCCGCCGCCGGTGCAGTGGACGGTGAAGGTGCCCTCGGGGAGGGCGCTTCCGTGGAGGCGGGTGATGTCGGAGCCCAGCAGGGTCCCCACGGCCCGGTCGGTGGAGGAGGCGGTGCGCTCCAGGCGGCGGGGCTCGCCGGTCTGGAGGGCATTGCCCAGCTCCTGCTCCAGGCCCATGTCCACCGTGTCCTCCAGGTGGAAGTCATACACGTCCGCGGGGTCGAAGTGGGTCTTGGCGTCGGTGCCCAGATAGGGATTGTCCAGAATGGCGGACAGGTCCACCGAGGCGGCCCGGGCGTTGACGGCGGGCTTGCGGACCTGGAGCAGGTCGGTGCGGCCCACCAGCTCCTCCACGGTGCGCACGCCCAGCTTGGCCATGTGCTCCCGCAGCTCCTGGGCGATGAAGCGCATGAAGTTGACCACATACTCCGGCTTGCCCGCAAAGCGCTTGCGCAGCTCCGGGTTCTGGGTGGCCACGCCCACGGGGCAGGTGTCCAGGTTGCACACCCGCATCATCACGCACCCCAGGGTGACCAGGGGAGCGGTAGCAAAGCCGAATTCCTCGGCGCCCAGCATACAGGCGATGGCCACGTCCCGGCCGGACATGAGCTTGCCGTCGGTCTCCACCACCACCCGGGAGCGCAGGCCGTTCTGGATGAGGGTCTGGTGGGTCTCCGCCAGGCCCAGCTCCCACGGCAGGCCCGCATTGTGGATGGAGGTGCGGGGGGCGGCGCCGGTGCCGCCGTCGTAGCCGGAGATGAGCACCACCTGGGCGCCGGCCTTGGCCACGCCTGCGGCGATGGTGCCCACGCCGGCCTCGCTGACCAGCTTCACGCTGATGCGAGCCCGACGGTTGGCGTTCTTCAGGTCGTAGATCAGCTGGGCCAGGTCCTCGATGGAGTAGATATCGTGGTGGGGCGGGGGAGAGATGAGGGTGACGCCGGGGGTGGAGTGGCGGCACTTGGCGATCCAGGGGTACACCTTCCCGGCGGGCAGGTGGCCGCCCTCGCCGGGCTTGGCGCCCTGGGCCATTTTGATTTGGATCTCCTTGGCGGAGACCAGGTACTCACTGGTGACGCCGAAGCGGCCGGAGGCCACCTGCTTGATGGCCGAGCAGCGGGCCGGGTCCTGGAGCCGGTCGGGCTCCTCACCGCCCTCGCCGGAGTTGGACTTGCCGCCCAGCAGGTTCATGGCCTGGGCCAGGCACTCGTGGGCCTCCTGAGAGATGGAGCCGTAGCTCATGGCGCCGGTCTTGAAGCGTTTCACAATGGAGTCCACGCTCTCCACCTCGTCCAGCGGGATGGGAGTATCGGCGTACTTCATGTCCAGCAGGCCGCGCAGGGTGTGGGGCTTGGTCTCGTCGTCCACCAGGGCGGTGTACTGCCGGAAGAGGGCGTAATCGCCCCGGCGGGCGGCCTGCTGGAGCAGATGGATGGTCTGGGGGTTGTAGAGGTGGTCCTCGCCGCCGGAGCGGGCTTTGTGGGCGCCCAGGCTGTCCAGCTCCAGGTCCACTTCCTGTCCCAGGGGGTCAAAGGCCTTGGAGTGGTTGCGGTCCACCATGGCGGCGATCTCCTTCAGGCCGATGCCGCCCACCCGGGAGACGGTGTTGGTGAAGCACCGGTCGATGACGGCCTGGTCGATGCCCACCGCCTCAAAGATCTGGGCGGACTGGTAGGACTGGAGGGTGGAAATGCCCATTTTGGAGGCGATCTTCACGATGCCGTGAAGGATGGCGGCGTTGTAGTCGTGGACGGCGGTGTGGAAATCCTTGTCCAGCACGCCCTCCTCGATGAGCTCCACGATGGTCTCCTCCACCAGATAGGGGTTGATGGCCCGGGCGCCGTAGCCCAGGAGGGTGGCGAAGTGGTGGACGTCCCGGGGCTCGGCGGACTCCAGGAGGATGGACACGGCGGTGCGCTTCTTGGTGCGGATGAGGTGCTGTTCCACATCGGCCACCGCCAGCAGGGAGGGGATGGCCACGTGGTTCTCATCCACGCCCCGGTCGGAGAGGATCACCACATTGGCGCCCTCCCGGTAGGCCCGGTCCACCGCCACCTCCAGCCGGTCCAGCGCCCGGTCCAGGGGGGTGTTTTTGTAGTAGAGAAGGGACACCGTGGCCACCTGGAAGCCGGGCTGCTTCATAGCCTTGATCTTCATGAGGTCGGTGGAGGTGAGGATGGGGTTGTGGATCTGGAGGACCCGGCAGTTTTCCGGCCGTTCCTCCAGAAGGTTTCCGTCGTCACCCACGTACACGGTGGTGTCGGTGACGATCTCCTCCCGGATGGCGTCGATGGGCGGGTTGGTGACCTGGGCAAAGAGCTGCTTGAAGTACTGGAACAGGGGCTGATCCTGGCTGTCCAGCACCGCCAGGGGGATGTCGATGCCCATGGCGGCAGTGGGCTCGGCCCCGGTGCGGGCCATGGGGAGGATGGTGCTGCGCACGTCCTCGTAGGTGTAGCCGAAGGCCTTGCGCAGCCGCTGCCGCTCGGTCTTGGAGCGGCGCTCCACCCGCTTGTTGGGGATGGGCAGGTCGGAGAGGTGGAGGAGGTTCCGGTCCAGCCACTCGCCGTAGGGCTGGCGCGCGGCATAGGTCTCCTTCAGCTCCTCGTCGCTGAGGATGCGGCCCTGTTTCAGGTCCACCAGCAGCATCCGGCCAGGCTGGAGGCGGGATTTCTCCAGAATCTGGTCGGCGGGGATGTCCAGCACGCCCACCTCGGAGGCCAGGATGAGCCGGCCGTCCTTGGTGACGTAGTAGCGGGAGGGGCGCAGGCCGTTGCGGTCCAGCACGGCGCCCACCACGTCGCCGTCGGAGAAAAGGATGGAGGCCGGGCCGTCCCAGGGCTCCATGAGGGTGGCGTAGTACTGGTAGAGGTCCCGCTTGGTGCGGGAGATGGCCTGGTCGCCCATCCAGGGCTCCGGGATGCAGGCCATCACCGCCAGGGGCAGGTCCATCCCGGCCATCATCAGGAATTCCAGGGTGTTGTCCAGCATGGCCGAGTCGGAGCCGGACACGTCCACCACGGGGAGAACCTTGTCCATGTCGGCCTCCAGCAGGGGGGAGGACATGGTCTCCTCCCGGGCCAGCATGCGGTCCACGTTGCCCCGGATGGTGTTGATCTCGCCGTTGTGGGCCATCAGGCGGTTGGGGTGGGCCCGCTCCCAGGAGGGGTTGGTGTTGGTGGAAAAGCGGGAGTGGACCAGGGCCAGGGCGGACTCATAGTCCGGGTCCTGGAGGTCGGGGTAGAACTTCCGCAGCTGGCCCACCAAAAACATGCCCTTGTAGACGACGGTGCGGCTGGAGAAGGAGGGGACATAGGTGTTGTCGTTGGACTGCTCAAAGACCCGCCGGGCCACATAGAGCTTCCGGTCGAAGGCCAGTCCCTGCTCCACCCCCTCCGGGCGGGCCACAAACGCCTGCTCGATGCAGGGCATCTTGTCCCGGGCACGCTGGCCCAGGATGTCGGGGCAGACCGGCACGGTCCGCCAGCCCAGGAAGGGGAGACCCTCTTTTTCCAGAATGACCTCGAACATCTTCTTGGCCTGGCTCCGCCGGAGGACGTCCCGGGGGAAGAAGAACATGCCCACGCCGTAGTCCCGGGGGCCGGGCAGGGTGATGCCGCAGGCAGCCGCCGCTTTGGAGAAGAAGCGGTGGGACACCTGGAGCAGGATGCCCACGCCGTCGCCGGTCTCCCCGGCGGCATCCTTTCCGGCCCGGTGTTCCAGCTTTTCCACGATTTTCAGAACGTCGTCCACGGTCTCGTGGCTGGGGTGGCCCTGGATATCTACCACGGCGCCGATGCCGCAGGCGTCGTGTTCAAAGGAGGGGTGATACAGCCCCCGCGCTGGATTTGCTTGTGCTCTCATGTGGAGGTCCCCTTTCCGGTTGGTAGTAAAAAAGGCGGCAGTCACGCCCTCGGACTGCCGCCTCGAGACCGCTTTGTCTCACCGTGTATTGGAACCGGTCTGCCGCCTGCGCCGTGGGCGCATGGCTTAGTAGTTGATGATATACTTTTCGCGTTCCCAGGAGGAGACACGGGTACGGTACTCATCCCATTCTTTCCGCTTGCCGTCCAGGTAATACTCGGTCACGTGGGGGCCCAGGGTATCCAGGATGAGGGGATCGGCCTCCAGGGCCTCGATGGCCTCCTCCAGGGAGGCGGGGAGGGAGTCGATGCCGTGGGCCTCCCGGGTGGCCTTGTCCATGACGAAGATGTTCTCGGTGACCTCGGCAGGGGGGACCATGCCCTTCTCGATGCCGTCCAGACCGGCGGCCAGGCAGACGGCCAGCTCCAGATAGGGGTTGCAGGCCGGGTCGGGGGAGCGCAGCTCCACGCGGGTGGACTGGCCGCGGGCGGCTGGGATACGGATGAGGGCGGAGCGGTTGGAGGCGCTCCAGGCCAGGTAGCAGGGGGCCTCATAGCCGGGCACCAGGCGCTTGTAGGAGTTCACCAGCGGGTTGGTCACCGCCGCCATGCCCTTCACATGGGCCAGAAGGCCGGCGATGAAGGAATAGGCCTCCTTGGACAGGCCCTTGGGATCGGCGGGATCATAAAAGACGTTCTTGCCGTCCCGGAAGAGGGACATGTTGGTGTGCATGCCGGAGCCGTTGATGCCGAAGATGGGCTTGGGCATGAAGGTGGCGTGGAGGCCGTTGCGCTGGGCCAGGGTCTTGACCGCCAGCTTGAAGGTCATGATGTTATCGGCGGTGTGGAGGGCGTCGCCGTACTTGAAGTCGATCTCGTGCTGGCCCTCGGCCACTTCGTGGTGGCTGGCCTCGATCTCAAAGCCCATCTTTTCCAGCGCCAGGCAGATCTCCCGGCGGGTGCCCTCGCCGTGGTCCAGGGGGCCCAGGTCGAAGTAGCCGGCCTCGTCGTTGGTCTTGGTGGTGGGCTTGCCGGCCTCGTCGGTCTGGAAGAGGAAGAACTCGGCCTCGGGACCCACGTTGAAGGCGTCGTAGCCCATGGACTTGGCCTTCTCCAGCACCCGCTTCAGCACGCCCCGGGGGTCGCCCACGAAGGGGGAGCCGTCGGGGTTGTAGACGTCACAGATCAGGCGGGCCACCTTGCCGTGGTTGGGCTGCCAGGGAAAGACCACGAAGGAGTCCAGATCGGGGTACAGATACTGATCCGACTCGTCGATGCGGACAAAACCCTCGATGGAGGAGCCGTCGAACATGATCTGGTTGTTGACCGCCTTCTCGATCTGGGAGGCGGTGATGGCCACGTTCTTGAGCTGGCCGAAAATGTCGGTGAACTGGAGCCGGATAAAGGCGATGTCCTCTTCCTTCACCATGCGGATAATATCTTCCTTTGTGTACGACATGCAGGATTCCTCCTTCGTTCTTTCAAAAAGAAAAGGACAAAGGCGAACCGACCACTTGGGTTGGAACGCCTTTGTCCTCAACTATGGGCGCAAGTATATCCCTCTTTTTTGAAAATGTCAAGAGTTATTTTCAAAAAAATCTCGACTGCATTTTTGGACAGAGAGGTGGAAGAAAAAAGATAAACTTGCAAGTGCAAGAAAAATAGTTTCTTCATTCAAGGAGGCGGGGCGGTTTTCTTGACAAAGAGAGCGGGAACTCGTATAATGATCGGGTCGGCAGCAAGGGCGCTGCGGCATTGAGCCGCAGCGCCCTTGCGCCTTTTTTCATGTACTACGGATAGGGGGATCACAATGTCGATACACGAGGAATGCGGAGTCTTTGGGATCTGGGACCCTGCCGGGGACTGTGCCCGCACGACCTACTACGGGCTGTACGCCTTACAGCACCGGGGGCAGGAGGCCTGCGGCATCGCCGCCATCAACGACCGGGAGCTGTCCTTCCACAAGGATGTGGGTCTGGTGGGCGAGGTGTTCGACCAAGCCACCCTGGACCGGCTGGGCGGCACCATGGCGGTGGGGCACGTGCGCTACGCCACCACCGGCGGAGCCCGGCGGGAAAACGCCCAGCCCCTGACCCTCAACTATGTGAAGGGCACCCTGGCCGTGGCCCACAACGGCAACCTGGTGAACACCAAGGAGCTGCGCACTGCCTTTGAGTACCGGGGAGCCATCTTCCAGACCACCACCGACTCGGAGCTCATCGCCTACGCCATCGCCCAGGAGCGCCTGCGCTGTGCCTCGGCGGAGGAGGCGGTGTGCCAGGCGGTAAAGGGCCTGCGGGGGGCCTACTCCCTGCTGGTCATGTCCCCTCAGAAGCTCATCGCCGCCCGGGACCCCTGGGGCTTCCGGCCCCTGTGCATGGGCCGCCGGGGGGAGGCAGTGCTCTTCGCCTCGGAGAGCTGTGCCCTCAGCGCCGTGGGGGCCAAGTTCGTCCGGGAGGTGGAGCCCGGCGAGATCGTGGTGGTGGAGAACGGGACCATTACTTCCCTGCGGGAGAATTGCGAGAGCGCCACCAGCCACATGTGTATTTTCGAGTATATCTACTTCGCCCGGCCGGACTCGGTCATCTGCGGCCAGAGCGTCCACGAGGCCCGGCGCACCGCCGGGCGACTGCTGGCCCGGGCCTACCCGGTGGAGGCCGACGTGGTCATCGGCGTGCCCGACTCAGGGCTGGATGCCGCCATGGGCTACGCCGAGGAGTCGGGCATCCCCTACGGGGTGGGTCTGGTGAAAAACCGCTACATCGGCCGCACCTTCATCACCCCCGGCCAGCAGAGCCGGGAGCAGGCGGTGCGCATCAAGCTGGGGGCCCTCAAGAGCTGCGTGGAGGGCAAGCGGGTGGTCATGATCGACGATTCCATCGTCCGGGGCACCACCTCTCGGCAGATCGTCGCCCTCCTGCGGGAGGCGGGGGCCAGGGAGGTCCACATGCGCTCCTCCGCGCCCCCTTTCATCGCCCCCTGCTACTTTGGCACCGACATCCCCGACCGGGAAAACCTCATCGCCTGCCGCTATTCGGTGGAGGAGATCCGGAACCTCATCGGGGCGGACAGCCTGGGCTTCCTCTCTCTGGAGGACCTGCACCACATCGCCCCCGACGCCGCCTGCGGCTTCTGTGACGGGTGCTTTACCGGGCAGTATCCCATCCGGGTCTGAGAAAAAAGGCTTGACAACAGCGGAGCGAGCCGCTATAATGCACCCATCAGCAAGGGCGCTGTGGTATAGACCACAGCGCCCTTTGCCGTTTTCCAGAATAAAACCATGTGCGATGAGGGAGAAAAGTACCGCGGCAGGTCAGTCCCAGTGAGCGGGGGAGAGTGGAAACCCCGTACCAGAGGCCGTGGGAAGAACACTCCGGAGCAGCACCCCTGAACGCTTGCGCCAGTAGGGGGGCCGGGTGCGACCGTTATATCGCGGGGGCTTGTCAGAGCCCCGAAAGGGGCCGCTCTCGGGCGGCAAATTAGGTGGCACCGCGGAACGCAGCATCCGTCCTAAAGTATGGATGTGCTGCGCCAATTCCGGAGGTGCTTTTTATGTGTACAGTGATCGGTTTTACCAGCAAGAGCAGAAGCGAGCAGGACGTGTGGACCTGTCTGGAGCGTACGAAGAGCCGGGGGCCCGACATGACCCGGGTGGTGGAGACCCCGTCGGGCTATCTGGGCTTCCAGCGTCTGGCCATCATGGGTCTGGACGAGCGGGGCATGCAGCCCTTTACCCTGGACGGGGACATGGTGGTGTGCAACGGTGAGCTCTACGGATGGCGCAAGTGGCGGCAGCAGTTGGAGGGCAAGTATTCCTTCCACAGCGAGAGCGACTGTGAGATCCTCCTCCCCCTGTACCGGGAGTACGGCCTGGGCATGTTCGAGAAGCTGGATGCCGAGTTCGCCCTCATCCTCTACGACGGACGGGAGGATTCCTATCTCGCCGCCCGGGACCCCATCGGCATCCGGCCTCTGTTCTACGGCTATGACACCGACGGCTCCATCGTCTTTGCCAGTGAGGCCAAAAACCTGACCGGCGTGTGCAAGGAGATCTTCCCCTTCCCGCCGGGCCACTACTACTACCGCGGCGCGTTCGTCCGCTACGCCGACCTGACCACCGTGGAGGAGTACTCCACCGACGATCTGGACACCATCTGCCAGAAAATCCACGACAAGCTCATCGCCGCCGTGGAAAAGCGCCTGGACGCCGATGCCCCGCTGGGCTTCCTGCTCTCCGGCGGCCTGGACTCCAGCCTGGTGTGCGCCATCGCCGCCAAGCTCCTGAAGAAACCCATCCGCACCTTCGCCATCGGCATGGACGTGGACGCCATCGACCTGAAGTACGCCCGGCAGGCGGCGGAGTTTATCGGCTCCGATCACACCGAGGTCATCATCACCAAAGACGATGTGCTGAAGGCTCTCCCCGAGGTGGTGGCCGCCCTGGGAACCTGGGACATCACCACCATCCGGGCCAGCATGGGCATGTACCTGTGCTGCAAGGCCATCCGGGAGCAGACCGACGTGCGGGTGCTCCTCACCGGCGAAATCTCCGACGAGCTCTTTGGCTACAAGTACACCGACTTTGCCCCCTCCGCTGAGGCCTTCCAGGCCGAGTCCAAGAAGCGGGTGGATGAGCTCTATATGTACGACGTCCTCCGGGCCGACCGGTGCATCAGCGTCCACTCCATGGAGGCCCGGGTGCCCTTCGGCGACCTGGACTTTGTGAAGTACGTCATGTCCATCGACCCGGAGAAAAAGCTCAACACCTACGGCAAGGGCAAGTATCTCCTCCGCCGGGCCTTTGAGAAGGACCACATCCTCCCCGACGAGATCCTCTGGCGGGAGAAGGCGGCCTTCTCCGACGCGGTGGGCCACTCCATGGTGGATGACCTGAAGGAGTACGCCGCCGAGCACTACACCGACCGGGCTTTCTGGAAGGGCTGTGGCCGCTATTCCTACCGGCCCCCCTTCACCAAGGAGAGCCTGCTGTACCGGGAGCTCTTCGAGCGGTACTACCCCGGCCAGGCCCGCATGATTGCAGACTTCTGGATGCCCAACCGGGCGTGGGAGGGCTGCGACGTGGACGATCCCTCCGCCCGGGTGCTCAAGAACTACGGTGCCAGCGGTTTTTAACAAAAGGACAAAACGGGAGCCGACGGCTGAAATTAGCCGCCGGCTCCCGTTTCTTATGGGGTCAGCGTGTCATGTACTGGTAGAGCACCGCAATGGCCTCGATGCGGGTGGCGGTGCGGTCGGGGGCGAAGCGCCCGGCGCTGTCGCCGGCCACCAGGCCCAGGCCCTGCGCCAGGGCGGCGTAGCCCAGGTCAGCGGCGGGGATGGCAGCGGCGTCGGTGTAGTCACAGCGGTAGATGCCCTCCAGCCGGGCCACCGGGCCGTAGCCCGCGCCGTCCAGCAGGAGCTTTACCAGCTCCAGACGGGTGACCGGAGCGCTGTCATCGCGCTGGTCGGGGGTGAGGATGCCGGTGCGGTAGGCGTACTCGTAGAGGGAGTCAACGTCGTCCTGCGCCGGGTCGAAGAAGTAGCCACGGGAACTGGCCAGCAGGGCCACCAGATCCAGCTGGGTCAGGGCCTCGTAGGGCCGCAGGCTGCCGCCCCGCCAGCCCACGCTGTACTGGGCCAGGGTGAGGGCCTGCTGTTTGCCCCAGCAGCCCTCCAGATCGTCATAGGTGATGGAGCGGTCGTAGGTCTGGGGATAGAGGACCTCGCCGGTCTTGGCGTCCACGCCCCGGATGGACCGCTCAGTCTCCAGGGTGTAGCCCAGGGTGAGGGCAAAGACGTAGGAGTAGCCCCGGTTCAGCAGGGGAGCGACCTCGGGGGCATTGGGGTCAAGGGCGGTGGGGACGGCCAGATAGCTAAGGGTGACGGTATACGCGCCGAAGTAGGCGTCCATGGCCGCCTCGGGGGCGATGAGGCCGTCGGCGCTGTCGAAGGTCACGTCGGGGTCATAGCTCTTGGAGAGGTGGGAGATGGTGCCATCGGCGGCGTCCACCGACACATAGAGGTAGTTGTCGGGGAAGAAGTAGCCGTTGACCTTCTGGGCGTAACGGAAGGTGTAGTCCTGCCCGTCGCTGGAGCCGTAGAGGGCGCACTGGGCGAACTCCTCACCCCAGAGGTTTTTCAGGAAGGCCTCGGCCGTGGCCTGGGCCTGCTGCTGGGTGACGGCGGCCTTGGCGTCCTCCTCATAGGGGCGGCTGGAGTAGAGGAAGAGGATCTCGCCGGTGCGGGCATCCACCGTGATATTGCGGGTCCAGAAGCCCTCGTCCAGGGAGCGGGTGTAGCGGAGAGAGGCAGAGACCTGGTCGGTCTCCTCGTCCAGGGTGTAGGCGAAATAGGACAGCTGCGCGCCGTTCAGGCCCAGGGCCTTCTGGGCGCGGAGCAGGGAGTCCAGCTTTTCCTTGCTCTGGACGCCCTCCAGCTTGGCGATGCCCGCCTGCTCGGCCTCGGAGAGGCCCTCTTCGCCTTTGTCAGGGGCCATGCCGGACTCACCGCCGGTGGCGGAGTCGCTGCCGTTGCCCACATTCTCATAGAGGGCGCTCAGGTCGATGAGTTCCCCGGTGGCGGCATCCACATAGAACTGGCCGCTGTGGTCGGGGAGGTAGCGGAGAACGGCGGTGTCGCTGTCGCCGTCCAGGACGTACTCCAGGCGCAGGGCCAGAGTGGAGCGCAGCTTGCTCCCCGCGTCGGCGGCGGAGACGGCGGCGTCCGGGGCGGGCACGCCGTCCTCAAAGGGCTGATCCAGGTCGCTGCGGGAGAAGGACTGCACGGTGCCGTCGCTGGCGGACACGTCCACCGAGAAGGTGAAGGGGGAGGGCAGGTCGTTGAGCCGGATGGAGCCGCTGAGGTAATAAGAGGTCGTGCCGGGGCGGTCGGTGCCCTCGTCAAACACGGCGCTCTCGCCGTCCGTGAGGACCCGGTCCAGGAAGGCCTGGGCCGCTTTCTGGGCCTCGGTACGGCTCACAGTGGGGAGGGTGGGCACAGAGTCGGAGCTGGGGCTGCTGACGGAGCCGGAGGAATAGCGATAATACTGATAGATCTTGCCGGTCTCGTCTGCCACCACATGGAGCTCCTCGTCGCCCTTGGTCCAGCGCAGGGACCAGTAGGGGCGCAGGCCCTCCTGCAGATCGCCGGAGAAGGACTCGTATTCGTTACCGATGTCCAGGGTCTGCTTGACTTTCAGGGTGACCTGGGTGAGGCGCTCATCCGCCGCGGCGGCGGAGGCGGGGAGGGCGAGGGCGCACAGCAGCGCCAGGGAGAGGAAAAGGCTGAGCAAGCGTTTCATCTTCAAATCCTCCTTTTTGGGGCGGTCCCCTTTGGTTAGACTATTAGACGAAAAAACTGGTAAGATGTTCCGGATTCCTTGTGTAAATTTTTCAGCTTTTTGAAAAAAGACCGCGGGACCGGCCCCGAAGGGCGCAGTCCCGCGGTCGAAGCGGTTTAGCGGATGGCCTTGGTGTCCACTTCCTCCTTGAGGAGGGCGGCGAAGGCGTCCAGGGACATGGCGCCCTGGTCCTCGCCGGAGCGGTGCCGGACGGAGACAGTGCCGTTCTCCTGATCGCGGTCGCCCACCACCAGCATATAGGGAACCTTCTGGAGCTGGGCCTCGCGGATCTTGTAGCCGATCTTCTCGTTGCGGGTGTCCACCTCCACGCGGAAGCCCATGGCGTCCAGCTTGGCGGCGATGTCGGCGGCGTAGCCGTCCACGCGGTCGGTGATGGTGAGGACCTTCACCTGCACGGGGGAGAGCCAGGCGGGGAAGGCACCGGCGAAGTGCTCGGTGATGACGCCGATGAAGCGCTCGATGGAGCCCAGGACCACCCGGTGGATCATGACGGGGCGGTGCTTCTCGTTGTCGGCGCCGGTGTACTCCAGCTCAAAGCGCTCGGGCAGCTGGGAGTCCAGCTGGATGGTGCCGCACTGCCAGGTACGGCCCAGGGAGTCGGCCAGATGGAAGTCCAGCTTGGGGCCGTAGAAAGCGCCGTCACCTTCGTTGATGACGAAGTCCTTGCCCATCTCGGTGATGGCGTTCTTGAGGATGTCCTGGTTGTGCTCCCACTCCTCCACGGTGCCGATGTGGTCCTCGGGCATGGTGGAGAGCTCGATGGTGTAGGACAGGCCGAAGGTGGAGTACACCTCGTCAAAGAGGCGGACGGTCTCCTGGATGACGTCCTTCATCTGCTCCCGGGTCATGAACACGTGGGCGTCGTCCTGGGTGAAGCAGCGCACCCGAAACAGGCCGTGGAGGGCACCGGAGAGCTCATGGCGGTGGACCAGACCCAGCTCGCCCACCCGCAGGGGCAGCTCCTTGTAGGAGTGGGGCTCGCTGGAGTAGACCAGCATACCGCCGGGGCAGTTCATGGGCTTGACGGCGAAGTCCACATCGTCGATGACGGTGGTGTACATATTGTTCTTATAGTGGTCCCAGTGGCCGGAGCGCTCCCACAGCTGACGGTTGAGCATCATGGGGGTGGAGATCTCCACATAGCCGTAGCGCTTGTGGACCTGACGCCAGTAGTCGATCAGGGTGTTGCGCAGCACCATGCCCTTGGGCAGGAAGAAGGGGAAGCCGGGGCCCTCGTCCCGCAGCATGAACAGGCCCAGCTCCTTGCCCAGCTTCCGGTGGTCGCGGCGCTTGGCCTCCTCGATGCGCTGGAGGTAGGCGTCCAGCTCATCCTTCTTGGGGAAGGCGATGCCGTAGATGCGCTGGAGGGTCTCGCGGTTGGAGTCGCCGCGCCAGTAGGCGGCGTTGCAGGCGGTGAGCTTGATGGCGTTGCCCTTCACCCGGCCGGTGGAGTCCAGGTGGGGACCGGCGCACAGGTCGGTGAACTCGCCCTGCTTATAGAAGGAGATGTGGGCGTCCTCGGGCAGGTCGTTGATGAGCTCCACCTTGTAGGGCTCACCCTTCTCCTCCATGAACTTGATGGCCTCTTCCCGGGGCAGCTCGAAGCGCTCCAGCTTCAGCTTCTCCTTGCAGATCTTGCGCATCTCCGCCTCGATCTTCTCCAGGATCTCGGGGGTGAAGGGGAAGGGGGAGTCCATATCATAGTAAAAACCCTCTTCGATGGAGGGGCCGATGGCCAGCTTCACCTCGGGGTACAGGCGCTTGACGGCCTGGGCCAGGATGTGAGAGCAGGTGTGCCAGTAGGTCTGGCGGTATTCCGGATTTTCAAAGGTAAACTTGTTCTCTTCGGACATGATAAAAAACCTCCTTGCAGAATCGATTCCGGGGCGGAGGGTATAAAAAACGCTTCACCCCTGATATGGTCAGGGGTGAAGCGATCAGCTCCACGGTTCCACCCTGCTTACGGCAAATGCCGTCGCTCGTGACCGCTGTAACGGGCGAATCCCGGCCCGGTCCTCCCGGGCGGCTCAGGAGTGGTACAGCCGCCGCGTGTCGTAGCGCCCTTTCAGCCAATGGGCACCTCTCTGTCCGCCGCTGTGCGGTTTCGTCTCCGTCAAAGCCAGTTTTTGATACGCGGACACTATATCACCAAATGGGGGCCGTGTCAAGCACCGGGCGGCGCTTTTCCCTGGAAAACCGCACCAGGAGCCTGGCAGGCGTGGAACGGGACGCGGGAAAGCCCGGAAGTGCGTGAGCAGGAGCGGTGAAGCGGTTATTTACAAACTATTCATAATTCAGTCACGATTTAGCCGTAATTATTGGGTACTATAACGGTGGAAGCAGGAAGGAGCAGACCTGACTTCCAAAACAGACACGCCAACCAATCCCTCTCCAACCCCCTTTGCAAAACACACAACACACACCCAGAAAACCCCGGCCGGGAGGCCGGGGTTTTCTGGTTACTTGCAATCTTGCAATCCGGATGGGGTTGGTTTATGATGAAGAAAGACATACGTTATCCTCAAAGGGAGGTCATGACTCATGCGAGATGGTTTTATCAAGGTTGCGGCGGGCACCCCCAAGATCCGGGTGGCCGACTGCCGCTATAATGCCGAACAGATTTTTTCCCTCATGCGGGAGGCGGACAAGCAGGGTGTGAAGGTGCTGGTCCTGCCCGAGCTGTGCCTCACCGGCTACACCTGCGGGGACCTCTTCCTCCACGACACTCTGCTGAAGGGCGCCGAGGAGGGCCTTCAGACCATCCTGGAGGCCACCAAGCACCTGGATCTGCTCACCGCGGTGGGCCTGCCGGTGCGCAACAAATGGGACAACAAACTGTATAATTGCGCTGCGGTTATCCATAAAGGAGAGATTCTGGGCTTGGTCCCCAAGACTTACCTGCCCAATTACAGCGAATTTTATGAGCAGCGCTGGTTCGTCTCCGGGGCCGATGTGGAGGTGAGCCTGGAGCTGTGCGGTCAGGATGTGGAGCTGAACCGCCGCAATCTCTTCGCCTGCGAGACCGTGCCCAACCTGGTGGTGGGCGTGGAGATCTGCGAGGACCTGTGGGCCGCTGAGCCCCCCTCCGTGGACCTGGCCAAGGAGGGTGCCACCCTGATCCTGAACCTGTCGGCCAGCGATGAGCTGGTGGGCAAGGCCGGCTATCGCCGCCAGCTGGTGGTGGGACAGTCGGCCCGGCTGGTGTGCGGCTACGTCTACGCCAACGCCGGCGAGGGTGAGTCCACCACCGATCTGGTCTTTACCGGCCACGATCTCATCGCCGAAAACGGCGTGCTGCTGGCCGAGCGGCGCTTTGCCAACGGATTGACCATCAGCGAGGTGGATGTGGACCGCCTGGTGTACGAGCGCCGGCGTATGACCACCTTCCAGCCTCCCAAGAAGAACGAATACTGGCGCGGTTTCTTCTCGCTGGAGGTGGGGGAGACCCGCCTCACCCGCCCGGTGAGCCGCACCCCCTTCGTCCCCGACGACGCCTGGGACCGGAAGAACCGCTGCAACGAGATTTTGCTCCTGGCCGCCCTGGGCCTCAAGAAGCGCATGGAGCACACCCACGCCAAGGCCGCCGTGGTGGGTCTCTCCGGCGGACTGGACTCCACCCTGGCCATCCTCATCACCAGCGTGGCCATGAAGCTGATGGGCCGCCCGGACAGCGACATCATCGCCGTCACCATGCCCTGCTTCGGCACAACCGACCGCACCCGGGACAACGCCGTGGAGCTGGCCGAGCGCCTGGGAGCCACCCTCAAGCGCATCGACATCGGCGAGGCGGTAAAGCAGCACTTCAAGGACATCGGCCAGTCCATGGAGGACCACGACGTGACCTTCGAGAACGGCCAGGCCCGGGAGCGCACCCAGGTGCTCATGGACGTGGCCAACCAGTGCGGCGGCCTGGTGGTGGGCACCGGCGACCTCTCCGAGCTGGCCCTGGGCTGGTGTACCTACAACGGCGACCACATGAGCATGTACGGCGTCAACGCCTCCATCCCAAAGACCCTGGTGCGCCATCTGGTGTCCTTCGTCTCCGACGACAAGGCCGAGGAGGACGAGCGCCTCTCCGCCGTCCTCACCGACATCCTGGATACCCCTGTGTCCCCGGAGCTCCTCCCCGCCATCGAGGGCAAGATCGCCCAGCGCACCGAGGACCTGGTGGGCCCCTACGAGCTCCACGACTTCTACCTCTACTACGCCATCCGCTGGGGCTTCCCGCCCCGGAAGGTGTTCCGGCTGGCCGAGTACGCCTTTGGCCGCAGCTACGACCGGGAGACCCTCCTGAAGTGGCTGAAAAACTTCTACCGCCGCTTCTTTGCCCAGCAGTTCAAGCGCTCCTCCCTCCCTGACGGCCCCAAGGTGGGCTCGGTGGCCCTGAGCCCCCGTGGCGACTGGCGCATGCCCTCCGACGCCGTGGCCACCCTGTGGATGGACGAGCTGGAGGGGCTGAACTGACGTGAATCCCTACCTCGACCTGTTCGTGACCTTTGCCAAGATCGGGGCGTGTACCTTCGGCGGCGGCTACGCCATGCTGCCCATCCTCCAGCGGGAGCTGGTGGAGAAGCGGGACTGGGCCACTGAGGAGGAGCTCTCCGACTACTATGCCATCGGCCAGTGTACCCCCGGCATCATCGCGGTGAACACCGCCACCTTCGTAGGCCACAAGCTGCGGGGCGTGGCCGGGGGCGTGGTGGCCACCCTGGGCCTGGTGTTTCCCTGTCTGGTCATCATCATGCTCATCGCGGCCTTCTTGCAGAATTTTGCGGAGCTCCCCATCGTCATCCACGCCTTCAACGGCGTGCGGGCCTGTGTGTGCGCCCTGATCCTGTCCAGCGTCCTCAAGCTCCTCAAGGGCACCGTGGTGGACAAGGCCACCCTGTTCATCTACCTCCTGGTGCTGGCCCTGGCGGCCACCGGGACCTTCGTGACCTTTGAGGGTCGCATCCCCGGCGGCGGCGTGGTGGACTACCTGCTCTCGCCCATGGTGCTGGTGGTCCTCTCCGGCGCGGCGGGGCTGTGCATCCGCGCGGCGAAAGGGGGGAAGGCGGCATGATGATCTATGTACGGCTCTTCTATGAGTTCTTCAAGGCCGGCCTCTTCTCGGTGGGCGGAGGCCTGGCCACCATCCCCTTTCTCACCGACATCGGCAACCGTACCGGCTGGTTCACCTCGGGAGATCTGGCCAACATGATCGCCGTATCCGAGTCCACCCCCGGCCCTATGGGGGTGAACATGGCCACCTATGTGGGCTACCACGTGGGGGGCGTCCCCGGCGGCGTCATCGCCACCCTGGGGCTGGTGTGCCCCTCCATCATCGTGATCCTGATCATCGCCCGCTTTCTCCAGCGCTTCCGCCAGAGCAAAGCGGTGGACGCGGTCTTTTACGGCCTGCGCCCCGCCTCCACCGCCCTCATTACGGCGGCGCTGCTGGAGGTGGCCTCCATCGCCCTGATGTTCCATGAGACGGGACATGAAATTGCCCCAGGGCAGGCGGTACCCAAGACGGAGCTCTTTTACTGGCCGGCCATCCTGCTGGCGGCGGTGGTGTTCCTCTGCCTGCGGGAAAAGCATTTGAAGAAACTCCACCCCATCGTGTTTATCGCCGCCTCGGCGGTGGTGGGCATCGTGTTCCAGCTCTGAGTTTTTCCATATTCCGCCGCCCTTCCGCTTGTGCGGGAGGGCGGCGTTGTGCTATACTGGGAAAAACGGAGGAAGGGGCTCGGATTTTATGGACACCATGGTCATCGGCATCGCGGGAGGGACCGGCTCGGGCAAGACCACACTGACCCGACGACTGAAGGAGCGCTTTGGGGACAACGTCAGCGTCCTGTACCACGACAACTACTACAAGCGGCATGACGAGATGCCCTATGAGGAGCGCTGCAAGCTCAACTACGACCACCCGGACGCCTTTGACACCGACCTGATGATCCAGGACCTTCAGGCTCTGCGCCGGGGAGAGACCATCTATTGTCCGGTATACGACTACACCATCCACAACCGGGGGACGGAGCGCCTGGAGGTCCATCCCACCAAGGTGATCCTGGTGGAGGGCATCCTCATCTTTGAGAACAAGGCCCTGCGGGACCTGATGGACATCAAGATCTTCGTGGACACCGACGCAGATGTGCGCATCCTGCGTCGTATCCTGCGGGACGTGAAGGAGCGGGGGCGCTCCCTGGACTCGGTGGTCAACCAGTACCTCACCACGGTGAAGCCCATGCACGAGCAGTTCGTGGAGCCCTCCAAGCGCTGCGCCGACATCATCGTCCTGGAGGGCGGCCACAATCTGGTGGCCCTGGACATGATCATGGAGCGCATCCGCAGCCACATCGGCCAGTAAAGAAAAAACAGCGTGCCGCAGGAACGGCACGCTGTTTTTTTATCCGCGATAGACGTACATGTCCGGGTGGACCGCCAGGATCCGGTCGGCCAGTTCCCCCATCTCCTCGGCGGTGGGTTCCCGCACCTTTTCGAAGAAATAGACGGTGATGCCGTCGTGCTCCAGCACGAAGGTCTCGTCCAGGCGCTCATAGGCCCCCGCGATGGCCTCGCCGTTGAGCAGACAGTCCGCCGGGGCGTACACCACCTGCTGGTTTTCCTCCCCCAGGTGGAGCTGGATGGGGTCGGCCACCGCCAGAATGTCGCACTCGTAGAGGGCGGAGCTGAACCCGTCCCGGGAGTCCACCGCCGGCAGCTCGATGAGATAGCTCCGGTCCACATCGGACACCCGTCCGGCGTTCAGGGAGTCCTCGGCGTTGCGCAGGGCGCTGCTGTTCAGGGTGAAGGAGGAGGCCAGGACGCCCACTTTTTTGCCCTCCGCGCCGAACTCGTCCAGCCGCCGGATGAGCTCCACCAGGTCCCAGGCCCCCTCCCGCACCGGCGGGGCGTAGGAGAAGGTGGGCAGGGGCATGAAGAGGGGATAGTCCTGGATGATGGTGCCCTGGGTCCGGGGAATGGCGGGGCTCAGACAGGTGGGCACCACCGCCGCTGCCACCGCCAGGGCCCCCAGCCGTCCGTGGTCGGCCAGGCGGTCGAAGGCGATGATGAGCAGGCACGCCAGGGCCGGCACATAGAGCAGCAGGTGCTGCTGGCCGTGGGTCTGGATGCGGGTGAAGATGTAGAAGCACAGCAGGGGCTCCACCAGCAGCACCGCCGCCCGACTCCGGTCCCTCTTTCCCAGCAGCAGCCACACCCCCAGCGCCAGAGCGCACAGGAGCAGCCAGATGCCGTAGTAGCGGAAGAGCATCCGGAAGTCCACCCCCAGTCCCAGGTCGTATGCGGCGTACTGGGCGGCGTAGTCAGCCAGCAGGCGCTTGGAGACGAAGGTCTGGAGGAAGAACAAAAGCGGGAAGGCAAAGCCGCACAGATAGCCCAGAATCCCCGTTGGGGAGCGGCGGAAGGCCACGCCCTCCAGGACCAGGGCCAGAAGGAAGGCCAGGGCGAAAAAGGCGTACCACCGCCGCAGCACCACCGCCAGAGCGCACAGCACGCCGATGAGGAGGAAGCGGGAGAACCGGCCCTTGCCGCCCTCCCGGAGGCAGAGAATGAGGGCGAAGGTACACACGCCCGCCCCGGCGATGTCCACAAAGCCGGTCACCGAGGTGTAAAAGAGGGAGGGGAGGGCCAGCATGGCCGCCACTCCCAGCCACAGCCCCGGCTTCCGCCGGGTGCGGGCGTAGGCCCACATCAGAGCCAGCAGGGGGAAGAGGCAGAAGTTCCCGATGGACATGAGGTACACCCGGCGGGAGGGGCCGAAGAGCAGCGCGAAGGGCACACACAGCACGCCGATGGTGTCGTTATAGTCGGTGGTGAAGATGGAGTCGTAGATCTGCCGTAACGCGGCCAGGAAGCCCTGGTCCCGGAAGGTCTCGGCCAGGGTGTAGGTGCTGCGCCAGTAGATGGCGCTGTCCCAGCTGCAGATCGTCTGGCTGCCGGTGGCGTAGGCGAACACGGCCACATTTACCAGCAGCCACAGCACCAGCAGGGTCAGCCAGTCCCGCCGCTGAAGGCCCGCAAACCACCGCCCCAGGGCGGGCAGGCCCTCCCACACGGCGAAGAGCAGGTGGAGGGTGAACACCCCCAGCAGCACTCCGCCGCCCACCAGAGTCAGCAGCTCCAGCCACGAAGGGAGCCACAGCCCGCCGCCCTGGATGGCCTCGTCGAGCACCAGTTTCCGTCCGGCCACACACACCGCCAGACACAGGATGTAAATCCACCAGCTCCAGCGCCGGCCGCCGAAGGCCATGGCCTTCAGATGCCGCTCCACCACCGGGGCCAGCAGCACGCCCAGCAGGGCCAGCGCCGGGGCCAGCAGCAGCACCAGACCCAGCGGCAGGGTCATGGTCCACGCCTGCACCAGAAAGGCCCGCAGGCGCACCGCCAGAAAGACCCCCATCAGGCCCCCCGCGCCGCCGTACCAGAGGCGGAGGCACAGGCTCCGCGCCGTCTCGTTCTTCATGGGTCCTCCTTTTGCGAAAACACACACGCCGCGGGGGTGTTCCCCGCGGCGTGCATCGCGCTGTTATTTTCCGTTGGGGCTCTGGGGCTCCACCGCGTCGAACACGCTCTTGGCGCTGGCGCACAGCCCGGCCAGACCCTGGATCTCGCTGGGAATGATGATCTTGGTGGCCTTGCCGTCAGCCGCGGCCTGGAAGGCCTCCAGGGCCTTGATTTTCAGCACAGCCTCGCCGGGGTCGGCCTCGTTGATGAGCCGGATGGCGTCGGCGGTGGCCTGCTGCACCTTCATGATGGCCTCGGCCTCGGCCTCCGCCTCCAGGATCTTGGCGGTCTTGAGGGCCTCGGCCTCCATGATCTTGGCCTGCTTGGCCGCGTCGGCCCGGAGGATGGCGCTCTGCTTTTCGCCCTCGGCCACCAGGATCTGGGACTGCTTCTGGCCCTCGGCCTGGAGGATGGCCTCCCGGCGCTCCCGCTCGGCCCGCATCTGCTTCTCCATGGACTCCTGGATATCCCGGGGCGGCATGATGTTCTTCAGCTCCACCCGGTTGACCTTGATGCCCCAGTTGTCGGTGGCCTCGTCCAGGATGGCCCGCATCTGGCCGTTGATGTGGTCCCGGCTGGTGAGGGATTGGTCCAGCTCCAGATCGCCGATGATGTTGCGCAGGGTGGTGGCGGTCAGGTTCTCAATGGCGCTCATGGGCTGCTCCACACCGTAGGTGTAGAGCTTGGGGTCGGTGATCTGGAAGTAGATCACGGTGTCGATCTGCATGGTGACGTTATCCTTGGTGATGACGGGCTGGGGCGGGAAGTCCACCACCTGCTCCTTCAGGGAGACGACCTTCACCACCCGCTCGAAGAAGGGGACCTTCAGATGGGGGCCCACCGTCCAGATGGTGCGGAAGGCGCCCATGCGCTCAATGACATAGGCCTTGGACTGCTGGACGAATTTCACGTTCAGCACCAGGATCACCAGGATCAGCACGCCAAGGATCGCCAGGATGTACGGCATCATACCAATTCCTCCCTTACATTAACGGTTGCTTGCGGTCTCGGCCGGCACGTCCGCCGGCTGCACAAAGAGCTTGACGCCCTCGATGCGCAGGATCTGAACGCGGCTCCCCACGGCAATGGGGCTGCCGTCCGCGCTGCGGGCGGTCCAGGTCTGGCCGCACACCTGCACAGCCCCGGTCCCCGCCAGATTGTCGATGGCCTCACACACCAGGCCTTCGGCGCCGATGACCCGGTCGGCGTTGGTGGGCTGCTTCCGTCCGGTGAGCCATTTGCGGCTCAGGGGCCGCAGGGCCGCCAGACACACCGCCGACACCGCCAGGAATACGGCGATCTGCACCCAGATGTTGTCCACCGCCAGGGCCAGCAGGGTGGCGGCCAGGGCGCCCAGGGCGAACCAGATGGACACCATGCTCACCGTCAGGCCCTCCACGACGAGAAAGACCACCATCAGAATGAGCCAGATGATACTCGCAGGCCACATATCGCTCCCTCCTTTTTCCCCGGGCCGTCGGAGGCCGGGGAAGGCAGCCTGTGTTCCGGCCGGAGCAGCCGGCCGGAGGTTACCGCCATTTTACCATACCGGCCGGGAAAATACCAGAGGATTCCCCATCTCCTTTTCTTCCCTGGTTTTCCACAAAAGAATTGCTTAATGATACGCAATCCGTTATACTGGAACCAGTTATCATCGCTGGGAGGCCCATGCCTCCGTGAGGAGTTTTTTTATGCCTGAACTGCAACTTGCCATCCCCACCCTGTTCGGCCTAGAGGGTCTGGCCGCCGACGAGCTGCGCCGCCTGGGGCTCAGCGGCGTGCAGGCCGAGAACGGCCGGGTGCTCTGCGCCGCCGCCCCCGCCGACATCGCCCGGGTGAATCTGAACCTGCGCACCGGCGAGCGGGTGCTCATCGTGCTGGGGCGCTTTTTCGCCGGGGATTTTGACGCCCTCTTCGAGGGGGTCCGCGCCCTCCCCTGGGAGGACTTCATCCCCCGGGACGGGGCCTTCCCGGTGAAGGGCCACTCCCTCAACTCCGCCCTCCACTCGGTGCCCGCCTGTCAGTCCATCATCAAGAAGGCGGTGGCCGCCCGGCTGGGGGAGAAGTACGGCCTTCAGACCCTGCCGGAGACCGGAGCCCTCCACCAGATCCAGTTCTCCCTCATGAAGGACGAGGTCACCATCATGCTGGACACCAGCGGTCCCGGGCTCCACAAGCGGGGCTACCGCGCCGTGGGCGTAGCCGCCCCCCTGCGGGAGACCCTGGCCGCCGCCATGGTGATGCTGTCCCGGTACCGGGGCAAGGACCCCTTCTGTGACCCCTTCTGCGGCTCGGGCACCATCGCCATCGAGGCCGCCCTCATCGCCCTCAACCGGGCCCCCGGCCTGGACCGCTCCTTCTCCGCCCAGAAGTGGCGCTGGCTCCCCGGCCAGACCTGGCTGGACGCCGCCGACGAGGCCATGGACAAGGAGTTCCAGGGCAGCTACGACATCTGGGGCGGCGACATCGACCCCGCCGCCGTGGCCATCGCCCGGGACAACGCCGTCAAGGCCGGCGTGGAGGACTATGTGCGCTTTGAGGTGGCCGACGCCCGGACCTTCCACCGGGACGAGCCCTACGGGCGCATCGTCACCAACCCGCCCTACGGCGAGCGTATTATGGAAAAGCAGGAGGCCGAGGTGCTCTACCGGGCCTTCGGCTCCGCGGTGCGGGCGCTGCCCGCCGGATGGAAGGTGAGCGTCCTCTCCTCCCACACCGAGTTCGAGCGCACCTTCGGCCGCACCGCCGACAAGCGCCGCAAGCTCTACAACGGTATGCTCAAATGTGACCTCTTTCAGTATACGGACCGGAATCACAAGCCCTAAAGATACAGAAAGGACTTTGGCATGGCTCTGTTTTGGAAGCAACTGTTCCGCACGGCGGGCGCGCTGGCCATTCTCGGCGCTCTGCTCTGCCCCCTGGCCCTGGCCGCTCCGGAGGGGACCATCATCTGGGGCTACCAGGAGGGGCTGGCCAAGGCGCAGAGCCCGGACGGCAAATTCGGCTTCGCCAATCTGAAGCGGGAGATCGTCATTCCCATGCAGTACACCTCGGTGCTGGACTTCTCCCTGGGCCTGTCCCAGGTGCAGCTGGGCAGCCGTCTGGGGGTCATCCGCCAGGACGGCGCCTACCTCATCCAGCCGGAGTACGGCTCCCTCTACCACATGGACGCCGGGCTGTACATCGCCCAGAAAGGGACCAAGTGGGGGGTGCTGAGCCTGGTGCCCTTCCCCGACGGCAACGGCGGGAGCACCCAGGTGTTCTACGATTTCATCTATGACTCCGCCGAGTTCACCAAGGTGGGGGGCATGGACACCCTGGTCCTTACCAAAGACGGCCAGAAAACCGTGGTGCCCTTCTATCAAATCTCTCAGCTCATGCTGGAGCGGCAGGTGCCCTCCGCCCGCTTCCCGCTGAGCCGGGGGGTGCTGCCCGACTTTGACGACGTGTCCCCCCGGGACTGGTTCGACGTGTGGGTGGATCTGGCCTACAACCTGGGCCTGATGAGCGGCACCGGCGACAACTATTTTTCCCCCCGGCGCACCATGACGGTGGCCGAGGCCCTTCAACTGGCCGCCGGGATGGAGAGCCGCCAGAACGGCGACAACTTCCACACCCAGCCCAACCACGACCGGGTGTGGTACCAGCCCGCCGTGGACTACTGCATCGCTAGCGGCATCATTCGCTCCGGCGAGTTCTCCAACTACAACCGGCCGGTGACCCGGGCGGAGATGGCCCGCATTTTCGCCGCCACCTCTCTGGCCAAATCTCTACCCAACCGCAACGATCTGGCCAAGGTGAAGGCCTCGGTCCCCGACGTGAAGGCGGGGGACTACGCCGCGGACGCCATTTACAGCCTCTATGCCAAGGGCATCCTGGCGGGCACCGACTCCTCCTATACCTTCCGGCCCAAGGCCACCATCACCCGGGCCGAGACCGCCGGCATCGTCTCCCGGCTGGCCCGGGCGGAGCAGCGCCTCACCCTCTTTTCATCATAAAAACAGACAGGACGGGATACTGGAATGAAGCACCTTTTCCTCATCAACCCCACCGCCGGGATGTATAACCGCAGCGAGGAGCTGCGGCACAAGCTGGCCCACCATCTGGACGGGCTGGGGCTGGACTGGGAGGCGGCCGTCACCCAATATCCCGGCCACGCCGAGGAGCTCGCCCGCTCCGCCGCGGAGAGCGGCGAGGAGGTGCGCATCTACGCCTGCGGCGGCGACGGCACCCTTAACGAGATCGCCAACGGCGCGGCGGGCTTTCCCAACGCCGCCATCACCCAGTACCCCTGCGGCTCGGGAAACGACTTCCTCCGCCTCTTCGGCCCCGACGCCCCCCGTTTCTACGACCTGAAGGAGCTGCTGGACCCCGACACTGCCCAGGCCGACCTCATCGACTGCAACGGACATCTGGCTCTCAACATCTGCTCGGTGGGCTTTGACGCCCGCATCGGGCTGGGCATGGCGGAGTTCAAAAAGTACCCCATGGTCAACGGCCCTATGGCCTACCAGCTCTCCCTGGTGAAGAACCTCATCGCCGGCATCCGCCGCCCCTACGAGGTGGAGGTGGACGGAGAAAAGTTCTCCGGCTCCTTCACCCTGCTGTGCGCCTGCAACGGGCGGTACTACGGCGGCGGCTTCAACCCCTCCCCCGACGCCGTCCCCGACGACGGACTGCTGGACTTCGTGCTGGTGAAGGGGGTCTCCCGCCTCACCGTGGCCCGGCTGGTGAAGCTCTACGCTGCGGGGCGTTCCCGGGAAATACCGGAGCTGGTCACCCTGCGCCGGGGCTCCTCCATGAAGGTCAAATGTGACCGGGTGTCCATGGTCAACCTGGACGGGGAGCGCATCGACACCGACCAGCTCTCCGTCTCCCTCTCTGCTAAAAAAGTGGGGTTCTTTTTCCCGAAAGGCGCCTCCTGGAAGCCCCACTCCGCAAAGTTTCAATCTAGAAACGAGAAAATCGAAGAAAAAGAGAGCGTGAGCTCCATCTGACGAGATTTCGCAAGTTATTCTGTTTATTCGCCTTAGAATTTACAGATTGTTTAAAAATTTAGACTTGCACAAAAAGCAATCTGCGTATATTATAATAAGCGTGTTAGCACTCAGGCAAAAAGAGTGCTAACACGCTTGGTTCGTTTATAACATTTATCACATATAAGGAGGAACCCGTTATGAAACTCAAACCTTTGGCTGACCGCGTTGTTCTGAAGATGGTGGAGGCCGAGGAGACCACCAAGAGCGGCATCATCCTCACCGGCGCCGCCAAGGAGAAGCCCGAGGTGGCCGAAGTCATCGAGGTGGGCCCCGGCGGCAACGTGGACGGCAAGGAGATCGTCATGACCGTGAAGGTGGGCGACAAGGTCATCACCAGCAAGTACTCCGGCACCCAGGTCAAGATCGACGGCGAGGAGTACACCATCGTGCGTCAGGGCGACATTCTCGCCATTGTGGAGTAAGTTCTCCCAACGGGCCTGAAGTTCAGGTTTGTTCCTCGTTCCTTTTGAACCACTCGGGGCTTTTGGACAGTGCCCCTTAACAATTTGGAGGTAATTTCGTTATGGCTAAGATTATTTGCTACGGCGAGGAAGCCCGTCACGCTCTGGAGCGCGGCGTCAACCAGCTGGCCGATACTGTGAAGATCACCATGGGCCCCAAGGGCCGCAACGTGGTGCTGGACAAGAAGTTCGGTGCTCCCCTCATCACCAACGACGGCGTGACCATCGCCAAGGAGATCGAGCTGGAGGACCCCTTTGAGAACATGGGCGCCCAGCTGGTGAAGGAAGTCTCCACCAAGACCAACGACGTGGCCGGCGACGGCACCACCACCGCCACCCTGCTGGCTCAGGCTATCATCCGCGAGGGCCTGAAGAACCTGGCCGCCGGTGCCAACCCCATGGTCATGAAGAAGGGCATCGCCAAGGCTACCGCCGCCGCCATCGAGGCCATCAAGGCCAACTCCAAGCCCGTCAACGGCAGCGATGACATCGCCCGTGTCGGCGCTGTGTCCTCCGGCGACGAGACCATCGGCAAGCTGATCGCCGAGGCCATGGAGAAGGTCAGCCACGACGGCGTCATTACCGTCGAGGAGTCCAAGACCGCTGAGACTTACAGCGAGGTGGTCGAGGGCATGCAGTTCGACCGCGGCTATATCACCCCCTACATGGTGACCGATACCGAGAAGATGGAGGCCGTTCTGGACGATGCCCTCATCCTCATCACCGATAAGAAGATCTCCAACATCCAGGAGCTGCTGCCCGTGCTGGAGCAGGTGGTGCAGGCCGGCAAGAAGCTGCTGGTCATCGCGGAGGACGTGGAGGGCGAGGCCCTGTCCACCCTCATCGTCAACAAGCTGCGCGGCACCCTGAACGTGGTGTGCGTAAAGGCCCCCGGCTTCGGCGACCGCCGCAAGGAGATGCTGCAGGATATCGCGGTCCTGACCGGCGGCACCGTGATCTCCGCCGACCTGGGCTATGAGCTGAAGGACGCCACCCTGGAGATGATGGGCCAGGCCCGCCAGGTGAAGGTTTCCAAGGAGAACACCATCATCGTGGATGGCGCTGGCGACAGCGAGGCCATCAAGGCCCGCGTGGCTCAGATCCGCAGCCAGATCGAGACCACCACTTCCGACTACGACAAGGAGAAGCTGCAGGAGCGCCTGGCCAAGATGGCCGGCGGCGTGGCTATCATCCGCGTGGGCGCTGCCACCGAGGTGGAGATGAAGGAGAAGAAGCTCCGCATCGAGGACGCTCTGAACGCCACCCGCGCCGCTGTGGAAGAGGGCATCGTGGCCGGCGGCGGCACTGCCTATGTGAACGCCGTGGCCGCTGTGGAGAAGCTCCTCTCCGAGGTCGAGGGCGACGAGAAGACCGGCGTGCGCATCATCGCCAAGGCCCTCACTGAGCCCGTGAAGCAGATCGCCACCAACGCCGGCATCGACGGTTCCGTGGTCCTGGAGAAGATCAAGGACTCCGGCAAGACCGGCTACGGCTTCGACGCCTACAACGAGACCTATGTGGACATGATCTCCGCTGGCATCGTGGACCCCACCAAGGTGACCCGCTCCGCTCTGGAGAACGCCGCTTCCATCTCCGCCACCCTGCTGACCACCGAGGCTCTGGTGGCCGACAAGAAGGAGCCCACTCCTCCCGCTGCTCCCGCTCCCGACATGGGCGGCATGTACTAAGCAATCGCCAAACTTTCAAAACCCCCGGAACGACTGTTCCGGGGGTTTTTCTTACGATGTACCGCTTTGGACCAGTTGGGACAGGTGCCGGGAGGCCACGGAGAGAAAGAGCTGCATCTCCCGATCCACATATTTGCCCGTGTGGTAAAACATTTGCAGCTGGATCTCCAGCTCGAGGTCCGGCACCGGCAGGGTCACCAGCGCGCCGCTGTTCAGCGCGTCCTGAATGAGAAAGCGAGGCAGGACGGAATAGCCCATTCCCTGGGTCAGCAGCTGGATGAGGAGGCCCGTGTCATCCGACTCCAGGATGGGGGCGATGTACCGCCTGCGCTCCGCCAGGGCCCGCTCCAGGGTGCGGCGGTAGCTGGCGTCCTTCTCCGTCAGGATGCAGGGGTGCTCCAGCAGGGCGTCCAGAGACACGGCGCTGCCGGTGTTCAGCGGGTGTGTGGGGGCGGCGCAGAACTCCACCCGCATGGGAAGGCGGAGAACCGAGGCGAAGTCGGGGCGGCACACCGGCTCGTCCAACACCAGGACAAAGTCCAGGTCGTTGTAGCTCAGATGCTCATAGAGGTTGGCGGGGGTGTCGCTGGTCACCGAGATGGACACGCCGGGGTAGTGGCGGTGGAAACTCTGGAGCAGGGGCGGGAGCAGCCCACCGCACAGGGAGTTGATGGTGCCGATGCGCAGCCGTCCGCCGGGCAGAGAGCCGTCCACCCGCAGAGCATCGGTCGTCTCCTCACTGAGCCGGAGGAGCTGCTGGCCGTAATGGTACAGCCTGCGCCCGTCGTTGGTCAGAAAGATCTTTTTCCCAATGCGGTCAAAGAGGCAGGTGCCCAGCTCCCGCTCCAGCTGTTGGATCTGTACGGTGATGGTGGCGGGGGAGTAGCTCAGAAGCTCCGCCGCCCGGGCGAAGCTGCCGGTTTCGGCGATGGTAACAAAGGAGTGCAGTTTTTTCAGGTCCAGGTACTCATTCATAATTTAAAATTTCCAAATGATCCGTTAAAATAATTCAGCTTCACAAAATGATATAAGTAGTATATACTTCCTGGCATAAGAAAGCAAGCGCGGCCGCACCGGACCGCCCGTGTCAGGAGGAGAATGGAATGGAACGTACCGATCTACGCTATCAGGCCTATGTAGACATTCTGCGGGAAGAGCTCATTGCCGCCATGGGCTGTACGGAGCCCATCGCGCTGGCCTATGCCGCTGCCACGGCCCGGGAGCTGCTGGGTGCCATGCCGGAGCGGGTGCGGATCCAGGCCAGCCCCAGCATCATCAAGAACGTGAAGAGCGTCATCGTGCCCAATACCGGCGGCCTGAAGGGCATGCCCGCTGCTGCGGCGGCTGGCATCGTGGCCGGCGAGGCGGACAAAAAGCTGGAGGTCATCTCCCAGGTCACCCCGGAGCAGCAGGAGGAGATGCGCGCCTGTCTGGAGCAGATCGCCTTCCAGGTGGAGATGCTGGACACTGAGCACGACTTTGAGCTGCTGGTGACCCTGGAGCGGGGCGAGGACTCCGTCCTGGTGCATATCCTGGACCATCATACCAACATTGTGGGGATCGAGAAAAACGGCAAAGTGCTGCTGGAATGCCAGGACAGCGGTGCGAAAAAGCCGGAGCACCGCACCGACCGCTCCCTGCTCAATATGGAAGACATCTACGACTTCATCACCACCATGGACCCTCAGGACGTGCAGGAGATCCTGGACCGGCAGATCGCCTATAACACCGCCATCGCCGACGAGGGCCTGCGCAATGACTACGGCGCCAATGTGGGCAAGGTGCTGCTGGAGGCCTACGGCGACGGGGTGAAGAACCGGGCCAAGGCCCGGGCGGCGGCGGCCTCGGACGCCCGCATGAGCGGCTGTGAGCTGCCGGTGGTCATCAACTCCGGCAGCGGCAACCAGGGCATCACCTGCTCCGTGCCGGTCATCGAGTACGCCAAGGAGGTCAACGCCTCCCAGGACAAGCTCTATCGGGCTCTGGCCCTGTCCAACCTCACCGCCATCCATCTGAAAACCGGCATCGGCACCCTCTCGGCCTACTGCGGCGCAGTGAGCGCGGGCGCGGCGGCCGGCGCCGGCATCGCCTACCTGACGGAGGGCAGCTTCGACGTGGTGAAGCACACGGTGGTCAATGCTCTGGCTGTGGTGTCCGGCATCCTGTGCGACGGAGCCAAGCCCTCCTGCGCGGCGAAAATCGCCGCCGCCATTGACGGCGCGCTGCTGGGCCTGGACCTGTACCGGAGTGGCCAGCAGTTCTACAACGGCGACGGTATCGTGATGCGCAATATTGAGGAGACCGTCCGGGGCGTGGGCATCATCGGCAAGTACGGCATGCGCTCCACCAATGAAGAGATCATCCACCTGATGCTCGGCGACGAATAATCGCGTGAAAAACGCCCCCCGGGACCAGTCCCGGGGGGCGTCTTTTTCGATGTTACTCGTCGTCGCTGAAGAGCATGCGGCCCACCGTCAGACCTTCGTTCAGATCCAGACAGAAGGAGCAGCAGGGGCAGAGGTCGTGGGCCTTGGCGTAGGCGTCATAGTCGGCCTGGGAGTTGAAGTACAGCATCTGGCAGCAGCAGCAGCTGGCCCAGTTGTCGCTGGCCTTCAGGTCGGCGTGGAGGATGCGGATCTCATCGGAAGAGGCGGAGGCGATCTTGCCGTCCTTCACCTCGATGTGGATGGGCACGCCGCTGTTGCTGCACACCGAGTCGATCACGATGTCCTGGTGGAAGGTGTAGGTGCACCCCAGCGCGTCAATGGCGCACATAACGTAGGTGGTGCGGCCGTCGGCCAGGGTCACACGGTGGGGGGTCTCCTTGGCGGAGACGGGGTAGATGGAATAGATCTTACCGTCCTCGGCGATGGCCAGGGCGTTTTTGCTCTGGAGGGTCTCCACCATGGCCTGCTCCTCCGCAGTGGGGGCGTAGGGCCGGTGGGTGTCCACGATGGCGTTGATGATGTGGTTGCGCAGGGCGTTCTCCTCGGCCGTCAGCTTGGAGGCCACGCTGTCGATGATGAGCCGCTCGCGGTCATAATTACGAAAAGTCACCTGGTCCCGAAAATTCATATTTACTCGCTCCTCCGGCCGGCCTGGAACCGGCCGCAGATTCACGAGTCCCATTATATCAGCGTTTTCGGGTACTTTCACCATATTTTGTCATCATATTTTTGTATAAATATAGTTCAAAATATAGGAGAATATGCGTTTATCGGACTTTTCGATCCAGAACGCGTCCTCATATTGTTTCTGGTGGGGAGGAGGCGGGAGGTGCAAATTGCCGTTTCCAAGTTCGCCCAGGTGTGCTATGATGAGAGGTACACAAGAGAGGGGGCGACGGGAGATGAGGCAGCGCAATACCATGGAGTATTGGGAGTACCGGCTGGATCTGCTGTTTTGGAGCACCATGGTCATGTTCTGGTACCGGACCATCTTGTTCCGCCCCGTGTTCGCGCTGAGCAGCCGCCAATCCAAGGTGCTGCTGTGGGTGCTGGTGGTAGGGTGTGTGCTGGTGGGGTATCTGCTCTCCCGGCGGACCCGGCGCAATGGGCTGAATGCGTCGCTGACGGTGCTCTTTCCCTTTGAGGTGTATGCCATGCTGACCTACGGCCGCTATTTCCCCAAAATTGCACTGGGGGCGCTGGCCGTGGGGGGCGTTCTGGCGCTGGCATATGGCCTTTGGGTGCTCCTTAGCCCCATCCGCCGCCCGGAGGAGCGCCGGACCATCCTGCTCCGCCGCACAGCGGTGGTCCTGCTGGGAGGGCGCACCATCCTGTGCGCGTGTACCCTGGTGATACTGGGCATGGCGCTGGCCGCAGCCATGCGGGGCGGCGTGCTGCTGATGCCCAGCCAGCGGGCGGAGGACGGCTACGACGGCACGGAGGACACCATCTCCGGGCACATCGAGGAACTCACCCAGCTGCAGGCGGAGGTGTGGGTGAAGCTGCCCATGTCCGGGCGGCTGGATCTCCTCCAGACGGTGGCCAATATCGAGCGCACCTATCTGGGGGTGCCCCACGAGCTGCGGGTGGGGGCCGCGGAGCTGGAGGAAGGCGTCATGGGGCGGTACAACTCCGTGACAAATCAAATCGTCCTCAGCCTGGAACACCTGGCGGAGGACGATGCGGGCGATATTCTGGATACGGTGCTTCACGAGTGCTACCACGCCTATCAGCACAGCCTGGTGGAGCTCTACGGGCAGAGCCCGGAGCGCTACCGGGACCTGCAGCTCTTCTCCGCCGCGCAGGACTACGCGGAGGAGATGCGGGATTATCAGGATGGGGAGGACTTCAGTGCCTACTACTCCCAGCGCATGGAGCGGGACGCCCGCGTCTATGCCGAGGCCGGAGTGACCGACTACGGCGAGCGGATCGCCGCCTATCTGGCCGGAGAGGAGTGAGGGCTCACTTCTCCTTCAGAAGCTTGTTCAGCTCCTCCATAAAGGTGCTGATGTCCTTGAACTGGCGGTACACCGAGGCAAAGCGGACATAGGCCACTTCGTCCACCGTGCGCAGCCGCTCCATCACCATCTCGCCGATGTTGGTGGTGGTGATCTCCCGGGTCATCTCATTCTGGAGGGTCTGCTCGATCTCATTGGCGATGCGCTCCAGGGTGTCAAAGGACACCGGGCGCTTCTCACAGGCCCGGAGCATTCCGCTGAGCACCTTGCTCTTGTCAAAGGTCTGACGGCTGCCGTCCCGCTTGATGACGACCAAAGGGAGGCTCTCCATGGTTTCGTAGGTGGTGAAGCGCCGGTGACAGACCAGACACTCCCGGCGGCGGCGGATGCTGGAGCCCTCGTCGGAGGGCCGGGAATCCACGACTTTACTCTCCAGATTGCCACAATAAGGACATCTCATAGGTGCGCAACCTCCCTGACTGCGTACAGACAAGCCCCGGACGGCGGGGCGATTCAAAACATTCTACCTGAGTATTATAGCACGCTTTGCGGGGGTTTTGTATCCTTATTTTTCATGGCAGGTATGACGCCGGCACAAGCTGGGCAGACTAGAGCCATGGAAAGTGAGGTGAGATCCATGCAGAGCAACGGCAATGATCTCCGTAAGAGCAACAAGGCCAAGAATCCCGCCGCTCAGGACCAGAAGCAGAGCGGCAGCGCTCAGAACTGCAAGCACAACGGCGCGCAGAACAAAAGCGAGCCCACCAGCAAGTATTAAGGCCAGACCGGCAGACGGGCCCCGTCGGGGGACCGCCTGCCGGTTCTTTTTGGGGGTCAAAAAATTTTTCGAAAAAACTTGAAAATAGTGCTTGACTTTCTGCGGCTTTCTGTTATAATAAATCCTGCGCTCGGCAAGAGGCCAATGCGAAAAACCAAATAGCGGGTTTGTGTAAGGGTAGCACAGCAGACTCTGACTCTGTATGTGAGGGTTCGAATCCTTCACCCGCTGCCAAAGAGAGACACGCAGATGCGTGTCTCTCTTTTTTGTTTCCGGCCCGAAGAGGAGAGTAAAAGAAAAGGGACACGGCAATTTGCCGTGTCCCTCGTTTTTTCGATTAGGGGAAGAGCAGGTCGGCCATGACCGACTTGCGGATCTTGCTCACGTCGGTCTTGCGGATGGCGTTGCGCAGAGGCAGCACCGCGCTGGGGCTGACACTGAGCTCGTCCACGCCAATGGCCAGGAAGGTCTCGGTGAGCTCCAGGTCGGCGGCCAGCTCGCCGCAGATGCCCACCCACTTGCCGTAGCGGTGGGCGTTGTCCACCACGGTCTTGATGGACCGCAGCACGGCGGGGTGGTGGGGATCAAAGAACTTGCCCAGGGTGCTGGACTGCCGGTCGCAGGCCAGGGTGTACTGGGTCAGGTCGTTGGTGCCGATGCTGAAGAAGTCCACCGCCCGGGCCAGCTGATCGCTCATGACCACAGCGGCAGGGGTCTCCACCATGATGCCGATCTGGATGCCGGTCTTGTCGTAGGGGATACCCTCGTCCTCCAGCTCCTGAGCCACGGCCTGGCAGGCGCGGCGGCACTCCTGGACCTCCCACAGGCTGGTGACCATGGGGAACATGATGCCCAGCTTGCCGTAGGCGGAGGCGCGGTACAGGGCCCGCAGCTGGGTGCGGAAGATCTCCGGCCGGGTCAGGCAGATGCGCAGGGCGCGCATGCCCATGGCGGGGTTCTCTTCCTTGTCCAGATTGAAATAGCCGATCTGCTTGTCCGCGCCGATGTCCAGGGTGCGGATGATGACCATCTTGCCCTCCATGGCGGAGAGGACCTCCCGGTAGGCCTGGAACTGCATCTCCTCATCGGGATAGTCGTCGCACTGGAGATAGAGGAACTCGCTGCGGAACAGGCCGATGCCGCCGCCGTCGTTGTTCTTCACGGCGGGCACGTCCTGGGGGGTGCCGATGTTGCAGTAGACCTTCACCTTCTGGCCGTCCAGCGTGACGTTCTCCTGGCCCTTCAGGGTCTCCAGCAGGCGCTTGAGCTCCAGCTGCTCCTCACGCTTCTTCAGCATGGTCTCCCGGATGAGGGGATCGGCCTCCACCACGGCCTCGCCGGTGCCGCCGTCCAGGATGATCTCGCGGCCTTCCATCTCGGGCTTCATGGCGTCGCCCACGCCGATGATGGCGGGGATGCCCATGGTGCGGGCCAGAATAGCGGTGTGGCTGGAGGAGGAGCCGCCGGCGGTGATGAAGCCGAGGATCTTGCTCTTGTCCAGCTGCACGGTCTCACTGGGGGCCAGGTCGTCAGCGGCCAGCACCACGGGGACCGGGCTGTTGATGCCGCCGTCCTCGGCGCCCTGGAGGATGCCGATGATGCGCCGGGAGACGTCCTTGACGTCGGCGGAGCGGGCCTGCATATACTCGTCATCCATGGACGCGAACATCTCCGCGAACTGGGCGGAGGTGTCGGTGACGGCGGCCTCGGCGTTGAGGGCCTGCTCCTGGATGAGCTCCTGGATGGTCTCCTCGTAGTCCTGGTCCTCCGCCATCATCTGATGGGTCTCAAAGAGCAGAGCGGCGTCGTCACCGGCCTCGGCCCGGGCCTTCTCGGCCAGCTCGCCCAGCTGCTCGATGGCGCTGGTCTGGGCGTCCTTGAAGCGCTGCCACTCGGCCTGCGTGTCCTCCACGGTGTAGCGGCGGATGTTGCTGCTGGTCCGGCGGTAGAAATACAGGGGTCCGATGGCTACGCCAGAGGAGACACCCTTACCTTGAATGGTGACCATAAAAAGTCCTCCTTATATCATACGAGGATATGAAAATGCATATGTTTAAGGATAGATGATTTTGGCTCTAAAGTCAACGGTTTTTCCCCGTAGAAATTATGGGAAGGCGGAATGGGACCACATTCGGCAGGATTGACTAAAAATTCACAATCTTCCGGGAAATAATTGGTATATCGGAGATTCCGATTGAGAAAATATAGAAAACCAAAGTTGGTTCCGCAGCGGCCGGCCGAAATCGGGCGAAGTCAAGGGAAAAAGTTGCAAGAAGAACTTGTAAATAGCATCAAAATCTTCTATGATAGAGAGCGTAGTAAAAAGCTGTGCCCGCGCACCGCATCCCCACTGATTTTATTGAGGGAGGAAACCGACTTGAAGCAGGATATGATCCTTATTCTGGATCTGGGCAGCGAGGAGAATCCTCGTCTGGCACGCGAGATCCGGGCCCTTGGCGTTTACAGCGAGATCCATCCCCACGACATCACCGCAGAGGAGCTGGCCGCTCTGCCCAATGTGAAGGGCATCATTCTCAACGGCGGCCCCAACCGGGTGGTGGACGGCGTGGAGATCGACGTATCCAAAGACATCTACAACGCTCCTGTGCCGGTGCTGCTGGCCGACCACAAGGGGGACAAGCCCTGGCCCGCCGATCCGGAGGAGCGGAAGCAGGTCCTGTCCAACTTCGTCTTTGGCCTGTGCGGTGCGGAGGCCAACTGGAATATGGAGAACTTCATCGCCGACCAGGTGGAGCTGATCCGGCGGCAGGTGGGGGACAAGAAGGTGCTGCTGGCCCTCAGCGGCGGCGTGGACTCGTCGGTGGTGGCGGCGCTGCTCATCAAGGCCATCGGCAAGCAGCTCACCTGCGTCCACGTGAACCACGGCCTGCTGCGCAAGGGCGAGCCGGAGCAGGTGGTGGAGGTGTTCCGCAACCAGATGGACGCCAACCTCATCTACGTGGATGCGGTGGACCGCTTCCTGGACAAGCTGGCCGGCGTGGCCGAGCCGGAGCGCAAGCGCAAGATCATCGGCGAGGAGTTCATCCGCGTCTTTGAGGAGGAGGCCCGCAAGCTGGACGGCATCGACTTCCTGGCTCAGGGCACCATCTACCCCGACATCATCGAGAGCGGCACCAAGACGGTCAAGGCGGTGAAGAGCCACCACAACGTGGGCGGCCTGCCGGAGGACCTGAACTTTGAACTGGTGGAGCCTCTGAAGATGCTCTTCAAGGACGAGGTCCGCGCCTGCGGCGCGGCGCTGGGACTGCCCGACAGCATGGTGTACCGCCAGCCCTTCCCCGGCCCCGGCCTGGGCGTGCGCTGCCTGGGCGCCATCACCCGGGACCGCCTGGAGGCGGTGCGGGAGAGCGACGCCATCCTGCGGGAGGAGTTCCGCAACGCCGGCCTGGAGGGCAAGGTGTGGCAGTACTTTACCGTGGTGCCCGATTTCAAGTCGGTGGGCGTGCGGGACAATGCCCGGACCTTCGACTGGCCGGTGATCCTGCGTGCGGTGAACACGGTGGACGCCATGACCGCCACGGTGGAGGATGTGCCCTTTATCCTGCTGCAGAAGATCACCCACCGCATCACCAATGAGGTCAAGGGCGTCAACCGCGTGCTCTACGACCTGACGCCCAAGCCCAGCGGCACCATCGAATGGGAATGACGCTCGAAACGGCGAAAACCCGCATGAATACAGGCTTTTTTGCCCGTCCATACTGCTCTTGATACTGGATTGATACTATTTGTGTCCGCCCGGTATTCTCAAGAGAAAAATCCCAAAAGGACAAGCAAAACCGCCCTGCTGAACGACAAATTCAGCAGGGCGGTTTTTTTGCTTGTCTTATTTATTTTTCCGCCAAGGGATATAATATTCGCTTTCCAGGCCATCGTCGCAGGTATGGGGCCAGTTGAGTTTCCATTCAAAATACTCTTCCCTGGTGATCTCCCCGGCGTGTAACTCCTGCTGACGAAAAAGCCATTCCCGCATGAACTCGTCCACAAGGCCATACTGGAAGTACATACCCACGGGAGGGTGTGCGGGCCAGTCATCGCTATCATTGTACCGTACAGCGGTATCATCAGCGGCCCCTGCTCTGCCCGGATTGCGGACAAGTTGGAACAGGCGGATAGCGCCAGGGCTGTCCTCGTCCAGCCAGAAGAATGTCCGCATGAAGTCCTCGGCAGAGCCGGGGGCGATGGTGTAGAAGTTCTGGCGGTCTACCCGCAGCGCCTCGGCCATCTTGTCCAGCAGTTCCCGTTTCGGAACACGGTAATTCGTCTCATACTGGGCGATCCGGTTGTCCGCTCCCTTTTCCTCAAAGCCGATAGCAAGCCCCAATTCCTTTTGTGTCATGCCTCGAAAGGTGCGGATTTTCTTTATCTTGTCTCCGACTGTCATAATATCCCACCGCCTTTGCCAATAGTATAGCGCAAAAAAGCGAAAGATGCAAGATAATCTTTAACAAAAATGCGAAATAAATTCTTGACATTAACACTTATGTTAATGTATAATGAAGATGGTGACATTAACATATTTGCGAAACTAAAATAAGGAGGTGCTGACCATGGAAAAGGAGCTGTTTGTGAGAGCAGAGGAGGTCGCCAGGGAGCTGGGCATTTCCAAGCCCTACGCCTACAAGCTGGTGCGGGAGATGAACGAGGAGCTGAAGAAAAAAGGCTTTCTCACCATTCCCGGACGGGTAAGCAGGCGCTACTTCGAGGAAAAATTCTATGGGCTGCGGGACAGACAATAAGGAGGGAACCACAATGCCGGCATACAAAGACAAGGCAAAGGGCACATGGTATGCGTCCTTTTACTACGAGGACTGGACGGGCAAGAAAGTAAAGAAAATGAAACGGGGCTTTCCCACCAAGCGGGAGGCTCTGGAGTGGGAGCGGACATTCCTGCAACAACAGACCGCCGACCTGGAAATGACCTTTGAAAACTTCGTGGCTGTCTATGTGGCGGACATGAAAGGCCGTATCAAGGAAAACACCTGGGGGACGAAAGAGCATATCCTCTACAAGAAGTTGGTGCCGTACTTCGGCAAGCGGAAGATGTGCGACATTCACTCCAAGGAGGTCATCGCCTGGCAGAATGAAATGCTGGGTTACCGGGACAAGAACGGCAAGCCCTACTCTCCGGTGTACTTAAAAACGCTGCACAATCAGTTGAGCGCCGTGTTCAACCATGCGGTACGGCACTACAATCTAAAGGTCAATCCCGCTGCCCAGGCGGGCAATATGGGAAAGCCAAAGGGACGGGAAATGCTGTTCTGGACAAAGGCGGAGTATCTGAAATTCGCCGAGGCCATGATGGACAAGCCCCTTTCCTATTACGCCTTTGAAATGCTCTACTGGTGCGGCGTCCGGGAGGGGGAGCTGCTGGCCCTCACTCCTGGCGACTTCGACTTTGAGAAACAGACCGTCACCATCTCCAAGTCCTACCAGCGGATTAAGGGCAAGGATGTGATTACCGACCCCAAGACCCCTAAGAGCAACCGGGTCATTCAAATGCCCGCTTTCCTCTGTGAAGAAATGCGAGACTATATCAAGAGCCTGTATGGGGTGAAGCCCACCGACCGCATTTTCACGGTGACAAAATCCTACCTCCACCGGGAGATGGACAGGGGTGCGAAAGAGGCCGGGGTAAAGCGGATCAGAATACACGACCTGAGGCACTCCCACATTTCGCTGCTCATTGACATGGGCTTTACGGCCCTGGCAATCGCTGACCGGGTGGGACATGAAAGCATTGATATTACCTACCGCTACGCCCACCTGTTCCCCACCCGGCAGGCGGAGATGGCGGACAAACTGGACATGGAGCGAAAGGGGGCCTAAATCATGTCAGTGAAAAATCTTGACCGACACAACCGCTGGAGAAACAAAACTGTGGCTTTCCGGGTGTCCCCGGATGAGGACAGGGAAATTGAAACCGCTGTGCGGCTCTCCGGCCTTACCAAACAGGACTACATCACCCGACGGCTGCTGTGCCGGGATGTGGTGGTACAGGGCAACCCCAGGGTGTATAAGGCCCTGCGGAACGAGCTGGCCGCCGTTCTGGAAGAACTGGAGCGTATCGAGGCCGGGAATGGCGTGGATGGGGAGTTGCTGGACACCATCCGGCTGATCGCCGCCATCATGGACGGCATGAGGGAGGATTGATAGATGGATAGATTGCAAGAGAAAACGACTGCCCCATATCCGCCTGTTGGCGCAGACGGGGGACAGTCGCTCTCACAAAAACCTAACCAAAGTATAGCAGAGGGCGTGACAGAACACAAGCCCCCGGAAAGAGATTTGGAGGAAATCCTGCGGCAGATAAGCCGGGTCAATGACCCGGCCTATCTGCCTACCGTGTCTATGAATGACCTCTACGAACAGGTGTACCCCGGCAGACCTCCTGTGGTAGACGGTCTGCTCTATGCGGGGACATATCTCTTTGTGGGCGCTCCCAAGGTGGGCAAGTCCTTTCTCATGGCCCAGCTTGCCTATCATGTGAGTATGGGCCTTTCCCTGTGGGGGTATGAGGTGCGCCAGGGGACAGTCCTCTATCTGGCCCTGGAGGACAACCACCGTCGCTTACAGGAGCGGTTGTACCGGATGTTTGGAGTAGAGAGTACCGGAAACCTGTTCTTTGCCATCGGAGCTAAGCAGCTCGGCGGTGGCCTGGAGGAGCAGCTAAAGGGCTTTGTCCGGGAACACACGGACACCCGGCTTATTATCATCGACACCCTGCAAAAAATCCGGGAGGCCGGGGCAGAGAAGTACAGCTATGCCAACGACTATGAGGTAATCACCAAACTGAAACGGTTTGCCGATATAAGCGGGGTTTGCCTCCTGGTTGTACATCACACCCGCAAGCAGCAGGCCGATGATAAGTTTGATATGATCTCCGGCACCAACGGCTTATTGGGTGCGGCAGACGGGGCCTTTCTGCTCCAAAAGGAGCGGCGGGCAGACAACGCCGCCACCCTGGACATTTCTGGGCGGGATCAGCAAGACCAGCGCCTCTACCTCAAGCGGGACGAGGAACGGCTTGTGTGGGAGCTGGAGCGGCGGGAAACGGAGCTGCGGCAGGAGCCGCCTGACCCGGTGTTGGAGGCTGTTGCCGCCCTGGTAACGGCGGAACGGCCAGAGTGGAGAGGGACGGCCACGGAACTTGTCGCCGCCCTGGGGCTGGATATGAAACCCAATGCCCTGGCTATGCGGCTGAATGTCCGGGCGTGGCGGCTGTCCTATGAGTACCACATCCACTATGAAAGCGCCCGAACCCATGCCGGGCGGAGTATCAAGCTCACGTTGGAGGAACCCCAGGCGTGACGACCGTGACAGCTGTGACAGCTTTTCGGAGTGCGGAGGCGGTGTGTAAAACATCGTCACGGTCGTCACGGCTGTCACGGGGAGCGGGGGCGAAAGTCAAGGGGGGCATACCTGCGGGTGGAGATTGCCGCAAGTCAATACAACCCGTACCCCTTGACTTTCGGCCCACGGAAAACACTTGCCGGGCGGTGGAAAGGCCCCTGGCCTTTCCACCCTGCCCAACGGCGAGTGACAAAGTTTAGGCGGGGTGCAGGGTGCCCTTTTCAAAGGGCGGCCCTGCTGGGGGAGGCAACCGCAGTTGCCGGGGGCAAAGCCCCCACACCACCCCGTAGGGCGCAAATGCGCTTTTGATGGCCGTCAGGCTGTCAAAAGTGCTTTTGCGTTACTTTCGCAGAAAGTAACAAAGGCTCGCCGCTTGCGCGGCGGAAAAGGGAGGAGGGATTGATTTGAAAAGGACAATCAGCGCCATGGTGGGCCAAGGATCGGTGAACCATAACAGTAGAAAATTCCACGCCAAGAACACTGACCCGGAACGCTCCCACTTGAATATAACCTACTGCCAGGAGAATATCAAGGCGGTGTACCATGAACTCTTTGACGAGGCTCTGGAACGGTACAACGCTAAACAAACCAGGGCCGACAGAAGGATAGAGGATTACTATGAGAAGATCCGCTCCGGCAAGCAGGAAAAGCCGTTCCATGAAATCATCCTGCAAGTGGGCAATCGAGATGATATGAGCGCCGACAGCGAGGAGGGACAGCTTGCGGCAGCGGTTTTGGACGAGTACATGAAGGGCTTTCAAGAGCGCAACCCCCAACTCCGGGTGTTCTCTGCCCACCTCCACATGGACGAGGCTACGCCCCATCTGCACATTGACTTTGTACCATTCACCACCGGGAGCAAGCGAGGGCTGGACACGAGGGTATCTTTGAAACAGGCGTTAGCGGCCCAGGGTTTCCAGGGCGGCACCAGAGGGGACACAGAGTGGAGCCAGTGGGTGCGCTCGGAAAAGGAGCAGCTTTCCCTGGTCATGGAGCGCCACGGGATTGAGTGGGAGGACAAAGGCACCCACGACAAGCACTTGTCTGTGCTGGACTACAAGAAAGAGCAGCGGGCAAAGGAGATCGCCGTTCTGGAGACGGTCAAGGCGGAGAAAGAAAACCAGGTGGAGAGCCAGGAACGGCGGCTCAAAGAACTTGCCCCGGCGGTGAAAAATATGGAGCGGTTGGCAGCGGATTTCTCCGCCAATCCGGAGGAGATTTTGCCGGAGCCGGGAACGCTGGAAACAGGCCGGGCCTACCGAGAGAAAAAGGCAAAGCCCCTGCTGGCCCAAATCGTCAAGGTGCTGCGCTCCCTGTATCTGGCCTATGTGGAGCTGCGGGGGAAATTTGAGCGTCTGCAAGGGGACTATGGCCGGGTGAGGGAGAGCAACATCCGCCTGTCTGATCGATTGCAGGAGGTCAAGTTGGAAAACAAGGCCATGCGGCAAGTCTCCGCTGACTATGAGCGGGTCAAAAGGGCCTTTGGCCCAGAACAAGTGGACAGAATATTAGAGGCAGCTTACCAGCAGGAACATGCCGAAAAGGAACGGAAACGGGCCGCAAAGTCAAAAATTCGGATAGACGCACGATAATCACCAAAACCGGAGGGTATTCCAGTGAATACCCTCCGATTTTATTTGTGGAATCGGTAAAATGATTTCTTGTTTTTTAGAGCGTACTATGATATACTGCTATTATCCTGATTTGAGGAGTCTATCAAATATGCGGCAAGGTATTCTTAAATAAAATTTGATAATGGGCGCAAAAATGATTGCCCCTTGCAGGGGCTTGGTTTTTGTACCCAATTTTAAGAATACTTTTGCCTTTTTAGTAAATATCGTGACGGACCGCGGCTTATGTAAGTCGTGTATGTTTCTGTGTGTCCGAAGTCATGATCCCCAGCGGTAAAAGTATTAGCCGCTGGGGATTTTTGCGCCCATTCGGGCCTTGTATGGAGGATAGACATGAACATTATCAATATCGGGATTCTTGCCCATGTAGACGCTGGAAAGACGACCTTGACGGAGAGTCTGCTATATGCCAGTGGAGCCATTTCAGAACCAGGGAGCGTCGAAAAAGGGACAACGAGGACGGACACCTTGTTTTTGGAGCGGCAGCGTGGGATTACCATTCAAGCGGCAGTCACTTCCTTCCAGTGGCACAGATGTAAAGTTAACATTGTGGATACGCCCGGCCACATGGATTTTTTGGCGGAGGTGTACCGCTCTTTGGCTGTTTTAGATGGGGCCATCTTGGTGATCTCCGCGAAAGATGGCGTGCAGGCCCAGACCCGTATTCTGTTCCATGCCCTGCGGAAAATGAACATTCCCACCGTTATCTTTATCAACAAGATCGACCAGGCTGGCGTTGATTTGCAGAGCGTGGTTCAGTCTGTTCGGGATAAGCTCTCCGCCGATATTATCATCAAGCAGACGGTGTCGCTGTCCCCGGAAATAGTCCTGGAGGAAAATACCGACATAGAAGCATGGGATGCGGTCATCGAAAATAACGATGCATTATTGGAAAAGTATATCGCAGGAGAACCAATCAGCCAGGAAAAACTTGCGCGGGAGGAACAGCGGCGGGTTCAAGAAGCCTCCCTGTTTCCGGTCTATCATGGCAGCGCCAAAAAGGGCCTTGGCATTCAACCGTTGATGGATGCGGTGACAGGACTGTTCCAACCGATTGGGGAACAGGGGAGCGCCACCCTATGCGGCAGCGTTTTCAAGGTTGAGTACACCGATTGCGGCCAGCGGCGTGTCTATCTGCGGCTATACAGCGGAACGCTGCGCCTGCGGGATACGGTGGCCCTGGCCGGGAGAGAAAAGCTGAAAATCACAGAGATGCGTATTCCATCCAAAGGGGAAATTGTTCGGACAGACACCGCTTATCCGGGCGAAATTGTTATCCTTCCCAGCGACAGCGTGAGGTTAAACGATGTATTAGGGGATCAAACCCGGCTCCCTCGTAAAAGGTGGCGCGAGGCCCCCCTCCCCATGCTGCGGACGACGATTGCGCCGAAAACGGCAGCGCAAAGAGAACGGCTGCTGGACGCTCTTACGCAACTTGCGGATACTGACCCGCTTTTGCGCTGCGAAGTGGATTCCATCACCCATGAGATCATTCTTTCTTTTTTGGGCCGGGTGCAGTTGGAGGTCGTTTCCGCTTTGCTGTCGGAAAAATACAAGATTGAAACAGTGGTAAAGGAACCCACCGTCATTTATATGGAGCGGCCGCTCAAAGCAGCCAGCCACACCATCCATATCGAGGTGCCGCCCAACCCGTTTTGGGCATCTATCGGACTGTCTGTTACACCACTCCCGCTTGGCTCCGGCGTACAATACGAGAGCCGGGTTTCGCTGGGATACTTGAACCAGAGTTTTCAAAACGCTGTCAGGGATGGTATCCGTTACGGGCTGGAGCAGGGCTTGTTCGGCTGGAACGTAACGGACTGTAAGATTTGCTTTGAATACGGGCTTTATTACAGTCCAGTCAGCACGCCGGCGGACTTCCGCTCATTGGCCCCGATTGTATTGGAACAGGCATTGAAGGAATCGGGGACGCAGCTGCTGGAACCTTATCTCTCCTTCACCCTCTATGCGCCCCAGGAATACCTTTCCAGGGCTTATCATGATGCACCGAAATACTGTGCCACCATCGAAACGGCCCAGGTAAAAAAGGATGAAGTTGTCTTTACTGGCGAGATTCCCGCCCGCTGTATACAGGCATACCGTACTGATCTGGCCTTTTACACCAACGGGCAGAGCGTATGCCTTACAGAGCTAAAAGGGTATCAGGCCGCTGTCGGCCAGCCGGTCATCCAGCCCCGCCGTCCAAACAACCGCCTGGACAAGGTGCGCCATATGTTTCAGAAGGTAATGTAAAGATACATAATCGTCAAGACGGCAACAATCAGAAGTTATGGAGGGTAACAATGGAATATCGTAAGGAAGATTTAATGGAAGCAAAAAAGCAAATTTTGGGAGTGGGAGAGAACATGGGAACAGAGGAAAGTAAAAAAATCTGGGAGGAGAACGCACAATTTTGGGATAATGCAATGGGTGACGAATCTAATGAATTTCACAGAGAGGTAGTGCGTCCCAAAGTAACGGAACTTCTATCTCCTAATCCTGCGGATTATATTTTGGATATTGCGTGTGGCAATGGAAATTATTCTTCGTATCTTGCACAAAGAGGCGCTTCGGTTGTCGCTTTTGATTACAGCAAAAAAATGATAGAATTGGCTAAAAGACGGCAATCACAATATGCAAAACAAATTGAATTTTGTGTGGCGGATGCGACCAATAGAAAAAGTATATTAGAATTAAAAAGAAATCGAGCCTTTACGAAAGCAGTTTCTAATATGGCAATTATGGATATTACGGATATTGAACCACTTCTTATGGCTGTTTATGAACTGTTGCAGGAAAGCGGAATTTTTGTCTTTGCAACGCAACACCCTTGTTTTGTCACGTTGACTGAAAAATATATGACACCGCACAGTTACTATGATATAGCGATTGAAGGGCAACCGAAAGAGCAGATTTATTATCATCGTTCCATACAAGATATTTTTAACCTTTGTTTTAGAGCTGGATTTGTCATTGATGGATTTTATGAAGAATGTTTCAAAACCAACAAAGAAATTCCTATGGTAATGATAGTAAGGCTTAAGAAGGTAAAACGTGATACCTTACAATAAATTCAAGTTTGTCGGGTAAATAGCAAAGCCAGCCGAGCCAGCGGGCGGTCAAGATGAACGGGCTTCGCCCACCGTTGACAGCCCCGCCCGGTTTCGCAGTTAGGCAGTCAAGGAGCGACAGCAAGGAGTGCTGCCGCCCCGCACTATTATTCAGAGAGGGGGAATTTCCATGACAGACCAGAAAGCCTATCAAGAATATATCCAGCGCAGGTACAACGCCTCTTGCAAGGCTGTTATCCGCTGTGCCTGACAGCGTCCGTCCGTGCCGGAATTATGTAGAGCTCCACATAATTCTGTTGTATTTCCCAGCCTTTTGTGATACTATTTTGATACTAATAAACTTTACAGCCGAAAATAGCAGGTGGAATATTAACATATTTGCGAAAGTTTTTCCTGCGAAATCACCTCAAATACACCCTACTATATCTGAATTTGCCGAATGGGAGTAACTTTAAGGTCCTGAAAAGTTCATTATCTCTGCTGATTTTCGAAAATAGGAAAAAGAGCGAGCTGATTTTATACATCAGCTCGCTCTTTTTTACGGTTGGATATGGCAGAAAAGATAAACTACGAATGTATGGTATCTTGACAAATGTAGGATAAAAGACTACAATGACGCTATTCGCTCGGGAGGTATGCTTATGGAACATTCGCGTGAGGAACATCTGGATCTGCGACAGCGCAAGACCCGCAAGCAGCTGGTAGACGCGCTGACCCAACTGCTGGAGGAAAAGCCCTTCCAGGAGTTGTCGGTCACCGACATCTGCCGGCGGGCCATGGTCCACCGCACCACTTTCTACGCCCACTTCAACGACAAGCAGGAGCTGCTGCACTACCTGCTGGAGCGGCTGGAACAGGAGTGCACCGAAACCTGCCTGCCCCAGGACCCGGAACGCAGTCCGCGGGAGTATCTGCTCACCGCCGCGCGGAACGTCTTTGAGTTTTTTGCCCAGCGCCGGGCACTGTACCGGGCCTGCGCCAACAGTGGGGCGGACACTCTGGCCCACACACTGGAGGACTGCGCCGCCGGAGAGGTGTGCCGTCTGCTGTCCGAGCCCCGCTTCCGGGAGGCATCGCCCCAGGTGGACCCCCAGGTGGCCGCCCACTTCTACACCGGAGCCATGCTCGCGCTGATCCGCTGGTGGCTTACCAGCGACGAACCCCTCCCGACCAGTTATCTGCTGGCGAATCTGGAGCAATTCATCCCCATTCAGTGAGGCACTCTTATGCAGGAAAAACGTACCGAAAGCCCGATGACCAAAGTGGCCCGCTTTATCGTCGATAAGCGCAAGGCCTTCTACCTGGTCTTTCTTGCCGCCGTGCTCTTCTGCACGGCCTCCATCGACAAGGTTCAGGTCAACAACGACATCACCTCTTATCTCCCCGCCCAGACGGAGACCCGCCGGGGCCTCACCATTATGGATGAGGAGTTCATCACCCTGGGCAGCGCCAACGTGATGGTGTCCAACGTGACCTATGAGACCGCGCTGGACCTCTCCCACCGGTTGGAAGCCATCTCCGGGGTATCCGAGGTGGCCTTTGACGACACGGAGGAACACTACAAAAACTCGGCTGCCCTGTTCACCATCTCCTTTGACGGGGAGGAGACCGACCCGGCCACCGTGGAGGCCATGAATGAGGTGCTCGCCGCCCTGGACGGCTATGACGTCTACGCCTCCACCCAGATCGGCCGGGACGAGTCGGCCAGCCTGCAGCAGGAGATGACCGTCATCCTGGCCATTGCGGCGGTGGTCATCGTGGTGGTGCTGCTCTTCACCTCCAAGAGTTACATGGAGGTGCCGGTCTACCTCATCGTCTTTGTGGCAGCGGCGGTGCTGAACATGGGCACCAACTTCATCTTCGGCACCATCTCCTTTATTACCAACTCCATCGCCGTGGTCCTGCAGCTGGCCCTGGCCATCGACTACGCCATCATCTTCTGCCACCGCTATATGGAGGAGCGGGACAACGGCCTGGACCCCCGGGAAGCGGACATCGCCGCCCTGAGCAAGGCCATCGTGGAGATCTCCTCCTCCAGCCTGACCACCATCTCCGGCCTGGTTGCCCTGATGCTCATGCAGCTGAAGATCGGCTTTGATATGGGCATCGTCCTCTCCAAGGGCATCGTGTGCTCCATGCTGAGCGTCTTTTTGCTCATGCCCGGCCTGCTCATGCTCTTCAGCAAGCCCATCGACCGCACCCGCCACCGCAATCTGGTGCCCAAGATCAACTTCTGGGGCAAGGCGGTGGTCCGGCTGCGCTACATCCTGCCCCCCATTTTTCTGGTGGTGGTGGTGGGCGGGGCGGTGCTCTCCTCCCACTGTGACTATGTCTTTGACACCAACGACACCGACTTTGACAACAAGCCCGACTGGCGCATCGCCGACGAAAAGGTGGCCGATACCTTCGGCTCCAAAAACACCATCGCCGTGCTGGTGCCCCGGGGAGACTACAACAAGGAGAAAAACGTCCTGCAGCGGGTCTCGGAGCTGCCCCAGGTGACCCAGGCCACCGGCCTTGCCAACATCGAGGTGGAGGACGGCCGGATGCTCACCGACGAGATGACGCCCCGGCAATTCTCGGAGCTGGCCGGGGTGGACATCGAGCTGGCGCGGCTCCTCTACCAGGCCTACGGCCTGAGCGTGGAGGAGTACGGGGCCATCTTCCAGAACCCGGACGACTACGCGGTGCCCCTCATCGACGTCTTTGAATTCCTGTTGGATCAGAAGGACAAGGGCGTTGTAAACCTCACCGGGGAACAGGCCGACAAAGTGGACGATCTCCAGGAGCAGCTGGACGTGGGCCTGGAGCAGCTGCGGGGCGAGAACTGGTCCCGGCTGGTCTTTATTGCCGATGTTCCTACCGAGGGCGACGAGACCTACGCCCTCCTGGATGAGATCCGCGCCATCGCCCAGGACTACTATGGGGACGATGTGATCCTGGTGGGCAACTCCACCAACGCCTTCGACCTGGCCAGCTCCTTCTCCGGCGACAATATGAAGATCAGCATTCTCACCGCGCTCTTTGTCATGGTGATCCTGCTCTTCACTTTCAAGTCGGCGGGCCTGCCCATCCTGCTGGTCCTCACCATCCAGGGCTCCATCTGGATCAACTTCTCGGTGCCGGTGCTGACCGGGACCAACCTGTTCTTCCTGAGCTATCTGGTGGTCAGCTCCATCCAGATGGGCGCCACCATCGACTACGCCATCGTCATCACCAACCGGTATCTGGAGCTGAAAACCCTGATGGACCGGAAGCAGGCGGCGGTGGAGGCCCTGAGCCAGAGCTTCCCCACCATCCTCACCTCCGGTACCATCATGGCGGTGGCCGGCTTCCTCATCGGGGGCATCTCCACCGACGCCACCATCGGCTCGGTGGGTCAGACTCTGGGCCGGGGCACCGTCACCTCCATCATCCTGGTCATGACGGTGCTGCCTCAGCTGCTCATGCTGGGCGACGCCCTCATCGAGCGCACCGCCATCACCCTCAACCGGGACCGCAAGCAGCGCTTCAACCAGGGCACCATGCGCCTGGACGGCCACGTGCGGGGGCATGTGGCAGGCTTTGTGGATGGCGAGTTCAAGGGCGTGATCCACGGCAGCGTGGACGCCCTCATCGAGAGCAAGTATCAGGAGCTGGAGACCCCGGAACAGGAGGAAGATTCATGAAATATACCCAGCGGGGAGCCGCCCTTCTGACCGCACTGGCGCTCCTCTGTACCCTGACTCTGCCGGCGGCGGCCGCCGCCGACACGGTCACCATTGCCAATGTGGAGGATTGGGTGGATTTTTCCCGGCAGTGTACCCGGGACACCTGGTCCCAGGGCCGCACGGTGGAGCTCACCGCCGATCTGGACCTGACCGGGGCCGACTGCTCGCCGGTCCCCATCTTCCAGGGGACTTTTCACGGCAACGGTCACACCATCTCCGGGCTTTCGTTCAACGGGAAGGGCTCCAAGGTGGGTCTCTTCCGCACCTTGACCCAGAGCGCCGTGGTGACCGATCTCACCGTGGAGGGGACGCTGCTTCCCCAGGGGTCTGCCAGCCAGGCGGGCCTGCTGGCGGGTGAGAACTACGGCACCATCCGCCACTGCACCGCCCAGGGGACCGTGTCCGCCCAGGAGGACGTGGGCGGACTGGTGGGCCTCAACGGCGAGGGGGGTGTGATCACCATCTGTACCAGCGCCGCCACCCTCACCGGCGTGACCAACGTGGGCGGTATCACCGGCCAGAACCTGGGCACGGTGGAGAGCTGCACCAACACCGGCGCCATCAACACCCAGGCCGACCAGGAGACCCCCACCAGCGTGGGCGGCATTGCGGGCCTGTCCCGGGGGACCATCCGCAGCTGCACCAACACCGGCGCGGTGGGCTACCAGCATGTGGGCTATAACATGGGCGGAATCGCCGGCCTTCAGTCGGGGGAAATTTCCTCCTGCACCAATACGGCCGCCATCCGGGGCCGCAAGGATGTGGGGGGCATCGCGGGTCAGTTTGAGCCCAGCACCAACCTCACCTATGGTGAGTCCCCCGCGCAGAAGGTGGCCGACAGCCTCTCCGACCTGTTCAGCCAGCTGGAGCACTTCACGGAGCAGCTCAATGACATGGTGGACCGGGGCGTGGAGGACGCCCAGGCCATCCACGACTCGGTCTCGGCCATCCAGGACCGCACCCACGCCGCCGGGACCGAGGGACATACCGACTTCCGGGCCATGTCGGACCAGCTCTACCAGTACACCACCACCATCAGCGGCAGTCTGGACGGGCTGCGGGGGGCGCTGGACCAGTTCAGCGACGAGGCCAGCGATCAGATCCAGGAGGCCCTGGACCAGACTGACCGCATGCTGGAGCTGCTGGACGACCTGCTGTCTCAGGCGGACAGCGGGCTGAGCCAGTCCATTGAGGCGCTGGAGGATACCGTCTCCTCCATCCAAACCCAGCTCCGGCGGGTCCGGACCCACTACCAGACCATGGTGGAGGAGCTGGAGAATCTGAAGCAGTATGTGGCCGACGTGGCCCGCCTCATCGCCGCCGGGGAATTCGAAGAGGCCCTGGGGCTTCCGTTCCCCTCGGTGGACCTGAAGGGACATTGCACTGCCATAGCTGACGGTGTGGAGGAGGCCATCCATCTGGCCGCCCGCCTGCCCGGGGAGTGGAACAAGATCTACGACCACACCTCGAACGAGCTGAATGAGACCGGGAAAGCGATGAATGAGGCACAGGACGCCCTCGATGAGGCCCTCACCGCCCTGAATCAGGCGTGGGACGGGACCTCGGACGCGGTGGGTGAGGAGCTGGACGTTGTGAGCAGTGAGGCCGACCACATCCGGGACCTGCTCAAGAGCTACACCGACAGCCTGGGCGACAAAGCCCAGGCCGCCGTGGATGACATCGACCAGGAGCTCACCGCCATCCAGGACCGGGTGGACCAGATGACCCAGGCCGCCGGGGCGGACAACGACGCCCTTCACGCCACCAGCCAGGCCATTCTGGACCAGATGGAGGAGGTGCGCCAGGCCATCTCCGGGCTGGGGGAGGAGCCGGAGCTTACCGTCACGGACCTGACCGACGGGATCGACCAGGGGCCCGGCCTTATCAAGGGGTGTACCGCCTCCGGTACGGTGGAGGGGGACTCCAACGTGGGCGGCATCGTGGGCACCGTGTCCACCGAGTTGGGCGACGACCCGGAGGCCACCTTTGACCTGGGCGACCTGGAGCTGATGAGCGATGTGTACGCCACCCTGCGGGCGGTGGTGCGGGACTGCCGCTTTGACGGAGCCGTCACCGTGAAGAACGAGTGCGGCGGCGGCGTGGCCGGCCGCTGTGAGGCCGGAGTCATTCTGGACTGCGCCGCCCGGGGCACGGTGGAGACCGGCGGGGACTACTGCGGCGGCATCGCCGGCCGCACCCGGGGCAAGGTGATCCGCTGTGCCGCCCTCACCGATCTCACCGGCGAGAGCTGGCTGGGCGGCATCGCCGGCCTGGGCGAGGACATCGCCGACTGCCGCGCCATGGTCCGCGCCGACAGCGAAGGGGAGTACCAGGGCGCCATCGCCGGACAGGCGGAGGGCACCCTCACCGACAACCGCTATCTGATGGAGGAGCTGGCCGGACTGGACGGGGTGGACTATGCCGAGGCCGCCCAGGGCCTGGACTTTGCCACCTTTGCGCAGCTCTCGTACATCCCCGCCGACTTCCTCACCTTCTCCTACCGCTTTGTGGTGAACGGACAGACCGTGGCCGAGATCCCCTTCGCCTATGGGGACGACCTGGACCTGAGCCAGGTGCCAGAGGCCCCGGAACAGGACGGCCAGTACGGCCAGTGGCCGGAGTTCCCCACCGAGGACCTGCGCCGCTCGCTGGTGCTGGAGGCCCAGTTCACCTCCCCCAGCTCCACGCTGGCTGACCAGAACGGGGTGGCCCAACTGCTGGTGGAGGGCACCTTTGCCCCGGACGCCACCCTCACGGTCCAGCAGGAGGAGCTGCCCGGCCAGGAGGTGGAGGGCGGCACGCCCCACGCGGCCTGGAGCTACACTGTCACCGGCAGTCAGGCCGATACCCTCACGGTGCGCCTGCGGGCGGACGGGGTGAAGAAACCCGCCGCCGCCGTGTACCAGGACGGCCGTTGGCAGCGGGTGGACAGCACCCTGGACGGCAGCTACCTGGTCTTTACGGCGCCCACGGAGGGCAGCGTCCTGCTGCTGGAGGGGGCGCAGGGCCCCGAAGCGTGGATGCTCCTCGCCGGGGGCGGAGTGATCGTGCTGGCGGCGCTGGGCCTGCTGGCCGTGGCGGTCCGAAAGCGGGGCCGCGCCAAAGTATCCGACGCCGATTCCTGACAAAAAAGGTCTTACCGATTTTAATAATCGGTAAGACCTTTTTTATTACTCCGGGTGGTCCAGCATGGTCAGCTGGGTCCGAATGCGCGTTTGCAGGGCCTGGCGGAAGGCCTCCGGCTCCTGGACCTCCAGCACCGGGCCGAAGGAGAGGACGCGGATGAGTACCTCGGGCTCATCCGTGGGATCGTACCAGAGGGTGATCTGGTAGAGGTGCGGCTCCAGCTTCCGGGTCTCCTTTTCAAAGTGGGAGAAATGCAGGAGGACGCGCTCCAGGCCGTTGCGCTCATTGTGGAGCAGGAGGGTGAGCCGTTTCCGCTGCACCTGCGGCAGAGTAAAGTCGGCGGGATCATAGGGCTCCAGCAGCTCACAGGAGCAGATGCGGGCCAGATTGAGGGTGTAGAGACGGCGCTGTCGCACCGCCAGAAGCCGGAATTTGTCGTCCTTGGAGGAGTACTCCAACCGGTAGGGGGTACAGGGCAAGGTGTGGAGCGCCCCGTTCTTGCTGTGGAAGCGGACGAGCAGCCTGCGCTTGGTGTGAAGAGCCTCCCGTATGGTCTGGAAGCGGGCGATATAGTCCGCGTCCCCATAGGGGTCGCCGTCGTGGTATTGATCGAAGCGGACGAAGGTGTCCGGGCGGTAGAGCGGCTCCACATCTTCCAGACCGGTGGTGTCCGGCGTGAAGAGGGCGATGCGCGGGTCGGAGAGCAGGGCTTTCAGCCACCGCTTCTGAAGCAGAGTCAGCGGCATGGTGGGCGGATGCCGGAGCACCGAGCGGAGCTCCCCGTCCAGCAGCGGCCATTCCCCCGACTTCAGAGCAGCCGGGATGGAGAGGGTGCTCTCGCCGAAGGCCTTTTCCTGTACGATGGCGGTGAGCCGCTGGGGCGTCAGGGGGCCGTCGGAAGCCTCGGTCAGGATGGCGGCCACCACATTGAAATAGCTGCCATAGATCTCACTGAACAGCACGGGCGTCACCTCCGTAAAGAGCGGCCATGCGCTCCAGATCCTGCTGAAAGCGCTCCACCACCGCCGGGTCGCTGCATCGGAGCTCCACGATACGCCCGATGAAGGTACGCAGCCAGGGGAGCAGCTCCATGGCGTCGTACACATCCGCGGTGAAGCGGCAGGTCTGCTCATCCAGAATCTGGACCGAGCCGTGGCGCTTCTCGCGCTGGAGCCGCTGGGGGATGTACTCCTCCCAGGGGGCGTACCGGATGGTCATTTCCAGGTGGTCCAGCGTGCGGCGGGTGTTGCCGGAGACGCCCCAGAGGTGCCCGTCCAGGGCCTGCTGCGCGGCCAGATAGGTCTCATATTGGGGTTCCACGGCCCCGGCTTTGACCGTCCGGATGGCGTCCAGGCGGACAAAGACCAGTTGGCCGCCCATATACGCGTGGCCCAGCAGATACTGGCGGCCGGACTGGGTGCTGATGTAGATTTTCAGAGGACAGACCGTCCGGCGGACCTCACGACTGCTGTGTACGTTCCGGACGGTCAGCTCCACAGTGCGGTGGGCCTCCATGGCCAGCAAGAGCTCACAGAGCACATCGCTATCCAGGGCGTGGAGGATGTAGTGGTGCTTGAAGCGGAAGAGGTCGGACGGCTCCTCCTGCCGGTCCATCAGGAAGGAGCCGATCACGCCCAGGGGGTCCTCCTCCGAAAAGAAGGCCAGGGCGTCGGTCCAGGACTCCAGCGGGAAGGGAGTGTCGTCTGTCCGCTGGTAGCGGAGCTCCTGGCCGTGTTTTTCGGAGCGGAGCAGACCCAGGCGCTCATATTCCTTCAGCTTTTTGCGGACGGTGGATTCATCCGGGGAGACCGCGCCGGGAAAGCGGGAGAGATAGTGGTCCTGCATACCGTCGATCAGCTCCCGCACCGAGCACAGGTTGCCGTCGGCCAGCAGGTCCAGGAGGTAGAAGTGCAGGAGAATGTCTGTGTTGGTGAAGCTCTTGGCCTTGAAGGCCTTGTAGAGAGGATTGCGTGGGATGACGCGGCTGTCCACCGAGAGAAACACACGCTTGCCGGAGGGGTCCTGGTGGAAGGACAGATAGCCCCCCAGCCAGCTTTCGATCCTCCGCCGCTCATTGTCGTAGCTGCGGGCGCTCTTTTCCCCGTACTGGTCCCGGCTCCTGAAGCCGTAGACATAGAATTCCCGCATGTAGCTGCGGATGCGCTCAAAATGCTTGATGAGTTCCTGATAGGCCAAAAGTTCCACCTCCAAGCCGGGTTGTGAGGCTATTTTATCACAGGGACCGGGCAAAGAAAAGCAAGAGCCTCCGGGAGAAGTAAGTTTCTTCCAGAGGCTCGCACCTTTTTTTCCGGGCTTTTCCGGGCGGGATCAGGTATGCTTAGTCCATCAAACAAACCAAGAGAAAGGGAGAACAATATGATTACCATTCAGGGAAACTGCAACACGGCCATTTGTTACACCGACCAGCTGGAGGCAGCGGCGTATGAGCAGATCCGGACGGTATGCGACCAGCCGGAGTTTGCCGGCTGCAAGATCCGCATCATGCCGGACGTCCACGCCGGAAAGGGCTGCACCATCGGCACCACCATGACCATCCGGGACAAGATCGTGCCGGGCATGGTGGGCGTGGACATCGGCTGCGGCATGGAGACGGTGGAGCTGGCGGAGCGTGAGATCGACTTTGAACAGCTGGATGCCCTCATCCGCAGAGAGATTCCCTGCGGCCGTGAGGTGCGGGAAACCCCACACGCGCTGAACCAGGACATCGACCTGACCCAGCTGCGCTGCGCCGGCCACATGGATCTCCAGCGCGCCAGAAACAGCATCGGCACGCTGGGCGGCGGCAACCACTTCATCGAGGTAGACCGCGCCGAGGACGGCCGCCTCTTTCTGGTGGTCCACTCGGGCAGCCGTCACCTGGGCACCGAGGTGGCCGAGTACTACCAGGAGGAGGGCTGGAAGGCCCTGAACAACCGCGCGTACGACCAGCTCCAGGACGTCATCCAGCGCCTGAAGGCGGAGGGCCGCGCCCGGGAGATCCAGGCGACCATCCAGGAGCTGAAGAGCAAGGAGACCTGTAAGATGCCCAGGGACCTGGCCTATGTGGAGGGCAAGCGGTTTGAGGACTACATCCACGACATGAAGCTGACGCAGCACTTCGCCATGCTCAACCGCAAGGCCATGGTGGACGTCATCCTGGCCGGCATGGGTCTCACCGCGGTGGAGACCTTCACCACCATCCACAACTACATCGATACGGACGCCATGATCCTGCGCAAGGGCGCGGTCTCGGCCAAGGCGGGAGAAAAGCTGCTGATCCCCATCAACATGCGGGATGGCAGTCTGATCTGCACCGGCAAGGGCAACGAGGACTGGAACTGTTCGGCGCCCCACGGCGCTGGCCGCCTGATGAGCCGCCAGGCAGCGCGGAACACGCTGTCGATGGCGGAGTTCCAGGCGGAGATGGAGGGCATCTACACCACCTGTGTGCTGCCGGATACGCTGGATGAGTCGCCGATGGCCTACAAGAGCGTGGACGAGATCGTGAGCCACATCGGTCCCACGGTCCACATCGAGACCCGCATCCGCCCGATCTACAACTTCAAGGCGGCGGATTAAGAGCGCGGCTGGGCGGCGGTCTGTTGGGGTTCCGGAGCGGGCAGCCAGCGGACCGCCGCCAGATGGTGGAACAGGGTCGCGAACACCAGGCCGAAGGTCACACCCAGGACGGTGTCCGCGATGCGCAGCAGCACCGCGCCCTGGAGCCCATAGAGCCCGGTGCCCAGCATCAGAGCACCGAAGCAATTGAGGGCCGTCTTGTACCGGTAGTCGGTGCAGAAGCCCAGGCACAGCCCGCCCAGGGGGCCCATCAGCGGGTGAAAGGCCTCGGGGGTGACCAGGTACAGGGCGTAAAACGCCAGGGAACCCGCCAGCGCACCCACGATGCGCTGCCAGAAGCGGGTGGCGGTGCTGCCGGAGTAGGGATACTCGGACAGCAGAGACGCGCAGGCAAAGCCCATCCACATGAAGCGCTCCACATGAAATACCTGCCCGGCGGACAGCACCAGGCTCACCCCCAGGGCCATGCGCAGCTGCCACAGGTGGAGCGGGTTGGAGAGGCGGAATTTCCGCATCAAGTGGTGAAAACGGGTGGTCTTGTGCTGGCCCCGGTGCTTGGCGAAGAGAATAGCGCCGCAGATCAGGTAGCCCACCAGGGCCAGGAGCCCGCGGCGCAGGAGGGCCTCGCCGGCCACCGGATTGCCGGTCAGATAGACATAGGCGAAGCTGTACAGGCCGCCGTTGCCCATTTCGGGTCGCTGGGTGGTGATGCACAGCAGGGCAAAAAAGGCCGCGAAGTGCAGCGGGATCAGGAGGAGCGGCGGGAGGACCGCCGCCGCGCAGGGGGCCAGGACCAGAATGGCCAGCGCCGCGGCCAGGGCGATGAGGGAGTCGCCGATGCAGTACTCAAAATGGACGAAGCGGATGCCCAGCATCATGCAGAACAGGGCCACGGCCAGGGGGGTATTGTCCGCGCCGAACAGGCCGGAGAGGACGCTGATGAACACGATGGCAAAGCCCACAATGAGGGCCGAGCGGATAGCCATGGCGTTCCAGTAGTAGGCCTTCTCCCCGGTCGTGTCACAGGCGGCGATCTTCCGCTTCAGCACGGCGGGGTCCAGCTGCAGCGCGTCATAGAAGTTCATGTTCACAGGTCGGTTCCGTTCCTTTCTCCAAATGTGCGGCGAGGCGGTCTGCGTAGTACATAAAAGCCTCGAAATCCTCCTTCGAGCTGTGCCACAGGTCGTAGAAGGGCTGTAAAATGCTCTCGTAGCCCCGCTTCAGTTCAGCCAGGCCGGTCTCGGTGATGAACAGCTGATAGCTCCGCTCGTCCGAGGTACTGCGCTCCTTGCGGATGCAGTTTTTTTCATAGAGCGCCTTCAGGCAGCGGCTCACCGCTTCTTTCTTCATGCCGCTGCCCTGGCTGAGCAGAACAGGCGTGTTCTGGCCCGGCTGCAGATACAGCCGGGCCAGAAGCTCACATTCACTGGCGGTCAGTGCCGAGCTGCGCACCGGCAGCAGGGAACGCACGATCTTTTGCATCTGCTGCTGATAGTGCATCATGTCGGTCCATTCCATCTGGATGCCGTCCTCTCTTGATATAGTTAACGTTGTTAATTATATGCGGAGAGGGCCGCGCTGTCAAGAGGGGGTAAAGCGGCGCAGCACCAGGAAAAAGAACGCAGTGGAAACCGCGACGCCCATGGCGTTGAGGACGAGGTCGTTGAGATCAAAGCTGCGGTCCATCAAAGGCTGGATGAGCTCAATGGCCAGGGAGGTGACAATTCCCAGCCCCAGCGTCCTGCGCCAGGAGCTCCCCGGGCGGAAGAGGGGATAGAGCACCCCAAAGGGCAAAAACAGCAGGATATTTCCAAAGTTCTCCCAGCCGAAATTCCGGTAAAAGTCCAGCTGGAAGTCGTAGATAAAGGACAGCCACCGGTATCCCCCCTCGCCGGCCGGCCAGGGCATCTGGTGGTAAAAGAGGATGTAGTAGAGGTCGCCGATCATCTGGGAGAAGAGGGTCAGAGCGATGAGCGAGACCAGATACGCCGGGAACAGCGCGGCCAGCGCGGCGGTCCCCAGAGAGCACCCCGGCGCGCGGCGCCGCTTGTAGAGGAGATAGCACAGGAAGGTCACCAGCGCGATGGGGATCATCTGCATAAAATTTCCCAGGTAGGTGGAAAAGAACAGGTACTGGAAATTCATCTGGTCGGGAAAATACATGGGATCGCCTCTCTTTCCGGTATTGTGGGTCCTCATGTCTATCATACCGGATGATAGCGGGCCCGGCAACGGCCATTTACAGAAAGAGGGGGCTGGTCCTGGATTCAGGACCAGCCCCCTCGAATGACCGGGGTGGAAAACTCAGCACTCCTGCTTCATGGCGCGATATCCGATCAGCACCGTCCAGACATAGGCGCAGGTCTTGGGGATCATCAGCATCCCGATCATGGGGATGGCGTCCGCCCACAGCACCACCGGGATGTAAAAGCCGAAGCTCAGCACGATGGTCAGCCACATCCAGCGGAAGGCCCGGTCCCCGTGCTCCCTGGCGCTGCGGTAAAAGAGCACGATCACCACCAGGCCCAGCAGGGCGAAGGGGATGTTGCGATAAATGCCCCAGGAGAGGGGGGCGTCGGCGCTGAGCCACTGGTTCTGCGGCATCATGCACAGCAGGACCCGCAGCCCGGCCAGGACGTACACCGCGGCAGTCAGGCCGCTTTGCCCTTTGATCTGATACCGCTGCCGCCACACGTAGTAGAGCAGCACATAGAAGATGGTCATGGTGACCGAGGTGATCCACTTGCCAAGCCCCAGGGGGACGGTGTAGTGTTCCAGGCCCGTGGTGCACAGGGCCACCGCCCGGGGGATCAGGTGGAAGGCGTCGCCCGCGCCCAGCACCACCGCCATGATGCCGAACAGACGGAACTGGCGGTTTCCGCGGCAGCCCCGGATCATCAGCACCCCGATGGTGAGGACCGAGATCAGATAGACGGCGTCAAACAGGGTTTCCATGATTGCCTGCATGGTTCATGCTCCTTTTTGTTCCAGATTTTAAGATTCAGAGGATGCGGCGAAGGCCGCCTTGCCGTAATTGCGGCCGAAGAGCAGCCCAGCCAGCAGAAGGGCGGCGCCCAGGCCGGTATAAAAGACGGCGATGAACCGCTCCGGGGCCAGGCCGCTGACCCGCAGGCCGATGCCGCCGCTCATCATCACCGCCATGATGACAAAGGCCTTCTTGTCAAAGAATTTCAGGAAGAAGTGCCGCTCTTCCAGATAGGCGGTGATTCTGGCGGTGTGTTTTTTCACCAGCTTTCCGAAGATCATCTGCTGGAAAACGGCAAATACCAGGAGGGAGAGCAGGTAATTCAGCCCGGTGCGATAGGCCGGGTAGGCCGTCAGGCCGATGCGCAGGATGTTGAAGCCCGCCGCGCTCCACACCAGACAGGCCAGAAGCAGCAGGGTATTCCGTTTGACTTTCATCGTTCGTCTCCTTTGCTGAACATAGTTCAAGTTGCCGGATAGAAAATTCCCACGGATGTGTGGGAATTTCAATAGAGGGTCCTGCGGACGATCTCCAGCACCGCTGTGGGGTCATAGTCCTGCCGCAGCAGCGCCGAGAGCATCAGGGAGAAGAGGACGTCCGCAAATTTCTCGACGGTGAAGGGCTCCGCGAAGGCGTCCGGCCGGATTCGGGCGTCCCGCCGCAGAACGGTGCGCAGCCCCTCCAGAATATGCTCCCAGGTCTGCTGCATCTTCCGCCGGCCGTCCGATTTCTCCTCTCCCAGAAAGCCCAGGGAGTGGAGGCTGAAAAAGCCGGGATACTGCTGGCAGCCGTACTCCATCCGCCCGTACAGCCAGGTGATGCAGGCCAAGGTGTCCTGAAACACGGCCCCGTCCTCCGGGCGGTGGAAGATCTCACACCAGACGCTCTCCACCGTGGCGCCCATCAGCGCGGCCTTGGAGTCAAAATAGTTGTAGATGGAGCCCACCGACACCCCGCAGGCTGACGCCACCGAGCGGATGTTGACGGCGGACCAGCCCTCCCGCCGGATCAGCTCCCGGCTGGTTTTCAGGATCTCTTCTTTGGATGTGACAGCGGGATTCATTCCATCACCTCAATCTGAACAATGTTCATTATAAGGATTTCTTACTTCCTGTCAAGTATATTCCGGGATTTTGTGTCTTCCTTGTCAGAAGGCCCGGTTCGTGGTATGATGAGACCATCAAATGAGGAGGTGTCCACATGCCCCTGCACATCGTGCGCAACGACATCACCACCATGAAGGTGGACGCCATCGTCAACGCCGCCAAGGAGAGCCTGCTGGGCGGCGGGGGCGTGGACGGCGCCATCCACCGCGCCGCCGGACCGGAGCTGCTGAAGGAGTGCCGCACCCTGGGCGGCTGTAAGACGGGGGAGGCCAAGCTCACCAAGGGCTACCGCCTGCCCGCCAAATATGTGATCCACACCGTAGGACCTGTCTGGCGGGGCGGGAGCCACGGCGAGCGGGACAAGCTGGTATCCGCCTACCGCTCCTCGCTGGAACTGGCCCTGGCCCACGGGTGCGAGACGGTGGCCTTTCCGCTCATCTCCTCCGGGGTGTACGGCTACCCCAAGGACCAGGCCCTCCAGGTGGCGGTGGACACCATCGGGGATTTTCTGACCGAGCACGACATGACGGTGTATCTGGTCATCTTTGACCGGGCGGCCTACACCATCGGGGAAGGGCTCTTTGCCGACATCGCCGCCTACATCGACGACCGCTATGTGGAGGCCCACACCGACGCCCGGGAGGAGCAGTTCCGCCGGCGCGTGGCCGCCGTGTCCGAGCCCGGTGCGCCGCTGGTGGAGAGCCAATGGGCTCCGGCCCCCTGCGACGCCGCCCCCGGGAGCCTGGAGGAGGCCCTCAGCCAGCTGGACGAGAGCTTTTCTCAGATGCTGCTGCGGAAGATCGACGAGCGGGGGCTCACTGACGCCCAGTGCTACAAAAAGGCCAACATCGACCGCAAGCTCTTCTCCAAGATCCGCTCGGATCTCCACTATAAACCCTCCAAGCCCACCGCCATGGCCTTCGCTGTGGCCCTGGAGCTGCCGCTGGAGGAGGCGCGGGAGATGCTCCAGAAGGCCGGCTTTGCCTTTTCCCACGCCAGCAAGTTCGACATCATCGTGGAGTACTTCATTTCCCGCCGGAATTACAATATCTTTGAGATCAATGAGGCTCTCTTCGCCTTCGACCAGAGCCTGCTGGGAGGTTGACACGATGCCCCGTACCAACGTGACACAGATGCCCTTTTCCAAGCTCTATCCGCTTCTGGTGAACAAGGCGGAGAAGAAAGGCCGCACCCGGGCGGAGGTGGACCAGGTGACCACCTGGCTCACCGGCTATACGGCGGAGGACCTGGTCCGCCTGGAGAAGTCCGACACCAGCTACGGCGACTTTTTCCGCAGCGCCCCCAGGCTGAACCCCAACCGCACCTTCATCACCGGCAAGATCTGCGGCGTTCGCGTGGAGGAGATCGAGGACCCGCTCATGCGGGAGATCCGATACCTGGACAAGCTGGTGGACGAGCTGGCCAAGGGAAAACCCATGGAGAAGATTTGCAGAAACGGATAGACCTCAAATGAAAAAGAACCTGCTTTATCGAATCGCCATCCTGCTGGCCGCCGTAGGCCTGCTCCTTCTTCTGGCCGTCATTGGGTCCGGGGCGGCGTATCCCGACCTGCGCTTCCGCATCGGAGCGCCTCTGGGCCTGTCTCTCATCTTTGCCAGCCTCCTGCTGCTGTTCATCTGCTGGGTGTGGGAAATCCACGACGGGATCAAGGGGAAACAGTACCTCTGGGCGGCCATCCTCGCGATCCTTGGATGCATCGTGATCGTCCGAATCCTGATCCGGCTCTGATCACTTGTCGCCTGGCAGGCGACCAATTTGATCAAAAATCCCCCTATACTGTGTCTGTAAACCAAAGGACACAGAATAGGGGGATTTTTATGCGAGCGAATTTGACGGAACTGGTCTTTCTCCTGGACCGCAGCGGCTCCATGCAGGGGCTGGAGGGGGACACCATCGGCGGCTTCAACGCCATGCTGGAAAAACAAAAACAGGGGCCCGGTGAGGCCTATGTCTCCACCGTCCTCTTTGACGACCGCTCCGAGGTGCTCCACGACCGGGTGCGGGTGGAAGAGGTGCCGCCCATCACCGGCAAGGAGTACTATGTCCGGGGCTGCACCGCCCTGCTGGACGCCGTGGGTGGGGCCATCCATCACATCGGGAACGTCCACAAGTACGCTAGGCGCGAGGATGTGCCGGAGCACACCCTCTTCGTCATCACCACCGACGGCATGGAGAACGCCAGCCGCCGCTACTCGGCCCAGCAGGTGAAGGAGATGATCCGGCGGCAGCGGGAGAAGTATGGCTGGGAGTTTCTTTTCCTGGGGGCCAACATCGACGCGGTGGAGACGGCGGGGTCCCTGGGCATCGCCGCCGACCGGGCGGTGAACTACCACTGCGACAGCGCGGGCACCCGTCTCAACTACGAGGTGGTGGGGGAGGCCGTGGCGGCCGTCCGGTGCAGCGCCCCGCTGGATGCGCACTGGAAGGACGCCATTGAGGAGGACTTCCGCAAGCGGCAGAGCGACCGCCGCTAGGTCACATCTGGCCCTTCCACACCCGGGCCAGGATGTCCTTGAGCACCAGCAGGGCGTCGGTGTGGTTGTAGCCGTAGTCCACCCGCAGCTGGGTGAGCATCTCACGTAACGCGGGGGCGTAGTCGTCGATGCGCACCTTCTGGTGATAGGTGGCCAGCGCCGGGTACTTCTTGCTCCACACCTTGTTCCAGTCGATCCGGGCCTGGGCCTCGTCGCTGACGCTCTCGATCATCTGCTGGGCCTGCTGCTCGTCAAAGTCGTACTCGATCAGCTCGTCCAGGGTCATGTGGTAGAGCATGGCCAGCCCCTTGGATTGGCGTATGTCGGGCAGGGTCTCGTTGGTCTCCCATTTGGAGATGGTCTGGCGGCTGACCCCCAGCTTTTCGGCCACGTTCTCCTGGGTCAGCCCGCTCTTTTTCCGGGCGTGGTACAGACTGCTTCCCAAACTCATGACAGGTCCCTCCTGAAGCGGCAGATTCTGCGCTTAGTATACCGTTCCGGGCGCCGAAAATCTACCAAGGAAAACCGCCACTTTCGCCCGGATTCCTGACATTTCCATGCCCTCTCGCTCATCGAGCGGGAGTTGGAGCAAAACCCGAATGACCACAAAAAGCCCGGAGTTTCGGAATTTCAGAAACTCCGGGCCTTTTTGCCTTTATACCAGCTCGCCCGCCTGGATGCGGCGCTTCAGGTCCCGTACATTTGCCTCGATCCGGCTCAGAACGGCGCGGAACACGGCGTCCTCCTGGCCGCTGGGGTCGTCCAGGCCCCAGTCCTCCCGGTAGGAGCAGGGGAAGGTGGGGCACTGGACGTTGCAGCCCATGGTGACCACGATATCCACCGCCGGAAGGGCGGAGAGGGGCTTGTTGTACTGGGTCTGCGCCATGTCGATGCCGTAGATTTCCTTCACCAGACGCACCGCGTCGGGGTTGATTTGGGCGCTGGACTCGGTGCCGGCGGAAAAGCTCTCAAACACATCGCCGGCCAGATGCTTTCCCAGGGCCTCCGCCATCTGGCTGCGGCAGGAGTTATGGACGCAGAGAAAGGCCACCTTGGGCTTCTGGGGCTCGGCGTGGTCCCGGTCCGCCGCCTCTATGTGGTGGAAGATTTCGGCGACGACCTCAGATTTTGCGTCCGCGTAGTTCTGCACATAGGTCCACGTCTGACGCGCAAGCTCCTGCTTGGCACAGGCGTAGCGCTCCCGGTCCTCCGGATGGCTTCTCAGCCAGTCCCGGAAGCGGAGCATCCGCCGGGCTTCTTCACAGCCGGTGGAAAAGACGTGGAGGTTCACCGCCGGATTGCTGCCTTTGAGCATCCGGTGCTGGTACCAGTCCGGCTCCCGGATGCGCAGCACATAGCCCGCCCGCTCCAGGGCCGGGACATACCGCTCCTCCGCACCGGCATCCTCCACCAGAAGCAGAATGTCCAGAATCAGCTTGGCACACAGGCCGGGCACGGAGGTGGAGCCCACATGCTCCACCGTGATCGCCTCACCCCGCAGGGCGTCCATAATCTTCTCCTGTTCGGCCAGATACTGCTCCGGCCAGGCGGGGTCATAGGCGTGCAGTGTGATGGTCCCATTCCGTTCTTCCACAGTTCCGATGGTGACCTCTTTCAAATATTCGTCAGACGGCATAGTCGTCTCCTTTCTGTGACAGTAAGGTGTATATTTTAATTGGTTAGCGGATTAACGGGGGCTTTTCCCAGACGGCGGCCTTCTTTGTGGATCAGATAGAGGTAGGCGGCCAGGGATACGATCCCGTCAAAGGCCATGCCAAAGCCAAACAGGAGCGCGATCCCGGTCAGAGAGGGGATCCAAATTCCACTGCGGTAGAGGAGGAAGGCACCGCCGTAATACAGCGTATTGGTGACAATGGACTCGAACAACATATAATTGGTTTTCCCCAGAGCATAGAACACCGCATCAAAGATGTTCTGGAAGGCGTATACCATGTAAAAACCCAGCAGGAGCAGCACGAGACGGAACAAGGTATCCACATCGGTATAACCCAGAACATACTGCATGAATGGCTTCCAGATGGGGATGGAACAGACCCACAGGGCACAGATCAGACCAGTGAGAGCGAAATATCCCCGCGAGCGGGTTTGCAGGGAGGCAGGGTTTGTGGAAATCTCCTGTTTGATCACCTCTGCGAGCTGCGTCACCGGCAGCAGAAGCCAGCCCCAAATGAAGTTATTGGCCACCCAGTAGATGCCTTGCTCCTGGACCACATTCACCATCCGAACGACCATGAGCATATAGGCTATATTGCGCACAAAGGACTCCAGACCGGAGAGACCTCCGACTTTGAAAAACTCCCGCATCCAGGAAAAGGAGAGCTTTCCACGGGCAAAGATCGAAACGCCCTCTCTGGACAGCATCCAGAGGGATACTGCAAGCAAGAGCAGGTTCACCGTGAGATTCGAATACCCGATCCCGTTGACGCCCAGGTGGAGGGAAAAGGGGAGCGCTGAGGTCAGCAGGGTATCCAACACGATGCTCAGGATCAACCTGGTTCCGGTCAGAAGATAGAGCGCCTTCACCTGACCCAGCGTCACCAGGGCCACCAGTGCGAAAGAACCCAGCATGCCGAAGCTGCTGGCGATGCTCTCCAGGCGGATGTAGGATGCGCATCCCTCCAGCATCGCGGGCTCCACCGCCATCCAGCGCAGCAACGGCCGCACCGCACTGCACAGAAACAGGGAGAGCGCGGCATACAGGCAGGCAGTCAGGAGCAATCCGCTTCGGACCCGGTTGGAAAAGGAAGGTTTATCCGTTACCGCCTGCCCGAGGAAGAAAAACAGAGGGAGGAGCACCGCTTCCTGGAGGATCTCAAAGATCAGATTCACCCAGCCGAGCTGGCCTGCAATGGAATAGGCCCACGGGTCCGGCATCTGCCCTAAAAAATGAATGCGGACTGCGGTGTACACAGCGGGACAGAGGCCCATGACTAGTAGGGAGATATAGAGGCGAGTGTTGATGACGCCGAACACAGTCTGCCGTTTCATCTCATCCAGCCCTTTCTACTAGAGAAAGCCGGTCAGTCCGGTTTCTTCTGTTCCTCGTGGGGGATGGTGATCTTCTCCACCTGAAGGTGCCCGTCGGCGAGCTCCGCCACCATCATGGTGATCTCCTGGTGGAAGCGCCGGGGGCCGCAGGAGCCGGGATTGAGCCAGAGGATCCCGTCCTTCTCCTCCTGCACATACTTGTGGGAGTGACCGAACACCACCACATCCACGCCGCTGAGGTCCGCGGGGAGCTCCCGCTTGTTGTGGACCATGCAGAAGGTGACCCCGTCCAGCGTGACCGTGAGGTCGTGGGGGATGTTCTCCGCCCAGCCTCGGTCATTATTGCCTCGGACCACGTAGAGGGGCGCGTACTGCCGCAGCTCATCCACGATGTCGGGCTTATGGATGTCGCCGCCGTGGAGAATGGCGTCGGCGGTTTTCAGATGTTCCACCACCTCGGGCCGCAGCAGACCGTGGGTGTCGGAGAGGATCGCGAGCTTCATAACAGCCTCCTATCACCGTTCGATGCGGCGGATCTGCTCCAGATCGCCGCTGCACAGGGCCTTCAGATTGCGGAAGATGACTTCCGGGGACCAGTCCCACCACCGGAGTTTGAGCAGGTATTCCGTCAGCTCCGCATCAAAGCGGGGCCGGATCACCCGGCAGGGATTGCCCGCCGCCACGGTGTAGGGCGGGATGTCCGCCGCCACCACGGAGTTGGCCCCGATGATGGCGCCGTCGCCGATGTGGACGCCGGGGAGGACGGTGACGTTCTGCCCCAGCCACACATCGTTGCCCACCACCGTGTCGCCCTTGAAAGGCAGCTCCTCCAGGGTGGGGGTACACTTCTCCCAGCCGTGGGCGAAGATGTTGAAGGGATAGGTGGTGACCGAGGCCATGCGGTGGTTGGCCCCGTTCATCACGAACTCCACGCCCTTGCCGATGGCGCAGAATTTCCCGATGATGAGCCGGTCCCCAATGAATTCGTAGTGGTGGGTCACATGGGCCTCGAAGTCCTCGCCGCCGGTAGCGGCATCGTCGTAATAGGTATAATCCCCCACCTGGATGTTGGGGCGGGTGATGACGTTCTTGATGTAGCAGACACTGGGGATGTGCTCGTTGGGGTGGACTGCGTTGGGGTCTGGACCAAACATAAGAGGACCTCCTTTAGCGATGGGGATTCTGGGCCTGGATCTTCCGATAGAATGCGCGGGCGTTTTCCAGGTCCTGTGCATTCGGATGCCCCTTGGCGATACCGCCTACCAGCTTGAAGGGGCCGAAGGTGTCGTAGCCCTTGCAGCCGAATTGGCCCAGCACCGGGCAGCCCTTCTCCGCGGCGATCTCCGAGAGGGCTTTGGTGCTGCTCCCGTCGCCTCCGCCGTAGGTGCAGACGAAGAACACCGGCTTGCCCTGCGGGAGGTACTGCCGGGCGAAGGCCAGGACGCTCTCCTGGAATTTCCCAAAATAGACGCCCGAGGCGAAGCCGATGCAGTCGTATTCCTCCAGCCGGACGGCCTGCCGGGTGGTCACATCGAGGAGGTCCACCTCGCCCTCCCGGGCCATGGCCTCCAGCACTTTCCGGGTGTTCCTGTGGTGGCGGGAGTAGTAGCAAATGGCAGTTTTCATGCTTCCTCCAGTTTCCAGCCGAAGTCGTTGTGGTAGATCATCTGGCGGGTCATGCCGCCGTCGATGCAGATGTTCTCGCCGGTGATAAAGCCCGCCTTGTCCGAGCAGAGGTAGAGCACCATGTTGGCGATGTCCATGGGATGGCCCACCCGCCCGGCGGGCTGCTGAGTGGCGTCGGGGCCCTCGTAGACGGTGTAGTCGGTGTCGATCCAGCCGGGAGAGATGGAGTTCACCCGCACTTTGCCCCGGAGGCTCACCGCCAGGGCGTGGGTCAGGGCGGAGATGCCGCCCTTGGCCGCCGTGTAGCTCTCAGTCTGGGGCTGGCTCATGCGGTCCCGGGAGGAGGAGATGTTCACGATGGCTCCGCCGGGGGCGAAGTAGGGCGCGAAGAGCTTGGCCAGGTAAAAGGGCGCAGTGACGCCCACCCGCAAAGCGTAGTTGAACTCCTCATAACTGCAAGTGTCCAGGCCCTTCATCAGGGGCAGGGCGTTGTTTACCAAAAAGTCCACGTGGCCGCAGTCGGCGATGACTTTTTGGGCAAATTCCTCCAGCACGGCCTGGTCGGCCAGATCGCCCACGAAATAGTCGTTGGGGAGGAGGTCGATGACGCACACCCGGGTACCCTCCTTTTGAAAGGCCTCCGCGATGGCTTTGCCGATGCCCCGGGCGCCGCCGGTGACGACGGCAACTTTCTGTTCCAACATAGTATTTCCTCCTCAGTCCGCATCCTCGTCCAGCGCCTCCACCAGGAAGGTGACCGGGCGGAAGCCGTCGTTGCAGGAGAGCATGGCGGAGCGGGGATTTTTCATCCAGCCGTCGTAGAAATCCGCGGCCCCGTGGCTCAGGGCCAGTACGAAGGGGGAGAGGGTGTCCCAGGCACTGGGACAGAAGCCCTCCGGGCGCTCCCAGCCGTTGGCGACAAAGACCTGTCCCACCTCCAGATCGCAGGCGTGGGAGATGGGGTTTTCATACTGAGCCATCAGGTCCTCGTATCGGGTGATGCGCATGACGGTGATCTTACATTTTTTCATATAAGGATGCCCTCACAGTGGTCGATCTCGTGCTGGATGATCTGGGCGGTCCAGCCGGTGAAGGTTTTCAGGCGCTCCTGGAACTTCTCGTTCTGCCAGCGTACCTTGATGGACTTCCAGCGCTTGGCCGGACGGGTACCGGTGAGGGAGAGGCAGCCCTCCTCCGCGTCATAGGGGCCGGATTTTTTGATGATTTCCGGGTTGAACATGACCATATAGCTGCCCTCGTTGTCAAACACGATGACGCGCTTGTTGACGCCGATCATGTTGGCCGCCATGCCCACACAGCCCTCCTTGTGGTGCTCCAGGGTCTCCAGCAGGTCGGCGGCGAGGGGCAGATCGTCGATGGTGGCGGGCTCCGCCTTCTGGGCCAGAAACGCCTCGTCTTTGCAGATATCTCGAATCATGGTCGCTTCTCCTTCTGAGTGAATACCGATATGATAGCACAGGTTTGGCGCGCGGGCCAGTTCATTTGCACGGGGCGGTCTTGGCCTGCTCCACCACCTTCTGATAGGGGCCAATGATGTACTGGTTCATCTGGCCCTTCATCTTCTTCTGGACCGACGGGACTGCCAGCAGGGCGCCCACCAGCTTCATCTGCAGGATGCGCTTTTTCTGCTTCTGGGGGAAGTCGTAAATGCCGTGCTCCTTATAAAACTTATGGTCGGCCTTCATCATCCCCTGCATGACGTAGATGAGGTCCCGGAAGATCTTCATGCCGCCCACGCCGTAGAAATTGGCCGGGCGGGACAGCTTGTGCTCCAGCGCGAACACCAGGGCGTCGGCCAGGGTCTGGAGATCGTAGGCGGTGTCCCCCTCATCGGTGGCCACGCCGCACAGGTAGTTGCCTCCCACCTCGCTGCGGCCCTCCACGATCATGCGCAGGTTGGGTTCATACCGATAGTCGCCGCTGATGAGGTAGGCGATGGGGGTGCCGTGGGTGACGGTGCGGTGGCCGTTGCAGAACTGCCGGTCGTCAAAGCACTTGAAGCTGGAGTGGGTGTAGTGGTCCGAGATGGGAAAGGCGTAGACGAAGGCGTCGGCATTCTGGATTTGAGTGCGCAGAAAATCATCGAAGCCGTCTTTGTAGACGCACTTCCCGGTGATGGCACAGCCAAAGCACCCGAGGCAACCACCCGCAAAGGGAAACTCCCGCAGGTTGACCACCCGGCTCTCCAGCGGGAGGGCGGCGCGGAAATCCGCGATCATGTGCCGGAGGTTTTCATCCTCAGGGGCGCAGTTGGTGACGATGACCACATCCCGGTCCCCACGCTTGGGGACGGAGGGGAGCACGGGCTGGTAGACCGGCCTGTCCCGCCGGGGCGCCCGGACGGGGGGCGTGACGAAGAGGCTGTGCTCACAGGAGAAGATCAGCTGGTCAAAAAAGCCGTGCGCCTCCTGCTGGCCCTGCTCGGTGAGCAGGTCGTCCATGTCGGCGGACAGTCCCCGGACCACCTTCATCCCCAGGTCAAAGCAATTTTCCTCCACATAGCGGTGGGCGGTCACGTCGTAGAAGTGCTTGGAGGTGGTGATCTGGGAGGCAAATTTTCCGGAGAGGTCCACGCCGTCGGCCTTGATGAGCTCGATGAGCCGGTGGAGCTGGTAGGGGGCGATGAAGGTGTAGACCGGGTAGCAGAACAGGAGCAGCTCCGCCTGCTCCAGCTGGGCGCGCAGCGGGGCAAAGTCCTTTTCGTAGCTTTTGATGCGCTGGCCCACCGGGACTACGGTGAAGGTGTGTTCCGGGTGCAGGGCCTGCAAGTAGAGAGCGGTGTGCACCGTGGTGGAGTTGGGCCCCTTGGGGCTGGCGTTCAAAACAAGGATCTTCATGGTCGTTCCTCCTGTTCACATCTGTGCTCAGTATAGCACAGGAGGGGAGGCGCTGTCTTTCCTGTCTGCGCGCTTTTTCCTTTTAAATGTAGCAAGAGGGGAAGCACTGTTCCGTTCCACGAAATTGTGCTAGAATAGCATAAGAACAAAGGCCATATCGCGTGACGAGTTGGGAAGGGATCCTATGCAGACAAACGATGTGCAAAAGAAGCGTTTTTATCTCAGATGGCCCTGGAATGTGGTGGTTTATGTCGCCTTGGTGGTGGTGCTCCGCCTCTTTTCCATCCCGTTTATCCTCTTGATCATGTGGTGGAACAAGAAGCAGCAGCCCGACGGCCCGGAGGAGGGCTATTGCCTCCAGCGCACCCGGGGACAACTGCGTGGACTGATCCCGGCGGGGATCTTTCTCCTGGTGGGCGCGCTGCTTCTGGGCTTCTTTTTCATGGGGCGCGCCCTTCCGGAAGAGGTGGCCCGCCTGGATGAGGAGAGCCTCCTCGCGTATCGATTCAGTCCGTTTTTGGGCGCGATCGCGGCTTTTATTGGCCTTGTGTGGGCCTTCCTGAGCCTGAGGGACGCCCTGTACCCGGAGAAAAGTGCCCTGGCCCAGTCCATCCGCAGCCAGCTGCCCTACCCGGACGAGGCGCCCCCGGTGAAGGAACTCTTCGCCATGGTGGACCGGGACTTAAAGGAGAATGGCCAGTGGATCGGCCGGCTGGGCGTCGGCAAGGAGTGGGTGCTGGGGGACGAGGCCTCCGCCCTCTCCCGCATCCGGGGCGTCTTTGACCGGGTGGAGCGCCGGACGTCCCACAGCGGCGAGCGGACCCGGGTGACCTACCTCTATGAGCTCTGGATCATCGACGACCGCCAGCAGCAGCAGAGCACTACTCTGCGCTCCAAGAAAGAGGTGGAGGAGGCCGTGGAGTGCCTGCGCAAGCGGGTCCCCGCCGCCGTCTTTGGGAAATACGACTCCAAGGAGTACCGGGATCTGCTCCACGCCGACGAGGAGCAGTGGTATCGCCTGGAGCGGGAATACCGCCAGAGAAAGGCCCGGGTGGAGGAGCAGACCCGGGAAGAAGAGGACCGTCTGGCCCAGAATCAGGTGCTCACCCTGCCCGACGGCTCGGTGACCTCCCGCATCACCTGGGACACCTTGCGGGAATGGCTGCTCCGGCCCAGCCGGACGGGGGAGAGCGGCCCCTTGCAGATGGTGCCCGGCATCCCCTTCCAGGGAGAGGGGCGGCCCTTCAGCCGCCTGGTGTGCCTTCCCGGCGGCGCACAGGGGCTCACGCGCATCTTGCTGGAGGAGGACTCCGGTTCTCCGCGGGAGCCCGGCCGGTACGCCTGGACGCGGGACGTCACGTTCGGTGAGGCGGAGCGGGTGCTGCGGGGGTGGCTGCGGGGGGAGATCCCATCCCTGAAGGACTGGACGCGCATGGAGCGCGCCGGCCGGACCTGGCAGCCAGCACCGGAAGAACGGGAACGAGCGGACGGATGAGGAGGCCGGGATATGGGACAGTTTTTCAGCGACGCGGTGGAGCGGGCCTTGCAGTACATTTATTATGATCTGAAGGCACGACGGGGCCGGGAGGGCTTTCAGCTGCTGGAGGAGGCCGCGGCCGCCGGAGACGCGGATGCCAAGTGCCTGCTGGCCCGGTGTCTGTACGGCCCGGAGTACACCTGGCCGGGACACGATTTTCCCGAGGACGAGAGGCGGGGCGACGACCTGATGCGTCAGTCGGTGCTGGGCGGCAGCGCCCTGGGGGCACTGATCGCCCTGCGCTGCGGTGTGATGGACCAGCAGCTGGAACAGAGCATGCCCCAGACGCTTCAGAAGGCCTTCGATCAGATCCTGGCCAAGGCTGAGCGCGGCGAGCCCTTCTGCCAGATGGTGATTGGAAACGTCTACTACTGGGGGGACTTTTTCCGCATCCAGAAGAAGGACCAGAAGAGCTTCGACAGCGACGACGCTTTCCTGAGCTACGCCCGGGAGAATATCTCCCGCTGTGAGGACTGGCTTTGGCGGGCCATCCGCAGCGGCATCTCCGCGGGAGGCCTCAATCTGGCCTGGTTTTACTGGGAAGGGGAGAAGGGGCTGATCTCGCCCCGGCCGGAGAAGGAGGCGGAGGTGTACCGCTACGGGGCGGAAAAGGGCTATCCGGACAGCCAGTTTTACTACGCCAACGACCTCTACGGAAAGGGGGAGAAGGCAGAGGCCTTTTCCTACTATCGCAGCGCCGCGGAGGGCGGGGAGCCCCGGGCTTTCTTCTGGGCGGGGTACTCCTATGAGCTGGGCGAGGGAGTTCCCAAGGACCCGGAGCGGGCCGCCCGGTACTACCAGCAGGCCCTGGAGGCGCCCATTCGCGAAAAGGGCAACCCTGCCAACCGACTGGGGATGTTTTACTACGACGGCAGGGGCGTGGAGCGGGACTACGCCAAGGCCTTCCAGCTGCTGAAATGGGCGGAGAACAACGGAAGCCCCGCTATGCTCTACTACCTGGGGGCCTGCTACGCCAACGGCCAGGGCACCCGGCAGGACTATGAGACGGCACGGGCGTACCTGGAGAAGATCGACTGGAACTGTCCGCAGGGGTTCTACCTGCTGGGGAAGATGTACTGCAACGGCCTGGGCGTGCCGGAGGATATCGCCAAAGGCGTGGACTATCTCCAGAAGGCCGGAGAGCTTGCGGAGGCCCGGGAGGAGCTGAAACACTATAAAAAGACCTTCTTCGGCGGCAAGTGGGTCCGGCGCTGAGAAGCAGAAAAGAGCGGCAGCTCTGCCATGAAACTGGCAGAGCTGCCGCTTTTGATTTGGGCTTATGGATGGGAGGAATCCTGGCAGGGCGACTGGAACTGGGTCAGATATTCCGAGACCGACCGGGTCATCTCCCGGGAGAAATCCGAGTTGTACTTGCGATTGCAGAACGCGGCACACCAGTCCTCATAGGTGCGCGGGCCGGCCTTGTAGCCCAGCATGTCCCGCAGCTCCGCGCCGTCCATAGAGCGGTAGTGGTTCTCGTGGACGATGTGCTCCAGGGCGCAGCGCTGGGGCTTGGGGCGCTCCATCTGCTGCTGAGTGGGCCAGCCCAGCACCAGCATGGCCACCGGGAACACATACTCGGGCAGGTGGAGCAGGCGGCGCTGCTCCTGGCAGTTCTCCATAATATCGCCGATGTAGCAGGAGCCGATCCCCAGGCTCTCGGCGGCCACCACGGCGTTCTGCGCGGCGATGACCGCGTCGCTCACCGCCAGCATGAGGTCGCCCACACCGGGCAGCCGGGGCTGGCACCCGGCCTCCCGATAGGCGTCGTGCCACTTCTTACAGTCGGCGCAGAACACCAGGACCATGGGCGCAGCCGCGATAAAGGGCTGGTGGTCGCAGGTCTCCGCCAGGGCGGCCTTCAGGGCGGGGTCGGTGACGTCCAGAATGGTGTAGAGCTGCTGGTTGCCCGCGGTGGGGGCCTGACAGGCGGCCTCCAGGATGAGTTTGCGCAGCTCGTCGGGGATGGGCTCCTCCCGGTAGGCCCGCACCGACTTCCGATTCCAGAGACTCGTCAAGATTTCATTCATGTTTATGCAGACCGCGGATGGTCGGTCCTTCCTCCTCTTCTTCCAATTTCATGCAGAGCTTCCATCCGGACTAGAGATTGGCAGTGTAGATGGCGGCCGCCGCGCACAGCAGCAGCACGCCCAGAGCCAGCCAGGGCGCCAGGCGGTCCATGGTGGAGCGGATGTGCAGCAGGCGGTTTTCCAGGCCCACGCTCCGGTCCTGGAAGCGGAGATAGACCTCGTCCAGCAGGACGGCGGCCTGGTTCTCCCCCAGGGAAACCACGGCATATTCCTGGGCAGCAGAGGCCGGGTCCGGGACGCGAATGGCCTGTTTGCCCACCAATGCGGCACATTCCGCCTCAGAAAGTCCCATGCAGTACCGCAGGTAAAACGCGGCCCGCGCCTTCAGCGGAAGGGAAAAGACCGCCCAGAGGCTGTCGCCCAGAGGGCCGGGGAAGGATTTTGAAAGCTGCTCCCGCTCCGGGCGGCGATGGGGCTTGCGCAGGTAAAAATCCCCGCAGACCTCCAGGATCTGCCGGACCAGAAAGCGCCGCAGCTCCTCTGGTGAGAGCGGGGGAGCGGTGCGCGCGCCCAGCCGCAGAAATACATGAAAGGTGCAATGATATGCATTGCGGGAGCTGGGAACCAGCAAAAAACACAGGCGATAGACGTCCTCGTACCAGGACTGAAAGAGATCGTCGAACTGAGGGCAGGTGAGCGCCATATCCTTGAACATCCTTTCCAGAGCGAAGCTGAAAAAATTTATTCAATTTCCACAACAAACATTTGTGGAAATCGCGATTGTCAAAACAGAACGGGTATAGATGTGGGGAAAAATGGAGATAGATACCTGGAAGAAGGCTCTGTGAGCTGCCAAAACAAATGCCTCTGGTACAGAGACAATGGGGCAAAAATGAATTTCCAGTGAAGATACACTTGCAAAATAGCTGGATTCTATGATATGCTCAATTTACACATAATTCTAACACAATTCTGCGGAACACACAAGGAAGGGATGCGTGGACTGCAGAGTTAGTTTTATGTACATCCAACTGCAAAGATTGAAGAAAGAAGGCGAAGCAATGAAAAAGCGAATTCTGTCCCTTGTTTTGGCCGGTACGCTGGCGCTGTCCCTGTTCGGCTGCTCCGGCGGGGGCGGCGGCGGCGAGGGCGGCGGCGGCGCTGCCCAGGGTATGTATCCCGGCACCTCCGAAGCGGGATCCATCCGCGTGGAATGCTCCACCATGTCGGTTATGAATCCCATCCTCATGACTTATGCAACCGAGTTCGCCGTGGCCCGGCACTGCTGGGACGCTCTGGTGAAGCTGGACGAGAACAATCAGGTCATCGGCGCCGCGGCTGAGAGTTGGGAGTCCGCTCCCAACGCCGAGGGCGTGGAGGACATGATCTGGACCTTCCACCTGCGCGAGGGCGCCAAGTGGGTGAACAGCCAGGGCGAGGTTGTGGGCGACGTGACCGCCAATGACTTTGTCTTTGCCTGGAGCGAGCTGCTCAACCCCAACAACGCTGCGGAGTACTATGCCTTCGCCACCATCTTCAAGAACGCCCAGGCCTACTATGACTACGCCTCCGGCGTGGAGGGCGCTCCCGAGGTCACCCTGGATCAGGTGGGCTTCTACGCCGCCGACGACTATACCCTGGTCATCGAGCTGGAGAATCCCCTGCCCTACCTGCTGCAGTACCTCAAGTTCGAGGTCATGACCCCCATCTACCAGCCCTTCTATGAGGAAGTGGGCGCCGAGAACTACGGCACCTCCCCCGACAAGCTCCTCTACAACGGTCCCTTCCGCATGACCGAGTGGACCCTGGAGAACAGCATCACCACCGTGAAGAACGACGAGTGGTATGACGCCTCCAACGTGAGCCTGAAGGCCATCTACTGGGACAAGTACACCGACTCCAACACCAAGCTCAACGCCTTCCAGACCGGCGAGATCGACGTCATCGACATCACCGGCGAGCAGCGCGCTCAGTTCGAGGCTGAGGGCTATCCCGTCAACAACTGGATCGCCGGCTACAGCTTCTACTTCTACTGCAACAACATCCAGGAGGAAGATCTGGCCAACTACCCCGGCGCCAAGCTGTCCGACGCCCGCAGCATCAACCTGCGCAAGGCCATCAGCTACGCGGTGGACCGCCAGCAGATCATCGACACCGTCTTTAAGAACGACAACGAGCCCTCCCCCGCCTTCTCCCTGGGCATCTCCGGCGTGAGCGCCGAGACCTTCGGTGAGGCCGTGGTGGCCGCCAACAACGGCCAGCCCCTCTACAACCCCACCGCCGACGTGGAGAAGGCCAAGGAGTACCTGGCCCTCGCTCTGGAGGACCTGGGCTACACCGACGCCAGCCAGATCAAGATCTCCCTGCTGACCAGCGAGGGCTCTCAGAATGAGCTGTTCTCCCAGGTGGTGCAGGAGCAGCTGCGGCAGAACCTGGGCATCGAGGTGGGCATCGACGTGGTCACCATCACCGAGGCCCGCGCCCGCCGCAACGCCAAGAACTACGACCTGTTCATGGGCGGCTGGGGCCCCGACTATGACGATCCCATGAGCGACCTGGACCTGTGGACCAGCACCAACGGCAACAACCACACCGGCTACGCCAGCGAGGAGTACGACGCCCTCATCGAGTCCACCAAGGCCGAGAGCGATCCCGCCGCCCGCGAGCAGCTCTTCGTCCAGGCGGAGCTGATGCTGGCCGAGGACATGCCCTTCATCCCCATCTACTGGCGTCACGAGGACTATGTGGTCAGCGAGAAGGTGGCCGACGGCCTGATCCGTCTGCCCTTCCAGTACTACAACCTCATCTACACCACCCTGGCTCAGTAAGCCAGATAGCGGGCAAATTTGGATAACAGGAATCACGGTGATGACCGGTCTCCGTGCTGTGATTCACCCAAACCCGTATTTCGGGGCATAGCCGCCCTATGACCGGCCGTCCGGCTTTGATACCGGCCGGGCCTTGGAATCCGCGATTCCACTTGATGCGCCATGCGGTGCGGGAGTTTCTATACCCGCCCGCATGGCGCTCCTCTGTAAGAATCTTAGAAGGAGGGAGATCCTTTGCTGCGCTATGTGTTGAAGCGTATTGCCTACGGCATTCTGACGCTTTTCGTACTCATTACGCTGACCTTTTTCATGATGCGCGCCCTTCCGGGCGATCCCTTTATCGGCGACAAGACTCCGTCGCCCACCACCCTGGCCAATATGGAGGCCAAGTACGGTCTGGATAAGCCCCCGATCGTGCAGTACTTTATTTTCCTGGGCAACTGTGTCCGGGGCGACCTGGGCGTCTCCATCAGCTACGAGAACCGCTCGGTCAACGAGATCATTCTGAGTTCCTTCCCCATCTCCATGGACCTGGGAGCACGGGCCATCCTCTTCGCCATGATCGCAGGTATCCTGCTGGGCGCGGTGGCCGCCGTGAAACGCGGCAGCATTACCGACTCGCTGTCCATGTTCATCGCCATTGTGGGCGTGTCGGTGCCCAGCTTCATTCTGGGCGCACTGCTCCAATACTTCCTGGCCGTGAAGCTCCGGCTGGTGCCGGTGCAGGGTTGGGGCACCTTTGCCCAGACCCTGCTGCCCTCCTTCGCGCTGGGCATGAGCTCCCTGGCCACCATCTCCCGACTGATGCGCACCAGCATGCTGGACGTGCTCAGCCAGGACTATATCAAGACGGCAAAAGCCAAAGGTTTGTCCCAGAGCATGATCCTCTGGCGCCACGCGCTGCGCAACGCCATCATGCCGGTCATCACCATCATCGGCCCCACCGTGGCCGCCGTGTTCACCGGCTCCTTCGTGGTGGAGAGTATCTTCAACATCCCCGGTCTGGGCAAATACTTTGTTACGAGTATCAAGGATAAGGATTTTACCATGATTTCCGGTACGACGATCTTCTACGGCGCGCTGCTGATCCTGTGCACGCTGGTTGTGGATCTGCTCTACGGCGTGGTGGACCCCCGCGTCAAACTGGAGGACTGATCGATGGCACACATTGCAAAAGAACGATTTGCCCATGTGGGTGAGAATGCCCATGACCGCGAGGCCATCAGCCGCCCCAGCGTCACCTTCCTGCAGGACGCTATGCGCCGTCTGGTGAGCAACCGGGTAGCCATGCTGTGCGTGGTGATTGTGTTCATCATGCTCGTCTTCTCCATCTTCGCTCCCATCCTCTCTCCCTTTGAGTATCAGGAGCAGCACTACGGCCACACCGACGCCCCCATCGGCACTGTCTGTAACGACGCCCAGAGCGCCGGAAACGGCCATGTGCACCTCTTCGGCACCGACACCCTGGGCCGTGATATCTTCACCCGCATCTGGATGGGCGGCCGGGTCTCCCTCATCATCGCCTTCGCCAGCGCCATCGTGGACTTCTTCCTGGGCGCCATCTACGGCGGTATCTCGGGCTACTTCGGCGGCACGCTGGACATCATCCTCATGCGTATTCTGGAGATCATCAACGGCATCCCCTACCTGATGATCGTCATTCTCCTCATGCTGGTCATGCCTCCCGGCATCATCACCATCATCGTGGCCTACTCGCTGGTGGGATGGATCCCCATGGCCCGTCTGGTCCGCGGCCAGGTGGTGGCCCTCAAGCAGCAGGAGTTCATCGCGGCGGCTGAGGCCATGGGCGCCAGCACCGGGCGGATGATCGCCAAGCACCTGCTGCCCAACACCCTGTCCGTGATGATCGTGCGCGTCACCCTGTCCATCCCCTCCGCCATCTTCTCCGAGGCCTATCTGAGCTACCTGGGCCTGGGCATCCGCCCGCCTCTGTGCTCCTGGGGCTCTCTGGCCCAGCTGGGTATCCAGAATTTCCGCCTGTACCCCTCCCAGCTCATCATTCCTGCCGTCTGCATCAGCCTGACCATGCTGGCCTTCAACCTGTTCGGCGATGGTCTGCGCGATGCCTTCGATCCCAAACTCCGGAGGTGATCCCAAATGGCCAACCGTGTACTTGATATCCAGGACCTGCACGTCTCCTTCGACACCTACGCCGGAGAGGTCAAGGCCGTCCGCGGCGTGACCCTCCATGTGGACGAGGGCGAAGTGCTGGCCATTGTGGGCGAATCCGGCTGCGGAAAGTCGGTCACCGCCCAGACCATCATGAAGCTCAACCCCATGCCCCCCGCCCGCATCGTGTCGGGCGCCATCGACCTGGCCGGCCATGACATCGTCAAGGCCAGCGAGCGGGAGATGCAGAAGATCCGGGGCAAGGAAGTGTCCATGATCTTCCAGGACCCCATGACCTGTATGAACCCCACCACCCAGGTGGGCAAGCAGATCGTGGAGGCCATCAAGCTCCACCGGAACCTCTCCCGGGCCGAGGCCAAGGAAGAGGCCATCCGCTGCCTCAAGCAGGTCAACATCCCCAACCCCGAGGAGCGCGCCAAGCAGTATCCCCACGAGTACTCCGGCGGCATGCGCCAGCGCGCCATGATCGCCATGGCCCTGTCCTGCGACCCCAAGCTCCTCATCGCCGACGAGCCCACCACCGCTCTGGACGTGACCATCCAGGCCCAGATCATGGACCTGCTGGTGGAGCTGAAGGAGAAAATCAACACCGCCATCATCCTCATCACCCATGACCTGGGCGTGGTGGCCGGCGTGGCCGATCGGGTGGCGGTGATGTACGCCGGCAAGGTGGTGGAGACCGGCACCGTCCAGGACATCTTCTACCGCAACAGCCACCCCTATACCCAGGCTCTGCTCAAGAGCCTGCCCTCCCCCGAGACCACCAAGGATGAGACGCTCACGGCCATCCCCGGTACTCCCCCCGATCTGCTCAATCCGCCGGTGGGCTGCGCCTTCGCCGCCCGCTGCAAGCACTGCATGCAGATCTGTCTGGAGGAGCAGCCCCCCGAGTTCCAGGTGAGCGAGGGGCACTGCGCCAGCTGCTGGCTGCTCCATCCCGACTGTCCCCCTGCCCAGGAGAGAGGTGAGAAGGATGAGCAATGACGTATTGATCCGGGCGGAAGGCCTGTGTAAGTATTTTAAAGTCAGCGGCGGACGCACCCTGCACGCCGTGGAGAACGTGACCCTGGACATCCGCCGGGGCGAGACCATGGGCCTGGTGGGCGAGTCCGGCTGCGGCAAGTCCACCCTGGGCCGCACCATGATGGGTATTTACCGCCCCACCAAGGGCAAGCTGATCTATGACGGCAAGGAGCTGGACCTCCACAGCAAGAAGGACCGCTTCCACTTCGCCAAGAAGGCCCAGATCGTGTTCCAGGACCCCTATGCCTCCCTGGACTCCCGCATGACCGTCGGCTCCATCATTGAAGAGGGCATGGTCATCCACAAGATGTACGACGCCAAGGAGCGCCAGGAGCGGGTGGCCCGCCTGCTGGACATCGTGGGTCTGAACCGGGAGCACGCCAACCGCTTCCCCCACGAGTTCTCCGGCGGCCAGCGCCAGCGCATCGGCATCGCCCGGGCTCTGGCCATCCAGCCTGAGTTCATCGTGTGCGACGAGCCCATTTCCGCGCTGGACGTGTCCATCCAGGCCCAGGTCATCAACCTCCTGCGCCGCCTTCAGGAGGAGATGGGCCTGACGTACCTGTTCATCGCCCACGACCTGAATATTGTCAAGTATATCTCCGACCGCATCGCGGTGATGTATCTGGGCAGCGTGGTGGAGCTGGCCAGCAGCGACGAGCTGTACAGCCACACCCTCCATCCCTACTCCAAGGCGCTCTTGTCGGCGGTGCCCATCCCGGACCCCGACAAGGAGGCCCAAAAGACCCGGCAGATCATCTCCGGCGACGTGCCCAGCCCCATCAACAAGCCCAAGGGCTGCGCCTTCTGCACCCGCTGCCCGGTGGCCTGCGAGCAGTGCCACCAGAGCGTGCCGCCCCTCCAGGAGGTGCGCCCCGGCCACTATGTGGCCTGCCATCTGGTGCAGCCCGGACAGGCTTAACGAATCCTTGCGAAAAAAAGACACCCTCTGTTTCACACAGAGGGTGTCTTTTTGTACCTGGATGGGGGATCAGCGGAACCAGGGGGACATGTCGTACTTGAAGGTGCGGTAATTCTGCATGGTGCAATCGTATTTGTACTCCCGGATCAGGACGCCGTCGGCGTCGTACTCGCCGAACACCATGGCCACGCCGCTGTTGACCACCCAGTTCCCCGACGTCCCGCACAGGGAGCCGTTGGAGACGATGCTGGAGTAGGGCACGTCAAAGCTGTCCTCCAGGGAGAAGGTGCGGGCGTTTTCATCGATACGGTAGATGTAGACCTGGCTGGCCTCTTCGCCGGAGCCGTAGAGCTGGGTGCCCACCGAGTCGGCCACCTCCAGCTCAAAATCCCGGCTGTTGAGGGACCAGTAGTTGTTGTTGAAGAGGGAGAGGTAGTAGACGCCCTCCTCCTCGCCGTCGGCGTAGAATTCCACACAGTGCTGGCCGTACTGGGGCACGAAATCGCCCTCCTGGGTGAGGCAGGCGTCGGCGTAGGGGGTGTCCTCCCAGAAGCGCTCATCGCCGGCCAGCCAGTCGATCTCCGGCTGACCGTGGAGGTCACGGACCTTGAGGATGGTGGAGGTCTCCCGGGAGGAGACGATGAGGCTGTCATCCTCCGGCATATACTGCAGGCTGTTGAGATGGATCCAGTCCCACTCGCCGGCCTGCCAGAAGAAGTCGTCCGACACGCCCACCGGCCGGGTCATGGAGAAGTAGGGCTCCAGGAGCTGGCTGAAATCCAGCAGTTCCGTGACCGCGCCGGTCTCCAGATCGATGGAGAGCAGCCGGTCCTCCACCGTCTCGCCGCCCCGTACCTCGGCCAGCGCCAGCAGCTCCCCGTCGGCGCCCATGCCGATGTCGTGGTGCAGGTCGTAGCCCTCCAGATCGATCACCTGGGTGACCTGGCCCAGGCCGTTGATGCGGCCCAGCTTGGAGGAGGAGACGCAGGTGATCAGCTCATCGCCGTCGAAGAGGATGCGGTCCAGTCCGTAGCCCTCCAGCACCATCTCATAGCGCAGCACGCCGTCGTTGTCGTAGAAGAAGCCATAGCCCAGATAGCCGTTGACCCGCATGAGGGTGAACAGCCCATTAGCCTGGGCCTGCTGGGAGTCGCCCTGGGTGACTTCCAGCGTGGTGTCGTAACCGGACGTGTTCTCCGGCATCTCCACCGTGAAGGACACCCGCTGCCGGGCGACGCCGAAGCGGTCGGTGACGGTCAGCGTGACCTGGTTGGTCTCGCCGGGCACCAGGCCGATCATCTGGAATTCGTGGGTCTTGGTGTAGACCTCGCCGGAGGCGTCGGCGGCCTGGGCGGTGAAGTCGGAGATGCCCTCCCGGTCCACGTGGATGGTGTAGCTCACGGAAGTAGCGAGCTCGGTGTCAAAATACAGGTAAAGCCCATTGCTTCCGGTGCCATATGGATTTAAAATAGCCAGAGGGAGGGTGGCGGACCAGGAGGCGCCGATGGAGGATTTCAGATGCTCCACCACGCCCTCCAGCCGCTGCTGCACGTCCAGGTCATAGTAGGTGAAGCCCTCGTCGCCGATGTCCTGGGGCACCAGCTGCAGGGCGTACAGGCCTTCGCCCAGGTTGGCCTGGGTGATGTCCACCTGGAATTCCTGGCTCTCCTCGATGATGTCGCCGGTGTCAAAGGCCCAGTCGGTGCGCACCACCTGTTCCTGGGCGGTGAAGGCCTTGGACACCAGGAACACTACCACCGGAATGGAGACGGCGAGGACCACGGCCACCAGGATGGCGGCCACCACAAACTTGCGTTTTTTCTTTTCCTTTACGGCCATAACGATTCTCCTAACATCCTGCATTTGGGATCAGGCGGCAAAATGCACGGCCACCAGGACCGTACTCAAGAGCACGAGGATCACACCGGTCAGGCGGTTGAGCAGCAGCGGGTCGGACCGGGCGGCCACCTTGGCGGCCAGCTGGGCCCAGACCAGGGTAAAGATCACGCACAGGACCAGCAGATCCAGCCGGGGCGCGGAGCCCAGGGCAAAATGGCTGACCGCGCCGGTGAGGGCGGAGAAGGTCATCACGAACACGCTGGTGCCCACGGCGGTCTTGAGCTCGTAGCCCAGGAACACGGTCAGCACCAGGAGCATCATCATCCCTCCGCCCGCGCCGAAGAAGCCGCAGACCAGGCCGATGGCGGCTCCGCCCAGAGCGCCGCGGACCAGCTTCCCGCCGGGCCCGCCGCGGTCGGGCCGGGGCTTGGTGACGGGGAAGATCAGGAATTTCAGCCCCAGGAAGAAGGGCATGACCACCGAGATCCCGCCCAGCGCGTGGTTGGGCAGGAAGGAGGAGAGCCAGCTGCCCACCACCGTCATGCTCAGTACGCCGCACATCATGACGATTCCGTTCTTCAGGTCCAGCGCACCGATGCGGGCGTAGGTGCGGGCGCTGACGGCGCTGGCCAGCACGTCGCTGGCCAGGGCGATGCCGATGGCGTCATAGGCCGGCACGTCCAGAAAGGTGAGGAGCATGGGGCTGATCACCGTAGCGGCGCTCATGCCGGCAAAACCGGTGCCCAGGCCGGCGCCCGCGCCAGCCAGAAAACAGATCAGGACCTGAAACCAGAGTCCATCCAAGAGACATTCCTCCTACGGTCCCGGCGCGCCTGCGCAGGACCTGAGTATCGCTGCGGGGTATGCCTTCCCCGCTCCGATGCACCATTGTATCACAGAATGCTAAATCCGCGCTAAAGGACAAAAAATTTTTTTGTCCCCGGGAGGAGGACAGCGGCTTTAGTCTGACTTTAGGCCGGCATGCTAAGCTGAAGGCGGGCCGCGGACCCATGCCCGGCCGGATATGGAGGTGAACCCATGAGACTGTTGATCGCCGAGGACGACCCCAAGCTCCTCAAGTCTCTGACCCACATTTTTGAACGCAATAAATTCAGCGTGGACGGCGTCACCACCGGGGAGGAGGCGCTCCTCCACGGCCAGTCGGTGGAGTACGACGGCCTGGTGCTGGACATCATGATGCCCGGCATGGACGGCATCCAGGTGCTCAAGACCCTGCGGCGGGAGGGCGTGACCACACCGGCCCTGTTCCTCACCGCCCGCTCGGAGGTGTCCCAGCGGGTGGAGGGCTTGGACGCGGGGGCGGACGACTATCTGCCCAAGCCCTTTTCCACCGCGGAGCTGCTGGCCCGGGTGCGGGCCATGCTGCGGCGGAAGGACAACTACCTGCCGGACCTGCTGACGCTGGGGCCGGTGACCCTGGACCGGGCCACCTATCAGCTCAGCGTGGGGGACCAGGTCCAGACGCTGAGCGGTAAGGAATTCCAGATCCTGGAGATGATGATGCAGGCCCCCGGGCGCATCCTGCCCCCCGAGCGGTTCCTGACCCACGTGTGGGGCTGGGACACCAATGTGGACTCCAGCGTGGTGTGGGTCCACATCTCCAACCTGCGGAAAAAGATCGCCGCCCTCCAGGCGCCGCTGGAGATCCGCTTCGTCCGCAACGCGGGCTACGTGCTGGAGTGCCGGGTATGATCAAAGAGCTGCGCAGGAAATTTATATTTATCAGCGGGATCTCCATTTTCCTGGTGTTCGTGGGCATTTTCGTGCTCATCTCGGCCTTCAGCATGGCTCAGATGGACCGCACCATGGATACCCTCACCGACGCCATTTCCTCCAACGACGGCGTGTTCCCGGATTTTGAGCCGTCGGACCGGCCGGCCCCGCTCTTCTCCGACGCGGAGGTGATCACGGCGGAGACCCGCTTCAGCACCCGCTTTTTCATGGTCTGGCTGGACGGGAAGGATGAGGTCACCCGCATGAACACCGACGCCATCGCCTCCCTCTCGGAGGACGAGGTGGAGGAGTACGCCGCCCAGGCGCTGGAGAAGGGGGCACAGCGGGGCTGGGTGCTGGAGTACCGCTACAAGGTCACCGAGACCGATGAGGGCGTGGCCATTGTCTTTGTCAACGGCAGCAGCAACCAGAACATCACCAACCGCCTGCTGCTCACCGCGTTCTTGGTCCTCTTCGGCAGCGCCGTGCTGATCCTGGCGCTGACGGTGATCCTCTCCAAGCGGGCGGTGCGCCCGGTGGCGGAGAGCTATGAGAAGCAGAAGCAGTTCATCACCGACGCCAACCACGAACTCAAGACGCCGCTGACGCTGATCCTGTCCAATCTGGACATCGTGGAGTCGGAGCTGGGGAAGAATGAGTGGCTGGACGACATCCGTAGCGAGGGTGAGCGGATGGGGCTGCTCATCAACCAGCTGGTGGCCCTGTGCCGGATGGATGAGAGCGAGTCCCATCTGACCCTGGCGCCCTTCGATCTGAGCGAGGCGGTGTCGGACACCGTCTCGGAGTTCCAGACCCTGGCCGCCGAGCGGGACCAGACCCTCACGGCCCGGGTGGAGCCCGGAATCTCCTACCGGGGGGACGAGGCGCTGGTGCGCCGTCTGGCGGCCATCCTGCTGGACAACGCGGTCAAATACTGCGACCCCGGAGGGGACATCCGGGTGGAGCTCTTCCAGCGCCGCCACCCGGTGCTGGTGGTGGAGAACACCTATGCCCAGGTGGACCGGCTGGAGCTGGACAAGCTCTTCGACCGCTTCTACCGGGCCGACCCGGCCCGGACCTTTACCGGCGGCTTCGGGGTGGGCCTGTCCATCGCCCAGTCCATCGCCCGCAGCCACCGGGGCAGCATCCACGTCTACCGGAAGAAGGAGCGCATCGGCTTCCGGGCGGAACTGAAGTAGCACACCGGCAAAGAGCCCGGGGACCTCGAGGGTCTCCGGGCTCTTTTGGCAGGACAAGTCTTTCGAAGATTTAAGGATAAAGTCGGGGAAAATACGGACCCATGTGTTAGGCTGTCCCAAACAACGCATTGGGAGGAATCCGTTATGGAGTGGACCTACCGTTTTCAGATCACGCCCCTGGAGCCGGAGCGGCTCTATCCCCAGGTGAGCCGCGCGCTGGTCCGGCGGGCGGAGCTGCTCTCCCGGGACCAGTTTCCCCGGCTGTGGGCCCTGACCGACCGGCTCAATCAGAAAAAGCGGACGGGCAGAAGGGCGTCGAAAGGGCGGCAGTACGCCTGGAAGGCTCTGGCGGTGGTCAACTGGCTGGCGGGGGGCCTTCTGCTGATGGCGGGTCTCACGGAGCCGATGGGCTCCACGCCGGTCCTGGCCGCGGGGGCGGTGGGGCTCGGCGCCGCGGGCGGATACCTCTGGAAGCACGGCCGGACCACCCTGGGCGTGCTGGCGCTCCTCCAGGCCGCCCTGTTCACCGTGGGGGCGCTGGGAAATCCCGAGAAGCTGGGGGAACTCCTCGTGCCGGGAGTGGTCTCCCTGGTTCTGGGCGTTGCTGCGCTGCTGCGGAGACGGCGGCGCCTCCCCTACGAGCGGGAGGCCCGGCGGCTGCTCTGGGGCAAGGACAAGGCCGACGGGATGGAGGGCGTCTGGGTCGCCTTTTCCCAAGCGGGCCTGACAGTGGGCCGGGAGGGGCTCGAGGCGCACTGGGACCTCCCCTATCAAGAGATGGCCTTTCTCATGGAGACGGAGGATCTGCTCCTGATGTTCCATGGCGAACAGATGCTCTGTCTGCAGAAAAAAGACCTGTGTACCGGAACGATGTCGGAGTTGCGCGCCCAGCTCAGCCGGGAGGTGCAGTACCTGGTGGTGGAGGGGCCGGACGCCGCAGCGCAGGCGGAGGGTTAGTGCAGTGCCGCCTGGCGGGCCCGCAGGCTCCGGAATTCCCGCTTCACCAGGAACACGGAGAGGAGGAAGGCGATCCCGTCGGCAATGGGAGCGGCCAGGAGCACACCCCAGATGCCCAGGCGCAGCGGCAGGATCAGGATCAGCGGGATGAGGAAAAAAACCTGACGGGTCAGAGAGAGCAGCAGTCCCTTGAGGGCCTTTCCGATGGCGGTGAAGAAGTTGGAGGAGAGCAGCTGCACGCCGTTGACCAGCACCATAAAGAGGAAAATGCGCATAAAACGGGTGGCAAACTCGAAATACAGCGGCTCACCCGACCCGAAGAGGGCGAGGATGGGGCCGGGGAAGAACTGAAACAGGCAGAAGCCCACCGCCGACACGACCAAATTCCAGCACACGGCCAGCCGGTAGGCCTGCTGGACCCGGTCATACTTGCCCGCGCCGTAGTTGAAGCCGATGATGGGCTGCACGCCCTGGGAGATACCCACGATGATGGAGAGCAGAATGGCATTGGTTTTCATCACGATGCCGCAGGCGGCCAGGGGGATGTCCTCACCGTAGATGGACTGTGCGCCGTAAAAGGTGAGGGAGTTGTTCAGGACGATCTGGACCAGGGTGATAGCCAGCTGATTGACGGAGTTGCTGATGCCCATGTAGAAGGTGCGCAGGTTGTCCCGCAGGTCCAGACGGAAGCAGTCCCGGGAGAGCTGTACCGTGCGGAAGCGCCACAGATAGCGCAGCGCCAGGCCGAAGGAGAGGATTTGCCCCAGAATGGTGGCCAGGGCGGCGCCGGCCACGCCCCAGTGCAGGCAAAAGATAAAGATCGGGTCCAGGATGGTGTTGACCACTGCGCCGGCCACCATGCAGAGCATGGAGTAGCGGGGGGAGCCGTCCGCCCGGATCAGGTTGCTGATGCCGTTGGTGAGGATGAGAAAGGGCATCCCGATCAGCACGATCCCGGCGTACTCTCTGGCCAGGGGCATGGCCTCGGCGGTGGCGCCGAAGAGCCGCAGCAGGGGGGAGAGGAAGAGCTCGCCCAGCAGAAGGTAGAGCAGCCCTGCGATCGCCATCCACACCACGCCGTTGCCCACCAGCCGGGCGGCCTTGTCCGGATCACCTTTTCCCAGGAAAATGGAAAAGCGGGAGGCGCTGCCGATCCCCAGCAGCAGCGCAATGGCCAGGCAGATGGTGGACAGGGGATAGGACACATTGGTGGCGGCGTTGCCCAGATAGCCCACGCCCTGGCCGATAAAGACCTGGTCCACGATGTTGTAGAGGGAGCTGACCAGGGTAGCGGTGATACTGGGAATGGCGTAGCTGCGCAGGAGCGTTGCGATCTTCTCCGATCCCAGGGGATTTTCAGCCATCGAACGCATCCCCTTCCCGCACGATGCCCTGCTTCTGGGCCATCTCCCGGCCCATGCGCATCAGCCGATTCTCAAACACATCCCGCTCCTCCTCCGGCCAGCCGTCCAGCAGGAGGGCCTCCGTGGCCTGACAGGCGGCGCGGACCTGGGGCGCCGCGGCCAGGGCCCGCTCGGTGGGGTAGAGCTGCCAGGTCCGCTTGTCCTCGGGGCAGGGGACGCGGGTCAGAAAGCCCTTCTTCTCCAGGGCGGCCACCATGCGCACCACATTGCTGGGGTGGACGTAGACGGTGTTCAGCAGCGAATCCTGGGAGATCCCAGGGTGGTCGCAGATTTTTAAGAGATACATGTGTTGACTGCTGTTGATGCCGAGGGGGGCCAGACGCTGATCCAAATCGGTCTTTGCCAGCCGGTCAGCCACCGACAGCCATTTTAAGAGTTTCATGGTTTCGCCTCCTGACAGCGACCAGTATACATCAAACTGCGTGCGCGCGCAATAAATTGGCGAAAGAAATGCGCGGCCTCCGGCGGAACACCGGGGGCCGCGCACGGCATTTTGGGGAACGGCGCTCTTACACGGGAGCGGTGTGTGCAAAGACCTCCCGGGCCCGCGCCATATTCTTCCGGATCTGGACTCCAAAGGGACAGTTGGGCTCGCATCTGCCGCACATCAGACAGTCGTCCGCCGTGGCGGAGAGGGACCAGTAGTGCTGGGCCACCGTCTCTGGCACCGTCTCCTGCTGGATGGCCAGGTCCAGGAACTTGGTCACGGCGGCGATGTCGATGTGGGCGGGGCAGGGCTGGCAGTGGTTGCAGTACATGCACCGGCCGGTCATGTGGATGGCGGCTCCCGTGTGGAAAATGTGGGAGTAGTCCCGCTCCTTCGCCGGGAGGTGTTCATAGCGCACCGCCTCCAGCACTTCCTCCACCGAGTGGCAGCCCACGATGACCACCTTTACGCCGTTGCGGTCCAGGCAGTACTGGATGCACTGGGGAACGGTCATGGCCACGCCGAAGGGGGAGCGCTCGGCGCTCAGCAGGGTGCCCGCGCCCAGGGGCTTCATCACGGTGATGGCCACACCGGCCGCCTCACAGGCGGAGTACAGCCGCTGGCGCGCCTCATCCACCACAAGGCCGCTCCGCTCCATGCCTTTGAACTCCATCAGGTCGTAGATGTCGGTGTCGGCGGCCTCCATGTCGTAGGCGGGATTGATGCTGAACATCAGCACGTCCACCACGCCGCTCTCCACGGCCCGCAGGGCGATGTGGGGATTGTGGGAGCTCATGCCGATGTGGCGGATGACGCCCTGCCGCTTCAGCTCCAGGGCATATGCCAGCACTGGGCCCTCAAAGACCGTGCGGAAGTCCTCGTCGCTGTCCACATAGTGGATCATACCCACGTCGATGTAGTCGGTGTGCAGCCGCTCCAGCAGGTCCTCGAAGGAGCGGCGGGTCTTTTCGATGTCCCGGGTGCGGGTGTACTGCCCGTCCTCAAACACGGTGCAGAGGTGTCCCTGGATGATGAACTGCTCCCGGCGGCCCGCCAGTGCCGCGCCCAGATGGCTGCGGGTGGGGGCCTGGGGCATGAAGATGTCGATGTAATTGATCCCGTTTTCCTGGGCCGCGTCCACGATGGCGGTGCTCTCCTCCACGGTCAGGCCGTTGAACCACTCGCCGCCCAGGCCGATCTCGCTGACACGCAGACCGGTCCTGCCTAACACTCTGTATTCCATAGTGCCCTCCTGCTGAAATCAGACCTTGCAACTTGGCAAGAATCCGCTATACTTGCATTATATCCTTGGGGATGTACGGCAGCAAGTACGCACATTTTTCTCAGGAAGTGAAAAAAAGTGCACCAATGGAGGGGACTATGGAAAAGATACAGGTCACCTGTGAGATGGAAGTCACGCTGAAAATGATCGGCGGCAAGTGCAAGCCGCTGATCCTGGAGAGCCTGATCGAGCACGGTACGCAGCGCTTCAGCGAGCTCATGCGGAGAATGCCCCAGATCTCCCAGCGGACCCTCACCAACCAGCTGCGGGAGCTGGAGAACGACGGCCTCATCCAGCGCACGGTGTACGCGGAGGTGCCGCCCCGGGTGGAGTACGCCATCACCCCGAAGGGGCAGTCGCTGGAGACCATTCTGGACCTGATGTGTGCGTGGGGAGAGCAGCACATTGACGAGCGCTTTGAGATGACCAACCCCCAGTGTACGGACTCCTGCGGCGCGCAGGAATGAAATACGCCCGTTCCGCGCCGGTATCGGCTCAGAGCGGGCGTGTATGTTGTCTATCGCTGGAGAAACAACGGGTCGGCGATCCATTCGCGGAGGGTGGCCAGAAACCGGCAGACGTGGAAGCCGTCACAGACGGCGTGATTCACCTGGACGGACAGCGGGATCTGGTACCGCCCGTCGCTCTGGGTGTACTTCCCGATGGTAAAAATCGGGGGGAGGTAGCGGTACCCGTTCTGCAGGTTCAGGTTGAAGCCGTCAAAGCTCTCCCACGGGACCATGGAGACGGGGAAGTTGTTCGCGGGGACGTCGGGCTTTGCCATCATGTGCTTTACGCTGCCGTAGCGCTCCAGGTCCTGCTGATAGGCGCGGCAGAATGCGCCGTAGTCCTCGGTAAACTCCGTCCAGAGATTGGAGAAGGTCTGACTGTCCTTGTGAAAGACGGTATAGCAGGGGTGCATCACAGGGTAGACCCCCGGACGGCCCTCGGTGTCCAGGTCCATGCGGAACTCGGGGTATTGATTCACCGCGCTTGCCAGCAGATAGAGCATGGTGGGGTAGAGCTTCACCCCCGCCTGGATCAGGGGGGTGATATCCAGCTTGGTGGTCATGCTGTACGTACAGGGCACATTGGAAAAATAGTGTTCAAAATGCTCTTTGCGGTTCCAGGCATCCAGATCGAGCGGTTCCAGCTCCATGGTATTTCCTCCTAGGGTGGTTTTGTCTGATTATAGCATAAATCCGGCGGCAGCAAAACAGCCCCCTCCCGGAAGGGAGGGGGCTGTTCTCAGATTCAGCGGAGGCGTCCGCCCGGCTCCGCGATGTGGGGATAGTAGGCCTCAAACACATGGCGGAGCTGCTGCTTGTTTGCCAGTCCCAGCTTGTGCAGCACGCTGGTCTGCTGGTTGGCGATGGTTTTCTCGGAAGAGCGGAGGGTCACCGGCATGCCCAGCATGTGCTGGAATACCGTCAGCTCCGCCGGGGTGAGGCTTTGCAGCAGGGCGGAGCAGATCAGGTGGGCCTGAGGGGTGACGCCTTGGGCGGTCTCCCGGATGGTGGGAACCAGCAGGGGGAACTGGCTTTTCAGCACATAGGCGGAGGCGAAGGCCTCCACGCTGGCCCGGACCACGGTGGCCGGGTCGTCGTAGGAGGTGAGCAGGATCACCTTTGACGGGGTCTCCAGCCGGATGCGCCGGGCCGCCGCCACGCCCTCCATCGGGCTCTCCGGGAGCGCCAGGTCCATCAGGACCACGTCGGGCTTGTCCCGCACCGCGGCGAGATAGCCGGACTCGCCATCCCGGCAGCAGGCGGTCACCACGAAATCCGGGTCAACGGCCAGACTCTGCCGGATCAGATATTGAAAATCCTGGTCATCCTCCACCACCAGGATCTGAATCGATGCCACGACCGGATGTCACCTCCTTTTTTCTGCGCCTGACCGGAAACAGCAGGGAAAAAGTACTGCCCTGCCCGGGGCGGGACGCCACCTGGATGCTGCCGCCGTGGGCGTTCATCACATTCCAGCAGTAGTACAGTCCCAGCCCCAGATTTTTGCCGCCCATCTTTGTGGTATAGTAGGGTTCAAACAGCTGCTGGATGGTCTCGCGGTCCATGCCGCACCCGTTGTCCGCCACGGCGATCACCGCGCAGCGCTTGCGGGGCAGATTCTGATAGGAGAGCGTTACCGTGCCCGTTTTGCCGATGGCGTCCAGCCCGTTGGCGATCAGATTCCGCAGCGTCTCCTCCACATGGGCCGGGTCGCAGACAAGCGGCGCGTCGTCACAGGCCGCCACCCGGACGGCTGCCCCTTCTCCGGTGACGGCGTTGAATGCCTCAGCCAGATCCCGCAGCATGGTACGCACGTCGCACTCCTCCGGCGAGAGCGTGATCTGGTCGGAGTAGAGCTGCGTCCGGCTGATGAACTGCTGCAGGTGCGCCGCGGAGCGGCGGAGTATGTCCACTTCCCGGGCGGAGGCGCCCTGGGCGGCCAGAAAATCGGTACACCACTCGATTTTGGAGAGGTCATTTTTCAGCGCGTGGCCCACATACTGGGCATTCTTTTGCAGCACCCGGTTTCCGCTGTTCCAGTCATAGGTCTCCTTGCGGAAGCGGATGCCCCAGATCCCGTCGCGGAAGGCGTGGTAGAGAAAATACAGCAGGACGAAGAGGACCACGATCAGATTGACCTGCCAGAGCTTGCTGAGATTGGGGATGCCCAGGGCGTGATAGGGGAAGGCGGATACCAGCCAGAACCAGAGGGGGACCAGCAGGCTGGCCGCCGCCAGACGGCGCTGCCGGTAATGGGCACTCATCCGCTCTTCCCGCAGCGCGTGCAGCAGGATACCGGTCCCGATGAGACCGTAGCACCAGTTATACAGCCCCACGGCCAGGCAGAAGATCCGGTCCTGCTGGAAGGAGTGGGTCTGCGTACAGGGAAAGAGGACGGCCAGCAGCAGGCCGGGCACATAGACCAGGAGCCGCAGACGGCGGAACAGGCGGGGGCGGGTATGGTCCAGGCGGTGGAAGTACAGGCAGAAGATCAAAACCGCCGGCATGGACAGGTAGTAGAACACGGCGCTGAGGAGCGAGTAGAGGGTTTCCGAAAACCCCACGGTCCAGATCCCGTGGCGGATCAGGATGGGCCCCAGTGTGTAAAACAGATATTCCTTCAGTGCGCCCACACTGAACAGCATCCCGCTGCAGAAGCACCAGATGTTCAGCCGGTTTTTCACATTGGACCCCAGGATCAAGGCGAAGATGGCCCAGATCAAAAAGGTGAGCACCAGGAGCAGCTCGCCGGGTATTCCATTGGCGACGGTGTCCGTCCATGGGGGCGGTCTGTCCATCTATGACACCTTCCTCTCCGACAAAGAGACACTTTTGTTTACTTTACCATAGCTTTCCCGGTAAAGTCACTAGATTCCCAAGAAATATAGGAAATGTGGAACAGAACGGAACCCCTGCCGCAGCAAACCTGCGGCAGGGGTTCCGTTGTTGTGCGTTCTCCGCTTTAGGCGCGCCCGGAGCCTCAATAGCACTGGGTGATCGACCAGATGCGGTCGAAACGGCGCGCCTTCAGATCTTCTTTGGTGATGTAGAAGTAGAGGTGTCCGCAGTCGCCAAACATCAGCTCGAAGTCGCCGCACTCCACCGTGTCCAGCTGGAAGAGCAGCATCCAGCGGTCGTGGGCGGTCTCTTCCGACTGCTTGCGGATGGCGGGCGGGATCTCGGCCCAGCCCTCGGGGGTACCCAGATAATAGCCCTGGGCGGCCAGATCACACTCGAGGAACATCGTGCTCTGGATTACATGGGGCCATCCCAGCAGCTGGGAGCAGGACTGCGGCCCCTCCGCATCCGTTCCGGTCAGGGCTTCCCAGGCGGCGGTGAAGGTGTCATCGTACACCGCGTCCGGCCACACGGTGGAAAAGTCGTCCCAGGAGGGATAGGTGGTCTGACGGCTGGGCTTGATTTTGACCATGGGGAAGTGGAAGTCGGGGTCCAGCTCCGCGGGAAAATCCGCAGCGGCCAGTTTGGAGGCGTCCTCAAACCAGTAGACGCGGGCACAGCCCCGGTCCCTCGGGTCATAGCCCCAGCGCTGGCTCTCCAGCTCGTAGAAAAAAGAGAGCAGGCCGTGGTCGGGCAGCCGATGGGCGGTATCGTACGGGGCCAGATCCGCGCAGTTGAGCTGCGCCAGGAAGGCCAGAGGGCGGCTGGCGAGCACATGCGCGTGATCTCTCCCCTCGTAGGTGGGCCACACAAAATCCGGCGGCACATCCGGCCGCCCGCCGAAGCGGGTGGCGCCCGGCTGGTACGTCTCCGCGCCGGCGATGTCCAAACCGATGCTGCTGAGAGCCATCGACTCCAGTTTTTCCTTGACGTTCATGGCAGTTCCTCCTTTACGGCGTCCTCCGATCCCATCCATTCAGCCGGTGAGCCGGCAGAATTGGCAGGGGTTTTGGTTGGATTGTGGCTAGTATACCATCGGAACGGTTCGATAAAAAGGACTTTTATGAGAGGACGGAAGGCGCTCCGTTTTCGCGGTGGTCCTCCTTGGGCTTCATGCCCCAGAACACCGCATTCATCAGGATGACAATGAGCAGGACCAGGGACATGGCGACCCAGAAACCCATGTCGATCCCGAACAGGGAAGTGCATCCAAACAGGTCCATCCACAGTTTCGACCAGATCATAAAACATTCCTCCCAACATCAAAGCAATTCGCCGTAGTGGCGTACATAGGCTTTTTTCAGGCTGGTGGCCAGTACCATATAGAGCAGGATACAGGGGATCAGATAGGCAAAGTAGGCTCCCGGCAGGGCCACAAATCCCAGTACCGCGCCGAAGGGGGTGAAGGGGATGATGGTCAGCACGGCGATGCCGGTCAGGGTGAGCAGGGTCAGGGGGGCGGAGGCCCGGCTCTGGAGGAAGGGCAGCTTGGGGGTGCGGATCATGTGGATGACCAGGGTCTGGCTCCACATGGATTCCACGAACCACCCCGCCTGGAAGAGGCCGATGTACTTGGCCTGCATCAGGGCCAGCTCCGCGCCGCTGAAGTGGTTGGCCAGGTCGTTGAAGAGCACGCCGCCGGAGACGAACAGGGGGCAGAACACAAAGTACATGAAGAGATAGGTGGTGAAATCGAAGATGGAGCTGGTGGGCCCGAGCCAGAGCATGAAGTTGCCCACGCTGGAGGCGTCCCACTTCCGGGGCCTGGCGATGAACTCCTCGTCCACATTGTCCCAGGGAATGGCGGTGCAGGACAGGTCGTAAATCAGATTGAGGAAAATGAGGTGTACGCTCATCATGGGCAGGAAGGGCAGCAGGGCGGAGGCGGCCAGCACCGAGAACATGTTACCGAAGTTGGAGGAGGCGGTCATCTTGATGTACTTGATCATGTTGGCGTAGGTCTTGCGCCCCTCGATGATGCCCTGCTCCAGGACCATCAGATCCTTCTCCAGCAGGATGATGTCCGCCGACTCCTTGGCCACATCCACCGCGGTGTCCACCGAGATGCCGATGTCGGCGGCCTTCATGGCGGCGGCGTCGTTGATGCCGTCCCCCATAAAGCCCACGGTGTGCCCGTTTTCCCGCAGCACCGAGACCACCCGGGCCTTCTGGTCGGGGGTGAGCTTGGCAAAGACGTCGGTGGACTCGGCGGCCCGGGCCAGCTCCTCATCGCTCATGGCGTCCAGGTCGGAGCCCAGCAGCATGTTGCGCACCTTCAGCCCCACCTGCTTGCAGATGGTGCGGGTCACCTTGTCGTTGTCGCCGGTGAGGATCTTGGTGGTCACGCCGTGGTGCTTCAGGGCCCGGATGGCGTCCGCCGTGGACTCCTTGGGCGGGTCCAGGAAGGCCAGGTAGCCGATGAGCACCATATCCCGCTCGTCCTTGACCCCGAAGGCCCCCACGGGGGAGGGATTGCTCTTCTGGGCGATGACCAGCACCCGGAAGCCCTTGTCGTTGAGGCCGTCCACCGTCTCCAGAATCCGCTGGCGCACCTCGCCGGTCAGGGGCTGGACGGCGCCGTCACACTCGGCGAAGGAGCAGATGGAGAGCATCTCCTCCACAGCGCCCTTGGTCACCATCTGGGTCTTTCCGGAGCGGTCCTGCACTACGGTGCTCAGCCGCCGCCGGGCAAAGTCAAAGGGGATCTCGTCCACCTTCACATAGTGCTCCGACAGATCCACCAGCCGGGGGTCCTCCGCCTCGGCCTCCTCAGTTTTGCGGATGATGGCCAGGTCCATGAGGTTCTTGTAGCCGGTCTGGAAATAGCTGTTGAGGTAGGCGTGGCGCAGCACCCGGGTGTCGTCCTCGCCGTTGACATTGAGGTGGTACTCCAGCACCACCTGGTCCTGGGTCAGGGTGCCGGTCTTGTCGGTGCACAGGATGTCGATGGCGCCGAAGTTCTGGATGGAGTTGAGGTTCTTGACGATGGTCTGCTTTTTGCTCATGGATACCGCGCCCTTGGCCAGGCAGGTGGTCACGATCATGGGCAGCATCTCCGGCGTCAGGCCCACGGCGATGGAGATACCGAAGAGGAAGGCGTCCAGCCAGTCCCCCTTTGTGGTGCCGTTGATGAGAAAGACCAGGGGGACCATCACCAGCATAAAGCGGATGAGCACCCAGGACACGGCGTTGACGCCCTTGGTGAAGCTGGTCTCGGTGGCCTCGCCCGCCACCGCGGAGGCCATGGAGCCGAAGAGGGTGTCGTCGCCCACGCAGACCGCCACGGCCAGGGCGCTGCCGGAGACCATGCTACTGCCCATAAAGGCGATGTCGGTGTAGTCGGTGATGCTCTCCTGGGGCTGGTTGGCCTGGGGCTGTTTTTCCACCGGCTCGCTCTCGCCGGTGAGGCTGGCCTGGCTGATGAACAGGTCTTTGGCCTCCAGGATGCGCACGTCGGCGGGGATCATGTCCCCGGCGGACAGGTGGACCAGGTCGCCAACCACCAGCTCGTCCATGGGGATCTCCACATGCTCCTGGCCCTTGCGGGTCACCGTGCAGGTGGTGGTGATCATGGCCAGCAGCTTTTCCGCCGCGCTGCCACTGCGGGACTCCTGGACAAAGCGGAGGGTCCCGGAGATGAATACCATGGTCAGGATAATGACCACCGTCAGACAGTCAAAGTCCTCCGGCACGCTGCCGAACAGGGAGAGGCTGGGGAACACCATGTCCGTCATGGTGGAGACCAGGGCCAGACAGAGTAGAATGGCGGTAAAGGGATTGACAAAGGCCCCCGCCAGCCGCCGGGGCAGGGATTTTTTCTTCTCGTGGGTCACCTTGTTGCTGCCGTATTTGGCGCGGCTGGCGGCGACGGCCTCCGGGTCCAGTCCGCTCAGCGGAGCGCGCAGCTCCCGCAGAAGGGTGTGGACCGGGGCGGTCGCCGCGGCCTGAATGCGGCGGTTCTGCTCGTCGCGGAGGACCGCCTGCTGCGCCGAGCGGCGCGTTTCGATTCGATTCATAGTTTCTTACCTCCTTGTGTGTGTGCAAGGCGGTACAGGCGATGGGAGTCAGAACTCCACGCATAGGGCACTGTACCGATCTTCGGGGTTTGCCGTCCGGATCCATGGCGTTCCCTCCTTTTGTTCGTCCTGCATGAGTATAAAAAAACCGCAAGAAAAATCACATGGTCAAAACCTTGCGATTTTCTTGCGATTTGGTCAGAATTTGCACTTACAGCTTGTCGCTGAATTTGTACCCGATGCCCCAGATGGTGAGGATGTACTCCGGCGCGTCGGGATTGGGCTCGATTTTCTTCCTTAGTTTTCGGATGAAGGCCATGATGTTGCTGTCGTCCAGCAGGTAGTCGCTCTCCCACACAGCCTGATAGATCTGCTCCTTGGTAAAGACCTCGCCCCGGTTGCGGGCCAGAAAATACAGGATGTCAAACTCCTTGGGCGTCAGGGAAATTTCCACCCCGTCCCGGCTCACTCTGCGCAGCCGCAGGTCGATGGAGAGGCCGCCGCAGCGGAGCAGATCGTCCGCCGCCCCGGGCTCCCGCTCGCCCAGCTCCAGCATGAGGGACTCTGTGCTGCCGTTCATCAGGTCCCCCAGCCCCTCCAGAAGGTCCTGGGCGGAGCGGGAGGGGGGAGCGGTGCGGAGGGCGTCGGAGAGCCAGCGCGCCAGAGGGAAATCCAGTGTGAGAAAGCCGATGTGTTTTTTCATCCCAGATTCCTCCTCTCTTACAGCAGCTCGCGATGGCGGCGGATATACCAGCCCTTGGCCAGCGTCACCCAGAAGAGATACAGCAGGACGACAACGGGCAGGAAGGCAAAATAGACGGGCGGCAGCGGGGTGAGGCCCATCAGGCGGCCCGCCGGGGTGAAGGTCAGAATGGTAAAGCACAGGGTGCCCAGCAGGGTGACCCACATCACGGGGCGGGAGGGCCTGCTTTGCAGCAGCGGCAGCTTCGGCGTGCGCAGCAGGTGCAGGATCAGCACCTGGGTCCACATGGATTCCAGGAACCACCCGGTCTGGAAGAGGGCGATAAAGGACAGCTCCCGGCCGCTCCCCACCAGGGAGGAAAAGCTTCCGCCGCACACCGCGGGGCAGAGCACGAAGAACAGATAGGAAAAGGTCAGGATGTCAAAGACCGAGCTGATGGGGCCGAAAAAGCGCATGAAACGGCCCAGCGTCCGCCCGGACCACTCCAGCGGCCGGGAGCAGGTCTCCTCGTCCACCTGGTCCCAGGGGAGGACCAGACACAGGATATCATAGAGAAGATTCAGCAGCAAGAGCTGCAGCGACGTCATGGGGAAAAAGGGCAGAAAGACGCTGGCGACCACGATGGAGAGGATGTTGCCGAAATTGGAGGAGGCCGTGATCTTGATGTACTTGGACACGTTGGCAAAGGCCCTCCGCCCCTCCTGGATCCCCTCTTCCAGCACATTCAGGTCCTTTTTCAGCAGGATCACATCGGCGCCTTCCTTGACGGCCTCCGCCGCGGTGTCCACGGAGATACCCACGTCAGCCTCCACGATGGCGGGCAGGTCGTTCATGCCGTCCCCCAGAAAGCCCACCGTGTGTCCGTTGGCCCGGAGGTGCTGCACGATCTGCACCTTCTGTCTGGGAGAGAGCTCCGCAAACAGGGTGGTACGTTCCAGCCGCAGGGGAAGTTCCTCTTCACTCAGCTCCTCCAGCTCCCGGCCGGTCAGCGTCTGCGCGGTGTCGATGCCCAGCCGACGGCAGATGGAGAGCGCAATGTCCCGGTGGTCGCCGGTCAGCACCCGCACGCCCACGTGGAGCTGCTGCAGCTTTTGGATGGCTCCGGCGGCGCTCTCCTTGGGGGCGTCAAAAAAGGCCAGATAGCCCAGCAGGATAAAATCGTGCTCCGCGTCCGGCGACAGCGTGTTTTCCTTCAGCGGCTTGTAGGCCACCGCCAGTACCTTCATCCCGTCCTCCAGCATCTCATCCACAATGGCGCGGACGCTGGCCATCCCGTCGCCGGATATGGCGTGGCGCGCCCCCTTGTACTCCACGCGGCTGCACCGGCGGCACACCTCGTCGATGCTGCCCTTGATGAGGAGCAGGTTTTCCTCCCCGTGCCCCACCAGAACGCTGGCAAACCGCCGCTCGTAGTCAAAGGGCAGCTCGTCCAGTTTGGGATGCTGCCCGGCCAGTGCCTGAAAATACGGCTCCCGGCCCGGCATCTCCGGACAGCGCAGAATGGCGCTGTCCAGATGATTGCGGACCCCCGTGTGATAGAGACTGTTCAGGTAGGCAAAGTCCAGAACGGTCTGGCTCTCGTTGCCCAGAATGTCCAGATAATATTCCAGCGTGATCTGGTCGCCGGTCAGGGTGCCGGTTTTGTCCACACACAGGATGTCCATGCTGCCGAAGCCCTGCATGGCGTTGAGGTTCTTCACCACCGTCTGCTTTTTTCCCATGGCCGCGCTGCCCTTGGCGAGGCAGGCGTTGATGACCATGGGGAGCATTTCCGGCGTCAGTCCCACGGCCACCGACAGCGCGAACAGGAATGCGGAGACCCAGTCGCCCTTGGTCAGGCCGCAGGCGATCAGTACCACCGGGACCAGGACCGCCATGAAGCGGATGAGGACCCAGGCGATGGAGTTGGCGCCCCGGTCGAACCCGTTTTTCCGAGAAAATTCCGCCGCGGCAAAGCCGCCGTAGACGGTGTCCTCGCCCACGGCCAGAACCACGCCCTCGCCGCTGCCGCCGGTGAGGGCGGAGCCCAGAAAGACCAGGTTGCGGTACTCGGAATAGGAGCGTGCCTGCCCCGGGGGGAGTGTACCGGCGTCTTTTTCCAGAATCTCACTCTCGCCCGTGAGGACCGACTGGGAGACGAACAGGTCCTTGGCGACGGTCAGCCGGATATCCGCCGGAACACGGTCTCCGGCGGACAGGCGCACCAGATCGCCTACCACCAGCTCGGTGGAGGAGACCCGGGTCCACGTTCCGTTTCTGCACACCAGCACGGTGGAGGCGATCATCCCGGTCAGGCGGTCCGCGGTGCGTTTTGCCCGCAGCTCCTGGGTGAACCGCACCGCGCCGCTGGTGAGCAGCATACACAGAATGATGGCGACCGTGGTGATGTTGCGGCTGAAATTGGATGCCAGGACCACATCGGTCAAAAAGGAAATGCACGCCAGCACAAAGAGAATGATGGTAAACGGGTTCAGAAAGGCACGCCTCAGGCGATACCATACGGTATCTGCCCCCCGGCCGGACAGGGTGCTTTTGCCGTACCGGGCCCGACTCTCCTCCACCTGCTCGTCGCGGTATCCTTGATCGGAAATCTGAAAATCCCGGAACAGCGTGTCGATGTCCATGTATGCGTAATCCAGTACACGCCGATGGGCGATCGGATTTGGTTTCATTGCCTCACCTCCGCAGGGTCCTTCTATCATACCATAGAATCCGCCGGCTGCGCGGGAGGAAGTCCTTGCTTTTTTCTTGCTTTCGGTTCCGGAAAAGGGGGCGGTTGCCGGTCGGGAGGCGCTATGTTATGATAAGGGATACTTACCGCGGCCAACCAAACCGGACTTCACAAACAGAATGGAGAACGACATGAGAGAAGTAGATCCCCAAAGCACCTCCCGGGCGCTGGCCTTTGAACTCTGGAGGAAGGCCCCCATGCCCATGGTGACCCTGATGAAAACCCTGGATGTGACGCCGCTGGTGCGCCTGAGCCGGAAACGGAATTACAAATTCAACATGCTCCTGTGCTGGTGCATCGGAAAGGTGGCCACCCGGGACGGCGGCATCGCCACCTGCGATATTCCTGTTTCCGAGGACCTGGAGCAGTTTGACCGGGACTATCGGAAACTCACCGGGCAGGTCCGGGAAAGCGGAGAGAGCTATGAGCTGGGCGAGGACTATATGGTCATCGGCACCTCCGCCCTGGCCGGATATGAGATTGACGGCGCGGTGAACATCTATGCCGGATGCTACAACAACCCCTTCCTCATCTGGGGCAAGTACCGGAACAAATGGCTGCGCGCCACGCTTCCGGTGTCCTTCCAGTTCCATCACACTCAGATGGACGGCATCCCGGCGGCGGAATTTCTGGAGCGGCTGCAGCGGGAGATCCGCCAAATTTAAAATTCTCCTGTGTCCAGCGAGCGGGCAGACAAAAGCAAGCCTCCCGGACGGTGATTCTTTGAAAACCACAGTCTGGGAGGCTTTATGTTTGCCGCGTGCCCTTTCGCAGCATCTGCACGGTAATGGCCACGATCACCGCATAAATCAAACCGCTGGAAACGGCGGACAGCGGGAGCATGGCGTTTTCATCCGCCGTTGTCCGCTTCACCATGATCAACGTGTTTTGCAGTGTCAGGATGGCCACCAGTGCGTCAATGAAATTGACCGTTCGCAGCTCCGCCACCAGAAGATTACCTCCGGACCTGCGCCGCTGCCGACGAATATGGATGGAGGACATAGTGATTTTCCAGGTGGTATAGACCGCCATGGAAATGGCCGGGATCAGGCCCATGGATACCGGCTTATCCAGCACCACCATCATGGAGATGGGCAGAATCAGCGCCAGATTCAGCATCAGCAACAGTACCACACTGATGAGAAAGGTCCGGCGGCGGCAGCGGTCCTGTTCCGCTTGGCCCCGCGTCCGGTTCCGGTGCTCTGTGAGAAGGACCATGCCCCGAATCACCATGAGCAGAAGGTAGAAGATACCGATGCTCCCGTGCCAGACCGAGCCATAGCAAAGGCCCAGGAATCCATTGTAAACGGCAAAAAGCGCCGTACAGACAAAGGACACAGCGGAGCTCATCAGGGTCTGGTAAATATAATCCTCCCGCCATGTCCGCAGAAAGCGTGCGATCCTGCCGTTATGTCTCATCGCGTCCATCCCTGGGCCGCGCGCAGGACTCGATGATGTGGGCGATCATCTCCACCTCGTCCGCGCAGTCCTGCCGCAGCCACTCCTTGACGATCGCCATGATGCCCTCCACATAATAGGCCATGTAGTAGGGGCGGTGGGCGGCAGGGACTTCAAAGCGCTCCAGAATAGGCCCGAGGATCTGCTGTTTGAGCTCCCCGTATCGGGTGTGAGCCCTCATACTGCCCGGGTTCCGGAAGGCCGCCCGGTAGACCTTTTTGTTGTCCCGGATGAAGCGGAGATAGGGAAGGAGATAGTCCCGGGTGACCAGGACCAGATCCTCCCGTTCCCTTGTCCCCATGTCCCCCAGGACCTCCTCTTCCCGCTGGGGAAAATAGGAGCGGAATCGCTGGTTGACCATCTCCAGGGTCTCGTTTACCAGGTCGGAAATGGTCTCATAGTGCAGGTAAAAGGTGGAGCGGTTCACGCCGGCCTGGCGGCAGAGCTCTTTCACCGTGATGTATTCCAGGTCCTTTTCCTCCAGAAGAGCCAGGAGTGCCTCGTCCATCCGAAGGGCGGTATTGAAGTATTTGCTTTCCGACTTGTTCATCTGCCGCCCTCCTGCTGCTTTAGTCGGCCGATTCGCTGATTTCCCGGGCCAGCTGCATGATCTCAAAGGCGTACTTTTCCTTGCCGGTCCGGAGAAGCTTCTTGTAAATGGGATAGTTCAGGCCCACGCCGACGATGCCCAGAACGCCCAGAACAATTCCGGCGCCCGTCATCAGGACGCCGCCCCCGCCGATCACCTGCATGGAGAGGCACATCCCCAAACCGAGGACCAGGGCCATCCCGATCCCGAAGCCGTAGGCGAAGAGGGTCGCCGCGCGCTTTGCTTTCCAATCCAGCTTTCTCAGCGCGACGACCTTGGAGGTGTCTTTGGGGGCGTACTCATTGGCGATGGCTTCCGCAAAAATTTTATCCGTGTTCATGATGATCTCCTCTTATGATCCATTCTTTGCAGCTGCTGATAAGATCATAAGGGATACGGGGCGAAAAGAGAACGACACCTGCGGGCCTTTGTGCTGATTTCTGAGGTTTATCCTTTTTTCCGTGTCAAACAAATTCCGACGATGGCCGCGATCAGGACAATGGGAGCCAGCCGGACAAAGAGCCATTCAAATGCGTGAAAAACGGTGCCTGCAACGGCAAGCTCCGGATCGTGAAAATCCCAACCCAGATAGGGACTGTTAACGACCGCTAGGGCGGCAAATACTGCCACGATGACCGCGCAGCATGCGATCAGCGACCAGTGAAGTACTGTTCTCCTGAGTGCCTTTCTCCGCGCAAACTGCAAATTGATGATCTCCAGTTTTTCGGAGAGCGCTTTGACCGCATCCACCTCGGACTCCGCTACCGGTTCGCCAAGCAGCGTGCTCACGGGAGTCTCCAGAGCCTCCGACAGAGCGATGAGCAGATCGGAATCCGGGACGGACAGTCCGGTATCACATAGTTAAAGATATTGGTGTCATTCAATCAATCTTGCCGATAAAGCGGTAGAAGATTTCTACCTCCTGTTCCCTGCTTCCGTCCTCACCTTTGACCGCTTCATGGACAACGATTTTTTCAATCAGCGTATTCAAAAGTTCGGCGGTCAGTTCCGTTGGATTGACGCACTCTTTCATCAAGGCAATCCATTTTTCTGCGTCTGCGGCGTTCTGGCTTTCAGTGGTGATAGCGGATTGAAGCCGCTCAATCTTTTCGTCCAGTTCAGCCTGTTCGCTTTGGTACTTCCCGGACAGCATAGAGAAGTTGTATTCCGTGATACGCCCCGCCGCCCAGTCCTCATACATCCGGGCAAACAAAGTATCGACTTCGGCTTTTCGCTTCTCTGCCTTTTTCAGTTCTGCGGCCTGCTTCTTTCTTGCGGCGGCCTGTCCCTTATCAGTGGCATTTAACAGCCGCTTCAAGAGCCGTTCTTCATCATGTTGTACCAGTCCCGACCAGTATTGCAGACGGGAGAGGACATAGGCATAAAGCACATCATAACGGATATAGTGCATGGAGCATTGGCGTGTGCCCTGCCCGTACTTGCTACAATGATAATGGCCGTAAGGCTTGCTGTTCTGCCTGTTCTCCCCATAGGACAGCGACCAGCCGCAATCCGCACATTTTACCAATCCGGAAAAAATCTGCGTTGTACCATCCTTGCACTTCCTGCGGCGGTTTGCTATCTGCTCCTGTACCTGCCGGAAAACCTGCTCGCTGATAATCGGCTCCTGCGTGTTCTCCACCCGCACCCATTCACTTTGGGGCTTGCGTACCCTCCGCTTGTTCTTAAAGGAAATATTTGTTTCCCGGTAGTGGATGGTATGGCCGATATAGGTTTCATCTTTCATAATGCTCTTGACCTGCGCTATCGTCCATGCGTAGCTTTTTTCCTCCGGTGCACCCGCATAGATGTTTGCGAAAGTCCCGTCACGCTGGAAGTTGATAAATCCCGGCGTGGGAACCTTTTCCGCAATCAGTATTCTTGTGATACTGGCCGCCCCTCTGCCATGAATGGCAAGGTCAAAAATCTTCTCCACTATCCAGCGGGTTTCCTCGTCGATTATCAGCTTGTTTTTGATTTCCGGGTGTTTCCTGTACCCGATGGGAGCATAGGCGCCGATACGCTGTCCTGTGGCAAACTTCGCTTTGAAAGCGGCCTTTACCTTGCGGCTCGTATCTTTCGCAAACCACTCATTGAACAGGTTTTTGAACGGGACAAAATCGGAAAGCCCTTTTTCTGTGTCCTCATTCTCCGCAACGGCGATGTAGCGCACCCGTTTTTCCGGGAACAGAAATTCCAGATAGTAGTCCATCATCACATGTTCCCGCCCGAAACGGGAAAGGTCTTTCGTGACAATGCAGTTTACTTTTCCGGCTTCCATATCGTCCATCATGCGCTGAAAATCCGGGCGTTCAAAGTTCGTCCCCGACCAGCCATCGTCCACATACTCACCGACTACATGAAGCCCCTGTTCCTTTGCGTACTGTTGCAGGATTGTCCGCTGTGTTTCAATGCTTACGCTGTCACCATAGTTTTCATCGTCCCGGCTCAATCTCATATAAAGCGCCGTGTTGTAAATCGTAGTATTGTAAGGTTGTTTCACCGTTAAAAATCCTCCTTCTAAAGAAACAACCCACGCTTACAATACTTTTGCTCTATGGCAATTATATCATAAGCGTGGGCGTGTTATCAATGATGGGCTATCAGGTTGAAGCGGCTTTTTCTGCGGTATGCCGCACCACATCTACAATCAGATCACCGAGGGGCTTCCCGACTGCGGCGAAGTGTTCGGAGATTTTTATACGGTTGTTCCCACATACAAAATACTGCGTCCCGTTCTCTGTTCGTATGACCTGCCCTGTCCGGGGTGTAAAAATATCGCTTTCGCTTTTTGCCATCCAGTGTCCTCCATATTCAGTTTTCAAGGTACAATGCCGCACAGGGGCGGCGAAAATTTCTGCTTATATCTATCACCTTTCCTTTGCCGTGTGCCGCTGCTGCCGTTTCAGTTCCGCCAGTATATCCGGCGGGATACGGTCAACCAGCCTCTGTAAATTGTCCAGTTCGCTTTTCAGCTTTGCCCGTTCCATCGTATCTTTCATCTTGCCTTTTTCACTGGCCTTTGCTCTTGCTTCCAACTTCTCATTCTCCGCCAACAGGTCATTGATTGTGACCTTGTACTTTTTCAACTGCCCGGAGAAGTTTTCCATCTGCGGGAACCACTTTTTCAGCATGGAAAGGGCTTCCTCTTTTTTCTTTCCGGCGTTCAGCGGGTTAATGCCGTCAAGGGCGGCTTCAATGGCTCTGGCCTGTTTGGAGAGGGAAACCGCCTGTTTGAAAAGCCGGGTGGGGATATGCTTCCGGCCTGTCTTGCTGGCGCTTTCCCCACGCTCCAAGTCAGGATATTTCTCCACCATATAGGCGTGAAAATCGTCCTGCCACTTCGTCAGGTTTGCCCGGTTGCCGATAATCTCCTTTGCACACAGGCGGTTGTCCTTTGTCAGCGGAACAAAGGTCAAATGCAGGTGGGGCGTTTTCTCGTCCATGTGTACCACCGCCGACACGATATTTTCCCGTCCTACCCGGCCAATGAGGAAAGCCGCCGCCCTCTGGAAAAACGCCTGTATCTCCTTTGGGGATTTCCCCTTGAAAAACTCCGGGCTGGCAGTTACCAGTGTATCGACAAACCGTGTGCTGTCTTTCCTCGTCCGGCATCCGGCCTGCTCGATACGGCTCTGAATGAAGTGGTAATAGCGTCCCTCCGGCTTGACGATATGGAAGTTGTATTTACTCCGGCTTGTGTCAATGTCGGGATTGCTGGCATATTGTTCTTTCTGTCTTTCGTGATGGGCTTCCAGCGGCCTTGCCGGGTTGCCCTTGTGCTTCTCAAACCGCAAAATTGCGTGTTGTGCCATTCTGCTCCTTTCCCCATTCCTTTCCTATCCAGGGTTTTCCACAGGGAAAATCCCGCCAGAATTATCTCTGATACGATAGGAATGGAATGGATATAAATAAATCATTTTAATCTTTGTATTTCTATATACCGTCTGGTTTTCGTACTTCTCAAGATTGATTTCCGTACTTCAAGGGTACGGTTTTCAGTCCTCCGGCGTACCAGAACGGGATTTCTTGAAGTCGGTGTTTGGAACCGCTTCATAGGATTTTGGGAAAATGCGGTTGGGTTTTCCACAGCCCTGCTTCTGGATTTCCACCAGTCCGGCGTATTGCAGTTCCCGCAGGGTGTTCACCGCTTTTTGCCGCCCACAATGGAGCAATGTGACCACTTCACAGATAGGGAAATACAGGAAAATCCGTCCGCAGTCATCCGCCCACCCATTTTTGCGGGATAACTCTGTCCGGCGCAGAATAAAGGCATACAGAACCTTTGCCTCGTTGGACAGGAGCTTGAACGTGGGGGCTTCAAAGAGGAAATTCGGGAGCCGGGTGAAGCTGAACGCCCTTTCCGGCTGATGGATATAGATGGTATTTGTCATAGTGCGTTTTGTGGACGGTTAGAAGCCCGTTTTCCGGGGCGGGCGATACTTTATACCACCTGCCCCGGTTTGGGGCTTGCGAAGCCTGATAAATCAAGGCTTTTTTCGCTCCTAACTGTCCACAGCAGACCTCCTTTTCCGTTCACTTTCTGTTTTCTGCCGCCTGTGAACTCTGGCGGCACAGCCGGGACAGTATTTTGCCCGGTTGGATTTGGGGACGAACACACCGCCGCAGACCTCACAGCGTTTCAAGTCCTTATCCCGGAAAATCTCCGCTTCCAGCGTCCCGTCCAGCGGCAAGACCGCCCAGCGGAACCACTTACAGCAGACCGAGAAAGAAATCGTCTGCGGACAGGTGCAGGTGTCCCCATCGTCAAGGACAATGCAGTTGCCGTCCTCACAGCAACAGCACTCCCGGCGTATCAGGCTGGCCGCCTGTTTTCTCTGCGCCGGGGTCATGCGGTAAAGGGAACCGTCCGGCCTGCGTTCCAGCGGCGGCAAGTCTTTATAGGGGTTATCTCTCATGCGTTCCCTCCATTTTGCTTTCCGTTGCCGTTCTCCCCGAAAAGGTTTCCTGCCCCATTCCTGCGGCGTGTTCCGGCGTTGGCACGCTCCCCGCAACTTCGGGACATTTTGTCCCGAAGTCCGACTCCTTGCGGTGCTTCCCCAGCCTGGGTATTCCTTTTCGGACGGTCATTCTGTTTTCAAGGTGCCGTCCATCGATGAACTACCCTAAGTCTACACGAAAAAAATGCAATTCCCGGAATATTGCGAGAATTGCATTTTGATGAAGTTTACACTTTGGAAATTGCATTTTTGCAATCATTCTGTATAATGGAAGTATGCGGAGGAGGTGCGTATCTATGGCTTTACCCGGAACACCCGGACAGCGGATTTCCGATTTATGCAACGGGAACCACATCACACAAAAGGAACTTGCGGAGAAGATAGGCGTTTCCGCTTCCCAGTTGAGCCGCATTGTCAGCGGCGAAACAAGAACGGTCAGCAGTGATATTCTCATAGGTGTAGCAAAGGAATTTAAGGTATCGACAGACTACATACTGGGCTTGTCTACCGTGAGCGTTCGTAAAAGCTACGATATTTCTGAATTAGGCTTGTCCGAGGGAGCCGTGAGGGGGCTTGTGACGGGTGCTGTTGATGTGCAAATCCTCAACCGCCTGTTGGAACATAGGAATTTTCCTAAGCTGATAGATTTGATACGGATTTATTTTCAGGACACAGCGGCAAAAGGCATAACAGCAAGAAACCAGCTTATCGAGATGGCAACGGCTTCCCTGTCCGACCTGATGAAAGAACACCCGGAACACCGGGCGGAAGCAAAGCAGGATTTACAGCTTTTGAACGCCCAGAAGATGGGGGAACATGAGGCGGAGATTGAGAAAATCAAAAATGTGTTCCTTGCTATCCTGCGGGATATTAAGAAAGACATTGACAACGGGGAACAGCCGGGAGAAGCTGTGACCGCCGCGATGTTCCAAGCCATGCGGGACGCATTGGCGGAACAGAAGCAAAACCCGCTTTCCATTGACGATGTAACGGCGATGGTTGCCGGACAGATCGGACAGCTTGCACCGATGGATGAAGAAACTGCCGACCTGTTCAAGCAGTTGGCAAAAAAGATGATGAAAGGAATAGAATAATAGCCTGTTATTCGAGATAATAATATGCCATTAGTAAAGCATGACTACCCTGTTTTAGAGTACGATACCGCATCAAAAGCTGTTTTTCAGCCGGGAAATGGGAAAAAATGTTTTCCTGCAAAAGCAGTGTTTGCTTTTTTAGGAGACGAGGTTGAAAATTATGCACATACCCATGATGGAATACAGATAGATGAATTTGAAAGTGCAACAAGACGATATCCTATTTATGAATGTCTTTATAATCAGGAGAAAATATGTCTATGTCCGGCTCCTGTGGGAAGTGCTGCTGCCGTCCAAGTTTTAGAATATTTAATTGCAGGGGGTGTAACAAAGATTATTTCCGTCGGCTCCTGCGGCGTATTGGAAGACATCCCGGAAAATAGATTTTTGATACCTGTTTCTGCATTGAGAGATGAGGGAACATCTTACCATTATCTTCCTCCCTCCCGAGAAGTAGAGATTTCAAAGGCTGGTATAAATGCGATTGAATCTGCTTTAAGCCAAAAGAATATACCATATTGGGAAGTTAAAACATGGACAACAGACGGTTTTTATCGAGAAACAGTAGAAATGGTTCAGTATCGGAAAGAAGAGGGATGTCAAGTAGTAGAAATGGAATGTTCCGCATTGGCGGCGTGTGCAAAATTTAGAAAAGTTACATGGGCTATGCTGCTTTTTTCAGCCGATACTCTTGCAGACCCTCATAAATACCAAGAAAGAGAATGGGGAAAAACAAGTATATCCATAGCCTTAGAATTAGCCTTAGACGCTGTTTTATCAGTTGTTGAGGAGTAAAAATAAATACATATAGGAGTTACAATGAATATAAATGAATTTCCACAACAAGTAAATCAAGTTATTTCAATAGCAGAAACCATATTACAAGGTCAAATATTGGGGATATATTTATATGGTTCAGCAACAATGAATGGGCTGCGTCCAGATAGTGATATAGATATACTGATAATTACTAAACAAGAATTGAGTAATTCAATCAGAGCAGATCTAACAAAGCAATTATTGAAAATTTCTGGCTCCGTAGGCTGTATTGAAAAAAGACCTTTAGAGGTAACTATTATCAATCAATCTGATATTGTTCCGTTGCAATTTCCGCCAAAATGTCAGTATATGTATGGTGAATGGCTAAGGGGAGAGATGGAAGCAGGAGAATATCCGCAAGCCTGCAATGACCCAGATATAATGATTTTATTATGGCAAGCAAGAAAAAATAGCATAACTTTGAAGGGGGCGGAAAGCAAAGAGCTTATTCCCGCTATCCCATTTCACGAAATTAAAAAAGCAATTCGGTTTTCTTTACCTGGTTTGATTTCCAGCTTTAAGGGTGATGAAAGAAATGTGTTATTAACCTTATCACGAATGTGGTTTACTTTAGTAACAGAAGAAATCACGACAAAAGATGTTGCCGCAAAATGGGTAATTTTAAAATTGCCGGAGAGATTTCCCCCCCTGCTAACAACGGCAAAGGAAGCTTATTTGGGAAATTTGTCTGATGAATGGGAGACAGTAGAAAAGGAAGCGATGGCACTTGTAGAATATATGAAAAAACAAATTGAGGAATTACTTAGAACAGAGTAGCAAAGTTAGCGGGGCCAATCAACGGTCAAGATGAACGGCGCATAAATGCGCCGCCGTTGACAGTCCCGCCCGTCTTTGCTGATGGGCAATCAAGGCGGGAAAGCCCTAAAATGGCTTCCCGCCCATTTCAATCTTGAGAGAAGAAACGCTCCAAAATCAGAAAGAGAGCGGTAAATCTGAATTGCGAGGGAGAATGTAGATGAATCAAGGAAGAATTATTGTGATTACAGGTTCGCCGGGAACAGGAAAGACAACAACTGCGTCGATTGTCGCAAAAGAATCGAACATGGATAAATCTGTGCATATGCACACAGACGACTTTTTTCATTAGGCTCTGTCACAACAAATGGTTGATTTTTGACGAGAAATAGCGTATAATAATAGTAAGAAACAGTACCACCGAAGGAGGTAATTGGATATGCCTACTATCAAAGACGCATTAGATATTATCGGTAAGTTGACTGTCGCAGAGCAGGAAAGCCTTAAAACAATGCTTTTAAGTCCTGCCTTTGTAAAGTCTTTGAATATTGAAGATTTCGTAGCAAAGGAACGCTTTGCAAATGGTCGTGTATGCCCTCTTTGTGGCTGTATCCATGTGGTTCGCAATGGTCATCGTAAAGATGGCACACAGCGATATGTATGTAAGGATTGTGGCAAGTCCTTCGTGATTGCTACGAACTCCATTGTGTCTGGTACAAGAAAAGACTTGTCCGTGTGGGAGCAGTACATTGATTGTATGATGAATGGCTTATCCATTCGTAAGACTGCTGTTGCTTGTGGGATTCACAGAAACACCGCATTCCTTTGGAGACACAAGATTTTGGATGCACTTCAGAATATGGCAGACGATGTTACCCTTGACGGCATTATTGAGGCTGACGAAACTTTTTTCGCCATCTCGTACAAGGGCAATCATAGCAAGAGTAAGACATTTGCTATGCCACGCAAGGCTCATAAGCGTGGTCATTCTACACATATCAGAGGCTTGTCCCAAGAAAAGGTATGTGTTCCTTGTGCGGTTAATAGGAATGGCTTGTCTATCTCCAAGATTACGAATACTGGTAGAGTTTCTACAATAGATTTACATCATATTTATGATGGTAGGATTAAGACCAATTCCACTCTTGTTACGGACAAGATGAACTCCTATGTGAGATTTACAAATGCCAATGGCATTGACCTTGTGCAGTTAAAGACTGGCAAAGCCAAGAAAGGCATTTATAATATCCAACATATCAATAGCTACCATAGCCAGCTAAAGAGGTTTATGCGTGGCTTTAACGGTGTTTCTACCAAGTATCTGAACAACTATCTTGTGTGGAATAACCTTGTAAATTACGCCAAAGAAAGCGACATGGAGAAAAGGAACATCTTCTTAACTTTCGTTTTGGCAACATTGAAAACTGCTAAATGCAGAGATTTATCAAACAGACCAGCAGTTCCTCTGGTCGCCTAATTAGAATTTGTGGAGATGATAAGATGGTCAATATAACAGATGTAAAACAGATTCTTCAATTTGCAATAGATGCGGAGATTAAAGTCTTTCTTGATGGTGGCTGGGGTGTAGATGCTCTTCTTGGATATCAGTCAAGAGCCCATAATGATATTGACATTTTTGTAGAAAAGATCGATTATCAGAACTTTATAGAAATAATGAAAGCTAATGGCTTTTATGAGATTAAGATGGAATATACAACATTGAACCATACTGTATGGGAAGATTTGAAAAACAGAATTATTGATTTGCATTGTTTTGAATATACGGACGAAGGTGAAATTCTTTATGATGGGGATTGTTTTCCGGTAGAAACTTTTTCGGGTAAAGGAAGAATTGAGGAAATAGAGGTTTCCTGTATTGAACCATATAGTCAAGTAATGTTCCATCTGGGATACGAGTTTGATGAAAATGATGCACATGATGTGAAGTTATTGTGTGAGACACTTCATATCGAAATTCCAAATGAGTATAGATAACTGCAAATAACAGTTTGTAGGGGAGTTCTGATACTCCCCTATAAAAATGGCTATTTATCAACTGTTTGTTGTGACATAGCCTTTCATTATTTAAGCAAAGGAGCAATACCGCCGCATTTACCAGAGTCCAACGAACAAAATTTAGTTGTCATTGAAGCCTTTTTAGAAGCTGCAAAGCGCTATGCCCGCGGCGGATATGATGTAATTGTAGATGGAATTGTCGGGCCGTGGTTTTTAGAACCATGGAGAGCCCTTGTTCGAGAAGATTATGAAGTACACTATATTGTTTTAAGAGCCAGTAAAGAAGAAACTATGAAACGAGCTGTGGAACGTTCAAAATTAGACAGAAAAACAAATGTTGAATTAGTAGAAACAATGTGGGAGCAATTTTGTAATTTGGGGATATATGAATCGAATGTTATAGAAACGACAACCTATTCTATCCAAGAGGCTGTTTTTGCAGTAAAAGAAAAAATTTCAAGTGGAGCCGCATTGCTATCTTAAACGATTTCTAAAAATCGAAATTTCATTTATCAGAGAAATAGCAAAGCCAGTTAACGGTCAAGATGAACGGCGCATTTCATGCGCCGCCGTTGACCGTTCCGTCTGGCTTTGCTGATGGGCAATCAAGGCGGGAAAGCCCTAAAATGGCTTCCCGCCCATTTCAATTATGAGAAAAGAAACACTCCAAAATCAGAAAGAGAGCGGCCAAGCACTTTGAGGGATTGGTCGCCTTGTTCACCCATTCAGCGGAACGGCGGGTGGCGGTCAAGGCCGGGTGTAAGCCCGTTCATTTCAGCCTTGACGGTTGCCCGCTGTCCTGTTACTTTTCCGGGAGTGTAGCCACAACTTCGGGACACTTTGTCCACAAGTCGGAGCGTAGGACGAGGGACGGGGGCTTTCATATACGCCCAGTCTGCTGTTGAAACCAGACCTGTGCTTACGGCTCTACGCCACGCAAGCACAGCCCTGTTTTCCTGCCGCTCCAAATGCCCTTGCCCTCCCCGGCGGCAACGGCATTTTCACGGCAACGCCGACAGAGCGTATAACACACTACACTTTGCTTCGCAAAGTCGTGTGCCAAATGGGGGCGTTGCCCCCTTTGGAAACCCCCACAAGAAAAGGCGGTACGCTACCCCTCCACGGGGCGCATACCGCCTTTTCTTGTTATCCAGCCCTCCGGCTGTATCGGTTGAGCAAAAGTCAGCGTGGGATTGATGTGGTATCTTTATCTAAGTGAACCCCCCAGCTCCCATTTCGAGATGGTCTGCCGCACCACATTCAATTTCATGGCCAGCTCCTGCTGGGAAAGCCCCTTTGATTTCCGGATCGTCTTGATGTTTTCACTTAACATGCGGGCTCACTCCTTTCGCTCCTATTGTAGGGAGAATGGCCCGTTGCCGCAAGCAACGCAGATTAACACGGCTTTTTCTTACGTTTCAGGGGAATATCGCGGCGGTCTGCCGCCTCCTGAAGCAGCGCCACGGCGGCGAGAGCCCGTTCCTTGACAGCCTGCGCGCTCAAGTCCGGCCGGCTGTCCAGAGCGGCCATCACAGCGCGCAAATCCTCCAGAGGCAGGAGATAGACCGCCGTGTTGAAAAAGGTCTTGCGGCGGCCGTCGTTGTAGTGGGCCAGAAGTTCATCCAGAATGGCCCGCTTTTCCTCCAACTGGGCCAAGTAGGCTTCCAGACCCAGTTCCCGGACCAGAGCAATATCCGACTGCCGGTTCCGGTGCGGGACAAAGGAATCCGCCGCGTCAAAGCCCTCGTAGCGGGAACAGGGATATTGCGGGCACTCCCAGCAAAAGGGAACACCGCCGTGCTCCAGGGAGCATTTGGCGATGGTACAGCTCTGGTTGCCGGGCCCGCCGCCGCAGCCGGGACAGTAGCCGCCCAGGTGCATGGAGCACAGAGCACAGTTGAGACCGCACAGGGAAAAACGGGTTTCCGCACGGGTAAAGCCTTTCATAATACCCTCCTGATGGGGTGCCGGATCACGGTTTCAACCGCTCCGGTTTACACCACTGCATAATCTGGTGGTGAAAGCTATCTTCTTTTTCTGTATTATACCATAGGAACACAACAACGATCTGTCCGGTTCCGTTTGATATTGTGTTTTACGGCCACCGGGTACAATAGAAAAAAGGAGGAGATCCATATGGGAAAGAGCGTATTATATCTGGCCGTAAGCGTGGACGGATACCTTGCGGACGAGCGGGGCGGCGTGGACTGGCTGGTGGGCGACGGCAGTGAGCCGGACGCTCCCGGCAGCTACCCGGCCTTTCTGGAGGCGGTGGACGCCATCGTCATGGGCTGGACCACCTATCACCAGCTGGTCACGGAACTCTCCCCGGACCACTGGCCCTATGAAGGCCGTCCCTGTTATGTGGTGACCCACCGGAACGAAGCGCCCCGGAAGGACATCACCTTCTGGCGTGGGGCGCTCACCGACCTGGTGGACCAGCTGAAAGAAGCGCACCGGGGCAATATCTGGATCTGCGGCGGCGCGTCCGTGGCCGGACAGCTTTTGAAGGCGGGCCGCATCGACCAGCTATGGCTGTCGATCATCCCCACCGTGCTGGGCAAGGGCGTGCGGCTCTTCCCGGAGCTGCCTCAGGAACTGCCGCTGAAGCTGGTAAAAACGGAACATTGGAACGGGATCGTGGATCTGGTATACGAAAAGCGGTGAGCGCGAGGTCCGATTCGTGGATCTGGTGTATCGGCAAAGAGAACGGTAAAAAATGGGGAGCGTCTATCAGGACGCTCCCCATTTTTCAATATCCGGACGTGTTACAGCTTCAGCCCTTCCGCCCAGGCTTTCAGCTCCGCCTCGTTCAGGCGGCCATTGAGCATCCGGCCGTCCACGATTTTGGCACCGGGGGCGCTGGAGCGCAGACCGGCCGCCGACTTGCCCAGATTGCTGCCGCCGGAGGTGGCGAAGAGGACGATGGTCTTGCCGGAGAAGTCGTAGGCCTCCAGGAAGGTGTTGAGGATGGTGGGGGCCACATACCACCACACCGGGAAGCCCAGGAAAATCACATCGTGCTCCGCCACCGGGGCGTCGGTGTCGGCCAGAGCGGGCCGGGAGTGGGGGTCCTTCATCTCCACGCTGGAGCGGGAGCTTTTGTCCATCCAGTTCAGGTCGGCACTGGTATAGGGAACGGCGGGCTTGATCTCATAGAGTGCTCCGCCCACGGAGTCTGCCAGAGCCTTCGCCGCCCGTGCGGTGGTGCCGGTAGCGGAAAAATAAGCGACCAATGCGTTCATGTGAATAACCTCCTTACGCATCTTCTGGCTCCATTGTAAATCCGATGCCCAGGAATGTAAAATACTCATTTTCTATTTGCAGTTATTCTGAAAAGGCATATTTGTCTTGCGGGAGCGGGCCGGGGGTGGTAGGATGGAAACAGGAGGGATGTTCATGGAACTGCGTGTGTTGCGCTATTTTCTGGCGGTGGCCCGGGAGGAGAACATCACCAAGGCCGCGGCTTTGCTCCATCTGACCCAGCCCACCCTGTCCCGGCAGCTGATGCAGCTGGAAGAGGAGCTGGGGGTACAGCTCTTTCACCGCAGCCGCTACCACATCGTGCTCACCGACGAGGGGATGCTGCTGCGCCGCCGGGCCCAGGAGCTGGTGGATCTGGCGGACAAGACGGCCCGGGAATTTGCCGCCCGGGAGACCGAGCTCATGGGTGAGATCGCCATCGGGGCAGGGGAGACCCGGAGCATGACTTTCCTCTCCCAGGCCATCCGTACCTTCCGGGAGCGCTACCCCAAAGTCACCTTCCGGATCTTCAGCGCCAACGCCGACGATGTGAAGGAGCGGCTGGATATGGGCCTTCTGGACATGGGGCTGCTGACGGAGCCGGTGGATGTGGGCAAATACGCCTTCTGCCGGATGCAGGAGAAGGACCGCTGGGGAGCGCTGGTGCGGGCCGACTCCCCCTTGGCGGAACGGGATACCGTCACGCCGCAGGATCTGGAATCGGTCCCCCTGCTGGTCAGCGGGCGGGAGAGCGTGCAGGGCGAGCTGGCCAGCTGGTTCGGGGATCGCTGGGACCATCTGCAGATCGCCGCCACCTTCAACCTGATCCTCAACGCCGCCAATATGGTGCGCTGCAGTGTGGGCACGGCGCTGGGTTTCGACCTGAATCTGGCCTTTGACGATCTCCGCTTCCTGCCCCTTTCTCCGGCCATGGAGACGGGGACGGTGCTGGTCTGGAAAAAGGATCAGGCCCTGACCCCGGTGGTGGAGGCCTTTCACCAGCACATCAGAAATGCCCAATCGGCATAGCAGGGGAAAGAAAAGAAGCATTCGACATGGCGCAGAAATCGCTTTAGAATGTGGGTGTCCGGGAAAGGACACCCACATCTTTTTGGCTTGGAGGCGTTGACATGACCATACAGGAGGCAAGCGAGCGCTATCACATCCCCATGCATATTCTGCGGGAGTACGAGAGCTGGGGCCTGTGCGGCGCGGTGAAAAAGGTGATGGGCGACTGGCAGTATGACGACGCTGATCTGGAGCGGCTGAGTACCATCCTGACCCTCCACGACATCGGCTTTACGGTGGAGGAAGTGGAAACTTATATGCGCCTTCTGCTGGAGGGGGAGCACACGGCGGCCCGGCGTCTGGCCATGCTGGAGAAAAAGCGCAGCGCCGCTTTGGAGGAGATCCACTTCAAGGAGCGGCAGCTTCAGCGGCTGGATTATCTGCGCCATGAGATCCGAAAGACACAGGGCGGGAAGAAACGATAAAAGCAAAGAGCAGATCCCGGAACGGGATCTGCTCTTGCTCAATATTGGGTGGAGATCTCCCGCTCACCGATGCCGTAGAGGCGGCGGAACTCCTCCAAGTCGCCGGAGGTGCGGATCAGCATGATTTCGGTAAATTTTCCAGTGTAGATGTCCTGAAATCCCGCCACCTTTTCGCCGGTGCAGATGCTGGAGCGGATCACCGGCCTCTGGTTTTCCACGTCATAGGTGCGCGTTTCCCGTTTTTTCTTGAAAAACATCGGTGCCCCTCCTCAATCCTGAGATTCCAGAAATGCCTCGATGGCGGCCACCGTCTGGGCCTGCTGCTCCTGGGCGGAAATGGCGGCCGGAGGATCGCCCTTCTGCGGGCCGTAGTTGCCGAACTGGCGTGGTTGCCGCCCTCGATCTCCACGACGTTCTCCGTGTAGTCGATGTGGTCCTCCACGCTCTGGTTGAGGGAGCCGTAAATGGTCAGAGTCTTTTCCGCCGGATAATCGCCGTAGAGGTAGGCGCCCATCAGGATCAGCCCGTCCACCTGGTCCGGATGCTCCGAGGCGAACTTGGACGCCATCGCGCCGCCCATAGAGTGCCCGGCCATATACCAGTGCTGGAACTTGGGGAAGCGGGCGATCACCTCTTCGGCCGCATCAGCGTCAAAAATCGCCATGTGGAAGGGCATATGGACCAGAATACAGGTGACGCCGGTCTGCCGGATCTGATCCAGCAGGGGCAGGTAGGCCTCGGCTTCCACCTTGGCGCCGGGGTAGAACAGAATGGCGGTGTCGGTAGGGTAGGAAGGGGAGAGGATGGTCAGGTTGTCCTGCACTGAGATGCCGGTGTCCTGCTCCAATACCTCCAGGGCCACATCCTCCGCCCGGTAGTAATCCGACACATACCAGAAAAATGCCCCGACCAGCAGGGCCAGGATCAGAAGAACGACCCCACCGGCGATGAGCCATGGTTTCCGCCGGGACCTTTGTGCTGTGTTCATGCGTCAATCACCCCCGTCAGGATAGATAGCACTCCATTTTATCATATCGTCGCGGACCGGGCCTGTCAATGACGGCCCGGCCTTCATGATAATTAAGGAAAGATTCAGCTCAGATATGCGTTTTCCTGTTATAGTGGTGCTGAACATGCAGAACTGGGAGGTTTCTATGGAATTTACCTGTCATACCACATACGATCAAAAAGCGCTGACCGCCATGGCACGGGCGGTCCGCAAAACGGTCCGGGCGAAGAGAAACCGGTACATCCGCCTGTATGCCTGGATCATCATTGGGCTCCTCCTGGTATCGGTCTGGCTGTCCTGGGGGAATGTCTGGCAGACGGCGCTCAACAGTGCGGCGATTGTGGCCATGCTGCTGGTCACCTGGAAAGAGGATGCGATCAACGGCTATTTTGCAAAGCGCAAAGCCCTGCCGGGGACCAGCTTCGCCGAAACTACATTCGCTTCCGACCATTATCGGGTGAAAACTGCCGTCACGGAGTCCAAGTGGCAGTATGACAAAATCCTTGCGCTGGCGGAGACGAAGGACTACCTCGTTTTTGTGATAGGGAAGGACCACGCCCTGGCCATGGAAAAAGCGGCGCTGGAGGGCGGCAGTATGCCGGAGTTCCGCCGCTTCCTGGAAGAGAAGTCCGGATGCAAGATTCAGAACATCAGGGGATAACGAGATGAAAACAGGTCACAAAATTGCGGCCCTGGGCTGTGTGGCGGCGGTAGTTGGCTGCGCCGTCGGCTGGTGCTGGACGATCCGGATGCCGCTCCGGGAGTTCACCCGATCTGCGCTCTATATGGCGGTCATGGACGATGAGATCTGCCGGAACGAGCTGGAGGGGAACCAGGTCGGGGACACAGTCATCACCTTTCCGCCCAGGGCGGAGACACTGCAGGAACGATACCACTCCTTTTTGCGGACGAACCGGGCCAAAGACCGCCGGCAGATCGAGGAAGAAATCGCGGAACTGGAGCGGCGGCTCCAGGAGTCCCGGCAGTACATCGGCCAGCCAAAAGAGAAGCTGGAGATCGGGTTTTCGGATTAAACACAGAGGAGAGCGCCGTAAGGCGCCCTCCTCTGTGTTTTTGAGGTAGGTTCAGCGCGTCTCTTGCCGCGCTTTTTTCTTTTCACCATCCAGAGTTTTGAAGTGGAGAAAGCGCAGTTCCGGGTGTCCGCAGCGCAGCAGAAAGGCGTCCAGGGTCCGGCAGGTTTGGCGGAGCCATGTGTGACAGCAGTCAGGCGCCCTTCCCGCACACTCCTGCTGATACCGCTCCAAGAGACGCAGGACCAGAAGATCGGTCCGCTCACCGAACCGGCTCTCATGCTGTGCATCCAGTGGGAGATATCCCAGCGTTTCCAGGCCTTGGTCGAGGACGGACCGGGAGACGAAAGGGACAGAGAGCAAAAACAGGTGGCGCAGCATCGTTTTTCGCGGGATCTCCCCCCGCAGAAAGCGAAGGCGCTGAAACTCGTTGACATAGTTGGCGCTGTTGAGGTGGCTGGTCTCATCCAATTTGTTTTTGGTATCCACATACTGACGGGCCTCCTGGACATAGCAGTGGCGCAGATATTCCCCGGATTTTTCCCATGGGATCTTCCGGCGTTCCAGGGTCAGCGGATGGATTATGGCCAGATATTGCGTTTCCAGTTGCTCCAAATATCTTCTGCGCCAGTGGTACACCGGGTCCTCCTCATCGCCGGCGGTAAACACCCGGTCGGCGCTGTCGTAGTAGCCCCGCAGGAGAACATCTGTGTCTGCCGTGTCCAGTCCAAGTGCCTGCCCCAGCGCCAGGCACTGCTCCCGGCTCTGGGGCTTGTGTTGTCCGGTGCGCCAGTATCGGATGGTCAGCTGCTCAGTGCTTTTTTCCGGCGGGCGTCCGTAGAGCCGCTCAAAGATCAAGCGGTCCAGCATGCCCCGCCCGCTCAGATTCTGCGACTGGGCGACCGCTTCAAACCGCTCCCGGATCCAGAGCCGCTCCCGGGACTCCCATCCGAACTCCGTGCAGAGAGCCAGGGTCTCTTCCAACCAGTTCTGAGTATCTATTTCGAGCGGTTCCATTCTGACTTCCCCCCTCAAAGGGCTGTCTCCTTATTCCGAATTGCTTCATACCACTGTGTCTGGCGGGGATAATACCGGCCCAGTTTCCGCAGAATTTCGCGGTACAGTGTCCGGGCGTTTTCCGCCGCTCCGGCCGCTGCCCAGGAATCCGCCAGAACCTCCTGACAGCTCAAGGTCTCCTTGGCATTCTCTCCCCGCATGGACCGGGTAAGTGCCGTACAGTTCCGGGCCAGCTCCATGGCCTCCAATGCCGCGCCCTGTCTGAGCAGGATCTCTGCGCGCAGAAGATCCAGCTCTACAACGAAATGCTGCTGCTCCTGGAAGGGCTCCGACTGGAACTCCTCCCGCAGCTGAAGGCACACCTCCAGCGCCTGTTGGTGTCGGTTCTGACAGGCCAGCAGCTTGGTCTGCTCCAAACGCAGGAAATAGCCGGTTTTTCGGTGCGGAAGGGGAAGCTCACCGACCACGTCCACATACCGTTCAAAGGCCTCCAAAGCCTCCTGGCAGTAGGCTGCCGCCGAAGCATAGCGGCCCTCATGGCGGTCATTGCGGCACAGTTTATGGGCTGCCTGGGCAAGCCGGTAGAAGTAGAGAACATTGCAGGGCTTGCAGGTACGCAGGATGTCCAGTGCCTTTTGATACCACGTTTTGGCACTGGAAAACTGCATGCTGTTGTGATAGACCGCCCCCACCCGCATGGCGATGCTGCCGGTGACCTGATGCACCGGCCCATAGTGCTCCTCGCAGCTCCGGTAGAGCCGGAGCATAAATTGCAGGGATTTCCCAAAATATCCGCCGATCCACAAAACGGTGGCAAAGGTATCGTAGCTGTCCGCCAGCCAGGCCCGGGGTGTGGGCCAGGCGTTCAGCAGCGAAAAGCAGATGGGCACGGCTTTGATCACCGCCCCATAGGGCTCGTCCCAGAGGTGGGCGTATTCTGCCTGCATCCCCCGGAGAAAGCGGCGGCAGTTTTCCGGGGTAGGAGGATAGCAGTGCCGGACGCTCTCCGCGATCACCGGGTGGAGCCCGCACTGGGATTCCCCATCTTGGGGTCGGACCCACACCAGCGACATGGCGCAAAGCCGTTCCAGTACCGCCGCTCTTAGCCCGGCGGCCCGGAGAAAGCGCCCGGTCTCCATGCCGCTCGCCGGCAGGAGCGCCAGACAGCGCAGGGCCCGGAGATCGGTCTGGCTCAGCAGGGTTCTGCGGATAAAGTAGCGGGTCAGGTCGGCGTTTCCGGCCACAAGCGCCGGAGGCTGCTCCGGGCTGCACACGGCCAGGCGCATCAAAAGGGGATTGCCCTCCACGCCGACACAGAACGCATCCAGGCGCTGGAGTTCCTCGGTCGCCAGTGGTTCCGTCCGGTAACAGCGGTAAAAATCCGTCCAGGACCCGCGGTCCAACGGGGAGAGGCAATGGGCCGCCACCGGCCAGTCCGCACCGCACACCCGCCCGGTCATCAGCAGGGCGCAGGGCAGCTGCCACAGCAGAGGAAAGAGCCGGTCTTTCAGTTGGTTCACGTCATCCAGGATCAGCAGTACCCGCCGATGTTCCAGAAGCCCGGTGAACACCTTCCACTTCTGACGGAAATACTGGGCCTGATCGGCGTACTGCCCGGAATTCCAGGAGAGATTTTCGATGGTCAGCTCCCCGTCGTCACAAAAGGTGTGGGTCAGATCCTGGCGGACGTTCAGCCACAGCACCGCGTCGTAGGCTCTGGCAAACCGGGTGGCGTAGGCCCGGGCCAGGGTGGTCTTGCCCAGGCCGCCCATGCCGTGCAGCAGCACTTTGCCGGGACCGCTCTCGCCGCTGAGCTGTCGGTGGAGGTCCGCCAGCTCTTCCGCGCGGCCCACAAACTGCTCCGGCGGGAGGATGGGCTTGGGACAGAGCGTATACTCGTGGGACTTTCGATAGGCGGTGTACTGTGCCTCCCAGAGGGCTACGGCCCGCTGCTGCTCCTCCGGGCCGGAAAACCCCGGAGGAGTGTCGGGATACCGGCATTGAAGCACGATCTGGTTCCAGCTCCAGACCAGTTCCCGGTCCAGCCCCAGGGCCAGCCCCTCCTGGGGTGTCAGCAGATGTTCCGTGCTCAAGCCCTTAGGCCGGACTGTATCCGTGTTCATCTCCGGCCGCCCCCTTTCAGAGCAAGGCGAAACAGCGCGCTGCCCAGAAGGGCAGAGGCTCCCCAACTCAGCACCACGCCCAGCGCCCCGCCCAGATAGCCAAAGGCCGGGACGAAGAGCAGGGCAGATGCGGCGCTGCACAGCACCTCCATACCGCCCAGCGCCACCACACCGCCGTACTGTCCCAGGGCTTGCAGGGCGTTGCGGTAGAGAATGGCAAAGCTCACCGGGAATGCCAGCACCGTGAGGCGAAGCCACCAAAGGGCGGCTTCGGAGACCTCGGGCGGCTGTTCCAGTCCGGCTACCAGCCCCACCAGGGGCCGCCCCGCCAGCCAGACCACGGCGATGGCCCCCACACCCAAAATCACGAAGAGACGGACCAGCCGCCGGTGATAGGGCAGGATATTTTCCAAGCGGCCCGCGCCCACGTTCTGGCCGGTGATCACGCCGGAGGCGGTACCCAGCTCTCCCAAGGGCGCGATGAGGGCGGTTTGCAGGGACAGGGCGATGGCCTGGGCGGCGATCAGCCGGGGAGACAGGGTGTTCACCGCCCGTTGGAGCACCAGGGCGCCCAGTGCGCTGAGGAAAAAGTAGGCGGTTTTGGCGCCGCCGTTTTCCAGCAGCCCCCGCCACACCGGACCTGGGATCTCACGGGCGGCCACGGTCCGGAGCAGCCGGGGCCATTTCCGGCGCACATACCGCAGCAGAAGCAGAGCCAGCAGGGCATTGGTCAGCACCGTGGCCATGGCCGCGCAGGCCACATCCCCCTTCCAAATACCGATGAACAGCATCACCAGCGCCGTGTTGGTCACCGCCCCGAAAACGGCCAGAGCGCTGAAATAGCCCGTGTCTCCCACCGCCTGGAGCAGTACCATCAGCAGCAGCTTGACGGCGGTGGCCCCCGCTCCTGCAAAGGAGAGAATCAGATAGGAGGACGCCGCGCCCCGCAGCTGGGGCGGGACATTACCCAGCGCCATCAGCCCCTCTACCCCCAGCGCGGCCAGCAGTCCCAGGGCGGACAGGATCAGCGTATACCGCAGGGCGGCGGAAAAGGCGGCGGGGAGCCGTCTGGGATCCCCGCTGCCCACAGCCGTGCCCAGGCAGATGCCAAACCCGTAGAACATCCCGGCCAGCACTCTGCCCCGGACGGCCAGCAGGCCGCCGCAGGCCCCCATCACCGCCAGAGCCGTATCGTCCAGAGCGTGGCTGACCACGGCGGTGTTGATGAGACCGTAGATCTGCTGGAACAGCTCCGCCGCCATCAGCGGGATCAGGAACCGGGCGAAGGTTTTGGGACAATAGGCTCCGGTAAAATCCACAGAACTCCCCCTTTTTGGAAAACGTACCACGTGGGAAACGGTCTGTCAACGAAGTAACTTTTAACCAAGTAAAAAACACCGTAAAATTTCGCGGCGGTTAAATCCTACATCGTTGACAGGCCCTTGATTCCGTGCTAAATGGAGGGACACCATCGGCGGTATGCCGAAAGAGAGGAGAACGGTTATGAGACGAATACAGACAAGGCTTTGGGCCGCGCTGCTGAGCGTGTGCCTGCTGCTGAGCCTGCTGCCCGCCCAGGCGCTGGCGGCGGCGCTGCCGGAAGCCGGGCAGACAGTGTTCCTGCCGGTCATCGAGGAGGGGGAGGAGGCCCCTGCGCCCCAGGGCGCGGGCGGAATCTCCACCTTTGGACTGGTGGAAAACAAGGAAGGAGCCGAGTATGTCTATGCGGGCAGCACGGTTATTTCCTACAACGGAAGAGCCTTCATCAAAACCCCTGACGGTGAATCCTATGTGACGGAGAAGCCGGAATCCAACGGCATTCTTCAGCTGCTGGATGAGGAGGGCACGGCGGTGGCCTCCAGCGGGGCGCTCTCCAGCTATTACCCCGATTCTGAAACGGGGCACTATTACATTTCCGGGGCGCGGTTTGATAACGCTGCGGAGCTGCCGGCGGGAAGCTACACCCTCCAGCTGGTGGCTGGAAATGTGACCTATCCCTGCACCGGCACCATGGAGATCGTGGGCGACGGGGCGCTGCTGATTTCCGATGCCTACCTCGACAAGCTGTATACCGGCGCCCAGGAGCTGGATCTCCGGCTGACGGTCTATGGATTCGAGCGGGAGGAGGAGCTGGAGGGCCTGACCTTCTCCCTCATGGACGGAGATACCGTGGTGGCCCAGTCCACGGGCACATACCGGGACATCACTGCCAATTACGAGAGCCGTATGTGGTATCTGTATGCCCAGATGAAGGTGGTCGAGGGGCAGAGTATCCAGAGCGGCCCGAGGTACAGCCTGGCCATCCGCTACACCGGCGATAAGGTGATGGTGGACGGCGTAGGAGCCGCGTCCAGCAGCGCCTCCGCCCCCAGGGCCTCCGCTGAGGGCTTCCGGGTCCTGGATCCCCAGACTGCCAGGGTGGAGGTAGACCTTGGGTATCTGACGGCGGACACCGGCTATCACGTCACGGTCAGCAATGACTCCCAGGGAAAAAATCTGTATGCCGACCAGACCTTCACGGCGGAAAGCGATACCCAGACGGTGGAGCTGCAGCTGACAACCGGGGGCATGGTGGTGCCCATGACGGGCTACGAGAGCCTTTTGTGGGTAAAGGTCTATGCAGACGGGGAGGAGGAGTACCTCGCTACAACGGAAAGCTTCTCCAACCCCTACGCCAACCTCCGCCAGGAGACGGTCTATTTTTATCCCACCGTCATGAACCCCACCGCTAAGAACCTGGCGTTCCGGCTGGAGTACTACAACGGCTGCTCCTTCTACAAGGGGAGCGGAGACGTGCTGGAGCTGCGGGACGGCAACGGAACCGTACTGGGCCGCTGTGATACGCTGACGCAGACCGAGTCAAAGGGAGAGCAGGGCGTCATCACCGGCACCCTGCAGATCACCGGCAGCCTGACCAACCGGAGAACCTATTATCTCTACCTCAACGGCGTCCAGTTCGATACAGTCTACACGACGGATGGATTGTGGCTCATAACCAGCGCTCCCATGGTAGACTTTGGCGCTTACACCATGTGGACCAACCTGGGCGAGTTCCCAATTTACACGGAGGTCCTCAATTCCAGCGGTACCGGCCGGTTCGTCTTCAAAAACGGCGATACCGACGTGCTGACCAGCCCGATCATCACCGGCCAGCCCAGCGGAGTTCAGGACATGCTGGTCTATGCCCACACCTTCACCGCCGGGGACTTCGGGAAGCTGACACCCGGCACGGCCTATGCCCTTGTGTTCCGGGACAGCAGCGGCGCCGAAGCTCCTATCGACGACAAGGCCTTCACCTATACGGCGGACAAGGTCCCGCTGAACCTGAGCAGCAGCAACCATGTGTATTTTGACTGGTACGGCATGAAGTCGGGTCAGAATACTGTGGCGGGCCAGCTCTATGTAGACAGCAGATCCTTCAAGAACATCGAACGAGCTGATCTGGAGGCGGTCAAGTCCATCACTCTCTCCAACGGCATGGACACCTTTGCCGTCGCAAGCTATACCGTCCAGTGGAACAGCGAAAGCCATCGGTATGATCTGACCCTCACCCTGGACAAGCCGGTCACCGCCGGAACCTATACGGTATATCTCGACGGCAGTCAGCTTGTGAGGAACATCACCATCAACCAAAATGAGACAACCAGTCCGCGCCTGTATGGATCGGACGGGGCGGCCAACGGGTATCTGATGGGCGAATGTCTGCCCGTGGACGCTGAATACACCGGAAAGCTGTACAGCGGCTACACCTGCCTGACTCCGGAGGGCTTCCCCATGACGCTCCAGGGCGAGGCGGACGGCAGTACCCAGTACCTGTTTTTCAACAAGGGCGTCTTTGCCGGCCGTCCCGCGGGAAGCTATGAGCTGCGGGTCTATATGGACGGCAAGATTCTGGGCAACACCGATGTCACCGTGCAGGCGGAGACCAGCCCCATCATTACCCTGAACGATGAGGATGACGCCTGGGGTGATGACAGCGGCGACCCCGTCATGCACGCCGAGGAGGTGCGGATCGAGGGCGTCAACATGGGCGCGTACGGCTATCTGCGCTGGGCCGAGACTCAGGAGGCTCTGGCAGAAGAGAGCTTCCGGCCCTATTTTTCCAACCGCTACTACGCACATACCTTTGAGGGTGAGGACGGCCCCCGCACGCTGTATGTGGAGCTTTCCAAGAGCGGAAAGAGCGGCGACAGCGAGAATCTGACCTACACCTTCAACCTGTGGCTGTGTATTGCCAGGGACTACGATGTCCGGGTGCCCGAGAGCGTCCAGGGCGTTCAGTCCGCGGACAGCCAGTACACCATCACCGCCACCACGTCCCTGCCTGCCACCAAGCTGTGGGTGTCCTTCTACGACGCCGACGGAAGGCATGCCAGCCAGCAGATGGGCTATGTGGGTCCCACGGAGGACGGGCGGTACGAATTCAGCCTGACCTTCAATCCCAGGTCCGACTTCTGGGATTCCCAGTCCTATGACGGCAGCTTTTCCTATGAGAACACCCAGTCCATCCGGGTGTTTGCCGTTGACATGAGCAACGAATACCACGATAACGAAGCGTACCGGGGCGTGGTTATGGGCGAGCCGGTGGAGCGGATCCTGGTGTTCGGCAATCCGGACCATGTGATCCTGCCCCAGTTTGGCGGTGACAGCGTGCTGATCAACCGCACCGACTACACCCTCTTTGGCTATGCCTCGCCCAACAGCAGCGTCACCGTCTCCGAGACGGATAAACTGCCGGTCACGGCTGAGACCAACGAGTATGGCTACTTCCGCGCGGAGCTGACCGGCCTTACCGAGCGTACCCATACCCTGACGGTGGCCGATGACAGCGGAGCCGTGGGCAGCAGGACGGTCTATCTGACGGTGGATACCACCCCGCCCACCGTAAGCGACGTGACCTTCGCCTTCCTGGAGGACAATGCCGCCGTGCTCCACTGGACGTGCAGCGACAAGGATGTGGACTATTTCCAGATCTACAAGAATGACGTTCCTCTGGGCAAGGCCCAGGCTGATTCCACCTCCTACAATGTGGCGGCATCGGCGGACGACGGCAACCGCTTCACCATTGAGGCGGTAGACCTGGCGGGCAACAAGTCCCAAAAGACCGTCTCCACCGCCGACCAGGAGCCGCCCACGGCGCCGGAAGAGCTGACGGTCACCGGCCGCACTACCACCACCGTGGCCCTGAGCTGGACTGCCGGTACCGATAACATGGGTGTGGCGGGCTACAATGTCTTTGTGGACGGAAAGCAGGCGCAGGAGCTGACGGGGGATGCCACCACCTGCACCGTCACCGGTCTGCGGCAGAACACGAGTTACACCTTTACCGTGCAGACCCGGGACAAGGCGGGCAACACCTCGGACAGCTCTCCCAGCGCAGTCACCAAAACTGCCACGCTGAGCATTGCCGACGATCTCAAGAGCAGCTACACGGTTCTGGGCGACGGCGTCACCCTTTCCATTCCCCTGACTGTGACCGCTGTCTCCGATGTGGAGGAGTACACGCCCACCCTGCAGCAGGTGACCCTCCAGTATCAGACGGGCGGCGAAACCCCCGGTATCTGGCAGAACGGCGACCTGACGGTGGATTACAGCGGCGACCGGGCCACGGTCACATGGGCCGCGCCCGTGGATACGAACCATCTCCCCGTGCAGTACAATGTCCGCCTGGGGATCACCGACAGCGAGGGCGTCCACGTCACCGGCCAGACCAGGGCAGTGGAGCTTGTCGAGGGTCGCGTGACCTTTAGGGTGGAGGACAGCAACACCGCCGGCACCATCTCCGGCGCCACGGTGGCCCTCTATCAGGACGGCGTTCTGAAGGCTTCGGCCACCACGGATGAGCGGGGCGTGGCCAAGCTGGATGTGCCCGACGGTACTTACAGCGTAATGGTTCTGGCAGACGGCTACCAGCCCCGCCGGATTCCCAATCTGGCCATCTCGGAGAACAAAAAGGCCTTCACCATCCCCATGAGCACCGAAGACATTCTCCAGGTGGAGACCACCGTCAAGGAGATGACCGATGACGACATGGTGGCGGCCGGTATCGACCCCAATGCCCCCGGCAACCGCCATGTGTTTGAGAGCACGGTGATCCTGGACTTTGTGGAGGTGAAGTACTACTACAACGACGACGGCCAGGTGGTCAAGGGCGACCCGGCTCCCTTCGAAGGCGGCGTCCTGTATCCCGCGGCCAAGGATATCTTCCTCATCGTACCCTCCCGGGTCACCTGGCTCAAGGAGATGTTTGACGTCCAGCTGCTGGTGACCAACTCCTCCGCCATGGAGACGGTGAAGGATTGCACCGCAACACTGAACCTGCCTGCCGGTCTGTCCCTGGCCGACATGATAGAGGGCCAGCAGTCGGTCACGGTGGAGCTGGGGGATATCGCCCCCTCCGGCGCCGCCGTCCACCACTGGTATGTGCGGGGCGACGCCAAGGGCGACTACACCCTGAGCGGAACCGTCACGGGCACCCGTACCTTTGAGGACATTGAAGAACCCATGGAGGTTGGCTTTACCACCAAAGACCCCGTCAGCGTTCTGGCCGGCGACGCCATGCAGATGACCATCACGGCGGAGAAGAACGCCGTCACTGGCGAACCCTACCGGATGCGCTATGAACTGCGGAATGTGTCCGGCAAGTCCCTCTACAATGTGAACTTTGAGGTGTTCGGCGGCACCTTCCGCCAGGCCTACACCATCGATGAGGTCCTGGCGGCTTATGACCTGAAGGGCCCCTTCCAGCCGGATGCCGGCATCGGTGCGCTGAAAAACGGCTTTACCCTCAGCGCCCAGGAGTTCAAGCCCACCGAGGTCCTGGCCGGTACCTTTACCATCACCTTCGCCGAAGGACTGGAGCTGCCCAACGGCATCGAGTACATGCTCAAGCAGGTGTTCCTGTTCACCGGCGCCGGCAGCACCACGGAAATTCCCGTGGAAGTCATACTGGTGGACAGCCTGGACGACGCCCATACCCATGAGTACGACAAGGGCGTCGTGACCAAGGCAGCCACCTGTACGGAAAAGGGCGTCATGACCTACACCTGTACGGCGGAAGGCTGCAAGGACACCCTGACCGTGGAGATCCCTGCCTTGGGCCATAACATGGGGGAGTGGACCGTCACCAAGGCGGCCGCCTGCACCGAGACCGGCACCGCCGAGAGCAGGTGCACCAGATGCGATTACACCGAATCCATGACCCTGGGCGTGGTGGGCCACAGCTTCTCCGAGGAGTGGACCACGGATGTGGAGCCTACCTGTACGGAAGCCGGTTCCAAGTCCCACCACTGCACCCGCTGCGACGTCAAAACCGACGTGACCGAAATCCCCGCCACCGGACACACCTCCACGGAGAGCGACTGCACCAAAGACGATATCTGCGCTGTCTGTCACGAGGTCATCCGCAAGGCTGGTCAGCACGTCTGGGGTGAGGCGGACGTCACCAAGGAGGCCACCTGTACGGAGGCAGGCTCCCAGACACTCACCTGTATCAGCTGCGGCGCCCAGGAAAATCAGGAGATTCCCGCTCTGGGCCACGACTTCCGGGATTCTGTCACCGCACCCACTTGCACGGAGCAGGGCTACACCACCCATACCTGTTCCCGCTGCGATGACAGCTATGTGGACACCTATGTGGAGGCCCTGGGCCACGACTGGGGTGAGTGGGAGATCACCAAGCCTGCCACGGAGACCGAGGACGGCTCCCGGACCCGCACCTGTAAGCGCTGCGGTGAGACCGAGACCGAAACCATATCCAAGTGGCCCAAGCAGGAGCTGGAGTGGCCCTTTAACATCGGCGAGACGGTCACCTACACCTATGGTACACCGGATTTCTGGGCTGAGGCCACGAACAGCAGCAAAGATGGCGGTGCCGTGACCTATACCAGCAGCAACCCCGACATTGCAACGGTGGATTCCAAGGGCATTGTGACCATCCGGAACGCCGGTACGACCGTCATCACGGCCACGGCTGCCGCAGTTCCCGACCAGTATGCCAAGACGGAGATCCACTTCACATTGGTTGTCAAGAAGGCATCTCTGACCATCACAGCCAACGACCACACCATCACCTATGGCCAGGCCCCTGCCAACGGCGGCTATGCCGCGTCTGGTTTTGTGAAGTGCGAGGACGAAAGCGTCCTCGAAGGTACCGCCGTGTATACCTGCGCCTATCAACAGTTCGGCAAGGCTGGTGCGTACCCCATCAGCGTCTCGGGACTGACTGCCCGAAACTATGACATCCAGTTCGTTTCCGGCAACCTGACCGTCCAAAAGGCGGCCGACTACACCATCACCCTGGGCAATCTGGAACAGAGCATGGCCGGTCTCGGCCCCGTCTCCGTCTCCATCACGCCACAGGACAGCACCGCGAAGTTCACCGTGGAATATCTGGTAAACGACGCCTGGACGACTGCGCTCCCCGCCGAGGCCGGTGAGTATGGCGTCCGTGCTGCCCTGTTTTCCAGCGACAACCTGATCCCCAGCGAAGCCAAAACTGCGGAGGGCACGCTTGTCATCCGGAAGGGCGCTTTTGTGGACACCGGCGACGGCAATGTCAGCGTGGATGTTGCTGTGGACGGCGACAAGGCGGAAGTCACCCTTCCCGACGGTGCGCTGGACGAGATCCTTTCCAACGCCGGCGGCGACACCGCCATCGATCTGGGCAACCTGACCGGTGTGAAGGACGTCACCCTGCCCGGTGACCTGCTGGACGGCCTGGCCAAGGGCGACGGCTCCCTGGCCATCGGCTCGGAGGATGCCTCCATCTCCATGAGCGATCCGGTGCTCGACACCATCGCCGATGCGATCACCGGTCCGGACGACAAGGTCACGCTGCATATGAGCGAAGTGCAGCCGGAGGATATGAGCGAGGCCCAGAAGGCCGCTCTGGCCAGTCTGCCCGATGAGCCCGCCATCGTGGACCTGTCTCTGACGGTCACCCACGCCGACGGCTCCAATACGACCCTGAGCGAGCTGAACGGCAGCGTGGAAATCACCATTCCCTACACGATCCCGGCCGGTATGGAGGGAAAGACCGCTGTGGCCTGCTACATCTCCGCCGATGGCTATATCACCTATATCCGTGCCAGGTTCGAAAACAGCGCGATCACCTTCACCACCAACCATTTCTCGCACTATGCCGCCTTTGTCAGCGAGAAGCCCGCTGTCATCGTCACAGACGGCAGCGGCTCCGGCCTGTATGAGGTGGGAGCTACTGTCACCATCATCGCCGACAGCAAGAGCGGCTACCGCTTCGACCATTGGGAGATCGTCTCCGGCGGCGTGTCTCTGGCAGATGAAACCAGCGCGGAAACCAGTTTTGGGATGCCCGGCGAAAATGTGGAGCTGCGGGCCGTTTACACCAAGGTCAGCACCGGCGGCGGTGGCGGCGGTTCCGGAGCTGCCAGTTATGAGATTACCGTAGTGAGCACCGAACACGGCACCATCGCCGTGGAGCCCCAGAAAGCCGCCAAGGGCGAAACCGTGGCCCTGATTGTGAAGCCGGACCAGGGCTACCGGCTGGATACGCTGACCGTTACCGACCAGGGCGGCAAGGAGGTCCCGGTTACAGAGAAGAACGGTAAGTATACCTTTACCATGCCTGCCTCCAAGGTCACGGTCAAAGCCACCTTCCTCCAGAGTGAGCAGCCTGGGGAGACGGTATTTACTGACGTACCGGCCGATGCTTATTACGCAGAAGCGGTCAAATGGGCCGTTTCCGAGGGGATCACTGCCGGCACCGATGCGGCGACGTTCAGCCCGGATATGGCCTGTACCCGCGCTCAGGTCGTTACCTTCCTGTGGCGTGCGGCCGGAAGCCCTGTGGAGAACCGGGGGAGCATGAGCTTTACCGATGTGCCCGAAGATGCGTACTACGCCGAGGCGGTCCGCTGGGCGGTCTCCCACGGCATTACCGCCGGCACGGGGGATGCCATGTTCAGCCCAGATGCGGTCTGCACCCGTGGCCAGATCGCCACGCTCCTGTACCGGGCCAAGGGCCTGGATACGCCGAGTGGTAAGGCCAACCCGTTTCACGACGTGGTAGAGGGAAGCTACTATTACGACGCGGTGCTGTGGGCGGTAGAAAACAGCATCACAGCCGGAACCAGTGCCACCACCTTCGGCCCGGATGAAATCTGTACCCGCGCCCAGATCGTCACCTTCCTGTTCCGGGCGATGGGGAAGTAAGCACAAATCATTCAAACAGGTTATCAAGCACAGGACGGCGGTTCATTTGAACCGCCGTCCTGTGCTTGACCAGCCGTGAAAGTATGGTAAGATAGGGTAAAGTACCTGGCTTAGAAGGAGGAGTTTCCATGCGATATCGGGCACTGGGCAATACGGGGCTGATGGTCAGCGAGATCGGTCTGGGGGCGGAGTGGCTGGAGCGCCACAACGCGGAGGAAGTCAAGAAGGTGATCGACTGCTGTGAGGCCCAGGGGATCAACATTCTGGACTGCTGGATGTCGGAACCCAAGGTGCGCTCCAATATCGGCGCAGCCATCGCCGGGCGGCGGGAGCGCTGGATCATCCAGGGGCATTTCGGCTCCACCTGGCAGAACGGCCAGTATGTCCGCACCCGGGACATGGACCAGGTGAAACCGGCCTTTGAGGACCTGCTGAACCGGCTGGGCACCGACTACATTGATCTTGGCATGATCCACTTCGTGGACGAGGAGGCCGAGTTCCACCGCATCATGGAGGGGGAATTCCTGGCCTATGTGAAGGAGCAGAAGGCCAAGGGCGTCATCCGCCATATCGGCCTGAGCACCCACAACCCCAAGGTGGGCATCCTGGCCGCCCTGAGCGGGGAGATCGAGATGATCCTGTTCAGCATCAACCCCGCCTTTGATCTCCTCCCCGCCAGCGAGGATATGAACGACTATTTTTCGGCGGAGCATTACGTAGAGGGTTTGGGCGGCATTCATCCGGACCGCGCCGAGCTCTACAAGCTCTGCGAGCAGCGCGGCGTGGGCATCACCGTGATGAAAGGCTACGCCGGCGGACGGCTGTTTTCCGCGAGCACCTCTCCCTTTGGCGTGGCGCTGACTCCGGTGCAGTGCATCCACTACGCCCTGACCCGGCCGGCCGTGGCCAGCATCCTGGCGGGCTATGATACCCCGGAGCATGTGCTGGAGGCGGTGGCCTATGAGACGGCCTCCGAGGAGGAGCGGGACTACGCCAGCACCCTGGCCGGCGCGCCCCGCCACGCCTACTCCGGACAGTGTACCTACTGCGGCCACTGCGCCCCCTGCCCCAAGGGGATCGACATCGCCATGGTCAACAAGCTCTACGACCTGGCGGTGATGCAGCCCCAGGTGCCGGAGTCCATCCGGGCCCATTACCAGGCCCTCAGCGCCGGGGCGGAGGACTGCATCGCCTGTGGGAACTGCGAGAAGCGCTGTCCCTTCGGCGTCCCGGTGATCGCGCGGATGGAGAAGGTCCGGGAGCTCCACCTGCTTTAACTAGAAGCCATTTCCCCATCCCATCCCTATAAGTTGCAGCGGGCTTTTGCCGCCCTTGAATTGTGTGATCGATTCAAGAACGGCAAAGCCCGCTGTCTTTTTTGTTGTCCAGTCGTGTCTTTGCTCGATCAGTCCCACCAGAAGTACCAGATGGTGGACTGCCGCAGCCCATCGGCCAGGGTGCCCACGGTGGCGTCCTCCGGCCCCTGGTCAACCACATCGGGACAGAAGCCGTACAGCTCCAACGCCGCCTCCATCGCCTTCTCCCGGGGAACCGGGGAGGGGAGGATGAACTCCAGCTCGTCGTAGGTCATGGCGGCGGGCACCGCGCCATACTGCTCGAACCAGTATTTCGCCGCCGCCATCAGCTCGGGGGTGTCGGGGCACTCGTTCCAGTTTCCAAAGGGCAGCCAGGCGAAGATCTCCCAGGGGTGCTGCACCGGGATTTTGGCCAGAATGAGGGGATAGGTCATTTCGCTGTCGCAGTCCCAGTAGCTGGAGAAACGGTCATTCGCATATCCGCCCTCCATCACGCCCAGGATCTCCTCGTTCCAGTCCATATCGTCCTCCTCGGCTTCTTCCCTGCGCTGGTTTTTCCGGTACTCCAGGACCGCCTTTCCGTCCTTGCCGGGGGCGGCGAGCATCTTCTGCCGGTATTCCGCCACCTTGTCCGGGTCAAAGGCGTAGTCATCCGCGCCGTCGTGGTCCGGGTCGGAGTTGAGAATCAGACACTCCCACAGAGTTTCATCGTCCGCCTTGAGGAGCACCGGCACAAAGCCCTCTTTGACACCTTCCCGCTGGGCGTAGCGGTACGCTGCCATGATGGGGTCGTCGTCCTTCATGGCGGGGAAATAGGTGCATTCGCAGTCCAGATACGCCATCATGGCCTTGGCCAGATCCGAGGGCTCCAGCGTCTCCTCGTCAAAGTCCTGTCCCTGCCAGTTCACGAAGCGTTTTTCGATCACCGCTGCCATGGCCTGGTAGTAGTTCTCGTCGAAGGGGATGAACAGGTAGGCTTCGTCCTGAAACTCCTCGGAGTGATATTGTTCTGCGCCGAAATAGTGAAACGCATAGTCGTCGATGTCGCTGGGGAAGTAGGGGTTGTCCGACTCGCCATAGTAGTAGGAGGCAAAGGCCCGGCCCTTCTGGTTGAACAGAGGTCCGACCAGCTGGCCGTCCAGTTCATCCCGGAGAAAGACCCGCAGGTCCACGCTGGCAGGTTCGGTCTTGACCTTCTCGACCACATCACCGTACTCCGCAAGGAATTCTTCTCCCATCAGGTCGTGCTCCATGCACCAGCGCAGATAGATGGCCATGTGGTTATAGGCATGAATCTCATCCACCGGCAGTTCCTTTTCCTGCATGGATTCCAGGTGCCAGGCCCCGTCATCCATTTCTGCCACGCAGTCGTCCGCATCGTCCCCGCTGCAAAGGGAGGCTCTGGTGATGGTATCCGGGCGATTGGGCTCCACCACAAAGCAGATGCCATCCATTTTGCCCAGCAGGGCGTCCGCATCGTGGGCCAGTTTGTACTCCAGCTCGTCCCGGTAGAGGGGGATCACCTGATAGAAGTTGACCTCCTCGCCGCCCGGCAGGGGGCAGACCTCGCCGCCGTCCGCTGCACTCTGCGGGGCGGTGAGAATGGCGGCGCACAGCTTCGTGTCCTCGGCGAAGTCCTCCTGGTTGTCGATGGTATGCCCAAAGCCCAGCCAGGTATCGCTGGCAATGGGCAGTCTGGCCAGGGTTTTCAGCAGGCGGATGGGCCAGTACCACCGCTCATGTTCCAGGTCCTCGTGGCCGAGTTTCCAATCCTTCGGCAGGGCGATGGCCAGCTCCGCACGCTCCAGCTGGTATTCTGCCAGCTCCTCCGGCACGTTCATCCGGTGGGCGCCCATGCCCATGGTGACCAGGGTATAGTAGTCCCGCTCCTCCGAGGGGGGCACCACGCAGATGTCCACATGGATGTCCGGGGAGATCAGCTCGTGGTACACGTTCTCAAACGTACCGAAATACCGCTGGATGTGCCCCTCGACGGCCTCCATCTCCGCCTCGGTGTAGAGTTCGGGAATCCAGTCCTCATGCTGGGGCGCTTCACCGTCCGAGTGCTCTTCCTGCGCGGCCTTCAGGCGCACCGAGCCCGCCTCACGGCGGAAGGTGTGGAAGCTGGCCCAGGGGATGGCGCTGTCCTCAAAGAACTCCTGGGCCAGTTGGAGCGCCGCACGGAGGTCCCAGGCGATAAAGTCCACATAGCCGCAGTAGAGACCGGTGGCTCCGCCGGTGAGGGTGAGCAGCTCCGGGCCGTCCCCGGCGGTGAGAGCCTCCTCCAGCCGGTCCCGGAAGGCGAAGATGTTCTGGGTTTCTTCCCCCTCCCGCAGGGAATCCAGAGGATAGCAGAAGAAGCCTGCCACCGCGCCGTCAGCGTGGAGACGGTCCATGGAGTCGTTGTCCGCCTCCAGATAGCCGTTGATCAAAGGGGCACAGCAGGTGGAGCCCGCCATCACATCCAGCCGCCAGTCGGCGTCCGGGTCCTCATGGGGCTCCATCTGGTAGCCGAGGTAGGTCTCCAGATAGGCCTCCGGGTCGGTGGAGAGCTTCAGCCCCTGTTCGCGCAGTTTGTCGGGGAGCTGGGACATACGGATGGACGGCGATTCTTTGGGCTGTTCCAGCACATCGAAGCGGTCGATGTATCTCATGTGGGAGATCTCGCCCAGCACCTGATCAGTGAGGGTGGTGAGCATCCACCAGACTCTGCCTTCCGACGCCTGAAGCATGGGCAGAAGCTTTTCACAGTAGGCGGAGATGGCGAAACGGTTTTTATCCAGCTCCTCCAGCCAGATCTGCACATCGTCTCCGGAGATCTCACAGCCGTCCTCGGTCCGCAGGCCGATGCTCTGGAGAGGCTGCCGGCCTACCAGGATGTTCCAGTGCTCCAGCACCGATTTGGGGGCGTGCTTCTGGAAATAGACCAGCTCAAACAGTTTGACCTTGTCTCCCTCCGGGGTGAGGATCAGCTCATACGTTTCGCCGTTGAAGCCCAGCTCGAAAGAAATGTCGTCAAATGCCTGGTTCAGAATGGCCTCACACGCACGGATCAGCTTCTCGCCCCGCGTATGGGTCTCATCCTCGTCCATGATTTGGCGCAGCTGGCCTTCCCGCTCGGCGAAGTTTTCCCACGCCGCTGCCGTCCGCTCCCGGAAGCACGCGGAAAACCGAGGCAGAGCAATGCCTTTCTTGCACCAGTCGATCAGCTCCAGGGTATCCTCGTCGCCGGGGCGGGCCTCCAGCGCCTGTTCAAAGTACCGCAGAGCCCGGCCCTCCTGGTCCAGATAGTAATAGGCGTAGCCCATGCGGAAATTCCAGCAGTGGTCACCCTGAAAATAGTCCTCATGGGGCTTCAACAGGGCGATGGCCTTGCGGAGCAGGTCCCGGCCCCCGGGCTGATAGGGGTCCGCCAGGTTGTTGTAGGCGCGGGCCAGCTCACTGTCCATCTCGGGGGGGCGCTCCTGGGCAGGAATGGCCTCCAGGGCGTCTATGATCTTCTGATATTCGTCCTTCTCATTCCACTTCTGGCATTGCTGCAAAATGTCCATAGACGGTTCCTCCTTGGTCGGTTCCGTGGTATCTTTCTGATTGCCTCCGTATGCCTAATCCTGGTACTCGTCCTCAATGTCGATAAAGCGCACATACACGGCGCAGACTTCTCCTTTTGCGTTGTAGCCGAAATAGACGGGATAGTACCCGTCACCCCAGCCGGAGGCGAAGATGGGCAGGTTGCAGTCCGTGTCCGGTACCGTCCAGTTGAGCCAGTCACCGTAGGTCCTCTGGTATTTGGGGTGGGCTTTGGCGTTTTCCTCCAGCAGGTCGCAGAAGAGATCGTTGTAGGGGTCGATGTCCGGGTCCTCCTCCAGCCGCTTGGCCCAGTACTCCTTGAAAGCCGCTTGGGCCTGGATGTCCGCCACACAGCCCATCCCGGCGTCGACGCCGAAGCCAAAATAATCGCCCTCGTCCAGTTCCCCGTCCAGATCCTCGCTGCCCGTCATGCCCAGTTCATAGCGGACAGGCTTCTCCCGGCGGACCTCCACCTTGACGCAGGCGTAGCGGTCGCCGTATTTTTCGCTGGGCACCACGCAGATCTTGACGGGATAAGTTCCGGCGGGGATCGTCTGCAGGAACGGCGGCGTGTCCTCCAGCTCCACCAGCGGATCGCAGGCAAAGATCGTTCCGGTGGGGAAGTGGACGGTGCCGATGTCCAGCACATCCACCTCCATGTTACCAATCACTTTTTCGGTAAAATGCGCGTCCAGGTCCGTTTTGCAGGCCAGTTTGTCCTGGATGGATTCGTACTTGTTCAACCATTCGGCAGTCGGCATGATCCGTTCCTCCTGTTCCTTTCATCGTTTGTGGTAGACATACTATACAGGATGCATAGGGCCAAAAATGGCCCTCTTTCTCTCGAAGCGTTGGCAAACTCTTGGCGCAGTCTCTGTTTCTGACTCCTTTCCGAAGATAGAAAAAACGCCCCGCGACACCCTGTCACTTGGACAGGCTGACGCAAGGCGCGAAAAGGCCGCAAGAAAGAAGCCACATCCCCCAGATGTGGTTTCCTCCACAGGCAGAATCCATTTTTTTCGATAGAATCAACGGTGTTTTTAACTGATTCGTGTGCATCTCCCAAAAATCACGCATGATTCCATGCGTACAGTGTAAGTCGGTTGTAGTAACTTGTAAGGTCGGATGGTTCGTTTCCATCATACCGAATTGCATGGAAATTATCAACTAAAACTTGTGTCGATCAACGCTCAGAAACTGTTCTCTGTCCGGAAAGAGATCGATGACGGCTGACAACGATAACGCACGATACCATGATACAGAACATGTTGTAAGAATGGAAACAAGCCAACCGCAAGTAAACGCTGCGTGCAGTTGGCTTGTTTGGGGCTTTGTCTTTTATTCCTGCCGCAGGCGCTCAACCACGGAAAAACGCTGGGTGGCGCGGCAGCTGAGCACTGGGATGAGGACACCCAGGGCACCGAACAGAGGCAGCACCACGACAATGGGCCAGATGGTAAAGCGGTAGGTGAAAAACCAAATGAACCCATTGAGCCCGGGACCCACAAAGGGGGCCGTTGCCACGATCAGCACCAGGGCCAAAAGGGCCGCGCCCAGAGTATAGAGCAGCCCCTCCAGGGCCAGCATGGTCTGCAGCTGCCGCCCCGTCATACCGATGGACTGGAGCACGGCCAACTCCCGGCGGCGGGCGGTGATGCCCGTGAGGATGGCGTTGAAGAAATTGAGCACACCCACCAGCCCGACGATGAAGCTGAGAGCGCTCCCCAGCAGGAGGAACATGCTCCGGGTGCTCTCAAATTCCCCGGCATAGGTGGCCTTGCTCTCGTAGTCAAACTGAGGGTTCTCATTCTCTGTGTAGTCCTTGAGAAAGGCTTCCATGGCGGCGTTGGCCTCGTCCGTGGTATCGAAGGCATAGTACATGACAGAGTCGGTGCCCGTATCCCGGATAAAAGTCTCCGCCCCCATAACGAACTCGTCGGCGCCGTAGTAGCGGTAGCTCAGGGCGGACGGCACCGTCACCAGAGCGGACACGGTGTAATCCACATCCCGGTACTTGATCGCCCGCTCGGTGTAAGGGGCGCCTTCGGGAACATTCTCCAAAGAACCGTAAACCTCGCCGGTGTTTGGATTATAGTATTCAAACTCCTCCACATAGCGGATGGTCACCGTATCCCCCAGCCGGGCCCAATGACTGCTCAGCTCCGGGTTACCGTAGTCATCGGTGCTGTACACAGCGGCAATGTAGTTCCCGTCAGGGGCGTTTAGTTTGGAGAGATCCCCTTCCAGCACCGTCAGATGGCTGAGCGCAAAGGGCTCCATGCCGTAGAGCTGTACCCGATCCGCCAGAAGGCCGCCCTCAGTGCGATCTTGGAAGGCTACCATGCTGTCCAGCTGTTCTTGGGTGTTCCAGCGTCCCCACATAGAGCGATAGTATTCCTCAGTGACGAACTCCAGGGCCGGAGCGGTCTTGCCGTACACGCGGCCGCTCCTGGTGATGCCGCCCTGGGCATCCACGGCGGCGATGACCTCTTCCGGCACCCCCATCTCGTCGCTGAAGCCGTCCCCGCCGGTCTGGAATTGGCCCGCATCGGCCAGGATAAAGTCGCTGGCGGTGAAGCTGGACACATATTTGTCCATGTCAAAGCCGTTGGTGAAGGTCACGGTCAGGGTCAGCAGCACCACGGCCAGGGTCAGGGACAGCACAGTGAGGAAGGTCTTACCCCCGCTGCGGCCAAGATTGGCCCAGGCCATGGAGAAAAGGGAGACCCCCTTGCCCGCTCGCCTGGACTTCTGTTTCAGCGCCTTTCCCTCGGTATAGCGCACCGCTTCCACCGGAGAGACCTTGCCTGCCAGGCGGCCAGGGCGGCGGCAGGAGATGAGTACCGTCACCAGGGCAAAGAGGGCCGAGCCCACAAAGAGAAGAGGGCTTACCGAGACCACACTGGTCACTCCATCCAGCCGTGCGACAATGACGGGAGTGAGCACGCCGCCCAGCAACCAGCCCAGCAGCAGTCCAATGGGAATGCCGACGAGGGAGAGAAGCAGCGCCTGGGTGCGGATGATCCGCCGAAGCTGTCGGGGCGTGGTGCCGATGGTTTTCAGCAGGCCGTAGAAGCGGATATCCCCCGCCACGGAGATCTGAAACACATTGTAAATGATGAGGTACCCGGTGAGCAGAATGAGAGCCAACACCCCCACGATGATAGCCACCACGGTGGGGTCCAGCTTATCGGAGAGCTGCGCCCCGGTGTAACCCCAGTTGACGCCGGTGGAAATATAGGTTTCTCCCGGTGTCTCCGACTGATAGCCGTGGTTGGCTAAAATCTCCTCCAGGTCAGAGGCAATGGAGCGGGCGCCATGCTTCAGCATCACATCCAGGTTCCAGCTGCCGGTCATGCCGTCGCTGCCCGGCGGGGTGACGCCCACTTCTGCCAGGATAGCGTCCGCCCGGCTTTCGGGAATGAGGATATCATTTGCCACCACCGCCTCGTCATACTCCCACCAGCCGCTTAAAGTGAAGGCCTGGGTGGTGGTATGGCCGTCCACCTCAAAGGTGACGGTGAATTTTGCACCGATCTCCGGCTCCACCCCCAGCAGTTCCAGCACATGGGTGTCGGTGGCCGCCTCGTCGGTACCCTCCCGGGGGAGGCGGCCCTCCACCGGGTCGCAGTAGCCCCAGTGGGCCTGGTTGGCGTCGGAGTAACCGATCTCCACATGGGATTTGTTGAAGGGCACCTCTGTGGGCATCCCCACGAACCGCCGAAGGCCCCAGGACTCGATGAGAGGATCGTCCTTCAACTCCTCAAACTGTTCCTCGGTGAGGTATTTGAAGGTGCTATGGGCCCAGCCTCCCGCCTGGCGGAAGTTGTTCTGCTGGATTCCCTCGTTGATGGAGAGGGCAATGGTAAAGAGAGAGGTGAAAAGCACCGCTGTCAGGGCGATGGCCAGTACCGCCACCAGATTGCGAGTGCGGCTGGCCAGAAGGGCACGGAAACTCAGACGGCGGATGCAGCCCCGGTTGGAGACTTTCATCATGATCTCCTCCTTACCGCGCCACGATCCGTCCGTCCTCGATGCGGACGATCCGGTCGGCCATCTGGGCAATCTCCTCGTTATGGGTGATCATCACCATGGTCTGGGCGAACTTCTGCCCGGTCACCTTCATCAGGCTGAGCACATCCTGGCTGGTTTTGCTGTCCAGATTGCCGGTGGGCTCATCGGCCAGAAGAATGGCGGGCTTGGTGGCCAGGGCCCGGGCGATGGCTACCCGCTGCTGCTGGCCTCCGGAGAGCTGGTTGGGGAGATTGGTGAGTTTCTTTTCCAGCCCCAGGGTGGCGATAACCTCCTGCACATAGGCCTCATCCACCTTGCCCCCATCCAGCTCCACGGGCAGGACAATGTTCTCCCATACACTAAGCACCGGCACCAGATTGTAGGACTGGAACACGAAGCCGATCTTCCGGCGGCGGAAGATGGTCAGGGCCTCGTCCTTCAGGGCGAAGATGTCTCTGCCGTCTACGGCGACGGTGCCGGAAGTGGGGCGGTCCAGCCCGCCCAGCATGTGAAGCAGCGTGGACTTGCCGGAGCCGGAGGTGCCCACTATGGCTACAAACTCGCCCTGTTCGATACTCAGGTCCACGCCGTCCAGAGCCTTTACCTGGGTGTCCCCGGCGCCGTAGTATTTTTTCAGATCATGAGTCTCAAGAATCGTCATACGATATTCCTCCAAAGAAAAAGTCTGTACCGTCTTTTGACAATACAGACTTTAGCATGGAAATCTGTCCTGGTACTTTCGAGAATATGACAGTTTTGAAAGAAGTTTTGTCCGGCTCCGTCAATGTGCCGCTCTGGCCCGCACCAACAGCATCATGGGCCGGCGCAGCTCATCCCGCATACCAGGAATGTCCAGCATTTCCGCAGAAGGCTTCGCCTCTTCCACCGCTTCCAAGACAAATCCGCTGCGAAGCAGTCCCATCAGGATTTGGGTGAGCGTATGGTGCTGCTTGCGGACCTCGCAGCCCAGGAAGTGGGTGATGCGCTCCCCGGGCATGAAATACTGATCGATGGGCCAGTACAGCGGCGTGCCATCTTTCCCGTAGGCCCAATCCTGTCCCACACCTGCCGTAAAGACAGGGTGCTCGATGTTGAACAAAAAGATTCCATCCTTTTTCAGTGTCCGATGGACTTTTTCAAAAATGGCGTTCAGGTCCTCAACGTAATGCAGCGCCAGGTTGGAAACCACGCAGTCCCATGCGGCCTCCGGATATTCATATTCCTCGATCCCGCACACGCGATAGAGAATCCCTTCCCCATCGTTGCGCCGCTTGGCCTCCTCGATCATTTTCTGACTTAGATCGATGCCCAGCACCCGCCGGGCGCCCTGCTCCACGGCAAACTTGCAGTGCCACCCATAGCCGCAGCCCAGATCCAATACGTCCTTTCCCTCTAAGTGCGGGAAAAGGGGCTTGAGCTGGTGCCACTCTCCCGCCGCGGAAAGCCCTTCCCGGCTGCGGGACATCTGTGCGTATTGCTGGAAAAGATCTTCGTTTTCATATTCATTTCTCACAGTATATTCCTCCTGTGTGCTGCTTTTCTATGTCTCTCGGGGGATATAGAGAGAAAATGCGCTTCCCTTTCCGGGCGTGCTCTCCACCTTCACATAACCGCCCTGCTTCTCCGCGATCTGTCTGGTGAGATAGAGGCCGATGCCCACGCCATCGGCCTGATAAGCACCGGGAGCACGGTAAAAGCGCCCGAAAATTTTGGCCTGCTCCACCTCGGAGATGCCCGGTCCGGTGTCGCTCACCCGAATGGCGGAGAACAGCTCAAAGTTTCTGACCTCCACGGTTACCGCTCCGCCGGCGGGCGTGTATTTCACGGCGTTGTCCAGCAGGTTGCACACCGCCTCCTCCGTCCACTTGGGGTCAAAGACAGCGGAGCCTGAATGCGCTCCACGGGTCAGGGCAATGTCACGCTCCGCCGCCTTGGGGGCATACTGGGCGGCGGCCCGCTCCACTACCCGGGTAATCTCGCTGGGCTGGGGGTGGAGGGCCAGGATCCCCGTTTCCAGCCGGGAGGTCTTGACCAATGCCTCGATGAGGGTCTGGAGCTTTTCCGCCTGGGCGGAGATGGCGGCGGCACAGTCCTTTCCCTGGGGGGTGAGAGGCTGCTCCGAGAGCAGCTGGGCATAGAGCTGCAGATTGGCCACCGGGGTTTTGGTCTGGTGGGAGATGTCGGAGATCAGGGTGCTGATCTGGTCCTTCTGCTCCCGCACGTTTCGCTCCGACAGGGCGCTGGCCGTCAGGTACCGGGCCAATCGGCTCTCCAGTGCGGAGAGTCGGCTTTCGTCAAAATTCTGTTCGGAAAAGCTGCCATTCATGGCGGCGGTGAGCATCTCGTCCAGCTGCCGAATTGTGCGGGCAGTGTGCCACCGGTCATAGGCGACCACAGCCAGGGCCAGCAACAGGGCCACGCCCGCGATCATATATCCCGTCATGGTTTCACCGCCCAGGTGTAGCCGATGCCGTACACCGTTTTTAGATATTCCGGCTTGGCTGGATCGGCCTCAAGTTTGTTCCGCAGCCGCTTGACCGTGACGGACAGGGCATTTTCCTCCACAAATTCCGCGCCGTCCGTCCATACCCGGTCCACCAGCGTGGCTCGAGGTACAGCATGTCCCCGATTTTCCACCAGTACCCGCAGAAGGCGTTGCTCCGTTTTACTCAGTTCCACGGACACCCCGTCCCGGCGGAAGTCCATTCGGTCAAAATCGAAGGTGAAGGGGCCTATGGATATCGTTTGAGAAACTGTGGGAGCGCCCCGCCGGAGCTGGGCATTCACTCTGGCCCGGAGGACCGCCAGGGAGAAGGGCTTGGTAATGTAGTCGTCCGCCCCGGCCTCCAGCCCGGTGACCTCGTCCAGCTCCAGATCATTGGCGGTGAGCAGAATCACCGGCGTGGAGTCCCCATTCGTACGCACCTGACGCAGCAGGTCCAGGCCGCTGCCGTCGGGAAGATTCACATCCAGAATCAGCAGGTCAAAGCGCTCCTCCGCCAGTGTTTCCCGGGCCAGGGTCAAGGTGGAACGGCAGGTGACGGATGTATCCGTCCCTGTCAGAGCCATGGCGATTCCATGTCCCAGGGTCTCGTCATCCTCTAAAAGAAAAATGTGTTTCATATTTGGTCCTCACTGTTTGAGCTTCCATTCTGTTTACGATGTTTCATTATACCACAAGTTTCGGCTCTAGAATATGAGGGTCGGTTGCCCACAATCATGAGCTATGCTATGATAAGGGATACTTACCACGGCCAACCAAACCGGACTTCACAAACAGAATGAAGAACGACATGAGAGAAGTAGATCTACAAAGCACCTCGGATGTGACGGCCCTGGTACACCTGAGCCGGTAGCGGGGTATGGGATCGACAGCGTAGTGAACATCTACGCCGGGTGCTACAACAACCCCTTCCTCATCTGGGGCAAGTACCAGAACAAGTGGCTGCGAGCCGCCTGGCCGGTATGGACGGCATTCCGGCGGCGGTATTTCTGGAGCGGCTGCAGCGGGAAATCAAAGAAATTTAGCGTTTCCCCTTGACTTTGACGCTCCGTCAACTGATACCCTTAGTTCCAGGGAGGGATGTTTATGGAGTATTCCATTCAGGAGCTGTCGCGCCTGTCCGGGGTGACCACCCGCACCCTGCGCTGGTACGACCAGATCGGCCTGCTGAAACCCAGCCGGGTGGCGGAGAGCGGCTACCGCTACTATGGCCGGGCGGAGGTGGACCGACTGCAGGACATTCTCTATTACCGGGCCCTCGGGGTGGAGCTGGCCCGCATCAAGGGATGTCTGGACGATCCCTCCTTTGACCGTCTGGCCGCCCTGAGAAGCCATTTGGCCGCTTTGGAGGCGAAACAGGAGCGGCTGGAACAGCTCATCCGGTCGGTGAAAGACACCATCGGAGCGGAAGAAAGGAACGAGATCATGAGCGACGAGCAGAAATTTGAGGCGTTCAAGCAGCGCACAGTAGCCCATAATGAGGAAGTTTACGGAGCGGAGATCCGCGCCAAATACGGCGCCCAAGAAGTGGACGAGGCCAATGCCGCGGTGATGCATCTGACCCGGGAACAGTATCAGGAGTGGACGGATCTGGGCCGGGAGATCCAGGAGCGTCTGGAGGCTGCCGTCCAGGCTGGGCTGTCCCCGGAGGGGGAGGAGGGCAAGGAAATCACCGCCCTCCACCGCCGGTGGCTCACCATCACCGGAAACCAATATGACCCGGCTAAGCACCGAGGGATCGCGGAGCTCTATGTGATGGACGAGCGGTTCACCGCCTACTATGACAAGAAGGTGCTAGGCTGTGCCCGTTTTCTGCGGGATGCCGTGGTTTATTGGGTAAAGTGAGGACGAAACAGGCCCCCGGCTATTCGCCGGGGGCCTGTCTTGTCTGCTGCTTACTTTTTTTCCACGGGGATCCAGATCTCGCAGTAGTAGTCCTGATCCTGGGTGCCGTCCTCAAACTTGCTGGCGTCGCTGTACAGCTCCACATTGATACCGGCCGCGATCTTGTAGTCGGGGTTCGTGGGCAGCCACTGGGAGAAAATCTGCTGGTTCAGGCCCTGGAGCGCCTGGGGCATCCGGCCGGTGCAGGGGAACACCGCCCAGGTATGGGCCGGGATGGTGCGGGTGGTGAAGCCGTCCGGGATCCCCTTGGCGGGATCGTAGTTGTCAGCGATGAGATATTCAAACTCATTGCCGCCCATGCTCTCGTCCAGGTTGATGCCGTACATGCCGCACACCACCTTGCCGCCGCCTGCGGCGAAGTGCTCTGCCCAGAACTGGGGGACCTGGGTCACCGCGTCCTCATACTTGAAGGTCTTTGCCCGGCAGAGCACCGTAAACGCCTCTTTTTTCATGATCTTGCAATCCATGTTTTGACCACCTTCCAATGTCACTTTGATCCGAAGCGGAGCAAAGGAACGGACCGCGCCCCCGCTTTTTCGCAGTGCGGCAGGTGTGAGGCCATGGAATCGGGTAAAGGCTTTGGTGAAGCTGTCCGGCGAATCGTAGCCGAACTCCAGCGCGATGTCGATGATTTTCCGGTCCGTCGTGAGGACCTCCAGCCCGGCGGCGGAGAGCCGGCGCTGGCGGATGTAGTCGCCCACCGTCATGCCGCACAGCATGGCAAAGCCCTTCTGAAAGTAAAAGGGGGATAAAGCCGCCTGCTGCGCAATTTCCCGGATGGTCAGCTCCTCCCGGAGATGTTCTTCGATATACTGGATCGCCTGATGAATGCTGGTTACCCAATCCATTGGTCACACCGCCCTTCTGTCCTTCAGCATATCGGAAAGCAGCGGACTCTGCCCGATTTTCCGTGCTCATATTTGTCCGGCGGCGCTGTCACAGCACGGATGTTGGAACTAACCTTCCGGAAAAAACTATGCTTTTTTGCGTCAGAAAAACATCGACCAGTGCTGCAAGCAACGCAAAATAACAAGCCTTATTCTTGCAGTTCTTTCCGCAAATCGTCCAGATACAGTCTCTGCTGCCGCTTCAGATAGCCGGGGACAAAGGGACGCATCCACCAGTGTTTGGCGCCCACGGTTTCGGTGCAATGGAGCCGTGTGCCGTCCTCCGCCGTTTCAAAGATCCCCTCCCAGAAGCCGGACATATTGCCGTTTTCCATGGTGAAGGCCCAGCGGCGAAGAGACTCACAGGCCGTGACGGTGAAGTTCGTGGCATAGCCGCTTTTGGTGTATTCCACAAAGTGGGTCTCGTCCAGCACCTCCACCCGTTTGAGATCACTGCGCCAGGCGGTATTCATGAGGTCGGTCACGGTCTGCCACACCTGCTCCACTGGACATGAGAAATGAATGGTCACCCTGGAAGTCGCCACACCAATACTCCTTTCAAAACCACAATGCCTGCTCCTCCCGGAATACCGGGGCGTTCCCCTGAGCATAGGGGTCATAGCGATTTTCATTGCAGCCGAATTCCTGTAAAAAGCAGATCTGTCCCGCCTCATTCCAGCGGATGAGGGAAAGGCCGTCAAAGCTCTGGACGGTGCCGTCCGCCATGACACACCGGAACGCCCACTCCACCACTGTCTGGTTTCCCCTGTGGAAATACTGCCGGATGTTCCAGCGCTCTACGGTGCCCCGGCTATTCCACTCATCAAACCACAGCTTGATCTTTCCGCTACCGCGGTACTCCGGCCCCCAGCTCTCGATGTAGACGGCATCTTGGGTGAAAAGCTCCTCAATGCCCGTATCCCGCTTGTCCAGCCACATGGAGAACCACTGCCGGATCTTGCTTTCCCGCTGCTTCTCTGCGTCCATATTCATATTTTCCTGTTGTCCCCCCTGGGTGCCGTCCCAAAGCATTAAATATTCTGTACCTCTCTCCGCCACGATACGGAATCCTGTCCGCTGGTAGAGGCGCAGGGCCGGGTTTTCCTTCTGGACGGAGAGGGATGCCTGCCGATACCCATTCTCCCAAAGCAGACGCAAAAGACCGTTCAGCAGCTGTGTCCCGGTGCCCTGTCCACGATACTCCGGCAGCAACGAGATGGCCAGAGAGGGGGTATCGTTGTCGATGTGGCCGTAGTCCTCCATCATGCGGCACCACGCCGCACCTATCACTTTTTTCTCAACCTCGGCTACCAGGCCGTGGTCGCCGGGTCTTGTGCCAAAGTCCGCAAGATAGACCTGCAGCTCTGGCAGATCCACTACCGACCGGGGCGGCGGCTCCACGCCTTCCGGGACATAGATGGCCTGATAGAGAAATTCCCGCAAAAGGTTATGTTCCTCCGGGCGCATTTCGCGAATAATGGTGTTCATCTCATTCCTCACTCTGCCCGCTTAATCGGTTGCCGGATGACGGTTTTCAGTTTTTCCGGTTTACACCGCCGCACATCGCTCAAATAGATCTCGTGATGGAACCGGTTCACCCCGAAATCTTCCTCATAGCCCTGCTGCCTGGCGTACTCCTTCATAGCCGTCACGGTGGCAGGCTCGTCGTCGTATGGGCCGATGTGCATACACTGGACGCACAGGCCCTCCTCCCAGGGGAAGAACTCCACCTTGGAGAAGTCTCGCTGTTTTTTCTCTTCGGTCTCCCGGACGGCCCAGCGGAAGGCATCTTCTGTTACAAACTCAAGCAGGCGGATGAGGGAGATCCACCGGAAATCCGCCTTGCGGGCGTAGTCTACACCCCGGGTATCCTCCTGCCACCACAAGCCTTCCAGAGGCGGCACCACATAGTCAAAGTAGCCCTCCAACTTGTGTTTTCCCAGTTTGCTCATTTTTATGGTATAAGCCACCGCATAGAGAAGTTCCAGGGCTTGCTTGTAGGCTCCGCCCTCCTCGTTGGGGTCGCCATGACCACGCACGGCCAGAAAGTTTATGGCAGGTACGGTGACGATGCCCGGTGTTTTGCGTGGTAGATAGAATTCCTTATACTCGTTTTTGTAGTCAAAGGCCATGGTCATTTCCTCCGCGTCTTTTGGGGCTTACTTTTCAGCGCCTCACAGGTCATGCGGGTCAGCTCAGTCATAAGTTCCCGGTTCTCCGCATCCTCCACCCAGATGTAGTCCTTTGCCCCCTCATAAGGCGGGACCTTAGGCAGATTGGGAAATGCCGCTTCACCTGCGGGAGTGACCTTGACAAAGAACTGATCGTCGCAGATAACAGCAAAGAACACATCGTCGCAGTAGAGGCCGTATTCGCCGAACATCTTTCGGATGCGAATGGCTCCAGCCTCCCGCATCTGTTCAGCCACATAGTCCACAAAGTCCTGATGAGAGGCCATATCAATTCCTCCTGTAACGGTCGGCCAGAGTTCTGGTCAATGCCCCAAGCTGATCCCGTAACTCCTCCGGTTCCAGCAGCTCTGCTTTATCCCCAAAGGTCAAAACCCAGCTGAGCACGCTGTCCGCATCGGGAAAACCTCCGGTAAAGCGCAGCCTACCGTCCGGCTCTGGGGTGAGCCGGTCCGCACCGTATTCCTCTACCAGTCGCCAGCGGCAAGCGGAATCAAAGAGCACGGTGACCTGATAGTGAATCGGAAATACCCGCTCCGGTTCCAAATCGGGCAGGGGCGCGGACCTGGGCTCAAAGAGGTCGCCGGTACGAAGCTGCGTCATGCGGTTCAATTTGAACAGGCGGAACGCCTTGCGGCTGCAGCACCAACCCCATACATACCAGGTGGACCAGTGAAACACCAGGTAATAGGGCTCCACAGTGCGCATTGATTCCCCCTTGGGGGAGAAGTAGGTAAAACAGATGGTGCGGTGCTGCTCAACGGCTCTCTGGATCAATTCAATTTTCGGCGGCAGGCTGGTTTTGTACCAGGAGGCGAGGTCAATGAGCATATGGGCGCCGCCGGGCACCAGCCCGCCCGTCCCGGCGGACAGTTTTTCCATCAACTGGGCGTAGCGCCGGGTGCCGCTGACGCTGTCCAGGCTCCTGAGGCCTGCCAGGATGGCCTGCATCTCCGGGGCGGTGAGCACCGTCCGGTCCACCCGGTATCCCTCCATGATGGAGATGCCGCCCCCCGCGCCCTGGGCGGTGGCGATGGGGATACCCGCCCGGCACAGAGACTCGATGTCCCGCTGGATGGTCCGTCGGGACACCTCAAACTGTTCTGCCAGCTCCGGGGCGGTGACCTTCTCCCGCTGAAGCAAAATGGACAAGATGCCGATGAGGCGCTCCATCTTCATTGAGTACACCGCCTTTCGCATTTCTGTCTGCATTATAGCATAGGAACCGGACAACTGTCTGTCGTGTTCCCCTTGCAAGAAAAACTTTTGCTGGGAGTTCCAGGATTGCCTTGCCGCGGAGGGCATGGTATCATGGAGACAGATTTTCCGGGAGGTAGCGGACATAGAGGATCAGTTTCTCACTCTGACGGAAGAAAATTTGGATCGGGAGCACATATGCTGCATCATCCGCAGCAAGAAGCCCCACCCCGGCGTGGAGGCCAAGCGGGTCTGGCTCCGGGAGCGGCTTCAGGAAGGTCATGTGTTCCGTAAGCTGGACGCCAAGGGTGTGGTGTTCATCGAGTACGCTCCGCTGGAGACCGCCTGGGTGCCGGTGGATGGGGATAACTACCTCTATATCTACTGCCTGTGGGTCACCGGGGAGTTCAAGGGCAAGGGCTACGGCAGGCAGCTGATGGAGTACTGCCTAGCCGACGCCAGGGCCAAAAGGAAGTCCGGCGTGTGTATGCTGGGGGCGGAAAAGCAGAAGGCCTGGCTCTCAGACCAGGCCTTTGCAGAGAAATATGGATTTGAAACGGTGGATATCACCCCGGACGGCTACCGGCTGCTGGCCCTCTCCTTTGACGGAACCAAGCCACGCTTCGGGAAGAACGCCAAACGGCAGGCGATCGAACCTCAGGAGTTGACCATCTATTACAGTTCCCAGTGTCCCTACATCCACCAGAGCGTGGAGCTGGTGCGGAAAACCTGCGAAGAACTGAAGGCACCCTGCACCCTCATTCCGGTGGACACTCTGGAGAAGGCCAAGTCCTTGCCCTGCGTGTTCAACAACTGGGCGGTATTCTATGGGGGAAAATTCGTGACGGTAAATCTGCTGGACGCAGCCGCGCTGAAGCGGCTTCTGAAACAATAAGGTGTGCCTATGGAAATCAGAAAAGTGGAGACGGACAAAAAGAGATATCTCGACTTACTGCTGCTGGCCGACGAGCAAGAGGATATGGTGGATCGCTATTTAGAGCGTGGGACCATGTATGTGCTGGAGGATGACGGTGTCAAGGCTGAATGCGTGGTAACCGACGAAGGAAACGGAATTCTGGAGCTGAAGAACCTCGCCGTGGAGCCTGGTTTCCAGGGCAGAGGCTACGGAAAAGCCATGGTGGAATTTCTCGTCCGGACATACGCGGGCCAGTATGTAACGATGCAGGTGGGCACTGGGGACAGCCCCTCCACCATCCCCTTTTATGAGACCTGCGGCTTTTACAGGCACCATCTGGTCAAAAACTTTTTCACCGACCACTACGACCACCCCATTTACGAGTGCGGGGTGCAGTTAGTGGACATGGTGTACCTGCAAAGAGAACTATGAGGAAGCGGAGCGCCCGTGTGAGCGCTCCGCTTTGCATTAAGTATCCCTGAAATAGACAGGGAGGGACAGTGTGCGCCACTTTGGGGGATGTTATGATGGCCTGTCCCTGATTCAGCCGGTGTAGGCATCCTCTGCCGTATTCTTGAAATTCTGCTTTTCCAGCCATTCCCGTTCCTCTTCGGTCTCGGGGATATCGATTCGCTCAATCTTGAAGATCACCGGCCGGGTCCCGTCGTTGCAGCAGGCGATCATCATCCGCTCATCATTGGTCCACTTGTGCATGATGGCCCCGCCCTGGAGGGCTGTGTAGACATACCGGCTGATGGCGTCCCATGCTTCCCCGCAGAATTTCCCGTTCATCAGGTGGTAAAAATCGTCCCGCTCAGCGGTACGCTTGAGCAAAAAGGTATCTCCCTTCTGAAAGCAGGGGCAGGGACCTGATTTGGGATCCGCAAGATACTTCTCCTGATACTCCGGAAACACTTTGGTCTCCAATACTGTAATTCTGCATTCGTGCTGCATGGTTTCACCCTCCTTGGTATTTCACATTCCGTCCGGTAGGACGGGGACTGACTGCCTTTTGTCCCCATTGTATCTGGGAAAGGCTCTGCTGGCAAGAGGATCAGATCGGGACATCAGGCATATCAGTTTTTAACAAGCTATATACAAAGAGGTATAATTATCTTTTTTATATTATTTCTAATACTTTATAGCCGTTTTTGCTCCATTCCGCTTACTCTTTGTCGCTCTTCGGATGGACTGTTTCCGTGTGCTCCGACCGGCACTGTGGCTGAACATGTGGTCAGAGTAATGCACTGGGATGCAGTTTGTAGCCACATCTTTCAGGATGGTTTTAGTACAGTGTTATCAAAGATAAGAGTTTTACCCAGACAGCAAAACAGTCCGACCTGTGAATCGCCACAGGTCGGACTGTCTTATTTAGTCAAAACCCTTGAAATAAGGATTTTGTGTTAAAAGCGTTTGAAGCCACTCTTTCAGCACCAATTCTCCAAACCAGTCACACGCCTCCAGTAGTTCCTCTTGGAGATCACCTGCATAGGCACTCTGGAACAACTGCCGGTTCAAGTGATCATCCTCTTTGAGTTGTGCCAGTAATTTGGGCTGGACAGTTTGATTTCGGCAGAGTTCGTACAGATCATTTTCCAGCAACTGTTCAGCAACTTCCGGCTTCTGGAGATGACGCTCTGCAGTGTCCAGCAGAAATTTCATCATCTGGATACCTACTTCCGGTTTCCACTCGCCGACTTTCCCCAGAAGTTCCATGGTATCCATATCTGAAAGTTCCTCTACCGTCCAGAATCGAACCGCCTCAGGAAAGGCGGCAACGAGCAGATCTCGGCAGGCCCACTCATTTTCTGAAAAGTCCCACCGACACACCATATCTTCCAATTCATTTGGGGAAAATTTACATAAAGACTCTTCTTCATCTGATTCCTCAGATGCGTCTGCCACCGTAATGGTCACCTTAACAGAAGGGGCGGTCGCCCGCATCAGCTTGGCCTTTTCTGAGGGCTGTAAAGAAGAAATACTGCCGAAATCTCCACACCAACCACACTCCCAGCGGCTGCCCCGAATCATCACAGGACTGCCGCAGTGTGGGCATCGAATTGTTGCCATACATGGTCTCCCCTTTATAAAGTCACTATGCTGGGCTGTGTCTCATATTACATTGGTTTTACCAAGATGATATTGGCGAGGAGCCTGAACTATAATTTAAGCCCCTTAAAAATAAGTTCCAAGTCTTCCTGTGCGGTGGTTGCAGACTCCAGACAATCTGTTTCAATAGCGTTAAGCATTGTTTGCTCTTTTTCATACAGACGAGTCAAAATTCGGGCGTCCAGAGAGAAGAGCTCATCAGCATCTGTGGCAAACTGCTCCTGCAGATAGTAATACTGCGTATATTGTCCATCCGGCAGCCCCAAACGGTGGATTCGGTCTTTGGACTGCAGCAGATGAACAAGGTTGTAACTGTATTCAAAATAGATCGCATCGTGGCAGGATTTATGCAGAGAGACGGATTCCGCCAGGGTATGCGGGTTAGTAATCAAGACATCCACATTTCCCTCTCGAAAGGCAGATACGATTTGCTGGCGGTCATCCATGCTGGTTTGACCATAGATGCATTCTACTCGAATGCCCTTTTTACGCAAGGTGCTGGCAATATGATTGATAGAATCCACAAAGATGCACCAGATAATGATTGGCTTCTTTTGCTTGACCAGTTTTTCCGCCAGAGATATACACGCACGGAACTTTGATGTGCTTCCGATAGAGTCGATGAGCCGCTTTACATCTTCCGAATAATCCACATAGTCGATGTCTGCCACATCAGCGGCGGAAATATCCAGAATATCTGCAAAGTCTTTTAATAGGTCGAGCTTTTCCAGCAGCATCGCAGGATTTGATTCCAGCTGCAGTAGGCGGACAATAAGTGCCAGCTTATTTTTCGCATATTTTAACTGCAGAATATGGAAAAGCTGATTCTCCGCCTCGTTTGCAGGCACTTCTTCAACGATATCCGGGTTTGCATCCGGGACTGCCAGCTGTTGTTTTGTTGTGCGGCAAAAGAACGGCTGAATCTTTTTGTTAATGAAATTGATATCATCTTGTGAGGGGGCTTTAAGTTGCTGTAGGGTAAATCCGAAAAATTCATCGTACTCGTTGTGGTACAAGATATTCAATAGGTTCCATATATCCGTATAGGAATTTGGAATCGGCGTACCGGTGAGCGCGATTATGTAGAACGCGTTTTCTGCTAACTCCAGAGCTTTACTGGCGTTGCTTCCGTCGAGAGCCTTTACTTTATGTACCTCATCGAAAACCAAAAGAGTTGAAGGCCCAATCAGTTTTTGGACTTCCGGAAGATAGGAACGCAGACAATCGTAATTCAGCAAGACGAGATTTGCGCCGCCGCTTTCGAATAAAAGAGCCGTTCGCTTTTCCTCGGGCGTTTTATAATCTTGAATGTTGAACACCTGAAGCGGAAGCTTGTTACCAAAGCACAGCTGGAATTCATCCTGCCACGAACCAAAGGCATTTTTGGGGCCGACCATCACAAGGCGACGGACAAAACCTTTGGCATGGAGGTATGCAAAAACACCCAAAACAGAAGCTGTCTTTCCGGAACCGGGGACAGAGAAGTTGCAGGCTTTTTTCATCGTGCACATGAAGAAAGAATCCCACATCTGTTTTTCACGAAGAGGTCTGCTGAAAGCGTCATCCACTACAGCTTTATATTCTTCATACTTTTCTATTACTTCCGGCTTGCGCTGCTTAATCGCAAGGCCAAGGTTTGCCCGTTTTTCTATATACAATTCTCTGTCGGCGATATATTTTCTGAGACGGGCAGTTACAAAAAAGCGGTATCCGCGTTTATCTGACTCGTTTTGCAGCAGACTGATAATGCGGTTAAATTGAGGATATTTCAGCGCATCCTTGAAGCAAATGTGTTCGTTTGTGCTTTTGGCAGCATCCACATACCGCTTCAGACGCATCTTATAGAAAGATGTGTTCCAGAGAAGATTCGGAATCCCCTTAAAATCCAAGGTTAATGTGCCGTCATAATCGAGGAGCATACATTCGTTTTCTAACTGAAGAGGATCGAAAATCAGCCGGCCTTTATTGTGCTTTTCCAGCTCCTGATAGACGAGAGAGTCCATTTCAAGAACGCAAACATTTTCGTCCTGATTGCTCCACAACTTTTCAAAAGTCTGCTGACTCTTGGTAATTTTGGAATAATCGAACGGTGACGCCTGCCAACTGCAGGTGATATCGAAAGCTTCATAGTTGGACTCAAAGGCAGCTGCGGTTTCGTTGTTGGACCCACGGAAACAGATGATATTTCCTTCTGCATCTTCGACGATTCCAAACTTGTCGTGGAAAATGCCTTCCTGGGTAAAAGCAACCTTGATGTCGATAACTCCAAGACCCACCAAATAAGCCAAATTGGATATGTTTCGTTCTTCCTCAAGTGAGAGCGTTTCCCGCATCCTGGAAACCAGTTCTTCTCTTAAGGAAGCCCGCAGCGCCAATCCCTCTTGAATCTGCAGATAGTCTTCTTTTTTGATCTCTGCGGACACAATAAGCCGCATGGTGCACCCATTTTGCGCAAAGCGCTCAAGACCCTTGGCGTAATTGGCAAGGGCCTTGGCAGAGAAATACGCTGTGGCACGGTCATAGCGTACGCTCTCGGCCAACACAGGAGAGTAGAACTGCTCTCCCAAATTATCCTCATAAGAGGAGTAGGTGGCCTGCAAAGATAAGTCCTTAAACATTAGACATCAAGTTCCCCTCTGATGCGGTTGAGCGCTTCTTGAATCTGGTCCAGCCGATTCCGAACATCATCCCTTTGCTCTTCGTTCAATTTCTTGAAGATATTGGTGTCAATGGTATCCAGCATCTCATATGCTTTCTCAGCCTGCTGTGCAGGACGATTGCGAGTGGCATCACCATCAGCCTTACTAACCCATTTTTCTGTAGAATGAGAAAATTCCTCTTTCAAGTCTTCTTGTGTACGAATCTTCTCGTTAATGACTTTGTCTGTAACAACCGGAGTTTCCTCCAAAATATCACAGACTTTTTCTGTCGTTCCCATTTGCTCTTCCAAGTACTCATCAAGGAATTTTGCGTTGGAAACAATCTTTTTGATTTTTCGCATATATCGGGTCATATCACCGTGAGGCTGCATCAGGAAATTCGCAAAGACGATATTCTTCAAATCCTCGCGTTTTTCTTCATCCTTGCACTGTTTGAGAATAATATTAAGCTCTTTCAGCGGGTCATTCAAATTCATTGTTCTGGCAAGGTGAAACTGTTTAGGCGCATTGATAAACTCCAAAAACTCCACCATTAGATTCGCCTTTTCAACTTCTCTCTGGATGTCGGTTTCAGACTGGTTAACACCATCTGCATACTCTTTAACAGTAAGAATTTTATTGTCAACAATGTCGTTGTAAATGCCTACGAGCCTATCGATGGGATTGTAGTCAACAGGTTTGTCAACTCCATGCTGAATCATTAGCTCCAACAATTTGATTTGCTTGGCATTATTTCGAATATCATGGTCAAGAATTACTGCTTCAAAGTACTGTGTTTTTCCGCTTTTCTTTTCAATGTTTCTGAGACATGTAAACCGCCGGTTTCCATCAATAATGCGGCCGTCAGTTAATACCACGCCAGCCTCTTGTTGCCCAATAAGTTCAATATTATTCTGCGTCTTTTTAATTGCTTCAGGATTGCTTTCCACAATAAATCCTTGAATAATATCGTTGTACTCCGGGTGCCCCAATGATTCCAAAGCAACGTCTGCATGCTCCGCCTTATACTGGCTAATCCAAGTCGCAATACGATCATTCTGGTCATTAAAATACAGCTGGTCGAGACGGATTTTATATACAGGGTACACCTGTGTATGATTATCTATAGAAAGCTTTTTTGTGCCCTGTGTAAGCATCACGGCTTTTGATTTAATGCCGTCAGTTAACAGATTCATTGTCAGACCTCCTCAAAGTATTCATCATAGTCTAAATATATTTTTTCGGAAATTGAATCATAGTACATCTGAGAATCAGAAACAAGAAAACGAATGTAAGACGGGGCAAGCGCAATTCCGTACTGTGTGCCAATTAGTTCAGATAAATCAAATATATCGATGCTCCTGACTTGAGAAACCAAGGATTCAATAAAATCCGATAAGGTCACATCTTGTTTTGATTTCCTGAACAAATATGTGCCCGCCACTTTTTTGCCCTGAATCTTTTTCCCTTGTTTCAGGACGGAGTAGTAAAAGGTGTCATCAAAGCCCAAATCATCAAGAGGGAATTCATATCCCTGGTCTCGCAGAAACTTTAATGTAAAATAGGCATCATCTTGTACGCGGTCACAAACCTCATCAATGAATTCATAGAGGTTCTTTTTATGAATGCCGTTACGTTTTAGATAGGCCAGACGAATAAACTTTTGCGGCAGGTATTCTATAATTTCAAATTTCGCTGCCTGCTTTTGCAAGGCTGTATAAATCTGTGGATTCTCCCACATCTCATTTGAAACATAAAATGTGTTTCCTGCCCATTCATTTTTCTCCAGGCACTCTATAAGGGAGCGATACTGACTGGAATATATGATTACATTGGTTTTCCGAAAGCCAATTTTACGCAGGTTTTCTGTAGATAGATACGCCTCATAATGCGCACCAACCTTGCTCCTAAAAATCTTTTGAACATCTTCTACGGTATACCAAGGCTTTGTTAATTTCTTTGCAATGGCTTGAATTTGTTTGTCCGTAATGCTTCTCGTCTGTAAATCGTAAACGCCATTGCGCAAATAAGGAGATATTTCTTTCAGAAGTTGTGTCTTCACCGTGGTGGCCTTCAAACCATACCGTCTCTCATATTCCTGCGCAAGTCTGTCGCCAGAGATCGGCGAAAGTTCTTTGAGAAGATTCAGTAACTGAGAAGTAGCATTCCCAGTACCAAAGACCAGGAACGGCGCTTTGGCAAAAGTGAGTTGATATTTTGCACAGATTTCTGGAAACTGCTTTAGAATTGTGATGAGTTCATACGGGCTTTGTATATCCGATTTTTCCATTTCCGCTACTGCATTTTTGTAGATTATCTCTGCTGATACATATTGGTTTCGATATTGCCAAAGCTTGAGCCGTTTTACCATTGCGCAATCTGTTCTTTCTTTTGATTGTCTAAAACGCAAGGCCCCAGCTTGTCCGAGAATTGTTCGGTTGCTGCCTGACAAGATGGAAATAAAACGATGCTTGCTTACAGTAAGGAAATCTGGTAACGGAGCGGCTTGGTCGAGAAAACTTACATACTCCAAAAATAAATCATCTTTTCCAACAGAAGTTTTATGCCGTTGTAATAGATATAGTCCAACACCTTCTACTGTGCAAGGAAGCACCGTGCCTTCCAGCAAAAGCCCTTCAGTTTTAATGGCGTTTATAGCTGCACTCCGCACTTGAGTTGGCTGTGAACTATCAAGCCGTATCTGACGCCAATCCAATTTGCCCTTCTTACAAATTTGAGATAAGTAAAGATAAGTGCTGACGGGCTGCGAAAAAATTGTGCAAAAACTATTTTGAGTGAAGCGATATTTACGAAATACATTTTTATAGGAATCCTCATCGATAGGACGCCGATTTCGCAAAAATAATTTGACAATTTGATGGACATTAGATCGTTGCTCACTTGGAATGTTTTGGCCTCTGAAAAAACACTCAAGAATGTTTCGGGTATCTTCTTCCTGCACCTGTTCAATCAATTGCATCAGATTATGAGGTGCTCCAATAATGCCTTGAGAAGTGTAATAAATAAGTTTTTCTTCAAATAGTTGCGAAAGAACATTGCCTATTTCTGCATCTGAGTACTTGTTTTGTAATACGAAATGGACAAGCTGAAAAAGGCTGACTGGCTGACTATGGGTTTGCAAATACTCGACAATTTTTACTTTTGCTTCTGACTGTTCCATAGGCAACACCTTTACACTTCGGAAAAATAGATATCATAGTCCAAATATGCTTTTTGCGAAATTGAATCGTAATACATGGAACTCTCGCGAATGGTTTCAATCAATTTGGATGTCGGAACAAATAGTCCAAATTCAGTTCCTATATAGTCAGACAGGTCGTACACATCCATAGATTTTGCTTCTTGAGAATCCAGAATATTTTCGATAAAGCCAGACAATACGACTGTGCAAGAACCTTTTCGGAATAAGCGACTTCCACCCGTGCGCTGATAAGAAAACATATCTTTGTTCTCGGCAAGAACAGATGCGTAGAACCAGTCATCAAATCCATATTCGTCCAGTTTGTGTGCAAAGCCTGCTTTTTGCAGGGAGAATACGGTGAAAAATTCTCCGTCACTTACATACTCTGCAACGTCCTCGCAGAACCCTCGTAAATCCTCTTTTCCGATGCCGGCTTGATTCAACTTGCGGATTTGTATGTAGCGTTGAGGGGCAAATTCAACGATTTCCATTTCCTCGCGCAGTTTATAGAGCTGGGAACAAAACGTTACCGTTGAGAGAAGGCTTCTCTTAAAGGTGGAAATATCCACAATGTCTTGGCCCAGAAGTATATGCCTGAAATATTCGACTGCGGAATGATATTTGCCGCTGACAACATAGTTGGAGTAAATGCGAAAGCCGAGATTTGTAATACTGTAACTGTTGAGCAGCCCTCTGTCCGCATCAGGAAAAAGGCGCCGGTAGATCTCATGAAACTCAGAAAGAAGATAGAAATCATCTGTCAACTCTCCTTTGAGTTTCTGAGCCATTGCATCGGACATGGCAAGAGAATCAATCCGATAGGTGTCCCCGTCCAAATAGGCCGCGATGCAGCCTAAATAGTTTGCCATCACACTACCAGCCTTTATTCCATATTCTTCTTCATAGCGTTGAGCAAAGTCTTCTTTAGAGATAGGAGCGCACGAAAGCAGCAAATCCATTACTTGCTGGTCACGGTTGAAATTACCGAATTCTATGGTAGGCATACGCAGAAACTGAACATTTGGATATGCTTCTTCTGTGCATATTTTCTTTAGCAAATTATGAAGCTCGTATTCATCCCGAATGTCATATTCCCGCATAAGCTCTGCGTGTTCGTTAAAAAGTTTAAGAGCGGAAATTTCAACATCAGTATACTGCTTTAGATCTAACGCCTCCAGCAAGTTGGTATAATCATAGAGTAGAATAGGATAGTAACGCAGGCACTTCCCGTGTTTCCATAGAACATTTTTACTTGCGGCAAGCTTGTTTTCATATCCCCGACCGCTTATTATGAGCTTAGGATTATCTTCGATACTCAAATTTGACAACAGCGCATGATATTTATCTACAAAAGAGCTGAAAGATATATCATCGACTGCATATTGCCGCAACGCATAGTCGCATAGGGCGTCACGCCTGCAGGGAACAATGGTTGAACCGATTTGCACGCAATTCTTATATGCGATGTGCTCTCCTGCACGCCGGAAGACAATTGGAAAAGATTCGTCATCCATCAATTCCTCCGCCGGCAAGTCACCAGCCTTATATGCGAGTTTGAGATATTCAAACACAGTATCATTTTCTTGAAATGCAAGTCGAAAATCATCTCGCGAAAAATCGTATTTCTGAAACACTTCGGCGTAACGGTCTTCATACAAAGTCGGATGCTGTGCCAATGCTTTGTCTGTGATTTGCCGAATGCGCTCGCGCTGTACATTCAGTTCATTTCCAATATCCTCTAATGTACGGCCGTGCAGTCTCTCGGTCAGAACATATCCGCGCCGTTGATTAGGAATTTGCGCAGCATACTCTATGGCGGTCATCCGTTTAATGGTATAGGCCCCATCTTCGTTTCGAGTCACTTGTCTTGTGGCGACAAGAGAGCGCAAGTTGACTTCTAAAGTATCTGCTGGAATGGGACGACAGACTTCCGAGAGATGCTTGACCGTACAACCATAAACGGATTTATTCAAAACGGACAACAATTTGCCTTGAATCCCGTTTGCAAAAACCGGGGATGCCGACAACGCCCGGATGAAGTCCGGGTTCTCCAAAAGAGTTTCTTCGGTCATAGTTTCTGCTGGGTTTTCCTGAAAATAGATCTCACACAACGGGCTAATTTGTTCATACAGCGACTTCAAATCGACCTTATAACTATTGGAGAGACGTTTCGCAATCGATCTGCAGAGGGCCTGTTGGGCTTCAATTTGCACAGCATTCGCGGTGCCTGCCGTCTCAAAGACGGGTTGCAGCGGATAAGAATCCCTTTTCTCGATAATTTCTGTTACTGTTTTCTCTCCTACTTTATTCCAAGATTTTATCTCATCGTATGTAAGGTGCAGTAATTCCGAAAGGAAAGAAATATTCTCTCTTTTTAAGCAATTATAGGCTCTATTTGAAAAGTCAATCTGTTCAATAGCAACATCTTGATATGTAATTCCATCATTTCCTAAAAAAGATGGTACCGTTTCAGGGACTGAATCAACTTCCGGTTTCGGGCCTAAATCAACTTCCATTCTTGCTCTTTTATCAAGAATTTCTTGAACACTTTTTGCGCCCAAATTTTTAATTTTCCATAAATCTTCCTCAGACAGCGATTGAAGATCCCCGACCGTCAAGATACCAGCTCTATTGAGTGCATTACAAGAGCGTACGGAAAGATTTAATTCATTTATAGAATCAGATTCATAGTAGAACACTTTTTTCACCTACAGAAATAGTTTTTCAAAGCAAAAATACCAATGTGATGGAATGTGTATTTTATGAATTGCTAATATCTAAAAAATCTGGCGATTTAAAATGGACGCCCAATCTTGATTGCAGTTTGCGGCATTTCTTTATTAACATTTGTAAACTGCAATCATCAGGTTCAAAAACCGTTGCTAATTTACTTTTCTGTTGAAAAGTAAGATCGGAATTTACTTGAAGATAGCAAAGTGACGACACATCTTCATTAACTTTTCCAACATAATTTATGATTTCATCTATCAGACTCTTAATTTCCGAATCTTTTTTAAAGAAAACAATATCACGGTGAAGTTTAATAATATTGGAGTAATCAGAGCGCAGAGAATAAGAATCATCTAATAGTGTTTGAGACCTTTCAATAGCCGAAATTACTGTTTTAATATTTGCACCATATGGGAAGTATTTTGACGCAAATAGGATGGCTTTTTCAGAAAACATCTCTGTATCTGCCCAAAAGTCAAAAAGGCTGCTCCTCATTTTTACCAGAAAAGACGCTACAGAAACACCAACAGTTAACAGTGCTCCCGTAAAAACTCCCAACAAGATATCGATTACAAATGCTCGATGTCCTGAAAGTATTGTCTGGCCTGAAAAAACAAATTTATCAATCTGTAACTCAAAAGCAGTGGCAATTAGTAGAGAAAGCATACCAATGCCAATAGATATTGTAATAATTAGTTTTTGCTCTTTCAAATGTAAGAAATCTCCAATCCAATAATTATTTTTGTGTTTTTATCAAAAGGCGCCACCTTGTAAAATATTTCATATACAGAATAGCACATAAAGGGGTAAAACTCTACATATAAAATATTTTATCGCAGTATCTGTCCGATAAACAGGACCATATAAACTGCGTTGTTGACAACAGCAAAACCAAAAACCATTTTTCTGCTGCGCAGGATACGAAGTGAATTAAGGACATGTTAGTTCTATTCGCACTCTATCACTTGCCCCTGGGAAGTTTTCAGATAAAATCTATCTATCTGCCACTACATGATCATTTTACTGCTGGATTCTTCTTTGAAAGTGGTAGAGAAAATGCACACCTCAATATTCTGGCAGAAAGTGCCCTCAAATTCTGTGGAAGAGTAAACAATAAAAGCCTCCATCATTTACAGAAACCCTGTACTCCGCTATACTGAAAACAGAAAAGCGAGGAGGTGCGGCGATGGCGGGCAGACGGATCAGCGCCGGGTACTACCGGCGGTACGACGGTAAAGTGGTCTATGTGGTCTCACTGGCCACCGACGCCGACACTGACGAAGAGATGGTCGTCTGGACCACCTACCCCTTTGCGGCTGTCCCCAGATACTACACCTCCAGCAAAAAATCCTTCTGTGCTTTTGTGGAAGTGAACGGTGAGCGGAAAGCCAAGTATAAGCGACTGCTCAACATGAAGATCTCAGAGGAGGCCATAGAGTGGCTGGAGGAGGAGGGCTTCCGGGGCCCGGTACGTAAACGAAAAAATCGGCAACTGGATGAAGCTTATGACTCCCGAGATTATCAGCAATCTCTTACCTACTACGCATACGCAAAAGATCTCTGCGAGCACTACAACTTCGACCGGAACAAATATCGCCTCTGCGTGAAGGAAAAGAGATTCGCCGCCATCACCAAAAGTGACTTTGCCAAACTGAAAGAGGACCTGCAGTTTCTGGACGATGCCCTGAAAACGGTGCTGGCTGCATACCAGGATTATTTCCGGGAGCGATTCGTGGATGGCCTGTCCATCCGCAAGTACGCGGATGCCCATCAGTTGAACCGCGGCAGCGTGGACTATCAGCAAAAGAAATTCTTCTCTGCTCTGGCCTCTCTGCTGAAAGAGCGGGACGAGGCGGAGGGAACATGCCGGCTGCTGAAACCAGCACAAAAGTAAATAATCCAACCTCAAACGGAGCGCCTGCGACAAAGCAGACGCTCCTTTTTTCTGTCAAATGTATGTCGGTGGGATGTATTTTCCCCTATACAAGTAGAGAGACAACTTGGACACCATCCAAAGGTTATGTCAAACCTATGTCACATGCAAATGTTTGCGGCTAAAGAAGTAGAGGGAGTTTTGAAAAGGAGATGGTCAACATGAAAGAATCTATTTACAAAAGCTACGATGAACTGCCGCTGTTTCTCAATTCGGAATTGGTGGCGAAGGTACTGGGCGTATCACCGTCCAGCGGGTATGAACTGATGCACCAACCGGACTTTCCGGTACTGCGTGTCGGTAACCGGATGCTGGTACCCAAGGAACAATTCATTCAATGGGTCGCGGAACACACGGAGGGAGGAAACTGTAAATGAATTTGTTTTCGTATCAGCCTGATCCGAAGCGACACCGCTTCCCACTTCCGAATGATGTCTGGAAATGGGAACTGAAGCCCCAGGGATTTGCCATCCTTGCCTATCTCTGCTATCTGCATGTCCACTGCAGAAAGAATGCTGTGCCCAGTGCGGATGAACTCGCATCCCAACTGCACATGAGCAAGGACATGGCTGTGAAGCAGATTGCCGAACTCAACCGTCGCGGACTGCTGGATCAGCACATGGTTCCGATACTCAAAAGCAACGGCAAGAACTTTTTCTCTCTGCCCAATGAATTGTTTTTCATGAACATCGGTCACGGAGCCATCACGGTCTACGCCTATCTGCTCTACTGCGAGGATCGCCGCACACATCAGTGTCATCCCAGCTACCGCACCATCTCCGCTGCAGTACACTTGACCGTGTCCACTGTGATGAAGCACATCACGAAATTGGCGGACAGGCAGTTCATTACCATCGAGAATACCTCTTACATCGACAAACACGGCATGAAGCAGAACGGCAACAACCTGTACACCATCCTGCCAATCCAGGCGACGATGGATCATTGCTACCAGCAGCAGATGCTCCGCTTGGAGGAACGGCAGCGGTGGCAGCAGGCGCAGGCGCTCCTGACACAGAGCACAGAGAGCGCCCCGTGTGCCCCACTGTGAGGCGCTGTGTGCCCTCCTTCGGGGTGTGGCAGAGTCCCTGCCCCACCAAGGGCTTTCAAGGCAGATTTGGCCCGCTTTCGGAGGAAATCTCGAGGACGAAAGAAAAAGCAGGATAAAGGCCAGGCGTCGCCAGCGACGCCTTTGGCCGGTCACATCTGCCCGCAGTGCGGGCAGTTTCAGGGGTTTCCGTGGGCGTTGGAAATGGGGTCAAAATCAGAGAGAAAACAGAATTCTGCGGTCGTTGTCCCCCGACGCTTACTCCCACAAGGAAAAAACAGGGGTCAAACCCCGGAAAGGAGACCATGATGAGCAAAAAAGAAAAATTCCCTCTCTATCTGTCGCCGGAAAAAAAGGCAACCTTGGAACGGCGGTATACGGAAGATGGCAGCCGCAGTCTCACCGCTTTTATTGAGAACGCCATCGACTTTTACCTGGACTACCTCAGCGCCAATAACGCCGGATTGTTTCTCCCAACCTCAGTTCAGTCCTACCTGGATGGTAGACTGGACCAGTTCGAAAATCGCATGGCGTCGCTGCTGTTCAAGCAGGCGGTAGAACTGGATATGGGAATGAGCACGCTGGCCGACTGCGTCAAGCTGGACGAGGAGTATCTGCGCCGCCGTCGCGCCAACAGCATCGCCAATGTGAAACGCACCAACGGCAGGCTGCGTTTCGAGCAGATCGCAAAAGACACCGACGGGAGTGATGATGAGTGGCAAGACTAATCATCAAGAGTCCCTACATCAAGTGCGGCGGTGGTCAGGGCGCAGGCGGTTACATGAAGTACATCGCTACGCGGGAACGGGTGGAGATCATTCCAGATGACCGTCCGCCCACCTGCAAGCAGGAGCAGCTCATCACAAAACTGGTGAAAGATTTTCCTGACACAAAAAGTTTGTCGGAGTATGAGGACTACACTACTCGTCCCACCAAGGCCAACGCCTCGTCTCTCATCACGCTGGCTCTGGAGGAGAACTGGTCTCAGGTGCAAACCTCCGAGGGCTACGCGATGTACATCGCCACTCGGCCCCGCGCGGAGCGTCTGGGTGACCACGGATTGTTTGGCGATGAGGATTGTGTAGATCTGGATAAGGCGATGTCTGAACTGGAGCACTACACGGGAAATGTGTGGACGCACATCATCTCGCTCCATCGTGAGGATGCTGAGCGCCTGGGCTATAACAACGCTCAGGCGTGGCATTCTCTCCTGCGTACACACCGCAATGATCTTGCCGCCGCCATGAAGATCCCGCCCCAGGATTTTCGTTGGTACGCCGCCTTCCATGATGAGGGAAAGCATCCGCATGTGCACATGATGGCGTGGTCGGTAAAACCTGGGCGAGCATACCTGTCCAAAGATGGTATCCGGCAGATCAAGTTCACGCTCACCAATCAGATATTCAAACAGGAGATGCTCCATCTCTACGAACAGAAGTCTGAAAGCAGGGATGAACTGGTGCGGGAAACCCGGAGAGCCATGCTGGAGTTGTCCCAGCAGATGAGCGAGTCAGTCTGTGAACATCCTGATGCAGAGCAGATGATACTGAATCTCGTGCAACAGTTGGGTAATGTGAAAGGTAAGAAGTCCTACGGGTATCTTCCAAAAGCATTGAAGAAGCAGGTAGACGAGGTCGTGGATCAGATGGAACGGCTGCCTGTTGTGAATGAGTGCTACCAGAAGTGGTGGGACCTGCAGTGCAGAGTAAGTGACTTCTATTCAGAGAAGGAACGCCAGCGTCCGCCGCTGTCTCAGCAGAAAGAGTTCCGTGCCATCAAGAACGCAGTGATCCGAGAGGCAGAACGTATTCGGCAAAATCAAATTTCCTTTGAGGACAGGGACATGGAGGATGGTGGTGGCTGGGTAGATGATCGGGAACTTACCTGGGCGTGCTGGGAACTGCGGGGCACGATTGAAAATGAGAAACTGCCTCTCGCGGAACGGGATGCTGCGGCAGCAAAGATGGAACAACTGGCCCAAACGGGTGATGCGTACGCGCAATATTTTCTGGGGCTGTTGTACCGGGACGGCGGACTGCTCATCCCGGATACAGAGAAAGCCAAACATTGGCTGGAACGGGCAGCAAAGCAGGAAGTCCATGCTGCGCAATACGCACTGGGTAGATTATTTCTCTCTGACGATCCGGATGTGCATGATCCGAGCGAGGGCATTCGCTGGATGAAGGCAGCCGCACAAAATGGTAACGACTACGCCGCCTATATCTTGGGTGAGGAATATCTCAGCGGCAAACATGTGGTGAAGAATTCCGGTACAGCGGCGGAGTATATGCACCAGGCGGCACAAGCGGATAACCCTTGGGCGCAGTATCTGATGGGCAAACTGTACCTGATGGGCGAAGGTGTGGAACAAGACGAAGACACCGCCTACAAGTGGTTCCAGGCCGCAGCAGAACAGGGCCACACCTATGCGCAATTTTTTGTGGATCGGATGGAACAGCAGGGACAGCTTGTATCACCCAGCCTGCTGCTCTCGGCTACCCGACTGCTCCACCACATGGGCAATATTTTCCGGGACAGCGCTCCGCAGGATTCCACCACAAGGGCACCGCATATTGAGCGCAAGCGGCTCCAAAAACTCAGGGCAAAGAAAATTGCTCTGGGGCACAAGCCGGATGACTATGAGGAAGAGCAGACTATGGACGGCATGACCATGGGCGGATGGTGAGCAATAATAGCACAGTGTTAACAATGATAAGGGCCGCGCAGAAATAGGCCGGAGAAATTGATAACAATCTGATAATTGTGGTCAAAAGCCCTGGCTATTTTCTCTGTAGTTCGGTATTGTGTGTTGCTGCAAAGGAGGCGAGGCACAATGAACGACTATATGAGAGCCCTGCACCAGCGGTTCTACCGGGAGCCGGACTTCAGTGAGTTAGAAGAAGATATTGAGAACACCCGCCAGGAGGTGCGGGACTGCCTGGACAAGCTGCAGCGGCGCAAGCTCATGCATCTGGTGGACACGCAAAATCTGCTGCGGGAGGAGACCTCACTGGCCAGCTTTACCGCTGGGTTCAAACTGGCCTGGGGACTGAGCAAGGAACTGGAGGCGGATGGCCTCTACTCTTTCGATGAGGAGGAAACAGAGCGCCTCTGTCACAGGATAGAACAGGAGGATTGAATAAGATGATGAATCGACTTCCGGTCCAGCGGTTCCAGTACTGCGGATGCGAGGACATTGGCCTTGGCTGGCAGCATGGCGAGGCGCTGGTCACCTTCAGAAAGCATGGACTACTCGGCAACCGGCTGCAGTATCTGATCTGCCGACGCTGCGGCGCAGTTCTGTATCAGTGTGTGGCGGAGCCTTACAAATTCCCCGCTGTAAAATAAGCACTCAAAAGTTGCGCCGCAAAACGAAAATAAGGCCTTGGGGGTGATACGGCATGGCAAAAAGACGACCGTCAGGTGACGGCATGGTGCGCAAGCGGGAAGATGGACGCTGGGAAGGGCGCATCGTAGTTGGCCACAAGGAAAACGGTGATCCCATCTTCCGTTACATCTACGCAGATACCCAAAAGGAACTGACAGCCAAACTCCGGCAGAGCATCGAGGCGTATCAGGGAGTCGAGCTGACTGAGGAGAGCCGGATGACACTGGGCCAATGGCTGGATCAGTGGCTGGAGAACATGACTGGAACGATACGTCCCGTCACCATGAAAAGATATGAGGGAACTGTAGCCAGACATATCAAACCGTACCTGGGAGAGAAAATTATCTCCCAGGTCACAGGGAGAGACATTCAAAAGTTATATGATATACTGGCTCATCACGGAAACCGAAACACAGGAGAGGGGCTGGCCAGCGGAACAATCCGAGGTATTCACGCAATGTTCCATGAGGTGATGGGCGCAGCGCAGCAGGCTGGCCTCATTCTACGAAATCCTACAGAGGATATCGATGCACCTAAATTCAGCTACAAAGGCAAAAAAGTTCTGACAGACGAACAACTGGAAAAGTTCATGGAAATCATTCGGAGGGATAGTGTCTGGTGTGACTTCTTCTACACAGAACTGACCACCGGACTGCGCCGGGGTGAGATCTGCGGGCTGAAGTGGGAGGATTTTGATGAAACTCACGGCACACTGAAGATCCGCCGCACGATCCATGAGGAAAAGGGCGGCAAGCTGACCGCCTGGGATACCAAGACTGCTGCGGGAACCCGTACCATCCATCTGTCACCCAGTACCGCAGCTCTACTCCGAGAAAGGAAAAAGACTGCTCTGACAGAATGGATCTTCCCCCATCCGTGGAAGCCGGAACAGCCTACACGCCCGAGTGCCGCCTATGAACGGATGAAGGTCCTGTTGAAAGAGGCAGGGCTTCCTGATCTTCGCTTTCATGATCTCCGGCACACCTTTGCCACCCATGCCCTGACATCAGGAGTGGATGTCAAAACTCTGTCCGGCATCCTGGGACACACACGGGCCGCGTTCACACTGGACACATACACTCACACCACAGGCGATATGCAAAAACGGGCAGCTGAGATCGTAGAAGAATTTCTCATTGACATCTTCGGAGAGGAGTTGAAGCCATGGGAAGAAAGCGGAAAAATGGCGAAGGCACCGTCCGGCTGAGAAAGGATGGCCGCTGGGAAGGACGGATCGTCATTGGGTATGATGAGAATGGCCTTCCCAAGACGAAGAATGTGCTGGCCAAGACCAAAGGCGAATGTATAGAAAAACTAAAGGCGCTGAAGAACACTATTACACCGGATACACCCATAAAACTCAAGGCAGATATGCCATTCGGGGAGTGGTTGGACTATTGGTATGAAACCTACTGTAAGCCCAATGCCCGGCCCGCTACTCAGAGGACCTACGAAGGTTATATCCGTTTATACCTTCACCCCAGGTTGGGCAGCATTCCCCTGAACAAAGTGACTATCAATGACATTCAGCAGATGTGTACTTGGATGATGACAGAGGCCCGTCTGGATCAGAAAAACGGAGATAGCGGACTCTCAGACAGTCAGGTGCGAAACTGCTACAGTCTATGTGATCGGGTATTGGAAAAAGCAGTGACAGAAAAGTTGATTGTCCGTAACCCGGCAAAGGGTTGTAAACTGCCTCCAGACAGGCCAAAGGAAATGAAAGTCCTCTCCCGAGAGGATATGCAGAAGGTGCTGATTCAGGCCAAGGAGGAGAATTATTATGAACTCTTCCTTCTGGAATTTGCCACCGGACTGCGGCTGGGAGAACTGATGGCTCTCCAGTGGGATGATGTGGATCTGGTCACCGGGGAATTGAGGATTAACAAACAGGTAAACCTCGTTGGTTCGAAATTGGTAATCAGTGAGCCGAAAACCAAGGCGGCTGTCCGCACCCTGATCCTGCCTCCATCTGTCAGAAAAGTGTTGGCGGAGTACAAGACCAGAGTGAACTCCAGATGGTTATTCCCCTCACCCAAGAAAGACGATCTGCCGATTATCCCCTCGGCAGTCAGCCGACGGCTTCACACACTGCTGGAGCATGCGGGATGTGAGCAAGTGCGCTTTCATGATCTGCGCCACACTTTCGCAACCAACGCCCTGGCCCATGGAATGGACATCAAGACACTGTCCACCATCCTGGGCCATGTGTCCAGCGCCACCACTCTGAACACCTACTCCCATGTCACCGACGAGATGCGCCAAAGGGCAGCGGTGAAGATCGACCAGGGCATCGCAAAGGCGGAGGTACAGGACACAGCTATTGCCCAGCCAGAACGGACTATGACCACCTTCCAGGCCAGAAAACGCTGGAGCCGAGAGGCCAGTTGAGGCAAAAAATATTTGCGCATCAGGGAAAGCATTTATAAGGGAAAGAAAAAATAGGAAAACTATCTTGACATTTTCCTAAGAAAAACCTATAATAGCGTCAAAACAACGAAGGAGGTGCTTTATGCGCACCAACAATATTTGCTTTCCCTCTGAGGTACGAGTCAAAATAGTAAAATGTGTTGAAGATGCAGTAAAGGATGATATCCTTGCGGATATTCAACATCATAGTCTGCGGACAACCAATAGCGTTCCAACACGGATTTGGGATTTATTGAACACAAATCTTGCTCGGGAACTTGAAACTGAGGATTGCACCATTGCGGATGCGCATAGAGGACCGTGGCAAATGCTCGTTGTGTTTGAGAGAACAACTCAATGTATTCTCACATTTATGCGTGAAAAAAGATTTGCAGAACTTCGTAGGTTTCAACGGCGTCGAAGACATATGCATTATCTGGATATGTTGACAAGACAGTTTAACAAAGAGCTATTAGCAGATCAGCAGCAAGTGGAATTATATCCTCACACTTTTTCTGATGAGGATAAGCTTCCTCAATTAGTCCAAACTCTGCTGCACGATTTGGAAGATGAGATACCTGTTGTGCAGAATCATGTTCTGATTTTGTTTGAAACAACCGGTTACCAGTTATCACATATTCGTGCAGTCAAAGTGACACCCAACCTTGATATTGCTCAGGATGGTTCTCAAGATTGGTCGGAGTATATTTCGACTAATGTTAGTGTTGTGGTTGAGAAAGTTGCTCATTCTGATGCTCCCGGGAACCAGCCCAATAGAGGTCTTAAGCTTAAATCGAAAGCTATTGCAAGAAAGAAAAATGGACTTCAGAGGAAGGAAACCCAAGAAATCGAAGCGCAAGGTTAATTTAATGAATAGGAGCGTCGTCCAATATGAAATCCCAGTTTAATGGAGAACGCTTAAAAAAAGCGAGAATATATAGAGGCATGAAGGTTGCTGAACTGGCAGAACGAGTGGGGTGCCAACGGCAAACGCTATCTATGTACGAAATTTGTAAGAGTCAACCTGCTGATTCAAAAATTGTGGAACTTATCTCCCGTGAATTGGATTTTCCTGTCGACTTTTTTTATGAGCATCCTGAACCCATACCAACAAGTACTATATATTTTAGGTCGTTGCTTACCACCAGCAAGAAATATCGCACTGAACAGGTCGTTAAGATGGAGTTTCTGGCACAGATATATTCATTGCTTCAAGATTACATCGAATTTCCGCGGTATGAACCGCTGTGCTTAGTTGAAGAGACAACTCCAGAGGAGGCAGCCACTGCGCTCAGAAATGCATGGGGGCTTGGCTACGGGCCGGTAGAAAATTTGATCACGGTTGTGGAACAGCACGGCATTTTGGTAACATCATTTTCTACAAGTACTGATGATGTTGACGCATTTAGCCAATTTATAGATATTGGAGATAACCCAACTTATTTAATTGCATATTCAAATAACAAAACTTCTGCGTCAAGAATTCATTTTGACATTGCTCATGAGCTCGGTCATATCTGCCTTCACGAATGGAGCGATGAGATCGAAAGTTATACTAAGGAAGAGTTTAAGCAGAGAGAGCAGCAAGCAAATGATTTTGCTGCAGCATTTTTATTACCTGAAATATCATTTAAACAAGATGCGCTCCGTGCCCCTGCTGGCTCCAAGGCCCTTATGTACTACAAACAATTGAAAAAGAAATGGCGAGTCTCCATCGCTGCCATGATTCGTAGAGCAAGGGACTTGGGCGTTATGACAATGGATGAGTATCAAACTCTAATCAAAATAATGCAGAGACGTGGACAACGAAAAGAAGAGCCTTTAGATGATGTGTTGATTACGGCAAGTCCTGCACTGTTAAAAACCTCAATAATCATGCTTTTGCAAGAGGGGGTCTTTAGTCGTAGAGAATTTATGGAGGAGTTGTCGTCCAATTACAATTTAACCATAAAGCCGGAAGAAGTTGAATACTTGCTTGATTTACCTGTCGGTACATTGGTACCACCCAAAGTGGTAGCGTTTTCCCCATTGCAGATTAAGCAGCAAGGAAAATAAAGGATGTACTAAGGTAGATATGCTGGAAGATATAACCTGCATCTGGACATGGTATGCTATGACTACCTTCAAAGCCAGAAAACGCTGAAACCGAAAGGCCAGCTGAGACGAAACTACCGGCCCATCAGGAATTCCATCCCTGGTGGGCCGGTTTTGGCTGTCTGTGGTCAAACATGTGGTCAAAGAGCCCTTCTTGACCAGGTGCGGCACCCGCTGCCGTCGCCTGTCCAGAAGGGCTCTTTTTGCTGTTTAGGTTTGGGGTATTGTAACTCTACTGAGGCCGAAAAGCAAGGTATTTTTTAAGTCAGGCGTATCAATTTTTAACACGCCTATACAAAGAATACAGCCTGAAGGAATCGCCCCAGTTATTCCTCGTCCATCTCCAACTCGATCTCGTCATGGGAGAATGGATTGCGCTCCAGGAGATTCAGCAACTTCCGCTGCAGATCCTTCTCGCCCAAGCGACCGCAGGCGTTGAGGATTTCTTCCTGAGGCTGGCCGACATAAGCGCTCTGGAAGAGTTGACACGCCAGCCGGTCGTCATACTTAAGTTCCTTCACCAGCAGCGGCAGCATGTCGTCGCTGGCCAGCAGGTCATACAGGTCCCAGCCCAGCAGCTGATTGGCCGCCTCCTCATTTTGGAGGTGTTCTTCCGCCGTGTTGAGCAGCAGTTTCGCCATCTCAAGGGCGGTCTGGGGGTCATGCTGTGCAGTCTCCACCAGAAGGTCCATGGTGTGCATTTCCGCCAGCGCCTCCTCAGACCAGCGGCTGGCCGCCTGGGGAAAGGCGGCGATGAGCAGATCCTGGCAGGCCCACTCGTTTTCGTCAAAGTCCCACCGGCGCACCATGTCCTCCAACTCAGCCCGGGAAAACCTGCGAGGCGTCTCCTCCTCAGAGGAATCCGTCACCGTGACGGTGACCTGAACGGTGGGCGTAGCCGTCCCCATCAGTTTGGCCTTTTCCGAGGGATGGAGCGAGGAGATATTTCCGAAATCGCCGCAATAGCCGCACTCCCACCGGCTGCCCCGGATTTTTACGGGACTTCCGCAATGCGGGCATCGAATGGCCGCCATAGACTATGCCTCCCTTCCTGCTGCCATTGTACCGAGGAGCCGCCTGTTTGACAAGGCCTATTGGCTCAGCAGCCAGGCAATACCGGCAGCGGTGCGCTCCGCAGCATGGTCGTAGTGGTTGCCAGGATTCAACTGAAATATTGTGTTGATCCCCTTGTCCTGATAGAAGGACTGGATCTCCTCCGTGTTCTGTCGGACACTCCGCAGGACGGGGTTCCGAGTCTTGCTCTCCTTGTCTCCAAGGGAGAAGTAGACGCAGTCCGGCTGGCGCTTGGGCTCGTGGGAGAAGATGTACTCCTTCATGCCGGGGAACCAGAGAGAGCCGGACATGCTGCCCACCCGGGAAAATAGGTCCGTCCGGTAGATGGCGTACAGGGCAAACAGTCCGGCCAGGGAGTATCCGGCGATCCCCCGCCAGGACGGAACTCCAGCAAGTTCCTTCTCTGCCGTGGGGATGATCTCTCTGGTCAGGAGCCGCAGATAGTCGTCCGCGCCGCCGGTGCAAGGCTCGGCGTTTTTGAAGGCAGGCGGACTGTCCCAGGGCACCATATCGTGGTTCCAGTCGAGATCACTGATGGCCACCAGTGTGAACGGTGGACAACCAGTAGCCTGCGCGGCCTCATATACCTTCCGGCCCTCGTCAGAGAAGGTGTTGAGATAGATAATTGGGGTTCTTGGCTTGGTACTTAGAAAAATAGATATATTTTTGCTACCTATTTCCAAGGCTTGCATATAGGTTCATCCACTCTCTTTCTGCATCTGCCATCCTTTGAAATCCAGATTGTTTCCTTCATTGTACTGCAAAAAGATTACGGATACAACAGATGTAAGTTGCGGAAACCCCATAAAACTCTGCGACAAAGAAACTAAAAATCGTGCGAACACATGATTTTCTTGCGTATTTCTGTCAAATATGCTATCATTGTACACAACGCTGTCAGATGTTGGAATGGACCTTGGCGGCATGACCGCATAGACCAAATGCTCTGCCGTCCGGCAGAGCATTTTTGTTTTTAGTATGGGGGAATCTTCTTATGGCAGTCAGTTATAAAAAACTTTGGAAGTTGCTCATAGACAAGGATATGAAGAAGAAAGACCTATGTGCAAAGGCAGGAATCAGTCCCGCTTCTGTTACTAAGATGGGACGAAACGGGCATGTAACCACAGAAATTCTGCTAAAAATTTGCACTGCATTGGATTGCCGGATCGAAGATGTTCTGGAAATTTCTCCAGATGGGATGGATTAAAGTCCGTTTTTTGAGACATTAAATTTGGCAAAATTAATTGCAAATCAAAACATTGATCATTTGATCCCACTCGCTAATACTTTAAGCGTATTGAAGCAAATAAGGAGTGAAATCCAATGAAAATACTGGATATGCCGCCTTTTGCGCCCGTATTAATGGAGTCGACTCGTGCAATGGGATATAGTTTAGAGTCTGCAGTCGCAGATATTATTGATAATAGCATAGCAGCAAATGCAAGTAATATAGATATCCAATTCTCTCCCTACGATGCCGTACCATTTATTTCTATATTAGATAATGGGGATGGTATGACAAAAGAGCAAATTAATGATGCCATGCGGTATGGCAGCCAAAGTTCTCTAAACATACGGGACAGTAAGGATTTAGGCAGATTTGGCCTTGGGCTGAAAACTGCGTCTCTTTCTCAGTGCAGGTGTCTGACGGTAATTACAAAGCAAGGAAGGCGGATAGAAGCGAGGCGTTGGGATCTTGATGAAATATATGAAAAGGGAACTTGGGCACTTTTAAGTTTGAACTCAGAAGAAATCCACGCTATTCCTCAATTTCAAACACAACTAAAATCATTGAAATCAGGTACATTGGTACTCTGGGAAAAACTTGACCGTATGCTTAATGGGGCAAAAGCTACTGATAAATTGATGAGCAAACAGATGGAATATGTACGTGAGCATTTAGCCCTTGTATTTCATAGATATTTGGCTGGAGAACCCGGAATTACAAAACTTACTATCCAGATGAATGGGCTGAAGATTGAACCCAAGGATCCTTTTTTGATTGGACGCAGCACAGTTTTTCAAGCGGATGAAAAGTTTATGATTGAAGGTTATCCAGTGGAAGTGTCTTCTTTTATGCTTCCGCATGTCAGCAATCTGACTAAAAAAGAAAAGGCGGCTCTTGGAGGTACAGAAGGGCTGACGAAGGATCAGGGGTTTTACATATACCGAAATAAACGGTTGCTCGTATGGGGAACCTGGTTCCGAATGCATAGAAAAGATGAACTTTCAAAGCTGGCCAGAATCCGGGTAGATGTTCCCAACGCTCTTGACCACTTATGGACTCTGGATATAAGAAAGTCTACTGCTGTTCCGCCTGATGTGATTAAAAGCAACTTGGCTCGAATTGTAGATAGAATTTCCGAGGGAAGCAAACGTGCATGGACATTTAGAGGAAAACGAGAAATAAGCGACAATGGCAGCCATTTGTGGAGCAAAACTAAAATTCGAGATGGCGTGGTCTATAATTTAAACCGTGAACATGTTCTGCTTCAGCTTTTAGAAGAAACTCTGAACCAAGAGCAGAAGAAACTTTTGGAGAATTACCTTAGATTGGCAGAAGGAAACTTGCCGCTTAATCAGTTATATGTTGACCTAAATAATGAGGAACAGGTAAATGTAAGGAAAGAAAAAGACGCCGAGCGTGAGGCAATAGAAACTGTTGAGACTATTTTAGCAAATATTTCTGATAGCCCCATGCGGGATGCACAGATACGTCTTATAATGCAGACGGATCCGTTCTGCAACTACAGAAACATCGTAGATATGCTGGCAAAGGAGTTGGATTCCTAATATGGCAGATTTAGCATTGTTCGAAAAATTTGTCCGTACGCAGATCAGTTCTGTTGCTGTCAACCGAGCTCCCACGGAAGAAGAACTTACAGCAGCATGCAATATGGTTCGTTTGATGATGCCCATTACAGATGAAGAGGCCGAAATTATAATTAAAAAGCTGCAGGCAGCCCTTGATGTTGCTATGGATACCGGCATTGTAATAGAAAAAGAATATGAGCCATGGCTCAAAGCAAAAAAAGACTCCATAGACTTTTTCTATTGGAATCGGTATGCACTCTATCTGGAACAAGATGCTATGAGAACATCAGGTGTTATCGCTGCAATAGATGAAGTGTCGGATAAAATTGTTGATCTTGCAGGAGATCCAAATGTAGCCGGAACTCTGCATAGAAGAGGTCTGCTCCTTGGAGATATCCAGTCGGGCAAGACGAGCAACTACATTGCTGTGATGAATAAAGCGGCAGATGTCGGATATAAGGTGATTATTCTGCTTACCGGTACCATCGAAAGCCTGCGCCGGCAGACGCAGGAACGTGTTGATGAAGGATTTATTGGCCGCAGCAGCAAGGCATACCTGCAGAGAAATAGTCAGACCATTAAAAAGGGCGTCGGCAGCAAGGATTCTCGAAGATTTGCAACGGGATTCACGACTGAATCCAGCGACTTTAAAACTGCTGCCGTACGAAGCATGAACGCAAGTCTGCGGAACATGACAAATGAACCTGTCGTTTTTGTCCTGAAGAAGAATGCCAAAACGCTGCAGAATCTGATCGGATGGCTGGAAGACTATAATGTAAACAGCCAGGGTGTTATTGACCTTCCGCTGCTGCTGATTGATGATGAGGCAGACAATGCATCAATCAACACGTGGGAAGACAATGATCCAACGACCATCAATAAGCATATACGAAGAATATTGGAACTATTTACAAAAAGTTCTTACATTGGCGTAACCGCAACACCATTTGCAAATATTTTTATTCTTCCTGAGAAAACGGAAGACATGGAAAATGATGACCTTTTCCCTTCGGATTATATTTATGCACTGGATCCGCCGACAAACTACATCGGCGGAAATGAAATCTTCGGAGATGATGCAGCATACAGCGGCTCGCTGCTTCCTATTGATGACGCACAAGAATTTTTCCCGTATAAGCACAAGCAGGACATTGTGCTGCATGGACTTCCTGAGAGCCTTTACAGCGCTTTGAGATACTTCTTGCTGGCAAATGCTGTGCGGGATATTAACGGGGATCTGACTGCCCATCGTTCTATGCTGGTCAATGTCAGCAGGTTCACAAAAGTCCAGGAACAGATATCTAAGCTGATTGTAGAGTGGCTCTATGAAGTGCAAAGAGATGTACGGAACTATTGCAAACTGGATGAAGAACAAGCCTGCAGAAACAGCAGCCTTGCTGCATTGAGAGACACATGGAACAGTTCTGAGTATCCATTTTCAAAGTTTGGAATCGAATGGGAAGATGTCCAGCAAAAATATCTGCTGAGCGCAATTAGTTCTATTGAAGTGCGGACGATCAACCAGCGGAGTGCAAGCAAGCTGGATTATACTGAGTATAGTGACACTGGACTGCGCGTAATTGCTGTTGGAGGACTTGCACTGTCGAGAGGCCTTACCCTCGAAGGACTGATGGTCAGTTATTTTCACCGTAATACACAGATGTACGATACACTCATGCAGATGGGCCGCTGGTTTGGGTACCGTGAAGGCTACAAGGATCTGTTCCGTATTTGGATGCCGGATGATTCTATCGGATGGTATGCACATATTACCCGGGCTTCCAATGAACTGAGGGAAGACATTTCTCGTATGAACCGCATGGGAGCTACACCAAAAGAATTTGGGCTTCGTGTAAGAGCACATCCGACCTCACTGATCGTCACTGCCCGCAACAAGATGAAGCACGCAGAACGTCAGGAATGCTGGATTACACTTGACGGTGAATTCTTTGAGACCCCGAGATTTAAGAACGATATTGCTGCAATTCGGGCAAACCGCGGCAAGGCGGATAAGCTGATCGCAAAAATTATTGAGAATTGCGGAAAACCCGTAGGATCCGGCAGGCAGCCTCTGTTCTGGAAACATGTTCCTTCTGAACTGATCAGCGGATTTGTTCGCACATATGAAAACCACCCGCTGAATATGGAGTCAGATGGTACCGCCTTGGAATCTTACATCAGGAAGAATACCCGCTTTGCCAAATGGGATGTCTTGGTTGTAACCAGCGGCGGAGAAGATGGAGTTGATATTGAAGGAACAGATATCACGATTCATCCAACAGTCAGACCGTTCTCGGCAAAGAACAGTATGCTGAGCGTCTATGGAACCAAAATGCGTATTGGTACCATGGGCCTTACAAAACACGGCCTTTCGGATGCAGAGCGAAGAAGCGCAGAGGAAAGGTTCAGGGAAAGCAAGCGAAGAGAATACGAGTCAAAGTACGGGGACGCTGCAGAACAGAAACTTCGGAGTATGAGTATTTCTGATAGGGCTTATTTAATTGAAAATCGGGATCCGATTATTATTATTCATTATTTAAGGCCTAAAGCAGGAAGCGATCTGCCTAAAGGCTATGATACCAGTAAAGATTTGATTGTCGGCTACGGAATTGGTTTCCCCAAACTATCTGGTTCTGAGCCATTCTATGCGGTTTACTATGTTAATACGGTGGAGCAGCGTCAGAGTTTTGAGGATGAAATTGAGGAGGATCAGCTGGATGATATCGATGAGTGAACTCAGCGATGCCTGGAAGGAGATCATTCCGCAAGCGGGGCAAAGCGTGGGGCGTAGAGCTGACAAAAATCATCCTCTGGATTTTTTCATCACTTATGATGAAAACCGAAATATGCAGATGATGCTGATATCGGAATTTCTTCCGACGATACCTCCCTCCAGTCAGCAGATATCTGTCCGCGCCAATTTTAGGCATGACGGGAAGTACGCTGTGTGCTTTTCTTTAACAGATAACAGCCTGCAGGAGCAATTTGTATCGCTTTGCTGGGATATCATGCACTGCACAATTAGTACGCACAGCAAAGCATCTGGTGTAAAGGCGGCGGTCAAAAGATTCTGTATGTGGCAGAAACTATTTGCAGAAGAAAAAAACAAGAAGTTATCAGATGCTGAGGTAAAGGGATTATTAGGGGAATTGTGCGCATTAAGAAATGTCATTTTGATGCGCTATTCTCCCCAAACAGCTGTTGCCGGCTGGATAGGTCCTATTGGTGCAGACCGTGATTTTGAGTTTTCGGATACATGGTATGAAGCTAAAGCCGTGACCCTAAGCAAAGATATCGTAACTATATCATCCGCAGATCAGCTCGACATAGGTGCAGAGGGAACTCTGCTCATTTTGAGGATCGAAAAGGTATCTCAGAATACTCCAGGAGCTTTTACTTTGAATTCTTTGGCTGACGAAGTCAGAAACAGCGTTCAAGATCCTGAAGCGAGGATAATATTTGAATCGAGGCTGTCATCAAGCAAATATGATCCAGCAGATCCTCAAGCAGACGAGCCATATTTTCTGCACCAAATAGAGTATTACCGTGTAAATGATGATTTCCCAAGAATCCGGAGATCTAATCTTCCGGCAGCAATTTCTAATTGTACATATTCTTTAAGCATTTCGGGCCTTCAAAGCTGGAGGCAGGAACAATAACCGCAGGGGGACTTGGCTATGCAGAGTTTTGAAGAGTACAGGAAAGTATTCCTGGAAGATACCCTGGCAACAGAAGAGAGCGAGGCCAACGGAACTGTTGCAAGTTTCGTAAAAATCTGCACTCAGAAACTATTTGAAGGGGATGTTATGCCTGAATACACCCCTTGTTATTATCAAGGAACCGGGTATCGCAACGCTGCAGTCAGAGTGGATGGCTACGCCTATGATGACCACGACGGCACATTCTATATGCTTTCAGCCCTTTATTCCGGCTCTTCAGAAAATGAAACCTTAATCGGCAGCGATGCACGAACAGCATTGGATCGCTGCCGGATGTTTGCAGCAAATTCAATAGAGCATGATTTAGCGTCTAAAATTGAGATCAGCACTGAAGCGTATGACCTGGCCTCATTGATCAAAGACCAGGCAAGATTTATTTCACGCTTTGTGGTTGTTCTTTTAACCGACATGTCTTTAAGCGAAAGAGCCAATCTGTCCGAAACAGATGTGTCGGTAAAAGGAAGAAAAAAGAAACCAAAATCTAAACGGACTGGAGTCCTGGATGCAGAGCCTATCGGTGATATTGATGTTGAATACCGCATTTGGGATATGCCCCGTTTTTATCGAGTTTTCGGTGTAGGAGACGGCCATGAAGAGATTGCTATTGACTTTAACTCTTATTTGGAGGGCGGCATCCCTTGCCTGTCTGCTGATTATTCCAGCGAAACATCTCATTGCAGAAGTTTCTTGTGTATAATCCCTGGAAATGTTTTGGCTGATCTGTACGACGAGTATGGAAGCCGAATGCTGGAAGGAAATGTACGCTCTTTTTTAGGAAAACGCGGCGTAAATAAAGAAATTCGGAATACTGTCCTAAATGAACCGGATATGTTTTTTGTCTATAACAATGGCCTATCTGCAACAGCTACTGAAGTTGAGGTTCGAAATGGGAAACTTCTCTTTGCTCGGGATCTCCAAATTGTAAATGGAGGCCAGACCACCGCTACCCTATCCGCTACAAGACATACAAACGGAGCGGATCTGTCAAAAATCTCTGTGCTTATGAAATTGACTCAGGTGCCGCCTGAAACGGCAGCTACAATTGTTCCCATTATATCCAAAAGCGCAAATAGTCAGAATAAGATCAATGCGGCAGATTTCTTTTCAACGCATGAATATCATGTGCGGTTGGAGCAAATTTCCAGAAGAAAGTTTGCTCCAGCAAAAGATGGTGCACAGCATGAAACTCACTGGTTTTATGAACGCGCACGCGGCCAATATATTCAGGCCACCATGCACATGACTAAGGCACAGGAACGAAAATTTGTAACGCAGAATCCGAAGGATCAAGTTATTACAAAAACTGATTTAGCAAAAGTTCTAAGTGCATGGGATGAGTATCCGCATATTGTAAGCAAAGGCGCTGAATCCAACTTCAGTGAATTTGCAAAGCGGACAGAGACAGAATGGGAAAAACGAAAAGACGATTTCAATGATAACTATTTTCAAGAAGCAGTTGCATTGGTAATTGTATATCGTTCAATCGATAAGATGGTTCCCAAACAGCCTTGGTATGAAGGCGGCTATAAAGCCAACATTGTTTCATATACAACTGCATTGCTACATTACTTAATCAAACAGTGGTATCCGGGACAATCTTTAAACCTTCAGAGAATTTGGCAAAAGCAAAAATGCCCGGATATTCTCATGCAGCAGTTGACAATCCTTGCTGAAAAAGTGTATGCTGCTATTACCTCCCCATCTCGGCCAGTTCAGAATGTTACGCAGTGGTGCAAGCAAGCGGCATGCTGGGAAAGCGTAAAGCAGATTTCATGTGCTCCCGTAAGCAATTTGGAAACTTTGCTTCAGGGGCATGACGAACTCTCGATTGTTAAGCGAGAGGCTCGGAAGGAACGCAAACTGGATGATGAAATCGACAACATGAAATTTGTATTTGAACTTGGGGAGGAATATTGGAAACAGATGGAGCTATGGCTGAGAAGCCATAGAATTGCAACGGCGACCGAAAGCAAAGCGCTGACATATGCCACAAAGATCTCATCAGGTTTTTTCCCCGATGAAAAGCAAAGCAAGAGTCTGATGAAACTTAGGGGAAAAGCGATTGCTGAAGGATTTCCGCCGAAATAATCGGCAAGGGTGAATAGTGATGAACAAATATACAGCAGTGGATCTTTTCGCGGGGGCGGGCGGCCTAAGCTTGGGGTTCATGCAAACACAAAAATATGATATAAAAGTAGCATTTGAGAACAGTCCATATATGCAGGAAACTTACCGCCGAAATCACCCTGGCGTTGAAGTTCAAGGCGATGTCTGTGCAGCGGACTATACAGATATTATGAGCAGATATGGTAAGATCGATGTTGTTATAGGCGGCCCTCCGTGCCAAGGCTTTTCGAACGCAAACCGCCAAAAAAATCATGCAATCAGCCAGAATAATATGCTTGTAAAGCAATATCTGAGGGCAATTTTGGAATTGCAGCCTAAAGCATTTGTAATGGAAAATGTCAGTATGCTCCGCTCAGAAGTGCACAGATTTTATATGGAAAAAGGTGATGAAACCTCCATTAAACACTGCCATATTCCCGTAAAAGATACTTACCTGCATTTATTAGATAATAAATTTATATTCGAAGATGCATTAGGCATCGTACAGTCTGAAACGGAAATCACGAAATATCTCTGGCCGGAAGATGATTATTTTGAACTAAATGTAGTTTATAAAGCATCCAAAAATGTTGCGAAAATGCGCAAGGCTTTAGATAAGCATAAAAAGAAACTGCTGAAGATTTCCGACACATATTTAACGCTTCCTGCTGATAATCATATTTTCGGAGAAGCAAGGAGAGCTTTCGCCGCTCTCCGCGAATATTATTCCGGGGCAATGATCGCCGAAAATATTAAAGCGAATATCGAACCATCTATTATGATCCAGCGTATGCTCAGTAAGTCAAGAGAGATATTTGCCAATAATATTGCAGTGGATGAATATATTCAAAATAAAGATGGACTGTCTGCAAAAATACAATCATTTGCGGTATATGATTATCTTAAAGGTATTCTTGAAGCACCTGAAAATGACTATGTAATCTATAGTGATGTCTTGTGCGCAGCTGACTATGGAGCGCCTCAAAAACGGATGCGTTTCGTAATAATCGGAATTAAACGAAGTATTTCTGCAAAAATAGCCTTGCCCAACGGCAGGTTTGATGCTGATGAATATCGAACTGTGCGGGATGCTATCAGCGATTTAGAAGATGTTGAACCTGTTGTTGATCTCGACAGTGATCAAGATGGAATTAAGCTTCAACCTAAGGAAGGGTTAAGTGATTTGGCAAAGTCTCTCCGCAATTCTGCTGTTCTCAGGAATCATATAATTACGAAGACAACTGATACAGCGATGGAGCGGTTCCGTGCACTTAAACAAGGAGAGAACTTTCATTCGCTCAAAGAGTCTCTCAAAACAAATACTTATACCGATGCAACTCGCACTCAGAACACAATTTATCTTAGGCTGAATTATGATGAGCCAAGCGGAACGGTGGTAAATGTCAGAAAGTCCATGTGGATACATCCCACATTGGATCGTGCAATCAGTGTCAGAGAAGCAGCCCGACTTCAAACCTTTCCAGACAGTTTCGTGTTTTGCGGCTCAAAAGACAAACAGTATCAGCAGGTGGGTAATGCTGTGCCTCCCATTATGGCAAAATCTATTGCAAAAAAACTTGCTCAGATTTTAACTAAAAATCTGTATCCAGAAGTGACCTCAAATGGCTGACAATCATTCAAAAGAAGTCCGAAGCATGAATATGTCGCATATCCGGAGTACCAACAGCAGGCCAGAGGAGATTGTTCGGAAATATCTTTTTTCTAAAGGATTCCGTTACCGGAAAAATGTCCGGAGTTTACCAGGTACTCCTGATATTGTATTGCCCAAATATAAAACCGTAATTTTTGTGAATGGTTGTTTCTGGCATAAACATGACTGCTCACGCTTTGTTTGGCCATCATCAAATCAGGAATATTGGATACCTAAAATTCAGCATAATGTTGAGCGAGACAAGAAAAACATAGAAGCACTGAACATTCTTGGCTGGGCTGTGATCACCGTCTGGGAGTGTGAACTCAAGAAAAAAGTTCGGGAAAAGAGATTGGAACAGCTATGTGCTGAAATTAAAGGAGAGTGCGTTAATGGCACAGATTAACCTTAAAGATATTCAGAGAATTGAAAAGAACAGGAACATCGTCCATGAAAAGGTACATGCCACCTATACTGTTTTTCAATCAGATGGCGAAAAGTATGTCCAGTTGGATACATATGGACGTACCGGAAGAGAGAACCCTGAAAAACTCAGTCAATCGATTCAACTGGATTCGGAAACAGCAAGTTTTTTAGTTGATATTTTGAGACATGAATTTAATATAGACTAAATAGGTGAAATTATGTCTGCAATTTCTTATCATAAACTGGTGCGTGATCGTATTCCGGAGATCATCGAAGCAGATGGGAAGGTCTGCATTTGTGAAACGCTCTCTGACGAGGACTACATATATCTTCTGGATCAAAAATTGAACGAAGAGCTGGCGGAATACCAGGAGAGCAAATCCCTGGAAGAACTGGCCGATCTGTTGGAGGTCATGCAGGCTGTCGCGAAAGCCCGCGGCTGGACATTGGAAGAACTGGAACGGGTGCGGGCGAATAAGGCTGCCAAACGGGGCGGATTTGAGAAAAAGATCCTGCTGAAGGAAGTGCGGGGATGAGCGAAACAACGATCCAGGATTCGGTGGCGATAAAAATCAAGGCACTTTACGAGATATCTCAAGAGTTAGAGACGCTATTTCCCGGACGGCACTATACGCCAGATGGCCATATGATCGGGAGCATTGGCGAGGCACTGGCAGCCAGTTATTATAACCTGGAGCTCTTCACCGCCTCAGAAGAGACTCACGATGCCAAAGCGCCGGATGGCCGCTTGGTGCAGATCAAAGCGACCCAAATCAACCGTGTCTCTCTTTCCAGTGAGCCGGAGTGGCTGCTTGTGCTGAAGATACATAAAGACGGCACTTTTCAGAGGAATACAACGGGCCCGGCAAGCTGGTCTGGGAGCATTGCGGGAAACTGCAGAAAAACGGCCAGCGTCCCATCTCTCTGGTAAAACTGCGGGATCTTCAAGAAACGGTCCCGCAGGTTGAACGACTAAAGCGAATGATGTGAGGTGATCTCCATGCCTACCTACCGCTCCGCCTCCGGCAGCAGTGCCGAGGATCTGTTCATTGAACTGTTCTCCGACACCTTCGGCGCCGAGAAAGCCGGCTATCTCTACTCCCAGTACCCCTTCTCCGACATCTACCAGAACAGCCGGTTTGCCGATTTTCTGATCGAAAACGGCGGGCGGAAGGTGGCCATTGAGATCGACGACGAGGCTTCCCACAACCCAAAGTTGATCTCCCAGAACAAGTTCTATGATGACCTGCTCAAGCAGAACAGCATGATCTACCCGGGCTGGGACGTGTATCGCTGGGCGGTGCGGCAGATGCAGCAGCAGCCGGAGACTGTCAAGGACGAGCTCCGGGTATTCCTGGGCCAGCACCCCAGCTTCAGGGAAATCGAGGACTACCTCCCCGCCCAGCGTGGTAAGTCCCTGGACGGCTCCAAACTGGAGTTGAAAGAACACCAGAAGCAGGCCCTTGCAGCTCTGGAGGAAATGCGCTGCAACTTTGAGACCATCGCGCTTCTCTACCACGCCACTGGCACCGGCAAAACGGTGACCGCCGTCATGGATGCCAAGCGATTCGGCAAGCGGACGCTGTTTTTGGCTCACACGGTGGAGCTGGTGGATCAGGCCACCAAGGCCTTCCGGGCACTGTGGCCTCGGGTCACCGTAGGCCGCTACGTGGAGAGCATGAAACAAGGCAATGCCTTTGTGGTCTGCGGCAGCATCCAGAGCGTGGCCCTGAACTTGGAGCGGTTCAAGCCGGATGACTTCAGCTATATCATTGTGGACGAGGCCCACCACGCCTCTGCCGATACATACCAGAAGGTTTTGTCCTATTTCACGCCGGAATTCACCTTGGGTCTGACTGCCACGCCGGAGCGGGCCGATGACAAGAACATCCTGGATATTTTCAAGAATACTGCCCACAAGCTGGACATTCAGACCGCCGTGGAGATTGGCGAGTTGGTGCCGGTGCGGTGCATCCGCATCCACACCAACATTGATTTGACTAAGGTTCGGTTCAACAGCGTCCAGTACAACATTCGAGACCTGGAGAGCAAGATCTATGTGCCGGAGCGGAATCAGCTCATCGTGGACACCTGGCTCCAGTATGTGAAGGACAAGCGGACGGTCATCTTCTGCGCCTCCGTCAAGCACGCCCAGGAGATCGCCGGGCGGCTTCATGATGCCGGCGTGGCCGCTGAAGCAGTGTCTGGTGAGATCAAAGCCAGCGACCGCCGGGAGGTGCTGGCCCGGTTCGAGAAAGGCGAAACCAAGGTGCTGTGCGCCTGTGACCTGCTCAATGAGGGCTGGGACTGCCCGGCTACCGAGGTGCTGTTCATGGCCCGTCCCACAATGTCCAAAGTGCTCTACACCCAGCAGCTGGGCCGTGGTATGCGGCTGTCCCCCGGCAAGGAAAGCCTGATGGTGTTCGACTTTGTAGACAATGCCAGTCAATACAACATGCCCTACTCCATGCACCGGCTGTTCCGGCTGAAAGACTACAAGCCCGGTGCGCTGGTGCTGGGCACCAAGCAGCAAAAGGCTGCTGAGCAGGGCCTTTACGACCGTGGCGAGCGCCCGGATGCCCTCATCGACTGGCCGGTGGACGCCCTGGACTACGAACTGGTGGACATCTTCAACTGGCAGGAGGAAGCCGCCGGCATGATCTCCCAGATGGAGTTTGTCCGCCGGGTGGATGTACAGGCGGAGACCATCGAGCGATATGTCCGGGACGGTCTGCTGGTGCCCGACTTGGTGGTGCCCATGAGCGAGCATCGGACTTTCAAGTATTTCAAAGAGGAAACACTCCAGAAGTATGCGAAACAGTACGGCTGGACGCTCATCGACGACTCCAACCGCAAGGATCTGTTTCTGGATATGGTGCGGCAGATGGACATGAGTTACTCCTACAAGCCGGTATTGCTCAAAGCAGTGCTGCTGTTTGCTGACGACAAAGGCCGGGTGAAGCTCAGCGATATCGTCGCCTACTTCCGGGAGTTCTATGAGGCTCGCCGGGCAGCTGGGCTGGTGGTGGAAAAGGCCAACAGCATTTATGCCAAGGGCGGCTACACCGACGCCCAGGCCCAGCGGAATATCCTGTCCAACCCCTTCAAGCGGTTCGAGGATATGCAGATGCTCCACCATACCAAGACTCTGGGCGTAATTCAGGTGGACGAGTCCGTCTGGAAAAAGCTGACCCGAGAGGAAAAGCAGGAGATCGAACTAATCTGCGATGAGAAGTTGGAACAGTACTACCAGAGAATGAAAATGAATTGATTCATAAGCCTTTATGAGCACAGAATGCAAGAATAGGTGAAACAGATGACTGAAGTAGTTGCAGCCCTAATTTGGAATCAGAAAAGGTTCATGATCTGCCAACGGCCGACACATAAGGCCAGAGGCCTTCTCTGGGAATTTGTTGGCGGCAAAGTGGAGCCTGGCGAAACAAAGGAGCAGGCACTGATTCGGGAATGCCAGGAGGAACTGGCCGTTATATTGGATGTAGGACAAGTGTTTATGGATGTGATCCACGAATATCCAGACTTGACTGTCCACCTCACCCTGTTCAATGCCTCCATTCAAGCAGGCATTCCTCAAAAACTGGAGCACAATGATATCCGATGGATTACTGTGGATGAAATCGATCAATATGATTTTTGTCCGGCAGATGAGGAAATCCTAACCAGGCTGAAGACTATTGAGTAAACGGAAGTCTCCGGGACTATTACTGGAAAACGCATATATACAGAGAAAGGAAACATACGGGATGAAAGTCATCTGTTTCGGCGACTCCAACACCTACGGCTATGACCCACAGGGCTATTTCGGCGGGCGCTATGACGCGGACTCCCGGTGGGTGGACATCCTGGCGACGGAAACCGGATGGACGATCTCCAACATGGGACAGAATGGCCGGGAGATCCCGTCCGCCGCTCCTAACCTGCTTACCGACACAGATCTGCTGATCGTCATGCTGGGGACCAACGATCTGCTCCAGGGATGTAGTCCTGAGCGGGCCGCTGAGAAATTGGAGCGGTTCCTCGCAGGAATCCCTCTGGACCGAAGCAAGATCCTGTTGATCGCACCGCCACCGGTGACCCTGGGCGAGTGGGTGCCCAGTCCGCAGCTCATTGATGACTCCCATACCTTTGCCAAGTGCTGTCAGACTCTGGCGGAGCAATTGGGTATCCGCTTTGCCGACGCCGGAAAGTGGGACGTCTCCCTGGCCTATGACGGCGTACATTTCACGGAGCAGGGCCACAGAGCCTTTGCCGCCGGACTTCTGGAGGAACTCAGATGAAACGAATGATCCCCCTGCTGCTCTCTCTACTGTTGCTGGCCGGATGCGGCGGGAATGCCGCCGACAGTGCCTACCAGCAGATCACCCAGGAAGAGGCCAAAGAGATGATGGACAACCAGGAGGTCATCATCCTGGATGTGCGGGAACAGGACGAATACGACAGCGGCCACATCCCCGGCGCCGTGTTGCTGCCGGTGGGCACCATTGATGAAACCACCGCCGCCGAGGTGATTCCGGAGAAGGACTCCACGGTGCTGGTCTACTGCCGCAGCGGAAACCGCAGCAAGACCGCATCCTCCACGCTGGCCGACCTGGGCTACACCAACATCTACGAATTCGGCGGCATTAACACCTGGCCCTATGAGACGGAGTCGTGAGGTATCACCCAAAAGTTGAAGATCAGTTAAATGACAGGAGTGAGCGGCACAATGTATCTGTTCACTCCTTGCCCCGCTGAATCCAGGTCTGAGAGTTTCATCAATCTCGCGCCGAGCTTGACAGCTACGGTTGTAGGACGAAAACGAATGTGCGAAAAAACATCCAGCCTCCTCTGAGTATATGATTGGATGATCTTGGTTGTCCACGATCCTGCCATCTGGTATAATATGTCGCACATTAGTTTGAGAGAAAGTTCCTGCCTTAGAAATTTATATGTAACGATACAACGCTAAAAACAAAGGGGAGAGCTGTGTGGATGAAATCATGAATTTTGATGCTCCTGGAGAAATTTCAGTTGGTGATAACAATCTTTTCGAACTCACCGGTAATCTCCTGGCTGATACTCGTGCGGAACTGACCAAAGCAACCACGCTGAGTGTCCCCATTGCACAACTGGCCACATTAGGGGCCGGGGTGGCCTCACTGGCCCCTGCTCTCAACACGGTAACACAGACGATTAGTTTCAATACCTCAGGCTTGTATCGCGTAGCCAATCAAGCCGTGGGAGACACCTTAAAGATTGCTAAGAACGGGAACTCCTGGGGTGCTTTAAAAACCGCAGATGGTGGTTCAAAGCTTGCCCAGCTTCAGTCTGCAGGCCCCCTGACCGCAACATCCAAGTCAGTCGCCGCCATCAATCCAGCAACTATGATGATGGCTGTAGCCCTGTTCTCCATAGAGCAACAACTTGGCAAAATTAGCGAGATGCAGAAACAGATCCTATCTTTTCTGGAAATCGAAAAAGAATCTGAAATAGAAGCAGATGTGGAAACCATCTTCAGCATTGCATTCAAGTACAAACTGAACTGGGATAATGAACATTTTGTCGCCAGCAACCACAAACTGGTTCTGGATATCCAGCGCACAGCACGAAAGAATATGCTGAGCTATGAGAAAAAAGTCGGCGATATTGTGAGAGGGAAAAAGCTGATTGTTGCCCATGCGCAGGTAAAATCTGCACTACAAGATTTACTGAAGAAGTTCAAGTACTACCGGCTTTCTCTCTACACATTCTCCATGGCCTCTTTGATGGAGGTTATGCTGGGCGGTAACTTCAACGAGGAATATGTCTCTGGTATCAAAGATGAGATCCGTCAGATGTCCGAGGCCTACCGAGACCTCTTTGGCAGGTGCTCTGTATACCTGGAAAACCTAAGCGGCTCATCGATAGAGAAGAATCTTCTGGCCGGTATTGGCACTGCGGGCAAAGCGGTGGGCACATTGATCGGCAACATTCCTGGCATTAAAGAGGGACCAGTGGGCGAATTCTTGGTCGATCAGGGTTCACATATGAAAAAAAGCGCTTATAGTATGCAGGCCCAGTCTATCAAAGAGTTTGCTGAAATCAGCAATCCCCAAACGGGCGTCTTTGTTGACCGGCTGGAAGATGTCATACGGATTTTTAATCACACAGATCAAATTTGTTTTGACCGTGAAAAGATCTACTTGATGTAAACAGTACAAAATCTACATCGCCTATACAAAGAATACGGCCGGAGGGCACTTCAACTGAAGTGCCCTCCGGCTCATTTTATTTCTTCCCGTATTTTTCCCGTAGGCTCTGATGACCTTCCTGGTCCCGCCGCCGCAGATCATCCGCTGAAAAGGTCTGCCACTTGGGATCGTCGGCTCTTAAATCCAACAGCATAAACCCTTCCGGGTAGTGCAGTTCCGGGTCAAATCCAATATTGCCGGCCACCATCCTCTGCCAAGCTGTCTCCGCTGGTGAGGTCTGTGTCTCATCCACGGTGTAGTCCTCCAGATCGTGCATGGTATCGATCTTCCGGAGAAATTCCTCCGCAGTCAGTTTGCCGTCCAGATAGTCGATCCGGGCCAGCCGGGCATTCTCACTCCATGTGTCGTACTGGTCATAATCCATGGGAATCAGGTCCTGCCGGTTTTCGGGAAGCGCTGTGGTGTAGCGCAGCATGCGGGCGTACATGCGATCCCGTAGCCGCTTGCAGGCCAGCAAAGCCTCGTCCTGCTCTGCGTCCAGGTTGCGCTTAAAGCGGGAACCTCTCTGTTTGCAGGGAAACCCGTCCGTCTCCCGGTCACAGTAGTGAGTTTCTTTTCTCGTCTTGGGAATGAAATAGAGCCAGCAGTAATCACAACGTGCAATGCGCTGTTTGTCCTGATGGAAGTATAGGGCAAGCTCCAGCCCCAGCAGCCCAAAGATGGAATAGGCTGCATATACCTGCCCCTTACTTGGCCCATCCGGCAGTAAGGTCGGATCACACAGGTTTTGCAGTTCCGGATAAGTCCCAATCAGTTTTTGGTATCGCTTTTGCTGAGTGGCCCGTTCCATACCGTCACAGGCAATTTCCAGTGCGTTGCGCAAGTACACCTGAGCCCGAAGAGGCTCCTCCAAGATCTGAAGCAGCTGTGCCGCGGCATTGAGGAGAAACGATGCGCTACCGTCATCCTCCTGTCGCAGGGACTGGTCTATGAGCTGCGCCAGCACAAAGTAGCCTACAGGATCAATATCCCGGATCATACTCGGTAGCAGAAGTGCCTCGGCAACAAAATCCTCAAAGTCTGCCTGGGAAACTTCAAGACGCTCCTCCAACAGCGGATGATGTTCCCGTAGGTTCCGGATCTCCCGGCGGTACGCGCTGTAATCGATCTCCGAAGCGGTAATCAGATGCTCAGCGGGAGTTGCGGAGGGAAGTGTGGTCTCCCTGCCGTCTGCATGGTGCAGGATCACGGACCATCGATTTTTATCTTCTGCCTTCAGTAGCAATGCGGAAATTCCGCCTGCCATCTGCTCGCCTCCTCTCAAGATCACTTCCTGATGTAAGCAATTCTTTTTTTATTTTACAATGAACTCAGCCGGAAGGGCAACAGCACCTTGAAAAATAAATACCCATCACCAGAGATGATACTCCCCGGAGAAGTATTGCCATGACGCTGTTGTGGGCGAAGCAGCCGAGCATACCAAGGGGAAGCAAACGCCGTGCGTGTCAAACAAGGCCGCAGGGCTGGAACAGGTATGGTGATGGCCAAACACAGGCAAAAGACAGTCACCGTAAAAAAAGACCGCTGAACTGCTGCAACAGTTCAACGGCCCGCTGCGTTTCGGAAAACACAGCCCAATCTGTGTTCAGTTTATCAGAGAGACCTCCGAAACGCAAGAACAATTTTTCTCTGTATTTGAAAATGATCGGAGGTATTGAAATGAAGATGTCAGTCTGTAAAAGCTACGGCGACCTGCCGCTGTTTCTCAATGCAAAACTGGTGGCACAGGTGCTGGGCGTGTCCATCTCCACCGCCTACGAGGTAATGCACGAACCCGGTTTCCCGACACTCCGTGTGGGCAGCCGCATGGTGGTACCGAAAGAAAAGTTCATTCGGTGGGTGGAAGAACAGTCCGGAGGTGCGAAATGAGAAAGCAGAGCTGGACCAAGCGGGATCCCATCAAAAACTATTTCCCACTGCCCAACGAGATCTACGATCTGGGGCTGTCCCGCGGCGCAATCTCGGTGTACAGTTTCCTGCTCCGCCGGGAGGATCGCAGGACCTACCAATGTCTGCTTAGCTACCGGGAGATCGGTGACGACGTGGGCATGTGCGTGACCACAGTGAGAAAGTATGTTTCGGAGCTGGAGGAGCGATCGCTGATCCGCACGGAGCACACCTCTGTCATTACCAGGGACGGCCGCAAGCGCAACGGCCGTCTGCTCTATCAAATCCTGCCCATCCAGATGTCCATCAACCAGTACTACGAGCGGCAGTTCCAGGAGGCCGACCTGGCACTGGAGCGGCAGAAGGTAACAAAGCGCCTGGCCGCGCTGGAGAGAAAGGAAGGTGCAAACAATGCTGATGCAAATGCTTAACAGTCTCATCGAGCACACCCCTGTGCTCGCCGCCCGGCGCACCGTAAAAACAAAGTGGTACATCATCAACCGGTACAACGAAAGTCATGAAGACACCATGGATGAAAATGCGGTGATGCTCTTTCTCTGTGATGAACAGCGGGGCGATCTCACGGAGGAGCAGCGTGCCTTCGCCAAGGAGAAGAAGGCAGAAGTACACAGCAGTTTTTCTCTCAGCGCGTATGAACTCATTCTGTATCAGGTCATGCACAGCCTGCATCTGGTGTCCGGCCCCGAGGATTTCGCCACTGTCTTTTCCAAGCCAAAAGACGGTGAGCCTGGCCGCCAAATCCCCCCGTGTAACGGCCTGTGAGGGGCTGTGTGCCCTCCCTGGGGACAGGGCAGAGTCCCTGCCCTACCGAGGGCTTTTGGACGGCTTTGGGCCGGATTTTCGGAACAGGAACCACGGAGGGACGAGGAGCAGGAGAAACCCCTGGCGCTTTTGTGCGCCCGGGCAGTCACATCCGCCCGCAGTGCGGGCGGTTTCGGGAATTTGAAGTTGGCGCTGTTTCGGCCAGTAGGCTTTAAGATTGGCGCTGTTCTTGTAAAAAACCGCCTGAATCCCCGCCGTTGTGGGATTTCAGGCGGCGCTGATGAGAAAAGGAGGCGATTTTGGCGATGAAAGAGTTGAAGAAGAAACATTCGGTGTGGCTGAGTGAATCGGCCTGGTCCAATGTGGAACATCACTACCAGGCGGACAACTGCTCCACCAAAAACGAGTACATCGAAAAGGCGATCCAGTTCTATTCCGGCTATCTGGACACGAAACACGCGGAGGAGTATCTGCCTCGTGTCCTCTCTGATGTGCTGGAGGGAAAGCTGGGCGCCTTTGGAAAACGGATAGGGCACCTGCTTTTCAAGCAGGCAGTGGACCAAGATGTGATGGCGAATCTGCTTGCCAGCGATATCAATGTCGGCCTGGATACGCTGCAAAAACTTCGGGTGCGCTGCGTGAAAAATGTGAAAGAGACCAACGGGGAAATTGATTTTCAGGATGCGTTCCGGTTTCAGAAGAGGATTGAGGAATGAAGGGTCTCATTCAAAAGTCCGGCTACATCAAGCCGGGAAGTGGCGGCGGACACTACGCTGAGTACATCGCCACCCGAGATGGTGTGGAACTGATGGAACCCACGGCAGGCGGTGGTTACCTGGAGTACATTGCAGAGCGCCCCCGCTCTCACGGTCTGTTCTCTGCGGACGGTGCTGCTGATCTGGAGCGAACCATGGAGGAGATCAACGCACACGCCGGTCCGGTGTGGACCTTCATCTACTCCCTGAAGCGGGAGGATGCTGCACGGCTGGGCTACGAAAACGGCGAGAGCTGGCGCAGATTGCTGCTGGCCCATCAGGCAGAACTGGCAGCGGCGATGAAAATTCCACTCAGCAGCTTTCGCTGGTGCGCCGCCTGCCACGATGAAAAGCACCACCCGCACATCCACATGATGGCGTGGTCCAATGATCCAAAGCAGGGCTACCTGACCGAACGAGGCATTGAGCAGATGCGCTCCCAGCTGTCCAACGATATCTTCCAGGACGAGCTGTTGTCCCTCTATCAAGAAAAAGATCTGTCCTACCAAGAGGTACGGGACGCAGCTATGGAAGCTATGGGCCGTCTTATCCGGGAGATGAAGTCCGGATTTTGCGACAGTCCTATCATCGCCAGTCAGATGGAAACGCTGGCCGGAATGCTGGCGGAGGTCAAAGGTAAAAAGGCCTACGGTTATCTCAAAAAGCCAGTAAAGGCGCAGGTGGATGCCATCGTGGACGAACTGGCCAGGCTCCCGGAGGTAGCGGAGTGCTATGAACAATGGAACCGGCTGCGGGATGAGTTGGAGCGGTACTACAAAGACACGCCACGAGAACACAAACCATTGTCGCAGCAACAGGAATTCAAGGCCATCAAGAACATGATTATACGGGAGGCGGAGGAACTGCGCCTGGGTGCATTCACCTTCGAGGATGTTTCCATGGTGGATGAGATGGACGAGGACCAGGAGGAGGTGTCCTACGCCTGGTCCTCCCGCTGGCAGATGGCGGAGGCCTACCAGAACGCGAAAGAAATCCTCTCGGTCTATGAAAACACAGAGGAAGAAAAAGCGGAACAGGTGCAAGTACTGAAGAAGCTCTGGGACGCAGGTTTTTCCGTGGCAGCACATCAGTTAGGAAAATGCTGGCGGGATGGTATGGGTGTGCTGCCGGACGACGAACAAGCGGAGCTGTGGTTCCGCCGTGCCGCCGAAGCCGGTCATGACTTCTCACAGTACGCTCTTGGTAAACTGCTGCAAAGTCAAAAGCGGATGGAGGAAGCGGTGTCCTGGTATGAGAGAGCGGCGGCACAAGGCAATTCCTATGCCGCCTACCGGCTGGGGAAACTGTATCTGGATGGAACGGATGTCCCGAAGAATATAACCAAGGCGGTAGAGTATCTGACCGATGCCGCTCAAGAGGGTAACCAGTATGCTCAGTACACCCTGGGCAAGCTGTATCTCACCGGAGAGGATGTGGCTCGGGATCAAGAGCAGTCGTACCGCTGGTTCTGGGCGTCCGCATCACAGGGAAACGAGTACGCCCAGTTCTTCCTAGACCACTTCAATGACAACCACAGTCCCAATGCGCTCCTCTCTGCCACCAAACTGCTCCACCACATGGGCCGGGTTTTTCAGGACAACTCCATTCCGCCCTGCCCGCCGGGCAGTCACAGAACAGACCGTAAACTGCTCCAGAAGGTCCGTCAGAAGAAGATCGCCCTGGGCCACAAGCCGGATGATCATGAGGAGGAGCAGAACATGGGTGGCATGACCATGGGCGGGATGTAGGCGTATTAAAATCTGACATGCCCAAACAAAGATAAAAACCTCTTCACAGCCCAGAAATCTTTCTCAAAAAGTTTCAAATAAGGGCTGGATATTGTAAAAAGGTTCGGGTATTGTGTGTTGCTGATAAGGAGGCGATGCGCAATGAACGACTACATGAGAGCACTGCACCAGAGGTTCTTCCGGGAACCGAATGTGTCAGAGTTGGAAGAGGACATCGAGAATACCCGTCAGGAAGTGCGGGACTGCCTGGACAAGATGCAGCGCCGCAGACTCATGCATCTGGTTGACACGCAGAATCTGTTGCGAGAGGAAATCTCCCTGGCCAGTTTCACCGCCGGGTTCAAACTGGCCTGGGGACTGAGCAAAGAACTGGAGGCAGACGGCCTGTACTCCTTCGATGAGGAGGAGACAGAACGCGTCTGCCGCAGAATAGAACAGGAGGAGCGATCGAGATGACAAATCGACTTCCCGTTCAGCGGTGTCAGTACTGCGGGTGCGAGGACATCGGTCTTGGCTGGCAGCACGGTGAAGCGCTGGTCACATTCAAGAAACACGGTATGCTGGGCAACCGACTGCGGTATCTGATCTGCCGCCGCTGCGGCGCTGTGCTCTACCAGTATGTGGCGGAACCTTACAAGTATCCTCCTGTGAAATAGGCTACACAGTAACCGCACAACAAATGAAACTGAACGATTGGAGGTGAAACAACATGGCAAAAAGACGACCATCAGGAGATGGCATGGTGCGCAAGCGGGAGGATGGCCGCTGGGAAGGCCGCATCGTGGTGGGCCACAAGGAAAACGGCGAACCCATCTTCCGATATGTGCTGGCCAAAACCCAGAAAGAACTGTTGGCCAAGCTTCACCGTGACATGGATATCTATCAGGACGCACAGCTCACTGAGGACAGCCGTATGACCCTGGGCGAGTGGCTGGATCGCTGGATGGAGGAGTACGGTGCCGTCACCCTGCGGCCCAACACTCTGCGCAGCTACGAGCAGTACATCCGGTGCTATGTAAAGCCCTACCTGGGCGGCAAGATTGTCTCCCGCGTCACACGGCTGGACATCCAAAAGCTGTACCGGAAGCTGAAGAAAGAGGGCCGCGTCCACGACCACCCGGAGTATGGACATGAGCTATCGGACAACATGGTGCTCCGCATCCACGCCATGCTCCACCGCTGCCTCAAAGATGCGGAGCGGGACCACATCGTTCCCTATAACCCAACGGACGGTGTTAAGTTACCCAAGAACAACTACAAACCCAAGCAGGTTCTCAATCGGGAGCAGATGGATGCCTTCCTGGCGACAGTGGACAAGAATGAAATCTGGCGGGACTTCTTCTACACGGAGTTAACCACCGGCCTGCGTCGAGGTGAGATCTGCGGTCTCATGTGGAGGGACTTCGATGAGAACGCAGGGACGCTGAAAATCCTCCGCTCGGTGAATGTGCCCAAGCGGGGTGAACTGGAGATTGGCGAGACCAAGACTGAGAGGGGCAGACGCACCATCCGTCTGCCCCCCAGTACTGTCCAGCGATTAAAGGAGAGGAAAAAACACGCGGTCAGTCAATGGATCTTCCCGGAACCGCTGGCTCCAGAGAAACCGGTGCGCCCCAGCGCCGCCTACTACTGGATGAAGGTGCTGCTCAAAGAGGCGGGACTGCCTCACATCAGGTTTCATGATCTCCGGCACACTTTCGCAACGATGGCCCTCTCCAGCGGCGTAGATGTGAAGACCCTGTCCAGCATGCTGGGCCACTATAGCGCAGGGTTTACGCTCGACACCTATACGCACATCACCAACGATATGCAGAGAGGCGCGGCAGAGAAGATCGGCGGCTTCATGGAAACGGCCACGGCCAAACCGGAACCAGAGCCGCCTGACCCGCCGGAGGAGAGCCGGTGCAAGGTAATCCCGTTCGAGAGCGTGGGATAACCGGGGATCTCCATATGGAAAGTCAGAATGCATCCGGAAAGGATGTACTCACAACTTGTCGAAAAAGTCCAGCTTATGCTTGATCTCATTGAGATAAGACACCCAAATTTAGCCGTCTCCGGTTTTCATCCCGGAGGCGGTTTTAATAAACCCATACACCATAAAAGAGGGCATAACAAAAGCGCGTAGTTGTCCCGGATTATGCGCGGTGGAGCCAGTTCCCGCTCGCGGGTGGTCGGCTTATTCATGGACTCGGTCGCTTGGATATACCGTTTCTCCTCTGCATTAGTAGCAATAAAGTCCACTTCCTTGTTTATCACAGGCAAGCATAAAAAGCATGCCTCTCCATATTCAACCAGCAGTTCAATGACAACTGATCGAGTTTGGAGTATGCTTGACCCATCGAATCGTTCCGCCGGGGAGTGATATGAGGAGGTATGATCCATGAATATGAAAGATGCATTTCGATTTCAGAATAAGCTGAAAGCTCTGATGTGTGAGGCCACTGCCATTCTTGAGGATCGGCGCAATATCGTCAAGGTCAAGACCACACATCTTCGGAGCAAGGTCATGTCCGATACCCAGGATGCTGTAGTGGAGGAAGCTGCTCCCAGTGAGTATGCCGGCCATGCCAACGAGGTAGCCGCCTTCCTCATGTCCCTGCTGGAGGAGCGGGAGAAATTGTGTCGGGCTATCCATACTGCCAAGAACTCTTTGGATTTGGATATGGACAGCGAGGTGGGCCTGAACCGGCAGCGTCAGGACCTGGCTGAGGTATTCCGCCACATGGCCATGCTTCGCAACAGCGAAAAGACCATTGCCGGCGGAGGCTCCGGCTTCCGATTCAACGGCGAGGGAAACCAGGTCTCCTACCGATGTGATGCCACGCAGGTCACCACCATCGACTTTGACCGGAACAAGATCCGGGGCATGGCTACGGCGCTCAGCAAGAAGGCCGACGAGATCTCCATGTCCCTGGATAAGTGTCTGGTCAACACCGAGGTATCCTATGAGCCGCCCTTTGACATGAATGACAGCTTTGAGGACATCCTCAGCGACTTCATCGAAAAGAGCACGGCTGCATAAATGCCGTCACCACACCTTCAGGTGTGGTGGGCGTGGCAGAATGGATAGGCAGTGATGATCGGTTCAGGCGCAGATGAATTATGATGCTGCGCATCCCCCGGCAAAAAATGGACTGCATCTGATGAATGCAACATGAGCTCATAACTCATTGTGAAAGGCTCGTCAGTCGCCTCCATCCTCGTCCACCGAAATACTGCCATTTCTAACACACATCCATTGTCAAAAGCAGAATTCGACCTTACGCTTCTCTGATACTTGCCATAATGGCGTGATATTCTATTTATAAAGTCGCTTGTTCACCCAAGGGCTGCGGCCGTCCGGCAGGACCGCGGCAGGCCTATGGGTACAGGCGGATAAGGATCTAAGCGGTTTTGAAATTCTGCCATGCCCACTGTACCTGAGGAAATGTCCCCATAAAAAGACCTGAGCAGCAGGCGGCTGCCTGCTGCTCGCAAGAAACGATATGAGAAGTGGAGATGATGATCTCGTTCATCGGCACCTGGAGCAAAGCGCTCAGTGCATAGAGGTTATCTACACTGGGAAGGCTCTGGCCCCGCTGCCATTTGTAGATGGCTTGCGGCTCCTCAAATCCGAAATAGTGCTGGAGATCTCGGACTGTCAGGCCGCGATCCTTCCGGAGCCGGCAGATATTTGCCCCGGTAGCCACAGGATCGATGACAGGAAACTGAATCATGGACATATGGATCGCCTCCATTCATCAGGATGATCTCCACCTTAGCGGAGTATTTCAGCATACCTGATGTGCTCTAAAATAGCAAGCGATCTTTGCCATTTGTAATGAGATTGTTATACAAGAGTCTACGATCGGAACATCCTCGGTGCCGTCCGTATATCAGCCAGCGATTGCTGTGCTGTGCCCTCTGGGGTGCTCACACCAAGACAAAAAGAAGGAGATGATCAGCTGTGACGCAGTTGGTTCCATTGGACAAACGCAGTAAGAAAGCCCAGCGGGAATACCACGCGAAACAGCGTGGCTCCTGGCACGGGGTCAACCCTATCACCCGAACCGTACAGAGCAGGAAGACTTATGACAGAGCAAGAGTTAAACAAGCGGATCGCCGAGATCTTGGGATCTACTAAAAACGAGCCCGGATGCGGTCGACGTTCCGGCCGCCAATATCGCCGTACCCAATGTGTCAGGCACTCAGACCATCTTCTGTTTTTGATTCAGCACAGCAGGTATGCACCAAACATGGGGTATATCATGGGAGACTATGAGGGATTAAGAACATTACTTCATTCTGGACTGCACATTCAGTATATGAAGTCCAGCGATCGTCAACAGTACCTGAAGCGAAGATCCAATCGAAAAGTCCGTAAGTATTTCGGCCTATCGAAGAAGGGCAACCAGTATCGCAAAGTGTTTGAATACTGGTGGACGCTCTATTAAATTTAAGATTGGTCAAAGATCGACTCATAGCAGGAAAAATCCTGCTTCACGACCTACGCAGCGTAGACATACAATCAGGAGTGGTCGACAACGGCACCGATAGAAACGGAGAAAATGCGGAAGTTTCCCCGTTAGGGATGGGTTAGGGATTTGGCGGTTTCGGCGGCTGCGCTCACTCATCCCCCGACCGCTGTTCCACCACTGAAACCGCCGCAAAACAGCAATCTCCAAAACCACAAAAATCAAACTTAAAATGCAGAAAAACCGCCTGTTTAGGCGGTTTTTCTGCAAAATTTGGTCGGAGTGCGGGGACTCGAACCCCGGGCCTCCTGCTCCCAAAGCAGGCGCGCTACCAACTGCGCAACACCCCGATATGAAATTGTGGAACTGCCCGGGCGGTTTCTCCCAAAGCAAGCGCGCTACCAACTGTGCTACATGGGATATATGCAGTTTTTTAACCGAGAAATTTCTGGTGCAAGATATCATCCTGAGGATTTCTATGATTTTACTTTTGGGGGATAGATAGGATGCTTAATCCAGCTAAATAGGGATCATATGCTTATCCGGCGGTTTTCGGGGCGAAGCTTTTCAGTATCTGTGGGCCTTTTCTAAGCCTTGGGGAAGTGTCGTCCGACGATGGACTTCTTCAATTCGCCGAATCGTTTGGTTCCGGGTATCAGACCGCGCAGGATCAGGACCTTCCACTTGTCGCCGATCAGCATGAGTGTGGTCTCGACCGGACAGGCTGGCAGCTCTTTGGGTTCCGTCATGGGCTCACATCCCTCCAAATGTATCCTTGCGGTAACTATGACACAAAAATATGCTTGATTTGCGTCTGAAATCGATGGAATTATTATAGCTTTGCAGGCAAGGGATTGCAAGCGGAACCAACCGATTTCTGGGCCAGGAGGAATGCGTCGCATACCTGGCTCCGGATGAACAGGGAGGGTGCGTGAGGAGTGGAGCAGCACAGCCCCGCAGGCCTGATGCCTGCGGGGCTGTGCGGTGTTCCGAAGGAGAGGCTTGCGTTGCTTGTTCCCGCTCATATTCCAGTGCCCACTGTTCCAGGGACTCAAGAACGGGGAGCAGTTTCCGACCGTCTCCGTCAGGGAGTACTCCACACGGGGCGGAACTTCCCGGTAGACCTCCCGGTGGACCAGGCCGTATTGCTCCAGCATCCGCAGCTCTTTTGTCAGGTTGGCTTCCGTGACCTGGGGCATCTTCCGCTTCAGCTGACGGAAGCGCAGGGTCTCGCGGGAGAGGAAGTAGACGATGACCATGGACCACTTCCCGCGGATGATTTTCTGGACCTTTGCCACCGGACAGTGTTCCAGATCGCTCTCATCGTGTTGTTGCATCTCCGGGCTCCGATCCTATCTTTTTTAATAGTACCTATGAAAAAATAACGTACTTGCTAAAAGATAGCATACACCATATACTCGTGGCTGTAAATACACAGCCAGAGGAGTGGTGTTATGCATGTCTTGATCTTTGGAGCCACAGGGGGAATCGGACAATATGTGGTCCGCCATGCGCTTCAAAATGGCCATCAGGTGTCTGCCGCCCGGAAAAGATGTAAACGTCCGGCGCGGGCCTGACGGAGGAGGAGAAGATCGCCGAGGCCGTGTCGGGGAAGAATACGGTCATTTGGTGCGTGGGCATTCCGATGAAGCGCGGGTATCCGGGGATGGCATCTCTGGAAGACCATAAGATCCTGATTCGGGAGATGCGGGAACAGGGGGTGAAGCGGCTGATCGACTGGGGCACGCCCAGCATCTCGCCGGAGCGGGATCAAAAATCCTTCCTCACCGTGGCACCCTGCATTCTTGCGGGAATCGCGTTCCCCCAGGCGAAGCGGGAGATGGTGGCGATCGGGGAGCTGGTCCGGACATCGGGACTGGATTGGACGCTGGTCCGCTTCATCGGCCAGATGCCCATTCTTGGGAGCTGATTACAGCACCAGGAAGGTGCAGCTTCCGGGGGCGAGCGGTACCGTGCCCCGTGCCTGCGGAACCGGCTCCAGCGCGGGCAGCGCACCGGTATCGGAAAGGGACAGCTCGGCCCCATTGAGCTGGATGGTGGGGGAGCGCAGGGTCTCGGCGTGGAGGGTGTAGCGCAGGGCGTCTTTGGGCAGAGTCACGGTCCGGACCTCCGTCAACGAATTGTTGAGGATCAGATAGACGACCCCGGGAGCTCCATCCCGGCGGGAGTGGCAGTAGATGTGGGTGTTTTCCCGGTTCAGCGCCGCGCAGTCATAAACGGGGGTCCCCATCAGCCGGTTCCAGAGCAGAACGGCGAAGTAATTGGGACGGGGCAGAAAGATGCGGGGCGCCAGGAAGCCGTAGTCGGAGGAGGCCAGGGTGTTGTGGAAGATGACGCCGTCGGTGATGGCGGCATAGCTTCCCAGCTCATTCAGCGTGCGCAGAACGTCCAGATAGGTGGACGCCCAGGTATCGCCGCCTCCACCGGCGTCGCCGGACTCGGTGACCCACATGGGTGTACCGGGGACGAACTGGTCCCGCAGGGCCGCATGGGCGCGGGCGCAGTCCGGGGCCACCGCCAGATAGGGGGCGGTATGGGCCATCTGACTGGGCCAGTGGGCGGACGGCAAGACCCCGGCGATCCGCTCGGACACGCCGTTGTAGTAGTGATAGCTGAACACATCCAGGGGGATGCGGGTGCCCGCCAACAGCTCCTGCGTGGTGCAGGTCCTGGTGAGACTGGCGATTCCGGCGCCGAAGCCTTGGCTGGTTCTGGTGACCGCAGAGGGATCGCCGGTGGTACACGGGCCGACCAGAAGGCACTTCGGATAGTTGGCCCGGACCCACGCATACAGAATATCCTGATCTCTGGCGTAGTCGGCGGCGGTATAGCCCTTCGGCGCGCCTGACAGCTCCAGCATATTCGGCTCATTCATGAATTCGATGGCGTCGATGTCCACGCCGTGCTGGTGGCTGAAGGCAAAGAGCTTTTTCGCCTGCGCCAGGTCCAGCGGTCCGCCGCTGGGATGGTCGCCGGCGCAGTTGCTGACCGAGACCAGCAGCTTGGCGCCCACATACGACACAAAGTCCAGTACGCGCGTCTACTGCTCTGCGGTGAGGACGCTGGTGTAGCCCTCCGGCGGGGTCCCGCCGGTAGTGCCGTCAAAGTCGTAGTAGGTCTTGGTGGCCCAGGTGCCGGACACCCGGACCCAGGCGGGGCCGAGCTGCTTGGCGAGCTCTCGCAGTTGCCGGTCATAGAGATCGATGGGGGGATTATACTCCATCAGCTCCGGCATGGCAGTCACATCGGCGAAGGCCGTGACGGAGGGAAATTTCGCGGTGCCGGCGATCTGCTCGGGGGTATAGGCTTTCCAGAAGGTCCCGCCGGTCACCTCGGTCATCTCGATGTTATAGGACATGAGGCGCTCATCCACCTGGCGGATGACACGGGACGGCTGGAGCTCCAGGGAAATGCAGCCCTCAGAAGGCTGGACTTTTTGATTCATCATATGGGTCCCTCCCTGCGTTTGAGATAGGATGGTGGCTTCTTGTCAGCAAAATGGTTCACTCCTGGTCCTCCTTGCCCCTGTGGCGCTTCAGATAGACGGAATAGAACACCGTCGAGGAGACAGACAGGCCCACCGTAAGCGCCGCAGAAACCCAGAACGTGGGGGAGGACGGGTCCTGGATGCCTACGCCCATGACCGTGGCCAGGATCATCCCCGGTACGATCCCCAGCGTACCTCCCAGAAAGTTGTGCCAAAAGTGGGTGTGGGTGGCGCTCAGATACAGGGTGACGAGATCTCCCGGCAGACAGCTGATGGCGCGGAGGAAGAAGCAGAGGAACAGAGAGTGGTCCTGCTGCTTTTCCATGAGGAGTTGAAACTTGGGGTAATTCTGGGTCAGTTTGCGCACTTGCCGGAGCCCCAGCGCCCGGCCGATCCCGTAGGGGATGGTCAGGATGATCCAGATCCCCAGCAAATTGAGAAGCAGGGCGGCGGGGAGGGGGAAGAGGTAGCCTGCCGCCATCTCCAGTACGAGCAGGGGAAAGACAACGGTGGCGCTCTTCAGTGCGTAGCACAGCAGCAGGAAGCCCGCGGTCCAAAGCGGAGCCTGAAGCGGCTGGGCCAGGAGCGCATGGAAAGAGAGATCGGAGCGCAGGGCCCAGAGGACGGCAAGCCCCAGAGCGACCCCGCCCAAACCAAAACCTGCTGCATAAAACCGCCGTGGACGCTTTTTCTTCATAACGGCTCCTTGGTCGTGAGATCTTGCTGACCTATCGTACACGAAAGTTATTGTAGAAAAAGAAGGGGTCCATTGCACTGGGCAAAATAGTTGCGGCGTTACACTTTTCCACAGCTCGCTGGACAGTGTTACATTTTGGGACACATGGGCGGATTTGTCCAAAGATAAGGGAAAGCGCGCGGTTGAGAAGTGTCCGGCAGTATGCTATACTCCATTTTATATAAGGGAGTAGTCGGCACTTTGGTGTGGTGATACCAACATCCTGGAGCTTTTTGGAGCTTTCCTGGTATTATCTGAAATGACGAGACTTATCTGTGCGGGCAGATAAGTCTTTTTTTTACCCGTGGAGAAAAGACAGTCGTTCAGCCCGTTCCCCCGGGCGCAAGGAAAGGAGAGCGTATATGGCAGAGTCCAACATTACCAAATGGGCGTTGGCGGCTTCCCTGAAAGAGCTGATGATGGAGCAGCCCTTTGAAAAGATCAATGTCGCGCAGATCTGTGAACGCTGCAACATGAACCGGAAGAGTTTTTATTATCACTTTAAAGACAAATATGACCTGGTGAACTGGATTTTTGACACGGAGTTCATCGCGCTGGTCAAAGAGGAGGACCTGGGCAGCAGGTATCAGGAGCGCTGGGCCTTCATCGAAAAGACCTGCCACTATTTTTATCAGAACCATGTGTTTTATCGCAAAGCGCTGCAGATCCGGGGGCAGAATTCGTTTTACGAGCACTTTCGGGAGTATATCCGCCCCCTTCTGGCTGACCGCATCACCTATGTGTTCAAACAGGCGCAGCCCGACGCGTTCACCCTGGACTTCTTTACGGACGCGCTGCTCTGCGCCATGGAGCGCTGGCTGCTGACCAAGGAGTGCATGCCGCCGGAGGAGTTTTTGGAGAAGATCAAGCGGCTGACCGAAGAGGGCGCCCGCTCCATCTGCCGGGAGCTGTCGCAGGCGGAGCAAGAAGAGAACGGGCGGTAAAAAAGAGCGCGTATCGCCGGGCAGCGATACGCGCGAAGGTCATGCTCTGGACAGCAGGGGGGCGGATTTGGGATAGGCCTTCCGGATGAGGGGGGTGAGCCCGTCCTCAAACAGGTTGCCGAAGGGCGCGCGGTCCGGGTGATCCAGCGCGAGCAGCTGCCCCTGACCGTCGAACAAGACGCAGCAGGCGTCCTCGGAGATGATCTCATCCAAATTGCGGGTGTCGTAGGACAGCTCCCAGGGGATGGTCTGATAGGCCTGTCCCTTCCGCACCAGCACCGCCGCCTCATGGGCCTGCCGCCGCAGATCGGTGGGGCAGTCCGGCTTTGCGGCCAGCACCGTGAACAGGGGGTGCAGCTGCTGGGTGTCACAGAAGAGGTCCCCGCTGAGGATGGCCGGGAGCTCGTCTTGCCCGTAGGGGCAGCAGACCGCATAGGGGAGCTGAGCGTTTCGCAGCAGGGTGCAGGCCGCGCCGGCGCCCTCGTCCCAGCGGACCACCGGCATGAGGTGCTTGAGAGGGAGCATCCCGTCCAGGCTGGCGGCATTGACAGCGTCAGACCGGCAGAAGAGGAAAAACGCGCTGTCCGGATGGCACCCGATGAGGGGGAACAGCTCCCGCGGGTCGCGCTGCGACAGGAGCATCCAGCAGTAGATCCCCAGCTGCTCGCCCTCCTGGATGACGCGGTCGTACTGGGCGAGGCGGTCGGGAGACTGGCAGTCCTCCATCTGCAGCAGTACGGTCCAGGGGATATTGAAGCCCAGGCGGGATTCGTTTATGCGGATCCGCTGGGCGCCCCAGGTGAAGCTGTTATACCCCAGATTCATGCCGAAGGTCACCAGGTGTTCCGTCTCAATGTGGCTGACGGCGTCCTCCACCAGCGTATAGTATGCACTGTCCTCGTGCTGGAGCATGGTTTGGGCCGTCTGGAAAAAGCGGCTCTGAAAACGGCCTTCCGAAAAATGCAGGGCCAGATCCACCAGGTTCCGGATGCTCCGCTTGGGGTTTTCTCTCAACCCCTTCAGGGTTTGCCGGACGGTGGTCTCGATTAAAATGCGGTACATGCTATGTTCCATGAACGGGTCTCCTTCCCGGGCGACGGTATGACCGATGATAAAAAAGCTTAGTGCCGCAGGGACCTGGGGACAAGGGACAATTTGCGCCCGCTGTCCCAAAACGTAACGTTGACCGGGGTATGTCATAATTTTGGACCGGCCTGGTGTTGTGTCCCATGACTTTTCGGAGTTTTTTCGTATAATGTGCCTTGACCCGGCCGAGAACAGGCAGAAAAAGAGAGCCCGGGGCGGTCAGCATCAAATACCAGAGCCCGGAGAGCGTGGACCACCTGTGCGACAGGACCACGCCCTACGCGGAACACTGGAAGGATACCGCGCAGGAGCTCTGGAAGAACTGCGGCGGCTGCGGAGAGAGGAAGTAGTGAGTATGGCATCCTATCAGATCTTCACCGATGCGACGGCGGACTGCGCGCCCCAGTGGCTCGCGTCCCTGCCGCCCATCGAAGTCCTTCCCATGCAGGTGGCGATTGGAGACCGGGAGTATACCTACGGGCCGGAGGGGACCATCACCGTGGCGGATTTTTACGCGCGGCAAAGGGCCGGAATGTACGCCGTGACCTCCCAGATCACGCCCAGCCAATACCTGCAGGCCTTTGAACCGGTGCTGCGAGCGGGGAAGGATATTCTGTATCTGTGCTTTTCCTCCGGCATGTCCGGGACCTTCCAGTCGGCGCAGATCTGCGCGGAGGAATTGCAGGAACGCTATCCGGACCGGAACATCATCTGTCTGGATACGCTGTGCGCCTCGGTGGGGGAGGGCTTTCTGGTCTGCGAAGCGGCCATGCGACAGACGGAGGGATACACCCTGGAAGAGCTGGCCCTCTGGGTGACCCGGCATCGTCTGGAGGTCTGCCACTGGTTTACCGTGGATGTGTTTGACCACCTGCGGCGGGGCGGCCGGGTGTCGGCAAGTGCCGCTGTCCTGGGGACGGCTCTGCAGATCAAGCCGCTCCTGCATGTGAGCCAGACCGGAGCGCTGGCCGTCGTGGAGAAGCCGCGAGGACGGAAGCAGGCCGTCCGGGCCCAGCTGGCCAAACTGGAGCAGGGCTGGACCCCGGAGCTGGGAAAGCGGATCGTGGTGGGCCATGGAGACTGTCCGGAGGGGGCACAGGCCTTGGAAAAGGCGGTGCGGGAGCGCTTCCCTGAGGCGGAGGTCTTTACGGCGGACATCGGGCCGATCATCGGGGCGCACACCGGACCCGGGATGCTGGCGCTGATTTATTGGGGCAACACGCGCTGAATCTGCCGGGGGAGATTAAGAAAAGTTAAGGGAATCTTCGGGGGGATTCAAAGGGGCCCGTGCTATCATTTCAGAACCGAATCCAGAGATAGCCGGGAGGATATGGCATGAAACGCATACCCACAAATGGGATCACCTATCTGGAGCCTCTACAGGGCAGCCGCGAGTGGTACTGGGGCATGGACTACACAGGGGGAGACCTGTACGAGGCGGGCGACCTCTACCGGGACAAACACCCCATCCAGTGCAACCGGGGCATCCTGGTCCGCTACCCGGAGGGGACCATCTATGAACCGGTCCGTCCGGAACCCGGGCAGTATCTGGGAAAGCCGGCGTACTATGACGGGAAGGTGGCCCTGCTGCTGGTGGACTTTCCCAAAGAGGAGATCCATATCCTGGCCTTTCACGAGGAGACAGGAGGGACCGAACCGCTGGCGGTGCTGCCCCTCGCCTTGGCGGAGGACTGCTACAATCTGATGCTGAAGACCGCGCCCCTGCTTTTGACCCGAGCGCCCCAGGACGACCGCTTCTGCATTCTTTGGCCGGAACAGCGGGAGTTTTTGCTGGAGGAGCGCGAGAGCTTTATTTTTCTGGACGGAGACCGGATGTATACCACGATCTGGTATGAGGACCCGGACTACCGGGAGGAGGTCCTGGTGCGGGATTTCAAGACGGGCAAAGTCCTGGAGCGGATGCCGGGGAGCATCTGGCCCACGCCGGACGGCCAGAACTGGCTCCTGGTGTGAGGCGGGGACCCGTTTCCGATTCGTACCGCCGTCAGGGAAACAGAAATCGCCGCAGTGCAACCTGCGGCGATTTCTGTGTTTGGCGGATGATATGGGGCGGTCAGGCGGCTCAGCCCAGCAGCTCGCTCTCCAGATCCTGCAGCATGAGATCCAGTGCGGTGATGCCGCCCTCGGCGGTGTACCACACGGCGGGGTGGGCCAGATAGACCAGATGGCCGTTTTGATAAGCGTCGGTCCCCATCACCAGCTCATTTTCCATAATATCCTGGGCCAGCTGTGCGCCGTCGGTGCCGATGGCGGCATCACGGTCCATCACGAAGATGTAGTCCGGATTCTTGTCCACGATGAACTCGAAGGAGGCCTCGTTGCCGTGGGTGGAGGTGTCGAGGTTGGCGTCCACGCCGATGTTCTCAAATCCAACTTCCACGCCGATGAGAGAGCAGCGGCCGTCGTTACCCAGCACATTGAAGCTGCCGCTGGTACACATACCCACAATAGCGGTCTTGCCGGCGGCAAATTCAGCCAGAGCGGCAATGCGGGCGTCAAAATCGGACATCAGCTCGTCCACCTTGTCCTCCAGGCCGAACATAGAGGCGATGGTGGTAGCATTTTGGCGAACGCTCTCCACGACGCCCAGCTCGGTGTCGGTGGACAGATACACCACAGGCGCGATCTCGCTGAGGGCGTCGTAGCTGGAGGCCAGACGGCCGCCGATGAAGATGACGTCCGGCTCGCAGGCCATGACGGCCTCCAGGTCGGCCTCCTTGATGGTGCCCAGGTTGACGATGTCATCATTGATATAATCCTGAAGATAGTCCAGACTGGTATCAGCGGTGCCCACTACCCGGTCGCCCACCCCCAGGGCGTCCAGAATATCCAGACAGGCCATGTCCAGAATGGCGATGCGCTGGGGATCATAGGGGACCTCCAGGTCCACAGTCTCCTTGGCGCCGTTGAGGGCCTGGATGGTCACGGTGGAGGGGCCCTCGCTCTGGGCGGGGGAGGAGGGGGCCGAGGAAGTGCCGGAAGAACAGGCGGCCAGGGAGAGGGTCAGGGCCAGGCCCAGGGCAAGAGAAACGACTTTTTTCATGCGAAACGCTCCTTTTTCAAAAAAGTACCGAAAAACAGATGTCAATAATAGATGGACAGGGGTTTGCCCGCAATGGTCAGGATCTCAAAGTCCACCTGGTAGATATCGGACAGGTTCTCTTTCGTCATCACCTCCTCCACCGTGCCGAACTTGGCGATTTTTCCGTCCTTGAAGGCACAGATGTAATCGGAATAGAATGCCGCATAGTTGATCTCATGCAGCACCAAAATCACCGTCTTTCCCAGCTCGTCGCAGAGTCGGCGGACGATTTTCATCATGTTGGTGGCGTGGTAGATGTCCAGGTTGTTGGTGGGCTCGTCCAGCAGCACATACTCGGTGTCCTGGGCGATGACCATGGCGATCAGCGCCCGCTGCCGCTGGCCGCCGGAGAGCTCGTCGATGAAGCGGTCCTGGAATTCCTCCAGCTCCATGTAGGAAATGGCCCGGTCGATGATCGCCTGATCCTCCGGGGTGACCCGGTTGCCCGAGTAGGGGAAGCGGCCAAAGGTCACCAGCTCCCGCACGGTCAGCTTCATCTGGATGTTGTTGCTCTGGGTCAGGATGGCCAGGCGCTTGGAGAGCTCCTTGCTTTTCCATTTGCCGATGTCCTTGCCCTCGAAGTCCACCAACCCGCTGTCGTGGGCGATGAGCCGGGAGATCATGCCCATTACCGTGGATTTGCCCGCGCCGTTGGGACCGATGAGGGAGATCACCTTGCCCTTGGGGATGGTGAAGGTCACGCCGTTCACCACCGTCTTTCCGTCGTACTGTTTGGTCAATGCTTGGATACGCACGATTACACCTTCTTTCTGGTCAGGAGGAGATAGAGGAAGTAGAGGCCGCCGCCCACGGTGATGAATACGCTCACCGGCACGGAGTAGGAATAGACATGCTCCACGATGAGCTGTCCGCCCACCAGCACGATCATGCCGAACAGGGCCGAGCCCAGGATCAGCTGGGTGTGGCGGAAGGTTTTCAGGAGCTGCCGGGACAGGTTGGCGATGATGAGCCCCAGGAAGGAGATGGGGCCCACCATGGCGGTGGCCACGGCGATGCAGAGGGTCACGCCCAGCAGCAGGCGGCGGATGCAGCGGTCGTAGTCCACGCCCAGATTGATGGCCTGGGCTTTGCCCAGGGTCAACACATCCAGCAGGGCCAGCTCCTTGCGCAGCGCAAAGATCACAGCGGCCAGGAGGATCAGGGAAAAGACGATGATCTCGGAATTGATGTTGCTGAAGCTGGCCACCAGGGTGCTGAGCAGGCTGTCGTACTCATTGGGGTCCATCACGCGGGTCAGGGTGGTCTGAATGCTGCCGAAGAAGGAGGTCAGCACCGTGCCCACCAGCAGCACATAGAGCACATTGTGCTTTGCCTTTTGGAAGATCCAGCTGTAAATCACCGTGGCCGTGATGCCCATGAGCACCACATCCACCGCAAAGGACAGGTTGGAGTTGGAGGCCACCACACTGGCGGAGCCCAGGAAGAACACCACCGCCGTATGGATGAGGGTGTAGAGGGAGTTCATGCCCAGCAGACAGGGGGTCACGATGGTGTTGTTGATGATGGACTGGAACACCAGGGAGGCTCCGCCGATGGAAAAGGCGGTGATGAGCATGACGATGAGCTTGGGGGCGCGGATCTTCATGGCGTAGGCGAACAGCTTAGGGTTGGAGAAGTTCACCTCCACCAGCATATAGCCCGCTGCGCAGAGCAGGACGAGCGCCGCCAGGATCAGCAGTTTGCGCCGGTTGGCGCGCACAGCAGCGGTGTTCACTGGCCCGCACCTCCCTTCAGGCCGGGCATGGCGGCACAGCAGCTTGTCCCGGCGCCGCCCAGGCGGATGGCCTTGCGGCCGTGCTTGAGCCGGTAAAAGAGCAGGGCGATGAAGATGAGACTGCCCAGAATGCCCACGATCAGCTCGATGGGCAGCTCATAGGGGAAGATCACCACCCGACCGAGCATGTCGCACACCAGCACAAAGACAGCGCCGAACAGCGCGGTGTCCACCAGCGTGCCCCGGATCTTATCGCCCTTGTACATGGCCACCACATTGGGCACGATCAGGCCGATGTAGGAGATGGAGCCCACCACCACCACGATGCTGGCGGTGATCATGGCGGCGATGGTGAGCCCGGAGAAGAGGACCAGGTTGTAGGGGACACCCAGATTTTTGGAGAAATCCCGGCCCAGACCCACGATGTTGAAATGGTTTGCAAAGGCAAAGGCCAGAATGACCAGCGGCACCGTCAGCCAGACGATCTCGTACCGGCCTTTCAGCACCAGCGAGAAATGGCCCACCAGCCAGGAGGACAGGGCCTGGGTCATCTCGTATTTGTAGGCCAGATAGTTCGTGATGCCGCCGATGACATTGCCGAACATAATGCCCACCAGGGGAACCATCACCACATCCTTGAACTGGATGCGCTGAATGAACCAGACGAAGATCCAGGTCCCCAGGATCGCCGTGGCAAAGGCGAAGATGGCCCGGCTCCACAGGGTGGAGGACGGCAGAAACAGCAGCGCCAGCAGGATGCCGAACTGGGCTGAAGAAATGGTGGCGCCGGTGGTGGGGGAAACAAACTTATTGCTGCACAGCTGCTGCATGATGAGGCCGGCCACGCTCATGCCGATCCCCGTACACAGGATCGCCAGCAGGCGGGGCAGCCGGGAGATGACGAAGATCTCCAGTTGTTCCAGGTTTCCTGCCAGCAGATCCGACGGTGTCAGGTCAATGACACCCACAAACAGCGAACAGCCGGACAGTACCAGCAGCAGCACCAACAGGACGATGGTGGAGCGATACGATCTGATAAAATCCTCTCCCTTCTCGCATAGGTTAGCTTAAGCTAACCTATGCAGATAAAAAGATGCGCAGCGGCGATTGGACTTACCATGCATCACGCACTGCGCATCGTGGGCTTATTATAGCACATGGAGTTAGCAATGTGCAACCACGCAAAAAGCACAAGAGGACGAGCGGATCAAGCACATTTTTTATTCATTGTGCAACTGTCTGTGGGGGGACAGAGGGCTCATGCTCCGCAGGCTGACGCCGAGCGTGGAGAGATTGTGGAGGGTGGCGGTGGTGGCGGGCGGAAGGAGACCGACCATGCCCAGGGCAATCAGGGCGCCGTTGAAGCCAATGACAAAGCGGTAGTTGGAGTGGATGCGCGCCATGAGTGCCATCGCGATGCGGCGGAGCTCCACCAGCTCCCAGAGACTGTCGGCGGCGATGGTGATGTCTGCGATCTCCCGGGCGATGGCGGCGCCGTCGCGGATCGCGATGCCCGCATTTGCCTCGGAGAGTGCCGGCGAGTCGTTGATGCCGTCGCCCACCATGAGGACCGTGTGCCCCTCGCGGCGGAGACGAGCCACATACTCCGCCTTGTCCGCCGGAAGCACTCCGGCCTGAAAGACGTCCACCCCCACCTGGGCGGCAATGGCCGCGGCGGTACGGCGGCTGTCGCCGGTGAGCATGACGGTGTGGGTGATCCCCAGGGCGCGGAGGGCGTTCAGGACGTCTCGGGCCTCCTCCCGCAGGGGGTCGGAGATGCAGATCACCGCGGCCAACTGCCCGCCGACGGCCAGATACAGGTGGGAATACTCCGGCGGCAGCGCGTCAAACCGGGCCTGTTCTCCCTCCGGGATCTGGCATTGCTCGTCCTCAAAGACGAAATGGGCGCTGCCGATGAGGACCCGCTCGCCGTTGACCGTGCTGGCAATGCCGTGGGCCACCAGATACTCCACTTTGGAGTGGTATTCCTCGTGGTGCAGGCCCCGGCGCCTAGCCTCCTCCACCACAGCGTTGGCCATGGAGTGGGGGAAGTGCTCCTCCAGGCAGGCGGCCAGCCGCAGCATTTCCGGTTCCTCGTTGCCGCCGAAGGCGACCACCTGTGCCACCCGGGGGCAGGCGTGGGTCAGGGTGCCGGTCTTGTCGAAGAGGATGGTGTCGGCGGCAGCCACCGCCTCCAGGAACTTGCCGCCCTTGACGGTGATGTGGGCGCGGCCCGCCTCCCGCATGGCGGAGAGCACCGCCAGCGGCATGGCCAGCTTCAGCGCGCAGGAGAAATCCACCATCAGCACCGAAAGGGCCCGCGCCACATTGCGGGTGAGGGCGAAGCTCAGCAAACTCCCTGCGAAGGTATAGGGCACCAGCTTGTCCGCCAGATGGGCGGCTTTGCTCTCGGCCTCCGACTTCATCTGTTCCGATTGCTCGATCATCTGGAGGATCTGGTCATAGCGGCTCTGGCCGGAGGCCTGCTTCACCTCCAGCACACATTCGCCCTCCTCCACCACGGTCCCGGCGTAGACCGCTCCGCCGGGGTGTTTGGGGACCGGGATGGATTCCCCGGTGAGGGAGGCCTGGTTGACGGTGACCTCGCCCTCCAGAATCAGGCCGTCCACGGGGATGATGCCGCCGGCGCGCACCACCACGGCGTCCCCCGGCTGGATCTGGGACACAGGGACAAGCACTTCGCCCTGAGCGGTGCGCAGCCAGACCCGATCCACGTTCAGCGACATGCACCGGGCCAGATCTGCCACAGACTTCTTTCGGGTCCACTCCTCCAGCAGCTCGCCCACTTCCAGCAAGAACATGACGGTACCGGCGGTTTCAAAGTCGCCCCGACAGGCGGAAATGGTGATGGACAGGGCATCCAGCAGCTCCACCTTGACGTGCCGGTGCAGCAGGCAGTGCAGGCCCCGGCGTACAAAGGGGACCATGTGCCAGAGCGTGCGGGCGATCCGCAGAGGCAGGGGGAGAAACAGCGTACAGGCCGCTTTGCACAGGACTTTTCCCACCAGTTTCTCCTCAAATGCCCGGTTCAGCGCCCGGCTGCTGTGGGCAGGCAGCGCGGTGGTCTGCTCCGCCTCCCGCCAGGAGAAGCGGCGGATCTCGTCCAGCACGGTCTGGCGCGCCCCATCGTAGTACAGGATGACACAGCCGGTGCGCTCATGGACGGTGACCTGCCGGCACCAGGGCTTCCCCTGGAGCCACGCCTCCAGCAAGTCGGCCTGGCCGAGCGTCATCTGCTTCTGCCGCAGCCGGAGCCGGATGCGCCCCCGGCTTTCGTGCAAAATGGTTGCGTTCATAGGTACCTCCTTCACGAAAAGAGGGAGCCGCTGGCGGCTCCCTCTGCGGATATCAGGTTTCTTCGCTCTCCAGAACGGCAGCGGCGGTTTCCTCCGCGTCTTTCGCCGCCCGGTCCTCGTTCAGCTCCTTGGCGGAGGCCAGAATGTCCGCGGCATTCTCCTGCACGGTGGTCACAGTCTCCATGACCGAGTCCTTCATCCGCAGACCGGCGGCTGTCACATGGACATAGGCCTTCTTGGCGTCCTTGCTGGACAGCAGCTTGACGCCGAAGGAGCCGAACAGCGCACCGGTGGCAAAGCAGGCCAGTTTCGTATACACGCTCATGATGATCGTCCTTTCCCTTATTTCCGTTTGTAGCCGGTGACCATGACCATGACCATACAGATCACGGCGCCCCAGGCCCAAAAACGATGCTGTTTCATGGCTGTCACTCCTTTGAGAGGGTGGAATGTCTGATTATTATACCGGGAATCAAAAGGCTTGTCGCTGTCAAAACGGACGCGGAGTTGCGGTTTCCGACATTTTTCTGTATTGTCCGGGGGTCATGCCATAATGCCGCTTGAATGCCGCGTTGAACTGGCTCATACCCTCGTACCCCACGGCCTGGGCCACCTTCTGGATCGGCGTCCTGGTGGTGCAGATCAGCTTTCGGGCCCGCTGGAGGCGCTGTTGGACGAGATAGGTGTGGATCGGGACGCCATAGGCGCGGCGAAACCCCTCTTTCAAGCAGGTGGGGGAAATGGAAAACTGCTTGCAGAGGAGTTCGATGGTGAGCTTTTCGGACAGATGTGCCTGAAGATAAGTCCCGACTTCCAACAGGCTGTGCGATACCGTGCGGTTCAAGCCGGGGGCAATGCCATCCGGGGCGGGAGTTTCGGTGCAGAGCAGGTACAGCAGCTCGACCGACTTGAACACACAGTAACGCTCCTGGGCTTCCGCGGGCAGGCACCGAATGGTTTCAAACACCGCCTGTGCCCAGGGGGTGCCGTGCAGAGCCATGCAGCCTTTTTTCACCGCCATCTTTTCCTTGACAAACCGGGTGTCCAGGTCCATGCCCAGGGTGGAGCAGACCGTCATCAGGCTTTCTTTGGCAGCTTTGGCGTCGACCGCAACCAAAATGCCGCCCAGCTCTCCGCTGTACTGGCAGGCGCGCAGCCCCGAGCTGTCGGAGAGAAGAAAGAGCCCCGGCGCCTCCACCGTATCAGGCGCGTCTTGCAGCGGCTGGACGGTAAGGCGGCCGGTCAGGCAGAAAAAGACCTCAAACTGGAGCGGGACACCGCATACCGGAACCGGTTGCACAGGGGCCTGGTCTGGCTCCGGCAGGACGAAACGGCAGGTCTGGACCCCGGGCATTCGGCTGCTCCAGCAGAGAGGCAGAGCATGTTGGCGAAAAAGGTATTCTTTCAGCATGAGTTTCTCACGACCTGTCTCGATGATCCGATCGGCGTGTGCCTGTGTGGTCCGACTATATGGTTAGCTATTGCTAATCAAGGGATAAAAGGAAAGCACCCACTGCTGTTAGCAGGCACTAACTGATGAAACGATTATATACAGGGGCGCTTCGATTGTCAAGAGGAGGGGATGTGTTCCTGGAAGAAAATTCACACAGCGGCAGGAGCAGTACGAGGCCTGCCCGTGTGTTTTTCTTGCCATATTCGGCAAAAGACAGTAAAATAATTCTGAAACAGGGCCCAAGGCATGGGCGGAAAGGCGGTGGCGCATATGATGTATAATCCTCAGCTTGAGACCTTCCTCCGGGTGGCGGATGCGGGGAGCTTCAATAAAGCGGCGGAGGAGCTGTTCATCACGCCGCCGGCCGTCATCAAGCAGATCACCTCCTTGGAGGCGGGGGTGGATCTCCAGCTTTTTGTCCGCAGTCCACGGGGCCTGAAGCTCACCGAGGCGGGCAAATCGATCTACCGGGATGCCCAGTATATCATCCAATACTGCAAGGACTCGGTGGTGCGGGCCAAGAACGCCGCGGAGGAGGGGGACAAGGTCATCCGTATCGGCACCTCCCCCATGACACCGGGGCAATTTCTGCTGGATCTGTGGCCCAGCCTCCACCAGCACTGCCCGGACATCAAGTTCCAGCTGGTGCCCTATGAGAACACCCCGGAGAACGCGAGGGAAATCTTGCGCAATCTGGGACAGAACATCGACATCGTGGCCGGTCCCTATGACCAAAATCTGCTGGATACCCGCCAGTGTGCCGCTCTGGAACTAAGCCGCGCGCCCGTCCGCTGCGCAGTCTCCATCTACCACCCGCTGGCCGCCAAAGCCTGCCTGACGGCGGATGACCTCCACGGAGAGAACTTCCGGATGATCCGCCGGGGCTGGAACCGCTATCTGGACCAGATGCGGGACGAGCTTTGGCGGGATCACCCAGAGATCCACATCGTGGACTTTGACTTTCTCAGCATCGACATCTTCAATCAGTGCGAGAACTCCAACGACATTCTGATGACCATCGACAACTGGAAGAACATCCATCCGCTGCTCAAAACTATCCCGGTGGACTGGGACTATACCATTCCCTTCGGCCTGTTCCATTCCCCCAAGCCCTCCGCCACGGTGAAGCGGTTCCTCAAGGCGGTCAGAACGGTGTACGAGCTGTAACACAAAGGTATATACTGCATAACTTTTCGAGACTTCTGCGGAGGTCTCGATTTTTTTATAATAAGGCACAAGCAGAGCGGCATCCCGCCGTTCTGGCTCAGTTGGCCCGCCGTGTGTGGGGGACTGATGACACGGGGCGCTTCGATCAGGAAACGGCCCAGGCCGGTGTCCGCGCTTTTGTGGAATTTCTGCGGGAACTGGAGCTGCCCACGGAGGATTCGGAATTGGCTGATGCTCTGCGGTGCCGTTTGAAGAAGTCCGCCTCTGCGGTGAAGGGGACTGTTTACGGCTCCGGCGTCTATCAGAAAGGTGAGGTCATGGACACGAAGGCGTTCCAGGAGGCCTACCAGCTCGGCAAAAAACTGTAAACCAAAAGGTATACAGAGCGAAACTTTTCGAGACTTCTCCCACGGGGAGACTACGGCTACAATATTCCAGGATGAAAGGATGACTTATATGGAATTTGCGACTTTGAATAACGGCGTGAACATGCCGATGGCGGGTATCGGAACCTTTCTGCTGACGCCGGATGAAGCGGAGACCTCCGTCCTCAGCACCCTCCAGTGCGGCTACCGGCTCATCGACACCGCCAACGCCTATGTGAACGAAAAAGCGGTGGGCCGTGCCATGAAGGAGTCCGGTGTGGAGCGCAAGGACATCTTCCTGGAGACCAAGCTGTGGCCCAGCTTTTATGAACAGGCGGACGCGGTGGATAAGACCCTGGAGCGGCTGGATACCGACTATATTGACCTGCTGCTCATCCACCAGCCCGCCGGCAACTATGTGGCCGGGTATAAGCAGATGGAACAGGCATATCAGGAGGGCAAGGTGAAGGCCATCGGCCTGTCCAACTTCAACACCCGACAGATCCAGGAGATTTTGGACATCTGCGAGGTAAAGCCTGCCGTTCTCCAAACGGAGGTCCACCCTTACTCCCAGGAAAAGGAGCTGAAGTCCTTTCTGTCCGACGAAGGTATCGTCATCCAGGCGTGGTATCCCTTGGGACACGGGGACAAGGCACTCCGGCAGGAACCTCTGTTCACCGCGCTGGGCAAAAAGTACGGTAAGAGCACCGCCCAGATCATCCTCCGCTGGCACATCCAGGCCGGTAACATCGTGATCCCCGGCTCCAAGAACCCGGAGCACATCAAGGCCAACCTGGATCTGTTCGACTTCTCCCTCACGGACGAGGAAATGGCGAAAATCGCTGCCATGGATCAGAAACAGCGGTATTATCACAGCACCCCGGAGATGCTGAAGAAGTACGCGGAAATGGTGCCTCCCGTGGATGAGCAGAAGTAAGGCGGTAATTGGTATGGACAAAGTATTTCAGAACCGGTTTCCCCAGGGAGGTGTTACCGGTTCCAATGTGACCTTAAACAACGGTATCAAGATGCCTCTGCTGGGCTTTGGGACCTACCAGATCAAAGACCCGGCAGAGTGCAAGCGGGCGGTGCGGGATGCCATCGATGTGGGCTATCGGCTCATCGACACCGCTGCCTCCTATGGGAACGAAGAGGCAGTTGGCAAGGCAGTGCAGGAGAGCGGCGTCCCCCGGGAAGAGCTGTTTGTGACCACCAAGCTGTGGATCTCGGACGCCAGCTATGAGGGGGCCAAACATGGCTTTGCCGCTTCCATGGAGCGGCTGGGCCTGGACTACCTGGACCTGTACCTGATTCACCAGCCTCTGGGCGATTACTACGGGGCCTGGCGGGCGATGACAGAACTGTACCGGGAGGGCAAGATCCGGTCCATCGGCGTGTGCAGCTTCTATCCCGACCGGCTGGCCGATCTGATTGCCTTCCACGAGGTTGCCCCCGCCGTGAACCAGGTGGAGTGCAACATCTTCTTCCAGCAGGAAACGGCCCAGGCGTACATGAAGTCCAAGGGCGTGCAGATGCAGAGCTGGGCGCCCTTTGCCGAGGGACATAATCATCCCGTCCTGACTGCCATTGGGGAGAAATATCACAAGAGCGTGGCCCAGATGGTGCTTCGCTGGCAGCTCCAGCGGGGGATCGTCTGCATCCCCAAGAGCACCCGACGGGAGCGCATGGAGCAGAACTTCAATGTGTTCGACTTCATCCTGCCCCAGGAGGACATGGATGCGATTGCCGCCCTGGATACCGGCGTCAGCTCCTTCTTTGACCATCGGGACCCCGCTGTGGTGGAGATGCTTTCCGGGCTGAGTCGGAAAGTCTGAACATACTTCATCCGCTGAAAAGAGCGTTCTCCATGGAAAACTTCGTTTACGAATATCCTACCAAGGTCTATTTTGGAAAGGGGGCGGCCAGACAGCACCTTGCTAACATTTTGCCCGCCTACGGTCCGAATGTTTTGCTGGCCTACGGCGGCGGCTCCATCAAGAAGAATGGTGTCTATGACGAGATTGCCGGTATTTTGAAGGAGAACGGCAAGACGGTCACGGAGTTTACCGGCATCATGTCGAATCCCACCTGGGAAAAGGTTCGGGAGGGGGCTAAGTTGGCCCGGGAGAACAAAATCGACCTGGTACTGGCGGTGGGCGGCGGCTCTGTGATGGACTGCTGCAAGGTTGTCTGCGCCCAGGCTGTCACGGATGAGGATCTGTGGGAGGTGGAGATGGTGCGCCACGGTATCCCCGCAGGCAAACCCATCCCCCTGGGTGCAGTGGTCACTGCCTCCGGCACCGGAGCGGAGATGAACGGCGGGGCCGTCATCACCAACGAGAGCGCCAAGATTAAAGGTGGAATGTTCGCCGCCGCACCCCGGTTTGCCATTCTCGACCCGGACTATACCATGACCCTGCCCCGGATGCAGGTGCTTTCAGGGGCCTTTGACACGCTGAGCCACGCCATGGAAACCTACTTCGGTCGCTCCGACCGGGACAATGTATCGGACGAGGTAGCTCTGGCCATCATGCGCAGCACGGTGGTCAATATGCGGACGTTGCTCCGGGACATCAATGATGATACCGCTCGGAGCAATCTGATGTGGACCTCCGCCATGGCGGAAAACGGGATTTTGAAGGTGGGCCGCCGGACCGATTTTGAATGCCACCAGATTGAGCACCAGCTGGGGGCCTACACAGACTGTAACCACGGGCAGGGCTTGGCGGTGCTCCATCCAGTCTATTACCGCCATATTGTAAAGGATGCACCGGAGAAGTTCGCCCGGATGGGTCAGGCTGTCTTTGGTGTGGACGGGGCTGTGGCCGCGGTGGAGGCGTTAGCTGCCTTCATCAAGGAATGCGGCCTGCCCACCAAACTGTCACAGCTGCGCTCCAGAACGGAAATCACGCCCGAGCTTCTGCGGCAGGTAGCCGACAGCACCAATCTGCTGCCCAACGGTTATCAGCAGTTTACCCACGATGAGATTTACGAAATTTTGATGGAGTGCATTTAATCAAATCTTCTTGCGCAAAAGCAAAATGGAATGTAGAAGTACCAAAGTATGCGTTCCGTTCAGCTGTTTCGCATAAATGGGTTCACCGATAAATTACGGGTTTTTCTCCGGAAGCCGGGTCACGATATGTGCCCGGCGTTCTTGATTTCCTACACCCAAAAGGGGACAAGAGGATGTCCTATCGTGCATCCTGAAAGCATAAAAAAACTCGAGAGATCTCATTTCGAGATCTCTCGAGTTTGGTGGACCTAATCGGGATCGAACCGACGACCTTACGGATGCGAACCAGAACCTAAAACTTTTTTTGAGCATTTCTGGCCATTTTTAGCCGTTTCCGCTCCGCTCCACTTCATCTTTGTGCCTCTTTGCCCATACTGTTTCCGTGTGGTCCGGAACGGTGTGTGGTAGGTTCTGTGGTCAGAAACGCTCCCCAGCCCTTGCCGGTGCCTTTCGCCGACAGGGACGGGGAGCGTTTTTCATGCTTCTAACTGCCTGCATTGTACCTCTGTGGACAGGATTAAGCAAGTCATTTCTGCGCCGTCCACGGCTCAGAAATTGAGGGACTGTAAACAAAAAGAGGCATTTTGCTCCCAAAGATTAAGAAACCTTAAGAGAATGTTCATGAGAATCCTCCGCTTGCTATGATATAATCTCAGAACTGCATCAAGACATAGCCGGAGGATATGATATGAAACGCATCATCACAAACGGGATCACCAATCTGGAGCCACTGCCTGGCAGCAGCGAATGGTACTGGGGTGCCGACTATGCCAGCAACGATTTATATGAGGCGGAGGAACTGTTCCGCAACGGCCATCCCATCGACAAAAACCGGCTTGTCCTGGTCCGCTGCCCGGAGGGCACGCTCTATGAGCCGGTACGCACAAATCCGGGGCAATATCTTGGAAGACCGGTGTATCATGACGGGCGGGTGGTACTGCTGATGGTAGATTTTCCAAAGGAAGAGATTCGCGTTCTGACCTTCTACGAAGCAGAGGAAACCGCTGAGCCGCTGGCGGTGCTGCCTCTCTCTATCGTGGCGGACTGCTATAATCTCATGCTGGAGGCATCACCGCTTATGTTAACCCGGTCAGCCCACGACAATCAGTTTCAGATTATCTGGCCGGAACGCCGGGACTTTACGATAGAGGACCATGAATTTTTTGAGTTTTTGGAAGGAAACAGGCTGTATACTTCGGTCTGGTATGAGGACCCGGATTACCGGGAGGAGCTTCTGGTGCGGGATTATGATACCGGGGAAGTGCTGGAGCGGATACCGGGAAGCCTCCGCCAAATGCCGGACGGACAGAAGTGGCTCTTGGTGTGAGGAGGGGAAGAGATGTGGCTTGACCTTTTATTTCAGGGCTGCATGGATGCGGTGCAGTCAGAGCAGGTTTCCAGAACCATCCGGATTCTCTGCACCGCCCTCATATCCTTTGTGTTTCTCATCGCTATCTCCAGCTTGTTTCTTCTGGTATTTGTGATTGAAGGCCAGGGCCTTTTCAGAAGAGGAATTTTTCTGAATTGCGCTTGTCGGCTACTTGCAGTTTTTGAAGGCTATCGTGAGGAAAAGGAGAAAGAAGCCGTGATGAAACCGGATATTGAAAAAACAAGGAACTATTACCGCAATCTTGGCCCAGAGAACATCTGTGACTGTGCCTACTGCCAAAACTACTGCGCCAGGGTCAAGACGGCCTATCCGGAGGTGGCCCGGTATCTGGACTCCCTGGGGGTGGACATCGAAAAGCCCTTTGAGACTTCTCCACTGGAGCCGGACGAGAACGGATACCTGGAATACTGCGTCTGTCAGTATATCGTCTTTGGCAGCTGCCCCAAGGACTTCACCCACCGGATCGGGGATGTGACCTTTGGCCGCTCTGACTGCCATCCCAATACAGGAATTGATGAGGAGCACTTTGTGCTGGACTTTTATCCGATCAGGCTGCCGTTTGAGGAGCCGGAAAGCGAGGACATTGACCTATGAAATGTTTGGATTGTGGCGCTGAGATGGAGCAAGGCACATCGGAGTGCGTTGGCGCTGGTTTTGAAAGTTGGTATGAGTTTACCTCAGAGACAGAGAAGAGGAAAAAAGGAATTGCGGGATCGCTTACCCGGCAGACCATTACCATTCCTTCTACCCTGGCGGAGAACCCCGCATGGCATTGTCCCAGGTGCAGAAAAGTTTTGATATGGGTGGACAGTAAGGAATAAACACGGGGCAAAACGGAGGCAAAGGATGGAGCAAATATTTAAAAAATGGTATCCTTATGATAACCTGGACACGATGTACGATGTGGACGATGTATGGATGAGGCCGGATGGATACACCTTGATTTTGCTGCCGGATGGGAAATACAAAGAGGAACTGGAAGGGCAGCGACTGATGCTCACCTGGGAATCCATCGTCAGTTATCAACTGTCCGGGGAATGTTACCGGGAAGATCTCTGGATCTCCGATCCTAAGCAGGCGTGGTCTTTCTGGAAAAGTACAGACTCTGAATATTTGAATACGCTCCGAGAACGAAGCGCCCTGCTTCCTGAGGACACTGTCCATTGGCTGTTTGTGGGAACCAAACTTGTTGTAGATGTAATTGCAGCGCAGCCGCCTAAGGTCACCGTGATCGCGCCCAGTGCTGGAATTGCTAAGGCACACCGCAAGGAGTTTGAGTTCCAAGGGTGCGTGGAGGTGCCGATGGAGTTTTCAGAGGACCAGTTCCTGGATAGGTTCCTGACGTTCATCGAGGAGAACAGATGGAGTTTTGGTGGCGGTGTACGAACCATCGTAGACGGCTACTATATCAACGGGGACGGCACTCCGGGAAAGCCGGTTTGGCCGGAAGAAGACCAGTAAGGGATACCCTGCAAAATAACGAAAAGAAAGGACAGTGGAAGGATGGCACTTGAGATAGTTGCAGCCAAAGACCTTAACCATGCGTTTGAGATTGTATCGGTGAGCCCCAGAAAAACGATGAAACATCACGTGGTATCAGAACCGGAAGGAATAGACGGCTTCCTGTACGATACCAGAAACGAACACACAAACTATACATACTATTACCAATTTGATCCATACAGGGAAACCCAACTGGAAGCGGACCAGGTTCCGGCAATCAAGACTTTTTCGCAGTCCATTGTAAAGTGGCTTGAAGAACATGGCACAGAAGAAAACAGATTGATCCAGCAATATGGCCTGTCATTCCCAAAGATCCGGCGTTTTGCGGATGAATTGGGTCATGTATGTGATGTAGCCATGGAGCATGGATACGGCTTGTCCGGCCTGGGAGACTAAACAGGCCAGAAGGAAGATGCATATGACAAATATGCTATACGGCTTAATGCTGTTTAATGAGCGACAGGAAGGCTTTTTCATCGGCCTGTTCGAATCCACTGAAAAGGCCCGGCAAGTAGCGGAACACTACTTATCTGCTCTCCCAGGATTCCGGGATTACCCCTGTACCTATGAGATCACAGAAAAGTTGGTGGTTGGGACAATCGGCCAATCGCAGAAAGTCCATATGATTTGGGGCTGGGACGAGGACGCAGAGGGGGATGAGACAGATGTCTGGTGCAGCGCCTGTTATGCGGATTTTGAAGAAGCCCAGAGAGCTATGGGGGAAGCCCAACAGCAGATGAGCAGGCAAGAGTGGAGCCTGGATACCTACCGGGTTGGCCAGCGCCACTGGACAGAAGGCTTTGCAAAAGTTTCTTCTTCAGAATAGGATCGGATAAAGGAAGATTGTATGTCATGAGCGAGATGTTACTGAACGGAATACCATTTGACGCCTACCTTGAAAAGTACAAAATATTCGAGAAAACCATGCGGTTCATGATGGAGTACCTGAAGAATTGGTACGATGATGGCCCGGAAGATTTTCAGAGAGAAATGAGGGCAGATTACCGGACTGTGGCGGAAACTTACCAGTTTAAGCGCAAAATTGCCGCATTCGAGAAAAACTATATGTATGACTCGCCTTTACTTTGCATCGCTTTCAGTATGGACATCTACGATAATGAGGGCAGTTATGTGGCAATTTACACCGCAATTTTTGATCTTAACGGGAACTGCATTGATGATCTAATGTGCTGATGGTGATAACATGATACTTTCAAGAGGAATCACTGGATTTTGGAGCGTGAACGAAGCGCCGCCTCTGTTTCTGGATGAGAAAGCGTTCTGTCAGATGTGCCATGCACTGGCCTGGAAAAACGGCGGGACTGTGACAGAATTGGACACAGATACATACCCAAGAAACTTCTATTCTGCCAAACTCAGCGTATATGACCAGTCCGTCTTTATTTTGCAGAACATCCATTATCCCTACATAACTTTTGCCCAGCGGGACGCCGCCAGCAGATTTGTTCTTATCAGTCCACCGGATTGGTTGCAACTGTGGGATGGCCCAGTGTGGGTTCTGAGCCCCAACGAGTTGAACCAGGACTGGCATGGCCTGTGCGGGGAGATGAGCCCGGAAGAACTGGAGCAGATCCGTTATTGGAATCCGCAAACAGTTGGTGAGATCGTATTCAATACTTGGGACTGAGATGAAACTGGTCAATGGATTATAATTTTATCATTGGCTACTATAATTATATCATTTGAAGAAATTGATATAATTATAGTAAAGATCAATGCCAATGTCCCTTACCAAGCAAAAGCGATATACACCATAAATACACGAACCGGCCTGAGACTGTTCTCGGGCTGGTTTTCTCTGCCTTGAATGATAACTTCGAGAACCGGGATCAGCAAATCACTTCTGTGCCGTCAGGGACTCAGAAATTATGGGACTGTAAACAAAGAGAGGTATTGTGCAAGAAGTGCTGTTTGCTGGCTGGTTTGCCTGGAAGTAAAATGGACTTTGATAATGTGCGGGTAGATACATCACTGCTGTTATGTTATACTAAAATGGAATTTTATAGCGAACAGTTTTGCGAGAGGAAAGAGAGGTGCGTTTCATGAAGGGTTCAGAGACCAGAATGACCGCATTCATGGAAGGTGCGGATAAACGATATATTATCCCTGTCTATCAGCGGAAATACGACTGGAGACAGGAGAACTGCCGCCAACTTTATGAGGACCTCAAGAAAGTCATTAAAAATGGCCGTTCCAGTCATTTTTTCGGAAGCATCGTCTCGTCGGTAGTTCCCAACGGGAGCAAAATCGAGTACCACATCATAGATGGTCAGCAGCGCCTGACCACCGTTTCCCTACTGCTCCTGGCTCTCTGTAACCTGATTGCAAAAGGAAACCTGACGTCCAAGGAAGCCAGGCTCGACGAGCAGATCAGTCAGCGCTTTCTCATTGCGCCCTGGGCCAGCGAGGACGACCGGATCAAGCTTCATCCTGTCAAGAGCGACCGGGCTGCTCTGGCCAAATTGTTTGGCCCGGAGGAGGATTATGACCGTGCCTCCAACCTGACCCTCAACTATTTGTTTTTCCGGGATATTCTGCTGAAGGAAGAGGTCTCCGTCGATGAGTTGTATGCCGCCATCGGCAAGCTGGAGATCATCAGTATTACGCTGGAACCGGACGACAATGCCCAGTTGATTTTTGAGAGCCTGAACTCCACCGGCCTGGCTCTTGCGGAAGGGGATAAAATCCGCAATTACATTCTCATGGGCCTTCCATCCAAAGAGCAGAGTAAGTACTACACCGAGTACTGGGAGAAAATTGAGAAATGTACCCGGAATGATGTCAGCTCTTTTGTCCGGGACTATCTCAGTATCAAACAGCAGATGACTCCCAATGTCAACACGATCTACCAGGCATTCAAGCGATATGTGGAGGAGGTTCAGTTGCCCATTGAGGCCTTGCTGGAGGATCTTTTGAAGTATGCACGGCTCTTTGAAAAGCTTCTGACCTGTGAAAGTGGGCTGGGAGAGAAGCGGCTGGATAACTGCCTGTACCGCATGGCCCGCCTGGAGATCACGGTGACCCGCCCCTTCCTGATGGAGGTGCTGCGGCTGAATCAGGATGGCAAACTCTCTGTGGAAGCGGTGCGGGATGTTTTCGAGATCACGGAGAACTACCTCTTCCGGCGGAACATCTGTGAAGTCCCCACCAATGCGTTAAACAAGGTGTTCTTGACGCTCAACAAAGAGATCCTGCGCTACGACAATACCGCCGATAACTATGTGGACAAATGCATCTATGCCCTGCGGGCCAAACGAGAGAGTGGGCGTTTTCCGGATGACCAGGAATTTGCCGATGCCCTGGCGGTTAAGCAGGTCTATTTGATGCGGGGCAAATACAAGGCATATCTGTTTGAGCGGTTTGAGAACTTCGGCACCGTGGAGACCAAGGATGTTTACGCCCATTTAGACAACAATGAGTACAGCATTGAGCACATCATGCCCCAGCACCTGACGCCGGCCTGGACGGAGGAGCTGGGACCCAATGCGGCAGAGATCCATGCGACATGGCTGCACCGCCTGGCCAACCTGACGCTGACCGGATACAACCCTAATCTCAGCAACAAAAGTTTCCGGGAGAAGCGGGACGACAAGCAAGGCGGATACCGGAACAGTGGCTTGCGGATGAACCAGAAGATCGGGCAGAAGGATGCCTGGGGTCTATCGGAACTGGAAGAACGAAGCAGCGAGATGGTTGCCCAGGCTCTCCAGATCTGGCCCTGCCCACAGACGGACTTTAAGCCGGCGGAAAAGGAGTTTGATTCCTGCACGCTGGATGATGAGGATGTGGATCTCACCGGCCGGGAGATTGTGAAATACAGCCTGCTGAATACGGAGCAGCCCGCAGCCAGTTGGACAGACATGTTTGAACATGTGGTGAAGTTCCTGCACCAGAAAGATAAGTCTGTCCTTTCAGCTTTGGCGTGCAGCGCGGACCAGGCGACGGACCTTGCGGGGTATGTCTCTGGCACCGGAAACGAGTTGCGTAGTGCGCTGCAAATTGACGACACGATTTACTTTGAGAAGAATACCAGCACAGCGATGAAACTGTCGATCCTGCGGCGGCTGTTTGCCCTTTATGATGTGGACCCCATGGAGTTGGTGTTTTACCTGAAAGATCCGGACAGCGAAAAAATGGCGGAGGCCAGCCGGTTTGAACTTCGCAGGCGGTACTGGACTTATGCCCTGCCACTCATCCAGAAGCAGCATATGCACCGGGGCAGTTTCAGCAACGTCAGCCCCAGCACATCCAATACCGTGGTGGGCTTCTTTGGAATCAGCGGATGCTCGGTGCAGTGTATCGCCAATTATGACGGAGCACGGATCGACTTCTTTTTGGGCAGCAGCGATACCGCATGGAATAAGAGTTCCTTTGATCTGCTGTACAGCCATAAGGCCGAGATCGAGGAAGAACTTGGAATCTCCCTGAATTGGGTGCGGGCCGACCAGTATAAGGCGTCCTGGATTTCTTATGAGCTGAAAGATGTGAGTATTGCGGATGAGGGAGATTGGCCCCGCATGGCAAAGTTCCATGCGGAATGGAGCGACGCCATCTGTAATGCGGTCCTCCCATATTTGCAGAGCGAGGATGCACTGGGGCAGCGTCTTTCCGAGATTGCCGGTATCCTGCGGGAGTGGACAGTAAGCCGGCCGGAAGTAAAGGAAAATCTGGCGAAATGTAACCGTACCCTGACCCGCTTTACAACGGATCAGATGTCGGAAATCTTCCCGGCCATCCCCGGCGCTCCCAGTGGCTGGGGCACAGAGAACCATTACTTTTACGAAATCGTCAATCGCACGGGAGACAAGATACATATTCAACTGGCCCTTAGCTCCAAGAACGCAACGGAAGACTTCTTGGAAACCTGCGACCGGGTCAGTTCTCTGCCCTTCGTCCGGCCCAGAAAAGACGGCTGGAAATGGTGGACGATTTTCCGTACGGAGAGCGAGAAGCTCGGCGAGTCCGTTGATAAAAAGGAGATTTTTGGGAAACTGGACTTGTGCATGGAAAAGGTACAGGCCTTTGAGGAAGAGTTGAAACAAGCTCTGGCGGAACAATAATTGGTTATCTTAAAAACAACCCCGGAAGAGGAGTATAAACCTTCTTCCGGGGTTTGTTTTATGTTGTACTTTGTCTGAGACGATTGAGTAGGATTTGGTACGTGGTCAGGAAACCGCTTGGCGGCCCCTCTTTTAATTTGTAAGGACATTCTATAATCAACGATAAAACGATAATATAATGCAGAGATGCTCGTTAAGCGAAAGCCCTGAGTTTACAAATTATTTTCCTCGAAATTTTCCACCTGTTCCATAACTTTACGGAAGACCTCCGGGCTATACTGTGGGGGATATCCGTTTTTAATCAAGCAAACTTTGATATCAAATTTCAATTGATCCCTGACAATTTGATTGTTGAGCCAATCAGCAAACGAAGATTTTACTTCTATAATTTCTTTAATTTTTTTGGCCAACGATTTGCATTTATCGTTCACAGATACGCCGTCAACCACTTTGTCGGTACCATATTCAAAGTTATATTGGTCACGTAAAGCCATTAATATATCATAAAAGGCCTTTTCTTCGAATGTAAGCCCAACTTTTCGGAAACTCTCCCGATCGGCATGCATCTCTCTGAGAATCTGTAAAGCTTGCTCGGTTGCATTTCGAATGATCTCCTCGGAGGTCTCTTCCTGTGCAACTCCAGCCTCTTCTGTGGTAAGATGTTTCCGCCGTTCGTGGTATTGTTTAATAGTTTCCTCCAGCATTTCTTGGAATTTTTTTGCTGCCATCTGGTTCGTTTTACTGTACTCCGAGATTTGCTTGCGCAGCATTTTTACCAGCAGCTCCAGCTTGGACGCCGGCATTTTTACATCAGACAACTTTTCAAAGTACTCCGGACTGAAAAGATCCTCCTGTTCGCCGTTTTCCAAAATACTCTCAACCTGGTTGTATTTTAAAGCCTCTTCAACCATTTTCGCTACATGGCGATTCATAGTGTCGGTGTCAACCTCGCTGGTGCCGCTCATTTTGCGGACAAAGCCTGCAATAGCCATAAAGCATTGTGCAAGGGAGGACTCTTCTTCGCTGAGCTCGCCGGAAGGCTGGCAAATATCATATGCGGCGCGCATTCTTTTCACTGTTTTGAGAAAGTAGGTCTTAAACGAAACTTTCTTTGTGGTTTTTCCGCCGTTACTTTCTGTGCTTAGTTCCTCTGTGGAAACAAAAACATACTCTGCCGCTTTAGCCAGTAGCCTATATCGCTCCGCAGGATCACCATCTGGGTCAAGGAAAAGAGCCAAGTCATATCCAGAAAAGAGGTCTTTCAGAATCAAAAGCTCTTCTCTGAATACACCGGTAGCCTGATCCACATCATCTGCCGTAGGAGCCACAGAACTATCTCCGCCATATAGCTTCATAGCCTGGCGCATATTATCCCGGATTCCAATATAATCTATAATTAAACCATACTCTTTTCCAGGATACTTTCTGTTGACACGGCTGATCGTCTGGATCAATAGGTGTTTTTTCAGCGGCTTGTCATTGTACATATAGGTGAGCGATGGAACATCAAATCCTGTAATCCACATATCTACAACGATTGCAATATGGAAGTTTGACTTTTCCTGCTTGAATGCAGCATCAAGTTCCTCCGAGCGCTTCCCGTTTTTCACGCCGCCAAGATACCGGTACATATATGCCGGATCGTTGCTGCCCACACTGGCCACCATTGCCATGAACGGCATCGGCTTCAACTCGCGCAGTTCTTCTTCGGAAACATCCATACCGTCCGGGAATTTCTTTTCCACAAACCACTCCGGATATCTCTCCTGAAACTTTTTCAGCAATTCATAAGCAATAGGCCGACTGGAACACACCACCATTGCTTTCTGTACCCTATCTGGGTCATTGGCGCAGGAGGACACATAGTGGTCATGGATATCTACGGCCAGACGCTCCAACCGTGAAGGTTCGCCCAGAATGACTTCCATGGAGCTCATGGCCTTTTTACTGGCCTCAATATCCTCGGCCGTCGCGCCATCATCGGCACATTTCTTGTAATAGTCCTCAATGAGCTTAACTTTTTCCTGATCCAGCAAAACCTTCGCAATACGCGGATGATATTTAATAGACACGGTCAGGCCGTCCGCAACAGCCTGATCCATCGTGTAGCGGTCAATTTCGTCGCCAAATGTCTGATAGGTTTCCGCAATCGGTGTACCGGTAAAGCCCACAAAGGTAGCTTGCGGAAATGCTTCTTTCAGTACTTTTGCGTAGGGCTTCGAGACCATGGCTTTCATGTTCTCGTCCGCATCTTTGCTGAATTGAATTTTTCTGGAGTGCTCCAGCTGCGTTCTGTGGGCTTCATCTGAAAAACAGATGATATTCGCCCGGTCATTGATGAGACCGATCTTGTCGTCCTCTCTGTCACAAAACTTTTGGATGGTGCAGATGTAAAAACCGCCGCTTTGACGTGCGCCAAGCTCTTCGCGCAACACTTTGCGGCTCGGCACGACGCTAACTTCTCCCAGGTTCAAGAACTCCTTGCTTTTTGTAAACAGCTTGGCACCCTGCTTCTGGAGCTCCTCACGGTCGACAATCATGACAATGGTGGGAGATCCAATCTGTGGGACATCAGTGCAGCGAAGGGCAAGCTGCCTGGCCAAGAATGCCATGGTATAGGTCTTACCACACCCGGTAGCTCCAAAATAGGTTCCGCCCTTGCCACTTTTTTCTATCACCGATTTAATGATGCTCTGTTTTAATAGACGCGTTGCAAAAAACTGCGGATACCGGCAGACGATTTCCCGCTCATCGCCGTCATATTCGCTGTCCTGAAAATAGATGTAATCACGGAAGATTTCCAAAAATCTTTCCGGAGTGTATACGCCTTTTATCATGGTTTCCATTTCTTCAAAAGGAAGTGTGGATACCTTGTCGCCGTCGTCCACCCGACGCCAGGCGTAGAAATGCTCATAAGGGGTACGGACTGTGCCAAGCCGTGTTTTAACGCCATCGGAGATACAGGCCAAGGGACAATAATGCAGAAGATGAGGAATATCTCGCCAATAGCGAATGTTGATCTGCTCCCATGCGTCATAAATTGTGGCACTTGCATCTGCCGGATTTTTCAACTCGATCACACACAGTGGCATTCCGTTGACAAAAAGAAGAATATCTGGCCGGCGGTTTTCTGTTTGCCCGTTGTTTGTATACTCCACGGTGAACTGATTGACTGCACGGAAAATGTTATTTTCCGGATGCTCAAAATCAATCAGGGGCACCATTCTGGGCAAACCATTCTGAGGTGTGAACTGGATGCCGTTTACCATCCAACCATACACCTTGTGCAGTGTGGTAAAATCGCTCTCTGCACCGGCCAGTCGGACTGTGTCGATGATCTGCCGAACCTCGTCCGGAGTCAGATCCGGATTGGTATTGCTTAAAAACTGTTCCAGATCATCCGTATAGAGCACTTCTCTCCGGGAAGCGCGGGGAATTCCCCCACCAGAGAGATATTGCCAGCCTTCTCTTTCTAAAAAACTCAGGAAGGCATTTTCATAATCTGACTCGCAATAGCGGCCATTGAAGTTTTTCAGTCTTGCCATTGCTGTTGACCTCCGTGTTCGAGCAAATCTCGAATTCGTATCCAATGATACTTCTTCATTTCAAATACTGAATTGCGGTTCCAATTAGAGCCAGACACCGGTTGAAAAAGTAATCATAATGACGAATATCGGTTATATCGATTTTATCGGTTTCATGGTGGCGAATACGATAATTGTTTCCAATTTCAGTTAACAGTTTGAATTCTGCGGTAAAGAGTTTGATGTACGCTTCTTTTCCCTCAGACATATCACTTATGATTTGATCTGCGGACTCATTTTTCTTTTTACCGATATAGTAGGTCTTCAGTCGTTCAAATGCATCCCATATTTTTTCAACTGCATCCTTTTGATCGTCGGGATAAGGTGATTTATGCTTTTGGACAGCCACTATTAATAACTCATGAAGTCCCGGTTCTTTAATAGCTTGGATATCCTTTTCAATCTTCTCTGAAAGAATTGCGGTTTCTTCAATGCGTTCGACCTCTAAGTTTGTGGTTAACTGGTATAGTAATCCGGCTTTTTGAAAAGTGTTGTTTATCTCTTTAATAAACTTTTCTGCAATTTCATTGGTTCCCCCAAAGAATAAATCATTATGTCGAAAAAAGTCATGATATCTTTTCTGGGTTATGTCGCGGATGTTCTGTGCCACAAACTCTATTAAATCAATCAGAGCATATTGATCGAATTCATCATCAATGGGCTCATCATCAAATGGAAACTGTATGGACTGTGGTTTATCAATGCGCCCCTCTCTTCGAAACAATGTCGGGATTTCAAACTCCATATCTTCACTGAACTTTTTAAAATCCAAACCACAACATCCGTTTCCGTCGGGACATTCCACCGGATACTTCCATGCCAGGTATTCAAAGTATCTTGAACAACAGTCAAACAGGCGCGAATAAGTTTTTATTGATATTGAGTAAGTCCTTTCTATGGGAGTTCTCATCCCGTGTCGTTCAGTGTATAAGCTCATCTTAGCTCTCCTCCATTGAGCCTTTTATCAGGATCGGACAGATATCTTTGATCTGGGCTTTTAACTGTTCATTGATTCGCTTGCGTGCAATATATACAGTAAAAATTTCTGCAATAGCCTTTTGTATTTTAATATCAGGAATTGGAATTTGTACATTACACATGTCTTCAAATGAAAAATTTTCTCGTGCAGAACCCCATGAATAGAACCGAGCATATCTATCAAATTCTTTGCGCGATAACCACATCGCGAGATATTCCGGTAAAACCGCATTTTTATCAACGCAAAAAACTTCGTAAATTGGTGAGACTACGACTGCGTGTCCACAAGTATTTTGAGCAAAAGCCAATACTTTCCATGTATCGGTAGTCGGCACGAAAGCAATTTCATCAGGTTTAACTATTTTATAGTTACCAAGCTCATTCCTGTTCACTCGACTTTGAGCCTCCCGAAACTCTTTCTTCGTACTCAAACCAACTACATTTGTAATATTTTTCTCTGTGTTTCTATCATTTTTTTGTATTAGGTATTTCCCAATTGCCTCGCGTGGCATCTCTCGTCTCAACTCTTCAATATACCCATCGCAGGCAAGTTTCAAATCTTCCAGCCCACGCTCGTAACTTTTCTGATTGGCCACCATGGATTTATAAATGTTTACATATTTCTGCTGAACGGGAAATGGCGGCAAATCCAATTCTACCTCGCAAAGGTCTTCCCAATTGTAGAATTCGGTAGAACTGCCCCATGAGTTAGTAATCACATACCGATCAAACTCTGACCGATTAAAGAACATATAGAGCCATTCAGCAGCAAGAACCTGTTTTGCATCTTCTTTAATGCGAAACACAACATAATCTTCTGTGCAGATTACGGCCTTTTCGCCATCGTTATACGCAATGCTGAATTTGCTGCCGTTTCTGGATGTTCTGTGATTAAATACAAACTCTCCTGGATATACGATTTGAAATTTACTCAAATCACGACCATTGATGTCTGCTTTTGTTGGCATCAGCAATTTTAGATTATTAACTCCACGTACATCGTCAGAGCCAAATATGAGGCTGGCATTTGTTTCCCCATGCAGTTCAATGTATGCGCCCAGCTTACACTTAGTCAATGCCATAACCAATCCCCCTGAAAGCGTCTAACAGCATAGCCTGCGATGCTTTTTCCTGCTGCATGACAGCTTTCATTTCTTCCTGAATCCGCCGCATTTCTGCCTGAAAATCAATGTCCAGGTCATGGTCAATGAACTCAATATACTTGCTGGGAATCAGGCTCCAACCTTGTTTTTCGATCTCATCCATACCAACGCTGCGGTACAGCTCCGGCACTGCATAATTTGAGCTGTCTGTCCCTTCAATCTGCCAGGTGTGGTAGATCTGGGCTGCTTTTTCGATTTGATCTGTTACCAACTGCACTTTCTTTTTGTTCTCGCCCTTGACTGGATTCTCTGTCCAAGTGCGCAAATCCATAAACAAAAGTTCATGCTCCCGATTGCGTAGAGTTCTTCCGTGATAGGCTCCGCCCTTTTTGTTCTGATTCAGAATCCATAGGGTAACGCTGATATCCGTAGTGATAAACAGTTCGCGAGGGAGAATGATGATAGCCTCCACCTTGTCATTCTGGATCAGCTTTTTCCGAATTTCCAGTGTGTCGCTGTCACCCAGAGCGCCGTTTGCCAGAAGGAAGCCAGCCACACCGTCAAGAGGCTTCAGGTGGGAAAGAATGTGCAGAATCCAGGCGTAGTTGGCATTGCTTTCCGGCGGCGTGGAATAATCTGCCCAGCGTGGGTCATTTTTCAGATTCTCGTTATACCACCCCTTCAGGTTAAAGGGCGGATTTGCCATGATATAGTTAAAGTAAAGCCCTTTGTGCAGATCGTGAGTGAAGGTGGAGTCTGCCTCTTCACCCAGATGATGGCTGAGACCGCGCAGGGCAAGATTCATCTTGGCCAGGCGATAGGTTGCAGGCTCCTTTTCCTGGCCATAAATGTTGATACGGCTGATATCGCCCTGCTTTTCTTTCACAAGGTCTGCGCTCTGAATAAACATTCCGCCGGAGCCGCAGCAAGGATCGTAGAGCGTACCATCAAAGGGTTCGATCATGGCAGCAATCAACTGAACCACATCGTGGGGCGTATAAAATTCACCTTCTTCTTTGGTGGCATTTACTGCGAATTCTTTGAGGAAGTATTCATATACCCGGCCAATCAGATCTTTCTCCTCGCCAAAAGTCTTGTGGCTGATTTTATTGACTTCATCTACAACCTTCTTAATATCATTGGGCGCAAGGTTGCGGGTGGTAAATGTACCCTCAACAAAACAGCCCTTGAGCTGCTTATTGCTAACGGCCAGATTGTGCAGAGCGGAATCCAATGCAACATTCAGTTGAGGGGCCGGCGTATTGATAATCGTTGACCAGCGCGCTTCCACAGGCAGGTTATAGGTGCCGTCCGTAAAAGTGGCATCGTCAAAAAATGCCGCCTGGATTTCTTTATCATCAGGGTCAAGGCCCTGTGCAATCAGTGTTTGGCGTAGGTGCTCAATCCCGTCTTCAAACTTTTCTCCAATAAAGCGCAAAAACACAAGTGTAAGCATCATGTCACGTTTTTCAAAAAATGAACCGGAATTGCGCGCTTGGCGCAGAATATCACGGCATTTAAAAAGGATCGCATCCAAATTCAAAGTTTCTTCGGCTTTCTTTCTTGCCATGAGGTAATACCTTCCTTTGCAACTTTGTAATAATGATCTTTTCTAATCTAAACAGGAATATATCATTAAGAGATATCTGAGTTTTAGACACTTGTATCTGGAATGATTTCCATAATATCATCTATTGTACAATCAAGGACGCGGCAAATCTTTGCCAGAACTTCTATATTGACCGGCTGATCTTTGCCCAGCTTTGCCATGGCATTGGATGTAATGCCAGCCTCTCGGCGCAGAGTTGTTTTGTTGATCTTCTTATCGATCATCAATTTCCAAAGACGGTTATACGAGTATGCCATTTTGAATCCTCCGCTCTTCGTAATAGCATCTTCTCTTAGGTCAATTATATATGTAGTATCATATCAAGTATTTTTTGAGATTTCAACAAGACGGCCAAATCCTCAAAATTAAATTGAAATTTTCAACTGCCTATTATAAACTTTAGAAGTTAAATATGTGGCACTGTATTTTGTAAGTGACAGTATTTAGAGATGGACCACAGAAAACAAAGTGTGGTTTTCTGGATATGGGGAGCCATACTTTGCTGGAAAGGTGACTTTGCTTTTCTGCACCTTTGTGGCGGTGAATGGTGAACGGAGGGCCAAGCATAAGCGACCGGTTAATATGAAAATCTCCAGGGGAGCTGTGGAGCGACTGATGGAAGAAGGCTTTCGTGGGCCAGTGTGTAAACGGCCTGCCTATCCGCAGGTACGCGGATGCCCATCAGCTGAACCGTGGCAGCACGGACTATCAGCGAAAGAAATTTTTCTCTGCTCTGGTTTCCCTGCTGAAAGCGCAGGACGAGACGGAGGGAACATGCCGACTGCGGAAACCAGCACGAAAGTAAAAATAATCCAACATCAAACGGAGCGCCTGCGACAAAGCAGACGCTCCGTTTTTTGTCAAGTATATGTCAATAGAATATGATTTCCCCGATATAAGTATAGACAACTCGGACACCATCAAAAAATTGTGTCAAATCTATGTCACACATAAATATTTTCAGCTAAATAAGTAAGGGTATTATTTTTCCTCCCACCATGCAGAATGCGGGACAGAGTCGGGTGATATCGGTTCCGCCTGCGACACCATTCGCCTGGCCCGACGGAGTTCCCAAGCAAAACTATGTTGACACCGATCCTGCAGGTGCTTCAGTGCCTGCTCCGTGGCTTTCTCTACGCCGGATTCTTTCATCCGGTTTCGCACGGCGATTTCCCGCAGGTCTGCCTTGGGAAAGCCGTATACGCCGAAATAGCGACCCAGGATGTCCTGCTCTTTCTTGGAAAGCTGCAAAAACTCTTCCCGCAGGCATTCCATCGTTACCATGCGGATTACCGTGTCTTCTGCAGATCCGGATAGTCGGGTTGACGCAAGCCGCTCAAAAATATCGCCGCCATCGTCAGGGCCTTGCAAATCATAGACAGAGAAGAAATGTGTGGGGTAGGTAATCGCCCTGACGACAGCACGGAAAGGAATGCCAAGGGACGCACAAATCTCACTGGGTTCTTTTCCTTCCTGATAATAAAGGCGCTGTGCCTTTCGCACCAATCCCATGCTGTCCCGGTCCAGCGCAAGCGTCCCCATGCTGCATTCCAAATGCCGCCGCATGGCTCCGTCCAGAAACGGGGTAACATAGGTCGTGAACCGACCTTTCTCTGCATCATAGCCACCGGCCCGAACGCACTCCACCAGTGCCAGTTTTCCCACGCTCTCCAGTTCGGAGAGCGTTTCTTTTGTGTAATCACTCAAGCCGCCGTATTTGGTTTGCCGCAGGCAGTGATACTGACGGGCAATCAATCGGGCACGGTCTTTCACCAGACCTGTGTTCATCAGGCACAGTTTGGCCAGAGCCGCCTCATCACCGTTGGCGATCCGCTCTAACAGTTCCTCATTGGTCATGCGCCGTCACCGTCCTTCACTTTGCGGGGACGGCCTCGGGGATTGGCCTGACGGGCGATCCCGAAAAGGGGATAGAGGCGTTCGGAGGAGATTGACTGTTTGAAGTCCTCATTGGAGATGTCGGGACTGCTCAGTGCGTCAAACAGTTTGTCCCGCACGGCGTCCTTCAGCTGCCGCATCTCTTCTTCCGTAATGGCTCCCCGCTGGTAGTCCTTCCGGATGCGGTTAAAAGCGGTGATCTTGGCTCTGATTTTCGGTACATCCCGGGCCAGTTCCTTCTGGATCTCGTAACTACCATACTGCCTGCAGGTGAACCGCTCATCCAACGGGCAGCGTCCCTCACAGTAGAGAGCATGGACACCGCTGCGAACCAGGAAATATTTTTTACAGACAATGCAGCGGCGAATGTTGTGCCCGGCGTTCAGGGCTGTCATGAAGTCGGCCTTCAGCAGCATCTGCAAACTGTTCGTTGTATGCTCCTGCGCGATGGCGAAGGTTCCGTCTGGCAATTCTCTGGGCAGATAACTCACCACGCAGGGATCGTACTTCTGATAGAAGGGACGCTCCAGGCTGGTTGGGTTCACGATCAGTTTCTCTACCAGACGCTCATCGTTATAAAACTGATACAGCGCGGCGGCGTACTCCTCCGGGGAGTTCCGTTTCAATTTGGAGAGAAGAAAGTTGATGAAGTTATGGATGGTGGGATTGAACACGATGACATCATCGATGTATCGCCGGTAACGGGCCATCTGCAGTTTGTAGTACCGCCACTTGTCCTCACGGCCGCCATCTACTATGAGGAGAAAAGGCGGCGTCCAGCCCTCCTCTTCCTTCTGCCGGTACATCTCCAACCACCGATCATTGGAGCACTCCTGCTCATCCATTTCCTCGTCGGTGAAAAAGGAGTAACTCTCCGTGTACTGCTGGGTTTCGTTGAGAAACCGGTCATCCTCTTTCAGTAAAATCTGAAATACCCGATACCGCATCAACTGATTGCGCAGCTCCATCAACTGGTTGTTCAACTCCCACCATACGCCTCGATCCAATGTGTCCTCATACTGCTTGGCCAAGTCCTTCATGCGATCCAAAAGACGCTGGATGGGGGGATAGTCCTCGGGAGTAAAGTTCAATATGTCAGCAGTTAATTCACCGGCCGGAAAGATTTCGCCGCCGTACTCAATCGTGCTGCCGTGCGTATAAAATACGATCTCTCCATACATACAAACTCCGCCCCCTCTCAAAATTGTCCCACTTAAAAAATAAATGGTCACACCTTTTTCTCAGTCTATCAAAATCTCCGACACAATACAAGCAGAAGGACATCAGTACCGCCGCTGATGTCCTTACTTTTTTGTAAAGGAGAATCTGAAATGAAACAATCTGTCTACAAAAGTTACGACGAGTTGCCGCTGTTTCTCAATTCGGAATTGGTGGCGAAGGTGTTAGGTGTATCACCGTCCAGTGGGTATGAACTGATGCATGAACCGGACTTCCCGGTACTGCGTGTGGGCAGCCGTATGGTGGTACCAAAGGAAAAGTTCATACAGTGGGTGGAGGAGCATACGGGAGGTGCTGGATGAAGTACAAAGGAAACTTTTTCTCTCTGCCTAATGAGATCTTTCTCCTGGGCTTGGGTCCCGGCGAGTTGGCAGTGTACTGTTATCTGCGTCGGTGCGAAAACCAGAAGACGCACCAGTGCTGGCCAAGTTACAGAACCATTGGGGAGGCGGTGGGGATGTGCGCAAACACCGTGAGCCGACATGTGAAAAAGTTGGAAGAACGAGGGCTAATTTCGGTGGAGCCCACCAAGGTAACGACCAAAGCGGGTGTGACACGCAATGGGACCTTGCAGTTCACTTTGCTGCCGCCTCAGAATGTGATCACCCGATACTACGAAGAAAAGTTGGCGGAACTGGAACTGGCAACAGAACGGCAGCGGGTACAAAAGTGCCTGGAGCAGCAAGCCAAAAACCCCCCGTGTTCCCCACTGTGAGGGGCTGTGTGCCCTCCTTCGGGGCAGGGCAGAGTCCCTGCCCCATCCGGGGATTTTGAGGCGGATTTGGCCCACTATCGGCTCGGATGAGAGCGCAAGGCGAGGACGAAAGAAAAGGCAGGATAAAGGCAAGGCGTCGACCGCGACGCCTTTTGCCGGTCACAACTGCCCGCAGTGCGGGCAGTTTCAGGGGTTTCCGTGGGCGCTGGAAATGGGGTCAAAATCGGAGAGAAAACAGAGTTCTGAGGTCGTTATCCCCCAACGCTTACTCCCACAAGAAAAAAACAGGGGTCAAACCCCAGAAAGGAGCCATTATGAGCAAAAAAGAAAAATTTCCTCTCTACCTGTCGCCGGAGAAAAAAGCCACTCTGGAACGGCGATATACGGAAGATGGGAGCCGCAGCCTCACCGCATTTATTGAGAATGCCATCGACTTTTATCTGGACTACCTCAGTGCCAATAACGCCGGACTGTTTCTCCCCACCTCGGTTCAGTCTTACCTGGATGGCAGACTGGATCAATTTGAAAATCGCATGGCGTCGCTGTTGTTCAAGCAGGCGGTGGAGTTGGACATAGGAATGAGTACGCTGGCTGACTGCGTCAAACTGGATGAGGAGTATCTGCGCCGCCGTCGCGCCAACAGCATCGCCAATGTGAAACGGACCAATGGGCGGCTGCGGTTCGAGCAGATTGCAAAAGACGCCAAAGGGAGTGATGATGAGTGGCAAGATTGATCGTCAAGAGTCCATATATCAAGTGTGGCGGCGGTCAGGGTGCCGGTGGCTATATGAAGTACATTGCCACGCGGGAGCGGGTGGAGATGATACCGGATGACCGTCCGCCCACCCGCAAGCAGGAGCAACTCATTGCCAAACTGGTGAAAGATTTCCCTGACACAAAAGATCTGCTGGAGTATGAGGACTACACCAGTCGTCCCACCAAGGCCAACGCCTCGGCGTTCATCACTCTGGCCCTGGAGGAGAACTGGTCGCAAGTACAATCCTCCGAGGGCTACGCACAATACATTGCTACCCGTCCCCGTGCGGAGCGTCTGGGTGACCATGGATTGTTTGGCGATGAAGACAGTGTGGATTTGGACAAGGCCATGTCGGAACTGGAGCACTACACGGGAAATGTGTGGACGCACATCATCTCGCTCCATCGGGAGGACGCTGAGCGCCTGGGCTATAACAACGCCCAGGCGTGGCGTGCTCTCCTGCGTACACATCGCAATGACATTGCCGCCGCCATGAAGATCCCGCCCCAGGACTTCCGTTGGTACGCCGCCTTCCATGATGAGGGAAAGCATCCGCATGTGCACATGATGGCGTGGTCGACGGTACCCGGTGAAGCATATCTGACACGGGACGGTATCCGGCAGATCAAATCCACCCTCACCAATCAGATCTTCCAACAGGAAATGCTTCATCTTTATGAGCAGAAGTCTGAAAGCAGAGACGAACTGGTGCGGGAAACCCGGAGAGCCATGCTGGAGTTGTCTCAGCAGATGAGTGAGTCGGTCTGTGAACATCCTGAGGCAGAGCAGATGATACTGGATCTCGCGCAACAGTTGGGTAATGTGAAAGGTAAGAAGTCCTACGGGTATCTTCCGAAAGCATTGAAGAAACAGGTAGATGAGATCGTAAACCAGATGGAACGGCTGACTGTTGTAAACGAGTGCTACCAAAAGTGGTGGGACCTGCAGTGCAAAGTGAATGATTTCTACTCGGAAAAGGAACGCCGGCGTCCGCCACTGTCTCAGCAGAAAGAGTTCCGTGCCATCAAGAATGCGGTGATCCAGGAGGCCGAGCGCATCCGGCAAAATCAAATTTCCTTTGAGGACATGGACATGGAGGATGGTGGCGGCTGGGTGGATGACCGGGAACTCACCTGGGCGTGCTGGGAACTGCGAGGGGCGATCGAAAATGAAGAACTGCCTCTTGCGGAACGGGATGCTGCCGTGGCAAAGCTGGAGCAGATGGCCAAAGCGGGTGACGCATACGCGCAATATTTCCTGGGACTGTTGTATCGAGACGGCGGACTGCTGATCCCAGACGCAGAGAAAGCCCGACACTGGTTGGAGCAGGCGGCAAAGCACGAAGTCCACGTCGCACAATATTCCCTGGGCAGATTGTTTCTCTCTGACGATCCGGATGTGCGTGATCCGAGCGAAGGTATCCGTTGGATGAAAACAGCCGCCAAAAACGGAAATGACTACGCCGCCTATGTGTTGGGCAAGGAGTATCTCAGCGGTAAGCATGTGGTGAAGAATTCTGGCACAGCGGCGGAGTATCTCCACCAGGCGGCACAAGCGGATAACCCTTGGGCGCAGTATCTGCTGGGCAAGTTGTACCTGGCGGGTGAGGGTGTAGAGCAGGATGCAGACACCGCCTACCAGTGGTTTCAGGCTGCAGCGGAGCAGGGCCATACCTATGCGCAATTCTTTGTGGATAGGATGGAGCAGCAGGAACAGCAGGTATCACCAAGCCTACTGCTCTCGGCTACCCGACTGCTCCACCACATGGGCAACATATTCAAGGACAATGTACCAACCACTCCAACCTCGGGTGGTATGCACATTGATCGCAAGCGTCTCCAGAAACTCAGGGCAAAGAAAATCGCCCTGGGTCACAAGCCGGATGACCATGAGAAAGAGCAGAATATAGGTGACATGACTATGGGTGGATGGTAAGAATCGAAAACAAGTACTGTGAAATAGTCAGCGAGCCTCCCGCAACTGTGCGGGAGGCTCAATCAAAACTCAAATGAAGTTTTCAGTTTCTGTTCCGCCCACATAGAACTCAGCCATGTCGTCCAGGCGCAGGCAGGCCAGACGGCGGTGGGGAGCATTCAGGTTGCCGCAGCCGCAGTCGATGTCGATGATCCCGTTCCCATGCCAGATGGAGGAATCTTCGCCCATTCGGCCGGTGAGAAAGACCGTGGGCGTGTGGCCGACGATGCAGATGGTGTCCGGATAGGGGCTTGCACTGTCCGGTTCCACCCGGCCCCAGATGCGGGTGTCGTGATCATCACCTGGGAAACCGTGGACAAGATGAAATTTCTGATTGCCCACCGTGAGTTCCAGATCATCTGGTAATTCAGAGAGAAAACGCAGGATACGGTTCCTCTCCTGATACGTGCAGTGGTAAAGCAACTCCCGGTAGGTCGTCATTCCACCGTTTTGCCGCCACAGGTCCCGGGTGCCAAACTCGTTGTGGGGGCCGAGGGTACTCAGACACATCTGCTCGTGGTTGCCCAGGAGCATGGTCATGTTGGGGGCTTCCATGATCTGCTCCAGCAGATCGATGCCGCCGGTGCCCCGGTCAATCACATCCCCAAGAATGTATAAATGGTCCGTATCAGAGAACCGGATCTGCTCCAACATCCGGAGAAAGAAATCCCGTTCTCCATGAAGATCTGCCATACAGTAGATCATCTGCCGCACCTCCCTTAGAAAGAAGTAACCGCATCTTACCATAGGCTCCGGGCCAATACAAGACAATGCGCAGGACTTGCGCCGCATAAACAAAAATAAGCGCAGGGCAATTGATAACAATTTGATAACTCGCTGGGATTGGGATGGCTATTGACCAAACCTTGTGGTATGGTGTGTTGCTGCAAGGAGGCGGTACACATGAACGACTACATGAGAGCCCTGCACCAGCGGTTCTTCCGGGAACCGGATGTGTCAGAGTTGGAAGAGGATATTGAGAACACCCGCCAGGAGGTCCGAGATTTCTTGGATAAGATGCAGCGCCGCAGGCTCATGCATTTGGTGGACAGTCAGAATCTGTTGAAAGAAGAAATCTCCCTGGCCAGCTTCACCGCTGGGTTCAAACTGGCCTGGGGGCTGAGCAAAGAACTGGAGGCAGACGGCCTGTACTCCTTCGATGAGGAGGAGACAGAGCGTGCCTGCCGCCAGATGAGAGAGGAGGAATAAAACTATGGGAAAGCGCAGACCGTCCGGGGACGGCATGGTGCGCAAGCGGGAAGATGGCCGCTGGGAAGGGCGCATTGTCATCGGCCACAAGGAAAGCGGAGAGCCCATCTTCCGCTATCTATCTGCCAAGACGCAGAAGGAGCTGTTGAAAAAGCTCCATCAGAACATTGAGGAATACCGGGATGTGGATCTGAGCGAGAACAGCAAAATGCCCCTGGGCCAGTGGCTGGACCGCTGGCTGGAGGAGTATGCCACACCCTCGGTGCGTCCATCTACACTGGAGGGCTACCGGGGGTACATCGACCGCAACATCAAGCCCTACCTGGGGGACAAGCCGGTGGGGAAGGTCACTCGGGAAGATGTCCAGAAACTATACCGGGAACTCCAGAAAAACGGGCGGAAGGAACTCCACCCAGAGTATGGATACCAGTTGTCCGGCGCGACGATCCGTCGTATCCACGGGGTATTTCATCAGGCCATGGATGCAGCAGTACAGGAAAACCTCATCGCCCGAAACCCCACCGAGGGCATCACCCTGCCCAAGAAGAAAACGGCCCCCAAGCAGATTCTCAATGACTCTCAACTGGAGCGCTTCATGGAGGTGATTCGTGAGGACAGTGTCTGGTACGACTTCTTCTACACCGAGTTGACCACCGGCCTGCGGCAAGGCGAGATCTGCGGCCTTATGTGGAGTGACTTCGACGAGGCCCATGGGACCCTCGCCATCCGCAGGACGCTCCATGCGCAGAAAGGCGGAAGGCTGGTTGCCGGTGAGACCAAGACGGGCACAGGAAAACGGACCATCACCCTGCCGCCCAGCACCGCGGGGCTTCTGGCCCAGCGGAAGAAGCACTCCTACTCCCAGTGGATCTTCCCAAATCCGCTCCGACCGGAGCAGCCCGCCAGTCCTGGTAGCGCCTACAATCACTTGAAAACGCTACTGAAAAGGGCGGGGCTGCCCAGTATTCGCTTTCATGATCTCCGGCACACTTTTGCTACCCACGCCCTGGCCAGCGGCGTGGATGCCAAGACCCTCTCGGGAATCCTGGGCCATACTCAGGCTTCGTTCACCCTGGATACTTATACCCATGTGACTGGCGATATGCAGAAGCGGGCCAGTGAGATCGTGGGCGGCTTCATGGAAAATATTATGGTGAGGTGATCGTATGGCAGGAAAGAGAAAGAAGGGAGAGGGCACTGTCCGCCTGCGGAAGGACGGCCGCTGGGAGGGCCGGGTAGTGGTGGGTTACGATGAGGCGGGCAATCCCAGGACAAAAAATGTACTGGCAAAAACCAAGAAGGAATGTATCGCAAAATTGGAGGACCTGAAAAGTGTCTGCCAGGTGGTTCGACCTGTCCAGGTGCGATCCGATATGACTTTCCGGGACTGGCTGGACTACTGGTACCAGAATTATTCCAAACCCAGACTCCGACAAACAACCCAACTCAGTTATGAGGGGTGGATCTACAATCATCTGATCCCAGGCTTGGGAGACATCCCACTGAACCAACTGACCCAGGCAGAACTCCAGCAGTTCTTCCGGCGCATGAAGGAGAGTGGGCGAAAAGCCAATGTAGAACGCAGAGGCCCCAGCATGGCGGACCGCTCGGTGCGCAGCTGCCACGCCGTCTGTCAGATGGCTTTAGACAAGGCGGTGGAGGAGCGGCTGATCCACAGCAACTCGGCCATCGGGTGCAAACTGCCTCCTCTGAAGGGTAAAGAGATGAAAATTTTGACCCAGGAGGAGATCCAGCGATTTCTCATTCAAGCCAAGGCGGAGGGGATGTACGAACTCTTCCTACTGGAGCTGACCACCGGCATGCGCCGGGGCGAACTGCTGGCCCTCCGATGGGACGACCTGGATTTTGCCACTGGGAAACTGCGTATCGACAAGCAAGTCTACCCCGTGGGCGGGAAACTCATTCTCAACGAGCCCAAGACCAAAGCGGCCAACCGCACCATTATCCTGCCACCTGCCATGGTGGAACTGCTGGCGGAGTACAAGAAAGGCGTCTTCTCTGAATTGATGTTCCCATCACGAATCAAGCCGGAACAGCCAATCGACCCCGGCTATGTCCGCAAGCGCTTGCAAGTAATCTTGGAGCGTGCAGAGTGTAAAAAAGTGAGGTTTCATGACTTGCGTCACACGTTTGCCACCCTGTCCCTGGAAAATGGGATGGATGTCAAGACCCTCTCCACCATCATCGGTCATGTCTCTGCAGCCACAACCCTGAACACCTATACCCACATCACCGATGAGATGCGGAAGAAAGCGGCGTTAAGTATCGACCAGGGAATCGCCAAAGCAGAAGTGGAGCCCATGCCGGAACAGACAGACGCCCCCCCAAAGCAGGACTTTGTGCCGGTGGAACCACCCAGGCGCAGGCCGGGAACCGGGTGCGTCAGCCAACTGCGAGAACACCTCTGGGAGGGGCGGTACTCCCCGGTATGGCCGGACGGAAAAAAGCACTCCCGAAATGTCTATGCCAAAACCCGCAAGGAGTGCGAGGAGAAACTGAAGGTACTGATCCTGGAGATGAAAGCGGAGATCGCCGCCCTCCGCTCCGGGGTAAGGACGGAATACCCCGACGGGGTGAGTCCCAAGAAGAAAGCTATCGCCGCCTACCTGCGGGAGCACCCCGGCGTATCCAGCAAGTCCTTAATCGCCAGGGAATTGCAGATGGACCGCTCCACGGTGCAGCGGTACTACGATGAGATCCGATCGGAGTTTCAAAGGCAAAACTGAGGCAAACAGGGAATACCTCAAAAGAAAGGTGTTCCCTGTTTTGATGACGATAGATGGTGCTCAAAGTATGTTCAAGTATTGGAATCTTCCCATGTTTGCAGAACCTTTCGCTGCTCCGGCGTGTGAAACCAATGCTCCCCGTTGTCCATAATCGTGAGTTGCGCCCCGTGATGCCTGGTAAACTCCTCCACTGTTTGGCGGGAAGTCATGTTGTCCTGCCCGGCATACAGAATACAGATGGGGCAGTGCCAATCATGGATAGGGTGCTCCCGCACATAGCAGAGATACGCCCATGACAGCGTCTGTCCAAAAGAGGTGACGATTTCTCCTTTCTCTGAAAGTTCCCTTTCTGTCACATTGGCCCAGCCCATCATATCCAGGATCAGGCGCTCCATGTCCAGAATGGGCGACACCAGCAAGGCCTTATCAGGTGCGTCCAAAGCAAGCATGGCAAAGTAAGCACCGATGCTGTTGGCCCGGAGGGAGATAGAGTTCCAGCGCACTGTGGCCCAATCCATCACCGCCAGCAGTTCCGGTACCACTGTCCATGGGTTCAGCGCCTCATCCCGCCCCTGACGGGCTCCATGCCCCGGAAGGTCAATGCCCAGAACCTGAGCGCCTTTCGGACAGACGATTTTGACAAAGGCCTCCGCCTCCTCCTTGTGCCCCATCTGTCCATGTAGAAATAGCCACAACTTCTCCGCGTATTCGCCATATAAAACGGCCGGAATCTGGTCGATCATAAACTGTTGTGTTTTCATTGTTTCATCCCTTTCGGCGGGTGTATCTGAATTTTCGCCCCAACGGAAGAATTCCAGTATAGCAGAGCTCCTGACGATTGTATATGAAAAAAACCTTGAGAGTAAATGGAAGATAAGTGTATACTGGTTGAAGGCAGAGGATAAAAGAGTGATACCATCAGTGAGCCATTCATGGCGGAAGTTCTGTCTGCAAAGAGGTGCAATATGCAAAAGAGAATCCGATGCAGTTGGGCCAACCCCAAGAATCCCCTTTCTATCCGATACCACGATGAGGAGTGGGGCGTTCCCGTTCACGACGACCACAAGTTGTTTGAAATGCTGATTTTGGAGAGTTTCCAGGCGGGGCTATCCTGGGAATGTATTCTCAACAAGCGGGAGGCTTTCCGACAGGCCTTTGACGGCTTTGACCTGGAGACGGTCTGCGGATACGGCGAGAAGAAACTGGAGAAACTGATGCAGGAGCCCGGCATTGTCCGCAACAAATTGAAAATCCGCGCCACTGTGAACAATGCCAGGATATTCCAAGCCATCCAGCAAGAGTGGGGGAGTTTTGACTGCTATCTCTGGCACTGGACGGAAGGGAAAGTGGTCTATGAGACAGGCAAGGTCAGTTCCGAACTTTCGGATGCGGTTTCCAAGGATCTGAAGCGCCGTGGCATGAAGTTCGTGGGGATCGTCATCGTCTACTCCTACCTACAGGCGGTAGGAGTCATCAATTCCCATGAGGAAACCTGTTTTTGCAGGCAGAACAACTGACTTGGTAAGCACGCAGATTTCGAGGAATGCCCTTCAAATTTTGGGCCGCTATAAACAAAATAAGGCGGGCACTCCTGAGAGGGGGTGCCCGCCAAGTGGTCAAACCGGAAATCCGTCTGTGGTATTTCTGTGGTCAAACGAAAAATCACCGCCGATTAGGGGCGGTGACGTAAGAAAACATTTATGTGAGAGAATCGGCGTAGTTTAGGCTACGCCGGTTTTCTTTTCTTTTTGGGCTGCTTGGGATTGCTCCCTTGCTTCCTCAAAATCAAATGCACCAATGAAGTTATAGACGATCTCAATTTCTCTGACCTTAATGCGTGGCTCGTTCTCGTCCGGCGTGTAAACCTCGGAGATATAAATTTTCTCCACAAACTCCCGGAGAACAGAGGCGTCAAGCTGCTGCATATTGGTGTACTTCCTGACCGCTGCAATAAACTGTCTGACGTTGACTTTCTGCTTTTCCTGTTCCTTGACTTCCTGCCGAAGATGTTCGACAAGGTTTGTAAGGTTGGTCTGTTCCAGCTCATAGTCACGGGACAGTTTGATGAAACGCTCGTCGGAGAGCTTGCCGGAAATGTTATCCTCATACAGTCGCTTGATGATAACATCCAGCTCGGCAATCCGCTTTTGCGATTGCGTCAGGGTATCTTTCTTTTGCGCCAGCTCCTTGTCCCGTTCCCGCAGGCTTTGATCCGCTGCCCGCTGCACAAAGTCGTCCTCATACTGCGTCACATACTGAATGGCTTCCCGCAGGTTCCGCAGTACGATTTCTTCAAGGACAACGCGCCGGATTGAATGGGTCGTACATAAGGTGCGGTCTTTGCGGTAGGTAGAACAAATGTAGTATTCCTGTTCCGGCTTGAAGTAGTTCGTCCGGCACAGGTACATTTTTCCGCCGCAATCCGCACAGTACAGCAGGCCGGAGAACATCCCCATGTCGCCCATCTTGGTCGGGCGGCGGCGGCCCTGCCGGATTTTCTGGACGATCAGAAACACGCTTTCCTCAATGATAGGTTCCTGTGTGTTCTCGAAGATCACCCATTCCGATGGGTCGTTCCACAGCTTTTTCTTGCTCTTGAACGATTGCTTGGTGGTTTTGAAGTTCACCGTATGGCCCAAATAGTCAAGGCGCTCCAAAATCCGTGATACCGTTTCATTCGTCCACTTATAGGGATTGACCGGCGGCTTGTTGGATACCGGCAGCCCTTTATCGTAGGCGTAAGCAGTAGGGTTCAGCACCTTGTTTTTTTGCAGCCATTTTGTGATCTGCGTCGGCCCCAAACCGTCCATGCACAGTGCAAAAATCTTTTGGACAATGGCGGCAGCTTCTTCGTCCACGATCCACCGCTTCTTGTCCTCCGGGTCTTTCTTGTACCCATAGGGCGGGATGGTGGTAAGGTGTTCGCCGGAGCGTCCCTTGGATTGCCACGTTGCCCGGATTTTCTTGCTGGTGTCCTTGGCGTACATTTCATTGAATACGTTGCGGATGGCGGTAAACTCGCTGTCCCCGCGCACACTGTCCACACCGTCATTGACGGCAATAAAGTGGACGCCGTACTCTGGAAACAGCATTTCCGTGTACATCCCGACTTGCAGATAGTTACGCCCGAACCGGCTCATATCCTTAACGACAACACGCTTGATCTTGCCCGCCTTGATGTCGGCAAGCATCCGCTGGAATCCGGGACGGTTGAAGTTGGTTCCCGAATATCCGTCGTCCTCGTCATAGTGGCGGATGGCTGTATAGCCGTGATCCCGGCAATACTTTTCCAAAATCCGCTTCTGGTTGCTGATACTGTTGCTCTCGCCGTCCAGCTTATCTTCTTGGGAAAGACGCTCATAGCAGGCAGTAATGCCCTCGGCTTCCTCCTGCGGCTGGCTGTGAACATAAAATTGCAGCACCGTGTTTTGGATGGCCGTCTTGGTTTCCTCGCTCAATGGCGCGTCGTTGGACACGCGCTGAAAGGAAGTGACTGGCTGTTGGTACATTTGATTGTCAAGGTTCAAAGTAGTATCGTTATTCCGTGTCGCACGGTGGTTCCGTGCAATCACCATTTCCGGCTGTTTGCTCATAAGTTCCTCCTATTCCGCAGCCGGAAAACGGGGCATGATACAAGCATATTATACCATATCATGCCCCATCCGTCTGCTTGTAGGAAATGAAAAAATCTTTAATTTTAAGTGGCTGCCTTGCTCAAATCATTTTGGAGCAGCCGACGGATTTTCTTGACTGCGGTTTCATTTGCGCCGTCCTTGACGGTCGCTTTGACAATATAGCGAACGCCTCCGATCTCGTACTGACGTACTACGGGGGCGGTCTTGTTCTGACTTGTTACTGTACTCATACAGTAATCCCCCTTTCGCTTACATTGATGTAAAACGAAATGGGCAGTACGGACGGCTGTTGGCGCAGCTCCACGGGAATCTCACCCCCGCGTGGTTCTCACGCGGCCCTACCCATTGCCTGCGACGCTTTTAACGCTCGGACTTGGAAGCACCCAAACATGGGGCCTCGTTTAGCTATAAGGGAGTATCATTGTCGCTACCTCCGCTGTTTAAGAGCTGCCTTGCCCTCGGCCCGGTGGTTCTCGCTCTCTCATAGGATATGAGGTCATGGCGCACCACGCCGATGCGGAAGTTGCAGAATGTGTCCGCTGCCCTATGATGCGCCGCCGTTATCTTGCGGGCATATTTGTCAAGGTGCTGTCAGGGGCCTCCGGGGGGATGACGGATCGTGGAAAGGGTAAGCCGTTCCGTGCTGCCGGGGGCCTGTCGTCAAATCGTCTGACTGACGATGGACTGAATGAGCTTAATTTCCAGTCGGCGCTTCATATACTCGTCCACGCACACATGGGGATAACCGTCCTCGTCATAGAGCGTCCGGGTGCAGAGCTTGAATATGTAGCCCTCGTAATACCTCAACACTTGCTCCATAGCCTCGGCGTCCCCGCTGCGGGCGGCGTCGATTACCGAAAGGGGCAGAAGCTCCCTGCCGTTGAATGTGGGTTGCTTCATCCGCGTTACCTCCCTCCCGGCATAAGCGCCATTAACTTGATACGCAGCTCTTTCAGAGTGCTTGTCCTGTGGCGCTGGACGGCGCTACGGGACATCCCAATGAGGTTACCGATCTCACCGTCTGCCATTTCCAAAACACAGTGCAGGATCAAAATGCTTTGCTCCTGTTCCGGCAGGCTGGCAAAGGCGTCGGCCACAAGCTCATTGTCGATCAGCAGGTCATAGCCGTGCGACGAAAAAACGTAGCTGTCGCTGGGGTAATGATCTACCGTGGCGAGCTTGTCCAATTCCGCCTGCGTCAGAGCTTCCAGCGACTTTTCACGGTTCCGCTGCCGCGCCTGTTCCCGCAGATAGTTCTTGGCCTCATTCCGCAGCACCACTTTGCAATAGGCGTCAAAGCGGTGCTGTCTGCCATAATTACGGGGGATAGTTTCCATCTTCTCACCCCCTTTCTGTTGGGGGATTAGGTGGTTCTCTCCCTTTCCGCCAAAATGACACCGGCAAGCCCTTTTACTACCCGCAAAACGCCTCTTTTTCCATAAAAACTTGAAAAAGGTTTTTGCCCGAATGTCAGACCGCAGGAAACGACAAAATTCGCCCGGCAGGTCATAGACCCACCGGGCGAATTTGAAAGCGATATGAAGTTTTCTTACATGGTATAGTTCATACTGTTGGCCGGAGCTGCCCCCTGTTGGGTACAGGCTTTTTTTGAGAAGTTATTCCGTTGAAAAGCAAGTCGTATCAGCATGGCGGCTCCCTTCGTGGGCCGCCGATCCTGCGCCGGGCAAAAGAAAGCGGCGGCCTTGATTACTCAAAGCCGCCGCTGGTTATATGGGCGTGTCAAATGGGCTGCTGTACGACGGCTTTTTTTCTTTTGCCGTCGTCCGGCAGCAAGCACTTATTCCAATGGTTTATAAAGCAGTTTCACGATTTAAGCGATGCAAAGCCCATCCAAAGCTGATACTTCCCATTGCGGTATAAAGAATGATAACGAAAAGTAACTCACCAGTTGCCAGTGTTCCATTCAACAGTAAAGACCGCAGAGCATTGATAATATGAGTAAAGGGGTTGAGATTAACAATCACGCCCAAAACTCCGTCAATTCCTCCTGCCGGAAACAGTGCCGTGCTAAGGAAGAACAGAGGCAGCACGATGGCATTCATTGCCGTTTCGTAAACAACTTCATTCGGGAGAATTAGGCTAATTCCATACGCCATTCCCGATATAAAGAAAGCTGCCAAAAACACCAGAAGGATGGCCAGTAGAAATGCTCCAATACCAGCAGAAAATTCTACGGAAAACAAAAGGCTGATAGCTGCCATAATGAAAACTTCAAGGAATGTGCATAGCACCGCTTCTAAAAGTTGTCCCAAAACAATGGAACATCGGCGGACAGGGGCAATCAAAATGCGGTAAAAGCTGCCGTCAGCTTTCATCATATAGTTCATTATTCCTCCGCTGCTACAAGCGGAAAAACTCACTAACACAATAAGGCCGGGCAAAATAAAACCTGTATAGTTACTAATTCCCGTTCCCTGCATGGTTTGAGAGGCAACCGCACTATAAAGAACCAGCCAAAGGATCGGCTGCAAAATCGTCACGACAATGGTAAAGGAATTATGAAACCGCCATTTGACATTTCGCTGTAAAATTGTAAGAACGCTCACGCACATCCCTCCCGTCCAGCTTGTGTCAGCCGAAGAAACACATCTTCCAATGTAGGCTGCACAATTTCAATTCCAACCAGCGGAATGTGGTGTTCCAAAAGAAACGTCATTAAATCCACCATGCAGGAACGATCATCATCGGAATTGCAGAGGACAGAAGTGTTTCGTATAGAGAATCTATGAGAGGGGTGTTGTTGCTGCAAAAGTGGCAGATATTTTTGGGCATCCTTGCTGGTCGCAAATTTCACTTGAATAACATTTTGCCGCAGTACAGATTTCAAGGCATCAGGGCTGCCCTGTATGACTTCTTTTCCGTCTTTCATAATGCAGATTGCATCACTTAGTTGATCCGCTTCCTCCAAATAATGAGTTGTGAGAAAGATCGTTGTCGCAAAATCGTCCCGTATTTTTCGCATCATATCCCACATAGCCATGCGTGACTGAATATCCATGCCGACAGTAGGTTCATCTAAAAATAAAATGCGAGGATTGGACATCATGTTCAGCGCAATATCCAGACGGCGCTTTACACCGCCAGAATAAGAAGATACAGGATATTTTCGGTATTTGCTCAAATCAAAATCTGCGATCAACTTCTCCATACGCTTCTCTGCATCCGCTTTTGGGATTTTATATAAGCGGCTCTGGAACATCATATTTTCCTCTAAGGAAAGGTGTGTATCAATGGAAATATGCTGTGATACACAGGCGATTTCAGAACGGATTGCCGCTGCTTCGGTATAGACATCCTTTCCCAGCATGGTGATCTCGCCAGCCGTGGGCCGCAGATATGTCGTCAGTATGCGAATGAGTGTCGATTTGCCCGCTCCATTCTGCCCCAACAGGGAAAAAATCTGTCCCTGCTCGACTGATAAGCTAAGCTGATTTAACGCCTGCACACCATTCTTATATTTTTTTACCGCATTGCTCACTTCAATAGCGTACATGGTGCTTAGTTCTCCTGAATGGGAAATTGAATTTCCGTGATATACTTGTCTGGATTTCCTTTCAAAAACATTCCGGGGCCTTTAATGAAAACTTCTCGGAAAGGCGGACGCAGCTTCAACTTGTTTTGCTCCGCATAGCTGTCAATCGCAGCATAAGCAGATGTAAGTGTTTCATAGGAGCCAATATGCGTGACACACACAGCCTTTATCCGGGGCATCTCTTTTACTTCAATGCCATTTCCCGAAGGGGTGGCCTCCGTTGGCACACAGAGTTCCATATCTCCAATTTTGGTTTCGGGGTTCATTGATAAATAGCTGAAAAAGGGCGCTCCGTTTGCTTGCCCACGGATCGACTTGAACACATTGGGAAACACTTTGTTTGCTTCCGGGGCAAAGCCTTTGTACTTGATGTAAGCCACTCGCACAGGCTCTATTTCTCTGATCTCAATTTGATATTCCATGTCAATTCTCCTTTTCTTTTTTCACAGCGATCCACACTTCGGAATGACCGTTCTGGATTGTTTTGTGCTGGATCGGATATACTTCGATGTCCGGCAGGCCCGCATACTCATAGCCCGAAAACGGCAGCCATTCCGTATAAAATCTTCTAAAAACCGATTGGACATTTTCTTTGAAATATCCGTTGTTTTCAAAGACTACCCATGTGGATGCAGGAATTTCGTATTCACATACTCCATCAGGTGCCTTGCTGCTGCTGGATGCCGCAATATAGTAAAAGATGTTTTCGGGATTTTCATATACGCTGACACCTAAAATTCCATTCGGTGCGGCATTGTTTAAGGCACATAGCTCTGAAAAACGGTTGTCATTCAAAGTCTGTTCCCAGAAAAGCGGCACATTTTTCTGGTTTTCTTCCATATCGTCAACCAATTTCATGCGGATGCCGACAATGCGGAAAGCAGGCTTCTCTATAATGTGATAGGACATAGCACTCCCTCCTGAAACTTTCACAGAAAAGCGGATTGGCGGGTAAGCGTTCAAAATAGCACCTTTCTCTTTGGCTGCGATTGGAGAAATCCCATGAACGGATTGAAACGCTCTGTTAAAAGAGGTCGGGGAAGCATACCCGTATTTCAAAGCAATGTCCAGCACTCTTTTATCTGTTCGCTGCAATTCAAAGGCAGCTTGCGTCATTCTGCGTCTGCGGATATACTCCGCCAATGATATACCGGCAACATAAGAGAAAATTCGTTGAAAGTAATATGTTGAGCAGCACGCAATTCGCGCCGCCTCGTCAAACGAAATTTCCTGATCTAAGTGATTTTCAATGTATTCAATGGCCTTACTTAGATTGTTTAACCATTCCATTTCTTGACCTCCTTGCATATAGCATACAGCAACTTGAAATTATATTCCTCGCCGTTTCTGCTCACTTTTGTAAACTAACGATAGCGTATTATTTTTTCCTTTTCAAGTGATATATGAATTATAAAGTTTAATTTACCTGCATATAACAACATTCCATCGAGATACTATGAACTATACAATGTAAATGGGTGATGTTATATGGCGAAAGTTGAAGATTGCCCCGGCTTTGAAACTTTCGGCGCGGATGTGAAAGCTGCGCGGAAAGCAAAGCACCTGACGCGCAAGGTGCTGGCCGAAATAGTGGGAATTGAATGGCGCTATCTTGCCAATATTGAAAATAAAGGCACACTCCCCAGCCTCCCGGTTGTGATCCAGCTTATCAAAGTCTGCGGGCTTCCCGTGGAACAGTATTTCAACCCGGAAATCATACGCGGGGACAGCGAACAGCGGCAGCGGGTCAGCCACAAGTTGAAACTTTGCCCGGAACACTATTTACCAGTCATTGAGGGCGCAATCGACGGGGCGCTGAAAATCGAACAATCAGCGAAAGAAACGGGGGATGTGTGAAAACATCCTCCGTTTTCCGTTTTGCCAGAGGGCCGCAAGGCCCTCTTATTTTTTTTGTGTTTTTTACGGAAAAGCCTCGTTTTGCGGGTAGTTGGACGTGTTGGGAGCGTCTTATTTGCGGAGAAGAAGAAACGTAGCAAGCATAGGAAGTGTAGCCACACTTCCGAAAAACGCTCCGTCCCGCCCCTGCCGGGCCGTCCGTTTTGCTTGTTGGGGAAATCCCCAAACCCCTTTGCCGGAAAGGAGCGTGAAACGCAATGGCAAACCGTAAACGTCAAATCGTGCTGCGCGTCCCGGTGACGCCGGAAGAACGGGCCATCATCCAGCAGAAAATGGCCCAGCTCGGCACAAAGAATTTTTCGGCCTATGCCCGGAAAATGCTGATTGACGGGTATATCATCCACATGGACACCAGCGACATCCGGGCGCAGACCGCAGAGCTGCAAAAAATCGGCGTCAACGTCAACCAGATTGCGCGGCGTATCAACAGTACCGGGGCTGTGTACGCGCAGGACGTTGAGGACATCAAGGGGGCGCTTACACAGATATGGCAGTTACAAAGATCCATCCTATCAAGGTAAACTTGAAAGCGGCCCTTGACTATATCGAAAACCCGGACAAGACGGACGATAAAATGCTGGTATCGTCCTTTGGCTGTTCCTACGAAACGGCGGACATCGAATTTCAAATGCTGCTGGCGCAGGCGTTCAACAAAGGCAACAATCTGGCCCACCACCTGATACAAGCCTTTGAACCGGGGGAAACCACGCCGGAGCAGGCCCATGAGATCGGGCGGCAGCTTGCCGACGAAGTGCTGCAAGGCAAGTACCCCTATGTGCTGACTACCCACATTGACAAGGGCCATCTGCATAACCACATCATTTTTTGCGCCGTGGATATGGTACAGCAGCGCAAGTACATTTCTAACCGGCGCAGCTACGCCTATATCCGGCGAACCAGTGACCGGCTGTGCAAGGAAAACGGCCTGTCCGTCGTAAAGCCGGGCAAGGACAAGGGCAAGTCCTACGCCGAATGGGACGCCCAGCGCAAGGGCAAGAGCTGGAAAGCCAAACTGAAAATCGCCATCGACGCAGCCATCCCGCAGGCCAAAGACTTTGACGACTTCCTGCGGCTCATGCAGGCGCAGGGCTATGAAATCAAACAGGGGAAATTTATTTCTTTCCGCGCCCCCGGACAAGAACGCTTCACCCGCTGCAAGACGCTGGGTGATGACTACACGGAAGAAGCCATTACCCGCCGGATCAAGGGGCTGGCCGTGGACAGAGGCCCGAAACGGAAAGCCACAAAGGAAATCACCCTACGGATTGATTTGGAAAACAGCATCAAGGCCCAGCAGAGCGCGGGCTATGCAAAGTGGGCGAAAGTCCACAACTTGAAGCAGGCCGCCCGGACGCTGAACTTCCTGACGGAACACGGCATAGACGACTATGCGGCGCTGGAAAGCAAGGTGGCTGAGATCAGTGCGGCCAACGACGAGGCAGCCGCTGCCCTGAAAGCGGTGGAACGCCGCCTATCCGACATGGCGGTGTTGATAAAGAATATCTCCACCTACCGGCAGACAAGGCCCGTGGCGCTGGAATACAGAAAGGCCAAAGACAAGGCCGCGTACCGGCGCGAACATGAAAGTCAGCTTATCTTGTACGAGGCAGCGGCAAAAGCCATCAGGGACGCAGGCGTGACAAAGCTCCCCAATCTGGCCGCCCTGAAAGCCGAATACCGAAAGCTGGACGAGGAAAAGGAACGGCTGTACCAGAAGTACGGCGAAGTGAAAAAGGAACTGGCCGACTACGGCATCATCAAGCAGAATGTGGACAGCATTTTGCGGGTGACGCCCCATCAAGAAAGGACACAAGAGCTATGAGCATACCGAGAATGAATTACCGGCAGTACCGCAAGGCCCGGAAGCTGACGCATGAGTGCTGCAATTACTGTGACGGGAACTGCTTGCTTTTGGACGATGGAGAGGAATGTGTGTGCGTCCAAAGCATTTCCTATTCGCTGCTGTGCCGGTGGTTTCGGGCCGCCGTCCTCCCGCTGGACGCGGCTCTGTGCGCCGAGATCAGCAAGAGCCGGGACGAGGTGAAACGCTGCGCCGTATGCGGAGCCGTGTTCACGCCGAAGTCCAACCGGGCCAAATACTGCCCGGATTGTGCGGTGCGGATGCGCCGGAAGAAAGAGGCTGAACGACAGCGGAAAAGATACCTCCTGTCTACGCATTTAGGCCGGTGAAAGCCCAGCCGTGACAAGGCTTTTCCGGCATAGTCGGCGGGCAGGCGGGACAGATTATCCAATCCCCGCCAGAACACACTTCTAAATGCGTAGAAAACAACTCATGAGAAAGCGCCGGACGCGGCGGCCTGCTGGCCCTGCGCCCGGCGTTTTCTCATAGGCTGTCCTTTAGGATGGCCCGGATCAGCTTGTTTTGCAAGCGGTGTTTCATGTACTCGTCCACCCGCACATGAGGCGTACCGTCCAGCTCGTAGAGCGTCCGCGTACACAGCTTATTTATGTAGCTGTCATAGTACCGCAAGATGCGCTCCATTTCCAGCGGATCACCGGCGCGGGTGTCAGCAAATACAGACAGGGGCAGAAGCACCCTGCCGTGAAATGTGGGCTGCTTCATTTTGCGTTCCTCCCTCCGTCGTCCTCCAATCTTTGCCGTAATTCTTTCAAGGTCTTTGTGCGGTGACGCTGGACGGCGCTGCGGGACATCCCCACAAGGCCGCCGATCTCGCCGTCCGACATAGCCGCGACACAGTGCAGAATTAAAATCTGCTGCTCCTGTTCCGGCAAGGCGGCAAAAGCTCCGGCCACCAGCTCGTCCCGGATATGTAGGTCATAGCCAAAGGCCGAGAACTTAAAGCTGTCGCTGGGGTACTCGTCCAGCGTGGAGAGCTTGTCCATTTCAGCCTGCGGCAAGGTGTCCAGTGACTTTTCCCGGTCATGGCGGCGGGCCAGCTCCGACAGGTAGTTGATGGCCTCGTTGCGGAGAACGGTCTTGCAGAAAGCGTCCAGCCGGTTCCGTTCCACATAGTCAAAGGTGTGTTCGTTCATCTTCTCACCCCCGATCTGCGGGAGAGTGAGAAGATAAAGTTGCTTATTCTACTCCTTTCACTGACAGCAATGTGGCGGCTCCGGCCCGCACCGGGGAACCGCAGGAAATAACAAATTTCGCCCGGCAGGTCGCAGACCCACCGGGCGAAAGAAGAAGCGATATGCAGTTGATTTACATAGTATAGTACATACTCATGGCCGCTTGTCCCCGCTGCCGGGGACGGGCTTTTTTTGACGGTTTATACCCCGTCGGATTTTGTCGAAACGCTTTTGGCTTCATGGCGGCTCCCTCCGTGGGCCGCCGATCCCGCCAGCGTCAGGGCGTCGCTCTGTATGAGGGCATAAAGAACGGCGGCCTTGATTTGTGTTTCAAAACCGCCGCAGAGAAATGTATATTGAGCGCACGAAAGCAACCTGCCCGGCAACGGTTTTTTTCTTTCCCCATCGGGCGGGGCAGGCTGGTAGTATCTTCAATTACAAAAAGTACCGGGCGCAGGGCCAGCAGGCCGCCGCACCCGGCACTTTTTAGGGCGAGGCAGGATAACAAATCCTTTTCTCAACACAGGCCATTGATGGCAGACGAGTTGTATTTATAATCACATGGGGCGGCAGCACTCCTTGCTGTCGCCCCATGACCGTCAACCCTCTTTGAAATTACTGATTTTCCGCGTCAATAGGTGTAACAATGGGCTTCCCATCTTTATCAACAAGAACAGCTATGCCGCAGCCAGTTGTCATATTGGAAGAAATCAACAGGTAATTCACGCCGGTTTCTGTATCAACGATGATTTTCCGTACATTGGTTACTCCTTGTGAGTAGGTTTCTAAAAATCGCTCTTTAGCCATTTTGTGCTCTCCTTTCCTTGAACAAAAATCGTGATTGGCCTTTCATGCCATACCCAAAATATATCATATTTCTTTCTGCATGTCAAGTATTTCATACTTTAAGCAAGAAATAAAAACGCGCACCCAATAATCCGATTTTATGGGTGTGCGTTTCAATTCTTAGTTTATTTTCAGTTTTCGCACGATCAATATAGCTATATCTGCGACTAAAAGGACTATCGTATAAGCGGATTGTATTACATTGGCAAGGCGAATTTCATTATCCATCATCCATGTAACAAAAAAAGGTATCATATTGAGAACAACAAAAAGCGTTACAAATGAACATAGAGCCGCGATTGCAATAATTTTTCGTCCCCGTTCATCACGACCTTCTTTAGAGAAAAAATAGAAAATGAAAATAGCTAATAATATACATCCCAATATGACATTACCTCTTAGAGCAATTTGACTATCGAATAATAGTTCAAGAAAATTCTGCATTATTCTCCCTCCCGAAACTCAAACAAATCTTCAATCGTTACATCAAATACTTTCGCAATGCTATATGCCAAAAGCATAGATGGGTTATAACGGTTTCTTTCAAGCTGCATAATGGTTTGGCGGGACACACCGACTAAATCGGCAAGTTCCTGCTGGGTCATTCGCTTGGTTGCTCGGTACACATGGATTTTGCTCTCAAAAGTGTATTTGCTTTTTCCCGCCATCTACTCACCGCCTTCCTCGAAAATCTGCTTTTCAGTATAACATATTTCTTGCTATTTGTAAAAGATATTTTCAATATGTCTATGGTAGTTTAAGGCCGCCGTCATCCCTCTGGACGCGGTGCGGATGCGCCGGAAGAAAGAGGCCGAACGGCAGCGGCAAAGATACCTGTCTTTGGCCGCAGGGAAATGGACGCACAAGAAAAATTCCATGCAGATAAAAACATGTCAACGATCTGCGCTGGTTTGGTTAATGATCGTCCTACAAATCCGTCGAACAATTCCGTATAATGCACGCAAGGCCGTTGCGAAAGTACGCAAAATACAGGCCGGAAAAGTGGTGACAGGTCGTGAAGATATGGAAAAGGCGTTTCCGCCTGTGCTTTCAGATTTCAATTTTGTTGTGGTAGCCGGGTGTGGCCCGGTTAAAATGCCTCCCGTCTACGCATTTAAGACGCCAATAAGCCCGCCATTTCAAGACTTTCCCGGTATGGTCGGTGGGCATACAGGACAGATTATCCAATCTCCGCCAGAGAGGGCTTCTAAATGCGTAGAGGAAAACCCATAAGAAAGCGCCGGACACGGCCTGCTGGCCCTGCGCCCGGCGTTTTCTCATAGGCTGTCCTTTAGGATGGCCTGGATCAGCTTGCTTTGCAAGCGGTGTTTCATGTACTCGTCCACCCGCACATGAGGCGTTCCGTCCAGATCATAGAGCGTCCGGGTACATAGCTTATTCATATAGCCGTCATAGTACCGTAAGATGCGCTCCATTGCCAGCGGATCACCGGCACAGGCATTTGCAAATACAGACAGGGGCAGACGCACCCTGCCATGAAATCCGTTGGCAGGTTGAAATGATGTAGCTTTGTTCATTAACCTTTGATATAATATACATAACAGGAACACCCAAAGATCGTATCATTTTTGAGAGTTAAGGTGATAAATTGCTACAAATTTTGGAATGCAACCGATAGTTGCCGAATAGTTGGTAGAATGAGAGTGCCACTTTCGCTACAATATGGGTGGAGGTGAAGAATATGTCATTAGGCGAAAGGATTAAGGAGCAACGAAAAATCTCTGGATTATCACAAGAAAAAGTGGCCGAGTTTGTCGGTGTAAGCCGACAAGCAGTAACAAAGTGGGAAACAGGTCAATCCGCCCCAAGCACAGAGAATCTTTTCAAGCTGGCAGAGATATTCGGCACGACAGTAGATATACTGTTAGCTTCCGATGAAGAAGAAAAAGACACACCGGCGGAACAGATTTACTATCTTTACAAAATGGAGCAAGAAAAGATACGTGAAGAACGCCGTAAAAAAATAAGAAAGAATATATTTTTTACACTGGTTGTTGCCGTTGGGTATGTCATTGTCTATCTTGTTGGACGCATTTTCGGTACGACTGGGCAGCAAACAAGTGTAATAGGGTGGCTATTTGGAGATGATCCAGCACAATTAAGCTATTTATATGGTTGGCTGCTACATCAAAATATATTTTGGATTGCTATGGCGGTATCTGTAATCCCTGCATTGTTTGGAAAAAAGTATTTTTCATTTACAACACTGGCAGGATTTGCGCTTGGACTACTTATTGGTGAATTAGTGGGCCAGAATCCCGCAGGAGCAGCATACGGTTACGGTCATTACGGTTGGGCTATTTGGGGCGGTATCTTTACATTCTCCATTGTAATGGGTATTATCTTTGAAAAAATCACCAAAAGCACGCTTGACTGGAAATCCAAAAAGTTATGGATTTGGTTAGCAATTTTCACCGTTGGTATTTTATTTATCGTTTTAATCATTAGAATGGGTATGCCTACGAGTTTTAGCTAATTGAAATTTGACGTTTCAAATAAACAGAGGAAAACTTCAATGAGAAATATAACTGTCTAAGTATAGGCCATATCCAGAGAAAGCCGTGAGCAGAAAGGAAAAGACCGAACGGCAACAAAAAAGACACCTGTTGTCTACGCATTTAGGGCGCAAATAAGCTCGTCATTTCAGGGCTTTCCCGGCAAGGTCGGCAGGTGGGTGGGACAGATTATCCAATCCCTGCCAGAGAGGGCTTCTAAATGTGTAGAGGACAACCCATAAGAAAGCGCCGGACGCGGCCCTGTACGCCGAGATCAGCAAGAGCCGGGACGAGCTGAAACGCTGCACCGTATGCGGGGCCGTGTTCACGCCGAAATCCAACCGGGCCAAATACTGCCCGGATTGCGCGGTGCGGATGCGCCGGAAGAAAGAAGCCGAACAATAGCGGCAAAGATGCCTGTTGTCTACGCATTTAGGACGGTGAAAAGCCAGCCATAACAAGACTTTCCCGGCGTGGTCGGCGTGTAGACGGGACAGATTATCCAATCCCTGCCAGAGAGGGCTTCTAAATGCGTAGGAAAATTCTTCTTATAGTGGTATTCCCGGTGCTTCTGTGGTATGCTCATAGTAAAACTATGACAGGAGTGTTTAAGGGATGGCTGAACAGGAAATGTTGCTGGACAGCGTCACGATCAAGGCCGCCGTCGCGGGTGAGAAGTGGGCCACAGAAAAGGTGATTGAACACTATGCCCCCATGATCGACGAGCTGGCCGTGGACGAGGATACGAAGCAGCACTTGATTATGAAACTGTTGGAAGCCCTGCCGAATTTCCCAATGGAGCAGGCATAAACGCAAAAAAACAGCGCCGGACGCAGAGGCCATATAGCCCCCGCGCCCGGCATCTTTTTTTGCTTGTGCTAATGCGTAAAAATACCCGATAGATAGTCCCCATTCTCAAGAGGAATTTCTGTTTCCATCTCTTTTTTCATAGTGTGTAAATCATACTTCGCAATTCTGCCCGTTCCCATTAGATACAAATAATCGTCATTTATGGCAATTTGCCCTATCCACACACCCAAATCATAAGTATCAATTTTTCCTGTCGATATTTCATAAACAGACAAAGTTGTACCTTCCCCTGTTACCAGATTTCCGTGTGTAACATATAACTTATCATCCATATTCAAAAGGTGAAAGACATCATCTGGAAACTTTATTGTACTAATTTCTTCGGTGGAAATATCGTAAGCGCATACAATTTGGTTGAATGTGTCTTGTGAAGTTACCATGGGAGCAAAATACAAAGTATCGCCAACCCCTGTCACGGAATAGACATCACATCCAAATTCTGAAATATCAATTCTTTTCAGTTCTTCCAGTGTTATAGGATCAAGACAGTGTAAAGTTTCATTCTTTCCAGACGGCGTACTTTGGCTTGAAAAAGCATACAATTTATCTTGATACGAATATACAATAGAAATATATGAATTGTCGTATGTTACGGTTTTTACAGTTCCATCCGCCCTATCAATTCGGTTAATAAAAGATTGCTGATTGATATTGTTGGCTGCAAAAATAGCCGATGCATCAACGCTTAAACCATAAATTGCTATCTGATCCAAATAGTATTCATTCTGTTCAAAAGTATCTAAATCTTGGCGAAGAATAGTTTTTTCATCTTTCTTGTTTGCTTGTCCCTGTGGCACAATATATAAGGAACCATCGTAAATTACAGGGGGATAGAACAATTCTCCCATTGTTGCATAATCATAGTGAATGGAACCTGTTTGTGACAAATTGGCATCAAAATATAGTATGTCGCTGCTATTTCTTGAACCATTTGTACGGATAATTCCAACTGAATAATTATCTGGTACATCATAGCTATTTCTGGTATTTTGAACGCACCCGGAAAACAGCAACATACAAAGGGCAAGCAACGGAATAAGTTTTCGTCGCATGATATTTTCCCTCCCACAAGAATTAAGTACGTTATTGAATTGAACAAAAGAAGTTGTTTGTCTAAGATTTAGTATAGTTTTCTCTCGTACAAAAAGCAAGGCCAAACTATGACAGAAGTGTTTAAGGGATCATAAACGTAAAAAAACAGCGCCGGACGCAGAGGCCATACAGCCCCCGCGCCCGGCGCTTCGTTATGCTTTACTTACTCGTCCGTGAAATGGAACTGATACGCCGCAAAGTCGGCGTCGGTCATGGTATCCAGCTTGGCAAGGGTCTGGCGGGCCAGTGCCGCCATTTCCCCGTCCATATCCGGCAGCGCGGCATGGAGCTTCGCCATCGTCCTGCGCCGGTCGGCATTGTGATACAGACAGATCAGGTTTTCTTCTTCCACATTAAACTGCATTGTCATACCTCCAATTCGTTTTTCTTGGTGCGGGCCGGGGCCTTTTTCGGGGCTTGGGCCTGCTTATTTTCGGAAAGCTGCTTTCGGATGGAAGCGCGGGGCCGCCGCACTTCCTTGTCCCGGTTCTCGTCTTTGCTTATCATGGCATATATCCCATGCCTGTCCCTGATGCCGGTAAACACCAGCGATTTGTAGGGCAGCATGGAAAAGAGGCGGTCGGTGTCCTTGCTGGACGCGATTTGCGTAAAATAGGGGGACAGTTCCACCATGAAATGCGTCTTGTTGGGGCTATTGGGGGCAGAAAGACCTTTCATTTCCGCAACAATACGCTGGGCCTCGTCCCGGATCAGGCGGTCATGCAGCGCCGTGACATGGGCTTTGAAGTCGCCGGGGGCAAGCTGCTCCCGGCTTTTCTGCTCCTGCCGCAGCACTTCCCGCAGGTTTTCCGGCTCATTGGGTTTTGCCTCATACCGTAGGAACGCCCCCAGCTTGGGGTCAGGCCGTCCGTCAAAATACAGGCTGGCGGGCTGTTCCCGGTTGCCCTTTTCATAGTGCAGGATGATGGTGTCGGCCTGTACCGCCTCGGCTGCGACGTGCTGGAAATGCTGGGGATAGTCCAGCTCATAGAGATTGCCCCGTATCTTTCCGCCCACCTTGCCGGTCAGCTCCACGGCGTAGGCCAGAATACGGTCACGGGTCTGCTCTCCATAAAAGCGCCATGTGTTATGCTGCCGGGTATCTTGCAGGAAAACGTCGCGCTCCCGGAAACAGTACGTCCCGGACGGACGGGACATCCACAGCAGCGTTTTGTCCTCGGCCTTGTCGCTGGCAGCGGCCCGCCCGATGATCTCCTTGTCGATCTCAAAATCATTGCGATAAAAGGCGGTGTTCTGCCGCATGAGCTGTTCCAGCGCGGCCACAACATCCACATTCTCAAACCTGTTCATGGCGTCACACCTCCAATTCCTGTGTCTTTTCCCGCTGTGGCGGTTTCTTCTGTTGTTCCTCCTTGGCGGCTTTGAGCTGCGCCCGGATGGACGGCTTTTTCGGTTTCTGCGCCGGGCGCTGGGGCTGCTTGGGCTTTCGGGCTTCCGCCTTGGCTGCCTCGGCCACGTCAAACAAGGAAATCTGTTCCCCGGCTTTGGCCTTGGCTTCCAGCTCACTCATGGTCGGGGCATTGTTCAGAACGCCGTCGATCATGTTGTAGTTCTGCTCGGTCGTCATTTCAGCGGCCTTGATGGGGCTTTCCTGCTGGGCGGGGATGGCAAAGGCGTCCGTGCCGTTGCCCATGATAAGATACTTGCCGTCCTCGGATTGGTGGTGGAAGCCATAGCCTGCGGCCTCCAACTGCTCCCGGCTCATGTCGGTTACAAGGAAGCTGCCCCGTGGGGTCTGGATGCTCTCGCCGGTGAGCAATTCCCGTGGCGTAAGCTGTTTTTCCCGCTGCAAGAAGAACTCCGGCACCGGCGTAAAGCCGAAGCTGTCACAATAATGGGCTTCCTCCTTGCCGCTGTGGTTCAGCACCACAACGTCGGAAACGGAAAGGCTGTGGCCGGTGAAGTCGGCGGGACGGTCAAGGTTGAATGTGCGGTAAATGTCCTCCAGCGTGGTTTTACCGTCCAGCGGGGCCGTGTAAACCAGATCGTAATTCTGCCGGTCAACGGCCAGCCCCGCTTCCTGCAAACTCTCGTAAGCCTCAAAGCGATAATCCCGTGTTTCCGGCCCGCCTTTGAGCTGGTAGATGGCAAAGGTGTTGCCCTGCTCCTGCGCCGGGGGATCGACGGTGAAATAAGGGTTTTCCCATTGGGTGAAAGGCATATCCGGCATGGCCTTGTAGCTGCTGTTCTCCATCACATAGGGCCGCACCCGGTCAAAGCCGATTTCCTGTGCCACACGGGAGAGGCTTTCCAGTACCACGGGATCACTCCGCAGACGTTCCATGCGGGTGAAATCCTCCACAAGATAATTCTGGCCCGCCCGCACATGGAGAATATCGGCGGCGCTCATGCCGTCCTTGCTTTCCATGCCCAGCGTCAGATGGGCGTAGGGGCGGCCATCGGTGTTCAAATCCTTGGCCTCGCTGTTGTAGGGCTGGCTCCGCAGCTCGTCGAACCGGGCCTTGGCTTCCTCAAAGGTGGCGAAGTGTTCAATCGGGGTTTGCTGTTCGGCATTGGTGGCCCATGTTTTCAGGTCGGGAATGATGTAAAAGCCCCATTCCCGGCCAGCTTCCGGCGCGGCGGCGCTGCGCTCGGCCAGTGTCTTTTCGGCACGTTCCCGCACATCGTCCCGCAGCGGCACCGTATAGAGGGTTGATGCAGAGGAAAAGCCCACGTTATTGAAAACGTAGTCCACATCGGCCTCTTTCAAGGCTCCTGCCGGGTAGTAGTCGGCCCGTGTGGGGGTGTCGCTCACCTTGCCGTCCGCAATATCATGGTTCAATCCCGTTTCCAGATGGGTACAGATTTTGCCGTCCACGGCCAGCGTCACATAGTACCAGCCAATATAACCGCCGGTCTTTTCGTCGGCTCCCTCGTTAAATTCCACATTGAGCAGCGTGTAGGGCTTCAAGCCCTTTTGGGCCGCAATCTCATTGTCCTTGGCCTCCCGCTGCAACAGCGCGGGCAGGGCCGCTTCCTTGGTGGCCTTGACGATCTCCGGGTTGTACTGTACCAAAGTACGGTTGACACATTCCGTCTGCACCTTGACCGTCTTGGCTTTCGGCGTCAGGTGGTTGCCGATAAACAGGGACGCGCCGTTGTCAAAACGGATCGTCATGTCGCTGGTGCCGCGCCATTTGCCGGTACAGGGGGACGTGTGGATTTCGCCGGTCTTACAGCCAAACGCCTGCGCGATCACATCAATCTTGGCCTGCAAGGGCAGGTCTTTGTAGCGGTCAGCGATTTCCAGCGCCTTTTCCTGCAACTCCGTCAGGGTTTTTGCGGGGGCTGCCTGCGGCTCGTCGTCGGAAGTAACTTCCTGCGCCGGGGCGGTTTCCGGCTCCTGCATGGGTTCTTGTTCCGGCTCCGGCTCTGGTGCCGGTTCCTGTTCCGGGGTGGGTTCAGGTGTCGGCTGCTCCTGCTCCTTGGCATACAGCTCCTTGATGGCCTCCTGCGTCAGCTCCCCGGTATTGAGCTGATCCATCAGCTCCCGGCACCGTTCCGGCGTTCCGACGTAGAGAATATCCCCGATCTTGGCCCTGCCGTTGTCCTGCGGAACATAGGCTTGCAGCATATACAGGTTTTCCCGGCTGTCGCTGCTGGGGGTGGCGTGTACCCGGTAGAAGTAGTCCGGCTCGGTCTGATCCTGTGCCATCTGCTCCCGCTGCTCCCGGCTGCTGTTGCGTTGCAGCTCCGTGGGCTTGATGCCGGAAAGGGGCTGAATACAAGCGATCCTGTCCGACGCACGGTAGGCATTGTCGTTCAAAAGCCGCTGCCATGCGCCCACACTCGGCGCCCAGCGGAAACCGTTCTCTTTCAACTGCTGGCGGGCGTCCGCTTCCGGCTTGCCGTCAAAGAACACCTGCAAGCGCCCCTGATCCCGGTTGGCCTCCACATGGCCGCCGTCAAATTCCCAGCCCACATAGGCCACTTCATTTGCACGGGTCAGGCTTTCGATCCGCTGCCGGACACGGCGGATTTCGGCATTGTTGTTGGACAGCTCCCAGCTCTGAAACGGCTTCTTTTCATAGTGCCAGCCGGACGCCATATCCGCTTTCAGGTTTTCGATGTTTTCAGGAGAGAGGTGCGGGCAGCCGTCCAGCGTACCGTGTTTGCGGTAATAGGCATTGACCGCTTTCATGGTTTCCTGCGCCTTTTCCAGACCGTCCAGCTTCTTTTGCAGCTTGGGAATGGCCTGCGGATCGTCCTGCCGGATGCCGCCCATGCCGGTGCTGCGGATTTTATCAAGCAGCCCTTGAATGTACTGCCATTCCTGCATATTGCTGTCGCGGGCCGCGTTCTGTTTTTCTTTCTTCCGTACCGGGAAATTGGAACCACCGGCAATCAAAATGGACGGAACACGGGCGTCAATCTCATAGCCGTGGTTCATGTTGGCAGCCAGTTTCCGGGCATAGGTGTCAAGCAGGCTGTCGATCTTCTCATGGTACATGGGATCGACGCGCTTTTTCTGTTCCTGTGCCAGCGCAAAGGCTTTATCCACATAATGCCGGTACTCGGCTGTGGCGCTGCCGGGCTGGTAGTCGGAAAAGCTGTTCATTTCCTTGGCACGGCGGGCAGCGCCCTCATTGATGGAATAGTAGTAGTCGGACGCCGCAGGCTCTTTCGTCGGTTGTTCCGGGGTTTCCTGCTGGGGCGGCTCTTGGGCTTCCTGCGGCTGGGCCGGGGCCTCATAGCCAACCGCCGCATATTCCTCCACGGTCATACCGGCGTCGGCGGCCTCCTGTGCAATTTCGGCCTCCACCTGCGCTTTGTAGTCCTGCAAGCTCTGGTCGAAGTCGGTCAGTTTCGGCATTTCCGGCAAAGGCTCTCCGTGGTTGAGCAGCGGGCGGCACTCCATAGCGTAGTCCACCAACGCCCCATAGTAGGCGGTTTCCTCCGGCGTCAGGGTGTCGCTGGACGCCAAACGGGTCTGCACCTCCTGTTCCAGCCGGGACAGGTTGCAATGCAGCTCCATGTAGGGGATGATCTCGGTGAGAAAGGCTTCCCGGCTGGCGTGATCCTCCGCCCATGCCTCCGGGCCGCCCTGCCGGGTCAGATGGTCTTTCCATTTTTCGTCGTTCAGATAAAAGGTCTGATACTCCCGGATATGCTCAATCAGGGAACCGTCCCGGTCGCCAAAGTCCTGCCGCCCGGAATAGCTGTGCGGCTCTCCTTGGAATGTAAAATCAATGCGGAAGTCGGTCTTGTCATAGTAGCCGCCGCCTCGATGTTCTGCGTCCAGCCGGGCAAACAAGGCGTCAGCCTCATGCAGCGGCATTTGCTGGCCCATTTCCAGATGGGGGCTTTCGCTGAACAGGATCGTCACAACCGGCTCCGCTGCCGGGTCAAGGGCCGGGGCCTCGGCCTGCGGCTCCGGCGTTTGGCTGGCCTCGGCCCGTTGCAGCGTCCCGTCGCCGGAAAGGACAAAGCCCTGTGTCTGAATGGCGTCCAACGTGCCTTGCGTCACCTCGCCGGTGGATTTCACATCGGCGTCAATCAGGGTTTGCAGCATAGCTTTTACACTGTCGGTCATTTCCTGCTGCTGTTCCGGGGGCAGCTTGGAAAACACACTGTCGGGGGCAGGCTGCTCGGCGGCCTGTTCCACGGTCTGCTGCGCCTGCCGCTGTTGCTGAAGCTCGGCAAGGTGGCCGTCGATGGCGGTAATCAGCTCATGGGCGGTGGCCCGGATGGTTTCAAGGGACGCCCGCAGCTCTTTCAGGTCTTTGCCGGAACTCCAACCGGCCACATACCCAAAGGAATAGTCGGACGTGTCCAGCCCGTAGTGCTGGCAGACGGCATAGGCCACACTCTCGGCCTGCACCTCGCGGGTGCGGCTGTCGGGCCGGTCGGCCTGCTCGGTCACAGGGGCGTCCGGGTCAATGGCGTGGAGCTTGGCATGGGCAATCTCATGGATGGCTGTTTTCAAAGTTTGCAGCTCACTCATGTTCTCCTGAATGGCGATCCGCTTTTCCGTCAGGTGGTAGTAGCCGTGAGAACCACCGGGGATGTCCTCAAAGGCCATCGGCACGGGGGAAGTCTGTTCCAGCGCCTTGAAGAAGTCCTCGTATTGCTCCACATTCCCGGCCAGCTCGTCCACACCGATAGAGGGCAGCGGTTCTCCCTCGGTCTGGCTCACGTCAAAGACAGACACGATCTTGAACGCCGGAACTTGGATTTCTTTTTTCTCGGTAACGGGGTTGCCGTCCTTGTCCATGACCGGCTGGCCCTGTTCGTCCAGCTTCGGCACTTCCTTTTTCACCTTGTAGGGGGCGGGGGCCAGAATCTTGATGCCTTTCTCGCCCCGCTTCACATTGCGGTGAAAATCGTCCCGCCACTTGTTGTAGCCCGCTACAAGCTGACCGCCCTGCATGGCGATCAGCAGTGTATTGTTAAAGCTGTAACTGTGGAACTTCGCCATAGAGGTGAGATAGGCTTTGTAGCGTTCACTCTCGAAAAGCTCCTGTATGCCGGTTTCCAGCCGGTCGGTGATCTCTTTCATGCGGTCGGCGCTGTTCTGGCTGTTGAGAATGATAGGGACGACGGGCGGCGGGGCCGCAGCTTCGGCGGCGGGCGCTGCCTCCGGCTGCACCGTCCGGGCCGGGGCCTCGTCCCGCAAAATTTCCGGCGCGGGATAGGCCATCACCCGGTATTCCTCCGGCACCGGCTGGCCCTCATGGACACGCTGCCACTCGTCGCCGCTTTTCACCAGATAGCCGTAATCGGTGAAAACACCATGCTCCGTATTGGCAATATGCAGGCCGAAACTGGGCAGGAAAATTCCCGCTTTCCATTCCTCCGGCATATCCACCATGCCGGAACGGTTCAGGTAGTAGTCACCCAACTGGCCCGTGCCGGTGACATCCGGCAGATGCACATAGTAGTCCACGTTGTCGGGGTAGTCGATGATCTGGCCGATACTGTGAAAATCGCTCTGCGGGCTTGTCAGGGCGGCGTTCAGCTCCGCAAGCTCGGCGGCGTCCAGCTTTTCCAGCCTCGCGGCAAGGAAGTTCAGTTCGTCCACGTCAGCGGACAGCACCAGATCGCGGGGCAGCTTAATGGGACGCTCCTGCGGGCTTCGGTAGCCGTACAAGAAAAAATCCTGCGGATTGTCGGCACTGATCCCGATTTCCCGCAGGGCTGCTTGCAGCTTTTCGGTTGTAGTCGGCAAAGAAAACCAAAGGCCCTCTTTGCCTTGCTCATAACGCTGTCGGTTATGAAGCAGGATCGAAAATACTTCGCTCATGGGTTCACTCCTTTCTCTGTCTTGTTCCATCAATTTCTGCATTAACTCGTAGTCCTCAATGCTCATGTGGCCGTCATAGGTGTATGGGTCGATGTCGTCCCCACGGTAGGGGCGCTCATAGAAAGGCAGTCCGGCAGCATGGGCTTTTTCCCTTGCTGCCTCCAACACATCCGGCGGCAGCTCGTCGCTGTGGGCCTCTATGAATGGAGCAATGTTGTTCAGGCCGTTGTCATAGTGGTGCCTCACACCGGCGGCCAACTCCGCCACGCTCATTTTCTCGGACAGATAGCCGGAATAGTAGCCATTCACCGCAATGGCCCGTGGATCGGCGGCCTGTATCTCGGCAAGCCGCGCTCTGTCCTCTGGATAAAGGGTGTCGTCCAGATCAAGGTGGAACGCCTCGGCCTGCCAGCTCCGGCCCTCGCGCCAGAACGCCAGCCATGCAATGCCGTTCCGCAGGTCGTCTTGATACTCTGATACAACGTCCCTAAGACTTGCCATTGGCAGCCCTCCTTTCTTTCAAAAATAGGGGTTTGGGGCTTTCCCCAACAAGCAAAATCCCCGGCCCGGCAGGGTGGCCGGGTCAGGGATTTATCGGAAGTGTGGCTACACTTCCTATGCTTGCTACGTTACTCCGTCAGCTCCTTTTCTCCACGCGGTAGTTGACGTATTTTCCGCCGGTATCGGCCAAAAGCACCGTCCCGTCGTAGGTTTTGCCGGTTTTCATGGAGCGCAGGCCCTTTACCTTTGCCTTTCCGTCTTTGAGCAGCGCGGCGGCGATCTTCGGGGTGAACGTCTTGCCCCGTTCCTCAAAAAATCGGTCATTCTTCCACATGACAAACTGGCAGGCCCGGTTTCCGCAGTAATAGTTTTTCTTGCCCTCATAGACGGCTTCGCCGCAGCGGGGACACTTGCCGATAACAACACGCTCGGCTTGAAACAACTTCTGCGCGTCCTCGCTGATCTGCGAATACCGGGAAATCAGGCTCCGGGTCATTTCCTCAATGCCCACCATGAAGCCCTCCGGGTCAGCCTCGCCCTTGGCAATGGCCGTCAGCTTGGTTTCCCATTCCGCCGTGAGCTGGGGAGAGGTCAGCACATCCGGCAGGACGCACACAAGGTTGTGGCCGTCCTTGGTGGGAAGTAGCTGTTTGCCTTTGCGTTCCACAAAGCCCATCTGCACCAGCTTTTCCAGAATGGAAGCGCGGGTTGCCGGGGTTCCCAAACCTTGGCGCTCGGCGTCCTCCGGCATATCCTCGGCCCCGGCCCGTTCCATAGCCGACAGCAGCGTATCTTCGGTGTAGGGCTTGGGCGGCGTGGTGAAATGCTCGGTGATGCTGGCCTCCACCGGGTCAAAGGTCTGGCCCTCGGTGATCTCCGGCAGCTCCCGCGCCAGCTCCGGCGCGTCCTCGTCGGCGTCGGTCTTGAACGACGCCTTGAAGCGGCGCTCAATCTCTTTCCAGCCGGGGGTGAAAATGGTTTTGCCCTTGGCGGTGAACTCGTTCCCGGCGCAGGTGAATGTGGCGGTGACGGCCTCATACACATGGGGCGCAGCCACGGCACACAGCAGCTTGCAGCACACAAGGGACAGCAGTTTCTTTTCGCCCTCGGTCAGCCCGTCAAAGCCTTTCTGCACAAACTCCATCGTGGGGATAATGGCGTGGTGGTCGGACACCTTTTTGCTGTTCAGCACCCGGCTAAACTGCGGGGCAATGTCCAGCCCCGCCGCAAAGGAAAGCAGCGGCCACAGGCCGGACACGATGCTTTCCGCTGTGGGCTGCATATCGTCGGTAAGATACTGGCTGTCGGTACGGGGATAAGTCAGCAGCTTCTTTTCATAGAGCTGTTGGGCATAGTCAAGGGTCTGTTTGGCGGTAAATCCAAACAGGCGGTTGGCCTCCCGCTGTAAGGTGGTAAGATCGTAAAGACGGGGCGGCTGCTCCGTCTTTTTCTCACGCTTCACCGATACACAAACGGCCTGCGCTCCTGCACAGGCCGTCTTGGTGGCGTCGGCGTCGTCGGGGTTCATAAAGCGGTCGCTGGCCGCCTCCATGCCGCCCGCCGCGATATGGACAACGTGGTATTTCTCTTTCTTGAAATTGCTGATTTTGGCCTCCCGGTCAACCAGCATATTGAGGGTAGGCGTCTGGACACGGCCCACGGTCAGGGTCTTGTGATAGAGGATGGAGAAAAGCCGGGTGGCGTTGATCCCCACCAACCAATCGGCCTGCGCCCGGCACAGGGCCGATTGATACAGGTCGTCGTAGTCGGCCCCCGGTTTCAGGTGGGCAAAGCCATCGCGGATCGCGGTGTCCTCCATGCTGGAAATCCAAAGGCGCTTGAACGGCTTTTTGCAGCCCGCCATCTGATAGACGAAACGGAAAATCAATTCGCCCTCGCGCCCGGCGTCGGTGGCGCACACAAGCCCCGTCACGTCGGGGCGCTCCATCAGAGAGCGCAGCACGGCAAACTGTCCTTTCTTCTCGGCGGGGATGATGTACTGCCACTCCTGCGGCAAAATCGGCAGGTCGTCATAGCGCCACTTCTTGAAACGCTCGTCATAGGCTCCGGCGTCGGCAAGGGAAACAAGGTGGCCGATACACCAGCTCACCAGATAGCCGTTTCCCTCCATGTAGCCGTCCCGTTTCTGATCTGCACCGATCACGCCCGCAATGCTGCGGGCGACGCTCGGTTTCTCTGCAATTACCAACTGAATACTCATTCTTTATTCCTCCTTATCCTGCGCGGGTTCCTCGTCCTCCGGGGTCGGTTCGTCCTCGTCGTCCTCGTCCTCGCCAAAATCGTATTCGTCCAGCTCGTCGCCGCCCTTGGTGTCGGCCTTGGGCTTTCTAAACTTGAAGAAGTAAAGGGCCGCGCCGCCGCCGATCAGGGCCACCACAAGGAACACGACAAGGCCGCCCATGCCGCTGCCTTTCGCTTCATCTTCCTGCGGCTGCTCGGTTTCCTCCGGCTCCTGCGGCTCCGGCTCCGGGCCGGTACACTCGGTCATATTGGTTTTACATACCGGGCAATTCGTGTTGACGGTTCCTGCCGCGCACTTGGTCGTACAGGTGCAGGTTTCCGGGGCAGCTTCGCCGTCCTCCAACAGTGCTTGTAGATCGGCGTCGTCCACTTGGTTGAGGAAGTGAACGGCGGTTTCCTTGTCCTCGTTGGCCCGGTCGATTAAAATATAAAAGTAGTTGCCCGCCTTGGTGGTAACGGTGATAAGCTGCTTGTCCCCATAGAAATCATCCACCAGCGTTGCGTTGCCCTCCGGGGTGACAGGTACGCCCTCCGGCTCCATGCCGCCAGTGGTGGGTTCTTCCTCCTGCGGTGCCTCGGTGGTTTCCGGCAAAGGCTCCGGGTTGGGGTCAGTTCCACCGGCAAAAGCGGTGGTGGAAAAGGCCGTCAGGCAAAGCACGGCGGCCAGCGTCACGGTAAACGTGCGAATGATCTTATTCTTCATCGGCATTGTCCTCCTGTTCAAAATCCGGCTGCGGGGCCGGGGCGCTCTGCAAAGCGCCGCCGCGCAGGAACGCCGCAAATTCCTCCGGCTTCATGTTCAGGCCGCGCACAAGCTGGATGATCTGCAAATTCTCCTGCTCGGTCTTTGCCGCTTCCAGCTCACGAAGCTGCTTTTGCAGCTCCGCGATCTTGGCCTTGGTTTTCTCAATGTCTTTTTCGATACGGTCAAGTTTGTTTGCCATCGTCAAAACTCCTTTCTGGCGTCAAGGCAGACGCCCGTAACAATAGAAATGCTGCTGCCAATAACTCGAATTGAGGTTGGTGTAAGAAATAGGGTCGCCACAGTGCAACATCACGGAATTGCCCACATAAATGCCGACATGGGAAACGCCGGGGGTGTCGTAGGTGCCGACAAAAAACACAAGGTCGCCGGGCTTAACCTGTTCCGGGGAAACAGGGGTACAGATATTGCAAAGGCCCTGTGCGCCCAGCCGTCCCACATCCCATCCGCTGTGATTGATTACCCAGCTCACAAAGCCGCTGCAATCAAAGCTGGTGCTGGGAGAGCTGCCGCCCCACACATAGGGATAGCCAATATACTTTTCCGCCTCGGCCATCATTGCGGCAAAGGTGGCGTCCTCCAAAGCCTCCGGGGGAATGTCGTAGTAGGTCGGCTCCTTGACGGTGGAAGCGTTGGGATAAGTGCCTGTGGGAAACAGGTCAGGCCGGTTGCCCAGCGTGTGCATATACACCGCATACAGGCTCATTTGATCCTCGCCCATGATGTAGACAGGCAGATGGGACAGGTCAAAGTTTTCCAGCTTCACATTGCAGATGTAGTAGGTGTAGGGAACTTCCACGGTGTAGGGGTTGCCCTCGCTGTCCGTCCGGGTTTCGGTGCGGTATCGGGTTTCGGTTTCAATGGTCTGTGTCAGGGTGTATTGCTTCTCAAAGAGCATGGCAAGGTCGCCTTGTACGTCGCCCAGCGTATAGACGCCCTCATGCAGCGCCGACAGGATGGAAGTCAGCACATAGGGGTCATGGCCGATCTCGTCCAGATCGTAGCGGTATTCGTCATAGCCGGGGTGCAGGCTTTCGTAGTTGTCAAGCTCATACTGCAAATCGGCCTCCATGTCCGCATAGGCGGCTTCCGCCCCCAGCATATCGCTGTCCTCGGACAGATAGGACGTGGCCGCCACGCCGGTTCCGGCGCTGCCGAACATGGCCGTACAGGATTGCAGGCCGCCCATAATCAGCATGAGCATAAGGCCCACGCCGCCGATCAGCAGCACACCTTTCCAGTGCCGGGCCACAAAGGACGCGGCCTGTTTGCTTTTCTCGGCGGCTTTTTTGGCGGCTGCGGCGGTGGTTTTTGTGGCGCTGGCTGCGCCCTGTGCCGTCTGGCCCGCCGCCCGTGCTGCCTTGGCGTAGTCCCGTTTGATTTTCTGTTTCTGCCAGAACCGGGCCACCGGGTTTTTCACCGCCTGCGCCATTTCCGGGTTGTCCCGCAAGGATTTCTGGTAGATGTACTCCGCATTGGCGGCAATGGCCTTTTTCTCGGCCTTGGCTGCGGCCCGGTAGGGTTTGAGCTTATGACGCCGGATGCTGCTGCGAATGGCTTTTCCCGCTTGGCGCTCGGCAAGTTCTTCTCCCTTATGGCCGCCCTCGACGCCCACATTCTCATGCTCAACCTCATGGATTTTTCCATGCAGATACAGGCCAGCTTCCTCCATCGGACGGCTGGCCGGGTTGGGTTTGAGCTTGGGAGCCGGTTTCTCCACCGTGTCAAAGTGCAGCTTGGTTTTGGCCTTGCCCTTGGCCTCGTCATAGACGGTTTCCGTGGTGACGACGCGCTTTTTCGGCAGGGCTTCTTTGGCTGCGTCCAGCTTATCCGCCCGCTTTTCCGCCTTGTGGATGTACTTGGAAAGGGCGGGATCGGCCCGTTCCTCGGCGGTGAATTGCAGGCGGGACGCGGGGCCGGTGGCCTGCGCCGCCGTATTCGCGCCATCCTTGGCGGCCCGCTTCGCCTTGCTGCGCTCCCGGATGTCCCCGGCACGTTCCAGCACCTTTTCAGCGGTGCCGCCCGGCTCGGCTGCGGAATAGTCCTGTTCGGCCTCCCGGCTGGAAATGTTGATGCTCTCGCCGGTGGTCTGGTTGTCCAGCGTCAGGCCGTCGCGGGTCATGTGCTGCGTCACCTTGTCACGGGGCTTCAATGGCTTCATAGGGCGTCACCTCCTTGTCTGTCATACCGTTTCGCCCTCGCCTAACCGGGTCGTCATAATCTTGTAGAGCTGGCTGCGCTGTGGGATGGGGTTGCGGAACGGCAGGATCACATTTTCATAGATCAAAAGCCCCTCGCCGGGTTCGGAATTGTCCACATACCGTAATTGCTGCGGGGAAATGTTCAATCGCTCTGCAAGGATACGCCGGTCGCCGGACGCCTGATTGAGCAGGCAAATGAAGTCGCTATTTTCCAGAATGTTTTCGATCTCCGGGGAAGAAAGCAGGTCTTTGACGTTCTGGGTGGCACCTGTCGGGATGCCGCCCCATTTTCTGAAACGCTTCCAAATCTCGCAGGAGAAAGCTGCCGTCTGTTCCTCTCGCAGAAGCAAATGGAACTCGTCGCAGAAGTACCACGTCGCCTTGCCTTGGCTTCGGTTTTGGGTCACGCGGCCCCAAATCTGGTCTTGGACAATGAGCATCCCCAGCTTTTTAAGCTGCTTGCCCAGCTCCTTGATGTCGAAAGCCACAATGCGGTTCTCGATGTTGACATTGGTGCGGTGGTTAAAGACGTTCAGGCTGCCGTTTACATACAGGTCAAGGGCCTGCGCCACACGGTCAGCCTCCGGGATATGCTGGTCTAACAGGGCTTGATGCAGGTCGGACAGGATCGGCATATTCTCCGGGCGGGGGTCTGCCAGATAGGGCCGGTAGATCACCTGCACAGCCCGGTCAATGACCGTCTTTTCGATGGCTTCCAGCCCGTTCTTGCCGCCCATGACAAGCTCACAGAACGACAGCACAAAGTCGGATTTCAGAGCCAGCGGGTTTTCGTCCTCACTGTAATTCAGGTTGATGTCCAGCGGGTTCACATAGGATTTGCTGGTGGGCGACAGCTTCACCACTTGGCCGTGGAGCCGCTTCACAAGGGGGTAATACTCGGCTTCCGGGTCGCAGATATACACGTCGTCCGGGGTACAGAGGAACACGCTGACGATCTCGGATTTGCAGCTCATGGACTTGCCGGAACCGGGAGTACCCAGCTTCAAACCGTTGGGACACCGCGCCCGTTTTCTGTCCAGCATAATCATGTTGCCGGTCTTGGCATTGACGCCGTAATACATGGCGTCGCCGCCCATGAAAAGCTCCTGTGTCACGAACGGTACAAACACGGCCACGCTGGAAGTCGTCAGGGAACGCTCGATCTTGATATGGTTGGCCCCCAGCGGCAGGCTGCTCATAAGGCCCTGTTCCTGCTGGTAGTCCAAACGGACAAGGGAACAGTTGTATTTCTGCGCCACACCTGCGGCCCAAAACACATCGTTCTCCAACTTCTGCCGGGTGTCGGCGGTGTTCATCACCAGAAAAGTGATCTGAAACATCCTCTCATTCCGGCTTTGCAGGGTTTTCAAAAGCTCCTTGGCGTCCTGTCCGTAGGTGGCAAGGTCACTGGGCAGGATGTCCATGTCGTAGCCGCTGCGGACAGCCCGTTTCTGTTCCTGTATCTTCATGGCGTCAAGGTCGGTGATCTTGCGCTTCACCGTCTTAATGGCCTCGCTCTGGTCGATGGCCTGCACATGGAGATTGACGACAATGCCGTTTTCCGTATTGAGGAAGTCAGCCAGCATTTCGTCCGACAGCTCCGGGGACAGAATGTTTAAGAAGCTCACGGCCCCATACTTGCCGCCCAGTCCAAACATCCGGGAATTGCCGAAGCGGAACGAGGACGGGGCGATAAAATCTTTGGTGGAGAGGCCGGACGGGGCCAGCCATTTCCATTCAAACTGAAACGGCTCGGCGTCGGGGTGGAGTACCCCATGCAGCACTTCCAGACGTTCCTTGGCGTCCAGCACATGAGCCACGGCCCCCATCGTCTTGAAATAGCCCAGCAGGTCGGTTTCAATGCGGGTCAGACGGGCGCGGGCCATTTTCAGGTTGTCGGCCTCAATGGTGAATGTGAGGAACTTGCGCTTGGTGAGGCCGTTGTTGCCCCGCATAAGCTGGTCTTGCAGGATGCCGGAATACTCCGCCCGGATGTCGTCGAAGTCGTCCCCCTGCGCCTTGATCTCAAAGCTCTTGGCGTACTGCTTGGGGTCGATCTTGCGGTTGACAAAGGAAAGCTGGACGTGGATAGAGGCGTCCAGATAGTTGTAGAGATCGCACAGGTTTTCAAAGATGGCCGTCTTGGTGTCGGCCTGTGCAAGCTGATAGCTGATGTCGGAAAACTCGATACACTTGCTGAACGTGTTGGCCGTCACCCTGCAAATTCCGTCCGGGTACATGGCCTGATACGGGATGCTGGCCTGTGCGGAATGGGCCTTGCCGTCGCCCTTATACTTGCGGATGATGGCCTGTATTTCCCGCTTTTCGGCGCGGGTGAGCTTTACAGGCGGCTCGTTTCTTTGCTTTTCGGACAATCGCATTTACCTCCTTTTCCATTTGGTGCTGCCGCATGAGGGCAGTATAGGCGTTGTCGGTTTGGTAGGGCCTCTCTTTGGGTTGGATAAAGCAGCACTGGACGATCTGCCATACCACCACTTCAAGGGGCTGGCCGTGGCGCTCATACAGAGCCAGCAGCAAGCCCGGCAGCATGGCAAACACCATAATCAGGGCCGCCGCGCTGCCGGTCACCCGGCCCCGGAGCAAAAAATAAAGCGGGACGCCTACGAGAAGCGCACCGCCGAAGCAGATCAGTTGCCGTTTGGTAAGGCCAAACACAATCTTGGATTTTACGCGGGTCAAGTCCTTTGGGACGGTCACATAAGCCAATCAGATCACCTCGTTTCCATGCTGCTGTTCCGCAGCTTTTTTACCGGCTCAAAGTCGTAAAAGTTTTCGACGACATGGAACACCCGTTTGTTGTTCACCCATTGCTGCAAACAGCGGGTAATGGGCGGGGCCGTGGGCTTTTCATAGATCATCACAAACGGATCAAAGCCCATGCGCCGCAGGGTTTCCACGCGGTACAAGTCCTGTTCATGGGTGCTGCCGTAGTTCGTCAGCACATATACCCGGCGATTACGGAAATTCTTGATTGCCGTCATTTCCACGAACCGCTGGAAATAGCCCGTCAAGTCCTCGTTGGGGTTATCCCATGCGAAATGTACGGCTTTCGTCCGCACACGGTTGAGAAGCGCCACATTGTCGGGCGTTATCAGGCGGATGTCAAGCCCTTGGGAGAAGTCTACCAGCGCCCGGCTGTCGGCAAGCTGCAAAAGCAGGCTTTCATGGTCGGGACAGGCCAGCAGGTTTGCGTCCATCAGCTTGATTTCCCGCTGGCCCCGCCAAAACTCGGACAGGTCGGCCACTTTCCGGCTCCGGCGGCCCTCCTTGCCTCCGACAATGCAAAATCCGCAGCCCCTTGGACAGCCCCGGCTTAAAAAGCCGTAGGCGGTTTCGGAATACTGCGGATAGAGTGAATAGTCCGGGTAGGTATGTTCGATTTCATCCGGCAGGTCAGGGCCGGGGCCGTACCCCGTGCCGCCCTTGATGACGGTTCCGGCGTTGGTGACGGTGATCTTGTCTTTGGAATAGGTGTCCGTAAACACCCGGCTTTTGTAGACCACATCAAAGTAAAACAGCGGGTTCCACCACATCACTTGATGGCCCTGCGCCTTGTGGTAGGCAGACAGCTTCATCAGGCAGAGGTTGGGAAAATTGTGGGAATCCACATCAATCAGTCCTATTCGTATCGGTTGCACCTCCAATCAGTGAGCAGTAAAGACGGCTTTCGATATGCTGCCGGTCTTGAACAGACAGAAGCAAAGCAGAACCGTGTAGCCCATACAGCCCCAAATGGCCCCGGATATATCCGCTGCCTGTCCGATTTGCTGGATCAGCACCGCATAGATGCCGACAACCACCATAATCAAAAAGGCTTGAAAGCCCAGCGCCAACAGGGATTTCAAGTAATTCTGGCCGACGCCGCGCCACTCCGCATTGCCCAGCGTGGCAAGGGGGATCGGCCCCAGCGCGGTCACGGCATAAATCTCGATCATTCTGCCGTATGTCACAAGGAAAATACAGATGGAAAGAATGTTCATCGTCAGCCCCACAACAAGGGTCTGGAACCACAAGCCCAGCAGCGGCCCGATGTCCATAGCTTCCAGTTGTGTTTCAAGGTCGGGAATGAGGGTGTCAAAGTCAATGCTGGTTTCCCCGATAATCACCCCGGCACTCTGGTTGACGACGGCTTGGGTGGCGTCGAAAACGCCCATGACGATGTTCCATGTGTTCGTCACAATGAGGACGGCGAAAGCACTTTTGAAAATCCAGCGGAAGAACATGGACGTGTCAAAGTCGTGCATATTGTTCTTTTCCACGATCATGTCTATCAGCTCATAGCACATGATAATGGCAAGGATCGCCGCTGCAATGGGGACGATCACCGTGTCCGATAGAGATTGCAGCATATTGAATATGCCGCTGTTCCACGCCTGCGGTGTCGCTCCCACATCCGAGGCGATTTCTCCAACTTTGGTATTGACCGTGCTGAACAGCCCGGACAGGTTGCCCATGATACCGTCGATTAAAATGCCTTTGATCCAATCCCCTATGAGTTCGCCTATCATGCGGGTACACCTCCTTTCCCGCGCCCTCCCGCATGGAACCGAGAGGGCGCGGTGGTGTGTTAGGATTTAACGATTACAGTTTGCGGTAGTAGGTGGTGGATGGCGGACAGCCGGGGGATTAGCCCAGCAGACCGGACAGCATGGGAACCAGAGTGACGCCGATCAGGGCGACACCGCCGCCCGCGACAAGCTGCTTGATGCCCTGCGACTTTGCTTATGTGTGATAAAGAAGTAATAGAAGTGCAAAAAATTTTGCCGTTCCTATCCGGCACTTGGCCATTGTGTCGGATAGGTCGGGCGTTAGGCTTCGGGCAAGTCAATCTTGCCGACAAAGCTGTAATAAATCTCAATGTCCTGCCTGCGGGTGCCGTTCTCGTCATAGCTGCACTCATGCACGACGATTTTCTCAATCATCTCCCGCAAGAGGGTGGGGGTCAATTCCTCAAAGGCAAGGTGCTTTCGGACAATCCCCATAAACTTTTCCGCGTTGACGGTGGCGGCCTGCGACTTGTCCAGTTCTTCCTGCAAAGCGGCGGCGCGGTCTTTCAGTTCCCGCTGCTCCTGCTCATAGTCTGCCGACAGTTCCATGAAACGCTCGTCGCTGATTTTGCCGTTCACATTGTCCTCATACAGCCGCTTGATAATGCGGCTCACTTCGGAAATGCGCTCCTGCGCCTGTTCAAGCTGCTTGGTGGCTGCGGCGGTCTTTCTCTTGCCGCCGATCTCGTTCTGCTGGATAAGCAGCTTCACAAAGCGGCTCTCATGCTTGGCGGCGTATTCCGTCACCTGCCGGAGATTGGAGAGGACACCGGCGGTCAACAGGTCGGTGCGGATAAAGTGCGCCGTACAGTCGCGGGTGCGCTTCTTGTAGCTGCCGCAGATGTAACAGTCCTGCTTGCGGTTCTTGTTCTGATACCGCTGCTGGTACATCACATGGCCGCAGTCGGCGCAGAACAGCATACCGGAGAACAGCCCCACCTCGTCATAGCGGTTCGGGCGTTTGCGCTGCTTGCGTAACTCCTGCACGCGCTCCCATGTTTCCGTGTCGATAATCGGTTCATGGTGGTTTGGGAAAATGGCCTGTTTCTCCACGGGGTTCTCTACACTGTGCTTGACCTTGTAAGAGGGCTTCTCCGTCTTGAAGTTTACCAGACAGCCGGTGTACTCCCGGTTTTCGAGGATATGAACAACGGTGTTCGTCGCCCATTTGCACTCATAGCCGGGGTGGTAGCGGCGGGTGCTGCCCGTCCTGCGGTATTCCAGCGTCCCCGGCGTGGGGATTTGCTGCTCCGACAGCATACGGGCAATCTTGGTCGGGCCATTCCCGGCAAGGCAAAGCTGGTATATCTGCTGGACAACCGGCGCGGTTTCCTCGTCAACGAGATAGTTCTCGTCCTCGTCCATGAGGTAGCCATAGACCGGCTTGCTGGTAACGGGCTTTCCACTCATGCCTTTTGCTCGTTTTACTGCTTTGATTTTCTTGCTCGTATCTCTCACCAGCCATTCGTTGAACAGATTTCGCAGAGGGGTAAAATCGTTGTCCATGCCGCCGTTTGCACTGTCCACATTGTCGTTGACAGCGATAAAACGCACTCCCTTTTGAGGGAACAGCATTTCCGTGTAAAATCCCACCTGCAAGTAGTTTCGCCCTAACCGGCTCATGTCCTTGACGATGACCGTACCCACTTTCCCGGCTTCAATGTCTGCAAGCATGGCTTGAAAACCGGGCCTTTGAAAGTTCGCGCCGGAATAGCCGTCGTCGGTGTACCAGCGCAGGTTGGTAAAGCCATTCTGTTTTGCAAAGGTTTCGAGTATCCGTTTTTGGTTCGATATGGAATTACTCTCGCCTTGCAATTCGTCCTCATGGGACAATCTCGGATAAAGGGCGGTAATGAGGTTTTGGGTGGCTTGTCTTAACATAAAATCCTCCGTTTCCGACAGCCAGCCCCACTATTCCGTGGTTTCATTGTACCACGGAATAGGGCGGGCTGTATAGCGGCAAAAGTGTAAAATCTGCTTCTTTATGATTTGTCAAATTGCCGATTTTTGTGTAGCAGCGGCTTCCGCTTCCAGTACCCGCGCCATTTTGTCGGCGGCGGTGGTCGTGGTGTCCTTTTTGAAATAGCCGGACACGACAAGGACGGAATTGCCCATGCGGATTTCCGTCACGCAGTCGGGGCGGCGGGCGGTGCGGGTGTCGTGCTGCTTGTTATCTGCCATAGGCAATACTCCTTTCAGTCGGTAATCAGTTTCTTCATGCTTTCCATTTTCCGCTGTGCGGTTTCCTGACGGAAATTCTCGCCGGTGAAGCGCACCGGGACGCACATGGAAAGCAGCCGGTCATAAATCCGGGAATGGGCGGTGTCCTCCGGGTTGTGCAGGTCGTCCAGCGTGAGGTTGGTCGTGACGATCAGCGGCTTGCCGCTGCGGTAACGGCTGTCAATCACATTGAAAACCTGTTCCAGCCCGTACTCGGTGCCGCGTTCCATGCCGAAGTCGTCAAGGATAAGCAGCGGATAGCGGCAAAGGCGGGAAATGTACTCGTTGCGCCCCTCAAAGCTGGCGGCAAGGTCGTTGAGGATAAGGGCAAAGTTCGTCATGTGGACGGGGATTTCTTTCTCCATGAGGGCGTTTGCGATACAGCCCGCAAGGTAGCTTTTCCCGGTTCCCACGCCGCCCCAGAACAGGCAGCCGATATTGTCGGTTCGCATATCCTCCCAGTGTTCCACATACCGGCGGGCAATCCCGGTCTGCGGGTTCCTGCCGTTGTCGTTCTCAAAAGTCCAGTCCCGCATGGTGGGGTCGGTAAAGCCCCGGCGTTTCAGTTCTTCCACGGCGTCAAGGTGCCTGCGCCGCTTTTCGGCGGCCTCCCGTTCCTCGCGGGCGGCTCTCTGGCAGTCGCATTCTGCCGGGTGGCGGTCACGGCCAAAGATAGCGGCCTTGTCCGGCGCAAAATAGGCTTCTTTCGGCTTGCGGCACTTGCCGCAGTACAGTAAACCGTCCTCGCCGGTGTAGTCCTCCGGCTCCGGGGTGGCAGCCGTCATATTCTCCAAAACAGCGTTGATTTCGTTCTTCATAAACTCTCGCCCTCCTTGCATGAGTAGTCTGGTATGCCCTTTTTCGGGGCGCCCTTTTTGTCATTCCCCGCCCATATCCGCAGGGCGGCGGCATAGTTCTGGTAGCTTTTCCCGCTGGCGGCAAGGTAGCGGCTCATTTCCTCAATGAACCGTTCCAGCCTGTCGGGGTACTCTGCCTGCAACTCGTCGTATTCGGTCTGTGACAGAAAAACATTCTGGTATCGGCCATAGGCTGCGGGCGGCTCCCCACTCACTCCCATTGTTTGGCTCTCTGTAAGGTTGTTTATAGTAGTTTGGTTAGGGGACGGTTTTCCGACCATCATAAGGTCGGTTTTCTGACCATCAGTAGGTCGGTTTTCCGGCTCTATGAGGGTCGGTTTTCCGGCCATCAGTTGGTCGGAAAACTGTACCTGTGGCACACGCGGCACTTTCACATACAGTCGGTTCGGTGCGGAGAAGCCGCCCCGTTCCCGTTCCAGCAGCCCCGCTATGTCCAGTTCATTCAGCGCCCCCTTTATGGTGGTGCTGCCTTTATCCAGTATTTCGGCTATCTCTGCGATGGGATAGATAATATAAATCCTGCCCTCGTCGTCCTGCCACTTGTTCTTCTGGGAGAGGGTGGAACGGTCTAACAGCAGCGCATACAGCAGCTTGGCGGTCTGGGAAATCTCCATTTTCAGCAGGAAACGGGGGTAAGGCAGATAGGCGGGCAGCTTCGTGTCTGCCATGATATAATCAGCGATAGGATCACCTCCCTGTGTTCGGGTTGATTTTGGCGGTTTGTACGCATTTAGAACGCTGTTTCCGGGGAAAAAGGATAAATGTATCGCGTACCCTTTGACACCCACGAAAAAAGCCTTGATTTATGCGGGTTTGAAAGGCTCTAAAGCGTGACATTTATGCCTTTGTTTCCGCTTTCGTTCGGCGGCTTTGAGTTTCTTCATGCGCCCGGCGCAGTCGGGGCAGTATTTTCCCCGGTTGGATTTGGGGACAAATGCCGCCCCGCAGACGGCACACCGTTTCCGGCTCCCCCGGTACAAGAGGGCTGCGGCCAGTTCCCCGTCAAGGGGCAGGACAGCCACACGGAACCAGCGGCACATGAGGGAAAAGGAAATGCTCTGGACGCATACGCAAGGCTCCCCGTCGTCTAACAGCAGGCAGTTCCCCCCGTCATAGTTACAGCACTCATGTACCAGACGCCGCGCCCGCCGGTGCTGGCGGTAGTCCATGCGGGGCGGGTTATCGTTCATGGCTCTGCTCCTTTCTGCGGTGGGGTTCCTCCCGGCGCAAAATCTGATCGATATTCCGCTTGACGGTCTGCAACTCCGTGTACCGCTGTTTCTGTTCGTGGTAGGTGTTATACAGGCCGGATTTCTTGGAAACAAGCTGCTCGATCTCGTCCTGCAACGCTTTCCGGGCGGGCAGCCTGGTAATGCCATGTGCCTTGAAATACCGGGCGGCTGCATCGGCTATGATAAAGTCGCTCTCATGCGCCTGCCGGTATGCTTCGCGGGCTTTGGGGGATTTCTGCGCTTTCAGGCCGTCGCGGGCGGGCTTGGTCTTGGCGTAGGCAAGTACCTGTCGCTGCAACTCCTTTTTCCCTTGCAGCTTCGTTTCCAGCGTTTTCAGTTCGCCGCTGGTCTGGCGCATTTCCTCATAGGCGGTATCAAAAGCAGCTTCCAACTGCTCCGGGGAAGTGAAGCCGTACTGCTGGTACACATTCAGCGTCTTGGCCATCTGCTTGATGTTGTGTATCTTCGCCCAATGCTCGTAGCCTTTGCCCTTGCCCTCGGCCTTTTTCTGCTCAATGTCCACAAGCCGCTGCACACCGTCCTGTTTCGGGGCGGTTTGTGGGGCTTTTGTGGGCTGTATGCCGGTTTTCCCATGCCGGGGATATTCGGGTATGGCTGCGGCCTTTTCTGTGGCTCTGGCGGCGTTCCGCTCCAAAACGGCAAGGACAGCGGCGCGGTCAAAATCGTCGCCCAGTTTCCGGGCGGTAATGGGCTTTGTCCTGTCCGGCGTGAGGTAGGACAGCCGACCACGGCTCTCCTTGACGGCCACGCCCTCCCGCAGCAGCAGAGAGGAAAACTCGTCAAAGCCGGTGGCGGTGGCAAGGGCTTTCCGTATGGTCTGCCGCAGTTTTTCCTTGTTCGTTTCAAACTTGGTCTGCCGGGGCGTGATACCGCCTGCAATCATGGGGGCGTTCTGCCTGTCCAGCGCGGCCTGTCCTTTTTTCTGCGCCCAATACTCCCGGTCGGTCACGCGGTTCTTACTGCCGTTCAGGAGGTCGATTTGGTAAAGCCCCTCCCGGTGGCACATCTCCATGACTTCGGACTTGAAGTAGCGCAAGGCCGCGTCAGTACAGCGGTGCTTGCAACCGGCTTTCGTGTCGGCTGGCCTGTCCATGTAGGGCAGGAACGGGACTTCCTCTATCCGCAGCGAATTGATAACGATATGCACATGGATATTGCCGCTGTGGTTATGTCCGTCCGGGTGGGTGCATACAAGGGCCTGGTGGCCGGGGAAATGCTCGGCGCAAAACTTCTCGCCCAATGCCTGCGCCCGGTCTACGGTCAAGCCATTGTCCGGCCCGTCCCGTGGGTCAAAGCTGATGATATAGTGGTGGCTTTTCACATCTTCCCGCCGCTGTTTTTTCTCATAGCGGAGATTTGCCCGCATACAGGCAACGGCAAAATCCTCCCCGCCGCAGTTCAGCGTGGACAGCCGGTAGTCCTCGCGGGGGATAAGCCTGCCGGTTTCATCAAGGACGGGCTTCATGGTAAACTCGTCATGCTCAAAAAGCAGGTATTGTTCGGCGGCTCCGTAGTCGGCGTTTTTAGAGTTGATATGCTTGAGTGTTGCCAACCGCGTCACCTACTTTCTGTAAGACTTCATACTTGAGGGCGGCAAGGTCGGCTATGGCGGCGCGTACTTCGCCGGACAGCGCATGGTAAGGTGCGCCGTACTCGTTCAGATACCGGGCTATCTGGTTGAGGTTGCCACCGATTTTGCCGTACTCGGCTGTGAGTTTCCCGACAGCGGAAAGCAGTTCGTCATTGACCGCTGACACATGGATAATGGGGCGTATGGTGGTGCGCCGTATCGCCTGCCGGAGAAATTCGGACTGGCTGATACCATAGGGTGCAAGCCGCGCTGTGAAGTCGGCGTATTCATCTTCGGACAGCCGGGTTTTCACAACGCGGCTGCGGTGGGGCGTGTTGTATCGCTTCGGCATAGGCTGTAAACCTCCTTTCACTTATCACAAAAAATTCTCTTATCTGTTAGCTATTTCCGGGGCGAAAGTGAGAAAAAACTTTTCGCCGGTCGGAAATATTTTTGCGGTGCAAGCCGCCATAGCAGGGTTTGGGGAAGGCACTCCCCAACAAGTTTCCCGCGAGGGGCAAAACCGCAGAATTGCGGATTTTGGCACCGTGGTAGAAACTTGCTCTGTAACTGCCGCAGACTGCCCCTGTCTGGTTTTTTCGTACATAGAACGGGCAGGACAGGGCTTTCAGCCCGCTGTGGGCGGCCTTTTTTCCTTTCGCCAATATTACTCCGCAGAGGGGCTTTGCTGCCCGCTAAACGGGGATTTTCTCAAAATTTCTTTTGCTTCTGTAATGCGGGAAAGGGGATTTTGGCAACCGGCGAGCAGAAAATTTTTCCTTTCACTCCCCACACCACCGCGTTTTGAAATTTGCCAAACGGAGCAGGCAGTTTTTTCTGGCTTCACCTACCTACTACGGGTAATTTGCGATTTTGCCAAATGGACAACAAAAAAAGCAGCAAATCTTTTTCAGACTTACTGCTTTCGCTGGCCGCCGGTGGCGGCTGGTATTCAGTTTTGAAAGTTCAAGTTTAGATTTCCCCAACGAATTGGAAATGTTATTTCCGATTCGGTTTTCTTTTGATAGCTAACAATTTCATATAATCATCAAATTCAGCCATATTAGTCGGTTCAAACATTACCCATTTTCCGTCGTGGTAGGTTTTTGCTTCATCATATTGTTTACAAACGGAATTAGAAAGGCTATCCCTAATATCTTCAAATTTTGTCCTTTCATCTTTTCCAAAAATAATCATGAAACCAATGCAATTACTTTTTGCATATAGGCAACAAAGTGTTTTGCCACCTCTACGATATTTATACTCGTAAGTCCAATTCTTACCGCCAGTATTCCAAAGTCGTTCCATATCGTATTTTTCATCAATAGCTGAACATAATGTTTGCCATACTTCAAATAAAGATTGTCCGAGCAATTCAGTCATAGTTGATTGAGATGGTATATTTTCGAGCATTGTATCACCTCCATAAATGTGTGTTTATCGCTGGGTCTATTATACTATATCTGCTCTTCCTTGGAAATAGATGAATTGTAAACTTGCTGAGTGGCACCGCTAATGACAGTTGGTATTCAGTTTTTCAATCTATCGGTCGAAGCGAAACTTGAATAGCGCGGCAATTAGCTGTTGCTTCACATATTCCTCAACCTCGGCGTTGACCTGCACGTGTACTTTGGAAAAGTAGCGGATATATCCGGCGTAGTGGGAAAGAACGGCGTTTACCGCTTCCGGGTCGCCCTCATGGGCTTTGACGATTGTTTCATAGGGCAGAAGTTTACTCATGCTCTTTTCCCTCCATGAGCCGCCGTAGTCGCTGCAAGGCAAGCTGGATATGCCGCCCCGCTGTGCTGCGTGTCCGGCCGATATGTACGCCGATCACGCGCTGCGGCTGGCGCAGGAAATAGTAACGGAAAATTTCTTCCTGTGCCTGCTCCGGCAAAAGCGCAAGGGCGGCGGCAAGTTCCGCATGGTATAGAACGGCGGTCTGCCCGCAGGCAGTAAAAAAATATTCTTCAAACTGCTCCGGCTCGGCAAACTGGACAAACTTCTCATTCATCAGATAGTCAAGGGAAACTTCCCGTTCCCACCTCCGACGCAGCTTTAAGATTATATCTATGGCTGCGTGTCGAATGACAATCTTGCAAAAGGCATTGAATGTGTACTGGATATGCACTTTGTAGGCTTCATCTTCGGTCATGGAAATTCCCCCTCTCTGATAATAGTGTGGGGCGGCAGCACTCTCTTTGCTGTCGCCCCTTGATTGCCTACCAGCAAAGGCGGGCGGGGCTGTCAACGGCGGCGCAATGCGCCGTTCATCTTGACCGTTGACTGGCTCGGCTGGCTTTGCTATTTATGTTTTATGAGACAAACTGCTCCAATTCTTTCTTATCCACAGAAACCAACTTTTCAATGTTGCCGTCCTTGTCACGAACAACATTCAAGCTAACGCCGTCGCTCACACCTTTGTCGCAAAAAGTGTAATGTTCCTTGTCATAAAGGATATAGATAGGCTTTTCGCCGTACATCCAATGGTTAGAAGTCTTGTCATAGGAAACGCCAAATTCGGCGTAGGCGTCCAGGCTGTCATCACGATAATTCGGATCACCTTGTTCAAAGCTACCACTTTCGGCCGTAATTCCGGCCTTTTCCAATTCGGTTTTCAATGCCTCCTGCTCTTTGGTGTGAGCATTAAAGTCAGCGTCCGAGGATTGCTTTAGACCTGTCAGGGTTCCAGATTCATCTCTAATGGGTTCAACGTCTATCACGCCGTCATCATAGGAAAAACCATTCGTTTCATTAGAACTGATTTGATCCTTGAAGTAACGCACGACTTGCCCGTTATAGAAGAAACGATCCTTTTCCGTGTCGTATGTCATGCCATACGGAGCATAGATAGAATACTTTTCAGCAATCTCAGCCCGGCGTTCTTGCTCTGCTTTGGCCTGTTCCTCAGAGGAAAGGACTTCATCATTCTCGTAGGCTTGCGCCGAGGAAGCCTCGTCAGAGGAAATGGGAGTGCCGCTATCTTTCGCTTCCTCCAAAGGTGTTGAGCTGGTAGTTGACTGGTTGGGTTCCGTCTGGCTTGCCGCGCTTGCAGCACATCCACTTAAAACAGCCGATGCACAAAGCGCCATTGTGAGTAAAAGAGTTGTAATTTTTTGCTTTTTCATATTCTGAAACACTCCTTTCTGTTTCTGAATATATAGTAGCAGAACTGTTTGGGATACCATTGTGGCGAATATGTTTTTTATGTGTAGTTAAAAATACGGAGCAATCAAATTTGACCGCCCCGTATTTTTCAAAATTGGATTGAAAACAATACCCCTCTGTCTGTGTTTTTCAAACTGTATATTATATTGTGCTGTTCTAAAATAGTTTTGACGATATAAAGGCCTAGCCCACTTCCTCCTGTTTTCTTATTGCGTGACCGTTCTATTCTATAAAACGCATCAAATAGTTTCGGTAATTCATCATCTGGGATATGAACACCTGTGTTTTCCAATCTGAAATTTACCGCTCCATTTTCAGAAAACGCATTCATATAAATTGAACTACTTTCCGGGGAGTACAAAATGGCATTAGAAATAATATTGTTGATTGCTTTTTGTATCAACATTTTATCAGCAACAATATGCAAAGAAGGAGAAATATCTTCGTTCCAGTCGATTTCCTTTTGCACGATTAAATCTTCAAATAAAGCGTATTCTCCCTTTAGCAAAGCAGAAAAGTCTATCGTTTCTTTTCGCAGGCCTACTTTAGAGGATTTAATACGCGAAACGGTCAAAATTTCTTGTACCATATTCTCCATTGTATTGATAATTTCAAGGGAGCGCGATAAATATTTACTGCGATTCTGATAATCCCCTACATTCAGAATCATTCCCTCTGTCTGCCCTTTGATAATTGTAATTGGCGTTTTTAGTTCATGCGAAACAGCGGAAAAGAAGTCTAACTGTGCCTGTTCTAATTCTCGCTCATGTTCTATATCTGCCTGCAATTTCGCATTTGCGTTTTGCAGATTTTCTAGTGCCGCAGAGAGTTTCATCGACATTTCATTTAAGCTGTGAGCCAGAACACCGAGTTCATCAGTCCGATCTTCTTTACATTTCCAATTAAAATTTAACTCAGACATCTCTTTTGACACTTCGCTAAGACGCAGTACCGGCTTTGTAACATAGCGAGAATAAACAACTGACGCAATAGTGGCTATCGCAAGGATAACAAAAAAGAGGATTAGAAAAACGCTTGCCAACGTATCCTTGAGCAAATCAACTTCATGGGCGCTCCCGGCAACCGTCAATGTATAAACCGTGTCTGACCCAGTAAACGAAAACAGGTAGCTATGTGTCGCTCGATAGGCCGCCGGATCGGCGTTTTCTGTTGCTATTCCTCCTGTGAGCAAACGCGGAAATTCAGTGCTCCCTTGTGAGGGGAGTTCTAGTTCATTTCCTGCGGTGTCGAATAATTGAAGTAGAACTCCATTATTATTCAAAAGAAATTCATCGAAAAGCTTTCCACTTTCCAGCGGGGACATAGCTTCTAATTCAGTAATAAATGAAGTTACCGTATTTTCTAAGTTTGTATCAAGAGTTGTACTATACGTCTTTGGAACAAGCCATGAAATAACGGTGTAGGTCAAAACACAGCAAATGCTGGTCAGCAAAAAGGTGATTACAAAAATTTTTGCAAATAAGCTCCCTTTAATTTTCTTTATCAATTTTATATCCCACCCCTCTGATTGTCTGGATGAAGTCAATCCCCAACTTTTTGCGGAGATTTTTGATGTGAGTATCTACAACTCTTTCATCGCCATAAAAATCATATTTCCACAGCTTATCCAACAAATTTTGCCGAGTAAGTACGCGTCCCTGATTTAGTAAGAGCTCCCTTAATACCTCAAACTCTCGCTGGGTGAGGTCGAAAGAAGCACCGTCTACCACAGCGGTATAGCTGTCCATATCCAAAACGAGATTTTTATAGGCAATCGTTTGGTGCTCCTGTTCCGGTATCATTGAACTTCTACGGAGTACAGCACCGATTTTGCGAACTAATATCGGCATGGAAAATGGTTTTGTAATATAATCGTCAACTTGCAAATCCAGACCTCGGATTTGTTCATCCTCACTGCTCAGGGCAGTCAGCATGATAATAGGGATTTGAGATTGCTTTCGGATTAACTCGCAAACAGTAAATCCATCAATTTTAGGGAGCATAATGTCTAAGAGTATCAGGTCAAAATGTATCGTCGAAAAGAGAGAGATAGCTTCCATACCATCATTGGCAATAGAAATTTCATATCCTACTTCCTGTAAAAAATTTCTCAAAAGTTCTTGAATATCTATGTCGTCTTCAACGATTAAAATTTTCTGCATAGTGCCGTCCTCCTTTTTCAATCAGCATATCACACTAATTTGTGATTAAAGTGTAGTTCACACATATTTGTTAGCTAAATTGGCCGCTCCAATTATAACATAGTTTATAGAGTGGATTATACTGTTTTCAGCGTCGAAGTATAATATTGGAATAATGGGCTGCTGTCTATCAAATTCTAGTGTTACTTTATCGCACATGAGCATTGCTGGCCGGGTTATCCTGCCCGTAACCTTCCAGAAGGTTGATGCCGCCCCAAACACACAGGGCACCGCCGAGGCCCACAACGATGGTCTGCAAAGTAGTAACTGCGCTATTGAAAAATGCCATAAATTTACCTCCATAATTTCAGATTGTGATGTTGTTTTGATGGAAAAATCGCCGGTCAGATACCGGCGTCACAATCCGCAGACGGCCCGGAGATTAACGGTCGTCCAGCCATTTCAGCACGGCCAGCGAATACATTTCGCCCCATGCTTCACACATCTGGCGGTTTACTTCCAACACCATCTGTTCCGCCTCCTGTTTCGTCGGCGGGGTGTCGTGTTCTGCGATCCACCGGCACATAACCGCAGCGGAAATGATAGCCCGGTAGATTTCTTGCTCTGCTCTGAAATAATCCGCAAATGTCAATTCATCCGAGTATTCCATAGGCCGATACTCCTTTCAGTCCGCCGGTCATTCGTTCACGGCGGCCATATCTTCATCCGACAGGTCGATGTCGTAGAGGTCAAAGGTTTCCTCCTGCGAAACCACCCGCTGCCGTTTCCGGCGCAAGGCGGTCAAGTACCTGTCCACGTCAAAATAGTTCTTCTTGTCGGCGTCGGAAAGGTATTTATAGCGGGGGTGGCGGGTAATGTCGTATTTCTCACTGAAAAACGGTCTTACGCCGCGCACCTGCAAAATACACTTGCCTCCGTCCATCGTTGCAATCTCGTCCTGTGACATCAACTCTTTGCCACAATGTCAAGTGATGAATTCAAAAATGGGCAAAAAAATAACCCTCCTTGGTAAAAAGGAAGGTTATTTCTTGCAATAACAATTTATAATCTGCTTAGTTATGATAAAATCTCATTAAAAGCAATGTCGGGATTACCGAATTACTCTCATGTATAAATCTATTTTGATTCAAGTAAAATTTTAGCAATTTCCTTTTGCGGACAAAGTACGACTTGTGTTTTAACACCAAGGAAGTAATAAATTGCGGCGCATTTATTTACAAATTTTTTATCAGAACTAAATAATTTATCAGCTTTTGTCGCATATATAGCATGCGTCACATCGTGAATTCCAGAAATAGTTGTTGCTTCTTCTTTATCAGCATTGTAACCGCTGATATTAAGCACGCGAAATAGTATTTCCACCACAAATTCTAAGGCTTTATGTGATTTTTTCAGCTCATCATACATGCCACGCTGTATTTGCAAATCCTCAGGCAGAATCTTATTTATGCCTAACATTGCAAGACTAATAGTGTCAACGTTAAAATTGTGACGGTTAATAATTTGAGGCATATTTCTATTAAGTTCCTCAAGACAATTGATAATTTCCTTATGATCCCAAATTTTATCATATGTGAGAGTAGATATGGATTGAAAATGTTTATCTTGTTTGCAAAGTTCTTGATAATGCCCTTTATCTATTTGATACTTATATTTACCATCAGATTCCATTCGTTGAGTTGTATCAATTCCAGCAACTCGTTTATAGCAATCTGATGGCTTTTCCCTTTTTATTATTATTTGTGTGTCAGATGGCAGACATTCCATATCATCAGTGAATTTTGAAATTTGTTCAAAGATACGCTGTATATTTTGCTGATATTTACTTCCATTCTTAACAAATGCAGTATACACCTCCTCAATATGCGCTGGGCTATACAAAAATTGAACAGAATCAGATTTTAATGTTTCAACCGCTTGGCCTATTGACTCATCATTTAGCGAGTAAATATAAATATTATGGTCCAAATAGAATCTCATCGACACATACCTTTCACATTTACTATTGCTTATTAGTTAGATAGTTATTTCCCCCACAAAATTATAAACAATCCTGACTTCCTGCACCTTCTGCCCATCAACTTTCTCAACTTCACCTACCAGGATACGGTTGATTAGCCGGTTCAGCACCGTTTCATCCAGTTCCTGAATGGTGGCATACTGCCGAATTTCCCGGATAAAGGTACGGACTTCGCTTTCCTGAGCATCAGACTGCTGAAGCATTCGCATCAGTTCCTGCAACCGGCTCTGATTTTCTTCCTGCTCCTGCTCCATAGCGGTGGTCAACTTCATAAACCGCTGCTCAGAGAGCACACCCTTGGCCTTGTCCGTGTAAAGACTCAGGAACATATCGTCAATTTCCCGGTTCCTGGCTTCCAGGCGTTCACGCTCTTTCTGCATCTCGGAAGCATCCGCCATATACCGGCGCTCCATCCGGCTGCTCAACCGCTGATAAAAGGCATCTGCATCTTTGAACGCCATCGCTGCCAGTTCCTGAATGTCCTTCAGGACAAGATTATACAAATCCCTAGCTTCGATCTTGTGACTGGTGCAGGCGTTTTTACCCAGCCGGTTGTAGGTCTGGCAGATATAATACGCCTTGTCAATCGGTTCCCGCATCTCGCCGGTAAAGCGGTTTTTGCCAGTTCTGCCGACCTTTTCATACCGTACCTGCATGGATTTCCCACAGGTGACGCAGTAGATAATGCCGTGGAACAAGTTGTAGAAGGGGCAAGCATTTCCTTTCATAATAGGTGGCCTGCGATCTACGATTGCCTGTACCTGCTCCCATTCCTCCGGTGTCACAATCGCTTCATGACAGCCCTCAATGATTTCCCAGTCCTCACGGGGAATAATGTCATAGGTGTTGGAGCGAATCCCTTTCTGGTGTGTCCGGCAAACCAGATGAGCGCCCTTATAAAAGGGATTACGCAGGATATGGCTGATTCTTGCGCCGCCCCACGCATAGTAGTTGACATCGCAGGCGGTATTTCCTTTTACTCTGGTGATGGGAACCTTGTCCTCCATCAGCTGCTTGGCAATCCGCATACAACCCCAGCCATCCAGTGCCAGGTCATAGATTTTGCGAATCACCGGCGCAGTTTCCGGGTCAAGGATCAAATGCCCCCGATCCTCCGGGTCACGCATTAGCCCCAGGGGAGGCTGTCCACCACAAAACTTTCCCTGTCGGGAACGGGTCATACGCCCCGCCAGCACTTTCTTGGAAATATCCCGGCTATACATATCGTTCAGGATATTCTTGAAGGGCGTGATGTCCATTTCCTGATGGGTCAAACTATCCACGCCATCCGTAATGGCGATATAGCGGACATTGTGTTTGGGGAAGAAGATTTCAATATAACTGCCGGCTTCAATATAATTTCTTCCCAGTCTGGACAGGTCTTTGGTAATGACACAACCGATTTTACCGGCCTCAATATCGGCAATCATACGCTGAAAAGCTGGGCGATTGAAATTACGGCCTGTGTAACCGTCGTCCACATAATACTCATACTGGAACATCCCGTTTTTCTCGGCAAAGTCCCGAAGCATGATTTTTTGATTGCTGATACTCATGCTCTCGTTATCGCCGCCATCCTCCAGAGAAATACGGCAATAGAGGGCTGTGATTTTCTGATTGACTTGTTTTTTCCTGCTCATAGTAATCTCCTTCTATGAACAGGGACACGATATACATATTATACCATGCCCCTGTTTTTTCTTCAACCAAATCCCTCAGCTTGCCTTGCGTTCCAGCCATTCTTCAAAGTGTTCGTAGGTTTGCCGTTCAATGAGCTGTTCAAAGGCTTCCTGCATGGTTTTATCACCTGAAAACTCCCGTACCACGATAAACTTTACTTTTTTGCTCTGCTTGTTTTCTTGCTTTTGGTTTTTCTCCATAGGCTACCTCCATAGATCAGAAAAGCCAGACAAAGGGTATCGGCAACAAAGTCCGGCAACGGACTCCGAAAAACCTGCAACCTATCGTCTGGCCATCGTTTCTTACTTTTCAAATTTTCTTGTGAAATCTCGTTGCTTTCGTTGTTAGAGAACAGATACCCACCAAAAAGCCTTGCTTTACGGGCTTTTGTCGTGCTCATACTCCCGCTTTTGTAGCAACAAAGTCAGCAACCAGCCGACAACCAACCGGGCAACAGGCCCTGTAAATCAGGCAATCCACTCCTTTGGCAGCTCCAGCTGACGGACTTCTTCCTCGCTCAGCTCCACAAATCCGTCTTCGTTGTCGGGCAGTTCGTTGCCGGAAATCTCTCGTTCCCAGCCCCGCTGCCGACCATAGCCCGCAAACATTCGGGGATTGGAGAAGGGCTTCCAGCCCGTCACCACTGTGTTCATGATCTCGTTGATGTTGTGCAGCTGCCAACGCTTCGGCTCCTCAAAGGCGTGTCCCAACGCTTCCTTGAACAGCTGCTTGGAGCAGACCACATTGCCGGTGTAGTGTTCCAGAAAACCCTGAATCTGTCCGGCCTCAGTATCCTCCGGCATGAAGTCTTTCTGAACCTCCACCAGCTGCCGCTGAATCTCCTTTGAAAACTTCATGGAATACTCGCCGCTGCGGTAAATGGTCATAGCCTCCGCCCACACCTGCAACAGATATTCTCTGGAAGCGGTTTCGTCCTCCAGAATGTGAACCTCCGCTTTCTCCGGGTCAATCATCACTGGCAGGAACCGGCGGTTTCCGGCCCGGTCAAGGGGTAGGAAATCCAGCGTGTTGGAGGAACCACCGAACACACACTGCCGCAGACGGTCTTTGGGCTGGGTCTCATAAGGGGTACGGTAGGTTTCCTTTTGGCGACTGATAAAGGAGCGGATCTCCTCAATGCTCTTGGCGTTGCTGGTGGCCAGCATCTCAGACATCTCGATGATCCAGTGGCCTTGCAACTTGGCAAACACCTTGTCATCATCCAGCTTTTTCAGGTCATCAGAGAACCACTCATCCTGTATAGCCAGGAAGCGAAAGAAAGTAGACTTTCCGGCTCCCTGGCCGCCCACCAGACAGAGCAGTTCCTCATACTTGGAACCAGGATGGAACACCCGGCGGATGGCTCCCAACAGAAAGTGTTTGAGCATTTCTTCCACATAGTTGCCCTCATCCGCCCCCAGAAAGTGATGCAGGCAAGAGCGTATCCGGGGTATGCCGTCCCAAACCAAGCCATTCAACACATCCTGAATGGGGTGATAGCAATTTTCGTTTGCTACGATAGAGAGCGCCGCCATTAGCTTCTTTTCACTGGTCAAACCGTAGTTCTGCTCAAAGTAAAGGAGCAGATATTTGACATCGGTATCGGTCAAGGCGCTGGTGCTTCTGCGCCAACCCAGATCCCGCACAATGTCCACACGGTCGGTCAGCAGATTTAGCCGGATAGCACCCCGCAAAAGCGGATCTTGGCAGAACACCGTGCGGCAATTTCCAATGGTGTTGGCCGGTTGTCCTTTCTCGGTGACGGAGAGATTTTCCCGCACCTGCTCAACGGTCAATTCCACGCTTTCGGTCTGCCGGGTTACAGGCACTAAACTCTGCGATTCGCTGTTCAATGCTTCCCACCTCCTCAAGAGAAAAGCATCTGATTTCTTTGCAAAATCAGATGCCTTAAAGCTCCATATCCTGTTTTTCCTGCTGCTTTTTCCGGTTGGATTCTCTCTGTGTGCTATCCTGCTTGGCTTTTTTCAGGAAAGCAAGAATGGATTCCTTGGCCTTTTCCTGAATCTGCTGTTTACCAGCCTGCTTGACCTCCGGCTGCATCAGCTTCTTCTGGATTTTTGACAGGGCTGACTGCATGGCGTTTTTGATTTTTGAAATCACCCCATCCAATCGGGCGGCGGCATACTCGCGCTCTTTTTGCGGCGCTTTCCGTTCCGGCGAGAGTACCCAGTTTTTTGTTTCCTCCACCAGTCGGAGATCCTCCTTATGGGTTTCCAGCCGGACAGTATCGGTGACAACTTCCACCGCCTTATCATAGGCAATATCCGAAACTTCCTCCACCAGCGTTTCTACATCCTCAATTTTCAGGGTCAGCTCCTCCAGCTTCTGTTCCTGGACGGCCAACTGCTCCTTTTGCTTCATCAGAATGTAGTCCTGCTTCTCCAGATACGCCCGCCCACCATAGGACGGCTCCTGCTCCAGATGCACCCCATGTTTGCGGCTGATGTCAAAGAGCATCGTCCGACAAGCTGCATCAAAGGTTTGCTTGCGGTTGTTATGTTTGCCCTTGGGTTTACTCGGATCAGGCAATTCAAACCCCAGTTCTTCCAGCGCCTTTTCCTGCTGGGGGCACAGCTCCCCATACCGGTTTTTGCAGTCAAACACATGACGCTCGTGGATATGGGGTGTGCCCTCATCCAGATGCAGCGCCCAGTCCAAAATGTGAATATGAGAACCAAAGCGCCGTTCAAACTCCTCGTAAAATTCGCTGACAATGAGTGCCAGAGTACTCGGTGGAACGGATTCTTCCATGGTGCCAATCTGGTAGATACTTTCCTCTGGGCAGGTCTTGTTATTTTTCAAAAGATCTTCCACCGTGCGGTTGCGCTCAGTGTGCCGGGTTTTCTCGTTTCGGGCATTCTGGGCATCTACATGGTCGGAGTAATGCTCGTAGTAATACATCCGCTCAATTTCTTCAAAGCTGAAATCCGGCTGTTCCGGGTTCTCCCGAAGTTCTGGGGTAGTGAAACCACGGTAGCAGTCCCAGTACACATTTTTCTTAGCTCGCTGGGCATCAATGTGTTCGCTGTTTTCCACATCAAACCGGCGGTCATTGTGCCGGGGATTATAGGTGCCATGCTTGCCGGAGCGTCCGTTGTGCCGTGTCAGTTTCAAATTCCATCCCTCCAATCTCTGCTAATTTTCCCGAAGGGGGAAGCAGCGGCGAAGCCGCCAAACCTGCGGATTTCTGCGTCAGGTAATACCCAGTACGAATTGACGCAAGGCATCAACTCTCCCTGGGCAAGGCGTTTCACCCTTGACCCGATGGGGCGGCTGCCCTCAACCCGCCAATGGGCCTTGCCCCTTGACCCCAACAGGGCGCTGCACCCCTGTACCCAGCACAAAGGGATTGCATCCCTCTGTACTCCTGCCCGGAGAAGCTGACTTTCACCACTTGTGCGGTTTCTATCAGCTCCTCCGGCTCTGAATGCTCCTTTTGTTGCATTTCCCGGCAGGGGGGGATACAGGGGTATCACGATACCAATTCACCGCAAAAATACCGGGTGCAGACCCGTTGTTTTCCTGTGAATTGACCCGGGTTCAGGCGCTCTTCTTGTCCGTCCGCAAGACCTGAAATCCGTGCTGTTTGGCGTATTCTCTGGCAGCCGCCAGCCGTTCCTCACTGTACGGCGGTACCAGACGGATGGACAGGCGGGACTTGTCCAGCACATAGGTCACGCTGCCCTCAGTGGTGCTACGCTCCAACCGGCACAGCTGGGGATACTTGCGGCTGAACTCGGCCAGCCTGCGCTTCAGATCGGCGTTGAAGGTGTAGATACTGGCGGTGTTCTCCGCCTCGTTCCAGTTGATGATGGTTTCTTTCTCATACTTAGACAGCTTCGTCATACAGATCCTCCTCATACTCGGTGTTTTCCTTTACCAAACGCAGGCGGCGCTTGGCATGGTAATACTCGTCCATCTCCGCACGGAGCTGATGATAAAAGCCGGTGTACCAGCTTTCTGCCATCTCCGTTTCCATCTTCCGGGCCAACTCCAGCATCCGGTGCTTGGCCTGCGGGTCAACAGTCAGGGCAGTCAGCCATTTCAGCCGTGTCACCGTGTTGTGGTGATTAGGACAGGCAAAGGCATACAGCACTTTCTTTTCTCGGATACTCAACTTCATAAAAATCAACCTCCTAAAAGTTTATTTTCCATGTGTTAGTTGCCGGTTTGCCTGCAATCGCTCCTGCCCGGATTTCCCCCGGCGTATTGTCCTTCTTGGTGCGCTCCTGTCTTGGCGTCACTTCCCCAAAGGTCATACCCCTTGCAGCCGGTCATTCAGTTTTCAAGGTTCTATGTCTCCTGACAAAACTCATTTTACCGAAAAAACAGGCCCTCTCCCGTATGTCCAAAACGATGGAAAACGGCTTGAAATCAGCATATTTCCACGCTTATGGAATCATGGTATAATGGTTGAAAACGGCAGGATTTTCCTGACGAGAGGGGGATTGTAGATGCACACAAAGCTGTCTATCCCGGAACGATTAAAGGATTTGCGGGTGGTGGATAAGCACCTGACCCTGGAGCAGCTGGCCGAGCAGACAGGGCTTTCCAAATCTGCTCTCAGTAAATATGAGAGCGACGACTATAAGGACATCAGTCCCTTTGCCATCGCTACGCTGGCGGAATTTTACGGGGTGTCCACCGATTACCTGATGGGGTTATCGGAAAATAAAAATCACCCAAACACAGAGCTTCAGGCCCTGCATTTGAGTGATGATATGGTTACATTATTGAGCAGCGGAAAAATCAACAACCGGCTGCTGTGTGAGATTGCCACACACGGAAACTTCCAGCGGCTGATGACGGATATTGAGATTTTCGTTGACCGGATCGCCGATATGCGGATTGCCCAAATGAATCTGGTGCTGGAAGCTACCCGGCAGGAAGTGATCCGCAGTCATGCGCCGGGAGAAAATGACCTTTATGTCCGCACGCTGGAGCTGGGACAGGTGAAGGAGAGCGATTTTTTCAGCCACACGATCCATGATGATCTGGACAGTATCGTCCAGGATATTCGTCAGGCCCATATTACCGACCGCACCACCGCTGATCCGCAGCCATCTTTCACAGAGGTCAAAGAAAAATTTGACCGTGCCATGCAGCTGGGTAGCAATGAGGAACGGGTAATCCACGAATTCTGCGACCAAATGCAGATTCCCTTCGACAAAATTGCATCAGAGGATTTCTCGGCGTTTATGCGGATACTTAGCCTGTCTAAACTGCTGAAAAATCCCAACAATATGAGGGGAAAAGCCCGACTACAATCACCCCATCGAATAAAAAGCAAAAAGAGAAGATAACTTCGTTTTTACAACAAAACCGACTGCCATAAAGATAGCAGTCGGTTTTGTTGTAAAAGATGGCAGCATATCGAATATGCTTATTAGTTTTCCAATCACACGGGCGTGCAAACATGAACAAGAGTTTTCTCTTCAGGCAGAATCGTCAATGGAAATTTATCTGGAAACGATGTTAGTTCGCAAGAACTTACAGTTTGTGCCGTGCGATAAAAATTTTTCATGACAAACGAAATAAATTGATATGGGGATATAGCTGATGAAACGGGTATCCGGCAGTTTTCGTATTGACCAAGAGTCAAATGTGACATGGGATGCTCTACCGGTACAAATGCATCACCAGAGTCAAAATCAAACCTTAATGGCACTGTAACTATTCTTTTGTCCAGAAATTCAAGATATAGCTCATCTTGCATATAAAGCTCAGGTTCATTCTGAAACACTTCCAGATTGGGGGCAGGGAAAAATGATAAACGGTGTGCAATCAAATTTTCATTTTGAAAGCGGTATAGCAATGTAATTAATGCACCATCTATCATTTTCAGATTGTAGTGTTTCCTACTTAAAAGCTCTGCGTACATTTCAGCATACGAAATATTTTTTAAAAATATAGAATTTTCGGCCGAGCTAATTCCAATTTCAGTAATTCCGCCTGTACTCTGCGTTGAGGAAGGAAAATTTTGTGCATCACAAAGTCCAGACTCAATCATGTCAATAGTTAGCTGCTGAATTTGCTTGAGAACATCCTTTGCGTTTAGCACCCACTATTCCTCCTTGCCTTTAAGGAGGGCAAGAAGACGCTCAACTTTATCTTCGCCCAAATCCTCAAGAAAAACACTGCCACTTTCCAGTTCTTCAATTAGACTGGCAATATTCCCTTTGCTCTTTTTAATTTTAACTTTTTCGGCATCACTCATATCGCGGTTAACAATATTCATATGATCCCGCTGTGGTTTAGTCGGATAAATAAAGTCCAAGGTGAAATTATGCTGTTTTACTTGTTGATACTCAGCAATAAGTCCATCCATCTGAGGTCCAACACCTAATACTCTGACCCATGCTTTGCTTCGAGTAATAGCTGTAAAAAGCTGATTACGCAGTTTTGCTAAATCGAAATATGAATCAAAGCACGATTGCGCATTTACAATATAAACCATAGCAGCCTCATTGCCTTTGGCTCTATATATGCCTGTAAATGCTACTGAATCATTATTTTCAGAAAAGAAAACATCGGGGGCAGTATCTACTCCAGCAGTATGTGATTGTATTCCTTGCTGAAACAAAAGTGAGCGAATAGGTGCAACCACTCGTTTAGTTGTTAACGGATCTGGATTTATTACAATAATATCATCGGGCCGCAACTCGTCTTCGTTGATGTTTTTCTTAATCTCCATAGCAACCCAAGCATCTTGTTCTTCTTGTGTTTTAAAACTTTTGAACACAATCAAATCATCAATGTCAGAATGATTTTCCAAAAAAGCTGGGCTACTTTGGTTCGTTCTCCTTAAAACGACTCTTTCTCCATCCTCAAGAGCTCCGTCAGCTACCTCATATCCTATATCATGCCACAAACTGCTTTGATCAAACATTTGTACTATCCCGGATTCTTTTGGCGCAGGTGGGTTACGATATATACCAAATCCTAAAGCATGTGCTGTGACCAACGCCGGTCGAGAATTTCTATAACATTTCTCTAAAATGATATCTTGCTGAGGCTGTCCTTCTTCAAATGGTTTGAATCTTACTTTGGGCGTTCCGTCTTCGGCCAAACCAAAAATTTCTTCAGGCGACGGCAACGATTGAGACCGGAGATTTTGAAGTTCATCATAAGCATACACTAATCGCTTAGGTGGCTGAAGCATCTCGTAACAAAGCCTTAAAAAAGAAGGTGAAAAATCCTGAGCTTCATCTACAAGAATAGCATCGTATTGTGGCAAAAACTTTTGTGCATCAGATAACGCTTTATTACAAGCCTCTCCAAAAGGATCGCTTGAGCCAAACTTGTTTCTTGCGGCCATAAAATCATAGTATTCAACATTGTTTATCCCACAAAACATATAATACATACCATTTCTTTCACCGCCACCAGGTGCGCCCCAAGCATGTATTATATTAATATTTTCCCAATCAGGTTCCTCACTTGTTTGCTCAATATAAAATGTGTTTATTAACTGCCGCAACTGTCCCTTTAAAGAACGAGTATTAAATGTAACGGCAATTTTCCAATCTGGATGTTGAGCATGTAGATATGCTGCTTTTAGAGCCAATACAATTGTCTTTCCAGATCCGGCTAAACCACGAATTCGTTGTACGCCATCTACAGTTTCAATAACGGCTCGACTTTGCCGATTGTCCAGATTTGCTATCGAGTCTTCTAAATTTCTTAACTTTGCACCTCTGGACTCTGGATTTGTAGTTTCTCTGCGTTTTTTTCCTTTTCGTATACTAGAGATTGCTTGCAGAACAGAAACCAATTTTTCGTAATAGCTATCATTTTCCCATGTTAGGGTGTCAATATATTCTTCAAGCTCTTTATCGTTTATACATAGCGGATAGAATTCATCTTCTGTGTCGTTTTTCCTCAAGGCAGGAGCATAGGTAACAACATTGGGAACAACACACAATGTTCTTTTTTGCATTAATTGCCTATAGCCTTTAAGTTTGGCTTCGATTTTATTAGCACAGTCATCCTGCTCATCTTGGTAATTTTCAACATCTTTGCCTTCGATTAAATTGAAGACTACGAGACCTTTATTAGGAGAAATCCATAACCCATCAATTGGATAAGCTCCATCTACTGTGCCGATAATCGGATATCCTATATAAAGATAGCCTTCAAGTTCTGTATGAACTTGAAAAAAGGATTTCAATGACTCACTAGCTATTGGCTTTTTTGTTGTGCCGGTAATGATTGTTACCATAAGCTGTCCTCCTCTTTACGATATGATTCCTTAGGAAACTAGGAGTTTCAAGTTTTCAGAAATTATAGGTTTGTGTTCGATAATCACTATATAATTTTACCGCCCTTTTAATTTGGGAACGCACCGACACAGATAAGGCCTTGTACTCAGCTTTTCTCTCCAAATAGAACAAATATATATCATCATCCTGCCAAGCAAGAATTCCATCTGCACGCTTAATTCGTGATACTGTGTCACTAATAACAGCATTTGAATAGCTGGTATTTTCTTTCAACCAACATTTGAATTGATCTATTTCAATCACGACTGTCTTCCTCCACAGCCAACTTTACTGTTTCAGCAACAAAACTTGCCAAATTAACAGGCACAGCATTTCCGATCATTTGTTCAACATCAGTTTTGCTGCCAATCCAAATATAATCTTTGGGGAAGGTCTGAATCCACGCCCTCTCTTGTGTAGAAAGCACATGAAGCGATTCATTTACAGGACAAGCATCATTCGGATGTCCTGGATAACCTTTAGGAACAGGTCGGTTTACTCCTCGCATTGTTGGTGCGGGTTCATCAATTGAAAAAACTGCTCGCCTATTATAATTTCGTGGATGCCTATAATAAAATTCAAATCCCAAAGTATTGCCGAAATAATCCCGCAACGTCATCGGCTTTTGTGAAATCCTCTTGTCAAAAAGGGTTTGTGCAAATCCATCAGGCTGGTTTTGCATACCAAAACAGATGAATCGTTTCCGCTTTTGAGGAGTACCACACCGACTTGCATCAAGCACAATTTCTGTAAGGCCATAACCTGCATTTTTAAAAATATTTCGAGCACTAGAATAGGCATTGCTATTTCTTGCACGATCTACATTTTCCATAACAAAGCATTTAGGCCTAATCACAGACACTATTTCAGCGAAGCTATCTGTTAAACTTGCCCTACCTGCTTCAATTCTTTTTCCTGCATGAGAAAAATCCTGACATGGCGGCCCGCCAATAATTATGTCTGGGGCAAAAGGTTTTATTGCTTCAACGGCTTTTGATACATCAGATAAGTCAATTTGGAAAACTGGGTGTGAAAAATTTGCCTCATAGCATTTTACTGCTGCATCCCACCATTCAAAAGCAGCTAAAATATCAAATCCTTGCTTTTGAAACCCGAGCGACAATCCACCACATCCGGAAAATAAATCTACTGTTCTCATGGTGACCCCTTTCGTTTACAGCCGAATTATGGTATAATTAAAAATTAATAATACCGAGATGTCGACTATTCTTTTATTATAATTAAATTACATCTTGACGTCAAGTATTTGACGTCTTTTTACAAAAAGTCAGGAGGGAAAATATGGCATCTGGACTATTTGGAATTGAACATTCAAATCGTACTGTTGACGATCACTGGGGGAAAAACTGTTTTAATTCAAGCTACCCAACCGCAACAGCTTGTTATATGCTGGCCAATAACATTCCGGCTATTTATATTCGATTAGATTATATTAACGGAAGATTATGTGTTGTTGCGGATGAAATACCTATTCAGCAAGTATTTAACTGTGGCAACAAGAACCCTGGCGATTTGCACTTCAATTTTGAATCTGTTTTCGAGCCTTACCAGCAATACTCCTTTGATGCTATTGATGGGATTGATTTGGTTGTGAAGGACACTAACGGAAATTATTTATCTCCCTTAGAAGTAAAACTTACCGTCTTACCAACAGATCAAACCAGCCGTCAACCAGAAGAAAAGTGGGGATGTGAACTTGTCATTCGTTCTGCCACCACATCTTATTGTGCATTAGGTATGTTTGACTCTGTTAAAGAGCATGCCTACCACATAAGGGAAATTTTCGAAGAATCCTGCTCCTCAATACAAATGTGGGATAATGATTATGAAATGACTCACAAAATGCCAATGCTGTGTCGTAGTATCGATGCGTTTCAAAAAGAGTATTATCATCATCAAAAACCACTACTTATGCAAACCATCTGGAAAACACAAGGAAAGTCTCCGCTCTTAGCCGATCAAGCGTTTGATATTGTTGTATGGAGTGACTATGCTTTTTCACGCTTGTTCATTGATGGTTCTGGGGCTGAAGCAACTACGATGAGTCGACCAATGCGTGCCACTGCACGTTTGGCAAGATGCATTTGGGAACTCAGTAAATCTGGAAAAATCCGTGTAGTAGATATTTATCGTCAAATGGCTTTTGGAAATCAAACGGATAAAGAGTTTGCAATTGGCGGTTCAAAATGGCGCCAGTACGTAACATCGGATAGAATTGTTCGTCCAATTTTGCCTAAAAATGTTGTTAATGAAATTATTGAACCAGGCTACATACAGCGTCTTAGCCCCGAAAGAAGATTTGACCAAACTTTATATTTTACTGTCCTAAATTAATTTAAGAAAAGGAAAAGGAACAACTATATTGTTACTTTTCCTTTTTCTTTTATAGTGAAATTCTGTGAACTAATCGTTCATATGATCCAATACATTCAACAACCTCCACTCTTTTATAAAGCCCAGAATCATCATTATTGAATAATCTTATGTGATATAAAGCGTCTTCTTCCTGTAAATAATAGTACAATTCATCGATCGACTCATCGTTTCTGACAAATCTAACAAGATACATTAAACGCCTCCATTTTCTAAAGTCTAATTTTTTCGGGGATACTCATCCAACAGTGTATGTACTTCTTTCATAAGCATCATTCCCAAAGAGAACCCATACTGAAAGTGTGCTTCTAACTCCATACAGTGAACATCAACCACATGAGTGTGAAACTGGTTGACCAGCTCCATCTGCTCTTTAGAAAGTTTTTCCTCTAACTCGGTAAGCAGCTCTCCGGTGTGTCTATGTAGCTCGCGGTATTCTTTTTTGTGGGGAACTACCTGTTCTGCGGGGTAGATATTACCACAATATAAATCATCTAACACCATCTCACAGCACCTCCTTTGCATCGTAGATTAGTTCGTGACGGACAATTTCCTCCGCACGGTTTCGGATGCTGTTCATAGCTCCAACCCACGCCAGCTGGTCACGGGCTTTCAATTCCTCCGTAATCCCCTCGGTTTTTTTCATCTGGGCAATGATACAATTCAGCCGATTTTGTGCCTGCTCGTTCAGATCAGCCAAGTATGTCCAGAGTTTGCCGGTCAAGAGCAGATCATTATACTGGACTGGATGGCATTGCTCCAGATAGGCTTTGTGCATACGGCCCCAAATCCCAATGGGGCGGCTTTCTTCCGGCAGCTGTAAGTCTGGGATGTAATAATCACCGACCAGCGTATAGCCGATGCTGTTTTCACTGGTTTTCTTCGGTAAGTGTTCCATAAGCGACCTCCTGTATTCGATTTTTCTCCGAATCCAGCTGATCGTGTCCCTGTTCATGTCAAATTCAAGGCAGCTGAACTCTTCATTAACAAGTATGGCATATCCTTTCCTAACTTCTGATAATTCAATCCGTGAGAGGTCTGTGCGCCCCGGTTTTCGCTCTGGTTGTAGCTGTCGATAGTTTCTTTGCCCAGCACGTCAGAGATTTCCTTGGCGTTCTTGCCCCGCCCACTAAGGAAAAGCGTACAGTCGCAGTTGTCGGAAATGATTTCCGCAGCGTCCTTGTAGATGGCCTTTAACTGTGACTGGCTTTGCAAAATAATAGAAGCCGAGATTTCACGGCTTCGGATGGTGGCGATCAACTTGTCAAAGTTGGGTATCTGGCCGATGTTCGCAAACTCGTCCAGTATCATGCGGACGTGAACCGGCAGCCGCCCGCCGTATTTATCATCGGCCCGGTCACAAAGCAGGTTGATAAGCTGGCTCTGTACCATTGCCAGAATGAAATTAAAGGTGGTGTCCGTGTCCGACATAATCAGGAACAGCGCCGTTTTCTCGTCCCCGATGGTGTCAAGTTCCAGTTCGTCGTCCTCCATCAGCTCCCGGACTTCCCGAATGTCAAACGGGGCCATTCTCGCGCCCGCGCTGATAAGGATAGAGGAACGTGTCTTGCCCGCCGAAAGCAGGAATTTTTTGTACTGACGGACGGCAAAATGGTCGGGGTCGCGTTCCTCCAATCGCTCAAACATCATATCCACCGGCGATTGAAATTCCGGGTCGTCCTCGCGGGCTTCGCTGGCATTTATCATTTCAAGCAGCGTCGTGAAGTTCATTTCTTCCTCCGGCGCTTCCTGCCAGATATAGCCGATCAGGGCCGTGTAGAACAGCCGTTCCGATTATAGTGATAGGTAATCCTTTGAAGTTATCGCCGGATTTTCCCCCACTTCACACCGGACGTGCGACTTTCACCGCATCCGGCGTTCCATCGATTGTTTTCACAAGCATTTAATCAATCTCCAAATGAAATACTATTATTCTATTGCGGACAAACCAGCCCGCTCACGCAGACTGTTCACTTTTAACATCAGTTCCTTTGTTGTTTTGAGAGCATCAGCTATCGCTTTCAGCTCATTCATCGGGCGTCTTTGCAGAAGCGGAAGGAATCTCCTGTGGAACAAAATCATGTTTTGATAGCGTTCCCTGCCGCCAAATTCTGCCGGAGTTTTCAGCCAGCATACGATGTCAGCCGCATTTTCAAAGAGTTCTCCACTTAGCGCACATTTTCCACGTTGAGCAGAGAATAATGAAATCCTGCTGTCTGTGAGTTCTGTGCTTCGACCCATAGACGGTTGATTTCTCAAACCCGCCAGAACAAATGAGTTCAGGCTTAGGTTTGTGTGTATCAATGTCCGTCCGTCGGCCGTGTAACTGCATACCGCTGTTTTCTTTGCCATCGGTATCTTGTTCTTGATATATGCGATAGGGTAGATAGGTTGGTCGATTCCTGATACATACCGCACCATTGCCGACTTACCGAACCGCTCCTTTTCGCTCTCGGTCATTGCACCGCCTTCTCGAACAAGTTTGCACCCGGTTTCTGTATTGAGCCGATTTGTTAAAACTGTCATGACCTGCCTGTGGATTTTTCTGCAATCAATACTGATACAGGTAGCAAGCTGAAAATAATTCTGTATTCCCAGAACCATTGAATTGAACAGCCTTATCTCGTCTAAAGGTCTTTTTCCTTTGGACGGTCTGGCAATCCGCTTCGCTTGTTCCACCAGCTTTTGCTTTTCCAGTTCCAACTTTTTGTCACAGATATGAGATTGCACAGCGTACCTACCGCTTTTTGGTCTGACCCGTATCTTGAATCCGAGAAACTCTGAATAGCGTTTTCTGACATTGACTATCCTTGTTTTCTCCGGCGATACTTCAAGCCTTAGCCTCTCAGTTATCCACGCTGTTACAGCTTCTTTTGTTCTCAAGGCGTCCTCTTTATTCCGACAGAAGATTCTGAAATCATCTGCATATCTCACGATGTACATTTCTTTCAGTCCCGTTTTCCTCATTTTGAGAAATGCCTTGCTCCGGTCAAAAGTAATCGAGTTTCTGATTTTCCTCTCATACCCGTATTCCTTTACAAGAGGGTGGTTCTGCCATTGGCTCTCTACCCAGTTATCCAGTTCATTCAGCACGATATTCGCAAGTAGCGGTGAAATGATACCACCTTGCGGTGTGCCTTTGTCTGGAATGAGGGTAGTGCCGTCTGGCATTCTAATCGGTGCTTTCAGAATCCGCTTGATAATAAAAATCAACTGTTTGTCGTGTATTCCCAAAGCCCATATCTGCCGCACCAGCTTACTGTGATTTACATTATCGAAAAAGCCCTTTATATCAAACTCAATCACATAATGCAGATTCATTCGCTGGAGCATGGTATAGGTTCTCTGCATGGCGTGTTCTACGGAGCGGTTCGGGCGAAAGCCGTAGCTATTGTCGCTGAATTTCGCTTCGCAGATAGGCTCCATGACCTGCTTGATACATTGCTGTACCAGCCTGTCCCAGATACAAGGAATACCCAACGGGCGGGTCTTGCCGTTTGGCTTCGGAATGTCTTTACGCCTGACCGGTTTTGGTCGGTATCCGTGATGACTTCCTGTGACAATAAACCTCACTTTCTCCACAACTGTTTCGGGCGGTAAACACCCGATGTCACTAATGTTTTTGTTGTCTGTTCCTGCTGTGTAGCTTCCTCCGTTTGCTTTGATGTTCCGATATGCCAAAAGAATGTTATCCCGGCTTAGGATTATATCCATGAGGTCGGTAAAGTTGTCTCCATCCAGACTTCGACGGTAGAGTTCGTCAAAAACTGGCTGCATACCGTAATACTCGGCGTGACGTAAATCATCTACACATAGATTTTTGCTTTTCTTTGGCATAAGGCATCACCTCCTTTTACGAAAGTGACCCTTTTGGTCTTACTCGAATCCTTATGTTGGATTGAATAATGCCTGTTTATCTCAACCGACTTGTGGCCATTCCTCCGTAGCTCACATAACGCAAGCACATCATAGGTTCGACCACTGCTTTTCAGCAGCAGTTCGTCTGCTTATTGTTCTTCGTCAAACTATTCCTTGCGGAATCTGCTGCCTTTCCTCGTTCCGATAGTTCTATCTGTACATACATACCCTTAGGTTCCTGCTATAGACCTGTCGGCTTGCCTGTGCCTGTAACACAGCATGGTCGTTCGTAGGGCAAATTTCTACTGAACCACACCGACTGCGCTTTAACGCACCCACGCATTTCTGCGTGGTCTTCTTTTAGACCTGTACATTCGCAGGTTCGTCAGTCCGCCCGCCAAAGCGAACATTCTAACCATAGGTATCTTATAGACCCTCGGCCTATAGGTAACACAGTCTGCCGCCAGACCGCTTTCGACCACTTTTGGCAGTGGTTACGGTTACTCTCAGCCTTTGTCATGGGGCTTCGTACAAAAGCCATTACAGCTAATGCACGCCCATCAAGGGTAGGCGTTTCAGGGCGTTACCCCGTCATTCCACCTATCAAACTATCAGTTCTCCGAACAACGGAAAACCGTTGCCCGTGCGCAGACTTTTTACCGCCTGCGAACGAGTCGCACTCACCCAAAAATCTTCCGCGCTTTTTTCACCCTCGCCCTTGGTGTTGCAGATGAGGGTGTTTACCAGCTTCAACACGTCTTTTTCCGAGTGCAGATACCGAAACGGATTGTATTTCATGCTCTTGGAAAAGTTGATGGTGTTCAGCACTTTCACGCGGTAGCCGCTGCGGATAAGGAGCTGGCCCACTTCACCGATCAAGCTGCCCTTGGGATCGGTTATCACGAAAGAGGTCGGATAGTCCTTGGACACACATTGCATCAGGTTCGGCTTCACGAAGAACCGGGTCTTGCCGCTGCCGCTGCCTCCGATCACCAGAACATTTTTATTGCGGGCGGTCTTGGGGTCTTTCGGCCTGTTGTTCATTGTCAGCCGTTCCGTCTGTGTCAGCAGAATGTTGTTGTCAAAATTGGGGTCGATATAGGGGGCTATATCCTTGGGGCCGCCCCATCGGGCGCTGCCGTACTCCACGCCTTTGCGGTATTTCTTGGCGTTCTTGCCCTTGCAGTACACCATGAGCCGCAGCGCCGCAGCACCGGCGACGCCGATCAGCAGGTCAAAGGGGTTGAAGCTGGGGGCGGCACTTTCAAAGGCCGCCGCGCAGCCGTCCGCAAAGTGCAGGAGCTTTTGGGAAAGGTCGATGCCCTCCGCCAGCCGGTACGCCTGCCCCAACTTGCCGAACAGATAGACAAACAGCAGATAGGGCAGGTTGGCGATTATCAGCTTTTTCACTTCCGGCTTCATCGTGACAGCCCCCTTTCCTTGAATTTCTCCTTGGCCCGGTCAGCGTTGCGGGCCGCCGCCTTTTCCTTGCTTGCGGCAATATCCTTGCGGATTGAGGGTCGTTCCTCCCGCTGCAATTTCTTGGCTGTGAACTCCTTGAACGCCTGTTCCATGTTGTCGGCGTCCTTGGCTTTGAAAATCACAATGTAGTGCGGGGGATGGGTGGTGGCGTCTTTCCGCAGCGTGAAGTCCACGCCGTATTTCTTGGCGCAGGGCCGGAAAAGGCCGATATTGGCGTCGGTGATCTCAATGTTGGACAGGGCCGCCCCGTGCTTTTTGAGCTGCTTTAGGCTCTGCTGGCCGTGGTGCAGCTTGGTCTTGCCCTTGTTTCTGGCTTCCAGAAACTTGCGGGCCGCCGCTTGCAGCACTTGGGCCGTCAGCTTGGCCGATTTGATGGAAAAGGCCATTGTCTTTTGGGTTACTTCCTCCTGCAATCGCTATCCCTCCTTTCGCAGAAGTGCGGCGGCACGGTTAAGGTGGCACCGTCAGCCGCCGCAGGAAACAGAAAAGGGACAGCCGCTTGCGCCGGTTGTCCCCGATTAAATCCTCACCCGCAGGCCGGAAAGGTCGTCGGCGCGGATGCCAACCAGATACCAGTCGTCCCCGTACTCAATGCGGGTGGGCTTCCACCTGCCGCCCACCATCACGTCAAAGGTTTCCCCACAGTGCAGGCCGCCGTAGTAGTCCGCCAGATCAAAGCGAATGTCGTAACGGTCGCTGCGCTCGTCGAAGATCAATGCACCCTGTTTCATAGGGCCGTCCTCCTTTCAGATTTTGCCGGTGTTCATGTCATGGGCCACCAGTGCGGTATAGTAACCGTTCATGGTGCTGGGGGCGTTGAACAGCATAGCCAATAGGTATTTCTTGATGTTGCGGATTTCCGAAGTGTTCTTGCTCAAACACTGGAACACAAATTCAATGTGGCTGCTGTCCAGCTTCATAAACTTGGATTTCACCAGCTCTGCCGGGTAATCGTCTCCGGCAATACGGATGGTCTTGCGGGCGCTGCACACGGTTTCCACCAGCAAGTCCACGATCTCGTCCAGCGTTTCCCGGTCAATGCCCTTGGCGTGCTGGCAAAGGTGTTCGTACTCGATGTTGTCCATGATGATCTCACGATAAATCTCTATGGCGCTCTGTGATTTCGCTCCCGTTCCTTTCCGTTCCGGCGGCTGTGCCGCCTCGTCCTCCAAAGGAGAGGGTCGGGAAAGGATAGGAATGGAATCGGTAATTGATACATCAGTAATTGATTTTTCTTTACTTGATATATCTTTATTTAATTGCGTTGGTTTTCCCAACGTAGGCTTTTCCTGCGTTGGATTATCCAACATTGGATTTTCCAACGTAGGTGAATCCGGCACCGGCTGGGGCTGTTCGTAGATCACATAGTCCGCGCCACGCAAGCGCCCTTGGCTGTCGCGCTCACGGGATCGGACGATGTACCCGGCCTGTTCCAGCTCCCGGATTGCGGCCCGGATCGCGTCGATTTGCTCCCGGTTGATAAGGGATAAGCCTTTGAGCGTATAGTCCCAATTTTCCGGCAGGGAGAGCATTTGCGATAACAGGCCCTTGGCTTTCAGGGACAGGTCTTTATTCCGCAGGTGGTGGTTGGACATCACCGTGTAGCCCCGGTTTTTCTCCACACGAAAAACTGCCATCTCGTCGTCAACTCCTTTCACTCGAAATGTCACCGCGTCGTAGGCGGTCAGCTTGCCCGGCTGGTAGGGACATTCCGCATAGACGCAGAATTGATATTTCCAGTGCGGGCGATAAAAGCGGCAGGTGCCGCAGTCCTCCGGCGTGACCGCCTCGCCGCTGTCGTAGTGGTCGAAACCGGGCTTGCCCTGCATGAGCTGTTCAAAGGCCCGGTCGCTGCCGGAAGTGAAGTACATAGGCCGTCGCCTCCTTTCTGCGTTTGGGCAAAAAGAAAAGCCGCAGACTTTTTTCAAAATCTGCGGCTTGGCCGGGGAAACAGAAAAGGGCGCTGTCATGCTTGACAACACCCTGTTTCTGCCTGATTATTCAGTTGTTTTGACCTGCCCCGTTTTCCGCTGCCCTAAAAAACATTGATTTTACTGGGTTTTTTCATGTTTTCTTATGGCAACGCTCTTTTTCGGCGGTGATTTTTCTCAATTTGGTGGACTCGAAGGGGATCGAACCCTCGACCTCTGCGATGCGAACGCAGCGCTCTCGCAAGGTGGTAAGTTTTCTGCCCATGGACTGCGGTGTATGGTTTGATGAAAATGATAGACGAGGGGCTATAAAAAATACCGCTTTCAGTGTTCCGATAAGGAACTGAATGGCGGTGTTAGGCACCAATGTGGGCGCCGGCCAGCAGGGCCATGTTGTAGGGCAGGTTCCCTGTGGCGTTCACCTGGAGCTGTTGGGCATAGGGGCCGAACCAGCGCTCCATCTCCTGCTGGATCAGCCCACGCCGGGTAAGGATCAGGGGGATTCCAGCCAGATCCTTCGGCGTTACCGCCTCCTGCTGGGCCAGAGGGGAGTCCTCATGGACCAAAACCCCCCAGTGTTCCTTCACCGGCATCCGAATAAAATCATATTTGCTGATATCCACGGGCTCCAGCAAAAGGCCCAGATCCAGGGTCCCGCCTTCAATGCGCTCCTTGGTGTGGTCGGCGTTCCCGCTGTAGATCTGATAGGTCACCTGGGGGTGCAGCTTCTGAAACGAGGCCAGCAGCTCCGCCAGCACATACATTCCTTCCAGGTCACCGCTGCCAATGGAGATCTCTCCCCGCAGTTCCGGGTCCTTCCGAAATTCCTGAGCCGTTTTCTCCGCCAGATCCACCAGCTCCTGGGCACGGCGCCGAAGCAGCATCCCTTCGTCGGTCAAAACGATGTGATACCGACTGCGGTGAAAGAGCTGCACCCCCAGCTCCTCCAGCTGCATCAGCTGCCGGGAGAGAGTAGGCTGGGTCAGGTGAAGCAGAGCTGCTGCCTTAGTAATGTTTTCCTCCCTGGCCACCGCCAGAAAATATTTCAAGACACGAAGTTCCATGGTTCTGCCTCCTTGAGTCCATCGTATCATATCCACTCCCATCCGGCAATATAAAAATGCCTTACAAGAATATTTCTAAATAGGAAATGAGTATTTTACATTTTTAGGTGCTGGATTTACAATGAGGTCAAAGGAGGTTTCATCTATGAACGCATTGGTTGCTTATTTCTCCGCCAGCGGTACCACCGCTAAGGCGGCAAAGGTCCTGGCAAAGGCCGCAGATGCTGACCTTTATGAAATCAAACCCGCAATTCCCTACACAAGAGCGGACCTGAACTGGATGGACAAGGGCTCCCGCAGCAGTGTGGAGATGAGCGACAAGCACTCCCGTCCGGCCCTGGCCGATACGGATGCCCCCATTGCTGGGCACGATGTCATTTTCCTGGGCTTTCCTATCTGGTGGTATGTTGCTCCCACTATTGTCAACACCTTCCTGGAGAGTTACGACTTTACCGGCAAGACCATTATCCTTTTTGCCACCTCCGGCGGCAGCGGGCTGGGCAAATCGGCTGTTAGCCTACGCGCCAGTGTGCCCGGTGCCAGGATCGTGGATGGACGATTACTCAACGGACGGCTGAACGCGGACGAACTGAAAACATGGGTGTCCGGGTTGAAACTCTGAGGTGAATCGATATGAGATATACAAAACTGGGCAAATCTGATTTGAATGTCTCCCGTATCTGCATGGGGTGCATGGGCTTCGGAGACGCCCAAAACGGTCAGCACTCCTGGACCATTGACGAGGCGCATTCCCGGGAGATCATCAAGCGAGGACTGGAGCTTGGGGTTAATTTTTTTGACACCGCCATTGGCTACCAGAGTGGCACCAGCGAGCAGTATGTGGGCCGGGCCCTGCGGGACTTTGCCAAGCGGGACGAGGTGGTGGTAGCTACTAAGTTCCTGCCCCGCACCAATGAGGAAATTGAGGCCGGCATCAGCGGCCAGGAGCACATTCGGCGGATGCTGGACAAGAGCCTTCAGAACCTGGGGATGGACCATGTAGATCTCTATATCTATCACATGTGGGATCACCAGACGCCCCTTTATGACATCATGGAGGGACTGAACAACGCTGTAAAGGCGGGCAAGGCTCGGTATATCGGCATTTCCAACTGCTTTGCCTGGCAGCTCGCCAAGGCCAACGCCTTGGCGGAGAAAGAGGGCTTTACCAAATTTGTCTCCGTTCAGGGGCACTACAACTTGATCTTCCGGGAAGAGGAACGGGAGATGGCACCCTACTGCCGGGAGGAGAACATTGCCATGACCCCTTACAGCGCTCTGGCCGGCGGGCGGCTTTCCAAGCGCTCCGGTGAGACCTCCAAGCGGCTTCAGGAGGACAGCTACGCCCAACTCAAATACGGCGCGGCTCACGATCAGGACGCTCCCATTTTGACCCGGGTGGCGGAGCTGGCGGACCGCCGGGGCGTTTCCATGACAGAAATCTCCCTGGCCTGGCTGCTGACCCGTGTTACCGCTCCGGTGGTTGGAGCTACAAAACTCCATCACATCGAAGGGGCCGCCAAGGCGGTGGATCTCGCCCTGACGGTGGAGGAGTGTGCCTACCTGGAGGAGCTTTACACCCCCCATCCGCTGGTGGGTGTCATGGCCCAGAACACGATTGCTGCAGCGAAAAAGGACCATGTCTGGTCTACCGGCAATCAGATTATCTGAACAATCAACGAGATTACAAAAAACCGCTTGAAGGGCACTCCTTGCAAAAGGGGTGCCCTTCAAGCGGTTGTGGCTAAAATCTTTTGCCTGTTTTAATCGTTCCAATTGGAATCCTGGGTACGACGATACTCGGTTGGGAGTATCTGTGTCACATCTTTGAATGCTTTTGAAAATTTCCCTTGGGTTTCGTAGCCCACCCGATCTGCGATTTCGGAGATCGGAATCCTGGTTTCTCTCAGCAGTTTCATGGCCTGTGCCATGCGGTATTCTTTCATGTAAGTGGCAATGGGCAGGCCATATACGGTCTTAAAGACTTCCTTCAGCGTGGAGGTGTTGATGAGGTATTGCTTGGAGAGTGCCTCAATGGTAAACCGCTGATCCAAATGTTCTGTCAGCTGACGGTGGATTTCCTTGATCAGTTCCGTCTGTTGAGAACCGTATTGCGTCAGTGCATGCTTTTCGGGCTCCACATCCGAGAGATAGAGCAGCAACTCCTGGATTTTGAGCTGTAAGTAAGCCCTGCGCCGGAAAGAGGGGGCTGAATACAGGGGCGCAAAGATCCCTTCCAGTTCCGGGCAGGCCGGGATAGCTACCGGTTTTTCACCGCAAAAGGTGCTTTGTATGGTTGGAAGATCCAAGCCGGACTCTTTTAGAATTTCCGGGCAATTTGCGTCCAGGACCGGCAAATCGATGGAAAGAGAAATGCCCTCCGCATAGCCCAACGGAAACATTATGGCCGAGTCCGCACAGCAAGCGGAGCTGTGAGCGGTGAGATCTCCGGCACCCAAATAGACCGCTGTGCCACCCCGCATATTCCAGCCTACACGGCCGTTACGGCAGTAGAACAGCTCCAGAACAGAGGAGGAAGCAGCGTGGTGTACGGTGATTTCCGCAGCTGACAGCAGGTTGTAGGAAGCGTCGACGCCGGGGAATACATGGTAGGCTTCTATTTTCCCTTTTCCAACTGTTTTTGCAGAAAATTGCCCGGTTAGAAGGACATACTCCTGACCGGATGGAGAATTGCGAACGATTGTCAGGCCTCCGGCCGGAACATCCTGTAATTGCTGTGTGACATGTGTGGGTTCCTGTTGTTTCATGCGAACTTCCTCACAAATTTTGCTTTGATGGGCAGGCAATTACTACTAAGTCTTCAATCATGTGATGGAGCAGCTGAGCCTGCTGTGTGTTTGCCGCGGTATAATATACTTCTTTTCCCGCCCTGCGGTTGACAATCAAACCGGCGGCTCTCAGTAGTTTGAGGTGATGGGATACCGCCGGACTGCTCATCCCTACCATGGCGGAGAGATTGACCACACATTCCTCGCAGTGGCACAGCAGCCAGAAAATACGCAGGCGACTGCCGTCCCCCAGCTGCTTAAAAATATCTGACAGCGTCTGAAAATTCTCCACGCTGGGCATATTCTGCAGTTCTTGCTCCATGGGCTGTCCATGGTCGTGAGGCAAAGAAGTGGTTTGCATCGGATCACCCTCCTGTTTGATTTATCATACCACAGGTAGGTGCGGGTGCAAACTTATTCCTGTTTCGGTCCTGCGTCGTGGGTATAGTCCAGGATTTGAACCTTGTCGCCAACGGCATTCTGTACCAGATCCTTCATCCGCTTGGCAAAGGGGCAGGGATAGCCGATGGGCGTGCCCTTTTGGATACAGGAGGCAAACGCAATGGTGTCCGCCCCCTGGCTAACCAGAGAGTTCGCCCGCAGCACTACTTTCTTTCCGGGACAGCCTCCGCAGTTGATAAAACCCACCAGCTCAATATCCTCCACACCTGCAAAAGCGCCTTTCCGCTCACGGATGGTTTGAAGATCCCCACTTCCGGGGCAATAGTCCTCTGTCTGCGTACAACGAATAATTCCCAATTTCATATTTAGTGTCTCCTTTCCTGATATGTTCATCGTTTATCCGCCTCCCGAAGGGCGGATAAAATCTCGCCCAGCGAGCCGTCCAGACCAAATGACTTGCGTTTGATACTGTCTGCAATGTAGACCTCGCCCAGATTGATGGTAACATAGGTGGCGTTGGGCTCCTGATCCACCAAACGCATCAGAGGCGCTTTGATGAGTTGATTGCGCCATCCGATCCCCAACTCCAACACGACCAGCTTTTTTTCGTGATATTGGTTCAGAAAACTCTGGAATCTCTGCGTGGCGCCGTGGTCCGGAACCATATTCGGCCCTGCTGCCATATGAACCTCCATGGGGCCGCCGCATCGGGGACACCGGGGCACCAAATCAGAGGGGATTCTGCCATCCTGTTCCGCAGCTGCCATCTGCTCTGCCAACTCCAAAATGGGATAGAGGGTATCATGGCAGGGGCGGGCGCATTGCATGGCCAGCCAGGTCCCCTCGATTTCATAAATCTTCTCCGGTGCAAATCCGCTGCGTTCAAAGTGACATTCTCCGTTGGAGGTAAGGACGAAATAGTCCCTGTTGCCCACAATGGCTTTCAAGCCCTGCATGACCTGTGTGGGTTGATACTGTCCGCAGTAGTGGTGGATGAGCCTGCTCCAGAAGGCCCATTTTACTTCTTCTGAAGGCCAGCGGGTTCCCATCCCATGCAGCAGGCACCGAAGGCCGTACTTGTCCTTAAAGTCGCCGAACAAATTCTCAAATGCCTGGTTATCTGCAAAGAGGTGCAGTCCTTCAGTCATGGACAGGCCATTGCTGGCTCCAATCAAGATGGCATCCGCTTTTTGAATTTTCTCTGCGACTGGTCTTAGATCATACATGATGAGTCTTCCTTTCCGGACATATGTGCTGCCGCATCCTGCAAGACAGCGGCAATATCCTCTTTGATGGCCCAACCCTTTTGAGATAACGCTTGGGGCAGGAGCGCGTCTTTTGGGTTGATGGTGATGTAATATGCCTGCGGGAGAGAATAGGTCAGATTCCAAAAGGGTTCCTGAATAAACATGGGGGTCATGCGCCCCACCCCCAACTCCAGGAAGAGGATTTTTTTATTCTGATTAGCAGTCAGGAACTCATTGATCTTTCTGTATTCTTCCTTGTACTTCTTACCCTCCAAAAAGGTATAGCCTCGCACCCAAGGTTCCATTTCCGCACCGCATTTGGGACACCGAGGGATCAATTCTGCCGGGATACAGAGATTTTCATCAATTGCATCGTTCATTTCATAAACCATCTCTTTGTTCCAGTAGATCTCGTCGTGGCAGCGGCGGCTGCACTGATAATAACGGGAGTCCCCTTGGATGGCGCTCAGCTTATCTTCTGATACCACGCGGGTAAACTGAAAGTCTTGGTTTGTAGTCATAATGTGGTAATTCCTATCCTGAAGCAGCTTCATCAGGTCATAATAGGGCTGACCTGTGGGACATTCATACTCCATGTAACCCATTCGGGCAAGGAAGGCCCAGTGGGCCTCCGGGGACGGATAACGGTAGTAAAATCCATTGAAGGCACCGGTAAATCCATATTTTCGGTGGAAGTCTCCCAAGTATTGCTCAAATATCGCATCGTTTTGATAGAAGAAGTTGAAGCCGCAGGAAGCTGACATACCCGCCGCAGCGCCCACCAAAATTGCATCGGCCCCACTAATTTTGTCTACCAAGACCTGCACATTTTGGCGGTGGACGGCGGAATCAATGAATATTTTGTGGTTCAGTAGCATAGTTGACATGATTCCTCCAACCTGTTATTATAATAATTACATGTTGCAAGCATAGCATGTTATTTTATAAATTACAAGTAGGCAATTAAAAATTTTTGAGGTGAGCCCATGAAATACTCTACCAAGTTGAGTGACGCACTTCATATATTGGCCTTTCTCAGTATGGGAGCCGGTCAGCGGATCACAAGTGCTAAGATCGCAGAAAGTGTAAAAACGAACCCGGCCTATATCCGGCAGCTAATGGCCAAGCTGAAGAGTGCCGGCATGATTACCAGCTCACAGGGACAGGCCAATGCGGAATTGACCAGGCGCCCGGATGAGATCACGGTGTTGGATGTCTACCGGGCAATTGAGGGCAATAAGCCCCTACTTCACTGGGATATTGATACCAATCCGGAATGTGGCGTGGGGATCTATGTGCAGCTGAGCATTGCGGACTTTTACCAGGAGATCCAGAAGGCTGCCGAACAAAAAATGCAGACCATCACCCTGCAAGACATCATAGACCGGTACGGTAAAAAGCTGGACGAGCTGGAGCAGAAGGCAGAGCGGGACTTTACCCCATGAGGAGATGTTGACAACGAACACGCAGAAAAAGATCGGATTGGTGGTGGAAGGCGGCGGGATGAAGTGCGCCTATAACGCTGGGATTCTGGATGCCTTTCTGGACGAAGGGATTACGTTTGATTATTGCATTGGCGTATCCGGTGGATCTGGCAATCTGGCTTCCTATCTGGCGGGGCAAAGAGGCCGGAATCTTCGTTTTTTTACGGAGCATATTCATTCGCAGAATTACTTCGGTTTGAGAAGCCTGCTGAAAACCGGAGATCTGTTTGGATTGAAGTACATCTATGGTGAATTGACCCGCAAAGAAGGAGAAGATCCTCTGGATTTTCCCGCTCTGATGAACAACCCGGCGGAGTACGAGATTGTGGTCACAAACGCGCTGACAGGATTGCCGGAGTACTATGGGCGGGAGATGATGGCGCAGGACGATTACCGCCTGATCATGGCCTCCAGTGCCATCCCGGTTGCTTGCCATCCGGTGGAACTCAACGGAGTGCCCTACTTTGACGGAGGCCTTACCGATGCCATCCCGGTTCGCCGCGCCCTGGAGCAGGGGTGTGATAAGCTGGTGGTCATTCTCTCCAAGGACCGGGACTATGTACGAAAGCCTCAGGGTATGCGCAGGCTGTATCGGCGGGCCTGCCGCAGTTACCCCAACATTGTGGATGCTATTGATCGTCGCCATGTAGTGTACAACGAAAATTGGAAGGATGTGTTTTCCCTGGAACGGGATGGGACTGCCTTTGTCTTTGCTGCCAGTGAGCCCATCCGCGTGGGGACTTACTCCATGAAAGAGGATGCGGAACGAAACCTATATGATTTGGGGTTGCGGGATTTTGCCGCATGGAAAAACGATTTGTTGGAATTTCTGAGTATTTGACCATAAATGAGCATTAGCAGAGGAAAGGTATGTGAAACAAACGATGGAACCAATGGAACTTTTGACAAGCAGCACTCCGTACAGCGTCTATAACTTTCATCTTCCTCAAAGTCTGAAGAAAAATGCCGAGCAGCTGTGCTGGGAGTATAATCAGCTGCCGCCCGGGCAGGAGGAGCGGCGCAGAGAGATTTTGAAAAAGCTGTTTGGTACATGTGATCCGAAAACCTTTGTCATGCCTGGGTTTCGTTGCGATTATGGGTTCAATATCCATACTCACGGACTGGCGTTTATCAATTATAACTGTGTGATTCTGGATACTTCCCCGGTGCATATCGGGGCCAACGCCTTTATTGCCCCCGGCGTATGTATCAGTTGTGTGGGCCACGCCATGGATGCCCAACAGCGGGCAGAGACGATTACCACATCGGCCCCTATTACCTTGGAGGAGGATGTGTGGATTGGTGCCAATGCTGTGATATGCGGAGGAGTCACCATCGGGAAGGGTTCCATCATTGGGGCTGGAAGCGTGGTGACCCGGGACATCCCCGCGGGCGTTGTTGCCGCAGGAACGCCCTGCCGTCCCTTAAGACCGGTTACAGAGGCAGACAAGCTCGACTTGCGTACCGTTTCCTTTTAAAAAACGCCGGAATGATTTGACCGATTGTCAAACCATTCCGGCGTCTCTTGTTGTTTTGGAGAACTCTTGGAAAGCCACTTGCTCAAGGGATATATTTCATGCCCCACTGGGAGATGGCGTAGAAAATGGGCAGCAAATCCGTTCCCTTTTCTGTCAGGGAATACTCTACTCGGGGCGGGATCTCATTATACTGCTCCCGGTGTACCAGACCATCCCCCTCCAGCTCTTTCAATGCGTTGGTGAGCATGGTGTTTGTGATAGGTTTGAGCATCTTTTTCAGTTCCCCAAACCGCATGGGAGACTGGATACAGAGCTCGTAGATGATCTGGAGCTTCCATTTCCCCTGGAGCATCTGAACCACCGGGGTCACCGGGCAGTTTCCGTTTTCGGTCAGGATAACACTGCCCACTCGGGCTTGAAATTCCTCATAGGTCATGGATTGATTCATAACGCAGCACTCTCTCCATCGGTATGGTTTTTCGTACCAAGTACAAATAATCTGCGTACTTGCACCGTTATTTCTTCTAAGTATAATAATTATATCGACATCAAAATGGGATGTCAATGACAGAACGAATTGAGAGTGAGGTATTGATTTATGAAAGAACTGAACATCATGGAGGCCACTGTCCTGACCTCCCCTAATCCCCTGACCCTGATTTGTTCCCAGAATGAAGACGGCACCACGAACCTGGCCCCCATCTGCTTTGTGTCCTACCTGTCCTTCAACCCGCCCATGGTCGGCTTTGCCGCTGGCAAGCAGTCCCATACCGGCAAGCGGGTGCGGGAAACCGGCAAGGTGATCGTGACAGTTCCGGGGGAGAGTCTGACTCAGGCCGTGGTGGCCTGCGGCAGTTCCACCGGTGCCACCAGCCACAAGGTGGAGGAAAACCACATTGAGATGACCTCCGTAGAGGGCAGCGACATTCAGATTCCTGCGGATACCCGCCTTGCCATGGTAGCTACTTTACAGCAGACTGTAGAGGTGGGCGACCATATCATGCATATCTGCCAGGTGGACAAGTTCCTGGGTGACGAGAGCAAACAGGGTCTCTATGCCTGGAATGGCTTTGGAAAAGTCGCCCCGGCAGTGGAAGGCTAAGGCAGAAATGACTGGGGGAGATTCCAATGGCGGTGTGCATCAAATCCCAGATTCAGAACATGAATCTGGTCATTGGCTGTACCATCGGCTGCAGCTACTGTTATGCCAGAAATAATGTACGACGGTTCCATATGATTGATGATTTTGAGAAGCCGGAGTACTTCCCCGGAAAATTGCGGCTTATGGAGAAAACTCGCCCCCAGATTTTTCTGCTTACTGGAATGAGTGACTTTTCCGGCTGGAGAGCAGAGTGGCGGGATGAGGTATTTGCCAAAATGGAGCGCAATCCCCAGCACCAGTATCTGTTCCTGACCAAGCGGCCGGAGGAAATCGATTTCTCTACCCATCTGGATAACGCCTGGTTCGGCGTGACCGTTACCTCTTGTAAGGAAAAGAACCGGATCCCGGCACTGCGGGAGCATATCCGCGGCGGACATTATCACGCCACCTTTGAGCCCATGTTTGACGACATCGGGCCAGTGGATTTCACAGGGATCGAGTGGGTGGTCATCGGAACTGAAACTGGACGCCGAAAAGGAAAATCTGTATCCAAGCCGGAGTGGGTGTGGAACCTGACCGACCAAGCCCATACCCTGGGTATCCCGGTCTTTATGAAGGAAGACCTGCTTCCCATTATGGGAGAGGAACAGATGATGCAGGAATTACCCACCGCATTTCATAAGGTACTGGAGGAACAAGCCAAATGGCAGAAATGATGGAAAACGATATCCTGATCCGGGATGTGGAGACAAAAAACATCATGACCAAATCCAATCTGCCCGTAGGAGGCTACTCCGTAAACCCCTATGTGGGCTGCACTCACGGCTGTAAGTACTGCTACGCCTCCTTTATGAAGCGCTTTACCGGGCACACCGAGCCCTGGGGGACCTTTCTGGATGTAAAGCACTGGCGGGAGATCAAAAATTCTCAAAAATACCGGGGACAGCGGGTGGTCATCGGCTCGGTGACCGACGGCTATCTCCCCCAAGAGGAGCAGTTTCAAAACACTCGCAAGCTGTTAGAGCAGCTGAAAGGCAGCGGGGCGGAGATCCTCATCTGTACCAAGTCCGACCTGGTGGTGCGGGATATTGACTTGCTCCGGGAGATGGGAAAGGTGACCGTCTCCTGGTCCATCAATACACTGGATGAGGATTTTCGTAGGGATATGGACAAGGCAGTGAGCATTGAGCGACGGCTTTGTGCCATGAAGCAGGTCTACGACGCGGGTATCCGTACGGTCTGCTTTATCGCGCCGGTATTTCCCGGTATCACGGATTTTAAGGCCATTTTCCATCGAGTGAAGAATCAGTGCGACCTGGTCTGGCTGGAGAACCTGAACCTGCGGGGCGGATTCAAGCAGGAGATTTTAGACTACATCCATGAAAAGTATCCACACTTGATCAACTTGTATCAGGCCATCTATCAAAAGGGTGATCGGAGCTATTTCCGTGACCTTGAGCAGCAAGCAGAGCAGCTGGCGATCGAAAATGGCTGTCCCTTTGTGGATAACGAACTGCCCTATGGCCTGGCGGAGCCGGGCCACCCGGTGATTGTGGACTATTTCTACCACGAGGAGGTCAGGGGGTCGGAGAATACGGGGAAACGAAAAAGAACCTGATGTCGCAGGCAAAAGGAAGGCCGGAGCAACACCGCTCCGGCCTTCCTTTTGATATTTTGTTTGGCCGTTTCGTGAGAGCAGGAATCTCAAATGGATTGTCCCAGTGCATAAGCCTGCTGAAGCTCAGGTTTTCCGTCAATATCCCCCACATCTGCGTTTCCGCCGGCCAAAACATGACCAAGTTCTGTCCATCGAAGATGCTTCATTAGGTGGCTGTAGTATGCCTGTACATCTTCAAAATCGTGGCCTTCCGCAGCCATCAGTAGCACGCCAAAGCGGTCATGTCCCCGGAGCAGATTTCCATCGTTCTCCTCCAGCGCAAAAAGACGGTCCATGGCTGTTCGAAGCTGGCCGCTCAGGTTCCAGTAATACAGCGGCGATGCCAATACGACCACATCGCTCTCCCGCACCGCCGGATAGATCTGATCCATGTCGTCTCTCTGGATACAGGGACATTCTTTTGTACTGTGTCCACTGAAGCAGCCCTTACAGCCGTGGATATTCATATCGCTCAAAAAGAATTCCCGGACGATATGCCCGGCCTTTTCCGCACCCTCTGTAAAGGCGCGTACCAGGGCTGAAGTGTTTCCTTTTCGCCGGGGACTGCCATTGAGAATTACGATCTGCTTGCCCATTCCTTTTCTTCCTTTCAGATCTTATCCACCAGCTCTGCGGCCTGCCGGCAGCCGTCCGTCTTGTTGATGTCGCCTGCGTTCAAGACGCCGGGAATCAGCACTTCGCCCACCATCTTCCACTTGTTGAGGGCAGCTGTTCGCTCCATGGGGATGCGCACACCGTCCAGTACAGACAGATCCTCCTCCTCGCAGCAGGCGATGAGGGCGCACTCTTTCCCGGCAATGTCCTTGCCACCCACCACCAGGGAATAGATCCGGTCGATAACGCCTTTGATCTGGGCGGGAATGGAGTACCAATAGACGGGCATGGTAAAGACAATGGCATCAGCCTTCAGGATAGCCGGTGCGATGATATTGAAGTCATCGTCAAAGGAGCAGGCCTTCCCAGTTTTGAAACAGGTCTCGCAGGCATGGCAGCCGCCGATCTTCATCATGGCTGCGTCAAAGCGGGTGACGGTGTGTCCCTTTGCCTCCGCTGCCTGGATGAAACTATCCGTCATGGCAAAGCTGTTGCCATTTTTTCGGGGACTACCTGTAATGACTACGATGTTCTTACTCATAAAATTTCCTCCTTGTCCTTGAGAAATTGACTTTCTCACCTGCTGATAGTACAATCATAGCAAGAATGGGAAAAAGAACAAGTACGCACATCAAAGTGCGATACTTGCGTAGAGGTTTAATACTTACGAAAAGGAAAGTGTTTATGAGCGAGTTAAAGGAATATAAAACCTGCATTTCATCTGCCAATCTGGCCGATACCGGGTTCAGCTATACTTTATCTCTGATCAGCGGCAAATATAAAATGACTATTCTCTATACCCTCATGTGTTTTGGGGTGGTTCGCTTCAACGAGATGAAAAAGTATATTGGGGGGATCTCCTACAAGACGCTGAGTTCCACACTGAAGGAACTGGAGGCAGATCAGCTGGTCCACCGGGAGGAGTATCCGCAGATTCCCCCGAAGGTGGAGTATAGTCTCACTGAGCGTGGAAAGTCTCTGATTCCCATTCTGGACCAGATGTGCGACTGGGGAGAGCGAAACAGACTGTAACCATAGATTGAAGAAAAGGACTGGAGTTGTCATGGATGACTCCAGTCCTTTTATATGTTAAGAAAACACTCACTATTTGCCCAAACAGAAGAACCGTTTGCCCAAACGGAAGGATATCGTCCTGAAACATTGACGGCGGGAGGTTCACCGGCTATGATGACACTACAATTAAATACTTGCTTAATCGTAATAGCGAAAGCAAGGAATTCAGAGAGGAGTTTTCAAGATGAAAAAGACTTACAAGATCGAAGTGGACTGCGCCAACTGTGCCAACCTGATGGAGGAGGCTGCCCGCAAGACTCCTGGCGTTCAGATTGCCACCGTAAACTTTATGACTCAGAAGATGATCGTGGAGTTTGAAGAGGGTCATGAGCCTGCCGGCGTCATGCAGGACGTGGTCAAGGCCTGCAAAAAGGTAGAGCCTGACTGCGAGATCTTTCTGTGAGGAGACCGGTAGAAAGGAGTATAGACGATGCAGGAACTGATCGTGAATATCCTGCTGGCTGCAGTAGCCCTTCTGGCGGCGGTGCTGCAGCTCATTGGCCAGAAGTCCAGCAGCGGTATGACAAAAAAACAAAAGGTCATGCTCTGGCGCATTCTGGCAGCAACGGTCTTGCTGTTGGGCCTCCAGTCTTTGGGGACATCTGTCTTTGATTCGCTGGGCAGTTCAGGCCGTTGGCTGCGGCTGGCTCTCTATTTAGTGGACTACCTGGTCATTGGCTATGATATCCTGCGGAAGGCCTATAAGGGCATCCGTAATGGTCAGGTGTTTGATGAAAACTTTCTGATGGCAGTGGCCACACTGGGGGCCTTGGCCCTGGCGGTCTATGAAAACGGGGACTATCTGGAATCCATCGCGGTGATGCTGTTTTATCAGGTGGGTGAGTGGTTCCAAAGCTACGCTGTGGGAAAGAGCCGCCGGAACATCAGCGACCTCATGGACATCCGGCCCGATTACGCCAATGTAGAGCGGGACGGCAAACTGGAACAGGTGGATCCGGATGAGGTGGACATCGGCTCCATCATCGTGGTGCAGCCTGGGGAGAAGGTACCCATCGACGGCACGGTGGTGGAAGGAGCCTCTACTTTGAATACCGCCGCCCTGACCGGAGAATCTCTGCCCCGGGAGGTGCAGACGGGAGATGCCATCATCAGTGGATGCATCAACATGACCGGGCTGTTAAAGATCCAGACGACCAAGGCGTTTGGGGAGTCCACCGTGTCTAAAATCCTAGATTTGGTGGAAAATGCCTCTTCCCGTAAGTCCAAGTCGGAGGACTTTATCTCCCGCTTCGCTCGGATCTATACCCCTGCTGTGTGCTATGCCGCCCTGGCGCTGGCCATTCTCCCGCCGTTGGTGCTCATGCTGGGATTGGGACAATCTCCCGCCTGGGAGACCTGGATCTACCGGGCGCTCACGTTTCTGGTAGCCAGCTGTCCCTGCGCCCTGGTCATCAGTATTCCCCTGAGCTTCTTTGCCGGCATCGGCGGAGCCAGCAAGGCCGGTGTATTGGTAAAGGGCTCCAACTATCTGGAATCTATGTCACAAACTCGCATTGTGGTGTTTGATAAAACCGGCACTCTGACCCAAGGGGTCTTTGAGGTCAACGGAATTCACCACAATGAAATTGAAAACGCCAAACTGGTGGAATATGCTGCGCTGGCGGAGTCAGCCTCCAGCCATCCCATCAGCAAGAGCCTGCAGCGTGCCTATGGCAAGGAAATCGACCGCAGCAGGGTATCCCAAATCCAGGAAATCAGCGGCAACGGAGTCACCGCCGTGGTGGACGACCACACCGTGGCGGCCGGCAATGATAAGCTGATGGATCGTCTGGGTATTCCTTACATCAGTTGCCACAGCGTGGGAACCATCATCCACATGGCGATTGACGGACAATATGCCGGGCACATTGTCATCTCCGACTTGATAAAGCCCACCTCCAGGCAGGCTATCCAGGCATTGAAGTCCGCTGGTGTATACAAAACGGTGATGCTCACCGGGGATGCCAAGCAAGTGGCCGATCAGGTAGCGGAGGAGCTGGGGGTGGATCAGATGTACAGCCAGTTGCTCCCAGCTGACAAAGTGGAAAAGGTAGAGGAGCTACTTGCCAGAAAGCGAGGCAAGGAAAAGCTGGCCTTTGTGGGGGACGGTATCAACGACGCCCCCGTGCTGGGCCGCGCCGATATCGGTATTGCCATGGGTGCCATGGGTTCTGACGCCGCTATCGAGGCTGCAGATGTGGTTCTGATGGATGACGATCCCATGCAGATTGCCAAGGCGATCAAAATTTCACGCAAGTGCTTGGGCATAGTGTATCAGAACATCGTGGTGGCCATCGGGATCAAGCTGCTCTGCCTGGTGTTGGTCGCTTTGGGATTTGCAAATATGTGGCTGGCGGTTTTTGCTGATGTAGGTGTCATGATTCTGGCGGTTCTCAATGCGATCCGGGCTCTTTTTGTAAAAAACCTATAAGTACAATACACGCAATTCCGGGCATGTAACTTCTGGTTATGGCAAGGGGCTGACGGTTTTGAAAACAAGAGAGTATTAAGCCTGATTATATCAATCGGAACCTTTGGAAGACTAAGACAACTAAATTATTGAAAAATATAATAGTGGATATTTCCTCGAACCTGTGCTATTGTGTCTTGCTATAAGGAGGCGAGGCACATGAATGACACGCTGAAACTACTGTATGACAGATTTTACACTCCGTTGCCTATGGAGGAAACCGAGCAGGAAATTGATGACTGTCACCGGCAGCTCATCGAGCGATTGGAAAAACCAGAAAGGAAGTTAGTTTTACGGATTATCGATGCCCAGAATCTAATTGCAGAGCAACGCTCCGTGGACAGTTTCCTTTGCGGGTTCCAGTTGGCTTGGGAAGTGGCATACGAACTGAATCATTTCGAAACGAACAGGCATCCATCTCCAGCGAAAGAAGTGGAGATGGATGCCTGATTTTTCTACTCAATCACAATAGCTTCCCCCAGCCGATACCGGCACAGTCCAAAGCCAGTTTCGGAGCGCTCTAAAATAGTCTCCGGGATTTGTTTCAGATACTTCCGCCCAAAGCTGGTGGTGCCGAAGTATGCGTCAAAGTTGGTCACCGGCAGCACTACCCAGTCGGAATCTTCCGGCTCGTTGAGAAGGTAGTAGGCCACCAGTGTCTCAACCATCTCCACAGGAACACCCTTGGGTGTGAGGCTGCGAAGCTGCTCCACCAGCGTGGGCGGCAGCTCTGGTTCCTCATTCCAGAGCGGTCCCAACTCCAAAGCCTGGGCCAGAAAGCTGTCAAACCGCAATCCCCACTGCCCCTTGGTGGTGGGGGCGAACAAGGGGATCTGCATCTGGATCACCTTGTCCCGCCAGGCCCGGTCAAAGCCCTTCTCAATGGCGGCACACTTCTTCTGGGCGCTGCTGGATACCTTCCCTGGATTCTCCCGCACAAAAGCCACCACCCGATGCACATGGCGGTGAAACCATCCGCTGCCGTTTTCATCTACAAGACCATGGAATTCCGAATGAAGGTTCCTAAAATCACTGCCGAACTGCCACGCCTCCCGGGGCGTGGCTTTTTTGCTGTCCGGCACACTGCACCAGGCACACAGGCCCCGCTTGGCATAGTCGATGCGTTCCCGGGGTGCTTCGGCGGGGCTGCCATCCTCATTATGAAACGCAAACCCTCTTGCCAGGATGGTCAGCACCCGGTTGAGTCCCTCGAAATCCAAAATGGTGTCGAAGGTAAAGCGGCCCAGATAGGTGGTGTCCTGCTTGTTCCGGGCGGTATAGTTTACCGCACCGGTGTAGTCCTGAAATTCCTTCCACTCATTCAGCATGGTCCACCTCCAGAACATGTTCCTCGATGTGATCCGGCAGCAGGTCCCACAGCAGGTTCCGCTTACCCAGGGCTACCACATAGGGTACCGCCAGGCTGGGACGGATAATCTTATTCAACAGCTTGCGGCAGACCTTAGACACCACGGCCCGCTCGTTGCCGCTGAAGGGGGCAGACAGATAGGCCTCCATCATCTTCTGGAAAGCTGGAGAATCTGTTGGGCGTCGGAGCTGTTTCCGCTCCCGGGCCGCCTCCAGATCGTCCATATCACAGACCAGATCCCCCAGCAGACGGAACCCACCGTGGCGGAAATCGGTCAGAAGATCATAGTAGTCTACCGCCTCCGGCAGATGCTCCCGCAGAAATGGTTCTCTCTGTCCTTCTGCCATCAGGTGCCACTGCTGTTCCACAATCTCCTTTCGCAGAGCGGCGATACGCTCCGGGGAGAACTGCTGGAAGAAGGCATACAGTTCGTCGCTGTCGTAGACTTCTTCCTGTCCCCTGGCGTAGAGAATGCGGTCGATATCCGTTTTCCGCTGCTGTCCCTTGGCAGGGGCGCGGCAGGCCCGGATGCGGGAGAGGCAGTGCTCGTAGTCCCACAGCAAGGCAGAGACAGAAGAAAGAATGTTTTGGTCCAGCTGTTTCTTCCAACTTCGTTCCTGGGCGAAGGTGAATAGTTCGCTGTCCTTCGCTGGTTTCTCCTGAATCTTGGGCGTGTTGCGCTCCAGCTGGCGGGCCAGCCAGGGCAATCGCTCCACCGGGGAGTCCACCGTGTCCCAGTCGATCCCGGCAAAGAAGGTCTCCAGCCGCTCCCGGTGGGTGGGCTCGTACCAGGCACGGCGGCGTTCCTCCGCCCGCTCCACCAGATATTTGTACTGGAGGAATGGAGTGCGTTTTACCTTCCTCACGCCCAGAAATTCATCCAGATTGGGGCGCACACCGGTCTTGGCCGCGTCGATCTCCAGTCCGCTGTAGATGGCCAGAGCCTCCAAGTCCCGGCGGCACCGCTTGCGCTCCTCCGGGTCGGCGTGGTCGTTGTAGGCGATGACGCTGCGGTCCAGGGCGGCGTTGCAGATCTGTCCAATACGGGCAGCAAAGGTGTTCTCCACCGTCTGAAAACGAGCCTGCCAGTCGTTGGCGTCAGACTTGGGTGCGGATAAGGATGGAATTTTCAGCAGGGGCAGGTTGGCATTGTTGGAGAGCTGCTGATGGACATCGTAATCATAGTTCCGTTTCACACAGCGGTTCAGGATGGGATCGGCAATGGTCTTGATGAGGTCGCCGTCGTAGTCGGCGCCGCCCAGCCGCTCCGCCGCCAAACTGTCAGCAGACACCATGACCACATCGGTGAGGTGGCCCAGGTAGTGCTGGCGCAGTTTGTCGCCCTCTGGATACACCGACAGCTGCAATTCCTCGTTCCGGGCAATGTGGGGATTACGGAGCAGAGTACAGCTGTCCTCATGGTCATAGGCTGCGCCGGGAGCAAAGAAACAGTCCTCCGCGAAGAGGTCTCCCAGCACTTGGTTGCAGAAGTCCCGCTCACCGGGCAACTGGAACACACGAGGCGCAATTAACTGCCGCAGCAGCTCCAGCAGATCACCGGAGAGAAAACGGTTGTCCCCTGGCACCAGCAGACGCCCAACAGCATATCCCTTTAGGATATTCCGGGCCTGCCCATCCAATTGCTCCGTGTAGATAGGCTCGTGGATAAACCTCGGGTTCTTCTCCAGCACCCGGGCCATGATGTTCGCCCGGCTTCCTTTTGGCTGGCTCAGGCCCCGGCGAAAGTATTCCTGCTGGTATGTTTCATCGGCACGGAAGTTATAGTAGGCCGTCTCGGTGGCCTTGGTCAGCCACTGCCGGGGATCGTCCTCCG